>NZ_AWZU01000037.1 GCF_000472385.1 Bradyrhizobium sp. ARR65
GCCTCGGAAATCGCGGTGAGGTAGAGATGATCGTTGCGTCGCGTGGCCACCGCGGCGCCGATGAAGATCGCGTAAATGAAAAGCGTCGAGGTGACTTCCTGCAGCCACAGCCAGGGATGGCCGCTCGTTCGCGTGATGATGTCGGCGGTGACCGACAGCGAAAAGCCGAAGCAGAGCACGCCGCACAGGATCATCAGCACCAGTTCGAGCCGGTCCAGCGCCCGCCATTTCAAATGACGCTGCCGCTGCAACACCAGTTTGTCGGCGATGGACATTCGCTAAGCGCTCCCCCACCGCATCCGCTTGCGTCATGGCCGGGCTTGTCCCGGCCNTCCACGCATTCGTGCTCGGGTGAAGTTACGTGGATGCCCGGGACAAGCCCGGGCATGATGACCTCCGTGTCAATTGATCGACCGGATCAGGTCCTTGATCTTCTCCGCATGCGGCCCGAGATCGTGCGCGAGCTTGTCGAGATAGGGATCGGCGATCTTCCGGAAGCCGCCCTTGTCGACGTCCTTGACGATCTTGACGCCCATCTTCTCGAGCTTGGCCCCTGCCGCATGTTCCAGCTCGAAGCCGCGCTTGGGCTCTTGCGTGCTGACATCGCGCGCCGCCGTCATCACCCATTGCTTCTGCTCGGCCGACAAGCTCTGCCAGAGTTTGTCGCTGATCCAGAGGATCGCATTATTGGCTTCGTGCTCGGTGAGCGACAGCACTGGCGCGACTTCATAATGTCGATTGATGAGATAGACATTCTCGCCGTTCTCGGCGAAATCCACGACGCCGGTCTGCAGCGAGGTGTAGACGCTGCCGAAAGGCATGTGCACCGTCTGCGCGCCATAGGCCGGGAACATAGTGTCCTCGGTGGCCGTCGCTTGCACGCGGACCTTGTAGCCCTTGAGATCCTGCACCTTGTGCACCTCCCTCCTGCCGTAGACGTAACGGAAGCCCTGGGTGCCTAGCCCGATCGCGTGAATGCCCTGCACGGTCTGGTCAATCATATCGCGGATCGCGGCAAACACTTTTTCGTCCCCGAGTGCCTTGACGATGTGGTCCTCGTCGCGAAACAGGAAGTGCAGCGACATCACGCCGGCCTGGGGCGAGATGGTTGAGGTGTTGGCGGAGGAGACGATTGCGAAATCAATGTCGCCGGACTTGACAAGCTGCAGGATCTGCGGCTCCTGCCCGAGCTGCGCGCCGGGATACTGGTCGACCAGCATGGCGCCCTTGCTCAACTCCTTGAGCTTTGCGGAGAAGATGTCGTAGGCGATGCTGTAGCCGGAATTGAGCTGCTGATCGTGGGCGAAGCGGTAATGCTTCACATCCTGCGCATTTGCACACGCAGCAAAGCACACCGCCGCGAGCGCGATCAGCCCACGGACGAATTTGGCCGCAATAGCCATCGTTCCCTCCCCGGTTTTGATTTTTCGGGATCATCCCATCGCGTTTGCCGGATTGTCAATTGACCATCCGGAATCCCCCGGAGAGGGAAGCGCCGCCAGCTATTTTCCGCTGCGCCGCATGAAATCGAAGTCACAGCCCTCGTCAGCCTGCAGGATCGTTTCATTGAACAGGTGCGCATAGCCGCGCCTGGCCCAGTCCGGCGTCGCCGGCGGCTTGAGCGCCGCTCGGCGCCGTTCCAACTCCGCAGGCTCGACCAACAGATCGATGCTGCGCCCCGCGACATCGAGCCGGATCATGTCGCCGGTCCTCACGAGCGCCAGCGGGCCGCCGACAGCAGCTTCCGGTGTAATATGCAGCACAATGGTGCCGAAGGCGGTGCCGCTCATGCGTGCATCCGAAATGCGCACCATATCCTTCACCCCACCGCGCGCGAGCTTTTTCGGGATCGGCAGATAGCCTGCTTCCGGCATGCCCGGCGCTCCCTTCGGCCCGGCATTGCGCAGCACCAGTATGTCATCGGCGCTCACGTCGAGATCGGGGTCGTCGACACGCAGCGTCATGTCCTCGACGGATTCAAACACCACCGCGCGCCCGGTATGCTGCAGCAGTTTCGGCGTCGCGGCGGCATGCTTGATCACCGCCCCGCGCGGCGCAAGATTGCCGTGCAGGACGGCGAGCCCGCCTTCCAGCTTGATCGGATCGTCACGTCCGCGAATCGCATCCTGCCCGGGGACCTCTTCCGCTGCGGCGACCACGTCGCGCAGCGTCCCGCCCGCGATCGTCTTCGCATCGAGGTCGATCAGGCTGCCGAGCTGCTTCATCAGCTTCGGCACGCCGCCGGCATGGTGGAAATGCTCCATGTAATGCTCGCCGGACGGCTTGAGATCGACCAGCACCGGCACCTCGCGGCCGATCCTGTCGAAGGCGTCGAGATCGATGCGATGCGGCGTGCGGTTGGCGATCGCGGTCAGATGGATGAGCCCGTTGGTCGAGCCGCCGATCGCCTGCAGCACGACTTGCGCATTGCGGAACGAGGCTTCGGTGAGGATTTCGCTCGGCCGCGGCCCTTTGGCCGCCGCCATCGCGGCTGCGACCTTGCCGCTGGCCTCGGCCAGACGAAAACGCTCGGCATGGGGTGCGGGGATGGTCGCGCTCATCGGCAGCGACAGGCCGAGCGCCTCGGTAATGCAGGCCATGGTGGAGGCCGTGCCCATCACCATGCAGGTACCGACGGACGGCGCGAGGCGCCCGTTCACCGCCTCGATCTCCTGGCCGTCGATCTCGCCGGCGCGGTATTTCGCCCACAACCTGCGGCAATCGGTGCAAGCGCCCAACACCTCGCCCTTGTGATGCCCGACCACCATGGGACCGACCGGGATCACCACGCTCGGCAGATCGGCAGAGACCGCGGCCATGATCTGCGCCGGCAGCGTCTTGTCGCAGCCGCCGATCACGATCACGGCATCCATCGGCTGCGCCCGGATCATCTCTTCGGTATCCATCGCCATCAGGTTGCGCAGATACATCGAGGTCGGATGCGCAAAGCTTTCCGCGATCGAGATGGTCGGGAACACGAAGGGCATGGCGCCCGAGAGCATCACCCCGCGCTTGGCGGCTTCGATGATGTCAGGCACATTGCCGTGACAGGGATTATAGTCGCTATATGTGTTGGTGATGCCGACGATCGGGCGATCCAGCGCGTCGTCGGAATAGCCCATGGCCTTGATGAAGGCCTTGCGCAGGAACAGCGAGAATCCGGCATCGCCATAGCTGGTCAGTCCCTTGCGCAATCCGTCGGTCATATTCGTCTTTCCTTGTTCACCGTCATTCCGGGGCGTTGGCGAATGCGAGCGAAACCCGGAATCTCGAGATTCCGGGTTCGCGCCTGTTGGCGCGCCCCGGAATGACAACCTGGGTTAGCGGTCCTGCAGCGACGTAAACAACTGATCATTTCAATCGAAGATCCGGCTCATGTCGCCGGAAAACTCCATGCCGCAGAACGCCCCGCCCTGATAAAAGTCGCCGACCGGGTCGGGCGGCAGTTTTGCCTGTTCGGCAAACGCGTGCGCGGCGAAATCCTCCGCGCGCCCCGTGGGTCGATAGCCGAGATCGTAGGCGCGGTGATTGTCCCACCAGGAGCGCTCGTTGTGCGAGGCGCCGTACAGGATCTCGAAGTGGATGTCGGCATGTTCGAGCCCAATCCGGCAGAGCTGCACCAGATCCTCGGGCTTGAGCCAGATCGACAGGCGCCGGTGGTCGATCGGCTTGTGGCCGAAATTGCCGATGCGGATGCAGGTCACCTTGATCCCGTGCTTGTCGGCATAGAGGGCGCCGACCGCCTCGCCGAAGGCCTTGCTTACCCCATAACGACTATCGGGCCGCGTGGTCACGTCAGTGCCGATGCGGTGATAACGCGGATAGAAGCCGACCGCGTGATTGGATGAGGCGAACACCACGCGCTTGACGCCCTTTTTGCGGGCGGCTTCGAAGAGGTTGTAGCAGCCGATGATGTTGGACTGCAGGATGGTGTCCCAGGGCCCCTCCACGGAATAGCCGCCGAAGTGCAGGATGCCGTCGATGCCTTCGCAGATCGCCTCGACTTGCGCGGGATCGGATAGCTCCGCCGCCTTGAATGTCTCGTTGGGAGAGAGATCCGCGGGCTTCTTGATGTCACTGAGCACAAGGTCTGGATAGATCGGCGGCAACAGCTTGCGCAGTGACGTGCCGATTCCCCCCGCCGCGCCGGTCATCAAAATACGTGGCATTTCTTCCCTCGCCTTCCCTCATTGTTGACGGCGACCGATTTGCGGTCGCCCGCCGACGATGATAGCAAACTCAACGATCGAGGAAACGCAACAATGAGAATTGCAAATGTCCGATGCAACGTCCCATGCCGAAGCTTCTCCTCATGGACAAGGCTGGCGGCCGGCAAGCTATTATCCCGACCCCGCCATCCATGCGCTCGACCCCCGGTTCGAAAAATACTGGCTGAAATTGTCGGCCGTCGAACGGCTGGCCACCGGCTTGCGCTGGGCCGAGGGCCCGGTCTGGTTCGGCGACGGCCGCTATCTGTTGTGCAGCGACATTCCCAACCAGCGCATCATCAAATGGGAGGAGGAGACCGGCGCCGTCAGCATTTTCCGCAAACCCTCCAACTTCGCCAACGGCAATACCCGAGACCGCCAGGGGCGGCTGATCACCTGCGAGCATGGCGGCCGCCGCGTCGTGCGTACCGAATATGACGGTTCCATCACCGTGCTGATGGACTCTTTTGATGGCAAGCGGCTGAACTCGCCGAATGACGTCGTGGTGAAGTCCGACGGCTCGATCTGGTTCACCGACCCCATCTTCGGCCTGCTCGGCAACTACGAGGGCTACAAGGCGGAGCAGGAGATCGATGCCAACGTCTACCGCATCGACGGGGAGACCGGCAAAGCCTCGATCGTCGCGGAAGGCGTGCTCGGACCCAACGGGCTCTGCTTCTCGCCTGATGAAAGAATCCTCTACGTCGTGGAATCCCGCGGCGTGCCGAACCGCAAGATTCTCTCTTACGACGTCTCGCCTTCCGGCGACAGGCTCAGCAACAAGCGCGTGCTGATCGATGCCGGCCCGGGCACGCCCGACGGCATGCGCTGCGATGTCGACGGCAATCTCTGGTGCGGCTGGGGCATGGGCACGGCGGAGCTCGACGGCGTCATGGTGTTCGCGCCCGACGGCGCGCCGATCGGCCGCATCGCACTCCCCGAACGCTGCGCCAATGTCTGTTTCGGCGGCTTGAAGCGCAACCGCCTGTTCATGGCCGCGAGCCAATCGATCTACGCGCTCTATGTGAACACGCAAGGCGCGCTTGGGGGATGATTTCGTCTTTCCGGGGCGCTCGCGTTAGCGAGCGAACCCGGAATGACTTCACTCCGCTTACACCGCGTTGTAACCCGCAACCGCCTTCACCTCGAGATATTCCTCGAGGCCGTACTTGCCCCATTCGCGGCCGTTGCCGGACTGCTTGTAGCCGCCGAAGGGCGCGGTGCGGTCGTTGGGTGAGCCCTGCAGGTTGACGTTGCCGGCGCGGATCTGCCGAGCGACCTTGCGAGCATGCTCGACCGTGCCGGCCGAGACGTAGCCGGCAAGGCCGTACGGCGTGTCGTTGGCGATGCGCACCGCGTCGGCTTCGTCCTTGGCGCCGATGATCGTGAGCACCGGCCCAAAGATCTCCTCACGCGCAATCGTCATCTCGTTGGTGACGTCGGCGAAGATGGTCGGCCGCACATAGAAGCCCTTGTTCACGCCCTCCGGCAGACCCGGACCGCCCGCGACCAGGGTTGCGCCCTCGTCGATGCCCTTCTTGATCAAGGCCTGGATCTTGTCCCACTGCGTGCGGTTCACCACCGGACCGATGGTGGTGCCTTCGCCGCGGGGATCGCCGGCCTTGGTCTTGTCCGCCACCGCCTTGGCGATCGCGGCCACTTCCTTCATCTTCGACAGCGGCACGATCATGCGCGACGGCGCGTTGCAGGACTGCCCGGAATTGTTGAACATGTGCGCGACGCCGCCGGTCACCGCCTTGGTGAAGTCGGCATCCTCCAGGATGATGTTCGGCGACTTCCCGCCGAGCTCCTGGCTGACGCGCTTCACGGTCGGCGCGGCGCGCTTGGCCACATCGATGCCGGCGCGGGTCGAGCCGGTGAACGAAATCATATCGATGTCAGGGTGTTCGCTCATGGCGGCGCCGACCTCGGGGCCGAGGCCGTTGACCAGGTTGAAGACGCCCTTCGGCACGCCGGCTTCATGCAGGATCTCGGCGAAGATCAACGCGCAGGTCGGCGTGAACTCGGAGGGCTTTAAGATCATGGTGCAGCCCGCGGCGAGCGCAGGGGCGACCTTGCAGGCGATCTGGTTCATCGGCCAGTTCCAGGGCGTGATCATGCCGACCACGCCGACCGGCTCGCGCAGCACCACGGCGGTGCCGACCGGCTCCTCGAAGTGATAGTTCTTCAGTACCTCGAGAGTGGAGACGAAATGGCCGAGCCCAGCGCCGGCCTGCAGCCGCTCCGCCATCGGCAATGGGGCGCCCATCTCGTCCGAAATGGCGGCGCCGATCTCTTTCGCGCGCCCCTTGTAGATTTCGATGATCTTGGAGAGCAGCGCGACGCGCTCTTCCTTGCTTGTCTGCGAATAGGTCTCGAACGCGCGTTTTGCCGCGGCCACCGCCTTGTCGACATCGGCCTTCGAGCCCAGCGCAACCTCATACATCGCCTCTTCGGTGGCCGGGCTGACGACGGGCGTGGACTTCTTGACGACCGGATCGACCCAGGCGCCATCGATATAGAATTGCAGACGGTTGACCATCGAAAACCTCGTGATTTCAGTGCGAACGGATGGGAAGCTAAAGCGTTCGGCAACTATCCTTGCACGAAAGCCAGACCAGTTGAACCCGCCATATGCGGACGCCTGCGATGCGGCAGGTGCTGGATATAAGAGCGGGAGCATGATGGTGGCAAGATCACCGTCGTCCCGGACAAGTGAGCGAAGCGCGAGCCGGGACCCATACCGCGAAATTTCTCCATATCATTCGGTATCATTCGCGGCCGATGCCGCATTCCAACAACTTCTCCCTGCGGTTATGGCCCCCGGCGTTCGCGGCGGCGACATTGATGTTCTTTCCACTCCCATCACACCGCCATTTTGCGGTGCATCACGGGCGCGCCGGCGGTGAGGCTTTCCGCCGCATCGATGATAGCGTTGGCATCGATGCCGTAGGCCCGGTAAAGCTCATCGATCGAGCCGGTCTGGCCGAAATGCTCCACGCCGAGCGCCTCGACACGGTGGCCGCGGACGCTGCCGAGCCAGCCGAGCGCGGCCGGATGGCCGTCGATCACGGTGACGATGCCGCAATCGCGCGGCAGCGGCGCGAGCAGCTTTTCGATATGGCTCAAATGCTGCACGCCGCGGCGGTCACGTCGCAAATTCCGCGCGGCGGCCCACCCCGAATGCAGACGGTCGACCGAGGTGATCGCGAGCAGCCCGACGTCGCGGCGGCTCTCGCCGATGAAGCCGGTCGCCTCGATCGCCTCAGGCGCGACCGCGCCGGTATAGGCGACCACGACCTCGGCGTTGGGACCGGGCTTGCGCAACCAATAAGCGCCCTCGGTGATGGCCTCCCGCAGTTCGGGAGCCAAGAGCCGCTGCGGCTGTTCGATCGTGCGCGTCGACAGCCGCAAGTAGACCGAGCCGCCCTCGCCGCCTTCGCGCTGCATATATTTGAACCCCCAGGCCATGATCGCGGCGAGCTCATCGACAAAGGCCGGCTCGAACGAGGCAAGCCCGTCCTGCGCCATGCCGATCAAGGGCGTTGCGATCGACTGATGCGCACCGCCTTCCGGCGCGAGCGTGATGCCCGACGGCGTCGCCGCCAGCAGGAAGCGCGCATCCTGGTAACAGGCATAGTTCAGCGCATCGAGGCCGCGCTCGATAAACGGATCATAGAGCGTGCCGACCGGCAGCAGCCGCTCGCCATTGATCTGGTGCGACAGCCCAAGCGCCGACAACAGGATGAACAGGTTCATCTCGGCAATGCCGAGCTCGATGTGCTGACCCTTTGGCGAGGCGTCCCAATTATAGGTCGACGGAATCTTTTCGCTGCGGAAGGTGTCGGCCTTCTCCGCGCGCGCGAACAGGCCACGACGGTTGACCCAGGCACCGAGATTGGTCGACACGGTCACGTCGGGTGAGGCCGTGACGATGCGCGCGGCGAGCGCACTGTCATCGCGCGCGATCTCGTTGAGCACGAGGCCGAAGCCCTGTTGGGTCGACATCTGCGCGGCAGGCTTGAACGCAAGCTCGCGCGGCACCTCGATCGCGGGCGCGCTGAGGCGACGCTGGCTGTCGCGGTTGAACGGCACATCTTGCAGGAATGCCTCCAGCACGGACGGATCCTGCGCCAGGCCCTCGAACCTGTCCCACTCATGGCCGGGCCGGATGTTCTGGCTGCTGCGCCATTTCTCCATCTGCGCTACCGTCATCAGGCCTGCGTGATTATCCTTGTGGCCCTGGAACGGCAGGCCGATGCCCTTGATGGTGTAGGCGATGAAGCAGACCGGGCGATCGTGATCGATCGCCTCGAATGCCTCGATCATGCTCGCCATGTCGTGGCCGCCGAGATTGGACATCAGCGCGAGCAGCTCATCATCGCTGCGGCGATCGATCAGCGCTGACACGACGCCCTGATCACCGATCTCATCTTGAAGATGCTTGCGGAAGGCGGCGCCGCCCTGGAAGCAGAGCGCGGAATAGAGCGCGTTCGGGCAATTGTCGATCCAGCGCTTGAGCGCCTCGCCGCCGGGCTCGGCAAAGGCCCTCCGCATAAGGTTGCCGTATTTGACGATCACCACGTCCCAACCGAAATTGCGGAACATGGTCTCGAACTTTTCCCACAAGCCCTCGCGCACCACGGCGTCTAAGCTCTGGCGGTTGTAGTCGACCACCCACCAGGTGTTGCGCAGGCCGTGCTTCCACCCCTCGAGCAGCGCCTCGAAGATGTTGCCTTCGTCCATCTCGGCATCACCGACCAGCGCGATCATGCGCCCTTCGCGGCGATCCTTCATCCAGCCATGCGCCTTGACGTAATCCTGCACCAGCGAAGCGAACAGCGTCTGCGCGACGCCGAGCCCCACCGAGCCGGTGGAGAAATCGACATCGTCGGTGTCCTTGGTGCGCGACGGATAGGACTGCGCGCCCTTGAAGCCGCGAAAATTCTCCAGCTTGTCGCGGGTCTGGCGTCCGAACAGATATTGAATGGCGTGAAAGATCGGACTCGCATGCGGCTTCACTGCGACACGGTCCTCAGGTCGCAGCACCGAGAAATAGAGCGCCGACATGATGGTGGCGAGCGAGGCGGACGAGGCCTGATGCCCGCCGACCTTTAAGCCATCCTTGTTGGGGCGGATGTGATTGGCGTGATGAATGGTCCAGGACGACAGCCACAGCACCTTGCGGGCCAGCGCCGACAATGTTTCCAGACGTGCGGGTTCGATGGCCATGGCGTCGCCTCCGGGACTCGAGTGATAGCGCCATGTTAGTCCTGGGACGGGCAGGAAAATTCTCAATTTTTCGCGCATGGGCCGGTCTAATTAGTATAACTTCCCAACCAGGCCCACATTTGATCGAGTTTATCCCAATGCCTGCCCTCGACGCCATCGACCGAAAAATCCTCTCGCTTCTGCAAACCGACGGCCGCATGACCATGCAGGAGCTGGCCGACAAGGTCGGGCTTTCCGTCTCGCCCTGTCACCGTCGAGTGAAGCTCTTGGAAGAGCGCGGCGTGATCACCCGCTACATCGCAACCGTCGACCAGAAATCGGTCGGCCTCCATGTCTCTGTCTTCATCTCCATCAAGCTTGCGCGCCAGAAGGAGGAGGATCTCTTGCGCTTCGAACGCGCGATCTCGAAATGGGATGAGATCCTCGAATGTTACCTGATGACCGGCAACCGCGACTATCTGTTGCGCGTGGTCGCCGCCGACCTGTCCTCCTACGAAGCGTTCCTGAAGAACAAGCTGACGCGTCTCGACGGCATCGCCTCGATCGAGTCGAGCTTTGCATTGAGCCAGGTGAAGTATTCCATCGCGCTGCCGGTGTGATGCTCACCGTCGTCCCCAGTTCGATTTTAGCCAGCTCCGCCGTCATCCGGGGCGCCTCGAGGAGGCGAACCCGGAATCTCGAGATTCTCAGGGTGCGCAATTGCGCACCATAGTTCGATGCTGCGCATCGCCCCGGAATGACGGTGCAAGACATGTCTCGCATTCTCGCGGCGCTGTTCGCACCCGAGCTTTGCATCTCTTTGACCCTCCGGGAGTACAGAGGGCGCAGGAAAGGCCGGGTGGCCGCTTGCACCCGGGGCCTCCGCGCAAAAGAATTTGCGCGAAGCGCGTTGACCACAGGTAAGGCGGAATCACACCGGCCTTCCCTGCGCGATGGTTTACGGCTTACTTCGTACTCTCCCCGGTGAACCAGCTTGTTGCCACCGTCGCCGGCGCGAGCATTAAGCATCGTCGCCAACTTGGCGCCTGCATGGGCGCGCCAGGACCACACGACTTCGCCGTCCGCNANAAGTGCTGCTCGTCCATCAACACCANCACGTCCACCGCACCCTGCCCCACGTTTCGTGACGATCGGCCGTAACGCCCCTCTTGCCGGGACACGATGCGCGAGACGATGGCGGTGATTTGCCCGACGGTGCAAGCCGACGGCCTGCGGCAGATTAACGCGACGGGCAAAATCACTCTGTTTGGTCGGGACGCCGGGTGCCCTCCAGATAAAGACCCGTCATGCGCGGGCTCGACCCGCCGTTCGCAGCCCCGCAGAACTCTGCCTGAGCCGGCTGTCAAAGAAGCTTTCGCTCCGCCAAATTCTTCATCAACGCCCCGACGCCAAACGTCCACGGCTCGCATTCGTCGCTGGGGCGCATGCGGTTGACGAGCTTGCCGAGCTGCGGCGCGGCGATGGTAACGATGTCGTCGCGCTTGTGGGTAAAGCCCTGCCCCGGTGCATCGCGGTCCTTCACAGGCGCGAACATCGTGCCGAGGAATAGCGCAAAGCCGTCGGGATATTGATGCACCGGCCCCACGGTCTGGGTCACGAGGTCGATGGGATCGCGGCTGATCTTGGCTATTGAGGAATGACCGTCGAGCACAAAGCCGTCCTGCCCGGTCACGGTCAGCCCCACGTCCATCCTGCGCACGTCGTCGAGCGAGAACGTCGCATCGAACAGACGCAAGAGAGGGCCGACGGCGCAGGAGGCGTTGTTGTCCTTGGCCTTGGACAGGAGCAGCGCAGAGCGGCCCTCGAAGTCGCGCAAATTGACGTCATTGCCGAGCGTCGCGCCGACGATCTGGCCGCGGCTCGAGACCGCGAGCACGACCTCCGGCTCCGGATTGTTCCAAGTCGATTTGGGATGCAGTCCGGCATCCATGCCGGTGCCGACGGAGGATAGCACGGGGGCCTTGGTGAAGACCTCCGCATCGGGACCGATGCCGACCTCCAGATACTGGCTCCAGGCGTTGTGCTCGATCAGCGCTTCCTTCAGCCGCATCGCTTCCGCAGATCCCGGCTTGAGCTTTGAAAGATCGTCGCCGACCAGCCGCACGACTTCCTTGCGGATAGCCTCGGCGGAGGCTGGGTTGCCGCGCGCCCGCTCCTCGATAACCCGTTCCAGCATCGAGATGGCAAAGGTCACGCCGGCGGCCTTCAAGACCTGCAGATCGACCGGCGCGAGCAGCCAGGGTTTTTGCCGGTCGCGGCGGTCGGGCGGCGTATTGGCCAGCAGCTCATGGAACTGCCCGATGCGCTCGCCCTTAACGCCGCGCAGCGCCTGCGCCGGATCTTCTTCATCGCACAGCGCGCTCACGGTCGGAAATCGCGCAGTGACGTCGAACACGCCCTCGTCGCGAACCGCCACCACGGCTGGACCGCCGACCCGCGGCAACCAAATGCGCCCGACGAGTGTACCGCGGGTGCCGTCCTCAGGCAGGACGTCTTTTTGTGTGAGTGTTATCATGGACCGATTTCCTCCAATGCTCTTGTTATAGCGGGAAGGATGGGTTGAACCAACCGGTCGCGAACGCGCGCCGATGACGGGCTCCGCGAAACCCATCGCGTGGGACATCGCTCTGGTTTACGCGTTCGGCGCCGGCTCGACCGCGGTCACCAGGACCTGCGAGCGCCGCACGCGCTCGCGATGGGCGGTGTAAAGGCCGCTGGCGACGATGCAGGCCGCGCCGGTGACGGTCCAGACATCGGGCACCTCGCCGAAGACGAGGAAGCCGAGAAAGCTCACCCACACCAACTGGGTGTAGGAAAACGGCGCCAGCACTGATGCATTGGCATAGCGAAAGGCCAGCACGACAATCCATTGGCCGGCTGTCGAGGCGACGCCAACGATGATGCCGAACAGAATGTCGTGCCAGCTCGGCGTAACCCAGACGAAGGGAACCAGCGCGGTGAGGATGACGAGGCCCGAAAGCGCCGAATAGGTCATGGTAGTGATGGCGTGCTCGCGGCCGCTCATCATGCGCGTCATGACCAGCGTGAGCGCCCAGCACAGCGCGGAGACGATCGGAAAAAACGCCGCCAGGTTGAAGGCGCTTGTTCCCGGCCGCAGAACGATCAGCACGCCGATCAGGCCGAATGCGGTCGCGAGCCAGCGGCGCAGCCCGACACGCTCGGACAGGAAAATGATCGACAGCGCCGTGACAAAGAGCGGCGACACGAAGCTGGTGGCGGAGGCGACCGCTATCGGCAGGTAGCGCAGGCCCGAGATGAAGAGCAACGACGAGCCGAGCAGAGCTGCGCCTCGCAGCAATTGCAGGTCAAGCCGCTCGGTCTTGAGCGCATAAAGCGGGGTACCCGGCAGCATCGACGGTGCCATGATCAGCACGAAGATGACAAAGCGGATCCAGGTGATCTCGACCGAGGGCAAAGTGGCCGACAGATATTTTGACGTGACATCGGAGGTGCCGAGAAAAATCGTCGACAGCAGGATCAGCGCGATGCCCTTGAAGGGATGATCCGTACGCGCCGGCGCGCGAGCCCGCGCGGCGGTTCCCCGTTTCGGCAAGGTCTTTTCCGGCAAGGCAATGGATGCACTGTCGCGCCTTGCGGCAGCGGCGGGCGGCGGCGTCACGGCGAAACTCGGCGAGGAAACAAACGAATCGAGAAGGCCCAAGAAACGCCAATCGGCGCGCGTCGGCAACACCCGAAAACAGGACGCCGATATGCGCCAGCCGTTGAAAGGTTTCGTTAAGAAACGTGTGTTGCGCCGCTACCGGATGCTTCGTTTCGTCATCGCCCGGCAGAAGCGCGTGTTCACATCAAGATGCCAGGCCGTCCAGTATTCCAGAGGCTCGTGAAGGAGAAGCGGCGGCATACTGGATTCCCCGCATTCGCGGGGAATGACCGAGCCCCTCACAACATCGGCAGGCTGCGCGGTTTCGGGCCGCGCGGAAAGGCCCGATCCAGCGCCGCAATCTCGCTTTCGCTCAAGGCGAGATCGACGGCAGCGGCATTTTCCGCCGCATGTTCCGCGCTCGAGGCCTTCGGAATCGCAAACACCGTAGGTTTACGGGTGAGGAACGCGAGCGCGACCTGGCGCGGCGTTGCACCGTGCGCCTGCGCAATCTGTCGCAGCACCTCGCCGCCCTTGCTCCCTGGCGTCGGAAAGTCATCGTGGCCGAACGGGGAATAGGCGACGACCGCCACCTGATGCTTTTCGCACCAGGGCACCACTGCATGCTCGATCGCACGTTCTTTCAAATGATAGAGCACCTGGTTGCAGGCGATCTTCCCCTCACCCGCGACGTCAAGCATCTCGTCGAGATCGCCTTCATCGAAATTGCTGACGCCCCAGCTTCGGATCTTTCCGGCACGCACGAGTTCCTCGAACGCCGCGACCGTCTCGGCAAGCGGGTAAGAGCCGCGCCAGTGCAGGAGATAGCAATCGAGATAATCTGTTCTCAGGCGCTTGAGTGAGCGCTCGCAGGCGGTGATGGTGCCCTTGCGCGAGGCGTTGCTTGGCAGCACTTTCGAGACCAGAAACAATCCGTCACGCTGGCCGGCAATGGCTTCCGCAATCACCAGTTCCGCATCGCCATACATTTCGGCGGTGTCGATATGGGTCATGCCAAGCTCGACGCCGCGGCGAAGCGCGGCCACCGCCGCCTTGCGGTCGCCGCTATCGATGTACCAGGTGCCTTGTCCGATTACGGACGCGCTTGCGCCAGTGCTGCCGAAGGGATGCGATCTCATGGTGACGTCGAGCTCCGTTCACCTCTCCCATCGGGAGAGATCGGATCGCATCCGCATGATACGATCCGGGTGAGGGGTAAAGTCTATCGTGCAGATGCGGTCCCTCACCCGGCGCTGCGCGCCGACCTCTCCCCGTCGGGGAGAGGTGGACTGAACCTGCGGTCGACCAGTTTCAGCACAAGCCATGCGGTAACGCGCCTCTCTCAATTCAGTTCATTGAGGTCCGCGACCAGCACCGTACCGCTCGCGGATTCCGTGATGAAGAGACGGTCACGGTTCGGCCCGCCGATCGCGACGTTGGTGCAGCTATGGCCGGCGCAGGATTTGATGCGCGCGACCAGCTCGCCATTCGCTGCGAACACGAAGACATGGCCGAGCGAGGCATGCGCGACGAACAGGCGGCCCGCCCTGTCCATGGTCATGCCGTCGGGGCCACTGGTGCCGAACAGCGAGCAGAAGCGGCCGACCTTGGAGACGCTGCCATCCTTCATGAGGGCAGCCGCCACACCGCGTTGTCCCGCGTCATCGCCACGAACAGCACCGTTTCGCTTGCGTCTAGCACCAGCCCGTTCGGGCTGATGCCGGTGTTGAGCAGGCAATCGAGCCGGCCGCTGGCTGCGAGGCGATAGACCCGCCCGCTCGGATCGTGCAAGCCGGTCTGGCCCTGATCGGTGAAATAGATGTCGCCATTGGAAGCGATGTGCAGATCATTGCAGCCGCGAAATGATTCCGAATTACGCGAGCGCAACAACGGCAGCATGCGCCCGGCTTTCGCATCGAGCTGCATCAGCCCGTGCCGGTAGTCGGCAACGAGAATGCGGCCGCCCGCGTCGATCTTCAGCCCGTTCGGCCAGCCGTCATACTCGACCACCAGCGTCCATGCGCCGCCGGGCGAGATTCTGAAAACACGGCCGAAGGGAATGTCGACGATGTAAAGGTTGCCTGCCGCATCGAAGGACGGGCCTTCGATGAAGCAGTCCGTCGCAAGGCCGGGACGATTGGCATCGGCCCATTCGGTCCCTTCTTTGCGGCGAAATTCCTGCGGCATCGCCGAGAACACGCGTGTCTCGATCAGCCGCGGCGGCGTTTCCAGATAGAGCATTTTTGTCGAGTACCTGCATTTCAAGCAGGCGTACCATAGAGGAGTTCGCTCAGCGCGTCGATTAGCGAGCTCTGCGCATCCCATCATTCCGGGGCGGCTCGAAGAGGCGATCCCGGAATCTGGAGGTTGGGGCGCGACATTCCGGGTTCAGTCGCTTCGGGACTGCCTCGGAATGACGGAGGCAAATCAGCCAGCCGCGCCCGCGACACGGGCCTTTTCCGAAACCGCCCCCGCCTGCGCAATCAGGCGTTTCAATTCGGGCACGCAGGAGCCGCAATTGGTGCCGGCTTTCAGCTTTGCGCCGATCTCTGCCGCAGTGGCCGCACCGCCTGCGATCGCATCGCAGATGGTGGCGCGGCCAACGCCGAAGCACGCACAGACGATCGGGCCCGTGCTGGCAAGCCCCTCGCTGGAATGGCCCGAGAGCAGCATGGCGCGCGCCGCATCATCGAGCGCAGCTTGCGCGAACATGGTCTTGACCACATCCCAATCGCCGGCGTCATGTGCAGGACCGGCGAACAGGCAGGTATCGATCCGCTCGCCGGCAAAGCATGCCGCGCGGTAGACGCCGCCTCCGAAGTCCCTGTACTCGGCAAGGTCATCGCCGGCGATGTTGCGCAGCCAGGCCGGCCAGCGGGCCAGATCGCCATTGTCGGCGAACAGATAGCCATAGCCGCCGGTCACCGCGACGCGCGCCCACCAGACATTGTCCGGCAGCGTGATCTCGTTGCACGACAGCACAAAGCCGCGAAAGACATATTCGTAGGGCGCAATCGAAACAGGTGTCGATTTCGATTCCGGCTGACCCGAATAAGGATCGGTGAAGGGCGCGACCAGCGCGCCGACCCGCGCCCCCGAGCTCGTCGCCGCGCTCCAATGGATCGGCGCAAACAGCATGCCGCGCTGCTGCCGCTCGCTGACGACAACTTTCAGAATGCACTGGCCATAGTCGGTGGTAACACGCGCAAAACTGTCATCGATGATGCCGAACCTGCTGGCGTCATCAGGATGAATCTCGACAAACGGCTCCGCTAGATGCGAACCCAAGCGCGGGCTCAGCCCGCTGCGGGTCATGGTGTGCCACTGGTCGCGAATGCGCCCGGTGTTGAGCCGCAATGGCCGCCCGGCATTGGTTTCGGTGCGCAGCGCCGGCACCTCCGGCGCGACGAATCGCGCCTTGTGGTCGGTCGCATAAAACCTGCCGTCGGCAAAAAACCGGCGCTGCGGCTCGAGCTCGCCCCGACGCAGCGGCCACTGCATGGGCGACATCGCATCGAACGCCTCGTCCGACAGCTCCTTCAGGCCGCCGATATCGAAATCGCGGCTGCCGTTGTTCTCGAAGGCGGAGAGCGCCGCATGCTCGCGGAAAATCTCGGCGGCGGATTTGAAGTCGAAAGCCGAGCCGAAACCGAGGCGCTTGGCGACTTCACACATGATCCACCAGTCAGGCCTCGCCTCGCCGGGCGCGGGCAGGAAGGCGCGCTGGCGCGAGATGCGCCGCTCGGAATTGGTGACCGTGCCAGATTTCTCGCCCCAGGCGAGCGCCGGCAGCAGTACCTGCACCCCGGCAGTGACAGTGTCATTCTCTCGAACATTTTCCGAGACGATGAAGAGCTCGAGCTTCTTTAAGGCTTCGCGCACGACATCGGCGTCGGGCAGCGAGACGGCGGGGTTGGTGCCCATCACCCACAGCGCCTTGATCTCGCCGCGCGCGATCGCCTCGAACATCTGCACCGCCTTCAGTCCCTCATGAGTGGCGATGCGCGGCGCCTTCCAGAACCGCCGCACGCGGTCGATGTCCGGCGGCGTGAAACCCATATGGGCGGCGAGCTGATTGGCGAGACCGCCGACCTCGCGCCCGCCCATCGCATTGGGCTGGCCGGTCAGCGAGAACGGCGAGGCGCCGACCTTGCCGATCCGCCCCGTCGCGAGATGGCAGTTGAGGATGGCGTTGACCTTGTCCGTGCCCTGTGCCGACTGGTTCACTCCTTGCGAATAGAGCGTGACCACGCGCTCGGTCCTCGCGAACATCTGGAAAAATGCCGCGACATCACCTTCCGGCAAGCCCGTCGCGAGCGCGGTCGCGGCGAGGCTGCCGGCGATGGCGCGCGCACGCACCAAGGTCTCGTCAAGGCCCACTGTGTGAGATTCGATGTAGCTCTTGTCGAGCGCGCCGTTGTCGGCAAGATGCACGAGCAGCCCGCAAAACAGCGCGGCGTCGGTGCCGGGCCTCAACCCTAAGAACAGGTCGGCCTCGCTTGCGCTGTCGGTGCGGCGCGGATCGATCACCACCACGCGCGCGCCGCGCTTCTGCTTGTTCGCGAGCATGCGCTGATAGAGGATCGGATGGCACCAGGCGGCGTTGGAGCCGACCAGCACCAAAAGATCAGCTTCGTCGAGGTCCTCGTAGCAGCCGGGCACGGTGTCGGCGCCGAAGGCACGGCGGTGGCCGGCTACGGACGATGCCATGCAGAGACGCGAATTGGTGTCGACATTGGCCGAGCCGATGAATCCCTTCATCAGCTTGTTGGCGACGTAATAGTCCTCCGTCAGGAGCTGGCCTGAGAGATAGAAGGCGACAGAATCGGCGCCATCGCGGGCGATGATGTGCTTGAGCCGATGGGCGACGTGATCGAGCGCATCGGGCCAGGCGACGCGCTCGAGCGAGCCCTTGCAGCGGATCATCGGATGGAGCAAGCGGCTGTCCAGCCCGATCGTCTCGCCGAGCGCCGAGCCTTTGGAGCAGAGCCGGCCGAAATTCGCGGGATGCTCGCCATCACCGGCGATGGTCGCGCCGCCCTTGCCGTCGGGCGTCGCCAGGACGCCGCAGCCGACGCCGCAATAGGGACAGGTGGTGCGCGTGGCGGATAACGCTGGATCGGTCGATGTCATCGCGGTCAGGACTTCATGCGGCTTTGGCGGCCAGCGCCAGCGCGCGGCCGAACATCATGGCTTTGCGGATCTGCGCGATCGGCTCGCGCGAGCGGATCAGTTCGAGATACCAGAGCGCATCGGTGACATCGCCGATCAGCACCGCGCCGGTCAGCCTGCCACCCGCGATGACGAGCTTCTTGTAGGTGCCGCGGCTTGCGTCGCTCAGGACAATGCTTTCGCTGCCCTCGGCCCCCAGAAAATCGCCCGCGGAGAACACGCTGACCCCTGATACTTTCAGGTTCGTCGCGACCACGCTGCCCTCATAGGCCGCCTTGCGGCCGGCAAGATGCCGCGCCAGCATGCGCGCCTGCTCGTAGGCCGGCTCGACCAGGCCGTAGCAGATGCCGCGATGCTCGGCGCATTCGCCGAGCGCGAAAATTCCGTCCGCGCTGGTCTGCAGACAATCATCGACCACGATACCGCGATTGACCGAGATGCCCGCCTCCTTCGCAAGCGTCACATTCGGCCTGATGCCGGCGGCGAAAATCACCGCATCCGCCTCGATCTGGCGGCCATCGGCCAGTTCGACGCCTTCGACGCAGGCTTCTCCGAGAATCCGCGCAGTGTTGGCGTTGAGTAGAATGTCGATGCCCTTGCGCTCGACCAGCGATTTCAAGAGGTGAGCTGCCGGCGCATCGAGCTGGCGCTCCATCAGGCGGTCCATCAGATGCACCAGCGTCACCGGCGCGCCCGCCTTGACGAGACCATAGGCCGCTTCCAGCCCCAGCAGGCCGCCCCCGATCACAACCACGCGCTTCTTGTTCGCGGCGAGCGTCAGCAGGAGATCGACATCGCGGCTGTCGCGGAAGGTGTTGACGCCGGGCAAATCGGCGCCGGGCACGTTGAGGCGGATGGCGGTCGAGCCGGTCGCCAGCACCAGTTTCGAGAACTCGACGCTCTCGTCGTTCTCGATCTTGAGCTCGCGCCGCCCGATATCGATCTCGGTGACGCGCGAGCCATATTTCAAGGTGACACCGCGCTCGCGCCACCAGGACGCCGGCTTGAGCTCGATGTCGTGGGAGGCGGTCTCGCCGGCGAGCACCGACGACAGCAGCACGCGGTTATAGGCAAGCCGCGGCTCCTCGCCGATGACGGCGATGGCGTAGCGGCCAAGCGCGGATTTGACGAGCTCGTCGACCAGACGCGCGGCCGCCATTCCGTTGCCGACGATGACCAGCGGTTCGCTCACGAGAGGCTCCTATTCGGCAGCTTCGCGCCGGCCATAGGCCTGTTCGATCATGAAGTCGGAGAGCGTGCCATAGGCCGCGCTCCAGGCCTCGGCGATATCGCTCGTCCAGGCTTCGCCGAGCCCCTTCTCCAGCGTCCACAGCAGCGCGGAGCCGACCACCGGATAATGCTCGGGCTTGGCACCATAGGCGACATGGCGCTTGGCCAAGGCACCGGCCGCCGGGAGGACCGTTTCCAGGTTTGACAGGCCGTTCACGACCACGGCCAATGTCGCCATCAGCTTCTTGCGCTGCTCCGTCATGTCGTCGGGAAACATCGCCCTCACCTGCGGCGCGACCTCGAAGAGCCGTTCATAAAAGACCACCGCGGCCTGATCGGCGATCGGAGCCACCTTGGAAAAGCTCTGCTGCACCAGTGTGACCTGCTCCGGTGTCATCTTGTTCTCCTGCTTGGCTGGTCTCCCTCGCCCGACCAGCCGGGCGAGGGCCGCGATCGGAAGATGACGCGCTTTACACGCGCGCCTCGGCAAGGCTGGTTGCGCCGGCGGCCGCAGGCGAGCGGCGCAGGTAGTACCACCAGGTCAGCGCGAGGCAGGCCGCGTAGAAGGCGAGATAGATGACGAGCGCGAGCTGCGGGCCGCCGGTCAGCGCGATCGACTTGCCGAAGCCGCTCGGGATCAGATAGCCGCCGCAGGCGCCGATCGCGCCGATGAAGCCGAGCGCGGCGCCGCTTTCGATGCCTGCTGTCTTCAGCGCAACCGCGCGCGCCGCATCGCCCTGTCCCTTCACCTTCTGCAGGTTCTGCTCGCGGAAGATCGAGGGGATCATGCGGTAGGTCGAGCCGTTGCCGATGCCTGTCGTCACGAACAGGATGAGGAACATCACGAGAAAGCCCGCAAACTCCTTGTTGCCGACGAAGTAGAGGACGCCGATCGTCGCCGCCGCCATCGCAATGAAATTCCAGAAGGTGATGATCGCGCCGCCGACCTTGTCGGCGAGCAAGCCGCCGAGCGGCCGCGCCAGTGAACCCACCAGTGGCCCAAGAAACGCGATGCCGATGGTAACAGCCGGGAATTGCGTCTTGAGCAGCAGCGGAAATGCGGCGGAGTAGCCGATGAAGGAGCCGAACGTGCCGACATAGATGAAGGACATGATCCAGGTGTGCTTGCGCTTGACGATCGCAAGCTGGTTCTTGATCGAGGCCTTCGCCGTGGTCAGATTGTTCATGAAGAAGATGGCGCCGAACACCGCGATCGCGATCGGCAGCACCCACATCAGGCCGGCATTCTGCAGGTACACGCCGCCGACCGGTGTGGCCTGATAGAGATTGATGATGCCGAGCCCCATCAGGATGGGCGTCAAGAGCTGCACGCTGGAGACGCCGATATTGCCGCCGGCAGCATTCAAGCCGAGCGCCCAGCCCTTCATCCTGTCCGGATAGAAGAAGGAGATATTGGTCATGCTGGAGGCGAAATTGCCGCCGCCGAGCCCGGCGGTGGAGGCGACCACCAGCATCAGCCAGAACGGCGTTTCCGGATGGCTCACGAAGTAAGCGAGCGCGAGCGTCGGAATGAAGAGAACGGACGCGCTGAAGATCGTCCAGTTGCGGCCGCCGAACGTGGTGACCGCAAAGGTATAGGGAAAGCGCATCAAGGAGCCGATGAGGCCCGGCAGCGCCACCAATTGAAACAGCTCGTCGGTGGAATAATGGAAGCCGGCCTGCGGCAGCTTGGTCGCGACGATGCTCCAGATCAGCCACACCGAAAACCCGATATGCTCGGCAACGATCGACCAGATGAGATTGCGGCGGGCGACGAACTTGCCCTTCGAGTTCCAGAACGTTTCGTCTTCGGGATTCCAGTCCGATATCCAGGTCGGGTTCTGATCGCTCATAAAAATCTTCCTTTCATCGTGCGGCAGTGCACGACCGCGCGCCCTGGGGAGGCCCCAGTCGTGGCGGTGTCACAATTCGGATGAGGGTTTTGCGAAGGACGGCGTCGGTGGCGTCAGAAGCTCTATTTCAAGCTTCGTGCCAAATGACCGCAGTGAGAATTATCTTGTCAGGACAAAGATTTAGACGAATTGCCCGATTCTTTTGCAAGCGCGATTTCGCACCAAAAATTAGCGGCGCGCTTATTCCTTGAATGCCGGTTCGCTCATTTCTTGTGCGACGCACAAGAAATGAGCAGATGCATAGAGCTTGAACCCAAAGCGCCCGGGGCCCGGCGTCGCTACGGCAAAGTCGATCATGCTGCCGCCCTGAATTATGGCGACTGCTTTTCTTACGCGTTGGCAGTGACTCGTGGTGAGCCGCTACTGTTCAAGGGCGAGGACTTTGCAAAGACCGACGTCAATCGACGAGGTGAAACGGCGGTCGGATAGCGCGACGCAGTGACCGCGGCCGAAGCCACCACCTAGAAGCGGTGCGGAGCGCTATTGCGAGGCATGAGTTCATAAGGGTCCTTCGGCGACCCTAAAGCGCTCAAGTCATGCAGGTTCTGTGACCTTTGCCCCCAGCGGTTTGGGCGCGAGGCCCTCGCCCGGCTTCAGATGGAAGTCGTAAGTCATCAGGTGCCACGGCCCGGTCGCCTTCGTGCCATCCGGCATCGTGGCGTCGCTGCGGGTCTCAACCTGAGCCACCAGCTCATCCTTCACGCCGAACACCACGTCGGAATCGAGATATTTGTCGCCGCCGATGAAGACGTGGGTGATCAACGGCTCGTAGCCGGGCGCGTTGACCAGGAAATGGACATGGGCAGGCCGCATTGGGTGGCGGCGGGTCTGCATGATCATCTCGCCGACAGGGCCATCGGTCGGGATCGGATAGCTGCACGGCAGGATGGTGCGGAAGAAGAAGCGGCCATCGGCGTCGGTGATGAAGCGCGCCCGCGACGAGGCCCCTTCCGTGGCGAAGGAGGGTTTTTGCGAGTCGTAAAAGCCATCGCCATCGGCATGCCAGACGTCGACAGGAACGTTCGCGAGCGGCCTGCCGGCGAGATCCGTGACCCGGCTTTGCACGAACATCCGCTCGCCCTCGAGCTTGGCCGAGATGTCGGTGCCGTGCGGCGTCACCTTGTGCTCGCCGACATAGAACGGCCCGAGCACCGTGGTCTCGGTCGCGCCGTCGCGGTCGCGGTGATTGACGGCATCGACCAGCATGGACACGCCCAGCACGTCGGACAACAGGATGAACTCCTGGCGAATGTCGGAGCATTTCTGTCCAGTGCGGGTCAGGAAATCGATGGCATATTCCCATTCCGCGAAGGTCAGGTCGGTCCTGCGGACATAGTCATGCAGCGACTTCACCAATTCCTGCAGGAGGAATTTCGTGCGCGGATTCGGCGTCTGCTCGAAGCTCTTCACGACGGCGGCGGTCAGTTCGGTTTCGTTGAATTGCGCCATTTTGATTTCCTACCCGGGATTTTTTTAGGTACGTCGTCGCACAACCTACACCAGTTGCGCAGCTTCGTAAGCAGCCGGTTGGACTGAGAGCCGGTTTCGGCTATCAAATCCATGTATCCAGCTTCCGCGACAAGAGGTCCAATGCTAGCCCCGCCCCTCGTCTCGCCCGAATCCGCCGGCATGTCCGGCGCCGCCCTCGCCCGCCTCGAGGCGCATCTGAAGCAGCGCTATATCGACTCCGGCCGTTTTCCGGGAACCCAGCTCCTGGTCTATCGTCGGGGCAAGTTGGTGCACTCGACCGTACAAGGCTATGCCGACATCGAGCGCAAGGTGCCGGTCAAGGACGACACGATCTTCCGCATCTATTCCATGACCAAGCCGATCACCTCGGTCGCCTTCATGATGCTGTTCGAGGAAGGCCGCGTCGCGCTGGACGAGCCAGTCGTCAAATACATTCCGGAATGGAAGGACCTCGGCGTGTTCGTGGCCGGCACAGCCCCCGCTTTCCTGACCCGCCCGCCGTCGCGACCGATGTTGATCGTGGACCTTTTGCGGCATACCTCCGGGCTTACTTACGGATTTCAGCAGCGCTCCAACATCGACGCGGCCTATCGCGCCGCCAAGATCGGCGAGATCGAAAAGGCCGGAACGCTGCAATCGATGATCGAGGCGCTGGCCAGTATTCCGCTGGAGTTCTCGCCGGGCGAGGCCTGGAATTATTCCGTCTCCACCGACGTGGTGGGCTATCTCATTGAAAAGATCGCCGATCGGCCCTTCGAGCAATTCCTGAAGGAGCGGATTTTCGATCCGCTCGGCATGAACGACACCGATTTCTACGTACCGGCCGAGAAGGCGCATCGGCTCGCGGCCTGCTATTCGGCCGATCCCCAAGGCGGCATGACCTTCCACGCCGGCCAACGCCGAAGCGGGCTAACGCTGCAAGACGATCCGGCCACCAGCTCTTTCCTGCAGCCTCCTTCCCTGATCTCCGGCGGCGGCGGATTGTGCTCCACGGCTTCCGACTATCTGATTTTCTGCCGCGCCCTGCTGAACGGCGGTGAGCTCGGCGGGGTGAGGCTGATCGGGCCGAAGACGCTGGCCCTGATGACATCAAATCATCTGCCGAATGGGCTCGATTTGCCGGGCATGTCGCGCTCGCTGTTTTCGGAGGCGACCTATAACGGCATCGGATTTGGGCTCGGTTTTTCGGTGACGCTCGACCCGGCCAAGACGCTGATCCCCGGCAGCCGCGGCGAATATTCCTGGGGCGGCGCGGCGACGACCTCGTTCTGGATCGATCCGGCGGAGGAGTTGATTACAATTTTCATGACCCAGGTGTTGCCCTCGAGCGCCTATCCGCTGAGACGGGAGCTGCGCACCATGGTCTATGCGGCCATTACCGAGAGCAATCTCTAGGGCGGAACTCCACAAGCCCAGTTGCGTCGCGCCGACTAACCGCGCGGACAAGCCAGGCCCGCCTGTTGCGCAAAATGTTTGGCCGAGTCGGCGCGGTTCTCTTATGCTACCAGTGGTTGGGCGGCCAATCTGGGGCGCTTGTGTCAAAGCTCTCACTGCCAGTGCGTCTTGTGCTTCTGGTCGCGGGCACCACGCTGCCGCTGATCCTGTTTGCGGTCGGCATTGTCTATCACGATTACGAGAAGGACCGCAGAGAAGCGACCCAGCGCGTGCTGGAAACGGTGCGCAGCATCCGCATCACGCTCGACGCCGAGATGCGTCGCATGACGGGCGGATTGCAGGTGCTGGCATTGACCAACGCGCTGCGAAGCGGCGATTTCGCCAATTTCGGCGCGATGGCCTCGGGCTTTCTCGACCAATACGCCAAAGACGGCGTCATCCTGGTCGCGGACCGCAACGGTCAGCTCGTGTTCTCGTCGCGCAAGCTCGACACGCCCAGCTTGCCGGTGCGCAACAACCGCGAGATGGTCGATCAGGTGTTTGCGAGCAGGCAGCCGCAATATTCAAACCTGTTCGAAGGCGTGGTGAAAAAGCGGACGGTATTGACCGTCGAGGTGCCGGTGTTTCGCGACGGCACGGTGGTTTACGACATTTCGTTCAGCCCTCCGCTCGAGGTATTCCAGAGCATCATCGAGAAGCAGCGCCCGAGCGCCGACTGGACCGTCACTATGCTCGACCGCGAAGGCAAGGTCTTCGCGCGGATCCCGAACCCGGCGGCAACTTTCGGAAAGCGCGCAACATCGTCGCTCTATGACCAGATGTTCCAGACGGACGAAGCCACGCTGACGAGCACCTCGCTGGAGGGCGTGCCGCTCATCACCGCCTACTCCCGCTCTCCGCTCACGGGTTGGACGGTCGCGGCCGGCGTTTCCGAGGGCTCCCTGGTCGCCCCGCTCTGGCGCGACCTTGCGATCACGAGCCTCACCGGCGGCCTGCTGCTTCTCGTCGGCCTCGCCTTTGCGGTGCGGATGGCCACCACAATCGCGCGTGGTGAAATGCTGCACAACCTTCTGATCGAGGAGCTCAACCACCGTGTCAAGAACACGCTGGCGATCCTGCAGGCGATCGCGGTGCAGACCTTCCGCGGCGCCACCAAGACCGAGCGCGAGAAATTCGAGGGTAGGCTCGGCGCTCTGGCCGAAGCGCATAACCTGCTCTCGAGCGAGAAATGGCAGGGCTCGGAGCTCAAGGACGTGCTCGACCGCGTGCTGCAGCCCTATCTGATCAACAGTCCCGACCGGATCAGGATGCTTGGCCCGCGTGTGCCGCTGCCGCCGCGGGTCGCGGTCGTGCTGTCGATGATCGTACACGAGATCGCGACCAATGCCGCCAAATATGGCGCGCTGTCCAATGACACCGGCACGGTTGCGGTCGAATGGGAGATCTTAAGCGAGAACAACAATCCCCAGCTCAGGCTGATCTGGAGGGAGAGCGGCGGACCTCCGGTCACCGCACCGGTGCAGCGCGGCTTCGGCTCGCGGCTGATCGAGCGCAGCGCCCGCGATCAACTCGGCGGCGAGGCCACCGTGGATTTTCTGCCGCGCGGCGTGGTCTGTACGATCACCTGCGCGCTGGCGGACATGCAGTAGAATGAAGGAGGTTCGTTCGAGTCCGCGGAAAGTGGCTCTACCTCACGTCACAGCTTCAGCCGATGTTCTGCAGCATCGGGAAGGTTTCCAGAAGCCAGATGCTGACGCTCGATACCGCGCCGGTCAGAAAGCCGATGCCGGTGATGATCATCAGGACTCCCATCGCGCGCTCTACGGTGACGAGGTGCTTCTTCATGCGCGCAAACAGCGCCGAGAATTGCTCGACCATCAGGGCGGCGATCAGGAAGGGAATGCCGAGACCGGCAGAATAGACCGCCAGCAAGCCGGCGCCCTTGGTCACCGTGGCTTCGGCCGCTGCAATCGACAGGATCGCCGCGAGGATCGGACCGATGCAGGGCGTCCAGCCGAAGGCAAAGGCGAGCCCCATCACATAAGCGCCCCACAGCCCGACCGGCCTTGGGATAGGCAGACGGCCTTCCCGCATCAAGAGCCCGATCCGAGTCAGCCCCAGGAAATGCAGCCCCATAAGGATGATGACGATGCCGGCCAGGATCGAAAGTTGCGCCGACCAGGCGCGGATCAGTTCGCCGATCAGGGAGGCGCTGGCACCAAGCAGGATGAAGATGGTGGAGAAGCCGAGCACGAACAGGGCGGCGGACAACATCACCGCGCGCCGTGAGCCCGATACCGGCTCATCGCTTTCGATATGCTCGATGGTGGCGCCGGTGAGATAGACCAGGTAGGGCGGCACCAGCGGCAGCACGCAGGGCGAAAGGAAGCTGACCAGGCCCGCGATCAGCGCCGCCGGGATCGTGACATTCTGGATCATGCGCTTGTCGATGTCTCCTGCCCGATTCCTGAAGGCTCTTGCCGGGAAGGTTCAAGCCTTGAGGTGGAGCAATTCGGCTTCATGTAACGGATAAAGATAGTTGCGCAACGAACACCGTTGTCGGCTACTCGGAAGTAGCTACCGAAGCGACGGGGCGAGCTCCAGCGGCTGGGGACCTCACATTCCGGATGTCGGGATCACAAATGCGGCATCGCGCCCGCGCGCCGCGCTGAACAGGAATTTCAACTACTTCACGACGCGCAGCAGCGGCCGCCCATGCAACCCTTGAGCTTGCTCCGCCTCGCGCGATCCCCCTTCCGTGTTCGCCGCCATCTCTTCGCACAACGCCCTCAGCTCGGCGTCGCCGATGTGGTAAAGCCGCATCCGAAGGTCGAGAATAGCGACAGAGACCAGGTTGGCCGTATCGCGCTTCCCGCCCGCGGCGAGCATACCCCGGCATTCCTCGAGCTTCGCGAGAGCCGCAAGCAATTGTTCGTCTGAATTAGCCACCGTCTTTGTTTCCATTCCCGGGCTTGCGAGATGTGGTCGAAGCCTCCGCAACGATAACATGAACGACAGGAGGATTCGAATACCATTTCGCTGCGACGCAGCCTGCGCGCCTGATCATTTCGACCAAGGCCTTTCTGAGGGTGCTAACGCCGGACGCGGAATAACGACGCACCCCCACGTCCACGAATCCACCGTAAAATCATGGCGATAACTTCCCAGAACTGACCGTAAGACTACGGATAGGCGATGAAATGGTGACGCCAGAGACCCGTTCAGGTTGTGATTTGCGCAGTATTCTGCCAATTTAGCAGTTCGAGAGGATTGAGCGGGTTGCTGATGGAACGAGGCGGATCGCAACGGAAACACACGCTCACGCCGGCGGGTGACACTGACCGGCACGCCACCATCAACGCCGCCCTGTACAGGAGAATAATACCACTGAGGCGCAAGCCGAGTTGGTCCGACACTTGGCCCTGCTACCATTGCACAAATACGCACAGCCCGATGCTGCGCTACATTGTTGGATGGGCAAGTAGAGCCTTCGATCCCGCGAAGACCCGTGATTTGGAAACAAATTCATACATTCACGGGAACTCAAAGCGGTATATATGGGTGCACCCCTGACCCATTGATCCAGGGGCTTTTCGACCGAAGGACGGTAACACCAGAATGAACAAATCAGCGGCGAAGAAGATGAAGCAGCGCAGTGCCGGCAAACCCGACATTGAGCTTGGTAAGCGCATCCGGTTGCGGCGCGTCGAACAGAAGATCTCGCAAGCGGAGCTGGGTGAAAAGCTCGGCGTCAGCTTCCAGCAGGTGCAGAAGTACGAGAAGGGCGTTAATCGCGTCGGCGCCGCTCGCCTTCAGCAGATCGCAGCCGCGCTCGATGTGCCCGTCACGTTCTTCTATGACGGCGACAACAAGTCGCGGGAAGTCGAGAGCCTGCTGTTTCTCGACAGCGCATTCAGCCTGAGGCTGCTCCGGGCCTACAGCAAGATCAAGGATCAGACGGTTCAGCGCCAGCTCGTGTCCTTGATGGAATCGATCGCGGCCAACGAAGAGTAAGCCTCGCAGCGAGCGGCCGATGGGTCCGGGTGCGAACATGATCCTTTGCGCCATGATCGCGATTGACCAAGGCTGCCCGATCAGCCAGCAAACGATCGCATCGCCAGGCCATATATCCGCCCGGCGGCGCCCTCAGTGGCCTGCCGCGAGCGAGCGTGACGGCTTCGAGCTGTCCAACGAATAGAACTTTTCAGCGCTAGCCGCTCTCGCGCGCCGCAGCGTTACGCGCGGCCGCATATTCGTTATCACGCAACAAGTGTGAGCGAGCCCGGCCATCATCGGCGCACTCGGTGCTGCAGGATTCGGGACGCTATGCCTGGCCCGCGTGCTCAACGCGGCCATCCTCGCAAAGCATCTTTCAGTCGTTCGCTGACCGCGCATATGGCGCGGTAGATGC
Source organism: Bradyrhizobium sp. ARR65 (assembly GCF_000472385.1). Lineage (GTDB taxonomy): Bacteria > Pseudomonadota > Alphaproteobacteria > Rhizobiales > Xanthobacteraceae > Bradyrhizobium. Next base: position 28,654 of record NZ_AWZU01000037.1, read on the forward strand.
AAGATCCCTCGCCGAAGGGCCGCAGCTCAGCGGTGCATATAAATCATCCCCGGCCCGGCGGCCGATGAGCTAAGCTTCGACCGGCCTTCACTGAAGGCCGGTCCTTCCTTTAGCGAAAGCCGCTTTCATGCTGGATACGCCCAACAAGTCCAAGTCCTACGCCGACGGCAAGATCCTGCAGGAGATCACGGGCGGCATCGGCGTCATCACCTTCAACAATCCCGAGAAGCGCAATGCGATGTCGCTTGCGATGTGGGAGGGGCTCGGCCTCGCATTGACCGAATTGCGCGATGATCCGGATGTGCGCGTCGTGATCCTCACCGGCGCCGGCGACAAGGCCTTTGTCTCCGGCGCCGATATCAGCCAGTTCGAGAAGGAACGGCACAACGCGCAAGCCTCGGAGGAATATTCCAGGCGCAGCGCTGCACAAAGGACCCTGCTCGCCGACTATCCGAAGCCGACGATCGCGTGCATCCGCGGGTTTTGCCTCGGCGGCGGCATGCTGGTGGCGATGCTCGCCGACATCCGCATCGCCGCAGAAAATGGTCAGTTCGGCATTCCCGCGGCCAAGCTCGGCATCGCCTATGGCTATGACGGCCTCAAGCATCTGGTGTCGCTGGTAGGGCCGTCCTGGGCGCGGCTTCTGATGTACACGGGCATGCGGATCGATGCTTCGGAGGCGCTGCGCATCGGCCTGGTCGAGCGCGTGCTCCCCGACGGCGAGCTGTGGAATGCGACCATGGAGATCGCGCGCGCTATCTCCGGCAATGCGCCGCTGGCGATCAAGGCCGCGAAGATCACCATCGCGCAAGTGCTGAAGGACTCCGGCGATCGCGACATGGCAGCGATCAAGGACATCGGCATCGCCTGCATGGACAGCGAGGATTTTCGCGAGGGCCGCCGCGCTTTCATGGAAAAGCGCAAGCCGCAATTCAAGGGACGGTAGAGGCGCGATCCGCTCGCAAGCGTGAACCGCGCTTGGCTGAACCGACGTTCAGGTAGATTAAATCGCGGACAGCATCCCGACAGCACCGCAACTAACTGATCTTACAGGAGTTCTGGAGTCTCGAAGGAGGAGACATCCATGAAAGTGAAATCTGCTCTCATTGCTTTGGCCGCACTTGGCGGCGTCGCATTCAGTGCAGGTTCGGCTTTCGCAATGCCGAATGGCATTCCGCAAGCCGGCCAGATCATCGGCCAGGCCGCAAACATCCAAGAGGCCCGCTGGGTCTGCAATCCTTGGGGACGCTGCTTCTGGCGTCCGAACTGGTATGGCGCCTACGGCTACTACGGTCCGCGCCCGTACTGGCGCTGGCACCGCTGGCATCGTTGGCACCACTGGTACTAGAACGTGAGGGGGCGCAAGCCCCCTTTCTTTTTGTGCAAGCGGACGAGAGTGCCGCGAGCAGCGATTTCGCGACGCCGGCGCTGCAACCAAAGGATGCTTTAGCGGTTCTTGGAGTCTCCAACAAGGGAGACAGCCCATGAAACTGAAAGCTGCTGTTGTTGGCTTGGCCGCGCTCGGCGGCGTTGCGCTCACCGCCGGTCCGGCGGCCGCCGCGATGCCAAACGGCCTTCCTCAGGCCAAGCAGATCACCGGCCAGGCCGCAAATGTCGAGCAGGTCCGCTTGGTCTGCGATCGGTTTGGTCGCTGCTGGCGACGTCCCGGTCCGCGCGTTGCATGGGGTCCGCGCCGCGTGTGGCGTCCCGGCTGGCGCCGCACCTATGCTTGGGGTCCGGGCTGGCGCCGCTCCTATGCCTTCGCTCCGGGCCCGGCGTGGGGCCCACGCCCAGTCTGGGGCCCCCGGCCAGTCTGGGGCCCCCGGCCAGGTTGGGGCTGGGGCGGCGGCTGGAATAGTTGGGGCTGGTGATCAGATCGGGCGCCAAGCCCCTATCGATCGCCGCTCAGGCTACAGCGCTGCCAGCACCGCTTCGGCAATATCGGCCGTTCCGTTGCTGCCGCCAAATTCAATGGGCTTGATGCCATCGGCATAGGCCTTGTCGACCGCGCGCTCGATACGTTCGCCCGCATCGGCTGCGCTCGCAAGGCCATGCTTGTCTGCAAGCCAGTCCAGCATCATCGCGGTGGAGAGAATCATCGCGGTCGGATTGGCCTTGCCCTGCCCCATGATGTCGGGCGCGGTGCCGTGACACGGCTGGAACACCGCATGGCGATCGCCAATGTCGGCTGACGGCGCCATGCCCATGCCGCCGATCAGGCCGGCGGTGAGATCGGAGAGGATGTCGCCGAACATGTTCTCCGTCACCATGACATCGAAATCCCAGGGCCGCTTGACCAGCATGGCCGAGCAAGCATCGACATAGAGGTGTTCGGCTTTCACCTCCGGATGACGTTGAGCTGCCTCATCGAACATCTCGCGAAAGAAGGCGAAGGCCTTGAACACATTGGCCTTGTCGACGCAGGTCAAGGTCCCGCTACGCCCCCGCGCGCGCCGCCGTTGGGCGAGCTTGAAGGAAAACTCGAACAGCCGCTCCGAGGTCTTACGCGTGATGACAAGCGTCTCGCGTGCCTCATCATGCGTGACCACGCCCTTGCCCATCGACGCGAACAGTCCTTCCGTGGACTCGCGGATCAGCACCAGGTCGATGCCGCGTGCATCCGCACCGAGGATCGGGCTGGGTACGCCCGGAATGAGCCGCGCCGGGCGCACGCCGGCATAGAGATCGAAATGAAAGCGCAATTCGATCTGCGGCGCGATCTCGGTATTGTCGGGATAGCGCACCGACGGCAGCCCGCAGGCGCCGAGCAGGATCGCGTCCGCCTCCTCGCACAGCTTGATGGTGGAATCCGGCATCGACTTGCCGGTTTCGCGATAATGGTTGGCCCCGGCCGGCGCCTCGGTGAAGCGGAATTTCAGATCCGATTTCGCCGCCACCTTGCGCAAGACTTCCAGCGCCGGCGCCATCACTTCAGGCCCGATGCCGTCGCCAGGAAGCACGGCGATATGAAGCGCACTGTTTGCGGACATGGGGTTTCCTTATTTGTAGAGACGTCATTCCGGGGCGCTCGCAATGCGAGCGAACCTGGAATCCAGAGGTTGCGGCGCGAGATTCCGGCTTCGATGCTTCGCATCGCCCCGGAATGACGGGAGCGTTACGGCACCAGCACCGCCCGGCCGACCAGCCGGCCCTTCTGCAAGTCGACCAGCGCGTCGTTGGCCTTGGCGAGCGGCAGCGTCGTCACCGGGATCGGCGGGATCTTCTTGGCGCGGACGAGATCGAGCAATTCCTGGGTCTCGCGCAGGTTTCCGACATAGCTGCCCTGGATGGTGATCGCCTTGATAGGAATCAGCGGCAGCGCCCACGGCGCGCCGCCGCCGAACAGGCCGACGATCACGAGCTTGCCGCCCTTGGTCAGGCAATCAAAGCCGAGCTGGGTGGTGGCGGCATTGCCGACGAGATCGATCACCGCGCGGATGGGTTCGCCCGCCTTTTTCGTCAATTGCTCCAGCGCATCCGGTGCGCTGCCGTCGACGGTCGCGAGCGCGCCCGCCTTCTCCGCCGCGTCGCGCTTCCTGGCGTCGATATCGACGACGATGGCGCCCTTGCCTCCCATCGCCTTCAACAGCGACAGCGCCATCAAGCCGAGCCCGCCGGCGCCGAAGATCACGATCGGCGTATCGAAGTCTTTCTCGACCTTCTTCAGCGCGCTGTAGGTGGTCACGCCCGAGCAGGCGTAGGGCGCAGTGGTGACGGGATCGAGGCCCTTCAGGTTCAACAGATACTTTGGATGGCGCACCGTCATGTGATCGGCATAGCCGCCGTCGCAATAGACGCCGAGCGATTGCGGCCTCAGGCACATGTTTTCATCGCCGGCAACACAGGTCGTGCATTGGCCGCAGCCGAGCCAGGGATAGACCAGCGCGACATCGCCGACCTTCAGATCGCCTTTGTCGGCCTCCTTCACATCAGGCCCGAAGGCGACGATCTCGCCGACCGTCTCATGGCCCATGGTACGCGGCAGCGACACGCCGCGATCCTTCAAGGACAACGGCTTGCGGCCATGACCGAGATCGTAGCCGCCTTCCCAGATGTGCAGATCGCTATGGCAGACGCCGGCCGCCTTGACTTTGATCAGCACCTGCGTCCCCGAGGGCTGCGGCGTCGGCTGCTCCACCTCTTTCAAAGGCGCATGGAAATCGGCAACCTGGAAACTCCTCATGATTCCTCTCCCGTTTTCTTGCTCTTTTGCTTCAAGCCGCTGCCCCGACGGCGCTGACCGCGCGAACCTGCTTATTGGGATCAAAGCCCCATGGCAAGGCAAGGGCCGTATTGCCTCCCATGCGGCCCGACGCCGCTATTCGGCCGCAGCCTGCTTGCCTGAAAGGGCCGCACTCTTCTGTTCGGAAAGACCGGCCTCCTGGAGCAGCAGGCTCGTGTGCTCGCCGAGCGCGGCGATCCGCCGGCCGGCCGCGACCCTCGCACCCGACATCCGGAACGGCAGGTTGAGTACCTTGAATGGACCGCCGCCATCCTCCACCTCCGCCAGCGCGCCGCGATGGGCAAGCTGCGGATCGGCCAAGGCTTGCGCGACGGTGCGGTAGGCAGATGAGGGGACGCCCTCCTTGTTCAGCTCGGCCAGGCATTGTTCTGTCGTCACGGTGCGCGACCAGGCCTCCACGCCGTCCATCAAATCGGCCCAGTTGTTGCGGCGATCGGCATAGAGCGCAAATCGGGGATCGCTGACCCATTCGGGGTGGCCGATCACCTTCACGAGGCTCTGAAAGGTCCTCTCGCTGGCGACCGCGACCATGACATAGCCGTCCGCCGTTTCGATCGGCCCGAACAATGGACGCGACGTCTGCTTCACCGGGAATTGCGACCACTGCACCTCGTTGAGCGTCAGGCTCAGCATCGATTCCAGCATCGACACGTCGATATGCTGGCCGCGCCCGGTCTGGCTGCGCTGGTACAGCGCCGCCGAAATCGCCCCGAAGGCGTAGACGCCGGTCAAGACATCGGCATGGTAGATGCCGCAGTAGTCCGGCCGCTCGCGGCCGGGCTGATAGGCCAGATGCGCCATGTCATAGCCGGAGGCGGCGTGGATGACCGGCGCATAGGCCGGCAGTTCGGCCGATGGCCCATTCTGGCCATAGCCGGAGATCGAACAATAGATCAGCCGCTCGTTGAGCGGACGTAGCGCTTCATGATCCAGCCTGAGCCGCCGCATCACGCCCGGCCGGAAATTCTCGACCAGGATATCGGCGCTTGCGACCAGCCGCCGCACCGCCTCGATGCCTTCGGGCGACTTCAGGTCCAGCACCACGCTCTTCTTACCCACATTGAGCTGGCCGAACGCGGTCGAGTATCCGTTGCGCAGGGGAGGACGGGTGCGCATGGTCTCGCCTTCGACCGCTTCGATCTTGATCACCTCGGCGCCCATGTCGGCAAGCATGCGCGCGCAATGCGGGCCCGCGATCGTGGTCGAAAAATCGAGAACGCGAAGGCCGGCAAGGCAACCTGTCAAATGGCCCTCATCGTTTTTCGTTATGGTCATTTCTCAAGTCTCCCTAGACGCGAAACGCTTGCCTTCGAGGCGCGCGGCGCAAGCGACCCTAAAGGTTGAAATCCTGTTGGGGAAGCTTTCCGCCGCACGGGCTTTCGGTGCGCGCGGCTTTGAATTGAGAGAAACTGGACCTTTTCTTGCATGGCAGCATCTGACAGCGCGACCCTCGGCAACGGGGCACTCGTACGGGGCATTGTTTGAAGGTCCTTTTTGTCACGACGGAGATGGACGATTTCGTCCGCGTAGGCGGACTGGCCGCCGTTTCCGCCGCTCTTCCCCGGGCGCTGCGCCCGTGGAGCGACGTCCGCATCCTCCTTCCTGGATACCGGGACGTCGTCGAACAATTCACGCATATTCAGATCGTTGGCCAATGCGCGCCGTTCGCGGAGATGCCGGCCTGCACGCTCGGCCGTTCGTCGACCAAGGACGGCCTGCCGATCTACCTGCTGCTTTGCCCGGAGCTCTACGATCGGCCGGGCAATCCTTATGGCGACGAACAAGGGCGCGACTGGCCGGACAACGATATCCGTTTCGGTCGCCTCGCCTCCGCCGCTGCCGAACTTGCGATGGGCAAGCTGGACAGGAATTGGGCAGCCGACCTCGTCCACGCCAATGATTGGCAGGCTGCCCTCGTGCCGGCCTATCTCGCCTGGCGCAGCGCCGGGATCCCCACAATCCTGACCATTCATAACCTCGCCTATCAGGGTCTCTTCCCGAAGGAATCGTTGCGCCGGATCGGCGCGCCCGACAACGTCTTCCATATCGACGGGCTCGAGTTCTACGACAAGCTGTCCTTCCTCAAGGGCGGTCTCGTCTATGCCTCGCATTTGACGACGGTCAGCGCGACCTACGCGAAGGAGATCACGACCGCCGAGTTTGGCTGCGGATTGGAAGGCCTGTTGCGCATCCGCTCGGAGGCCGCGCAGCTAACCGGTATTCTCAACGGCATCGACGAAAGCTGGGACCCGCGCTTCTGCGCGCAATTGGCCCAACCCTTCGGCGCCGGCGACTGGGACGGCAAGCAGGCCAATGCCGACTATGTGCGCAAGCAGTTCGGGCTCGCCGTCTCGCGCGGCCCGATGTTCGGCCTGGTCGCGCGGCTGGTGCACCAGAAGGGCATCGACCTCGTGCTCTCGGCCGCCGACGAAATCGTTGAGGCCGGCGGCCAGATCGTGGTGACAGGCTCCGGCGAGATGCAATTCGAGCAGGCGCTGGTGGATGCGCATCGGCGCAGGCCGGATGCGATCGCGGTCGTCATCGGCTTCAACGATGCGCAGGCCCGACGCATCTTTGCCGGCAGCGATTTCACGCTGATGCCGTCGCGCTTCGAACCTTGCGGACTGAGCCAGATGTATGCGCAGCGTTTCGGCTCGCTGCCGATCGGCCGCCAGACCGGCGGGCTCGCCGAAACCATCACCGACGGCGAAACCGGATTCTTGTTCGAACAGCCGTCGACCGAGGCATTTCTCGGCGGCATCCGCCGGGCGTTTGCCGCCTTCACCGCCAAGGACCGCCTCGACTCCATGCGTCGCAGCGCCATGGCACGCAGTTTCAGTTGGAGCCTGTCGGCCGCCTGCTACAGTGCGCTGTATCGCAAGCTGGTGATGCCGTAAGGCGCGCGCACCTCCCTTTCGCGGCGCGCCTAATGGCCATCCTCCGATAGCTGCAGGAACCGGCGCAACAGATAGTCGATTGAGATCCGGCCCGGTCCCCACGCCATGATGCCGAGCGCCATCGCCGCCCACGTGAGATGGATCGGCCACCCATCCGGCACCGTGAGTTCGACGATCGCGGTCATGAACAGCAATCCGAGCCCGGCAAAGCGGTTAGCAAGCCCAAGCACCAGTAGAACCGGAAACACGATCTCCCCCGATCCGGAGAGGAAGGCCACCACGGTCGGCGCTGGAAAATGGTAGGGGCCGCCCGGCAGGTGCAGCATGAACTCGTCGGTAAACAGCGTCACGGCAGTGTCGCTCAACCGCAAAAAACCGTCCCATTTGAGGACGCCGGAGCGCCAGAACGGCACCGCCAGCGCCACGCGCATCACGAGCTGAACCAGGGAAGGCAATGCCACCGCCTGCACCAGGCGGCTCGCTCTGTCGGCCAGTCCTGCCAGCAACTGCAACGGCTCGACAGCGGCAGCTCGTTGATCACTGAGCATCATGCGTCTCCAGGAGTGCCATGGTGAATGCGCCGGCCTCGATCATCCCGCCGATGGCAGAGGCGATATCGAACGACGGCGACACCTGCAGCGCCGACGCAGCCGCTTCGCCCAGCGATCGTCCTGAGATCAGATCCAACAGGAATACGGCCCCGCCCGGCGGCAGGCGCCTGACGACGACATCGATATCGGGTCTTGTAATCAGGGCATCTTCCGGCGAGGAGGCATCGATCGCGCCCACAGGACCGTCGCTGCGGTTGGCGGCGAAAATCGTCACGGCCGAAAAATGTGAACGAACGATCCGGGTTGCGGGGTGAACGGTAAAGACGACATCAGCCATCTTATTGGACGGGAGCGCGGCCAATGCAGCCGGCGGCAGCGGCTCCGCGTCGGCGGCATGATAGGCGTCGAGCCACGCGCGTTCGATCCGCGCGGTATCGGCAAGCCATGGCATCGCGTTGGCATATTCGTAATCGTCGATAAACGCCGGGAAATCGCGCCCATATTCGAACAGCAGCGGCGAGGTCGGGGGATTGCTGCGGATATGGAGGCGCGCCATGGCGCGGAAGAAATCGATGCCGGTGATACGCTGGACCGCAGGGTAGATCGCGGCGAGTGCGTCGATGAGGCTGACCGTGACGTTGTTGCGATAGACGTCATAACGCCTGGCTGCAGCCTTGCCAGCTGGACCGGTAACGGCGAGCGGCGTTGGCTGGCCGGGATCGAGGAGCCCTAGCGTAAAGGCGCTCGCGTAGCTCAGCTCGCGAGCGTCTTCAAGCGGCCGCATGACGATCCTCCCGCGCGATGGCTGCGTAACAGTCAAGAATTGCCTGAGCTGCAGCGGCCTCGGCCTTCAGAATCGGCCAAGCTGGGATGTTGCTGTCCCACTCGATCAATGTCGGAATGAGTCCACATCGTCCGACGACGATTTCGAACAGCTTCCACACAGCATCCACAACAGGACAATCATGGCTGTCGATCAGCAGCATGTCGCCTTCGTCGTCGCTCTGCTCGGCATGACCGGCCAGGTGAATCTCGCCAACGAACGCGAGCGGAAAGTCGGACAGATAGTCGAGCGGGGAGAAACCGTGATTGGTCGCGGAGACGAAGACGTTGTTCACATCGAGCAGCAGCCCGCAGCCGGTGCGCTGGGCGATGCGGCGGATGAATTCGGTCTCGCCCATCGTCGATTCGCGGAAGGCGACATAGGTCGAGGGGTTTTCAAGCAGCAAGGGCCTGCGGATCGCCTCCTGCACCTCGTCGATGTGGTCGCAGACCAAACTTAGCGTGGCCTCGGTGTACGGCAAAGGCAGGAGATCGTTGAAATAGGTGGTTTCGTGCGTCGACCACGCCAGATGCTCGGAGACCAGAATCGGCTCATAGCGCTCGACGAGCATGCCGAAGCGCGCCAGATGCGTCTTGTCGAGCGGTTGCGGTCCGCCGATCGACATGCAGACGCCGTGCACCGAAACCGGATGCTCGCGACGCACGGCTTCCAGCGCCCGATGAGGAGCTCCGCCCTCACCCATATAATTTTCGGCGTGAACCTCGAAGAAGCCACGCTGTTTGCCGTCGGCGAGGATTGCGGAGAGGTGCTGGGGCTTGAAGCTCGTCCCCGCAAGGCCATCGACTGAAAACGCCGGAAAACGGAGAGGAGTGGGCGCAGACGCCGAAGGATTGACCGTTAAGCTCATATCCGTCTCCGCTTTCCAGCAATCGTCGCTTCTAACTCAGTCTGCGCGATCAGATCGGCTTGAGAGAGCCGTGCTTGCCGTTCGGCAGCTCGATGCTGGCGCAGGTGCCGCCCTGAACGAACTTCCACGCGTTGCCCTGGAAGTCGACCGTCGAGGTGCCTTGACACGTGGTGCCCGGACCCGCCGCGCAATCGTTCTGACCTTTCAGCGCGACGCCGAAGCACTTCTCCTTGTGGGCGGCGACGGCTGCGTCCGCTTCGGCCTTGGTCAGCGGAGCAGCCGCGGCCATGGTCGCGAGCGCCGTGCTGACGGCACCGGCGAGAACGAGCGAACTGACGGTATTTTTCACAGACATGGTTTCTCTCCAGACGTTGGCATCGCCGTCTTCGGCGAAGGTGCAATGTCTCCTTCGTCGCCTTCACAGCCGTCATTACGCGCCTGCCGCTCACGAATCCGTGAAAGCGCTTCGGATGATTTTGGGAAGAGAGATGGCCGCGGTTGCAGGTCGCACATCGCAAGGTGCCGAAAGGCGATTCGCCCCAGGGGCGCTGAGCTCAATTCTGCCGCTGCTTCAGCATCATCGCGTCGCGCGCGGAAAGGTGCAAAGTTCGGGCCCGATGCGCGGCGAGGAGATCAGTTCACGTCCGCGGTGGTCATGCCCGCGCAAGCGGTATCCAGTAAGGCGCGAACTCCCGGCTTAAGCACCGCCGTCTCGAAGCCCTCGCTTTCCGCCAGGGCGGCGGATGGAAACGCTGCCCTTCACGCCCGCCCTGCCGCTTTTTCGGACGGCGTTGGCTCCGGCGGATCGTCGTCGGCGATGGCGCGCCAGGCGGCGCCGTCGAGATCTTCATATTGGCCGCTCTTCAGCGACCACAGGAAGGCGAGCAGGCCCGCAAGCCCGAGACAAAGCGCAAGCGGCACGAGAATGACCATCACCTCCATCAGGAATCCCCGTAGCTCAAGGCGCGCGCTTGCGCAAAACTGCGGATAGCGCGTGCCGACCGCACTCGATCGTCTGCGCTGCGCGCACGCAGCGCATTCAGCATCACCAGAATCGACGAGCCGGACATCGCGGCGGCCGCGATCAAGGGCGTCACGAATCCGAGAATGGCGACCGGCACCGCGAGCACATTGTAGCCGATGGCGAGATAGAGGTTCTCCCGCATCAGATGCAGCGCCTTGCGCGCATGGTCGATCGCCGAAACGACAGGCGCAAGCGGCTTGCCGAGAAAGACGAGATCGGCGGTCGACTGGCTCAAATGCGCGGCGCTGATCGGCGACATCGAGACGTGGGCGGAGGCGAGCGAGGGCGCGTCGTTGATGCCGTCGCCCACCATCATGACTTTGAAACCGCGCCGCTCCAGCGCTTCGACCCGTGCGATCTTGTCGGCCGGCGTCACGCCCGCGCGCCAGGCATTGACGCCGAGCGCATCGGCCGCGGCCCGCACCGCCGCCTCACGGTCGCCAGACAGGATTTCGACCGTAATGCCGCGCTCCTGCAACGCCGTGATCACGGCCTTGGCGTCGGGACGCAGGCCTTGGCGGACCGAAAACAGATATTTTTCCTCGCCGTGGCTGAACGCCACGATCGAGGCTTCCGGATCGGTGACCGCGCTGTTTTCCACCAATTGCTCCGCACCGCAGAAGGATGGCTTACCGAGCCTGATCTCGACGCCGTCGATTTTTCCACATACGCCCTGCCCCGGCTCCTCGACCGCGCCGACCAGGGGCGCTTTTGCTCCAGCCGCCTGCGCCACCGCGGCAGCGACCGGATGATGGCTCGACAAGGCAAGCTGACCGGCGAGCGCGAAGACGTCAGGCGGGGTCTCGGCTGCATTCGTCACCTCGAGCTCCGGTAGCGTGAGCGTGCCGGTCTTGTCGAAAATCACATGATCGACTTCGGCAAGCCGCTCGATGGCATCGCCCGCATTGAGCAGCACGCCCGCCTTGAACAGCGCGCCGGATGCGACCGTCTGCACGGTCGGGATTGCCAGTCCCAGTGCGCAGGGGCAGGTGATGATGAGCACCGCGACACCGGTGACGATGGCGTCATGCCAGCTCGCGCCAAGCAAGGCCCAGCCGAGAACCGTCACCAGCGCGGTGGCGTGCACGACCGGCGCATAGAGTCGCGACGCGCGATCGGCGAGCCGCATGTAACGCGAGCGCGTCTGTAGCGCATTGTCGAGCAGTCTTGTGATCTCCGCAAGCAGCGTGCCTTCGGACGCCGCGGACACCCGCACCCGCAGCGTTCCGTCGATGTTGAGCGAGCCGGCGTAGATCGGGCTGCCCGCGGCGACCGCGGCGTAAAGCGTCTCGCCGGTGATCAGGCTCTGGTCGACCTGGGATTGTCCCTCGATGACGGTGCCGTCGACCGCGCTGCGCTCGCCGGGCCTGAGCAGGACAATGTCGCCAGACGAAATCGCCGCGACCGGCACGTCGCGAACTTCGCCCGCGCCGACGAATCTGGTCGCGGTTTCCGCCTTCAGCGCGGCGAGATTGGCGGCAACGGCGCGGGTTTTGCGCCGCATGCTCTGATCGAGGTAGCGGCCGACCAGAAGAAAGGTGAGCAGCATGATCGCCGCATCGAAATAGGCGTGTTCGGCGTGGTTGATGGTCTCGATCATGCTCATGCCGAGCGCCAGGATCACGCCGATCGAGATCGGCACATCCATATTGACCCCGCCGGCCTTCAGCGCACGAAGCGCGGAGCGGAGGAATGGCTGGCCGGCATAGGCCGCGGCCGGCAAGGCGATCAGCGCCGACAGCCAATGGAAGAAATCGCGCTGCTCGGGCAGCATGTCGCTGACATTGCCGGACCAGACCGGGATCGACAGCATCATCACGTTCATGGTGGCGAACGCCGCGACGCCGAGGCAGCGCAGAAGGAAACGCGTCTGCTCGGCTTCGGCGTTCTCGGCGCTGGCCTTCTCGAAAGGATAGGCCCTGTAGCCAAGCTCGGCGAGACGATCGATGAGGCGAGCGGGATCGAGCGTGCCTTCCTTCCATTCCACCGCGACGCGGCGGTCAGTCAGGTTGACGCGTGCCAGCGTGACGTCGGACAGCGCGGAAAGCCCGCGCTCGATCTTGGCCATGCAACCGGCGCAGTTCACGCCTTCGACCGCAAGGTCGATATGCGCAAGGCCCGGACCTGCGTGCCTGACGTAATGCGAGAAGTCGCGCGTCGCCTGCATGATGCGCCCCCTCTTCAGTTGAGGACCACGCGGTTCTTCGACAGGAACATGCGCCGTCCCTTCGCGTCACCTTCGAGCACGAGGTCCCATTGTCCCGGTGCGATCGCTTCGATCTGGCCGCGATAAATGCCGATGCCGACCTCCTCGAGCGTCACGGCGAGATCCGCGCGCTTGTCGGTCGGCCGTTCGAAACGGCCCTCGAACTTCAGTCCCGTGACCGGCCGGCCCGCATTGTCGCGCGCCTCCACCTGCAACACGGCCGCACCATCTGCGAGGCGCTCGATATGAGCGCCGACCTCCCACTTCCGTCCGTCCTGGTCGCGGGCGGCGGCGATCTCCTTCTCATAGCCGAGGCTCGCGCTGTAGGCGCTGTCGACCTCGGTCCCCGGCAGGGTCGCGATCGCAAGCTTCATCATGGTGACGTTGACGGCGATCACGATGCCGAAGAACGCCACCAGCATGAGAAGCACGTGAACTCCAGTGAGCTGCCTGGACGGGACGCGTGTCGACATGAACGAAACTCCGAAAATGCTAAGGCGCCACGAAGTTGTCGGTGGCGGAGGCCACCACGCCAAGCCCGATATCGGTGACGTGGAAGTTGACCGGGATCGACTTCTCCGGGTTGGTCTCTTCCGGCGCGGTGACGAGCAAGCGCAGCTCGGTCGTCGTATCGCGCGGGATCACGATCTCCGGCCGATCAGGCGTCACTGAATCGGCACCGACCACGTGCACGGCGGCATTGACCGGGCCGTCGATATCGAACGCGATGACACGGTCAAAGCCGCTCTTGTTGAGCAGGCGAACCGTATAGGCATTGCGGATCGAGCCGTCGCTGAGCTTGATCGCAACCGGGTTGCGGTCGTGCAGCACGTTGATGTCGAGCAGCGAGCGCGTTGCCAGCGCGTACAGCATGATGCCGCCAACCAACGCGATCACGGCGCTGTAGACCATGGTGCGTGGCCGGACGATCCGGTAGATCGGCGCGTTGCCTTCCTGGCGGAGGTGGATGTTGATGTCGTTGTCGTAGCCGATCAGTCCGGTGGGGCGGCCGATCTTCTTCATCACGGTGTCGCAGGCATCGATGCAGAGGCCGCATTGGATGCATTCGAGCTGCGGGCCGTTGCGGATATCGATGCCGGTGGGGCAGACGGCGACGCATTGATTGCAATCGACGCAGTCGCCGGCATGTTCCCCGAGCGCGCGCAATTCGGCCGCCTTCTTCACCGAGCAGCGCTTCTCGCCACGATCGTAGCGGTAGGTGACGTTGAGCGCCCATTCGTCGGTCAGCGACGCCTGGATACGCGGCCACGGACACATATAGACGCAGACCTGCTCGCGCATGTAGCCGGCCAGCAGATAGGTCGTCGTGGTCAGGATGCCGATCCAGACATAGGCGAGCAGCGGCGCCTGAAACGTGGGGAGGTCCTTCACCAGCGTCGGCGCATCGCTGAAATACAAGACCCAGGCGCCGCCGGTCCACCAGGCGATCATGAGCCAGATCGAGTGCTTCAGCACGACCTCACAGATGCGCTTGGCCGTCCATTTATGCGCCGCGGCATCCTTCTTCATGCGCTCGCGGCGGTCGCCTTCGACCAGGCGCTCGACGGCGTAGAACAGATCGGTCCAGACCGTTTGCGGACAGAGATAGCCGCACCAAATGCGGCCGCCGATCGAGTTCATCAGGAACAGGATGACGGCGGCGAGAATCAGAAGGCCCGTGAAGTAATAGACCTCCTGCGGCCACAGCTCGATGAAGAAGAAATAGAAGCGCCGATTGGGGAAGTCGATCAGCACCGCCTGGTCGGGTGCGCCAAGACCCCTATTCCAGCGCACGAAAGGCAGGAGGTAATAGACGCCGAGGCAGACCGCCATCAGCGCCCATTTGATGCGGCGGAAGGTCCCGGAAACGCTCTGCGGATAGACCTTCTTACGGGCCGCATAAAGCGGCCCGTAATTGTCGTATTGCAGCTCTTCGGGGGTCACGGGCTTGTTCATGGCTGGTCGCCGTCTCGCTTCTGCAGTTTAAACCTAGTGCAGGCACCAGGGCCGCAGTTGATCCAGCTCAAACTCCGTCCAGCTTTCGCCCGCCTCCCCCGGCTATTTTCCTCCACCCAGCGAATGGACGTAGACTGCCATCGCCTTCAGCGTCACCGGATCGAGGCGTCCCTCCCAGGCGGGCATGACGCCGGCCCGGCCGTTGGTGATGGTCTCGATGATGGTCGCCTCGTCGGAGCCATAGAGCCAGATCCTGTCGGTGAGATTGGGCGCACCGAGCTCCGGATTGCCCTTGGCATTCTCGCCGTGGCAGGCGACGCAGTTCTCCGCGAAGATCTTTGCGCCCGCGGCTGCATCATATCCGGCACGCGTGGGCAAGCCCGACAGCGAGCGGACATAGTTCGCGACCGTGACGATCTCGTCCGGCTTCAGCGTGCCGTCCTTGCCGAAGGCGAGCATCTGGCCCTGGTGGCCGTTGTCATTGCCCGAGCGCGCGCCGTAGCGAATCGTCTGCTCGATCTGGTCGAGGGTGCCGCCCCACAGCCAGTCGTCGTCGTTGAGGTTGGGGAAGCCTTTCGAGCCGGCGGCACCCGAGCCGTGACACGGTGCGCAATTGTCGCCGAATACGGTCCTGCCGCGGGCGCGTGCCAGCGCGAGCAGGGCCGGATCCTTTTCGATGTCGGCGAGCGATGCCGCCCCGAGCGCCGCCATCCTGTCACCGCGGATCTTGTCGAGATTGGCAAGCTCGACGGCAACGTTGGCCCGCGAGGAGTAACCCAGCAGGCCCCGCGTATTGCTCGTGATCAGCGGCCAGGCCGGATAGAGGACCCAGTAGCCGATCGCCCAGACGATGGTGAGATAGAAGGTATAGACCCACCATCGCGGCAGCGGCGTGTTCAATTCCCTGATGCCGTCCCACTCATGCCCGGTCGTCGCGGTGCCGGAGACGCTGTCGATTTCGCTATGATCGGTCATGATTTCAATCCTCTCGCAGGGGCATGCGCGCCGCTTCGTCGAAAGCGGCCTTGTTGCGAGGCCAGAGAGCGTAAGTCACGATCCCGACAAAGATCGCAACGAAGAGCGGCGTCCAGAGAGTCGTCACCAGATCGGATGCGATGTTCTGGATGGTGATAATCGCTTTCATGGTCAAAGCCTTCTCAACGCAGGTTGGCTTTTTCGTTGTAGAGCTTGAAATCGACCAGCGTGCCGAGCATCTGCAGATACGCGATCAGGGCATCCATTTCGGTGGGCGCACCGCCGTTGCCATCGAAATTGCGCACCGCCGCCTTCGGATAGCGTTTGGCGAAGGCATCCGCGTCCGCGCCGTCCGGATCGTCCTGGGTCTTCAGGTCCGCAACCGCATTGACGATCTGCTCGTCGGTGTAGGGCACGCCCACGTCGCGCAGCGTACGCATGTTGTCGGCGATCATCGCAGGATCGAGTTCGGTCTTGGCGAGGAACGAATAGGCCGGCATCACCGATTGCGGCACGATGGAGCGCGGATCGGTCAGATGCCGCACATGCCAGTCGTCGGAATATTTGCCGCCGACCCGGGCAAGATCAGGCCCGGTCCGCTTCGATCCCCACTGGAAGGGATGGTCGTACATGCTTTCGGCTGCGAGCGAGAAGTGGCCGTAACGCTCGACCTCGTCGCGCAGCGGGCGGATCATCTGCGAGTGGCAGAGATAGCAGCCTTCGCGGACATAGATGTTGCGGCCCATGAGCTCGAGCGGCGTGTACGGCCTGACGCCGTCGACCGCCTCGATGGTGCTCTTCAAGTAGAACAGCGGAGTGATCTCGACCAGACCTCCGATCGCAATCACGACGAGGATGCCGACGATCAGGATGATCGAGTTCTTTTCGAAGACTTGGTGGCGTGTCCAGAATGACATTGAAGAGCTCCTCACTCCGCCGGCTGAAGAGCGATGGGCGCCTGCACTTCGGCCTCACCGACGCGTACGGTCATCCAGAGATTGTACGCCATGATCAGCGAGCCGATCAGGAACAGCGCTCCTCCCGCGGCACGGATGATGTAGAAGGGATGCATCGCCTCGACGGTCTCGATGAAGGAGTATTCGAGGAAGCCGAGCGAGGTGTAGGACCGCCACATCAGGCCCTGCAGGATTCCGGACACCCACATCGCGGAGATGTAGAGCACGATGCCGAGGGTGGCGGTCCAGAAATGCCAGTTGACGAGCTTGAGACTGTAGAGACCCTTGCGGTTCCACAGCCAGGGCACGAGGCAGTACAGCGCGCCGAAGGAGACGAAGCCGACCCAGCCCAACGCGCCGGAGTGGACGTGACCGATGGTCCAGTCGGTGTAGTGACTGAGCGAGTTCACCACCTTCACCGACATCATCGGCCCCTCGAAGGTCGACATCCCATAGAAGGCGACCGATACGACCAGCATGCGCAGCACCGGATCGGTCCGCAGCTTGTCCCAGGCGCCCGAGAGCGTCATTAGGCCGTTGATCATGCCGCCCCACGAAGGCATCCAGAGCATGACTGAGAATGTCATGCCGAGCGTCTGCGCCCAGTCGGGCAGCGCCGTGTAGTGCAGGTGATGCGGGCCGGCCCAGATATAAAGGAAGATCAACGCCCAGAAATGCACGATGGAGAGCCGGTAGGAATAGACCGGCCGCTCGGCGCGCTTCGGCACGAAATAATACATGAGGGCCAGGAAGCCGGCGGTCAGGAAGAAGCCGACCGCGTTGTGGCCGTACCACCACTGGAACATCGCGTCCTGCACGCCGCCCCAGACGATGTACGACTTGGAGCCGAACACCGACACCGGCAACGCGGGGTTATTGCCGAGATGCAGCACCGCGATGGTGATGATGAAGGCGAGATAGAACCAGTTGGCGACATAGATGTGCGGCTCCTTGCGCTTCATGATCGTCGCCAGGAAGACGAGGAGATAGGTT
Source organism: Bradyrhizobium sp. ARR65 (assembly GCF_000472385.1). GTDB lineage: Bacteria > Pseudomonadota > Alphaproteobacteria > Rhizobiales > Xanthobacteraceae > Bradyrhizobium. The sequence goes on from NZ_AWZU01000037.1 coordinate 46,146, forward strand.
ACCCAGACGATGGTCAGCCACAGGTCGGAGTACCATTCCGGCTCCGCATATTCCTTGCTCTGGGTGACGCCGAGCAGGTAGCCCGTGCCGGCAATGACGATGAAGAAGTTGTAGCCGAGCACGACGAACCAGGGCGCGAGATCGCCAGCGAGCCGGGTGCGGCAGGTTTTCTGCACCACATAAAAGGAGCTGGCGATCAACACATTGCCGCCGAAGGCGAAGATCACGGCGGATGTGTGCAGCGGCCGCATCCGACCGAAACTCGTCCACGGCAGGTCGAAATTCAGCGCCGGCCAGGCCAACTGAGATGCGATGAGCAAGCCGACCGTGAACCCGGCGATACCCCAGAACATCGCCATCACGGAGGCGAACTTGATCGGGCCCAGATTGTAGTTGGGCCGGCCGTTGATCTCCTGGGGCGGCAGTTCGGCGGGACGATCGAAGTAGCGGTTGAGGATGGCGAATACCGCCGCGACGCTGGCCGCAGCGGCGAGAGAGGCATGGAAGGCGAAGGGCGCATCGACGGCTTTGGCCGCGCCGACCATGCAGAGAAAGGCGGTCGCGGCAAAGATGAGCGCCAAGCCGCTCTCACCGATGGTCATGGACTTTGAAATTGATGGCTGGCTCATGCGAATTCTCGCTGGAGGGAGACGCGCTCACCAACCACATTCCGCCACAATGTGAATTGATCTCGATCAAGGTTGACCACTTCCGGGGCGCAGCCAGTACGTGCGATGATGATGCCAGAAGATTCTTTGCGCGGGCGGCGAGGCCGCTAGCGATCGAGCGCCGCGACCGCAAGCGCCTTGAGCACATCCTCGCGCGAAATGATGCCCGCGAGATGCTGGTCGAAATCGATCACCGGAATACTACGGATGCGGTGCTGCACCATGAGCTGCAGCACCCGCGTCAATTTGGTGTCGGGGCGCACGTAGATGAATTCCGTGGTCATTATGTCGCCGACGGTCCTCGTCATCAGCTCGGCGTAGCGCGGCACCATCTGGTTCGGCGTGAAGGCAAAGCATTTCAACAGGTCAAACTTGGTGATGATGCCGACCGCCTGCCCGTCCTCCTCAACCGGATAGGTGTTGAAGTCATCACGCGCGAACATGCCGTTGACCTCATCGATCGTGAGGTCACGCGTTACCGTCTTGACCTCGCGCGTCATGTAGGTCCCGGCGGTCTCCTCGAGAAATTTGTACATGGGATCCGTCCCACTATTTTCGGGCGCGCGTCAGCGCGACAGCACGCAGCGCATGGACTGGGTCAGCAGATGTTGCGTCATTCCGCCCGCCCTTCTAGGCGCGGCGAGGAGCGGCAGGATGAGTTAGATCAAACCAAGTTTAAACTCCGGAACATCCCTGAGGTCCGGCCGGCAGGGAGATCGGCCCAAATATCGGGGGCGGCGAGCCGCCCGGAGCTTGCACCGGGATCGCCCATAGGCGAAATTGCGGCGCGGCAGCACGATAGGAGGCAGGTGGGCCACGACGGAGCTCTGTATGGCAGGGATCTGTTATCCAGGGGCCTGGTCTGGCGTCTTGTTGTATTGATCGTATTGAGCCTGGCTGCGAGTGAGCCTGGAATTGAAGATTTGGACGTGACCAGCCTGATGCGCCCTTCCAAAGATGAAGCACTCCGGGATGAGCGTTACCGCCTGCGGATCGAAGGATTCGGCGTCGGCACCTGGGATCTGGATGTTACTACGCGCGAATTGGAATGGTCCGAGACCGCGCGCAGCCTGTTCGGCGTCCCGCGCGACCAGCCGGTGACCTACGAGCTGTTCCTTTCTCTGCTCGAACCGCCTGACCGCGACCGCATCGATGCGGCCATCAAGCGAGTTGCGGAGGGGCAAGGCAAACTCGATGTCTCCTTCAAAATCCCCCTCGCCGCCGGACGCATGCAATGGATTCGCGCCCGCGGCGGCCTGATCGCGGACGATGCCGGCGTTGCCAGTCACATCAGCGGGATCTTTCTCGACATCGGCGAGATGAAGCTGCTCGAGGAAGCGCTGCGTACGCGGGAAAGTCACCTCCGCTCGATTCTCGACACCATCCCCGATGCCATGATCGTGATCAACGGCCGCGGCATCATGCAATTCTTCAGCAGCGCTGCGGAGCGGCTGTTCGGCTATACCGAGCGTGAGGCGATCGGGCAGAACGTCAGTATATTGATGCCCGAGCCGGATCGGTCGCGCCACGACGGCTACATCGCGCGTTACCGTTCGAGCCGAGAGCCGCACATTATCGGCATCGGCCGGATCGTCACCGGAAAACGCAGGGACGGAACGACGTTCCCGATGCATCTTTCGGTCGGCGAGATGCAGTCGGCCGGAGAGCCCTATTTCACCGGCTTTGTGCGCGACCTCACCGAGCATCAGCAGACCCAGGCACGATTGCAACAGCTCCAGTCCGAACTGGTCCACATTTCGCGCTTGAGCGCGATGGGCGAGATGGCATCTGCGCTTGCGCATGAACTCAATCAGCCGCTCGCCGCTATCAGCAATTACATGAAAGGCTCGCGCCGCCTGCTCGAAGGCAGCACCGATGCCAATGCGGCCAAGATCGGGAATGCCATGGAGCGCGCCGCCGAGCAGGCGTTGCGCGCGGGCCAGATCATCCGCCGCCTGCGCGACTTTGTCTCGCGCGGCGAGTCGGAAAAGCGCGTCGAAAGCCTGTCCAAGCTGATCGAGGAAGCGGGCGCGCTGGGCCTCGCCGGTGCGCGCGAGCAGAACGTGCAACTTCGCTTCAATCTGAACCCGGACGCCGACCTGGTGCTGGCGGATCGCGTGCAAATTCAGCAGGTTGTGGTCAATTTGTTTCGCAATGCGCTGGAGGCGATGGCGCAATCGGAGCGACGAGAATTGGTGGCGGTCAATCGCAAGGTGGCGGACGACATGATCGAAATCGAAGTCTCCGACACCGGCACGGGTTTTCCGGACGACGTGTTGCCAAACCTGTTCCAAACCTTTTTCACGACCAAGGAGACGGGCATGGGGGTTGGCCTCTCCATCAGCCGTTCGATCATCGAGGCCCATGGCGGCCGGATGTGGGCCGAAAACAATGCAGCCGGCGGCGCGACCTTCCGTTTCACTCTGCCGGCAGCGACGAATTGAGAGTTGACAGATGTCTGCAAAAGGAAAGGTCTACGTCATCGACGACGACGAGGCGATGCGGGAATCGCTCGATTTTCTGCTGAATTCCGCAGGCTACGACGTTTCGTTGTTCGAAACCGGGATAAACTTCCTCGAAGCGCTGCCGCAGCTTGAATTCGGCTGCGTCATTTCCGACGTGCGGATGCCTGGGCTCGACGGAATCGAGTTGTTGAAGCGCGTGAAAGCCGATCACAACTCTTTTCCGGTTCTGATCATGACAGGTCACGGTGACGTGCCGCTCGCGGTCGAAGCCATGAAGCTCGGCGCCGTCGATTTTCTCGAGAAGCCGTTTGAGGACGATCGCCTGATCGCGATGATCGATACGGCGCTTCGACAGGCGGAGCCCGCGGCCAGGAACGAGGCGCTCACGCAGGAAATCGTTGCGCGGATTGCCACCTTGAGCCCAAGGGAACGCCAGGTCATGGAGGGGCTGGCCGCCGGGCTCTCCAACAAGCTGATCGCCAGGGAATATGACATCAGTCCCCGCACAATCGAGGTCTACCGAGCCAACGTGATGACAAAGATGCAGGCAAACAGCCTGTCGGAACTGGTGCGGCTGGCCATGCGCGCCGGCCTGCTCAACGATTGAGCTACGTCAACGCCGCCCTTGTCGTCCCTGTTACATAAAGGCCATGATTCAGATCGGCTCACAAACCGCACCGGCTGTGACCGCGACTGCCGCCAAACCAACGATCTATGTGGTTGACGACGATGTCGGCGTGCTCGGCTCGCTGCGCTTTCTCCTGGAGACGGACGGCTTTTCCGTTCGGACGTTCCGGAGTGGCGGCGCGCTGCTGAGCGCGCCCGCGCGGGGCGAGGTCGACTGCTTCGTGATCGACTATAAGATGCCCGACATCAACGGCATCGACCTGGTAGCCGAACTGCGAAAACGCGGCGCGGATGCGCCCGTCGTTCTGATTACCGGCTACCCCGACAAGAACATCGCCGCACGAGCCGCCGCCGCCGGCGTGAAGCACGTCATGCGCAAGCCGCTGCTGGAAGACAGTCTGATCAAGCAGATCCGAGGCGCAATCGACGAGCACCGGCCGAGGACGTGACGGCAGCTCTTCGAGCCGTCGTCGAATCCGTCCTGACCTCCGGGAATCTACGTAGGTAAAGGCCCTTAAGATACCGCACGAAATTTTCAGCCGAGCGGTTAACTCGTAAGAAGTCGCCATCCGCCGCACAGGAGATGGCCCATGCTGAACGCCTCGCTCACTCCCCTCAACACCGTCGTTATCGGCAATAAGGCGCCGCCCGTTGGTCCCGCCTCGACAGATCCGTTCGCGGCCGTTACCGGGCATGCGGGGCTGGTGGCGAGCGAGTTCACCTACCGGAAGGACGAGGAAATCTACGGCGAGGACGAACCGGCGGAATACGTCTACCAGCTCGTTTCCGGTGCAGTACGCACCTACAAACTGCTATCCGATGGACGCCGCCAGATCGGCGCCTTCCACCTCCCCGGCGACGTGTTCGGCCTCGAGTCGGGCCCCTCGCATCGGCTGGCGGCGGAGGCCATCATCGATACCACCGTACGCCTGGTGAAGCGCAAGAGCCTCGAACACGCCGCAGGCGTTGATGTCCAGGTCGCGCGCAAACTCTGGGCGATGACCGCCGGCGAGCTTCGTCATGCCGAAGACCACATGCTGCTGCTCGGACGCAAAACCGCGATGGAACGGGTCGCCACCTTCCTGTTGGAAATGGATCGCCGCCTTGCCGTCGCCGGCATGATGGCGCTACCGATGTGCCGCCGCGATATCGGCGATTATCTGGGTCTCACGCTTGAGACGGTCTCCCGCGCGCTGTCGCAGCTTCATGCGGAGGGAATCCTCGGCTTCTCCGGCGCCCGCCAAATCGTTCTGCGCAATCGCCAGCGCCTGCGTAACATGGATGCCTGATAGGCCTCGCTTGCTTTCGGTCGCCCTCAATATGCGCTGCGCCGTGTCTCCGGCATGATCAGAGCGATCAGGGCGAGGCCGAGCGCGGCAATGCAAGCCAGGCTCATGAAGGCAACGGAGCTTCCGAACTTGTCGCTGATATAGCCGGCAAGCACGGTCGAGAGCGAGGCCCCGATACCGGTTGCGGTGCCCACTATCCCCTGCGCCAGATTGAAATGGCCGGTTCCGAACGCAACATCGGCCACGATCAACGGCACCATCACGCTGAAGACCGCCGCGGTGACGCCGTCGAAGATCTGCACCGCGACCAGCAGATATGGATCATGGACGACGGCGAACAGCACTCCGCGCACGGTCAGCGCTGCAAGGCCCAAGAGCAGGATCGGCCGGCGTCCCCAAGCCTGCGCCTTGGCGCCGACCGAAGGCGATACCAGCGCCACAATCGCCTGCGGCACGATGATGCAGGCGGCGATCAAGACCGGCGCCCACTGACTTGACCGCGTCGTGACCACGCCCGCCATCAGCGGAAGCATTGCCGCATTGGCGAGTTGGAGCAACAGCACGCTGCCCGCAAAGATCAGCAGCGGACGCTGGCGCATCAGACTGAAAACGCTGGTTGCCTTTGCCTCCGGCGCCTCGCGCGGAACGCTGCCATGGCAACGCGAAGCATCAACCTCCTCTTCCCGGATGCGCGCGAGCGCCAACAAAGCCGGAATCGCCAGCGCGAAGGTCACGAGGAAGACCGAGCGGCTGGAGATCAGATAGCCGGCAGTACCCATCACTGCCGCGGCGACGCCGTTACCGAGCGACGCAAAGCGGGCGTTGCGGCCGAGCCGTTCGCCCATGGCCACCGGCCCGACCAGGCCCAAGGTGATGGCCGCGATCGCCGGCCCCAGCACGCAGCTTGCGGCCGCATGCAACACCGCAGCCGTGATCACCACAGGGAAAATGGGCCACGCCGCATAGCAAAGCGCGGCGAAGGCGATAGTCGTGACCGCGAGCGCAGCAACCAGCCGTTCGGAACGAGCCGCGTCCACGATCGCGCCGCCCGGCATTTGCCCGATCAGGCCGACCACGCCGCCGATCGACAGCACCAGGCCAATCTGCGCTTGAGTCCATTTCTGCGTGGTCAGATAGACTGCAATGAACGGGCCGAACCCGGTCTGGACGTCGGCCAGGAAGAAGATGAACCAGTCCAATCCGCGCAAGCTTTGGCGCGAAGGCATAGGCATCATCATCATGGCCGTGCCCCGTGCGCGTGGCGCGGAATCGCGGCCACCGAATGCCCCTTCGCGACGGTTCTTGTCGGTACGATCGAGCGAATGCGACAACAGCATCACCGCACGATTCCCTGCCTCGCTCAGTGATCTTCCAGCGGCTGCAAATTGCCGGCCGCCCCCAAAACCACGATCGGCTTGTCCTCCTTGTATTCGGGTGCCGCGGCGACCTGCGCTTTGGTCAATTCGAGCGTTATGGCGTCGGCATTATTGCCGAGGCGCCCGAAATGCAGCGCGTTCCAATCGACCACGATCTTCCGGCTGCCGACGCCGAGGAAACCGCCGAAATCGATCACCGCGGCGCGCACGGTTCCGGTACGATCGACGATGACATCCACGATACGACCCATGTCCTCATTCGTGGGACTGCGAACATCCTTGCCGAGCACGCCATGCGCGTCCTTTGGGCCAATGATGGTGACGGAAGGCGGCGGCGCGTGCTCATCCGTCGCGGCGGGCGGCTTGGCTTGCGGTTCGTCCGCCGCGTAGGACCGCGCGCCGTTAAACGACGCGAGCGCGGCCGCAAGCAGGATCACCGATGCTCTGCAACGCATACGTCCTCCTTACGTATCGAAGGCCGCGCGTCAATGCGCCAAAACGATCGATACCTGAATTTGCCCGCGCCGGCGCAGCACCTCCATCGACACGTCCTCGCCATGACGGCGCATGTGCAGGTCGACGCTCGACGGGCCCAATCGCAGTTCGCGCAAGATGACCTCGTTGAGGAAAGTCGGGAGCCGCGGATTGCGCAGCCGTATCTCGTTACGATCGACGTCAAACTCGATACCGAGCGCCGCTTCCAGCAAGGTGAATGGTGTCGCGCTGGCCCAGGCCTGCGGCGCGCAAGCGACCGGATAGAGCGTCGGCCCGCGACTCCTTTCGCGGCGGAAGCCACAGAATAGTTCAGGCAGCCTGCGCAGGTCCATATAGGTCGCCGCGTCGAACAGGCCCTTGAAGACCTGCTCGACCGAATGCTTCAAGCCGTAGCGCGCCAGCCCCAAGGCGATCAGCGCATTGTCATGCGGCCAGATCGAACCGTTGTGATATGACATCGGATTGTAGCGCGACTCGCCGAGCGCGATTGTGCGGATGCCCCAGCCGGTAAAGAAGTACGGCCGCATCAGGTCGGCCGCGACCCTGCGCGCCCGATCATCGCGCACCATTCCGCTGAACAGAAGCTGCCCCGCATTGGAACTGCGCACCTTGCAGGGACGCTTGTTCCCGTCCAGCGCCAGCGCATACGTACCGAGATCCTCGCACCAGAAGGCCTCCTCAAATCGCTCGGCGAGCCGCAGCGCTTCGAGCTCCAGTTTTTGCGCGACTTCTCGCCGGCCGAGCCGCAGCGCGCAACGGGCCGCCATCCGTTTGGCGGCGAACACATAACCCTGCACCTCGGCGAGCGCGATATGACCTTCGGCTAACTTACCATCGGCATGGAAGATCGCGTCGTAAGAATCCTTCCAACCCTGGTTGGCAAGGCCCTGCTCGGAGGCACGCAAATATTCGACAAAGCCGTCGCCATCGGGATCACCGGCGCCGTCGATCCAGCGCAGCGCCAGTTCGATCGCCGGCCACAATTCGGTCAATGTTTCCTCGTCGCCGGTGCGCTCGACATAGAGCCCTGCCAAAAGCACGAAAAGCGGCGTCGCATCGACACTGCCGTAATATTGCGCAAACGGCACCTCGCGCAGCGCGGCCATCTCGCCACCCCGCATTTCATGCAAGACCTTTCCGGGTTCCGCGTCGGCGAGGGGATCGGTCGCGTGCGCCTGATAATGAGCGAGCCGTCGCAGCACGCCGCGCGCGACCCGCGGGTCGATCCACAACATCTGCAACGCGGTGATGATGCCGTCGCGACCGAAGGTCGTGGAATACCAGGGTATCCCGGCATAGGGATATCGTCCCTGCGGCGTCTCGGTCATGAGCATGTTGAGGTCGGCCATCGCCTGACACAACACCTCATTGAAAATGTCGTTGGAGGTTTCGATGCTCGCGGCGCTCGCGGTCGAGCAGCGCATCTCCCGGCGATGCGCCAGCAGCGCCGGGAAGAACCGCGCCGGCCGGAAGCTCATGGGCTTGTTGCAGGATGCCGCGACGAACAGCGAACTCGTTTGCTGCGGGCCGAGCTCGAAATGATACGTCGCAGAGTTGACCGCAAGCCGCGTGGGCCGCGGATCAAAATGCAGCGCAGTGCAGCGGCCGGCTCCGTCGAGGCCCCTGTATTCGAAAATCACATCGGAGGGACTCAGCAATTTCGCCGAGCCCACGCCACGCCGCGCACGCTTCTCGCCACGCACCTCGAACAGATCGGCGAAATCGTTATCGAACAAGAACGTCAGATCGAAGCTTGCCGGATAATCGCCATGGTTCTGCAGGCCGACGCGTTGATAGGCGGTGCCGTGCCAGAGGAAGATCGTGCGCACGATGTGCAGCACGTCCTTTGGCAGGACGATGCGGCCCTGCCGATAAACGTCGGGATTGGTCAGATCGACGGTGAGGGCCGAGTTGTCGTCGCGCAGATTGGAGCCCAGCAGCAGCGGCTGCACGTCATCGAGCACAAGCTCCAATCGCGCCAAATACCGGGTGTCGTGATTGAACAAGCCGTCTGGTCCGCCGGCGGAAGCACCGATGTCACCATGGCTGTCGAGCACGATGAAAGTATCGTCATGCTTGAGCGAGCGCCGCGGCCGCGCCGCGGGGCCCGTCATCGGGATGTAAAAGGCCTGTTCCGCAACGAAGGTTTCGGACGTGCGGGAGGTTGCAACGACCTGGGTGACGATTTCGGCTGCCATGTTGACCTCGTGCGAATCCGCTCACGCCCGCCCCACGATACGCAACCGGACCTGTACGCCAATGGGCTATTATGCCGCGAATCTTGCCAGTCGCATCATTTCTTGTGTGACCAGCTCGCGATAAGGGCCCTGCCCCTGCATCAGGCGATCCGGCGAACCATCTTCGATGATCTTGCCGGCTTTCAGCACCACGACGCGATCGAAATTGCGCAAGGTGGCAAGGCGGTGGGCAATCGCAATCACGGTGCGCCCGCGCATCAAGCGGCCGAGCGCTTCGCGGATAGCTTCCTCGGATTCACTGTCAAGGGCCGCAGTGGCCTCGTCGAGCAGCAGGATCGGCGCGTCCTTGAGAAACGCGCGCGCAATGGCGATGCGCTGCCGCTGCCCGCCAGAGAGCTTGACGCCGCGGTCGCCCACCATCGTATCGAGCCCGGCGGGCAAGGTCTCGACGAAGTCGCAACGCGCCGCGATCGCCGCGCGCAGCACCTCGTCGTCAGTGGCGTTCGGCCGCCCGTAGCGGATATTCTCCAGGATCGAGCGGTGGAATAGCGAGATGTCCTGCGGGACGACCGAGATCGCCTCGCGCAGGCTCTGCTGGGTGACCCGCGAAATATCCTGGCCGTCAATGGTGATGCTGCCTTCCTGGACGTCGTAGAAACGCTGCAACAGTACGAACAGCGTGGACTTGCCGCCGCCGGACTGGCCGACCAGGCCGACGCGCTGCCCCGGCTGCAGCCGCAGGCTGAAGCGCTCGAACACCTTGTGCCCGCCGGGATATTGGAAGTTGATGTTGTTGAAGGCGATCGCGGCACCGCTCCTGACCAGCGGCTCCGCCTCCGGATGATCGCGCATTTCATGCGGCATCAGCAGCGTCGCTATCGCTTCCGTCAGTCGCGCGACATGTTGCGTAACGTCGACGAGCGCCACAGCCAGATCGCGCGTAGCGCTCAGGATGGAGATGCCCAACGTACAGACCAGAACGACGTCACCGGTGGTCGCGTTTCCATTTTGCCACAGCATGATCACCCATGCGAGCAACGCGATCGTCAGCAGAAGCGTGACCGCGGCATGGATCAGCCGCAGCTTTTCCAGATAACGGAGGCTGCGGCCGCGCGCCACCAATTCGCGGTCGACGGTGGCATCAAACCGCTGGTGTTCATGGGCCAAGCCGCAGAATGCCCGAACCAACGGCATGTTGCTGATGACGTCGACCATCTCGCCGTCGACGACAGCCGCCTTATCGGCAAAGTCGTCGTGCAGGGGCTTGCCGGCGGCTGCCAGGCGAAACATCGCGACGACCATCGTTCCGGCAATCACGATCATCGCGGCCGACATCGTCAGGCTGACCGTTCCGATCAAGGCAATCGCCGCAACCGTGGCGATGCAAGGCGGCAGCACATTCCAGACGAACATGTTCTCGACCGTGAACACCGCGTTCGACGTCGCCGTGATGCGACTTGTCAGCATGCCGGGCAGCCGGTCGGAGAAGTAGCTTGGCGCATGACCGGTCAGATGGCGGAACATGTCGCGCCGCAAATCGCCGGTCACGCCGACAAAGGTGAAGCTCGCGATCCAGCTTGCGATCCGCCACAAAAAGTTATCGGCGGCGATCAACGACATGAGAAATGCGAATGCCAGCCATACGCCGCCCGCGCGAGCGGGCCCTCCGGCAAGACAGTCAACCAGAAATTTCACGCCGTATTGGGTGCCTACCGAACAGGCAACGGCAGCGATGACCGCCATCAAAATGGCGAGATGTGAAGCCGGTCGCTGACGCAGATAGCGCAACACGAACGGAAAGGGACGGTGCGCGTATCCTGAAAGCTGATCCATTTCGATGCAAACCCCTGTCGGTTGGTGATGAGAGCCTCAGCGGCCTGCGCGCCCCGGCTCTGTTGAACGGTTGAGCGCCGATCCGGTTCCCGCGCCCCACCATGCGTGCGCCGCATTCCGAGGGCACGCATACGCAAAAACCTGCTCCGGACTGATGGCATCATCAAGTCCGCCGGGTGGAGATGGCGAAGAAGTAACGTTCGGCACTGGGAACTTCGCAGATGGGGGAACGTTCCCTCTTCCGGCATGCCAGTGCCAACTCGAAGCAGGGGGCTAGTATTTCCATGATCGCAGACAGGAGAAAGTGAGATGCGCATCGCGCAGGTTGCTCCGTTGACGGAGGCTGTTCCCCCGAAGCTCTATGGCGGCACGGAACGGGTCGTGCACTGGCTGACCGAGGAGCTCGTGGCTTTGGGGCACGATGTGACATTATTTGCCAGCGGGGATTCCCGGACCTCGGCGAAGCTGGAAGCGACCTGGCCGAAGGCGCTGCGCCTCGACGGCTCGGTGCGCGATCCCTATGCATTGCACATGGTGATGCTGGAGCGGGTACGACGGAAATGTGACGATGAGGAATTCGATTTCCTGCACTTTCATCTGGACTACTATCCGTGGTCGCTGTTCATGCGGCAGCCCACACCCTTTGTGACGACCTTGCACGGGCGTCTCGACCTGCCCGAACATCAGCCGGTGTTCGACACTTTTTCGTCGCCTCCGGTGATCTCGATCTCGAATGCCCAGCGCCGGCCCGTGCCGCAGGCCAATTGGGTGCGCACGATCCATCACGGCCTGCCGGAAAATCTCCTGACTCCGAGGCCATGCAGCCAGGACTATCTGGCGGTGCTTGGCCGGATCGCGCCGGAAAAAGGCGTCGACCGCGCCATCAAGATCGCAACGCGCTGCGGTATTCCGCTAAAGATCGCGGCAAAGGTCGATCGGGCCGATCAGGATTATTATGATCAGGTCATCTGTCCATTGATCACGGGCAACCCGCTGGTCGACTATATCGGTGAGATCACCGATGTCGAGAAGTCGGAATTTCTCAGCGGCGCCCTCGCGCTGCTCGTTCCGATCGATTGGCCCGAGCCGTTCGGGCTTGTCATGATCGAGGCCATGGCCTGCGGCACGCCAGTCATCGCGTATAATCGCGGGTCGGTGCCGGAGATCGTCGAGGACGGCCTGACCGGCTTCATCGTCGAGGATGAGACCAGCGCGGTCGCGGTCGTCAGTAAGGTCCCGCAGCTATCGAGGGCCGTGATCCGGCAGCAGTTCGAGGCACGCTTTACCGCACGCCGCATGGCCTTGGACTATCTTGCGGCCTATCGCGGCCTGATGGAAGCGAGCGAGCCACGGTTCAAGCTCGTGAGCAGCGCCGAATAGACTAGCTTGGCAAATCCTTAAAGCCTCGTCGCCGGCTCTGATCTGTCGAAGCGCAGTTCGTAGGCCTTGATATAGGCCTCCGGCGAAGGTTTCAGGTGCCGCCGCGTGAGCGCGATCAGCTCGTCGCGGCGGCCGCCGCGCAGCGCCTTGATCATTTCCAGATGATCGCGCCGCGCGCGGCCGGGACAAGCCCGGCCATGACGCCAAGTTGCGCGACCGCGCTATGTCACCACCATCCGCTTCGGCTCGACGATCTCGAACATGCGCGGAAACTCGTCCATCAGCCCCATCAATTCGGCAAGCCGCATCGGATTGCCGCCGACCTCTATCTTTCCGACCGCGATCGCTTCCGGGAAACTGGTCTGCTTGGCGATCACCTCGTCCAGCGTGCTGCGTGCCAGCAGGAAGCTGGCATCGGCCGACGGCGACTGCGCCCCTTCGCTGTAAGTCAGCGCGCAATTCTCCAGCGTCAGCACAAAGTGCTCGGCTGTGTCGGTGAACCTCCAGTTCAGCACGATATGCTTGCCTTCCGCCTTCGGGCCGTTCAGCCGCACGCCGAGCGCATCCCATAACTGCTCCGTGCGCAATGCCGCCAGTGTTTCGCGCGGGATCGGCGGGCGCGGCGGCGCTTTCGGCATGCCCTGCCGCAGCTCCTGCGCGCCGAACAGATAGGCGTTGCGCCAGGTCGCGCTTTCCGCGGCATAGCCGAGCTGCTCGAAAGTGTCCGCAAGCAAGGCGCGCGCCGCCTGATTGTCGGGATCGGCAAAGACCAGATGGCTTACGGCCTGCGCGACGAAACGGAATTCGCCCTTGGCGAAATCGGTTTTCGCCCGAGACAGCAGCGCCTCGGCGCCCCCCATATACTCGACATATTTCTTGCCGGCCTCGACCGGCGGCAGCGGATCGAGATTGACGGGATTGGCGTCGTACCAGCCGAGATATTTCTGATAGATCGCCTTCACATTGTGCCGGATGTGACCGTAATAGCCGCGGCTGTGCCACGCGCCCTCCAGGCTCTTGGGCAGACGAATGGTCTCGGCAATCTCGCCGGCCGTCAGTCCGTGGTTCATCAGGCGGATGGTCTGATCATGGGCGAGCTTATAGATATCGCGCTGCTGCCGGATCATGGTGTCGATGCGCTCGCGCCCCCATACCGGCCAGTGATGCTGGCCGCACATCACTTGCGCCTTGCCGCCCCATAGCCGCAGCGCCTCGTTGAGATATTTCGACCAGGCAAGCGCATCGCGCACGTCGGCGCCGCGGAAGGGCAAGAGATTGTGGAGGTTGTGCGTGCAGTTTTCCGCGAGGTTCAGCAGCTTGTAGCGAGGCACGTAAAAATGCATCTCCGCCGGCGCCTCGCTGTTCGGTGCCATCTGGAATTCGAACTCGACGCCGTCGATCACGCGCGTGTCGCCGGTCGCCATGACCAGATCGGTCGGCCGCAGCAGCGCGACTGCTCCCGCCGCCATGGATTTGCCCAAGCCGCAATCGACCTGCCCGCGCGGCCCTTTGGCCAGGAACGGCCCGAACTGATATTGCGCGCGGCGGATCATCGCGGGACCTGCGATGATGTTCTCGGAAACCGCGTGCTCCATGAACAGGTTCGGCGCGATGATCGGAACCCTCCCGCTCGCGAGCACATCTTCATCCAGCACGCCGCGCGCACCGCCCCAATGGTCGGTATGGGTGTGGGTAAAAATCACTGCAACGACAGGCCGCGGGCCGCGATGTTTGAAGTACAGCTCCATTGCCGCGCGCGCCCCTTCGATCGAGGTCAGCGTGTCCACTACGATGACGCCGCTGTCGCCCTCAATCAGGGTCATATTGGCGATATCCAGTCCGCGCACCTGGTAAACGCCGGGTACGACCTCGAACAGGCCATGCTGCATGTTGAGCCGCGCCTGCCGCCACAGGCTGGGATTCACCGTAGCCGGCGCCTCGGCATCCGACAGAAAGCCATAGGGTTCGAGGCTCCAGACCACCCTGCCCTGGGGCGAGGTGATCCTGGCGTTCTCGATCGTGCCGAGGAAACCGCGAGATGCATCGTCGAAATCGGCGGCGTCCTCGAACGGCAGCGCCTTGAGCATTGCCTGGTGCTGCGCGATGACCGCACTCGATGCCTGCTTGGGAGTCTCGCTGGATCGTTCGCTGGCGACGGGCTGGTTCATGGATTCTCCCCTCGAAAACCGGATACGACGCGTTTTTCTCTATGCGTTCAAATTGTCGGCGATCGCCCGGCCGGTCGCGGCCGTGCCGCGGCTGCCCCCGACGTCGCGCGTCACCTGCCCGTCCCGCATCGCGGCGGCAACAGCGCTTTCGATCGCGCGGGCGGCCTCCTCGAATCGCGGAGCGCCTGCGCGTTCGCCATGCCAGGAGAGCAGCAGCGCCATCGATAGGATGAGCGAGATCGGATTGGCGATGTCCTTCCCGGCGATATCGGGCGCCGATCCATGCGCCGCCTGCGCCATCGCATAGTGCGCGCCGACATTGAGCGAGCCGCCAAGGCCAAGGCTCCCCGAAAGCTCGGCGGTGAGATCGGAGAGGATGTCGCCGAACATGTTGGTCGCGACGATGACGTCAAAGCGTTCCGGCTGCCGCACCACGTGCGCCATCATGGCATCCACCAGCACGTCGTCGACGGCCAATCCGGAATAGCTCCGCGCCACCTCACGACAGACATCCAAAAACAGGCCATCGCCAATCTTGAGCACATTGGCCTTGTGCACGATGGTCAGATGCCTGCGCCGCTTCATCGCCAGTTTGCAGGCGGCGTGCGCAATGCGCTCGCAGCACAGTCGCGTGATCCGCCGCAGCGAGATTGCGACATCAGGCGTGACCAGGAGCTCGGCATTGCCCTGCTCCATATTGCGGTCGGCGTAGAACCCCTCGGTGTTCTCGCGCACGACGACGAGGTCGAACGCTCCGAACCGCGTCGAGCGGCCGGGATAGGTGCGCGCCGGCCGGACATTGGCGAACAGGTCGAGACTTTTGCGAAAATATCTGGAGGGATTGATCTCGCCGCGCGCTTCGTCCTTGAAGTCGAATGTGGCGGTGGGCCCGAGGATCAGGCCATCTGCCGTGCGCACGGTGTCCAGCAATTCAGGACGGACCGTGGTGCCGAACTGCTCGAGGCTCGCGTGCCCCACCGCGTGTTCCTCGACGGAAACGCCGAGTTGAAAGCGTTCGGAAGCAGCCCGCAGCACGGCCGAAGTTGCGGCTGTAATCTCCGGCCCGATCCCGTCCCCGGGCAGAACGACAATGCGCATGATGCTTCCTTGAATTTCTATATTAGTCCGTCACCCCTGAGGAGCGCGCATCGCGCGCGTCTCGAAGGGCGACGCCCTGATGCAGCAGTGCGGGCCGTTCATCCTTCGAGGCCCGCTGACGCAAGCAGCTCAGGAGGGCGGATATCGCAGCTTGGTTCTCGCTAATCGTACGACGCCGGCCCGGTGTCGCGATAGGCCCAGCAGGCCTGCGGCGGCAGTGTCACCGGCGCTTCCACGCCGACCATATGCCGCGCCGCGGTGCCGAGCTCAAGTACCTCGAGACGGTGTCCGAACAAATCGATGTCATAGACGGTTTGCGTCCCCTGATAGCGCCGATCCGTCACCTTTGCGGTAAAGGAATTGGCGCCCTCCTGCCGGCCGATGGCGATATTTTCCGGCCGCAACGCGATCCGCACCTTCTCGCCCACCTCGAGCTGCTGCAGCAGCGCCGCTTCGGCGCGGCGTCCATCGCCAAAGTCGATCACGCCGAATTTTGCGTTGCGCGAAACCAGCGTGCCCGCGAGCTCATTGGTAGCGCCGGTGAAGTTGGCGACGAACAGATCAGCCGGCCGGTTATAGATCTCGTCCGGCGTGCCGATCTGCAACAGCTTGCCGTCGCGCATCACTCCGATGCGATCGCCGAGCACGACGGCTTCAGCCTGGTCGTGGGTGACGTAAAGCGCCGTCATCCCGGTCTGCTTCAGGATCAGGCGAAGATCGTCGCGCAGGCGCAACCGCAATTTGGCATCGAGATTCGATAAGGGTTCATCCAATAGCAAAAGCTGCGGCCGATAGACGATGCTGCGCGCCAGCGCCACGCGCTGCATCTGCCCGCCAGACAGCGCCACCACCGGCCGCTCGGCATATTCCGAGAGGCCCACAAGCTCCAACGCCTCGTCGACCTTCTTGTTTGCCTCGGTGCGCGCCATCTTGCGATGTTTCAACGGGTAGATCACGTTCTGCCGCACCGTCATATGTGGCCAGACCGCATAGGACTGGAACACCATGCCGAGGTCGCGTGCGCGCGGCGGCACCAGCACGCCACGCGCGGGTGAGGACACCAATCTGCCGCCGATCGAGATCTCGCCGCCGGTCGGATGTTCAAGTCCGGCGACACATCGCAAAGTTGTCGTCTTGCCGCAGCCGGACGGTCCGAGCAGCACCAGGATCTCGCCGCGCGGCACGGCAAAGCTGACACCGTCGATTGCCGGCCGGCCGATCGCAAACTGCTTGCACAGGTCGGAGACCTCAAGCGTTGCGGTCATCCTTCAAAACTCCACGCCCGGATCACTGCCGATAGCCGTAGACCTTATCCCAGTCGGCGACCCAGGCGGCATGCAGCTTCACATACTGATCGAAGTTGGGATACCAGACCTTGACCACCTTGGGATCAAAGCCCTCGGGGTAGACCGGGGCCACTTTCAGCGAGGTGAGATTGCCGAGCTCCTTGATCATGAAGGTCTGGCCTTCCTTCGAGAGGCACCAGTTCAAAAACAGCCTTGCCGCGTTGGGATGCGCGGCGGTCTTCGGGATGCCAGTTGCGTAAGGATTGACCGGCGCGCCCTCGGGCGGAAAGAAAATCTGGATCGGCGCGCCTTCCTTCTGCTTCGGATAGATCGCGTTATAGAGCAACGGCGCGATCGCGACCTCGCCGCGCACCAGAGCATCGGATGTCGGCGCGCCCGAAGGGTAAAGGACGGGATGTGTCGCGGCCTGCTTGGCCCAATAATCTTCGCCGAGCACCTGGCGCTCGAACATGATGCGGGTCCAGGTCGTGCCGCCGGATTCGGCAAACACCTGACCGATCATCTTGTCATATTGCGGGTTTGTCAGATCCATCCAGCTTTTCGGCGGATCCTTGACCAGCTCGGTGTTGTACGCAATCGACCACACCAGCGTGGCGCGCGGCCAAAGTTTGGGTGAGATCTGTGCGGCCGGGTTGTAATCGGCGGCGTTCGGCGGCGCGTAGTCCTGGAACAGATCCGTGAGTTCAGCCATCAGCGCGCGGTCGGAATGATCGACCACGTCGGCGATCAGCTTGCCCGCGGCGGCCTCCGTTTTCACGCGGGTGATGAGTTGGCCACCGGGCGCGCGGACCATCTCGACCTTGATCTGCGGAAAGCGCTTGTTGAACTCCTCGATCACCTGCTGTTCGACCTCAGCGAAATTCGCGGTGTAATAGACAAGCCTACCTTCTGCCTTTGCGGCGGCGATCAATTCGGGCGAACCCAAATTCTCTTCCGCGTTCGCCGGCACCTGGGCGAGCGCGGCGGCCAGGCCGATCATGGCGGCCATTGCCGCGACCTTTCCCTTCATGGCGATCCTCCCTCTTGCTGCTTTGTCATCTGATCCGTTGCGCAACCGTGCCCTGCGACGCGCCGCGCGCCAGCCAGTTGGCGCCGCCGATCAGAAGGCCGAGCAAGACCGTCTGCACCAAGCTGAACGCGGCAGTCTTTCCGATGTTGCCGCCCTCGTAATAGTCGAGCAGCAACACCGACATCACCATGGTGTCGCTGGTGTAGAGAAACAGCGACGAGCCGAGTTCGCGGATGGCCAACACGAACAGCAGCGTCATCGAGGCGATCACGCCGGGTCGCGCGAGCGGCAGCACTACGGTTCCGATTGTTCCCAGCGTGCCCTTGCCGCAGACCCAGGCGGCTTCCTCGAGCTCGCGGTGGATTTGCAGGAAGGAGGTCGACAGCGACTTCACGGTATCCGGCATGAAGCGCGCGATGAACGCCAGCGCCAAAATCCAGATCGTGCCATAGAGCCCGCCCGGAATGCCGATCCACGCCCACAGATACGCAACACCGATCACGAGCCCTGGGATCGCCACGGGCAGGGTCGCAATCAAGTCGATGGCGCGCCGGCCCGGCACGCGCGTGCGATGGACGGTGTAGCCGATCGCAAAGGCAAGCCCGCCTCCGATCACCGCCGTGATGATGCCGACCTCGACTGCGTTGTAGATAGATTTTAAAGTCAGTGGATTGTCGAAGATGCTGTTGAAATGCATTAGGGAATATTGCCGCGCGTCGAACAGGCTCGCGACGTCGCGGATGAACATGAATTTGCGAAACGCCGCCACGATCAGCGCCAGCATCGGCAGAGCTACGACAACCAGCAGATAAAAAAGGCCGAGCGCGAAGGTGACCCAGCGCCAGAGACCGAGATCGAGGCTGCGCGGCCGAAACGCCTTGCCGGCGACGGTGGTGAAGCTGCGCCCGCTCAAGACCTTCTGCTGCAGGTAAACCAGCAGGCCGGTGACCAGCATGAGCAGGATTGCGACCGCAGCGGCCGTATTGTAGAGCGGCGGCGACCAGTTGGTGAGCTTGAAAATGTAGGTCGTCAGCACGTTGATGTTGCTGGGCGCTCCGAGCACGGCCGGTATGCCATAGATGCCGAGCATCACGATGAAGGACAGCAGCATGCCGGAAACGATCGCCGGCATGATCAGGGGGAACGTCACCGAGAACAACGTCGAGAAGGCGCTGGCGCCGGAAATCTCCGCCGCCTCCTCCAGACTCGGGTCCATGTTGCGCAGCGCGGACGCCGCGAACATGTAGACATAGGGCGCGTAATAAATACCGAACACCAACACCAATCCCGGCATCGAGTAGAAATCGACATGCCAGTCGAGGCCAGCCCATTTGAAGACGGTATTGATCAGACCTGTCTTCGGCGAGCCGAGGATGGACCAGGCGACACCCGCAACCAGCGGCGGCGCGAACAGCGGCAGGATGCTTGCCGCGGCGATAAAGCCTTTGAACGGCGTGTTGGTGCGGACCACGATCCACGAAAAGAGCAGCCCGATTGCGACCGCGATGAGCGTGCCGCCGCCGCAGGCGATCAACGTATTCAGCAGCGCTTCCGCGACATTGGGATTGGCGAGCACGGCGAGGAAATTGGCGACCGACAGGTGCTGAAGGCTGAGGCCGTCCACCACCGGGTTGGCATCGGTGAGCGCGCCAAATAAAAGCGTCAGCACGGGATAGATCACAAGAAAGGCCAGGATCGCCAGCAAGAGCGCGACCCACAGCTCGGCCATGACGCCGCTCCGGCGCTTTGCCTCAATGCCGACCTTGGCGGCCTCGATGCGCCGGACTGCCTGGGCTTTCAAGCGCGTTTCCCCTCAAGAGCGGCTTGTTTTGCGGCCGCCATTGCGGACAAGGCTAGTCGATCGGCCTGCGGGCGGGAAGTAGCCGAAAGTCGCCCAAGAAAATCCGATGCAGGGGCCATCGCATGCCCATCATGCATCCGCACGGCTGTGGTGCGCCGCACAGGCGTATTAAATGGCGGGGACTACGGGCCACCCAGCCTCCGACGCGGAGAGATTTTCAAACATGTACGTCGATCGCAACGCCGCGAAAGCTCCCGCGACACCGGTGACCGACGGCTTGCCATGGGAGCGCAGGCGCTGGGCAGTTGCCGCAATTTTCACCGCCTTGGCGATGGCCTCGCTCGATACCGCCATTGCCAACGTCGCCCTGCCCGCGATCTCCGCCGAACTTCATGTCAGCCCCGCGGAAGTTGTCTGGGTGGTGAATGTCTACCAGATCGCGCTGGTGGCGACTTTGCTGCCGCTGGGCGCGCTCGGCGAAATCGTCGGTCATGAGCGAATCTATCTCGGCGGACTCGTGCTGTTTACACTGGCATCGCTCGGCTGCGCCTTGGCCTGGTCGCTGCCGAGCCTATTGGTGGCGCGCACTCTGCAGGGATTAGGGGCGAGCGGCATCATGAGCGTGAACACAGCGCTGGTCCGCTTCGTCTATCCGGGCCGCATGCATGGCCGCGGCTTCGGCCATAACGCGCTGGTGGTGGCGACTGCCTTCACGTTCGGCCCGACCATTGCGTCCGGAATCCTGTCGATCGGCTCGTGGCCGTGGCTGTTTGCGATCAACATTCCCTTTGGCCTCACCGCGATCCTGATCGGCCTGCGGACCTTGCCGCCGACACCGCGGGCCAAGCATGATTTCGATTTCCCTGGCGCGATCCTGGCCTCCGCCTGCCTGGGCCTGTTCATCATCGGCATCGGCAGCGCGGCGCATCAAGCCTGGCCGATTCTGGTCGTGATCGAACTTGTCGCCGCGTTCTTGCTCGGCTGGCTATTGACCCGGCGGCAAGCGGAGCATCCGGCACCGATGCTGCCGACGGATCTGTTCCGCCGGCCGCTGTTTGCGCTCTCGGCGGCGACCGCGGTCTGCTCATTTGCCGTGCAAGGCCTGGCCTTCGTCTCCCTGCCCTTCTACTTCGAGGATGTCCTGCTGCGTTCGCAGGTCGAGACCGGCTTCTTTATGACGCCGTGGCCGCTGGTGGTCGCCATCATGGCGCCGATCGGCGGACGGCTGTCCGATCGCTTTCCCGCCGGCCTGCTTGGCGGCCTTGGCCTGATGCTGCTTGGCGTCGGAATGCTCCTGCTGGCGATGCTGCCCGCAAGCCCGAGCATTCCCGATATCGTCTGGCGCATGGTGATTTGCGGCATTGGATTTGGTTTCTTCCAGACCCCGAACATGAAAGCCATCATGTCCAGCGCGCCGCCGCACCGCAGCGGCGGTGCCAGTGGCATTGTCGCCACCGCTCGCCTGATCGGACAAACGACCGGCGCGGCGCTGGCCGCCTTATGCTTCAGCCTGGCAGGGCGGAACGGTGCGACCGTGGCGCTGGCTCTCGGCGCCGGATTTGCCGGAATTGGCTGCGTGATGAGCTTTCTGCGCCTAGCTGTCGACCCAAAGCGCGCGAGTTAAAGTCGCAATTGCGGCGTAACACCAACAAGTCAAATTTCTTCCGCTCAGGCTCATTTTTTTCTTTGGCCGTGCAAGCGCGGAATATTGATTTGAACCATTCAAAATTTGGCGCTCAAACGTCGCGGCGAAGTCCAATCGGTGGATTGGACCAATCAGGGGATCTGCGATGGCAAACCTCAACATCAATGGCAAAACTTTCACGATCGATGTCGAGCCGGATACGCCGCTGCTCTGGGCAATCAGAGAGAATGTCGGACTCACCGGCACCAAATATGGCTGCGGCATCGCACAATGTGGCGCCTGCACCGTCCATATCGACGGGGTCGCGACGCGCTCCTGTGGAGTCGCGGTGAGTGAAGCCGAGGGCAAGCTGATCACGACCATCGAAGGCCTGGCCAACGACGGAACCCTGAACAAGGTGCAGCAGGCCTGGATTGATAACGACGTCCCGCAATGCGGGTATTGCCAGAGCGGGATGATCATGGCGGTGGCGGCGCTCTTGAAGGACAATCCCAAGCCCACCGACCAGGACATCAACGACAACATCACGAATATCTGCCGATGCGGCACCTTCCAGCAGGTGCGCGAAGCAATCCACGCGATTGCAAACGCGTGAGGAGGGCGTCCATGAACAAACATGTCGCTCCCCAACTCAACCGTCGTGCCTTTGTCATCGGCAGCGCCGCGCTCGGTGCCGGCCTCGCGCTCGGCTTCGATCTCCCCTTTGGCGGACCGCGCGTGGTTCGTGCCGCCGACGGCTCGCCCGAAGTCAACGCCTGGGTCGTGGTGCGTCCCGACGACACCGTCGTGATCCGGGTCGCCCGATCGGAGATGGGCCAGGGCACGCTGACCGGCCTCGCCCAACTCGTCGCCGAAGAGCTGGAATGCAATTGGTCGAAGGTCACGACCGAATTTCCGTCGCCCGGACAGAACGTCGCCCGCAAGCGGGTTTGGGGGGATTATTCGACCGGCGGAAGCCGCGGCATCCGTACGTCGCAGGAATATGTGCGCAAGGGCGGCGCGACCGCGCGCATGATGCTGATCCAGGCCGCGGCCAACGAATGGAAGGTGCCGGTCGCCGAGTGCACCGCTGCCAACAGCATTATCACGCATAAGCCTTCGGGCAGGACGACGACCTACGGCAAGGTGGCCGAGGCCGCCGCCAAGCTGCAACCGCCAACCGACGTCAAGCTCAAGGATCCCAAAGACTGGAAGCTCATCGGCAAGGCCGTCAAGCGGCTCGATACGGCCGACAAGACCACCGGCGCATTGGTCTACAGCATCGATCTGAAACTGCCCGGCATGCTCAACGCCGCGATCAAGGATTGCCCGGTCACGGGCGGCAAGCTGAAGAGCTATGACGAAGCCAAGATCGCCAACATGAAAGGCGTGCAGAAGGTGGTGCGCGTGGGCGATTCCGCCGTCGCGGTCGTCGCCGATACCTGGTGGCACGCCAAGACCGCGCTCGATGCCCTGCCGATTGTCTGGGACGAAGGCGAGAACGCCAACGTTTCCAGCGCCTCGATCGCCAAATGGCTGGCGGAGGGCCTGGAGTCCGGACCGGCTTATGTCGGCAACCAAAGCGGCGACATCAATGCAGCCCTTGCCGGCGCGGTCAAAAAGGTCGAAGCCGTCTACAATTATCCCTACCAGAACCACGCTACGCTGGAGCCGTTGAACGCGACGGCGCTCTATACGGCCGACAAATGCGAAGTCTGGTGCGGCACGCAGAACGGCGAAGCGGCTCTTGCGGCCGTGCTGGAAGGATCCGGCCTTCCGGCTGAAAAATGCGACGTGCACAAGCATCTCGTCGGCGGCGGCTTTGGGCGCCGCGGCCAGACCGATTATGTCCGGCAGGCCGTCGATATCGCCAAGCAGATGCCGGGCACGCCCATAAAACTGTTGTGGTCGCGCGAAGAGGACATGACGCACGGCCGCTACCACCCCATCACGCAATGCAAGCTGACCGCCGGCCTCGACGCCGACAATAATCTGACCGCGCTGCATATGCGCATCTCCGGCCAATCCATCCTGTTCAGCCTGCGTCCCGAAGCGCTGGTCAACGGCAAGGACCCGGCCACCTTCGCCGGCCTCAACCCATCTGGCGAAGCTGCGATCGGCTATTCAATCCCGAATGTGCTGATCGAGCATTCGATGCGCAATCCGCACATCATCCCGGGCTTCTGGCGCGGCGTAAATGTCAATCACAACGCGATCTATCTCGAATGCTTCATGGATGAGCTCGCGCATGCCGTGAATGAAGATCCCCTCGCCTTCCGTCGCAAGCTGATGGCGCAGCATCCGAAGCACCTTGCGGTGCTCGATGCGGTGGCGGAAAAGATCGGGTGGGAGCAGCCTGCCCCGCAAGGGGTCTTCCGCGGCATCGCGCAATTCGCAAGCTATGGCAGCTACGTCGCGGGCGCTGCGGAAATTTCCGTCGTCGATGGCAAGAACATCAAGGTGCATCGAGTCGTCGCCGCTATCGATCCCGGCTATGCCGTCAACCCCGCGCAGATCGAACGGCAGACCGCCGGCTCCTTCGTCTATGGCTTGAGCGCGCTGGTCTATGGCGGCTGCACCGTGAAGCACGGCCGCATCGAGCAGACCAACTTCGACACTTATAATTCGATGCGGATCGGCGAGATGCCGAAGGTCGAGGCGATCGTGATGCCGAGCGGCGGGTTCTGGGGCGGCGTCGGCGAGCCGACGATCGGCGTTGCCGCGCCCGCCGTGCTGAACGCCTATTTCGCAGCGACGGGCAAACGTCTGCGCTCGGTGCCGCTGCGCGACCAGAACATCACGTTTGCCTAGGGGATCAGCGGCGGCTCTAAGCGAGCCGCCGCTTTCGTTTTTCGGATCATGCTCATGAACACGCTGCGGCAGGTCGGGCGAAGAGACGCCCTTCGCGGCGTCGCCGCGCTCGCAGCTTCCCTGGCGCTGCCATCCATTACGCATGCGCAACCAGCCGCGCGCGTCATCGTCGTCGGCGGCGGCTTTGGCGGCGCGGCCTGCGCGCGAGCGCTGAAGCGGATCGATGCGAAGCTAGCGGTGACGCTGATCGAGCCCAACAAGACATTCACGGCTTGTCCGTTCAGCAACGAGGTCATTGCCGGCTTGCGGAACATCGAGGCCCAACAATTCGGCTACGGCAAACTTGCCGCGGAGGGCATCGATATTGTGGCGCAAGCCGTGAAGGCGATCGATCCGCAACGGCGCGCTGTGATGCTCGCAGACGGCACGAGTCTTTCCTACGACCGCCTGGTGCTCGCGCCCGGGATCGAGCTGCGCTTCGACGCCCTGCCCGGCTACGACGAGTCGGCAGCCCAAAAGATGCCGCATGCGTGGCAGGCCGGTGAACAGACACTGCTATTGCGCCGGCAGATCGAGGCCATGGAGGATGGCGGCCTGGTCGCAATCGCCGTGCCTGCCAATCCCTTGCGCTGCCCGCCCGCGCCTTACGAGCGCGCCAGCCTGATTGCGCATTATCTGAAGTCGCGAAAGCCGCGCTCGAAGGTGCTCATCCTGGATGCGAAGGACAATTTCTCGCAGCAGCGGCTGTTCGAGAAGGCCTGGAACGAGCTGTATGACGGCATCATCGAACGGATAGCGCTGTCGGACGGCGGCCGCGTCACCTCGGTCGATGCCTCAACCAACACCATCATCACCGAATTTGGTGATCATATCGCGGCGGTCGCCAATATCATCCCGCCGCAACGCGCCGGCCGCATCGCGGCGATCGCCGGCGCTGCTGACAAGACCGGCTGGTGCCCGATCGATCCCGTAACCTTCGCGTCAAAACTTCTGCCTGACGTCCACGTGATCGGCGACGCCTGCCTTGGCGGCGCCATCCCGAAATCAGCCTCCGCCGCGAGCGCGCAAGGCAAAGCCTGCGCCAGGGCGATTTTCGATCTGCTGTCCGGCAAGGCACCTGAGACGCCCAAGCTGAGCGGCATCTGCTACGATACCGTTGCACCTGGCTATGCGTTCTCGCTTGCCGGTCTCTATCAGTCGAAGGACGACATTTTCGCCGAAGTCGAAGGCGGCGGCAGCAGCGCAGTCGATGCGCCGCGCGAGGTGCGGGCGCGCGAGGCCGAAGCCGCGCGGAACTGGTACACGACGATCACGGAGGAGACGTTTGGCTAATTCGCTCGTCCCTGTTGTCTTGCTAGCGGCAGGCACCTTGGCGATCACATCCATGGCCAGGGCGGATACGCTCGTGCCTTACACCGTGGTCGGCGATGGCATCCCTCAATCGCTGACAGGCAGGCCCGGCGATGCAGCACGCGGCCGCGCGCTGGTGCTGGATCGCACCAGCACCTGCATCCTTTGCCACTCCGGACCGTTTCCGAACGTGAAGTTCCAGGGTGATCTGGCGCCCAATCTCGCCGGCGTTGGCAGCCGCTGGAGTGCAAGTCAGCTCCGCCTGCGTCTGGTCGACGCCTCGCGTTTCAATCCGGCGACCATCATGCCGTCCTTTTACCGTGTGGACGGGCTGGTACACGTCGGCCAGAACTGGCGCGACAAGCCGATCCTGTCGGCGGAACAAATCGAGGATATCGTTGCCTATCTGGCAACGCTGCGCGACTAGAGAGCATAGGTCATGCCGAACCAGGATCCATCCGCACGCCGCAATTTTCTGAAAGTCGCTGGCAGCGCCGCCATTCTCGGCGCGATGTCGCGGGTGATGCTGCGGCCTGCCGAAGCGACGCCCGCGATGCTCAATTTCGCCATCCGCAATATCGTCGGCGAAGCGCAGGTGCAGACCGGCAGGGTCAAGCTTGATATCCCGCCGCTGGTCGAAAACGGCAATGCGGTGCCAGTGACCGTGAGCGTCGCGAGCCCGATGACGGCGGACGATTACGTGAAGAGCATTCATGTCTTCAACGAGAAGAATCCGCAGCCCTATATCGGCAATTTTTATCTCACCCCCGCATCCGGCCGCGCCCAGGTCTCGACCCGCATCCGCCTTGCCGACAGCCAGAAGGTGGTGGCGATCGCGCAGATGTCGGACGGCTCGTTCTGGTCGGCCAGCGTGGACGTCGTGGTGACGTTAGCAGCCTGTACGGAGGAGCTGTAGTGGCTTCCGCTCTGATCAACGTCCCCAAACGGGCGAAGCGCGGCGACATCATCGAGATCCGGGCGCTGACCTCGCATATCATGGAAACCGGATACCGCCGCAAAGCCAGCGGCGAGATCGTTCCACGCGACATCATCACGAGCTTCACCTGCCGCTTCAATGGCCAGGAGATCTTCCGTGCCGATCTGTTTCCGGCCATCGCGGCCAACCCCTATTTCTCCTTTTTCACGACCGCGAGAGAGAGCGGCAGGTTCGAGTTCGAATGGACCGGCGACAACGGCTTTTCCCAGACCGCCTCCGCCGCGATCACCGTCGAATGAAGCGGGCTTGCGCGATGCTTGTTGCGGCGCTGCTGGTCGCGGCCGCGCCGCTGCGCGCTGCCGAGATTCCGCCGGACCAGCGCCGCTCCGGCTACAGCTTCATGGGACCCGACAGCAAGGCCATGCAGGACGACGACACCGCCAATCCCGGCATGCTCTGGGTGCTCGACGGCGAGGCGCTCTGGAACAAGAGACCCGGCGCCGCAAACAACGCCTGCGCGGATTGCCACGGCGATGCACGCGCCAGCATGAAGGGCGTCGCGGCCCGCTATCCCGCCTTCGACAAGGCGCTCGGCCGCCCGGTGGACCTCGAGCAGCGTATCAATCTTTGCCGTGCGCAACACCAACAGGCGCCTGCGCTCGACTACGAAAGCCACGACCTGTTGGCGCTGAGCGCGTTCATCGCCAACCAGTCGCGTGGCATGCCGATTACGCCCGATGGCGACTCGCAGCTCGCACCATTCATCGCCAGAGGGCACGAGCTCTTCATGCAGCGGCAGGGCCAGCTCAATCTCGCCTGCGCCAACTGCCATGACGACAATTGGGACAAGCGTCTGGCGGGCGCCGCGATTACGCAAGGGCAGCCGACCGGCTACCCGATGTATCGACTGGAGTGGCAGACGCTGGGCTCGCTGCAGCGCCGCCTGCGCGGCTGTATGACCGGCATTCGCGCGCAGGCCTACAATTATGGCGCGCCCGAACTGGTCGAGCTCGAGCTTTATTTGATGTCGCGCGCGGCCGGCATGCCGATTGAGACTCCGGCGGTGAGGCCCTGACCGAAGGCGCCGTTCATCTCCCACGCTCCTGCTGTCACACGATATTGGCCGTCTCCGCTTGCATTGCCCTGAGAACCGCGGCCGAGTCGGCGACCCAGCCGAAGATGCCACCCTGGGCCTTGATCATCTTGAGGCCCATGTCGTGGAATTCGGGGAAGTAGGAGGCGCAGCCGTCGGCGATGACAACGCAGCGATAGCCGCGGTCATTGGCCTCGCGCACTGTGGTGTTGACACAGATCTCGGTGGTGACCCCGCACACCAGCAGATTTTCGATGCCGTGTTTCCGCAAGATATCGCCGAGCTCGGTGGCATAGAATGCGCCCTTGCCGGGCTTGTCGATGACGATCTCGCCATCGGCCGGATAGAGCTCGGAGATAATGTCGTGTCCCGGCTCGCCGCGAATCAGGATGCGTCCCATCGGGCCAGGATCGCCGATGCGCAAGGATGGCGCGCCGCGCCCAAGCTTGGCACGCGGCGCGTCCGAGAGATCAGGCAGATGCCCCTCGCGCGTATGGATGACCAGCATTCCCATGGCGCGCGCGGCGGCCAGCACCGAAGCGATCGGCCCGATGGCGGAGCCAAGCCGGGAGACGTCGTTGCCGAGCGTCTCGCCGAAGCCGCCGGGCTCGAGAAAATCGCGCTGCATGTCGATGATGAGGAACGCAGTCGTCGACCAGTTGAGGTCGATCGGCTCCGGCTCGGCAACGACCGTACCAGTTGAGGCTTGATTTAAGTCCATCATAAACGACGCCGCCCCGCACTCTCGAGAAAAGCTAAGCAAGCACTGTGCCATCAAGACCCCGCCCAGCATCCTCTAACGCAGCGATGTCATGAAATTCTTCCACAGCGGCTATGCCGCGCCCTCCGAAACAAGCTCGCGATATTGACTTTAGCGGCGCATCCTTTTCACTGGCCTGCCGCATCGATCCGCCGAGCGCCAAGAAAACCAAACGGAGCAAACCCAAATGACGCTGCTGCAGGTTGAGCTGGAGGACAAATACCGGCTCGAGGCCAAGCGGATCTATCTCTCCGGCGTCCAGGCTCTGGTGCGGCTCCCGATGTTGCAGCGCGAAATTGATCGCGCGGCCCGCCTCAACACCGCAGGCTTCATCTCCGGCTATCGCGGCTCGCCACTTGGCATGTACGACCACGCGCTGTGGCGGGCCAAATCGCACCTCAAGGCGCACGATATCGCCTTCGTGCCTGGCCTGAACGAAGACCTCGCGGCGACCGCGGTGTGGGGCAGCCAGCAGGTTGGGCTGTTCCCGGGCGCCAAGGTCGATGGAGTGTTCGGCATCTGGTACGGCAAGGGACCGGGCGTCGATCGCTCGGTCGATGCGCTCAAGCATGCCAATTCCGCCGGCACCTCGCGCCATGGCGGCGTACTGGCGCTCGCCGGCGATGACCACGGCTGCCAATCCTCCACACTGGCCCATCAGAGCGAGCAGGTGTTCGCCGCGGCACTGATGCCGATCATCAATCCCGCGACGCTGCAGGACTATCTCGACCTCGGCCTCTATGGCTTCGCGCTGTCGCGCTATTCCGGCTGCTGGGTCGGCTTCAAGGCGATCGGCGAGACCGTGGAGAGCTCGGCCTCGGTCTATAGCGATGCCGCGCGCGTGCAGATCGTGCTGCCTTCCGATTTCGAAATGCCGCCGGGCGGGCTGAACATCCGCTGGCCCGATCCGCCGATGGAGCAAGAGAAGCGGCTGTTCGGCCCCAAGATGGAAGCCGTCGGTGCCTTCGTGCGCGCCAACAAGCTCGATAAAGTCGTGCTCGACAGCAAGCCGGCGCGGCTCGGCATCATCACGACGGGCAAGGCCTATCTCGATCTGCGCCAGGCGCTTGCCGATCTCGGCATCACCGATCGCGATGCGCAGGCGCTGGGCTTGCGAATCTACAAGGTCGCGCTGACCTGGCCGCTCGAGGAAGAGGGCGCCAAGCGCTTCGCCGAGGGCCTGCAGGACGTGCTGGTGGTGGAGGAGAAGCGCGGCTTCATCGAGGACCAGGTCAAGCGCATCCTCTACAACATGGATGCGTGGAATCGTCCCGCCGTCGTCGGCAAGCGCGACGAGGCAGGCAAGGTCCTGTTGCCGAGCGAGGGTGAACTCACTCCCACGATCGTAGCCTCGGCATTGGTTGCACGGCTGCGTAGGCTCGGCCACCATAGCCCGATGCTGGAGCAGCGGCTGGCGCGGCTGGAAGCGTTCGAACGGCCCGCCGCGGCGCAGGCGCCGATCACACTGCAGCGCACCCCATTTTTCTGTTCGGGCTGTCCGCACAACACCTCGACCAAGATCCCCGAAGGCAGCCGCGCCATGGCCGGCATCGGCTGTCACGGCATGGCGCTCAACGTGCCGGCGCGGCGCACCGCGACGATCACACATATGGGCGGCGAAGGCGCGAACTGGATCGGGCAAGCGCCCTTCACCAGCGAGCAGCACATTTTCCAGAATCTCGGCGACGGCACCTACACCCATTCGGGCCTGCTCGCGCTGCGCGCGGCGGCCGCCTCCGGCGTCAACATCACTTACAAGATCCTCTATAACGATGCCGTCGCGATGACCGGCGGCCAGCCGGCCGAAGGCAGCTTTACGGTTTCGCAGATCGCCCATCAGGTGTGGGCCGAAGGCGTCAAGCGTCTGGCCATCGTCTCCGACGACCCCGGCAAATACCCACCCTCCGGCTATTTCCCGCCTGATACGACGGTCCATCATCGCCGCGAGATGGACCAGGTGCAGCGCGAGCTGCGCGAGATCAAGGGGCTGACGGTTCTCATCTACGATCAGACTTGCGCCGCCGAAAAACGCCGCCGCCGCAAGCGCGGGCTCTATCCCGATCCGCCCAAGCGGGTCTTCATCAACGATCTCGTCTGCGAAGGCTGCGGCGACTGCTCGCAAGCCTCCAACTGCGTCTCGGTGCAGCCGCTGGATACGGAGTTCGGCCGCAAACGCCAGATCGATCAATCCAACTGCAACAAGGACTTTTCCTGTGTGGAGGGCTTCTGCCCGAGCTTCGTCACCGTTCATGGTGGCAAGCTCAAGCGCGTCGAATCCTCCGCGATCGATTCCGGCCAGCTCTTCGCCGACCTGCCTCTGCCCCCTACCCCGAAGCTGGACGCGCCCTACAACATTCTCGTCACCGGCATTGGCGGCACCGGCGTCATCACCATCGGTGCGCTGCTTGGCATGGCCGCCCATGTCGACGGCCGCGGCTGCTCCGCGCTGGACTTCACCGGCCTGTCGCAGAAGAACGGCGCGGTGATGAGCCACGTCCGCATTGCGCCTGCGCCGGAAGATATCGCGGCGGTGCGCATCACGACCGGTGGCGCGGACCTGATCCTCGGCTGCGACATCGTGGTCTCCACCGGCCCGACCGCGCTCAGCCGCGTCGAACGCGGGGTCACAAGAGCGTTCGTCAATGCGGACCTGCAGCCGACCGCAAGCTTCGTGCAGAACCCGGACATCGATTTCGAGATGGGCGCGATGCAGACAACGCTGCACGAGGCGATCGGCGAGCGCAATCTCGACATCATCGACGCGACCGGCATTGCCTCGACCTTGATGGGCGACAGCATCGCCACCAACTCCTTCATGCTCGGCTTCGCCTTCCAGAAGGGCGCAATCCCGCTGTCGCTGGAAGCCATCCTGCGCGCGATCGAGATTAACGGCGCGGCGGTCGAAATGAACAAGCAGGCCTTCACCTGGGGCCGGCTCGCCGCGTACGACATGGCGCGCGTGCGCAGCGTGATCCAGTTCCGCAGCCGTGCCGTGCAGCCAACCCGGACGCTTGACGACATCATCGACACCCGCGCGAAATTCCTGACCGACTATCAGGACAAGGCCTACGCAGCGCGCTATCTCGCTGCGCTCGAAAAGGTGCGAAAGGCGGAGGCGGCTGCCTCGCCCGCATCGACCGAGCTGACCGAGGCGGTCGCGAAAAACCTGTTCAAGCTGATGGCCTACAAGGACGAATACGAGGTCGCGCGGCTCTATACCGACGGCAGCTTTGCGAAAAAACTGTCGGAGAAGTTCGATGGCGACTACCAGCTCAAATTCTATCTCGCGCCGCCGGTCTTCGCGCGCCGCGACAAGGTAACTGGCCATTTGCAGAAAAAGGAGTTCGGGGGCTGGATGATCCACGCTTTCCGCCTGCTCGCCCGCCTGAAATTCTTGCGCGGCACTGCCTTTGATCCGTTCGGGCGCACGGCCGAGCGTAAGTCCGAGCGCAAGCTGATCGAAGACTATCTTGCGATGCTCGAGCAGCGGATTGCGGATTTGCGACCCGAACAGATTCCGCTGCTCGTGAAACTCGCGCGGCTGCCTGAGATGATCCGCGGCTACGGCCACATCAAGGAGGCGAGCATCGTCAAGGCGATGGCGGAGAAGACTCGCCTTGAGACAGAGGTTGAGAACACCCGCTTCGCTGCGGCGGCGGAATGAGTTGTGTTGGCGTGTGATCGTGTTGGATTGAGGTATAAACATCTCAGCGTCATGCGGGCGGCGCCCACAAGCGGCCTCCTTCATTGCTAACGAAGCGAAGCAATCCAGAGTCACGCGCGCGGCTCTGGATTGCTTCGTCGCTTACGCTCCTCGCAATGACGAGAGATCATGAGTCCGTATTCCCGCGGCGCATGTCGCCCGAGTTGTACCTCTTGCGTGTCCCTCTTCGAAGATAGAGGGTGCAGGGAAGACCGGGTGCCCGCGTGCACCCGTGGGCCTTCGCGCAAAAAAGTTGCGCAAAGGCGCGAAGACCACAGGTGGGCGCGGAATCACTCCGGCCTTCCCTGCGCAGTGGTTTACGGCTTACTTCGCGCTCTCCCCGGTGAGCCAGCTTTTTGCCACCGTCGCCTCGCGGATCATCACGTCCGCAAGACTTGGCGCCTGCATGGGCGCGCCAGGACCACACGACTTCGCCGTCCGCGCGGATGCCGTTCGTCAGTCAGCACTCTCGCGTCCACCGCATTCCGCTCCACGTTCGTGACGACGCGTACGCCCCTCGTGTCGGTGCGGAACGGGCGGGAGGATAATTCTGATTTTCCGAAACAGCAAGCCCGACAGCCTGCGACAGATTGGCACGACGGGCAATTTGCGTCTGGCTGGCATGAGGGCGGCACTCAGTCCGCACGACGATATGCGGGATCTGGCGCGAGAGCCAACCCGAACGGCGCTTCCACCTTCGCTCTCGGAGCTACGGCGAACAAGGTCGCTTATCCGGGCAGTGTCGCTGCACTCAGCAGGTGACGAGATCGGTGTGCCCGAAACCCTTGGAATAGTCGAGCAGCGAGATCACCGTCGGCGTCAGCCGGAAGATGCGCGCCTGTTCGGGCGTCGGCAGCGGCCCCGAGCACTGTCAATCCGGGGCGCCTCCACCGGGCCCGCCCGTAGCGCGGCCCGATGACAAGCTCCGAGGCGGACCCGGAATCGCGAGATTCCGGGTTCACGCTTCGCGTGCACCGGAATGACGGTGCTCGGGGCAAGACCTGGGTGCTTGAGTGCGCCCTACCGCCCCGCCGGTTTACGCTCGATGGGATGAATGTCGATCGCCCGCAGCCGCCCCATCCGCAGCACGTCCATGGCGAGGATCTTCCCGATGCGGTCGCGATCGAGCACGCGGATCAGGTCGTCCACGCCGTTGATCTCGACGCCGTCGAGCTTGATCACGACGTCACCCGGCAGAAGCCCGGCCTTGGCCGCCGGCCCGTCCGGCTCGATCTGCGCGACCAGCGCGCCCATCTTGTTGTCGACGCCGGCAAGCACCGCGTGCCGGCGCGGGATCGGCGCGGTCTGGCCGGAGACGCCGATATAGGCGCGCCGGACGTAGCCGTGCCGGATGATCTCGGACAGCACAAATTGCGCGGTATTGGAGGCGACCGCAAAGCAGATGCCTTGCGCACCGTTGATGATAGCGGTGTTGATGCCGATCACCTCGGCTTTCGAGGAGACCAGCGGCCCGCCGGAATTGCCCGGGTTGAGCGCGGCGTCGGTCTGGATCACGTCCTCGATGGTGCGCCCCGAGATCGAGCGGATCGAACGGCCGAGCGCGGAGACCACGCCCGCGGTGACGGTCGATTCAAAGCCGAGCGGATTGCCGATCGCGACCACGAGCTGGCCGCGGCGCAGCGTCTTGGAATTGCCGAGCGAGGCGTAGCGCAGGTCGCGCGCGCCATTGGCGCGCAGCAGCGCCAGATCCGTGTCGGGATCGACGCCCAGCACCCGCGCATCGGTGACAACGCCCTCGATATCGCGGAGGCGAATCTCCTTCGCCGACCCCACGACATGGCTGTTGGTCAGCACGAGTCCATCGGGCGAAATCACAATGCCGGAGCCGAGCCCGCCGCGCTCGCCCGGGGTACGCACTTTCGGTCCCGTCTCGACGCGGACCACGGCCGGGCCGACCCGCTCCGTCACGCCGATCACAGCGTTGGAGTAGGCATCCAGCAGGACCTGGTCGTTGACGGGTGCTTGTTCGGTCGCCTTCGATGACACGCCGTGATCGAAGGTATCGGTGGTAAAATCCAACATGGCAGGTTCCTCAAGGCCATGTCAGATGGTCATCAGGCAGCCGATGCGCAAGGCCGCAAATGAGTCTGTCATTCGGGGGCGATGCGAAGCACCGAACTCTGATGTGCAATTGCACGTCTGAGAATCTCGAGATTCCGGGTTCGCTCGCTGGTCGCGAGCGCCCCGGAATGACGGATGGAGCTACGCCGTCGTCGCCGCAGAACGTTATCTGATGCCGCTCTAGAGCGTTTCACATTTTGATGGAAGCGTATCCGGCGTTGGCAAAGTAGTTGGCGCATTCGCGGGGTTGGATGGTTTTGACGAGTTCGCCGATGTGACGGCAGATGTCGTCGACGGCGCGGTTTTGGGCCGCACGCATCCAGTGCTTGATCTTGGCAAAGGTCTGCTCGATCGGATTGAGGTCGGGCGAATACGGCGGCAGATACCAGAGCCTTGCGCCGGCGGCCCGGATCTGCCTGCGCAGCGCGGCCGCCTTGTGGCTCCCCAGATTGTCCATGACGACGATGTCCCCGGGCTGAAGCTGCGGGACGAGAATCTGCTCGACATAGG
>NZ_AWZU01000038.1 GCF_000472385.1 Bradyrhizobium sp. ARR65
AAGGCATGGCCATGCCGCGACACATAGGAGGCGAACACTCCGATCTGGCAATTGGTGATCTTGCCTGCTGAGCCTGTGTACTGGCGTGCAACCCCGCACGAGGCCTTGCCCTGTTTCAAAAAGCCGGTCTCATCGATGACCAGAACCGCGTCCTCATCGCCAAGTGTTTCCAGCGCGTACTCACGGACAATGTCGCGGAGCGCGTCGGCNTCCCACTGCCCNCGGCCCAGGATCGCCTGCTGGCGCCACGGGCCTGGATCGCCGGACGCTTCCGCCCGCATCCAACCCGTCTTGCGCGGCTCGTTGCCCAACAGACCGTCGAGAAACTGCCCCGCCGAGGCCGCCACCCGCTCCTGCGTAAACAGCGGACGGATGCGTTGCTTGGCATCTCGCAGCGACGATACCCACAGCGTCAGCGTATCTTCAACTGACGCGCCACCAATCATCAGATCCCGAATCATGGTGACCCATGGATTCAGAACTCACCGCAAATAGCTACTGTAATGTTAGTACATCGATCTTTGCGCGCTCCATTGCCTTCCGAACACGCTGGAAGCGCTCTTCGTATTCCGATAGCTCGAACCCTAGTAGTAGAGCAGCCAAAAGCCTTCCCGCTATCACGTTTGATCTTGGTTGGGCAGCGAGAAGCTGCTTCGGCTATTTAACAAACAGCTTGCGCGGTATTGATGTCAACGACTCGTGCCCGCTCTCAGTGACAGCAAAGGACTGCGTGATGGTGATCCCCGTATCTTCGTACCAAAGGCCAGACATCATGTGGAAGCACATTCCTGGCTGAAGCACCGTCTTGTCACCTTTCCGTAAGCTGGCCGTCCGAAGCTGAAGCGACGGAGGAAAGCCGATCCCGATCGGATAACCGAGCCTCGTTTCCTTCTCATAGCCATGCCGTGCGAGCGTCTGGCTGAACACGGCGTGGACCTCCTCACATGTCCGACCGGGCCTCACATTCTCGAGCGCCACATCCAGAGCTTCGACAACAATCCCTGAAAGCTTTTGATAGGCGGGAGCAGGCTTTCCGACCGAGATCGAGCGAGCGAGATTCACCTGGTAGCGATGTCGCACTCCAAAAAGTTCGAGGTTAACTACTGTTGAAGCTGCCAGCGGCGCGTCCGTCCAGGGGGCATGTGGCGCGATGGCGCGTTCGCCAATGCAAAGAAAGTGCGGTGAGCAAGAATAGGTTCCTCCGAATTCAGGTGTACCCGACATCTGCTGGGAGTAAATGGCAGCGGCGACGTCACATTCGCGCACGCCGGCCTCGACTGTGTCGATGGCCCGCTGCATCATCGCATCTGTGATGCGGCCGGCTTGTCGCATGATGGAGACTTCTGCCGGGCTCATTACCATTCGGATCCAGTTGACCAGCAGATCGGCGTCGACAATTTCGGCAAGGGGTAGCGCTTTCACAAGATCCGCATGCGCACGCGCAGAGTAATACAAACTGCCCATCTCCACGCCGATTTTGGCCCTCTCACCGCCAACCTCCTTTACAATGTCGCCCATGAAGTCGTACGCAGACAGCTCGGCCGAGGCCACATAGCGGTCCGGATAAGCTCTGATATTGTCGTCAGCAAGATAGGTCGTCATAACCGCGGAGACGCGATCTACGAGCCGTCCGATCCAGATCGGTTCGTCGCGCTCGAGCACCACCATCACCACTTGCGGCGTATAAAATGAGTACGCATCGAACCCGGTGAGATAATTTTGGTTGGCGGGCTCCGAGAGAAGGAGAATATCGATACCTCGCTTGGCCATCTCTTTTTTTACCGACGCTAGGCGCTGGTCGAACTCCGCCCGACCGAAGTGCAGTTCTTTTTTCATATCGATGCTCCTTTCATGGTGCAATCATTTGGTGGTCGTTGCGCTATGCACTCGGTGAGTGCAACAAAGTCACATCTTGACTTCTTACGCCATCGTGAGTGAGCGGCTCGGGCCGACAAGAGCGCCAGGCGGCGCTGCTTGTCTGTCTCTTCTGTCGCGACGGAATGCATTCCGAAGCCGGAAGCCCCTAGGACGCTGCCTCGGCCTCTCTTGCTGCAGAGCGAAACCTCTCCAGATCGAACTCACCTAGTTCTCCAAGCAGCCGCGCCCATGCAGAGAGGCCCTGCGCGATGGACGCGAGATGGAAAAATTCGTTGGGCGCGTGAACATCCTCGTCTGGGAGATTGAACCCGAACATGAGGGTCTCCACTCCAAGCGTTTCGCCGAATATGGCGGTGATGGGAACTGTGGCGCCGAGCCGGACGAGCACCGGCTCCTGCCCAGTTGTCTCATAGAGAACCTTCTGTGCCGCCAAGACCAAAGGATGTTTCGCCGGCATGCTGAACGCTGGACAACCGGTTTCTGGATCAACGATCGACAGATCCACACCTGGAGCGCAGTTGGCGCGCAGATGGGCCTTAATTGCCGCACTCGCTTGACGTGGATCCTGCCCTGGAGCGACCCGCAGTGAAAGCTTGGCATGCGCTGTATTCGGGATAATCGTTTTAGTTCCGGGGCCAGTATAGCCGCCCCAAATTCCGTTCACGTCCAATGATGGACGCAATGTCAGCTGCTCCCGTACGGAGAAGCCAAACTCACCATGGGCTTGCGCGCCGACTTCGGTTATGAAATGAGCCTCATCGAACGAGAGGCCATTGGCCTGGGCTCGCATTTCGGACGACGGCTGCGGCACCCCGGCCATCAGCTCCGGAATTGCGATCGCGCCGCGCACGTCGTGCAAAGATGCGATGATACGAGCCATCTCGTGCGCAGCGTTTCGGACCGCACCGCCGTAGCGACCGGAATGAAGATCCTTATCCGCGGTTCGGACCGAGAACTCGAGCTCCACTAAGCCACGCGAGCCAACGTTGATGGTCGGTACAACCGGACTAGCCCTTCCGCCATCTGCCGAGATCATCGCATCCGCCCGCAGCAGTGTCCTGTAACGGTCGACGATTGCATGCAAGCTTGGGCTGCTGCACTCTTCCTCGCCCTCCAGAAAGATCTTGACGTTGACCGGACAGCCGCCTTGCCTTTTCAAAAAGGCAGCAACGACTTCGAGCGCAATGACCGTTGAGCCTTTTACGTCGGATGCGCCCCGCGCGTACAGTCGCCCGTGTCGGATCGCAGGTTCGAAGGGCGGTGTCACCCAAGCTTCGACAGGGTCGGGCGGCATTACGTCATAATGACCGTAGATGAGCACTGTAGGCTTGCCCGGCGCACCATTCCAAGCACCGTAAATAGCGGGATGGCCACCTCCGTCCAATAGTTGGACATCGTTGAGGCCCATCGAGCTAAGCCAGCTCAGCAGAAACGCCTGAGCATCCCGCATGCCCGTAGTGAATGCAGGATCGGTGCTCACGCTCGGTATTCGAAGGAAATCGCACAGTCGCTCCAATATTTCGTCTTGGCGACCGAGCAAGTCCTGCACGATTGAATCAACGTTCACAAGGCATCTCCTTCTAGCGCGACCACGCATGGACAACATGCCGCGCGCGATCGTCCGATCACTGGTAATGCGCAGCCAAATTCAAGCCTCTCATGGACAACGCAGACGCTAAGCGGATCCAGTCACACTCCACCTAGCTTCGGAAGATTTTGTTAATTCTCTCTATCCACGCGCTACGGTTTGCCATCACCGCTTCCCAATCGACCTTCCTTTTCAAGGCATTACGGCCTGGAGAATTGAATAGGAGGTCTTTTCGAAGCTCTTCCGGCAAATTGATATCGGTCGTCACGCCAAACCGAAGCACCTGAGACAAACCGAGGATGCCCTGATCAGAAAGAAACTGGTCAACGCAGGCATGTGCGGCCTCCGGATATTTCGTTCCCTTCACGACGTTGATGTAGGTGGTCAGCGAGTAAATGCCTTTAGGAGGCACAGCCGTCACAATGGGAACGCCCTTGGTGCGCAATTCGTATGCCCGACCATCCCAGAATATTCCCGCGTAGACCTCTTCGTTCTGGAGCATCTGAAGTTCAGTAACGGTCGTGTCAGCGAGCGCGACAATGTTTGGCTTAGCGGCCTCCATCACCTTGAATGCCGGCTCCATATTCGCGACAGAACCACCGTTTTCCTCGGCGATCGCGACGAGAGGAAGCATCAATCCGAATGTACTCGGAGACTGCATGACAGCCCTAGCTTTTAGGTCCGGTCGAGCAATGTCCGAATAGGAGGTCAACGGCTCCTTGATGTGTTTGGAATTATAGACGGGTACAGACGAAGCAAAAGTGAATGGCGCACCGTGATCGCCGAATTCGCGGAATCCCGGAAGGACTCTTTTGATGTTCGGAACATCTGATGCTTTGATCTCCTCAATAACACCAGACTTGATAAGCTGAACCATGTAAGGGCTATCGCCCAGAAACATATCGAATGGAGGACTGCTCTTGTTTGCAATCAGTTTAATGACGTCGTCCTGTTCTGGGCCAGCAGTAAATTGAACATTGAGGCCATATCTCTCTTTGAGCGGCTCAGCCACACATTTTTTCAGTGTTTCATCGTAGGTGCCGCCAAAGCCATTCACGCGCAGTGTGATGCCGGCGAACTTGTTTGCTTGAGCGTGGACATAGGGTGCACTCACGGCACCAACCGCGGTCGCACTCGCGAGCTTCAAAAATGTTCTTCGTTTCATTCCCGCCTCCTCTGTTTTATCCCTCAGTGACAATGACAGGCATACGCTTCTCAGCTAGCGGCTAGTCCTGATTACCGGATTCTTCTGCATGTCCGCTCCTAGAAAGATGACGAATTAGATAGCTTCTGGTCGACGCCGGATTTCAACGTTTTTTTGGATTACGCGCCGATTTCAGCCGCGCGCCGCGCGTTGGAGCAGCGTTTCTGTATCTAACAAGCCTTGCGATTCAAGGGCCAGTTCATTCGGCCAGCAAAAGCTCTTTTGATCCCAGCAAAGCTAACCAACTTTGCTGGGCTTGCGATTACTTTGGAGTACGACGCGCGACGCGCTTGCAAGGCTAACAGCGACATGTTCGTGGAGGAAACGCGCTGGCGCGGATAAGCTGCGCTCTTTCAACTTTAGTATGCCGAGGCTCCGGTGGATGGTTGGCTCCTCTAGGGGTCGCACGACAACTTTGGCGGCGCGGAACGTTGCTAATGTCAATCCAGGCAAAGCTGTTATCCCGAGGCCGGCAGCGACCAGGTTCACGGCGGACGCAATCAGCTCCACCTCGTAGCGCGGGCGAACTGCCGCGTGGGCTTGGGCCATGGCCGCGTCAGCAAAGCGGCGAACGGAAGTGTTGGGCGACAACGCGATGAACGGATACTCCGCGGCGGCGCGCCAACGTATGATCTTTTGTTGCGCTAGTGGATGATTGCGTCTGCAGACCAAGATAAACGGATCGGTGGCGAGTTCATTAAATTCCAATTCAGGATACGTTGCCGTCTGCGTGGTGACGGCGAAATCAACGATACCGTCGCGCAGCATGTTGACAGCCCGATCTTGCAATACATCATGGACCGTGAGATCGATTTCGGCGAACTCACGCGCGAAAGCGCTCAATGCTTGTGGCAAAACGGCAGCTGCAATTGAAGGCAAGACGGCGATCGAAACACGCCCTCGCTTGCCTGCGGATCGCGCCGCTATTCCTCTCAACGCCGCTTCGAAATCGCGGACAAGATCTTCAGCCAACGCCGCCAGATCCCGGCCGTCCGCCGTCAACAGCAACGAGCGTGTGGTGCGGTCAAATAGGCGAAAGCCCAACTGCTCTTCAATTTTGCCGATAGTGCCGCTCAAACTCGGTTGCGAAATGCCGAGCTTGCTGGCGGCGTCGCTGAAGGACCGAGCGCGGCTGGCAGCAACGAAAACCTGCAGCTGTCTCAAGGTTATAGTCATAACTGATGCCTATATATCGCCTCGCCTCTATTCTTGACACCTATATTTCTTCGCTGGTAGATAGGTCAAGGATCTGAGAGGCGAGATGTCAGAACGCATTCTAGTTGGTGCTGGGGCGGGTTATTCCGGTGATCGGCTCGATGCTTCGATTGCGGTGGTCGGCAATCTTTGTGCATCGGGCGAACGCGCCGCGATCATCTTCGAAACGCTGGGCGAGCGAACGCTCGCGCTCGCGCAGCTTCGCCGAAAACAAAACCCCCGCCTGGGGTACGAGCCGAAGCTGAAGGAACTGCTCACGCCTGTTTTGAAGGAATGCGTGGACAGCGGAGTTACCGTTCTCGGCAACTTCGGGGCGGCCAATCCAATCGCGGCGAGCGATGTCATTGCTGAAGTTGGGATAGAGGTCGGCGTCCGTCCACGGATTGGCATCATCACCGGCGACGACATGCTGTCTCCGGAAGGGCTGGAAGTGTTGCGCGCGTGTTGCGACAACCTGCCCGATTCCAAATTGCTGGCTTCCGCCAATGTCTATCTGGGTGCGGAACCGATCGTGGAGGCGCTGAACGAGGGCGCGCAGGTAGTGGTCACCGGACGTGTCGCAGACCCATCCCTGACGCTCGGTCCCGTCATTCACGCTTTCGGATGGTCGTTCCAGGACTGGCCGCGGCTTGGCCGCGCCACCATGGCAGGCCATTTGCTTGAATGCGGCGCACAGGTAACGGGCGGCTACTTTGCCGATCCTGGTTTCAAGGACGTTCCTGGACCGGAACGTATCGGCTACCCAATTGCGGAGATCGACCGCGATGGCAATTTCTTCATCGGAAAAGCTACCGGTGGCGGACTGGTCAACCGGCGCACTGTCACCGAACAGCTGCTCTACGAGCTCCATGACCCGGCCGAATACCTTACGCCCGACGTTATCGCCGACATCTCCAATGCCGAACTCACCGAATTGCCGGGCGATCGCGTGCACGTCGATGGTGTAACTGGCCGCCCCCGGTCGCAGACGCTGAAGGTTACAGTCTGCTACGACGGCGGCTGGCTTGGCGAGGGGGAAATATCATACTACGGTCCCAACGCTTTGGCGCGGGCGCGACTAGCTGGCGAAATCGTGAAGCGCCGCAGTCCACGTTCGCTCCGCATCCGCTGCGATGTAATCGGCGTGTTGAGCGTTTTAGCCGACGATTCAGGTCGCGCCTGGGATTCGGTCAGCAATCCTCCAGGTCAGGACTTGCGGCTCCGACTCGCATTTGCCGGGCCCGACAGAAATTTGGTGGAACGCGGATTGGCCGAAGTCGAGGCCCTGTACTGCGCGGGTCCGGCCGCCGGTGGCGGCATCAGGGTGGCATTACGTCCGCGCATTTCTGCGATCTCCTGCTTCGTACCTCGCAGCGCTATCTGTCCAAAGGTCGAGATCAGGGAATCACG
This sequence comes from Bradyrhizobium sp. ARR65, assembly GCF_000472385.1. GTDB lineage: Bacteria > Pseudomonadota > Alphaproteobacteria > Rhizobiales > Xanthobacteraceae > Bradyrhizobium. The sequence goes on from NZ_AWZU01000038.1 coordinate 7,275, forward strand.
CTCATGCTAAAGTTGAAACTGCATGCTCTTGCGCATGCACGCGCTGGCGATAAAGGCAATCGTCTCAACATCTCACTGATCGCCTATTCGTCTGAAGTATATCCGTTGCTCAAGGACAGGGTCACGGAACAGACCGTCGCTGCTTGGTTCGCTCACCGTACGCCGAGCCGGGTGAAGCGTTACGAATTACCTAAACTCAGCGCGCTAAACTTCGTGATCGATGACATCCTGGACGGAGGCGTCACACAAGCACTCAATCTCGATTCTCATGGGAAAACCCTTAGCTATCATCTGCTGGACATGCCTATCGACGTGCCCGCCGATATCGTGATTTCGAAGAGCCAAAGCGGCGACTGAGGACGCCGGCCCGCAATCGGCCAACCAACGTTTGTAAGCCAGTCCGCTTCATTGTCTTCAGCCTACGTGAGCAAGCAACGTCAGATCGATGACGTCACTTCCATTGCATCGGAGCGTCCGGGTGACATGGTAGGCGGGCAGCACGTGCAAACCGTCTCTGAGTCAATGCAGCTAAGCTCAGGGGCAGAGATGCGGCCCCGATCACAGTCACCTGCCCGCCCCCATCGAGCCCCCTGATACGTCCGACTCGATGCTGCAGCGATGACTGAGTGCAACCGGCGCCGATTGGTGGTATCAATCGAATCAGGCTCTGGTCGACGTCGATCGGCGAGAGAAGTGACGCGATTGGTGAAGCATTCACGCCGTCGGAAGGGCCATTGAATGGCTAGCCTTCCTTCAAGCTGTTGTGTAACCCGTTATACGTCAGGCGGACCTTGCTAGTCGTCCGTGAAGAATCTCCAAGTCCTTGAGCGGGATTCGATTTTTTGGACGCGACATTTGAGATTGCCAGCTTTTGGGCCTTGAGGCCCAAGAGCTTGCAATTTCATTTTTGCGATTCCCTCGAATCGAGGGCCGTGATTCCTTGTCGCATCGGAGGGGACGATGCGACCAAAGGAACAACGTGACAGCGGACAGGCTGATCTTCTGCGCTCGCGGCTGGACGCGATCATCGACATGAACCATGCGCTGGTGAAGCTGGCGCGAACGATCGACTGGCCGTTTCTCGAGCAGCGGTTCGGCGCACTCTACGAGGACAAGCCGGGCCGGCCGCCGTTGCCGACCCGCCTGATGGCAGGCCTGGCCATCCTCAAGCACACCTACGACCTCTCTCCGATGAGGTCTTGTGCGAACGCTGAGTGGAGATCCCCTCTATGTCCTTTTTCAAGTAAAAAGATGCGAGTCATGTCACCGTACCGGAGGTGCGGCGTGATGACAATCGTGAGGTGATTGCTGTCGGTTGGGGAGCAGGACGACGATGGCGACGGTCGATCAATCTTCCATTCGCGGCTCAAAACCGCATGAGCGTTTGAGGTTGCAGGCCACCTCGGACCTATTGCGGGCGTCAGCATACATGCCGGCCCGATGGGGTTCTCGAGGATTGCGTTGACCGTTCGTCCTGCCCCCGGCCAAACAGGCCGGCGCGAGCGCGACTATGAAGTCGCCGGCTTCACCTCCCGGCCGATCGCCCAAACGAAGCCGCAGAGCTCTCGCGCAATCGCGGCCACCACCACGGTTGGCTTCTTCCCGGCTGCGCTTAATGTGCGAAATCGTTTGCAAAGGCGAAGTTGCGCCTTCCAGGCGATGTCGCGAACTATCTTGGGAAGCCGTACGACGATCTCGGCCTTGTCCTTGGCGCGGTGGATAGCGATAGCTCCAAGCAGCCTCGATGGGCATTCGCGCTGCCTCGCTGTTGCCGGTCTTCGTGATGCCGCCGCGCCGGATCCGTTCGCCGTTTGACTGCTCCGAAGGCACCAGTGCGCATTCCAGGCCGAGATACGACATTAGCTGCCGCGCATTCTCAAAACGGCCGAGATCGCCGATCGCTGCGACAAACGTTGCGGCGGAGATGAAATCCAGACCTCGCAACCCGCGCAGTGCCTCCACAAGCGGCCCCATCGACCAATGAGTGGCCATCGTGCTGATACGCCCGATAGGCTGGTCGCGGCGGTCATGCGCCGTCCAGACTGCTTCAAGGTAATCCTGAAAAACGATCTGATGCGCGGGCTGATCAAAGGTCTGACCAGCAAGCCAGGAGCGGTGCCGTTGAGTCCAGTGTTTGCCTGTCTCGTAAGTGCGACCGTGGCGCAGCAGGAATGCCAGCAGTTGTTGCCGAGCTCGCACGAGCTGCATCGATGCATCCATCCGCGCTCTCGTGAGATCCCGCATTGCTTCGTGTCCCCCGTCCGGCCCCCATACTCGCGTGAGGTCGCCCGAGCGGTGTAGGATCGCCAACGCGCTGGCGCCAGCGCATGGGCGAGGAGAAGCTGCAAGCATTGCTGCAGGAGAGCCTCTCGGTCGCCACCAAGACCGAGGCGATCAAACCGTCCGACCTCAATCGCGTCATCGTCGACACTACGGTACAGCCCAAGAACGTGATGTTCCTGACAGATGCGCGGCTTCTGAACCGGGCGCGCGAGATCCTGGTCCGGCTCGCAAAGCGGCATGGCCTCGCGTTGCGGCAATCCTATGTGCGGTTGGCCAAGTTCGCCCTGATCAAGCATCAGCGCTATGCCCACGCCAAGCAGTTCAAGCGCCAACCGGGCCTTGCAGACGCTTCGAACCTATCTCGGACGCGCCATCCGCGACATTGCCCGCAACATCGAAGCCCGTACCGACTTGCTCGGGCAGATTGTCCTTGGACGCATGCTGGCGCTGGCGCGACGGGTGCTTGATCAAAAGCAGCACCAGCGTGGACCGAAGGTCTATTCGCTACACGCGCCGGAGGTGGAGTGCATCGGCAAGGGCAAGGCGCACCGGACTTACGAGTTCGGGGTCAAGGTCTCCCTCGCCACGACCTTGGCGCACGCCAAGGGCGGTCAGTTCGTCACCCATGTGAAGGCGCTGCCCGGCAATCCCTATGACGGCCATACGCTTAAAACCGTCATTCCGGACATGGAGGCGCTCACCGGCAACATCATCGAGCGCCTCGTTCTCGACAAAGGCTATCGCGGCCACAATGCGCCGCCCGAATACAAGTTCAGGGTGTTCATCTCGGGCCAGAAGCGGCGGGTAACACAACAGATCAAGCGCGAACTGCGCCGGCGCTCGGCCGTCGAACCCGCCATCGGCCATCTCAAATCCGAGCACCGCATGGGCCGCAACTATCTATGGCACCGTGAGGGCGACGCCATCGACGCCGTTCTCGCCGCGGCAGGCTACAACTTCCGCCGCCTCATCCGGTGGCTGCAACTCTTGCTAATCCAAATCCTCGTCCAGCTCACTGCTCGACCGCAGTTCACCTCAGGTTGAAATCAGAGTTCTTCACGGACGACTTTGCTACAAGATTCTCAATAGCGACTTTATTGCGTCGGTACCCGAGAGTAGACAGTAATCTGCTCTGCTCGTTGCCTACAATGGAGATTCCCTCATCGACACCCATCCCGGGCTTGGCAAGCATCATGTCGGCCTGTGTAGCCACCGCTATATTGACAGCGACCCTCGCGGACAAGTCTGTTTCGGTGCAGCTTCCACCAACATATGCGCCAACTCCATTTTTCTTACATGTCAACACCGCCCGCGCGCTGTCGGCGATCGAACCAACGTCGGGCATCTTGATTTGGATGAGATGAGCCGCTTTTGCTTCGGCGAAGCGCCGAATGTCTTCAAGCGTGTTACAGTGCTCGTCGACCACGATCCTGGCTTCTGTGCCGCGCTCGTCGAGAAGTGCGACGATCTTGGCGTATTCGTCAAGCTGAGCTTCCGTCGAGCCAAAATCTGCTGGAGATTCGATGTGAAGCCGGTAGCCCGGGACGTCATCTGCAACCCGCGTGATAAACTCCACAATCTTTTCTACCTGCATGCCAATCTCGAGACCAATCCAACCGTAAACGTCGAAGTGCAGGACAGGGCGATACCCGGGCTTTCCGATTTCTCTCGTGCGCTTGGCGACCCACTTCACGAAGCTACGAAATGTCTCGCCCGAAGCGCCGAACTTTTCGCGCGAGTTGATCAACCCATGTGGAAGCACCTCGACAGACTTGAGTATCATCTTGTCGACGTTGACTTCTCTTAAATCCCCACTCTGCGCGTAGATCGGGACGGGCTTCTCCGGCAGCGGTAAAGAGAATTCCGAGCAGATCACTTCAGCAAGCGTAGTTCGGGAGCGATGTGCTGCAGCGCTAAGCAAAGCCTGGCTCACGCCATATTCAATCGCGAGCGGTAGCCGCCGGTTGTCATGGTACGCGAGGACATCTTCACAAGCACTCAGGAACCGGGACACGTCGGCAGCGAGAAGCCGCGGTATTACAACAGATCTGCTAACAGCTTCGATTGCGTCGACGTGAAACACTGGATCACGACCGCCTGCGCCCGAATATTGTACGCTCATCATGTCACCCCACACGATGACATCGTCGGACAACACAAGACCGATACTGAGGGAGCGCGACGGCATGCGGATGCTGTCGAAACCAGGCGTCAGAGGATTGCCTACATAGAGAAAACCGTCATGAGCAACGCCGGCCCGTATTGCGGCTTGATCGTCATAGAAGAAACTTCCGTTCCCGGTCGCCAGAATTACATCCTTTATCCTTTTACAGTTTCTCATTACGAGCTCAATCTTGATTCCTCGCCATCTACTGTGTCGATCGGTAGGGTTTAGGAGCGGCTTTTGTTCCGTTCCCTCCAATCGATTCGAATGAAATGACCTGACATCGATTTTCAGTAGATTGCACTTGCGCGTACGCCGAAATGGGAGAGCTGCGCTTGATGGTACGCCGTCCAGACCGGATTGAGCCGTCTATTCGGTCGACAAAACATCCGCTGAATTAACGAGCTTCAGGTTTTGGAAGGTCCTCAACCCCTCCACGCCGCCTTCGTAGCCGTAACCGCTCTGCTTGATACCACCGAGTGGCGCATCTGCCGATACACCTTTGAGAAAGTTCACGCTGACAGCGCCCGTCGAAAGGCTCCGGATCATCCTTTGCTGAGTGTCAGGCGAATCGCTGAAAACATAGGATGCCAGCCCATATTCGGTCGCATTGGCTCCCTCGATTGCCTGTTCAATCGTATCGAAGGGGGCGACAGTCAGGATCGGTCCAAACGGTTCTTCGTGAAGCACCCGCGATTCAGGATGAACGTTGCTCAAAACTGTAGGCGCCCAATAGAATCCTGGTCGGTCAAGCCGTTTACCACCTGTTTCAACCCTTGCTCCGCGAGCGACTGCATCTTTCGTCAGGCGTGCCATGGCTTCAATACGCCTCGCATTTGCCATCGGACCCATGTTCGTCTCTGGATCATCGGGCATGCCGACCCTGATCCTTTCTGCCGTCTGAACAAGCCTTGTCAGGAACTCCGGATAAATGGATCGCGCGACTAGAATGCGGCTCGGAGCATTGCAGCTCTGCCCCGCAAATCTAAACTTGTACTCGGATATTGCAGAAACGGCCTTTGATACGTCCGTGTCTTCGAAGACGACGACAGGAGAGTGGCCACCCAGTTCTAGTACGCAGCGCTGCAGATTGCTTGCTGCAAGCCTCGCAAGCTGTTTGCCAACCGGCGTTGAGCCGGTGAAGGACAGGACTCGAACAGCCGGCGAACCGAGCAGGTGCTCGGAGACCACCGAAGGATTACCAAAAACGAGGCTCACAACGCCAGCTGGAATCTCGGCTTCCTCAAATGCCTCAGCTATGTAGACGCCGGCGCTTGGAGCCTCCTCAGCCGCTTTCAGGATTACTGGGCAACCAGCTGCGATAGCTGGGGCAAGTTTCCGCGCGCTGAGCACGGCCGGGTAGTTCCAGGGCGTGAACGCAGCAACTACACCAATGGCTTCCGGTACGATCATCCTATTCTGATCTATCGGAAACGGGGCGGACAATTCCTCTGCGTGAAGACCATTCCACTCGAGAGTTTCGATTGCGCGCGCGTACTCCCCTTTCGCTTCGGCCAAGGTCTTGCCTTGCTCTCTGGAAAGGGCGGCTGCCGCAGCGTTCACCTTTCCCTTTAGAATCTGAGCTGCGCGAACCAGAAGAGCCCCCCGTCTATGAGCCGGCGTATTGGACCAACGGTGCAAACTGTTTTGTGCACACGTTAAAGCATCGTCGATATCCGATGCAGAGGCAACGGCGACGCGACCGAATTCCTGCGCGGTAGCGGGATTGATAAGGGCCAGATCAGCGCCGTCACCACCCGACCGCCAGACTCCGTTTATAAAAAGTCTATACTTTAAGCTCTCGGACATGCTCGGTCGCCTTTCTCCCGTTGGCAAGTTATCCAGTTTGCTAAATGGCCAAGCGTGAGTTGCGCTGGCACGATTCAGGGCAACAGCCCGCCCCCGTACTCGAGGCCGCCGTCAGCCCAACCGGATCGAGGTGAGCGACTTTCTATCCTTTCTATGCGGAGGGCCCAATCACCTCGAGCTCGCATGCGGCGCTTGGAAATGGATAGCCTTCGAGAAAGGGAATGGATGGCCGGAATATCTCGGCCATCATCCTTTAGATATTCTTGCATCGCAGCCCTACCGAGCTTTCTCTGAGTTGGCCGGCTCTCTGCGTGGCGAAGATTAGGTGCGCCGGCTACCGGATACGGAGGAAAGACCATTTGAAAGTCGGCCATTGGTTGAATGCCTGTGTACTCAAGATAACAGAGTCTCGCGAATGCATTTACGTCGAATCTCCTGCCGTCCGGATGATTTCCTGCATGGCATTGGCATTATGCGCCGCAATTCACCTCAAGCCTGGAGGTGACAATGCACTATGGCAGAACAGACCCAGCATGCGCGAGATCGCGCACTAGGAACATCCATCTGATTAATGATCGGCGAACGGCGGGGCTTTCTGCTACAGCGTGCCAGGGAAGTTTGAAGAAGCCCAGCTCGAAAGCATCATGGAAGGCAGTTGTCTCGATCGTTCCGAGTGACATCAAATGCTTGTCCTCTACGTTACCGCGCCCAGCATGGAACATTGCGAGGCTTTTTTATATGAGTCCGACATCAAAGAATTCCAACTCAACTGTCATTCTAAACCGCATAATGATCGAGGCCTCGCCTTAGGCTTGGCGAGTTCTTGCTCACTCCGCCGATCCAGGCGTCTGCGCGCTCTTTCGTCGCCAACTCCAATACAACCCAGGAAACCCGCACCACCCTCCGCTAGTCTAAGCTGCTGCGGACGTTTGAGTTGGGACGGAGCTCTCTTCAGTTTTGTGTCGGAGGATCGAAAGCACCAATATCGCATTTCACTCGATTGCGTGATCCATCCACTCTGGCCAAAGCTTTGCAGGTAGGCGCTTAGGAGCTTGATCTGAGCTCGCTCGAGGAAATAACGATCTCCGGCTCCAGCGACCGTAACCCAAATGCATATTCAGCCGGTACGAAGCGGGCTAGATCTCGAAATCAAGAAGGCGGCCGAGGCCGCATGTTCGATACCTGACCACGGAGAACTCTGCCCGAGAAGGATGTCGCTCCTTCTTCGGTTGATCGCGCTGCAGCTGGATCGACCGGCGTTACCACAACCAAGAATCGTCAGGACGGCGGCGCTCATGAGGCTCCCAAGGCCACACAGGACGAAAAGGCAGTTGTCCGGTTGCGCGAGTGGTGAGTTCCTGACCAGGATCGACCAGATCCTGATCAGACGCTCGGAGAGGAGGCAGTCGCCGAGATGACCGATCCGCCCAGACCCCAGACGTTCGTTGCCGATGCGATCACCGCAGCGTTACGCTTTCCGACTTTCCGGCGCGTCTGGCTTGCGAGCCTGCTTGCTAATCTCGGTATCCTGATCCAAGGGGTCGGCGCAGCTTGGGCTATGAGACAGATGACGTCGTCCGCGGACGAGGTAACATTCGTGCAGACCGCATTTCTGCTTCCGATGGAGCTAATCTCGATGCCCGCCGGCGCCATTGCTGATATGCACGATCGGCGCATCGTGGCGCTGGTAGCGCTCTCCATTGAGCTTTGCGGCGCAGCCGCGCTGAGCTTGCTTGATTAGCTGGATCTCACAACGCCGAATCTGTTGTTGGCACTGTGCTTCGCCATCGGCAGTGGCATGGCACTGATGACCCAGCTTGGCAATCGTCCGTGAGTGAGCAGGCGCCAGCTGAGGCGATACCGTCCGCGGTCGCCCTCAACCGCATGAACTACAATATTGCGCGCAGCGGCGGCCCAGCCCATCTGCGGCATTGTCGTGGCGAGCGTCGGTGCAGTGGCTGCGTTTGCACTTAACGCGGTACTCTACCTCCCACTAATGGTTTCGCTGTTCATGTGGAACCACGTAGCCGAACCCCCGCGGGTACCGCCGGAAAAGTTCAAGCGGGCCATGGTTTCCGGCGTGCGCTAGATCAGCAATTCGCCATCAATCAAGATCGTGCTGACCAGCGCTATGTTTACCGGCGTCATTGGTGGCGCGATCATCGCACTGATGCCACCGGTCACGCGCGATCTCCTGCATGGAGGCGCCCAGACTTATGGCATCATGCTAGGCGCATTTGGTCTAGGCGCGGTGATCGGCGCGTTCAATATCACGCGGGCTCGTAAGCGGCTCAGCGGCGAGGCGGCGATCCGCGCCTGCGCGATATCGATGAGCGCAACGCTCCCCGCAGTGGCGTTGAGCCGCGAGCCGGTACTGACGGCAGCAGCATTGGTCCTGGTAGGGCTGTATGGACCATGGTGTGGGCACTGTTCAGTATTGGCGTGCAGCTGTCGGCGCCGCGCTGGGTCACCGGACGCTCGCTCGCAGCCTATCAAGCTGTGAGCTCAGACGGAATTGCCGTCGGCAGCTGGGGCTGGGGCCACCCGACCGATGCGGCCGGGGTCGAAACGGCGCTCCTGGCGTCGGCCGCTCTGATGCTGGCTTCGACGTTTATTGGCCTGTTCCTGACCATGCCCCCTATCCACGCCCGCAGTCACGAAGCCGAGTTGTTGGCCGATCCTGAGGTCAGACTTCCCTTGACTGGGCGAAGCGGGCCTCTGGTAGTGGAGATCGAATACCGGGTGGCGCCGGAGAACGCGTGGGCGTTCCACAATATCATGCAGGAGGTGCAGCTGTTTCGGCAGCGCAACGGCGACTACGGGTGGTCGATCGCGCGGCCTTGTAAGTCAGCCGCCCCGATGGACATTGAGACCTGCACACAAATGCGGTTTTTCGAGCACGGCTACGAATAGCGTTGTTCAGCGCCTGACTCGAGGTGAGTGGGACAGCTCCCGGCATATTGGACGCAGTAGTGGATGACGCCGTCCACCTCGTAAGTCGGATTAGCGTGCGTCGTCGGACGCGATGTCTCGAAACAACCACCTTGATCGATTGTGAAAGGATTACCGACCCCTTGCACATCGAGCCCAACATGCCGCGACTGATAAGTTTCGGCGCACTCGCCAGGAATGAGCACCGCACCAACGACTGCGTCCGCCGCAAACACCTCCTCCTCGACGGCGTCTATTGTCGAGAATCTGGTGCGAGCGCGTCCTTCGAATAGCTCGTCCAACTCGCGAAGCCGAGGTATCGAGCGGTCGAGAATTGTGACCTCGGCACCCAAGCCGGCCGCCATCCGTGCCGCATGGGTACCGGCAACGCCGCCTCCGATCACCACGATACGGCTCGGCTGGGCGCCCGGCACGCCGCCGATCAACAGCCCCCGCCCGCCCGCATACGGTTTCAGGGCCGGCCCGCTGCTTCAATCGCAAGCCTGCCCGCGACCTCGCTCATCGGCGCAAGCAGCGGTGGACCGCCATGCGCATCAGTGACAGTTTCGTAGGCGATGGCAGTGCACCCCGACTTCATGAGGCCGTTGGCCTGCTCCGGGTCTGGCGCCAGGTGAAGATAGGTGAACAGGATCTGGTTCTCTCGCAGTTGCGTCCATTCAGACGGCTGCGGCTCCTTGACCTTTACGATCATCTCGCTCGATGCAAACACCTCGCGAGCGGAATCCAGAATCGTCGCGCTAGCCTTGCGATAATTGTCATCTGTAGCGCCAATGCCAGCGCCCGCACTGGTCTCGATCAGCACGCTGTGGCCGGCCGCAACATACTCGCGGACGGCCCCAGGCGTCAGGCCCACGCGGTATTCGTGCGTCTTGATTTCTTTGGGAACACCGACCTTCATCTGCAGCTCCTTACTACCTCGCTTTTAGTCGGAAGAACGGTTCGAATATCCGGGTAAGGAGGGCAGATCGTGCGGGAATTCATCTACTTTTGGGATCAAGCGCAGGATTCCAACAGACCGGACCTGCGGAGGAATAACCTCGTGTGAATGTGCCACGATAGGCACACGCCGTACATTCGTCGCAGCCAGGGTTACTGGGGGTTGGCAGGTGAACTTCCCCTGTGAACCAGGATTCTATTTGACGGATGACATCTCCTTGCACATCGTAGTTTTTCGTCGACGTCATAGTGCCGGACCGCTTGACATGGCGCGGTACGCCTGGACATGATGTGATGTCTGTTGATGGTGTGCGGGAGAGCGCGATGGGCCGGCAGGCGCATCGCCGCCGACGGAGCAACTCCCCAAGGAAACTCTCAGGCCCAGGACCGCACACCGAGGACAATCTGGAGAGAGGTGCCAGTTGGCGCCCACCGAAGGGGACCGCTATCCACTAGGACAGCGGGCGAAGCTCTCAGGTGCACGGACAGATTTGGGGACGGAGTTATGGCGAAAGCCATTTTACCGTTCATTCATCCCTGTCCTGGAGCACACGATGAGCACGATCACCATTATCGGATCCGGTATCACCGGAGTTACGACTGCCTATGCTTTGGCCGCGCGTGGCTATTCGGTTACGGTTTTCGACCGGCAGCGTTATCCCGCGATGGACACTTCGTTTGCTAATGGCGGCCAATTATCGGCAAGCAATGCCGAAGTCTGGAACAACGCCGCAACCATCATGAAGGGCTTGAGATGGATGCTGCGCAAGGACGCACCGCTACTTCTCAACCCGAGTCCGAGTCTTCACAAATATACCTGGTTGGCAGAGTTCATAGGCCAGATTCGCCATTACCGTCGCAATACAATCCAGACGACAAAACTCGCGATAGCCGCTCGGCAGCATCTGTTTGACCTTGCCGATCGAGAACGCATCGCATTTGACCTGGAGCGGCGGGGGATTTTGCACATCTGCGCCAACAAGGCCGAATTTGATGCAGCTTCTCATGTGAACGAGCTGCTGCGAGAGGGCGGACTTGACCGGCACCCCGTGACGCCCGCCGAAATGCACGCAATAGAACCCGCGCTGCAAGGCGATCACTATGGCGGGTTCTTCACCCCCTCTGACGCAACTGGTGACATTCACAAGTTTACGCGTGGTCTGGCTGCGGCCTGCGAGCGAAAAGGGGTGCGTTTTGTTTTCGGGGCTCAGGTCAGCGATATACGAGCCGATTCGGAAGGTGTGCTCACATGCTGGCAAGAAGGGTCGTCGAGGAATGAACTAAGGACGCAAGGAGCAGTGATTTGTGCTGGGATCGGCAGCCGGCGGATTGCTTCAATGCTTGGAGATCGCGTAAACATCTATCCGGTCAAGGGATACTCCATCACGGTGAATCTGACGGACGAAGCAAGCCAGAAAGCTGCGCCACGTGTCAGCCTTCTGGACGAGGCTGCCAAGATCGTCACCAGCCGACTGGGACAAGATCGCTTCCGAGTCGCTGGGACGGCTGAGTTGAACGGCGAGAACCGCGACATCCGCGCGGACCGAATCAAACCGCTGGTCCATTGGGTTGAGCGATTGTTTCCCGGTGTCTGCACCGCGCAGGTGGTGCCGTGGGCTGGCTTGCGTCCCATGACACCCAACATGATGCCTAGGGTTGGCCGAGGCAAGAAGCGGAACATCTTCTACAACACGGGCCATGGTCATCTCGGTTGGACCTTATCGGCTGTGACGGCTGAGATGGTGGCTGATGAGATCATGACGCGCGATGGCGGCGCGCAGCGCCATTAGCCCACGGCGCGATTTGTCAGCCGGCTTGACCTGGTCGGCGGAACCATGCTCCAGTAACGAGCTGGGAGCATATCGCTGCTTTGAAGCTGCTCGGCTTGCGATGAGGGCCGCAGCAGATTTGCTTGGCTGGACATTCCAGTGAGTTGCTTGTGAGTCTTTGGGACTCCGGCTCAGTATAGTAAGACCTGCTCGGCAGGCAGGACAGTTTAACACCGGCGAAGAGGACGAGCTGGTTATGGCCGCCGGACTAGAAGCTAAAACTTCGTCAATATCACCCTGCGGGGCCTCGTGGTAACCCTGCGGGGCCTTGTGGTAGAGGTGCTGACCTGAATAACTGTCAATTCTCGCACGGAACCTCAATTGGAACGGCAAACCCCGCTTTGACGCGGTCCAATACCACCATTGTCTTAAAGCCCTTTACGTCGGAGTTCTCGTAAAAAAAACGCTGAGTGAACCTGTCATAATCTTCCATACTCCGCGCCGAAACGTAAAGAACGAAGTCAGGCTCGCCGGTGACGGAACAGCCACTGACGATCTCAGGAGACGATTTGATGGCCTTCTTGAACCTGTCGATTGTGTCTGGGCTGTCCCGCTCCAAGTTTACAAATACAAGCATCTGAATAGGTCTTCCTACCGCCTTCGGCGAAACGATAGAGACATCGCCCTCAATGATGCCTTCCGAACGGAGCCTCTTCAATCGTCGCTGACACGCGGTTGCAGAAAGTCCCGCCATTTCACCGATCACCTCGGACGTTAGACGGTTGTCCTTCTGCACGATTTCGAGAATGCGGGCGTCTATTCGATCGTATTGCATATGGGCTCCCCTCCCGGTAAATTTCACCGCAAAACGGCTCCTCAATGCAGGAAATTATCCGAATGACGGCAAAGTGCGACGTAAATCCGTTTGTGACATTATCCTGAACGCGCAGCGCGTTCAATAAATGACCGCGTGACGCGTCCTCATCTGAGCCTCCAATTTATTCTTTTGCGACCCGCCCGTAGCTCGCGTTGGTGTTATTCGACATGCACAGCGCCCCATGTCGAGGAACCCGGTGAATGCATTCCAGCGGCTGAGGCAGTAATTGATCGCTTTGGTCGTGTCGTTGTTTTTGGACAGCCTTGTGCGCAGGCTTTCGAGACGACAACGCGTTCACTTTTGCTACGGGCCGGTGCACTCGTTAATCTCCCTCAGTGATGTATAGCCGACGAAGTCGGATTGAATGAAGGGATAGTCGCGCTTACGGTTGGCATCCTTGTAGACCCGACCTGTTCCTCATCGCTCGAGGCCGAGCAGAATTTGTTCTTCAGGGAGCGACTATGCCTTCCGGCCACTGCGATGACGCCGGAATTCCTTGATGATCTGGCGCAGCCGCTAGCTCTCGTGCCGCTCGGCCAGCAGCATCGCATTCAAAGAGCCGGCCGTCACTGCCGCTGCAGTCAGGTCATCAACTTTATCGGGGACCTCCGGTTGCAATCCGCTGCCAACCAACCGTGTCAATCCAATTACCGTCTATCCAATTAAAGGCTGATCTCCACATTTTCGGCCTTGAAACAATTTTCACCGATTTGGGATCCTGATTGTAAACAGGCTTTGACTCGAGTGATACGATCTTTACGGTCTCGGCGCCTTCCAAAGCAGATGGCCATGTCGGGCAGAACTCGCGAACGAAAACGAGCGTATTCTTTTATCGCGCAACAGAGGGCTCGAAAGATCGATTGGATTACCGACGAGCACTTGAACCGCACCGGATAGGAGCCGGCTTTCTTGAGCCAACCTGGCCCACAGCAAGAGCAGAGAGCGGTGTCTTGTATCTACGACCGGACAATCGGTTGCAAGAGCCGCCCCAGCCTTCGTGTAATGCCGACTAGAATCGTTCCACGGAGTGATCGGCGCCGCGCGACCGCTTGGCTACCTTCGTACCTGAACCAGACTACGCAGTGCAGAGCTGGGGATCGTCTCGCCATATGCACGTTAGCCCGATCGCTCAGCTGCCGTGGCGGTGCTGCAAGGACTAACGTCCTCGATCTCTTCCCCAATAACCGGATCGACCGCAACGCCGATTTGTTCGCTCGCATCCAGAACCGCGAACGAAAGCAGCTCTCCGCAACAAAATCGCAAGGCCGCAAGTTCGCAGATGTCTCGTAGCGCGCCCGTTCGAAAGCGGACGTTTGTGTCGAGTGGTTTGAAGGAGAATTGAACTCCGACGGGCCGGCTGTTGAAATTACCCTATGCAATCGGCATACTGCTGTAGACATCTTTTGTGGCGCATTGGCATTGAGAGGATTTCCTGCGCAGTGTAGCCATCTTGCGATGAAATTCGCCGGAAGGGGGAGCGCCATATGCAATACGATCGAATAGACGCCCGCATTCTCGAGATCGTGCAAAGGAACAACCGTCTAACCTCCGAGGCGATCGGCGAGATGGTGGGGCTTTCTGCGACCGCGTGTCAGCGACGGCTGAAGAGGCTCCGTTCGGAAGGCATCATTGAGGGAGATGTCTCGATCGTTTCGCCGAAGGCGGTAGGAAGACCCATTCAAATGCTTGTGCTAGTGACTTTGGAGCGGGAGCGGTCCGACATAGTCGATAAGTTCAAGAAGGCTATCAAGTCGTCAGCTGAAGTCGTCAATGGATTTTACGTCACCGGCGAAGCCGATTTCGTCGTATATATTTCCGCGCGTAGCATGGATGATTATGAGCAGTTCACTCGGCAGTTCTTCTATCAGAACTCGAACATCAAGGGCTTCAAGACGATGGTGGTATTGGATCGCGTAAAAGCGGGTTTTGCTGTTCCAATTGAAGTTCCGAGTGAAGATTGACGCTGATCACTCAGCCCGCAGATGTACGCCTTGAGCGTTTTCTCGTCGCTCTCCGACTAAAGCGCGGAACGCCCGCACTGTCGCTCATCTAAATACGGTGTGTTCAACACTTGACCCGAGAGGACATCTTTGCAGATTGGTACCGCGAATATCGTGCCTGTTCTCTTCGCGAACTTTTCGCCAGCGGACGAAGGTTGTGGCCAACTCCGGTACGTCGGGGCGACTGGTTAGCCGTCGCTGAAAGCCGGGAAGAGCGCTGGCCTGCTGCCGCAAGCCTCGCATCGACGGCGAACGCCGGCGAATCTAGCGAGCGGCACCAATCTGACCACGATCACAGCGACGTAGCTGTCTAGCGTCAGAATACCGCCGGCGATAGGGTGCAGATCAGCGCCCTCCTGCAACCATCGCCCGAGCTCCGCAAGCCGACCTTGCAGAGGGCATCGACGACGACGTTGAGCGACAGAGCACCAAAGGCACATACTTGATGGCGCCGCTCAGGGCGACTGACGGCCAGCCGTTGTTCCGCACCGCTGCTGTGGATCTCCATAGAGCGGCGTGCAGACGTTCGATCACCTCCGCGCCTAGGGTGCTTGGCTCGGTTTGTACGCCTCGACAAATTTGCGGCGGGCATGGGCCAGCAAAGGCGAGCTGAATCGCGCCGTCATGATGGCGGACGAGTGGCTTGTAGGCGGCATAGCCATTCACCTGCAGAATGCTGGAAAAGCCCGTCAATTGCGCGATCTTCGCCCTGCGCCGCATCGGCGAACTCGTAGGGACAGTGGAGGGGCCCAGAACTGGCAGATGCGGGTGCGATGCTGTCCAGGATCAAGCACCGACATTGGTCGCTCGTAGAATATGTTCGGCGCGGGCTGAATCGCCGGCAGGTCGACTTCATAAACGTTCTAACCCGCCGGACGGCACGGTTTACCCGGCCGGCGAGTGCCGGGCATCGAGATGGATGCCCTGACCAGCCAGAATCTAACGCCGGTACAGTGGCGGTGGCGGATACCACGCGAACTTTGAGACCACGACGTGGGTCACAAGTTCAATCGACGCCATACCGCTCGTAATCAGATACGGCACATCTTCGCCCGGACCACAATCATTGGTGCAGCTGCACCAGACTTGGGATGGACCGTCCGCAGTACGCGAGATCGCCGGGATCACGTCCAGCCCTCCGCTAACGTCCTCGCCGCTCTTGTGGAGGTGACTCTGGCAGCACGGACAAGCCATCGCCGCCCGTTCCAGCACCTCCTCACAAGAGGCAGGTGCTTAGGCCGGGCGCAGATGGTTGCGGCGCGCCTGCTTGCGCGACTGTGAGAGCGTCGGTCTCGAGATCGCCGCGCTCAAGCGCGAGCTGCTTGGCCGCTTCCGCGGCAAAGCGCTCCGAACGCTTCCGAACAACATGTCCTTGAGTCTACATCTCACGCCCATTTCGCTATCAGCCTCGAGCGCGCACCATCTCGCTTGGAGCTGCTGGACCGGCCGGGAGAGCGTCAGGACGAATGGCCATGAATCAAACGATACGTCCGCGAGACACAGGCTCCAGCGAACTCCTCACCTCACCTCAGCCAACAACGTCGGTTGCTTCACTGCCGGAGTCGACACGTGTCCACTCAAGTCCATCGAGCGAGGGCACATCGAAATATCCTCTCTGGGGAGTCTGACGAGTCACCTGCCATCGAAATTACAGTGTGCGAACCGACGCATCCGCTGTTCGGCCACGCGTTCCGCGTCATTCGCGCTCGGTTCATCGTCGCGGGGGCTTCCCGTTTTCGTACGAGGTCGAATATCGAGACGGTGCCAGCCTTTGATTCCGGTCGCGGCGACCGAACCACGGATGTCGATAGAGAATCGAACGAAGCTGAGCGTCGAGGCACTACACGATCTGATCTCTCTGGTTGAGCAGCTCGAACACGATGCCGATCGATCCGAAAGACTTTTGGGTCACGCTGTCAACGGCACTGCAGCGCCAAATCGTCAACGAGGTCGCCGAAGGCAAGTCATGAAATCCGAGCTGGTCAAGCCGATACACCTGGCGCGACGGGCGGTCCTGTACATCCGGCAGTCGACGACCCATCAGGTGGTTCTTCAGCACTTCAAGCCGCGTGGAACCTGGAGGTGCAGGAAGGGCTCGAGCTGCTGTTTGAGATCTTCCTGAAAGTGCGCACCATGGCAAGGTCATGCGTGAGTTCAACGACCGTGGTGTGCAGCTGCCGCGCCGCGATCGTCACGGCGATCTGCATTGGGCGGGGGCGACGACATCCGCGGTCGCAGCGATTCTGAAGAATCCTGCCTATGCGGGCGCCGTCGTCTACGGACGGACACGACTCCGCAAACCGTCGGAGGGAAGATTACCGACGAAGGTGCCGAAGCCGATCGAGCAATGGCGGATCATCGTCAAGGACCGATATCCTCCCTATATCGCTTGGCAAAGCTACGAGAACATCAGGGGCAGCATCAGCGACAACCGAGCAGGATACATGCGTAACAAGACCAGGGGGCTCCACGTGAGGGGCGAACTACTGCTGCAAGGCATCGCATGGTGCGGAAGATGCGGTCACAAGATGTACGCTCGCTACAAGCGTGGAGCCGAGTACGTCTGCAATCACCTGCGTTCGCATCAGGGACTGCCGGCGTGCCAATACATCCGTGCTCGCCGCGTTGACGCGGCCGTGGCAAGCGTTCCTCACAGCGCTGGCGCCGGCCGAGATCGACGCATTGTCGTGCGCTCGTCGCGCTCAGCAACAGGCATACAAAGCAATGCAGAGCGGTGCCGAGCAGCAGCTCGAACGCCAGCGCTACGAAGCAGCGCTCGCCGCACGTCAGTTCAACCGCGTCGATCCTGCCGGCTCATCGCCGCCGAGCTCGAGCGCCTTGGGAGGTGGCTCTGAAGGAGGTCCGAGTCGCAGAGGAGGCCCTGGCCCGTTTGAAGTCTCCCCAGGCTATCGCTCAGATCACCGTCGGCAACAAGGCGCTGAACGACAAAGTCGTCCGCCTCTCCGGCCGTCTGCCTGAGATCTGGACGGACCCGAGCACGACCGACGCGAAACGCAAAGCGCTGCGCTGTCTCATCGACAAGGTGATCCTCGACCGCGGCGAGCACGACGTCGTCAGGATGAGGATCGTCTGGCGCGGCGGAGCCGTCACCGACACGCTGGCCTCAAGGGGCTTACCGAGCAACGTACACGATGGCGGCATTCAACCGATTTGCTCAGCGCACAGCAACTTGCCGGCGTATTGAACATTCCCGTGAATTGGCTCTACGTTCAGATCAGGCAAGGGCGCGTTTTGATCGATCGTCATCCTTCCGGCGCACATCTGTTCTCCAACACGTCGCGCGTGATTGAGGCTGTTCGAAAACTACGCAATCATGAGCTCGATCATCTCGATCTCAGAATCACTGAGCCTCACGAGGAGGGCCATCAACATGCGTAATCGAGCAACGTTGCGAGCTGCGTCGCACTTAGAAGCACCACGCCATCGGCGATCGGCAGCCAAGTCGAGCGCGCCTTGTGCAGCCACTTCGTCACCAGCACCATGGCGCTGCCGTCTGCCGCCGCATACGCTTACTGAGCAACTCGAAGGCATCGGCGCAATAGGGGTTCGCCCGCAGCGCTTCATTCACCAGCGTCGAAAGCGTGTGCACCGATTTCGACCGGCTGGGCCGCCATCAACACCTTGAGCCGGCCTGTAGCGCAATCACAGGAGGCGCCGAACTGCCGAGAGTACCACGGAAAGCGTCGCAAGCTCCACCCGGGTCCGGCCCGCATGGGCGCCCAATTCACCTCGATCTCGATTCACCCCGCGCCTAACCACCGGCGGGTGCTCTCCAAAAGCGCGGTCTGTGCTGAAGAAATGCGCTTGGAGTTGTCAGCAGTCTCGCTACCGTTCTCAGCACCAATTTAGATCGCCACGAAGCTCGGCGCTTTGCCGGCCACCGCCGTAACCTGGCGCCGCGACGCCCTGCCCGCCGGCAACGCTATTAAAGAGTGTCGCTGGTCATCAAATCAGCGCGCGATCTATTACGGAATGGTCTCATCCTTATGAGGCATATTTAAGTCTCAACTCCCGCGAAAAATGGCCAGTGGCTGCGACAGCCAACTTCAGGTCCACCAGAGAACAAGATCCGGTCGCGCAAACCCGAAGAAGCTATTCAGGAGAAGGCGGCGCTTTCCTTTGGTCGATGGTTGGGTGACCCCGTGAATGAAACCACCATCGATTAGAGCGATATCCCCGGCCTTGAGCCGGAGGTCGTGAAAAGGAACCGCCTCGAGATAAGCTTTCGAATAGGGATACCCGGTAGTCTCCACCCCTTGCGACTTCCGGTCGACGGATGTCGGCTTGTGGCTCCAGATGCGCAGATCGCCACCCTCGTCGGGCATGCTCACATATAGGTTAAGTGCCACGACGGTGTTGTTCGCTACCGCAGGAATCTCGTAATCGTTCCCGGCACATACGACTTGAGCGACGTCGTCGTGAGGCTCCAAGGCATACATGCCGGTACCAGACCAACAAAAAGCGCGACAAATATTAGCCTGACGGTGCTCCGAACGGGTCAGCCGCAATTCAATGCCCTGATTATGCAAGTCGCGTTTCAACGCATCGAACAACCCGCGAACCGGATCAACCAAGTTGCCCAAAAGGGCCTCGACGAATGGTCGCGCATTTTCCGCTTCTGCGAAATACGTGGCTGCATCCTTCCTGTAGTGAGATGCGCCAATATAGTGTCCCGGAACGCCGTCTTTGCGCTGTTTGAGACCGGGATTGCGAATAAAATTCGCGGCAATCTCCTCCGCTATCTCGATGCTGAAAGCTCGGCTGATGTGCAGGCCCGTAATCTGACCTTTCAGGACTGAGATGATCTCCGCAGTGCGGATCGAGCCGATTCGTTCTCTGATCGCAAGAGGCGAGATGGTCGGCGCTTTAGACACTTCGGCACTTATCATTGGCTTGCTCCTGTAGTGCATCATCGAGGATGGCGATGGCATGATCGAGTTCGTCGTCGGTGATAGTTATCGGCGGAAGGATTTTGATCACGTCGCGATTTGGCCCTGAAGATTCGATGAGCAGGCCGTTTTCGAACGCCACATCGTGCACACGGTCGACAAGGGCCTGTGAACGGCACTTGAGCCCAGCCATCAGGCCGCGGCCGCGCTTTTCTTCGATACAATTTGGAAATTTCGCAACGAGGCGATCAAGTTGAGTTTGCAGTTTGACCGCTGTCCGTTCGACGCCTGCAGTAAACTGGCTGTCGGACCACATTTTGCACATGGCCCCTGCAGTCACGAAGGCGAGATTGTTGCCTCTGAAGGTTCCACTATGTTCTCCCGGTTTCCATACGTCCATGTCGGGGCGAATGAGAACAAGCGAGAACGGGTTACCTGAACCGCTTAGGGATTTTGAAAGGCAGACGATGTCAGGTTCGATTTTCGCGAACTCGAAGGAGAAGAAATCGCCCGTTCGGCCCGCGCCTGCTTGAATATCGTCGACGATGAAAACAATGCCGTGCTTACGGCAAATACGCTGGATTTCTGTGAGCCAAGCTGCGGATGCGGTGTTCATGCCGCCCTCTGCCTGAACTGTCTCCAGAATGATTGCTGCTGGCTTCTCTATGCCGCTCCCTGGGTCGCCCAATACGTAGTCGATGTAACCCGCGGAATCGAAAGCTCGGTTCGGATAGCCATCGTACGGGACACGAATGACATCATGGCGAGCAACACCGCCCAGCTCCCTCGTCGACGCCGACCCGGACACAGCCAGCGAGCCGAGCGACATGCCGTGGAACGCATTTGTACAGGCCATGACGCTCGGGCGGTTGGTATATTTTCGCGCCAGCGCAAGCGCCGCTTCGTTAGCGTTTGTGCCGGTCGGACCAGGAAATTGTATCTTGTAGGAAAAGCCCCTAGGTGTCAGGATCGAATCGACAAACACTTCAATGAATTCACGCTTTGCCGCTGTATACATATCAAGCGACGAAAGAATGTTCCCGCCAGAGAGATATTCAATTGCTGGTCCAAGAATGTTCGGGTTGTTGTGTCCGTAGTTGAGTGCGCCAGAGCCCACAAGGAAATCAATATAGGTCTTGCCGCTCTCGTCCCAGATTGTTGCCCCAAGGGCCTTCGTAAATACTGTAGGAAACGATCGCCCATAGCGACGAACGTTAGACTCATGAACCGCGAAAACATCGGTATTCATTTTAGGGGCCATCTGCATGCATCGAACGCGTATGGTTGGTGGTAGATGTTTATCAGCGAGATCTGAACCCAGAGTCACGACGAGGCATTCCAGGCCGTTGATTTCGCCGATAGTTGCGGCCTCTCTGATTTGCGAGCGTCGATATCAGCCGCGAACTCGGCCTGCGGATTGGATAAGCCACAGCCAGAAACATCGCCTCACACAAACGCAAGTATGAACAGAGTTTCAATTCTATGGCTTCGAGGCTCGCCACAGGGCGTGCCTCGGCAATCAGTCTACTCATGGTAATCTCCTTTAAGTGGTGCCATGACCAAACCCGCTTCTCTCAGATTGTGCTTGCGGTTGACAATATCTACGCCTGGAACGTACGCGCGTTTCGCGGGACCTGTATTTGCTTGACGCCTGTCTCCCAAAATGGCCCCGCTCATTTAACGGAGAAATGCGAACAGTAAACCTACTAAGACTAGTAGTCTTCTGTGATCCGGAGGCCCGTCTGTATCCCGCCATGAGGCGCGCGTCGTCGACTTCGCAAACTGAACGGGTCTCAGCGCTTCAACGAGCTGGCGGAGTCGAGAGCAGTTAGCGCTAGCATATACTGGCCTTGCCCCACGGGCTTAAGCCAGTTTGAACTCGTTCTGGCCCACGACAAGAACCAGAGCATGAAGCGTAGCCGTTTTCGGAAGAGCAGATCATCGGGATTAGGGAGCACGAGGCCGGCGTTTCGGTGCGCCGATTTGTGCCGCAAGCATAGCGTTAGCGACGCCAGCATCTACAAATCGAGGCCAAGTTCGGCGGGATGGACGTCTCCGAGGCCAAGCAGCTGAGGACGCTGTTGATGCCTGACTAATTCTCCCCAGAAGTGCCGTGTGATCCATTCTCCAGGACGATCTTCATTTTGCGATCGGCAGCAGTTTGAGGCGGTCTGCCCGATTCGACGGCGTGTTTCGCTGGCACCATGTTTGAGCCGCTTACGCACCAGCGCAGCACGGCTGTCGACGCCGCGCCGGAAGTCTGCCGGCTTAGTCATCACACTCACAGATGTGAGCCGATTGGTGCTGCCGGCGCAATCGGCGCATGTTTCGGTTGTTCGACGTTCTTCGATAGCAACAGCGCAAACGACCGGCCGCTTTTTCTCGGCCTCGCCTAGAGGCTGTGTCGGCGGCAACCGAACTACTGCGGCGTCAGAACCGTGTCGGCGCGCCACCGCCGCTCGATCTCACCGTAGGTCTAGCTCTCCGCGACAATCTGCGCCTTCTGCTCTGCCGTCCAGGCACAGCACCGTCCTGCCCCGGCAAGCACTTGGTCCGTCGGCTCCGGCTGAGATTTGTGCGAAAGCTCGGTGTCCGAAACGTGTCTAGCCCGCGCTTGCGGTCAGACATATCAGCCTGTGGGCTTGAAGGTGGAGCACCGCGAACAAACGCTTGAGCCGCATTGCCGGGATAGAGCGTTGTATTGACGTGAACAGCACCGAGAGTCCGCAAACGTTCTCCTTACAGTATAGCACAGCACCACGCTAACTAGGCGATCAAGCGTACGAAACGCACGTTCATCACCAAATTTGCACGAAGCGTACCGAACTGGCGCGACTAAAGCACGTTTGCCGGACGCGCACGCACTTTGGTTCGTTCCGTACACATTTTGCGCGCCGATTACGAACGCAGTCTGTCAACGTAACAAAGCGAGGGGCGGGATGGTCCGCACCGCGACGTCACTGGTTCAATCTTCAGTGGCGTTTGAGAAAGGCCCTTTAGGTCGAGAATGATTGGGGCGAAGGTGGCTACTCTCTGAACGGTTGAGCGGCCACTTTTGAGGCGAAGCAATTTGGAGGACTTTTATGAAGATGGCCACGAGCCTTTTGCTCGGTTCCGCGGCGGGTCTGATCATGCTAGGCGGAGCAGAGGCTGCCGATCTTGCCGTCAAGGCCAAGCCGGTCGAGTACGTGAGGATCTGCTCCCTGTATGGCGTAGGCTTCTACTACATTCCGGGCACTGACACCTGTATCAAGCTGGGTGGGTATCTTCGCGCGGATATGCTGGTCAACTCGAATAGCGTTGACACTGGAAACACATCGGGCGCTGGCGCCGCGGGAAATCGGTTCACAAACGCCTTCACTTGGCGCGCCCGTCAATATGTGGAAATCGATACGCGCACCGCGACCGAATACGGTGTGGTTCGTGCCTTCGGGCAACTATCGTTTACTTGGACGGACGACACCCAAGCAGGAACCGGCGCCGGAGGGACTGTTTACTCCCTTCTTCCTGGAACGACAAATGGTGCCGCTCCGTTTAACGCAGGTGCGGGCAATAACTCCTTCGGTTCATTCGGCCTTTACTATGCTTTCATGCAATTCGCGGGCTTCACGATAGGTAAGGCGCAATCGCAGTTTTCCATGCCGTGGTCGAACTATCCCGGTAACAACTTCGACGGTCTCGTCGGTGGCGGCGGCAGTGTCATTGGCACCAACCAGTTCTCCTATACGGCCGAATTCGGCGGCGGTGTTTCGGCCACGATTTCGGCGCAGGATCCTATCCAATCGACTCAAGCTGGTGTCGTCAACGTCGGCGTTGGCGCCAGTGGCCTTGGCACCGCTGCCCTCGGCCCGTTTGGCACCAGCGACTACGCTGGAACGTATGCTCCTGATTTTATCGGTAATGTTAGTGTCGACCAGGCTTGGGGGATGGTCCGGGCCTCGGTGGCGGCGCATGACAATCACGCCGCGTACTATGGTGCAAATGAACTTACTGGCCATCCAAACGACGTTTGGGGCTATGCTGCTCAGTTGGGTGCGACGATCAGGAACGTCCCGACTGGACCTGGTGACACGATCAATATTTCAGGCGTGTATACGAACGGCGCCACCCGCTTCAACATCCAAGACTTGAGCCAGGGCGCTGCTATGACGATCTTTGGCGGCACAAATTTACCGGGAGCCTACCAGAGCATCGGATTTGGGATGGCTCCCGACACGGTGTTCGCAAACAATGGAGGTTCTCAGCAGCGGATCCAGACTTGGGGTATGCGCGGTGGGTTCAACCATAACTGGAACCCCTACTGGAGCAGCTCGCTCTACGGTGCATACGCTGGCGTCATGTACAGCAGTGGGGCGAAGACTCTGATCTGCGGTAACGGTGTTACGGGTGGTTCATTCCAGGCCTTTTATGGTGCGGGCGTCACCTCCTGCAACCCGAATTACGGCATTGCGCAACTTGGTTTGGTTACTCGGTGGACCCCAGTCAAGAACCTGTCGTTCTCGGCTGATCTTACCTACACCCATCTAGCTCAGAATATGGTGGGCACGGTCGCTTACCCCGGCAGTAACGCCATCGGCAAACCGGCCGCCACTTACGAGCTCAAGGACCAGGACACTTTGCTCCTCCTGCTCCGTGCTCAGCGCAACTTCTGATTTTAACTAGCAGCAAAGGAGAGAATCTCGACCGACGTTAACCTCCAAGGAAGGCCTTCGGTATGCCCACCGGAGGCCTTTTCGTCATCGAAGAACGAATCCGCCTCTGCGATGCACCGTAAGCGGCCGTTAAACCCACCTTCAAGGCCGCAGGCCGATAGGCGAATGTCCGCCAGCTGCGTCGAGCGAGCTGGACACGTGTCGGACACAGAGCTTTTGCACAAATCCAAACCGGAGCCGGTGCATCGGCTCGAGGTGTTTACCCGGACGGGACGGCCCCGCGTCTGGACGGCAGAGCAGAAGGCGCAGATTGTCGCCGAGAGC
The DNA here is from genome assembly GCF_000472385.1 of Bradyrhizobium sp. ARR65. Taxonomy (GTDB): domain Bacteria; phylum Pseudomonadota; class Alphaproteobacteria; order Rhizobiales; family Xanthobacteraceae; genus Bradyrhizobium. The sequence goes on from NZ_AWZU01000038.1 coordinate 31,951, forward strand.
TACGCCGATGGTGAGACCGTGACAGCGGTGGCGCGCCGACATGGCCTGACGCCGCAGCAATTGTTCGGTTGGCGCCGGCAAGCTCACCGGCAGGCTTTACGTCAGGCGGAGACGTGCGGCCCGGCTTTTGCGCCCGTAACCAGGACACGCGCCCTGAGGGCGCGATACTGAATTGGATCCGCTCCGCGAATCCGATACGGGCCGGCGGCATGTAAACAGCCGCATCAGAGGCCGGACACATGTCAGCGCCCGATCACGCTCCACGCTTTCCAATGGGGGCATCCACACACGTCCATAAGGACAGTCACTGCCCGTCATCCTGCGACGCGGCTGCCGACGGATGCGTACGCCAATTCCGAACGCAATGAGCTAGATCAGACAAGGACAAACTCAAAATTGACGGGTCACAGCCAAAAGGTAGCCTCAGGTGATTGCGAAGAACCGGCTCATAGTTGGCGCCAGTTGCGAGAATGATGGCATGATCTTCCATCATTCTGTCCGCAAACGCTTCCGCATCAACTGATCCTAAGGAAAGCCACAGTTGGGTTCCCCCCGATGGAACCTCGTGCGCCAATTCGAGGTTAGAGGCCCAGGTACAGACGAGATCGCGACCACGATGAACACGCTCGACCAGGCTCGTTGCCCCGTGTTGCAGGAGCCGCGCAGCCCTTCTCTGCGCACGAGCACTGACCGAGACACGTTCAAACTCAAATCGGCCAGTCAACAGGCCAATTTCTTTTTGATCAGCCACAATCCAGCCAATCCTTAGCCCAGGAGCTCCGAAGTTCTTCGACATACTATTGATCGCATAGCAGTCGTCCCAATTCTTGAGACTAGATAGGGGCGAGCGCACTACGCCCGTGCTATGAATGAAATCACCATACACCAAGTCAAAAATTATGGAGGCGCCTCGACTCGACCGCCTCGCTTGCAGATCCGACCATAAGTCTTCACTTAGGCATCGACCCGTCGGATTATGCGGCGTATTTAGGTAGACGACGCTTCGTTTGCCCAGCTTTACAAAATCTATATCGACAATTTCATCCCATTCGATCAAGTAGGTTTCAAGTCCGCTCGCATTGAAAAGACGTTTGATGCTATCGAGTACAGGAGCAACGCAGATAACCGTTGTGATGCCACGCGACGTCAGATGACGCGCTAAAAGAGACAGCGCATCGAAACCACCATTTGTAACGAGTATGTTCCGACCCGTGAGCGCAACGCCCCTCTCCCTCTCTTGCGAGACGATCTCATTTATCAGCGTAGGATGTCCTTGCGTTTCTCCGTACTCGTAGTCATCAAGAAGGATTCTATCCTTAAACTCGGGATACTCTGGCCACACCGGAAAGTTCTCCACGAGATTGCGCCATTGCCGGTTGGGGCGTGCGGCCGCCGCGGCTAATCGCCTTCCCAACGGGGACAAAAGATTAGATTGCATTACGTCCGTACTCCATCAGTAGGGTGAAAGCAAACGGCCGAACTCAAGCCCCGTTGAATCGATTTCGAAGCTAACCTCGCCCGAGGCAATGGGACGAAATCCGGCTTCTAAAAACAGGGCCTCCCAGAAATCGATCGGCGCAAGTCGTTGGGCTGTCAGGTTGTGCAGCAAGTAGTATGGATTGTAGTAGGCGCGGCCAAGTCCATGCCGCATCACCCGCGGATCGGTTGGTCTATAATCGACCTCGACGACAGCTACGAATCTGCCTTTAACTCGCAAAGTCCTGAGGAATTCAACTACGGTTGGCCGACCAGCCTGTCCTAACAACTCCTGCAGCACGAATGCCACAACTACGACGGATGGTGGCTCCGACTGGAGTCGTGGAGCAAGTCGTTGGACATAATCGAGGGCACTGGCCTGTTCAATTTTTAGCCTTTCGTGAGGAGAGGTCTCCGGGGGTGATACATCAACCCCTATTCCATTTGAATCCGGCAATCCGTCAAGAATTCTCGCCGCAAATCGGCCGTCACCGCAACCCAAATCTATGATCTCAAGGGCCGCTGAAGGCAGCCGCGTTAGCAGGTTTTGGACAAGCGGAATTGCATCGTATTCACTGATTCCACAGCTACCCTGACCGACAAGCCTGTCGCAACGACTAGCAAAACCAGCGCCACAAAGAGTATCCGAAATTTGAAGTAGCGTTTCCGCGTAACCGCCGACTAGCAATTCGTACCATGGCCGATACTGACCGAATTCTCTTGCAGACGACGTCAGCTGCACAATTGATCCGTCAAAAACAACAATGTTCTCATTACCGAGATATTGCATAAAGGCGGTAAGGCGATCGGAGTTCAGCCTATGCTCAGCTGCAAGAGTCCCCACCGATTTTGGCTTTTCCGCGAGTGAGTCAAAGAGCCCACTGGAGAAAAAGTGAAAGATTGCCTGTGCCAGAAAGAAGCCTCGAATGGGTTCCAGCTTCTCAATAAGGACCGCCTCAAAATTCTTCTCCACTTGCGCCTCCACCGTATAGCCAATAGTCGATTACTAGATTCTCGAGATCGACAAGATCCCTCAGAACGTCTTTGAAGCGGTCGGGCCTATCAAACTCACGCGGAAAAAGGCCGGCTTCCTCCACCCCGACCGACTACCTTTGTCTCGACGGCACTCACACGTACGCTCCGTTCTGAATGCCTTTTCGCTTAGGCGGAACCGGATGTGTTTTCTCCAGTTCGTTACCATAAGGGCGGAAGAGTCAAAAAAATCGAGCGTCGGCATCATCCTGCCCCCTCCCGGACCCAGGACCACGCGATATGGGAGCAGAACCTCGTCGATCTCACGCGGAGCAATCTTTTCGCCGCCGCGGTTGGCCGCGACAACCCCATCGGGCAGAATCAAAACACCGACTTTTTCGCCTAACGCGTGGTTCGCCATCAGATAGCCGAGATCTCGGACGCGAAGATTCAGCTCAGCGTAGAAAACACGGCGATGGCCTTCGGAAACTATTGCGGTGGAGTTGCCAGCTTGAGCAGCCCAATACCTAAGTGCGGCGACGATTGCATCGAACATTCGGTCTCCTCTTTTTCTGCCTCTGGAATGTCGGGAGTGACGAAGTTGCACACTGCCGCCCCAGGCGAAGCTGTCTCTATCAGCGTCGGCCTACGGTTAGAACTCCTAGTTCGCGTGGCTTGACAATGCGATATTTAGTCGAGCGCATTGCGCGGCGGGACCATAGCTGTAAACCGCAGGTTGGAATATTGGCTCTGATCTTGCCCCACGGGCTTAATCCAGTTTGAAATTCGTTCTGGCCCACGGCAAGGGCCAGAGGATGGAGCGCAGCCGCTTTTCTGAAGAGCAGATCATTGGGATTTTGAAGAAGCCCGAGACCGACGCCTCGGTCGCCCGATCTGTGCCGCAAGCAGCGCGTCAGTGGGCGCAAGCATCTACAAATGCAAGGCCAACTTCGGTGCGATGGATGTCTCGGAGCGCAAGCCGCTGAAGACGCTGGAGGACCAAAACGCGTGGCTGAAGCGGCTGCTGGCCGACGCCAGCTCGACATTGCGGCCCTGAACGACCAGTTGGGGAAGAAGTGGTGACGTCCCCGCTGGCAAGCGGAAAGCCGTCGCGCACCTCATGGATGGCAACTGGATGAGTGAACGGTGGCTTATAAAGCCATCGGTGTTGCTGCATGACCATGATATACCCGAGGACCCCGCTGGATGATGCCGCCTTCCAGCCGCATGAGCGCGATCGACTGAGAGCGCCGTTGCGCCGTTGCTTCCTGCATGTCCTGCTCAAGAAGGCTATCTGATCACCTCAAGAAACTGTTCCGGCTCTAGCAGAAAGAGAGGCTCGTCGTCGAGGCGGTCGCAAGCGGACGATCGGCACCCCATTGCACCCGTGCCGCGTTTCTGAGAGAGAAAACAGTTCGCGGGCAAGTCGCGGAATGGTTGGTAATAGCTTCGGAGAGCAACATAGTGCTGCGCTTCGAGTCTCCGGCTCTTCCGACAAAGGCAGAGAGGTTGGCTGCTGAACAGCCCTCACGAGCGTCCAGCGCGGGAAAGTGTACATCGTCGAATTTGGCGCTTTGGTGTGGACCATGTGTAGCCGGGATACTCTATCTGGTGTAGCTGGACGCGAAATATAAAGGCGGCGGACTTGAGATCGTCGGTGTCGCGGCTCGCGAACGTGCTCCAGCGGCGGACGAGGCTCCGAACTAAGTTGGACGCGTGGTTGACCGAAAAGTTCTCGAAGCTGAACCATCGGATCGCATTTGGCCACACGTGCGAGATGAACAAGCTTTGAATGGAGCCCAGCTCTGCTCCCCGGATTCTCCCTTCGTGGTCAGTGGTGACGGACATCGCCTTTATCGGATCCAGTGCAACTCGATGATGTCTTGAAGGTTCTCAAACGGCCCACCAGTGATGGAGCCACAGCCCGCGAATACTTAGCGGACCGCCGAAAACGAGCGCGAAGCGCACAAAAGGAGCGGTGACAAAGCCAATCGTGCCAAACTTGCGCAGGCGATGAAGGCCGAAGATTGAGAGGCGGCGCTTTCGGCGGAAGAGCCACTGCGATGAAGCCGGACGACATCAACTATCGAAGGCCGTGCAGAGTTCGTCCCGCGAGGGCGCGCCGAAAGGCGGAGAGAGAGAATGAGACAACCCAAGCTGAACGACGCGCGCTAGTTGAACACGAGCTAGTCGCAGCGTTTCTCAACCCGACGGTGCGGTCTGATGCCATTGAAGCTGTCGACGAGATTACGGGCTCGATAGAGATATCGAGCGAAGCGGATCGGCATGGTGCGATTGCTTTTAGAGGGAATGTTGGCGGACGCGCCTTCTCGTACGATTTCTCTGATCCAGTCGTCGTTGTAGCCAAAGTCGGCAAGCAGCACGGTCCCGCCTAGGCGAAACAGGAGTTCGCGGACAAGCTGATTGTCTGGGCCTCCCGACGAGCTGGACCGGCAGGCGATACCTATCAGTTTGTCCGGATTGTTGTGCATCAGCGCGGAGCTCATCACGCGCAACGAGAGGCCTCCATAAGACCATGACGAACTCATGGACTGAGTATGGACGGCTGCACACAGCGGCTCCGCCCCCAATAACTGTGCCGCGCGCGAACACTGGTGCGGGGTCTGCATCAAGTATGGCAAAGCCATCTGCTCTCTGCCGAGCCTGCCCAGAATGGTGGCGTCGTCAGTCGGGCTTCCGACATTAAGATCGTCAACTCGACACACATGAGATGCGAAACATCAGGACGGGGTTTAGATGGCGCCGGTCATGATCTCGCCTTCGTCCGAACGTGCTGTCACCGTGAGATGTGGAGCGCATGCCTCATCGAGCTGATATGCGGGATGCCGCTGCCCAGAGGCCGCTGGAGAGATCCCACGATCTCTGGCCCTCGCGGACCATCGTTCCTGCCACTTACAATTTGCGGCGCGGTCGCCGGCCACTCCTCATTAAGCTCCTCGACCATAACCCGTCCCTACAATGCGTTCATACGTTGTCGGCGGAGATCGCATCCCCCCTTTTCCCTGAGCATCACAAACCGCTAAGAGCCATCTTGGTGGAGGAGAGGAAAAATGAAGGAAGTCCATCCTGCTATCTCTGGTAGGTAGCGAAAGATCGCTCTCGCGCTATACGTTCGCTCAATCGTCGATTACCAGGACTCGTCAGGAAAAGTCGGGTTCTAGCCAGCTCCTGCTAGGCACGTTCCAAAGTTTTCGAACTTCGACGGCAATTGAGGTGAGTCCAGAGGGGGCACCTGAAATGCAGTACGGTCGAAATTGTCGCGCTTTTCCGAGCTGGGCACTATTCCATGTTAGATGATCAATTGCGGAACGAAGCCATCGAATCAGCAAACGTTGACATCGGAGTCGAGGGTAAGACGGTCTTTCAAATTGGGACCGGTGCGGGTCTAACTGCCTTGCTTTTCACTCGTGATGGTCGTGCAAGACCGATCCGCAGTTGTTTGAACTTGCGAGTTCGATCGTGAAACGAAACGGGGAAAATAACCGGATAACCTTGATCAACAAGTCGAGCACCGATGCGATCAGGGATGGAGATGTCGACTTTGTTCCCGAGATTATCTTCACAGAGGCAATCGATTGCGGGATTGTCGGCGAGGGATTTCCGATCATTGCGCGCGATATCGCATCGATCGCCGGTGACCAAACCGTAGTCTTGCCCGACAAGATCAAGCAATTCGGTTATATGATCGAATGTGATTGTATCTACAGAACGAATGCGGTCGAGGACGTCATGGGCTTCGATATGCGTCCGCTCAACGTTTACAGCAGGCGAACGTACTTTCCCATCAGGGCGAATTTGTTTCGAGCGCGTTGCCTAAGCGCTATCCACAGAATGCATACTTACAGTTACCGCTGCACCGCACCCGATACCACTATTGTTGAAATCGAGGCCCGCGGGGCGGGCCTTTGCCATGGAAGCGCGATTTGGGCGCTTGAGGCGCCTTACATTGCGGCGGCGGCCAAAGTCTCGAGGCTTGCGGTCATTTGCCCCGTCTCCTTTGCGCCTAATACCCGCGAAAGCGGAAGCACCAGTCAAGGCTACGGAGCTGTTCTCGTCAGTGGGCGAGCAGGCGCCAGGCCCAGACTCAATAACAGGTCTAAGCCGATGACGAGCTTCGCGTCTGTCACGCGCAGCTGCGCAAGGATGCGCGTGAGCCGGCATCCGCTGATCATCGCGAATTCAGCAGGGAACACGACCCTCTTGGCAAAAAAAGGGGATCGTTTCCTCTGCGCAGGCAAACGGGGCAGCATGATTTCCAAGGACAAAATAGCCGGAACAAAATCGGCATCGGCTTCGCGGCACGGATTGGCGAGACGGGCGGTTAGCCATCATCTCATTGTCGAGCTCAACGAAACCGCCAAGCTCGCATGGCCGATGATGCTGACGCAGCTTGGGCAGGTTGCGATGATGACGACCGATCTTGCCTTCATCGGGCGCACCGGCGCCGAGTCGGTCGCCGCGGTCGCGCTGGCCGGCAGGGTTTATCTCATTAGCGTCATCTCTGGGATGGGCCTGCTAGCAGCGATCGCGCCGGTCGCCGCGCAGGCGTTTGCGGCAGACAAACTAGCCGTGGTGCGCCGGTCGCTGCAAATGGGCCTGTGGGCGGCGCTGTTTTTGTCGCTCCCGACGATGGCGTTTGCACTGCGCGGAGAGCAAATACTGGTTGCTCTTGGCCAGGCACCGGACGCAGCGCAGCTCGCCCAGCAATATCTGTTCGGATTAGCCTGGGGCGTTGCGCCGGCGCTATGGTTTCACGCCATCCGCAACTTCATGGCCGCGGTTAACCGGCCGGAGCCGGTTTTGTGGATTACGCTCACTGCCGTTCCCATCAACGGCCTGTTGATCTACCTGCTGATTTTTGGGAAGCTCGGCCTGCCGCGGCTTGGGCTGTTCGGAGCGGGTCTCGCGACCACCGTCGTGAACTGTGGGACTTTTGCGGCCGGCTTGTGGTTCGCCACAATGCGTCGTCCCTTCAGGGACTACCACGTGCTTGCACATCTTTGGCGCTTCGATTGGCCATTAATGCGCCAGCTGATCGTCATCGGGACGCCAATCTCAATCGCGTCCTTGATCGAGTACGGACTATTCTCGGTCGCAGCGCTCCTGGCGGGAATAATCAGCACCAGCGCACTCGCCGCTCATCAGATCGCGTTCCAGGTCAATGTGATCCTCCTCACCATCTATTTCGGCATCAGCATGGCGGCGGCCGTGCGCGTTGGGTACGCAGTAGGCCGCGACGACGGCCTCAGGATCAAGCGGGCTGGGCTGGCGGCGATGTTGCTTGGTCTCGTGATCGCCACGATGTTGACGCTAGCGGTGATCGTCGCCCGGTTTGAGATCGCCGGGTTCTTTCTGACCGAATCGGCTCACGATGGTGCCGCCACGATCGCAGTCGCTGCAAAGCTCCTTCTGGTCGGGGCGACCTTCTTCATCACTGATTGCGTGGCCAACATTGCCGCGGGCGGCCTCCGCGGACTGAAGGACACGCGGGTGCCGCTTGTGTTTGCTGGCGCGTATTGGTTAGTCGGGTTTTCTTTCAGCTACGGACTTGGCTTAAAGAGCGGTCTTGGTATCGTTGGTATTTGGATTGGCTTATCAATCGCGACGACTGTCTACGCGGCTCTTCTGTTGCTGCGTTTCCAGCTGCTGGCGAGCAGGCTTGCTCTTCCGACCCGACATCCGACCACGTAAACGCAGGAGTTCTGCAAATGTCGCTCTTCCGCAGCTTTGCAGCATTCCATGCAGCCGATCGACTTAGAGGGTAGATAATCCGAATGATTGCTGATAGGAAATTCAGGTGGCGCGGACCCTGCGGCAGCTCTTCAATCCGGCCTGTTCGGCCTTGGCATCCGCTCGAAATGGCCGCGCACGTCCTCATCCGATAGATCGACAAGCCAGATCTTCGCGCTGACGAGATGGGCGGCTGATCCTAATTCCCTCCATCAAAGTCGGTATTGGTGCGCGGGCCCTTTGCGGCCGGCCTCTCTACTCATAGTGATTGATGTGCTCTTAGCGCTACCAGCTCGTCGGCGACATTGCCGTTCCAAGCCGTAGTTTCCATCGACCGGCCACCGCCATGGCAGCTCTGCTGCCGTTGGATGCTGATGGCGCTCGCATGGCTCCTTCAAATAGGCAATCCGTTATTACTCACCAGAGTAGGTAGTGTCTCATCCCCAGTTAACGATGTACCATCAATTTGTGAACTGGCCATATAGGCTATGACGCAGATGATCACGATAGGAGAAGGCGCAGCAATGCCAAGCGTAGTTCGTGCGTTTCATGTGTCACGGTTCCTTCAAAGGACATGATGAACGCCGCTATCCAAAAAAGATCTAGCTTCGATAGGATTTGCCGATTAGGCGGGCACCTGTGACCGAATCGCGGTGGTGTAAGCCAGATCATCCTGCGTTGGCACCTGCAGGTGGTTCGTGTTTCACGCCCGTACTAGAAGGCGTAGCTCCGCGAAATCCGCGCGTCGGGTGATGGCTCTGCGATCGGAGAACTCAGCGCTCCGTCAAATGGGACGTCGCGGCTGGTGATCGACTTACCTCTCCCTACACTTAGGCGTTCTTACGATGACCCCTGCCAACTCAATACCACTGCGCGATCGCGTAGCAAATGCACTGCGTAAGATCGAGGCGCTAGAATCCGCATATGAAACCATTACGGTCGGACAGCTGGTGTCGAGGCGGGCGCAAACGCACGCCTCAACGACGGCTATTGACGTCTTTGAGCGCGGGGAGCGCGCAACGTACGCCGAAATGGATCGCTGGTCCAACAAGTATGCAAATGCGCTGCGCGCGTTCGGAGTGCGCAAATGCGATCGCGTCGCGGTGATCTTGCCCAATCGCATCGAATTCCCGATACTGTGGTTCGCGCTTGCAAAGCTCGGTGCGGTGCTGGTCCCGATCAATATGCGCTACACGCCCAGGGAGATCGAATACGTCTTGAGCGACACGCAGGCGCAATTCGCAGTCATCGATGAATCGGCATGGCCAGTCTTCTCCGCTATTGACCCGTGGCCGCAAGACCTCGCCAAGGAGCGAGTGCTACTTGTTGGACAGTCTTGGGCCGAGCCCACTACGACTCTCGATGAATTGCTCAAGGGCGTCGGCCACGCGCCGGTGAACGAGGATATTCGCCCTGACGACCTGCTGAACATCCAATACACCTCGGGCACGACGGGTTTTCCCAAGGGCTGCATGTTGACGCACGACTATTGGGGTGTGCATTCGTATGCGTCAGCATCCCGCGACTATCAGCCGTACGAGAGATATCTGTCGGCGTCACCTTTCTATTATGGGGACGGACCAGGACATCTTTTGAGGTCGTATCGACAGGGCGGCACGCTGCATTTGGCTCCGCACCTCAGCTCGACGGGATTAATCGGTTGGATCAAGAAATACCGCATCGAGTGGTGTCCGTTTCCCGAGCTGATCACGCGCCGGCACGAGGCCACGGCTGACTCGTTGGCCTTCCTAAAGCAGGTCGGGCAACCCGACCCCTGGAGTCCTGACACGGTACGCCGATTCCGCGATCGCTGTGGAGTGCGCAGCGTGGATTGTTTCGGTATGACTGAAATCGGATACGGCATTATAATGCCCGACATCGAAGAGATGGATCACTCCGGGTCGGTCGGGATACGCGCCCCCTTTCGGGCCCTCCGGCTGGTGAATGAGGATGGCAGCCCCACGCCGATCGGCGAAGTAGGCGAGCTCTGGGTAAAGGGGCGTGCGATCTTCAAGGGCTATTGGAACAGGCCGGAAGCGAATGCCGATGCATTCGAAGGTGAATGGTTCAAGACCGGTGATCTGTTGCGTCGGGACGAACTCGGCTATTACTGGTTCGTAGGACGTAAAAAGGATATGATCCGGCGGGCGGGCGACGAGAACATCTCTGCACGCGAGGTTGAGGCCGTCATTCGTGAGATCTCCGAGATCGCGGATGTGGCTGCGGTGCCTGTACGCGACGACGAGCGGGTCGAGGAGGTCAAGATTTACGTGGAGCTTAAGGAAGGTGTCGCGCCAGACGATGTGCCTGTCGAGCGCATTCTTGAGCATGCTCGTGCGCGGCTCGCCGTGTTCAAGGTGCCGCGGTATATCGCCTTCACTCGGGCGCTTCCTAGAACTACCTCCAGCAATAAGGTGCTCAAACGTGAGCTGATAAACGTCAGCGATCCATTTGCCGGCGCCTATGACAGTGAGCAGAAGCGCTGGCGCTGAAGCCGCCGGTTCCGTCTAGTTCGTACACGGCAGCGGGCGGTTTAAGGCTTCAAGCCAAATGACAACCATGCCACAGTTGGCGGCCCGGCGATCGATCGGACATCAGTGTTCGGCAAACAAAATATCCCGCTGCGCTCTATGCGTTCGAGAAGACGATCCGCGCGATGAGCACCGAAAATCGGCGCGGGGTGCTGACATCGCTCAAGGCGAACACCAGCCCGCCCGCTTCTGGGCAAGGCGAAGATCGCGGACGAGGTCCGCAACGGTCTGAACCATTAGGATGAGCTGCCCCCGTTTCCGCGGCGACGGCCGCATCGAGCTCGACGCCAACGTCGTAGAGCATGGCGTCTGAGTCATTATACGCCCTTTCTTCAAGTATCTGTAAACATTGGAATTTGATTTTCCAATTCAACGTGACACGGACCACCTCCGTCCCATCGCCCGAACAACGCGCCGCTTTGAAGGTCGACGGCTCGGATCTGGTAGGGCGCGCCTCGGACGACTTGCTCCGCTGGCAGAACACCGGCCTCGATCAGCTTGCGGATTCGATGGCTCGTGACGCCGCACTGCTGCTCGGCCTCTCGCAGGGGCAGCCAGACGCCGTCCTTCTCGGCCGAAAGATACGCGTGGATACCTCTCACGCGCCGGATCGATCCGACACGGTGCGCGGTCCAGGTCTTGTCCTGGCCGGTGGGCAATCTCATGCGGTTGAGGGTGGTGGCGATGTCCTCATCAGACCAACGGGCCTCCATGCTGCGGATGACGGCCAGGGCGTCATCAGGGGTTTTACAGTCGTGACCGCCGGACAACCTGAGCTGCATCGCCTCACAATTCGAGACATGCAATTGGCCGGCGTTGATCCGCAAACCTACCTTTTGGACCTGCTGACTACACCCGTCACTCTGTGACAGGCTTCACGCATTGATCAGCTCACGCGTTGGGCCTGGGCCGCAGAGCACTCCGCTAACAAGCTCCCTGCCTAACATCCCCTCAGGACGTCAGTGCCGTGGCCAGAGGGCCGATTGCCAAGATTGCGTCGAAAACGTGACTCAGTTCCCGGCGAGCTAGCCTGCGGGCTCATTTGCAGAAATCACGGGTTCAGACGCATAAGCGCCCGAAATAAGCTTGTAACAGCTACACGCCGTTTGCTCGAGGCACTCGCGTTCACCGATCTGCAAGACGCCGCGCATCTTGCGAATCAGTTTTTGTTCTTCGAATCGAATTAGCGTCTCCGTTACCCCAGCGCGGCGCAATCCCAAGACGGACGAAAGGTAGTCGTGGGTAACTGGAAGCACATGAGCGCCAAGAGCGTCACCTGCCAAACAGAGCCAACTCGCGAGGCGCTTTTCGCGATGGTGTCTGATGCCGCAGAATCCTGTCTGAACGCAATGCAAAGTCAGCGCTTGAACGTACCGAGAAAGATGTTCTCGGATTTGAGGGCGCTCGTTCATCATTCGATGCAAATCCTCGACACGGATCCTGTGCGCGCTTCCAGGAACGAGCACGACAGATTGATGCGTCGGAAGATGCCCGCCCATCAAGAGCGAAGCACCGACGGCCCCCCGATGTCCTATCACCGCCGTTTCAAGGATGGTTCCTGCCGCGACAATTCTCAGCGAGACAAGGCCCGACTCGACAAAATAGACATATTCAAAATGCTTTTTTGGCTCATGCAAAACCATACGCTCTCTCAGGACGATCGGCTCAAGGAACTCCCCTATTGCCGCGAGGTCTTGGAGAGGAATTCTCGCCAGAATAGCATTTTTGACAAAGCGCCGCGTATTAGGACGCGCCGTACTAGACTGGCGCAGCATAGGCTTTACGCCGGCCATCCGCTTGAGAGCTGCGGGGCTGCTAGCCGTTTCGGGAACGGCGGGCACATGGTCCGTCATAAGGCAGTCCGTTCTCCTGATCTGCGGGTTTCAGCTGGGTCAATTCCACTAATCGTCACGAAATATTGATTGCAGATTGTAGCGATGCTTCGATCTTGATTTATGCAACGCCTCCCCCTATGACGATTAAATCATGCGTCAGGAGCCGTTCTTCGACGAATTTCAATTGTCGGACGGACCGGCTGTGTACCAGCACGATCTGAGCTAGTGTCCCGAGTCACAAGTTCGCAATCGTAGATTCGCAGTAGATTCGTGTCGCTGTGCCAAGGATGGAGGCAAACAGCGATGGAGTCTCAAATGGCGGTCCAGCGCCTTGCCCCCGGATCAGGCGAACAACGGTCATCTTGCTGACACCGAGGCGGTTTGCGGCTTCGCCCAGAATAAGCTCATGGCGTTCTGCACGTTCGCCCTCCCGGTAGACCGGTATCTGATGCGCGCCGCGGAAATTGCGCACGCGCAGCTGGGTCCAGGTCTGGCCTCTGGCCGAGCGGATACCCAGCCGATTGAGAACGGGGGCGATGCTGTGGTCTGGCAAGAGGCGGGCCAGTTCGCACACCAACTGCTCGGTTGTCACATCCGTCTTGTAGCGATTTGGTCCGACCGGTTCTTCAGCACTTCAAGCCGCGTGTGATCCCCCCCTGCCAGTGCAGCACGAGGTGCAGCCGACCGGTCTCGACTGTGACGATAATCTCCTTCAGCACGGCGCGCAAAAGCCGCATCGTTCCAGAGCGCTGGCAGGTCCCCGGCGAGCGCCATAAGCGCCATGCGCTCGTCATCGCTGACGGCGCTCGGCTGCTCGCTGCACAAGCTCCGGATCTGATCTTCGAGCCGCGCGACCGCCACGACACAGTCATTCCACAGCTGTCCGCCGATGAATTGCCTCATAACCTTTGAAATGTTGCGCGACGCGTTACTTCACCTGAAAAGCCCCACCTGATGATGCGCTCGAGAAAGCGGTCGACATCGAGCTGCGGATCGAAGGTAGCGATTGCATTCTCAGCTACTCCGGAGGTGGCATCCTGGGGAATGTAGAGATGAGCCTCATCGCAAAACAACGCCACGGGTGGCGCGCAGCCTGCGCGCTCCACTGCTGCACATGAAAAGCCATGCGCGCGACCATGCCGACGATCAGCGGCAGGATGTCCGAGGGCACTTCTGAAAAATCAATCACCTTGACCCCACCCTTGCCGTCCTTGGCGGCGCGTCCGCCCAGCAGGAGTGTCACGGCTTCGTCGAGCCACTCATAGCTATCCGCGACGCCACCGGCCGGAAATAGGAACCCGAGCCGGCGGTCCGTGCGCTTGCCCTCGAGGCGCTGGATCAGGCGGCTGAGCTTGCCGTGAAAGTCGCCTTGCTTCTCGGATCTGGCGCCTGGGACCATTTCTGTGTTCAGGCGATTGAGTTCTGCAAGTACCGATGCCATCGCGAACGGGACGGGGCTGTCGATCGTGAAATTGTCAAGGACATCGCTATGGCCTCCTGCAGTCAGGAAGCTCGTCTTCGCGTCAACGATCGCACGGGACATCACCATGGCCTGATTGGGTGCGTTCTGGTCGGTACGGTCGACGAACATCGAGACAAGCACTTCGTAGGTCATTAACCAGTAGGGAAGATGAAGCACGCCGTCGGCGAGGCCCTTGCCCGCGTCAATATCGCCTGGACCCGCGACGCGAAGATGCACAAAACCATCACCGGCGATGGAGGCATATTCACCGTGCATGTCGAAACACGATCGCATTGGCGCTCTTAAGCTCGGCCACCTGTTCTAGAAGACGGGCCGTGGTCCAGGATTTTCCGGAACCGGTACTGCCGACCACCAGCGCGTGACGTTGAAAAAGCTTGTTGCCGTTGACATAGGCCTCGGCATTGGGGTCGAGAGTATAGGCGCCAAGCGACAGACGCTGGGCTCCCGCAGTCACCTCAGAGATTGCACCCATAAAGCGGGTGAGCCGTTCACCTTCAAGCGCGAAACAGCCTGCATCAATTTCCGGAACCGTTTCGAGCGTGCGCCGGAATACATTTTCGCGGCTGCCGTCCCTATCGAGCAGCGTGCCAATTAAGGCGATGCGAACCAAATTGAGCTCGATATAAGCCTCATCGGCATGTTCAATATCGGCCACCTTCGCTTCCTCAAGCGCAGTACGTGTGATCTTGTGGATCACACCGATCAGCTTGTGGCCTGCCAAGCTGCTCCGGAGTGCGACGAGCCGATCGACCTGCAGTTGGCGCAAGGCCTCAACGTCATCGATGCGAACAACTACGTTGCGGTGTCGACCGATTGGACGCGACCGAGGGCCTCTTCATCGGCAAAGTTGAGGATGCTCATGCGGGTGTTCCTATTACATGATCGAGGAATTCGTGGAGACGCCACAGCGGCTTGTCTAGGTCGAAACCTGCTGGCGCATCGTGCATGTATGCGCGCGCCCCAGCGGCACCTTTCTCGATAGCGAGATAGCGCCGGCATCGACCGCCGGTCAGAAACGCCTTGGCCGTGGTCGTCAGCTCTTTCGTGATTACGACCAGCGGGATGGCATCGCGGTCGCAGCGCTCGATGAGCTTGGTTTGAACATGCTCGTCATTGAAGCCATAGCCGATGCACAAATAGGAGCTGGCATTCTCTAGGGCATTGTCGCTACAGTTGATGATTGTGCGGAACGGCTCGCCATGGGTCAGGCGATACTTGTCAATACCGGGCGTGATCATGAGATGTGCGTGGGTCCGCGGCACAGTGAGAGCGGATCTAACTCCGAAGATCCGGTTGGCTTCGTCCTGGAACCAGTCGAGGGACCCGTGAACCTTCCAGATCGCCACGGTGCGCGATTGTCGCCCGTTTACCGAAATGCGAGGCTTGGGCGTCCGCGCCCAGGTCTGAAGATAACCATAGTTGAAGCCCGTGAACGTGTTCACATCGGCCGCGTCCGCAGCATACTCCGCGAGCCGGTCATAATTGGGCGTGACAACGTCGATCGTCGTGTGCGTGCTGTCGAAGAGATGCCGATAGAGCCTGGTGAGCGGCAGTGTACGGCGATTGGCCAACACCAAATCGAGGACGGCTAGATCAAAAGGAAGCAGAAACTCCCGCGTTACACCTGTAATAAACCGCGTTTGACATTCGGTAGGGCGTACCGCCTGCAGCGCCCTTTCGAGATCGGCGCCGCATTTGAGTTGACCAAGAAACGACGTCCATTCGGCTTTCTCTTCAGCCGTCCATCCAGGCGGAAGTGGCGCTCTACACAAATGCTCGGCCACGCCTCCCATGCCGGGCACACCATGCGCGGCCGAGGCGCCGCTCCCGAGGATAATCACCGGAGCGGCGCTCAGCGCGGCCTGTGCAAATTCCTGCGCGATCTCGGCCTCGCTCTTGGCCGCCATTACCTTTTCCTCAATCAGACTGAAAAGATCGGAGGTCCGCCGAGAGCCTCGCGCGCCCATGCAAGCATGATCGGCTTGGCCTCAAGACCGCGATAGGTGCTGGTGCGGTAGCTCAAGAGAATAATCTGCATGCGTTGGGCGGCCTCGGCGACTATCTCGAGCATGACCTCCGAGCGATCATCATCCGCAAACACCAGCGCGCCATCGACGACCAGCGAGACAGGTTGCCGCGAGCGCGGCTGCACGCCGCATGTCTCCCAGAACGACACCAACCACCGCTCGGCGACCGACGCGCGCACGACCCGGCATCCCGGCTATCGCATCAATGCAATGAAGCGCAAGCGGATCGAAGAACGATTCGGGTGGATTAAGACCGTCGGCGGTCTGCGCAGGACCCGGCATCGTGACCGCGGCTTGGTCGAGTGGTTCTTCGTGCTCACCGGCTGCAGCCCACAATCTCCTCCGTATTCCGAAGATGCTGGCGGCACCGGGATGGGTCTGTCTGAAGCGTCAAGCAGAAGACAAAACCACAGCGAAAGCTGCGCGTGCAACAGCGTTTACGACGCATAGATCAGCTCATCATCGTAGCGCACGTCAAGAAAATCACCCTTTGAGCCCCATTTTTTAGGCAGTCAGCTAGTCTAGATCCTTCAGTCCGCCTTCTAGCCCGAGAAGGGAGTGCGATTAAAGTCCGTGCCCCTCCTCGCGGAGAACAGATTGGCAGGATCAAAGCCAATTGCGCGTGGAAAGACGGTACTCGTCGTACGAAAAGTCGTCCTGCGGTCGTAGCTGTGTCGTTCCAGCCGCAGATCGGTACGTTATGTACTGGACCTCTCCGCGGCATCGCCTCTTTTGCCTGCGAGCCCTCTGCTGCCGTCGACTGAACGACTGAACGGTATTCCTCGCGCGCCAACGCAAGCGCGACTATTTGCGTAAATGCAGAGGTCTCTTTTGCCCAAAGCCATAGAGAGCAGCAGGCGTCTCGCCGAGGATCCGCGCTCTTGCACGCTGATCTCGGGACGAGCTCTTCAAGCGGAAAGGTTGGTTGAACCAGGACCAGACCGGCGATCGCGCACTACACATTGTAGCTGCTCCAAGGAGCCGTCTATGGCGGGCGAAGCCGTTCGGGCCTGTTGACGAAACGCGTGAACCTCGCAGTCGATCCTCATGAAGCGTCCTCGCCGGTCAGACGGACAATGCACTCTCGCTGGCCCATCGCTCACCAGGAATTCTGAGGCTTTGATGGGGATGCGGCGAAGACTCCCCCGCTTCTCCGTCACGGCCTAAACGCGCGTTGGAAAGTCCCCAGCCGGGTGTTCAAGCATTGCGCCAACCCATCCGGTGATGCAGCAAGCAAATCAACAAAGCACGGTGCCAGGACACCTTTTGACGAAGAGTCGCTCACCCGAACGATGACGCAAACGGCCAGTCACCGGAAATTCATTTCGATGTTCTTACCCGATCCCCTCCCGCGCTTAAAAAAGATGAAGCCAGGCAGCGGCACGCACGCATAGTCCGATCAGCCCGTTCGGCCGTGCGCCATTCAGCTTAAAAGCATCAGCACCTTGCACGCCAGCATATCGCCCGAGCATTCGACCAAACTTGACCAAGAGATATAGTGCTCTGAGATCGAATTGACGCATGAGCGCTCGAATATCGAGGTACATCACCGTTTCGATTTCATCACTGTCCTGATGTTTCTTCTGCAGTTGCAGGTCGATAGCGCCTATTTTCTCATAGAGCGGTGCGAGCTTTGGAATGGCGTCGAAAACGAGATAGCGACTATTCGACATCAGCGCCAAACGGGCCACCTCTCGGAACAACAGGATACGAACGGATAATCCCTGATAATCGGGATGGACGACCACGCGCGATACTTCAGCGAACCCCTGTTGCCATAGGAATTCGGGCAGGCGCACAATTTGCGCCATTTCACTACGCTTGGGATCCCCACCGTTCAGCACGAGGCGGGCGGATGCGACCGGCTTCTGGCCGAGCCTCGCCAGAAGGACAATCGCGCATTGATCGAGCGGATCTGCCCAATTGGCGAGGTCGACGGCATCCGGCCGCCGGCCGAAGAACTGGTTGGCATCGCGGCGGAGCCTGTAAACCATGGCCAGGTCATTTCGATCCACTACTTGCGAGACCGTGAGCCAATCGTTCAGCTTGTCTGCCTTAAAACCCAGTGTCCACATCCCATGGGCCGTAAACGTGGGACTGACAGCAAGCGCCCAATGCGCGGCTTTCTCCGTCGACGAGCGCCCGACGATATCGACGTATGCCACCGTTCCCAATTCACTGCGCTCAATTGCGTTCACCTGAGCGGCGATCGATCCGAGATTCACCCACTTGGTCCAGCCCTCGATCGTTATCCGGGCTGCTGGAACGATCAGCAGCTCTGGATCGTCGACGATCACCAACAACTTAAACGGCGACAGCGCTTTGATCTCCCCGAGGAGGCTGCACCCTTCTAGCACTGGCCCAGAAATCCGGACCGCGAGAGTCTCCGACGTCTGATGAAGCCGTGCTGTCCAGTCATCAGGTATCCGGCTTCCAAATAAGACCCGCTTCTGTCCAGGAAGATGGTCGAAATCGCGGAGCGGAAGCACACAACGAGCGCGCCCCAATGCAAACGAATGGTCCGCCGTCACGCTTAAGCCGATCCAAGCCGCCTTGATACTTTCTGGTGGAGTTGGCTGAGCGTCAAAATTGAACGCCCATCTGCCGCTATCGAGTTCATCCAGATAACCTGGATAACGCCTGGATGCGATCCAGAGCACCGCCCTGGGCTTTCTCACCACGCGAGGCACCGCCGGCAAGCTCGATATCTGACAGTCCTGGTGAACGAGGACGGACACGAGATGCTCCTCACAGCGGTCGGTCTTGACCGCCTTTCATCTGAAAACAGCCGCGAATTAGTGTAGGCGGTAGCCTTGCAGAAGGGGCTGCGAGTACACGGGACACAATTCATCCCGACCTATTTTCGTGGAGTAAAATTGGGACGGCACTTCACGTCTGACGACCCGTGTGAAGCCACTCGGCCCGGTGCCCGAAAACCAGCGTTCATCGCTTACAATGCATTGCCATCCAAATCTGATGCACAGACGCCAGGCCAGCGCTCCCGCAATGCGCGCGAAATGCTTGAAGTCACTTGCATAGAGAAGACGCCCGAACGGCTCGTACCACTTCCTGCGCATGCTCTTCATCAACAGATATAGCGGCACTGAGCCGGATCGATCCAGGATGACCAAATGGTGGCAGAACACGTCGCAATGATCTTGGAAAATCGCGAGATTTTCCGGATCCAGATAGCCGCCGATCTCCCACTTCCGTCGTAGAACTCGAAGGTTTGTGGTGGCGGTCGGCACGGGATAGAACACTCGCAGTTCTGTTTCGAGATCTTCAAACCCGAACTTCTTTCCGATCTGATGCACGGCTTCGGTCGGAGTGTAATTCACCAGCGTATGTGTACGTCGAAGACCCAGCACCGGCATAAGCAGGTCGAGGCTATTGTTTCGATGGATATCATCGACGTACCAGCTGTGGATTTCGCAGAATGGCTCCTGCCGGCCGCGGATGGTCCTTAACGTGAACAAGGTCCCGAGGAACCCAACGACCTCCCCTCCATTCTCCATCAAATATCCGAAATATGATTGATCCCCGCCCCAGACTGGACTGAACAGACGCCGTCGTGCAGCAAGCGGCAACCATCGGTTGTTCAGTGTGGAACGGCAGAGCAGCCGGTAGACCGCGTACATATCTGCAGCAACCGCACGGCGAACCGATGCACCCATCGACACAATCTCCAAACAACGCGTGGTTTCTCTGGCGCTTTTCGTCGAGGATGGCGACGTTTCGCGGGCGAAAGCACCAATCAGGTGAGTGACGGAGGCTGTGGAAAGTGGCGCACCACCCATTCGTCGTCATAGATCGAATCGAGGTACCGCTCACCGGAATCCGGCGCGATAGCGATCGCAATTTCGCCGGCGGCCGGCCGGACCAGTCGCTTTCTCAATCCGGTCAAAACCGTTCCGCTGGAGCCGCCGAGCAGAATTCCATATCGCCCGACGAGCTCCCGGCACATCGCGATAGTCTCCCGCTCCGAGATGATAAGCACCTCGTCGACCTTCCTCGGATCTGCTATTTCCGGTCGGCGACTCGTGCCCAACCCAGGAATTTTCCTCGGCCCAGGA
Source organism: Bradyrhizobium sp. ARR65 (assembly GCF_000472385.1). GTDB lineage: Bacteria > Pseudomonadota > Alphaproteobacteria > Rhizobiales > Xanthobacteraceae > Bradyrhizobium. The sequence continues at coordinate 52,099 of NZ_AWZU01000038.1, forward strand.
CGCCCGCCGAACGTCACGGACCCCTCCACATCAATCGCAACAATTCTTGTGCTCGGAGATCGTTCACGGAAAACCTCGCTGCAGCCCATCGCCGTTCCGCACGTTCCGGTGCCGACGAACAGGTAGTCGACGCGAGGAAAGTCGCGCAGGATCTCAAGCGCGGTGGAGCGAGCGTGCGCGCGCAAATTGGAGGGATTTGCGTATTGATTGAGCCAGATCAGTGAGGGATCGGCAGCAAGCTCTCTCTGTATATAGTCAATTCGGGTTTGTAAGAACCCACCGTTTGCGTCTCGGTCCGTAACAACGACGACCTTCGCTCCCAATGTTCGCATCATGGCTGCCGCGTGCGATGTAAGGTTGGGGTCGCTGACGCAGGTGAAGTCAAACTTCCGTGCGCGGCAGACCATTGCGAGAGCGACGCCCAAATTTCCCGATGACGATTCAATGAGCCGGGCGCCCCTATGCAGCCGTCCAGCGGTCTGCAATTCGTCCAGCATGTGGATCGCTGGCTTGAGCTTGATTGATCCCGCCACGTTGAAGGATTCGAGCTTCAAGAACGCCTTGGCCGGTCCAACGAACTCGTCTAATTCTACGAAGACGCCTTCGGAGAGGTAGGCGATTGGCGAGGACAGGATCATGGAAGAGATCACGCAGGTTACAGACGAGCGGCGTTTAGGTCCGGTTCTTCTTCGAAGAAAAATTGCGGAATTTCGACGGCCTTACGGCTCAAAAGCGCGCGCTGATAAAGCATGGACCCAACTGCGACATCGAGAATTCCCATGCCGAAGGGTGAGAACACAATCGGCCGTCGAGCGTCGGGAATGCGACCGCCGGACAGGATCGAAGGTAGCGTAAAGCGAACGAAATTGCGGTGGCCGACCTGTTTCTCAGCCAAATGAGCTGATGTGTCCGCCTTTAGGCAGTGCTCGATATCGTCCACTACATTTTCGGAGGCAAGTATGATCTCCGGCGACAAGTCGCGAAGCGAGATATGAAGGATTAGCGGATTGTGTTCGACACTACGTTGGTCAAAAATATGAGGGCTTGCCGCTGTCGTCGCAAAGACAATGACTGTGCCGGAGCGCATCGTCTCGACTGGCGACTCGTGCAGCTTGATGGGTCCATGAACCACTGCCTTGAAGCGTTCACGTAAGGCTTCGGCCTTCTCTTTTCTGATGTCGTGAAGGTTCAGTTCGTTGATGCGCCATCCTGTTCTAACGAAAAATTCAAGTATGTAGCGCGCGATTGGGCCGGCACCGATGACGGCAAGTGCATCAATTTGCTTCCGGAAACGATTAAGCTGGAACGCTCCCACCACGGCGGACGCCGCTGTGCGGGCAGCACTGACGACACTGCCTTCCAAGCAAGCTATCGGATAGCCGGTAGCCGCATCGTTCAAAATCAGCACTGCCGATGCTCGTGGCATTCCACGATCGATGTTTCCTGGGAAACTCGATATCCATTTGATGCCTGCTACTGAGCCGCCACGGAACGATTCGATATAGGCTGGCAGGGCCATAACACGATCGTGTGGCCGCATTGGGAAACGCAAAAAATGACTGTCCGGATTAACGGTTAGACCGGCATGGTGGGCCACATATGCAGTCTCCACGGCGTCCAAGATGGCCTCGACATCATCAAAGACGAAGCCATGGACAGTTTCTCCTGTAACAACGTGGAAGGCACGATGCACCCGAGCTGCATTGGTCGACATCACATCCTCAAATTGCTGCGCGGCCTCAGGCGAGGTATCCACTAAGAACCCGGATTAAACCTCGTAGTCGACGCCGACGCCGTCGAAGCGGAGACGGTCTTGGATGCGAACTTGGAGACCGCTTGAATCGTATCCGGTCAAAAGACCCGCTTCAAAAAGCCGGACCACCATCTGCGAGCTGTTTTCGGAGCATCCCGCATCACTCAACAGCTTGACCAGGGTCCTATAGCCGATTTCCTCCGATGCAAGTTTTCTAAAGATGGCTCCGACAGCTGGCGCCACGGCATACTTTGTCATTACTTTCCCGGCTTCGTTCGCAAGAATAAGCCGGGGATTGAGGGTGAAGTCCTCGGGATCGACCTTGTAGTACGTTTCGAGTCGGACATCGCGGCCCATCCAGACTAGCTTGGTCACCGAATTGAGTTTCTGGGTCAGCTGCCTCACCCACTCAATTCGCCGCGGCACCAATTCTGCGTCAGAAAAGTCGCTGGACAGATGCGGCCTGCTGTGGCGACCGATCGCAATCATTGTCGAGGCCCGGTCACGGAAATCCTCGATTTTCCAATCCGCTTTGTGAGACTCTTTGACGAGATTTTCAAACCAGCTGCGCCGCTCGAAGCGCTGGTCGTCGGGCTCCGCAATACGGCGCTTGGTCCAGAATTCCGATTCCGGCTCAGTGAAAGAAGCGAAGTTATAGAATGATGCAAGAAACTCGTGGTATTGTTCGAATGTCAAACTGTAGCTCTTGCCATACCAGCGGTGAACGTCGTCCGCCTCGTTCGGGTAACGGGAGATCCGATCGATCCCCGCCGCCGCTGAGACGGCCGACTGCGCGGCCAAATGCACGCCTTGCGAAAATAGCGGGTCTGTGAAACATGCGGAGTCGCCCGCGAGAAAGAACCGCCCGCGCGAATGGATGGACGTATCATACGACCAATCGCGCACCACTCGGACCTCGTCGACCCTCTTGGCCGTACCGAGCAGTGCCTTTGCCCAGCGGCAGGCGGACAGCGTTCGCTGATAGAAATTGTCAAGGCCCTCGTTGCGGATCTCTTCGGCTTTTGACTGATCAACAATGACCCCAACGCTGTAGAGATCGCCCTTGAGCGGTATCATCCAGCACCAACCATGCTCGAAGGTGATCGAATAGGTCGTGCCGCGCAAATCTCCTCTGAAGGGATCGGGACAGCGGAAGTAAGACCACACGGCGAGGCTGCGGTAGAATTCATCATAATCCCGGCAGTCCAGCTTGTTAACCAGGATGCTATCGGAGCCTGACGCATCCACGAGGTAATCGCCCGAAACGGAGCGCAGCCCGAAAGCATCGTGGATGTCGATTTCGACGTGATCTGGATGGTCGGCCCGGATGTCGGTCACCGAGCAATCCTGGTTCACTTCTCCGCCGCGCTGCTTCACCTCGTCGAGCAGCATGGCGTCGAATTCGTCGCGCTTGACCTGAATGGCATGATCGTAGATCCAGCCGCTGACCTGAGGAACCGAGAAGGAGAAAGTCCACGGCGCCTGATCAACACCCCACAGGAAGGTCGCCGAGGGCTTGCGGACGAAGCCAGCGGCGTCGATCTGCGGCTTAAGCCCCAGTCGCGCGAGAATCGACATGGTTCCAGGCAGCAGCGATTCGCCAATGCGATAGCGTGGATGGTGAAAACGCTCATAGACGCTGACAGAATGCCCCAGCTTGATGAGAGCCAGGGCGGCAATCGACCCGGCCGGACCGCCGCCGATGACAAGCACCTTACTGCTGGACATAAATATCCGTCCTTTGAATTGATTTCATGCGAGAGGAAGAGAATGCGAGCATGCCGCTAGCGAGATTCTCCGTCAGGCACGTGCCCGCGAGAACATGAGCTTCGGGTCCGACCGCAACGCTAGGGCAGACAACACAGGAGAGACCAAAAAAACATCCGTCACCTACGACGGCGGAGTTGCCGCACTGGAAACCGGGTGCCAGGAACACCCTCTCTCCAATTCGGCTATGGTGACCCACACCGCACTGATAATTTAGAATCGTGAAGGCGCCGATCACAGCGTTCACCCCGACGCGGCAGAATGGTCCGACCAGCGCGCCGGGAGCTATTCTTGCCGAGCACGCAACATTGGCGGTCTCATGCACGAGCGGAGGAAATCGATCGCGCAGCTCCGGGCCTATCCAGCTCCGCATGACGGCACGACGCGCCGGATCCGAAACCGCAAACACGAACGCAGCAGCACGATCGTGGAACCAGGAACGCTTAAAGGTGACCGTGCGAGCGCCCGGCGTCGCAACAAGTTCGCCTTCAAGCGATAGGAATCCAGCCACTTTGAACTGTTTTCGATCAGGAGACCGTGCGCACTCGACATAGCTGGCGACCTCGAGTGCGAACTTTTCGGCTCCGATGATGAAGATATCGGTCATAGCCGGACCCGCTTTTTCTTAAAGCGATCCGACATTTGGATGTGATCAACCAAGGTTACGCGACTTGGAATCTTAAAGCGCGGCACTCGTTCACCTAAGAACTCGTGGATTGACTTCTGAAGTTCGGACTTGTTCATCGGCCCCTTTGGCAAGACATCCACCCACACAGCCTGACCTGTGATTGCATTCGGCATGCCATAGACCACACAGTCCGCGACCTCCGGATGGCCCAGCAGGATGGTCTCGAGCTCGAGGGGGATGACTTTCTCGCCTCCCACATTGATCACCTCCTTCAGGCGACCGCGGAGCCGTATGTAACCGTCATCGGTCAATTCGGCTGCGTCACCCGTGCGAAACCATCCGTCCTCTGTCACGGCGGCTTCGGAGGAGTTGAGGTAACCAATAAATTGATTGCTGCTCCTGAGCTGCAGTTCACCGTCGCAAATTCGAAACTCCTGCGAGTCACTGTCTATCTTGAACAGCGCACTTGCCGAGCGAGGACCCCTGGTGGTGGCAATGCCGGTTTCAGACGTACCGAACGTCTGAACAAAGCGAATCTTGGGAAATGTCGCTCGGAGCCGCGCAAGCAATTCCTCAGGCATCGGCTCTGTTCCATAGGTGACAAGCCTCAGGCTAGACAGATCATGGCGCGTATACGCGCCGCTGAGCAGGACGAGGTTCAAAAATGTCGGAGTTGTCGGCAATACATTGACGCGCTGGGCCTCGATGGTAGCGCAGATCGCGTCTGGGTGGCGCGCGCCCGGGATGACCGCGGTGCCCCCGGAAAGCAAGGTTTTTATTAGCGTGTTCAGCCCGCCGATATGATCAAATAGCAGAAACAGAAGAACGGATACATGGTTGTGGGCGCCTGGCTTTTTGCGGATCTGAAGAAGCCGATCAAAATCATGCAGGATTGCCTTGGGCTTTCCAGTGCTTCCGCTCGACAGTAGCACCAGACCTGATGCGTTCCTCTGGCGTAGAGTACCATAGAGCTCATGATCTCCACTCGCGCCAAGAGGCTCGATTCCCCCCTCTTGGGACGGCGTGATGAGAAATCTCGCTCCGCATTCCGACCTGAGGACGGGTATCAGCTCTTGTCTTAAATTGACGATTGGGATCGCAATCGCCTTGAGGCAGGCAAGCGCGAGCAATGTGACTATTCCTGGAATAGAAAAGTCCGAGTTCAGGATCACCGGGTCTCCCGCGGAGACCTTGTGTTGCCTCAAACCCTCGATCTGCAATTCTATTTCGTTGGCCAGCCACGCGAACGTCACGCGATCGGCGCCATCAACCAGGGCAACCTCCTTGCCGCGCGCGATGATTTCGGTCAACCAATTGACTGGCATCACTTTACCCCACCCAAAAAGATGGTTTCGCCAGTAACCATTCTCGCGCCCTCGGAGAGAAGAAAATCGATCGGACCGACCAAGTCGGAAAACTCGCATACCCGAGGTATCGCTTGACGCGCGACGAGAGCCTCGATCTTTTCGGCAGGCACCGAGCGAGTCAGCGCAGTGCGGACGGGAGGTAGCCCGAGCGCGTTCACACGGATGTTGAGCGGCGCTAATTCATGCGCGAGCGTCCTCGTGGCCTGCTCGATCGCTGCCTTGCTCGCCGCGTAGGCCATCTGGCCTTCCAGCGAATAGATCGTGGCGACAGTGGTCAAGTTGATAATCGAGGGATATGGATGACAAGACCGCCGAAACAGCTTGACGGCCTCTCGGATACAATTGAACGCTGAGAAGACGTTCAGCTCGAACATACGGCGGATCTCTTCATCCCGAAGCAACAGGAAGGGCGCCATCCGCGCCACAGCCGCATTGTTTATCAGGGCATCGATCGACCCATATTCCTTTCGGATCTGTCTAAACATCCCCGACAACCGAACCGTATCGGCCAAGTCAACTTTAAAATGGCGCCCACCGAAAGGGCGCCCTTCCGGCACGGTCCGCGAACAGCCGAGCACCTCGTGCCCTGAGTCGATCGCATGCTGTGCGAGCTTGCGACCAATGCCGCGGCTAACTCCGGTGATGAGGATACGCATCAGGTGGCTGACTACGATAACCCTACGCAGCGCGCTCGCACGGTTCATCGAGCTCTTCCACTATGAAGTCGATGAGGTTTGCGATGCTCCGAAATGGACTAACTTGCCGCGAGACGGCTCGTTGCGAGGTCAGGCTAATCGTTCGGCCCATCTGCTCCTCGACCTTTTCCTCAAGGAGAAGCAGGAAATTGACGAGCTGCATAGAATCAAAAATTCCTTTATCGCCAAACAGCTGAATAAGCTCGGCTCGGTCGAGGTCGATTGGGTTAGAGCGGCTAACGTCCATCATCATTAGGCATCTTCTGATCAACGGTACCAGTTCAGAGCGCATGCACTTCTCCGTCTAGCGGTGACCGGTCTCTCTGCTGGTCAGTGCATGAATTGGGCCACCGCCATATGGCCAGCAACGGATGCCTTCCGTGCGCAATGTCGCGTTATCAACATGCGCTTGGCAGATCCCAAACGCGAGGCGGTTTGCTTTCGGACAGTACGGTCTTCCGCGCTTGCTTCGAGACCAGCTGCGGCGCTCGCGTGCATGCGGTTGCTCGCGGGTTGCCATGTGCCTTGGCTTGCCGATGACGATTATGCCCAGCCGTCCGCCCGTTGGTCGGCGCGCCATTGGCCGGCCTTGATCGCCTGAGCGCACCACTCAAAGTCCGACTCCCTTTGTTTCCGAAAAATGCAATCCGGCATCCTTGGCGCGTCCCTCCGGCGAGTGTGGGAGTCGGGCTAGCCGATTTGGCTCACTCAAGTCTCTAAGCGCGTCAGCTTGCCGACAGCTGATCCTAATAGAGGGAGAACCAGAGAGCGAATCTGCTCAGGACAGCGAACCGACTCAAGCGGAGGGGATACGGACCCATTTAACAGCACCAACCCATTCGACTGGGATTTCGCTGCTTACAACGCCGCGGTGACACAACCGCAACAGCAGCAACCGGAGTTTTGAGCCGTACTTGGATGAAGTCCCGCAGCTTGATACCACAGCCGTCGCAGGGGTTCCTGACGAAGACCCTAGACTCACCGAGGCGTTGGAATTTGGGGCCAGCGGTCCTCATCGCGAAAACGCAGTCACCAGAGGCGTCAGGCACGTCGCTGCGCAGCACAGCGCGCGGGAAGCTTCGAGTTGGCCGAGCGAGCTGAGTACGGAAGGTCACGATCAGGATTCGCTGCGAGGGATGATCGGCGAAGCCGTCCTAGCATCGTCTCTCAGGCTAACCGCGCACGACCACCGAGCACCGGATCCCGGAGAAGCCGTTCGTCAGTTCAACTGGAGCGACGCCGCGAATATGTCCGAACCTATTCATTCCGCAGATAGAACTACGGATATCGACACGGATTGTTGTCATGAGTTCCCACGGAGGCCCTCAATGGCAGCGCGCCCGAGCTTACAGGGCTGCGGAGGCATCCGCCTGCCTACCGTTCTGGCGATACCGCTGTTGGTCGGTCGTGATGACGACGGAAAGAATGCCAATATTGAAGTTTTCGTGCTGAATTAGGCAAGGCGCCATCAGCCTGGCTAGTCTAATAGTGAACCTGTCTCCGCGGTCAGCAAGCCGCAGGCAAGTGGACGACCGCCTGGCCGTCCGTGATGTCGACGACTTCCTTGCGCTTCCTTCCGCCATCGTATCGCAATTCGAACGTCACTTCCGGTGCGGATGGGGCAAAGGGCTCGGGCGTAAGGCTGATCAACCCCTCCCCCAGATTCAAAATTATCGGTCGATCCGCCCGGAATCGGGCGTCAAGCAGCACGAAGTCCAATCGGAGACATTGGAGCCGCACGTTGAGCCGCCGCCGCACGCCGTCACGTGGCCAGATGTGTAGGGTGTGAGCGACCGTCTCCACGATGCCACCGTAACAAACCTGCCCAAAGATGGGATCGTCGGCAACGATCGTCGCAGCAGCCCGGACCGCCCCACAAAATCCTAGGTCGATCTCGCACGAGTAATACCATGTTCCGCGGTGATGCGGCTGACCGAGCCATGTGATCCCGCGCGGCGCCGGCTCGAAGCCGCCACCCGCTGCTCCGTCATTCTCCTCGCCCGGATACCAATAGCCATGACCCGCCGACGCAGGGCCGCTGTTCAGCGAAGCCCACGCGCTGAGTTGTGACGCATACCCGAGACGAAGGAGCGGATGCGGCTCGTCTGCATCGTTCAGCGCATGATCAAGCAGCGCCCAGCCGCCCATCTGCGACATGTAAGTCAGCGTATAGGCGTCCCCGGCAGTCCCGCGATAATCGCTGCCCAGGTAGTAATAAGCAGGTTCTAGCCAGCCACGGCAGAACAAATTTGCAGCAATCTGACGCTCCGCGAACGCACGCGCTGCCGCCTTCGAAACGCCCATAGCGACGGGGTCATCAAGGGCCGAGCGCGCCAGTGCCTGCGTTGATTCGAAGGCTGTGGAATCGAACGGATATTCCGACTTGAACAGGTCCGCCTTCGGATCGACGAAGGCGCGCACCTTACGCGCCCAGTGCGCCTCCAAGATGGCCGCCTCGCGCGTCAAGCCCGCCGTCGTGAGCGCCGAAACCAGTTCGGGGATCACACATTCGTTGTAGAAGCCAGTGCGGTAGGCAGACCACATCACCACGCGCATCGGCAACGTGAACATGGCCAGCGCGGTACCGTAGGCGCGTACCAGATAATCTCGTGCGCTCTGGCGGGTGGGTATCGCGGGGTGGTCACGCGCGATGCGGTGCATCGCCAAATACATCGCGAAGATATGCGGATAGTCATAAGGCCGCCAGATATGCAGGCGGCCCTTTGGGCCGGGATCGCTGCTTTCCCGGTTCTGCTTCCAATCAGGTATGCCGTAGAGACCGTAGGCGTAGTCCTCCTGTGTGGTACGCTGCAGCCCGCCCCAGACGAACTTATCAATATACCGATCCAGCGCCGCCACCTCGGCCACATCAGGATGCTCGGCATTTTTGGTCGCGAGGTAAGCGGGCTTGCTCAGCCCGGGATCGTCGCACGTCACCTCGTAGATGCGCCAGCCCTTGATCCGGTCGTAATTGTCCGGGCCGAGCAGGACCTGCGTTTCCATGTTCCACTCGCCAAACAAACCGTCGTACCATTTGGACGGATCACGATGCTGTCGCTTCATGATGAAAGATGCGCGCTTCTTCATCATCGTCTCGACAGGCTCGGTAGCGAAAAATTCAAGAAAGGTCTGTCGCGCGCCCGGCTGGTGCAAGGTCAGCCGGTTCTCGCCCAATCGCGAAAACCGGACCCGCCACAGTCGCCTGCCAGCCCGATCCGGCAACCGTTGCACCACCGTGTCCCCGCTAAATTCCGCTTCGATTCGCTCCACCGGAATGGAGGACGCGAGCGCTATGTCGACATGCAGGTCGTTAGGAACCGTCATGCCCGGCATTACTTCCACGTCCACCAGACCGGCGTCCGCGATAGCCCTGCGCGCCGCCTCGTAATCGGCAACCCACTGGAAGCGGAGACGGTAACGCCGTTGTTCGGTCGGCGACAGGGACAGGGAATGGGTCGGCTGTCGCCAGCGAGTCCCGCCCGCTGCTGCCTCGCCAGCGGCCGCGCCCCCCAATATATAGGCGCACCACGTCCCACTGGCTTCGGCCGAATCCTTGTGGACATCCCAGTATTCCAATGATGTGTCCGCTTCCGGTAAGAGCATAAGGAAGGGACCGATGCTGTTGCCGCGAATCCACAAGATGTGCGATCCATGCCCCGAGACGAAGCTGTGCTTCAAAACATTCATGGAAGCCGGTTGCCCTGCCGGAAATTCGGTGTTCATCGGCATGGGCAAATAGAGGTCGCCCACCTCCACGCTTGCCATGCCGTCGTTCCGCAGCATGATCTCCCACGTCAATCCAGCCTCGTCGACTGCGAGGTGGGTCGAGAGAAGGACGTCGGCATGGCGGGCTGCTAGTTCAAGGGCCGCGCTATGCATCGGCTTCGTTGCTTCAACGCCGGTTCGAAGCGTATGCCACTCTGATCCGGCACGCCGAACTCTAGCGTGAGCCGTCCCCAGTACGGCTCCAGGCAAGACATAATCCGTGTCATACGTATCGTTACGATTACGCAACGAGGTAATGCCGTCTTGTGTGCACCCAACGACGAAGGGAGAGTCGGCCGCCTTCAACACCATTGCAATCTTGCGCTGCGGCCGATTGGCTGTCTGCATCGTAAAGCTCCCAAACAACGCGCTACCCAAGAAGCTAATGCACGCCGACATTGGCTATGCTGTGGCCGACGATCATCAGTTCGTCCAGATGTCGACCCGCTTTGACAGCGAACGAATTGTCGAGTGGCTATCGGGCGAACAGCTACCCCGGATCTGTTGAGTACATCATGCGCATTTGGCTTCTCTCGTGTTCATCGTAAACGTTGAGCACCCTGACGCACTAGAGATCACGCTCAAGGTCGATCGAGTGGCCTCTTTAGGCAATAAGTTCAGGGTGCCAACCGTTTCCGGCAGGCAGCGGAATCAGCAAGCGTGAGCGGTCCTCGGGATCACGGCCTGGGACGGCCTGGCGCTGCCAGCTCTATCGGCTAGTCATCGGCGATCGCCCTCCAGGCTGCGCCGTCCAAGTCGTCATACTGGCCGCTGTTGAGCGACCAGAGAAAAGCCAGCAAGCCTGCAAGACCGAGCCCAAGCGCAAGCGGCACCAGGATCACAAGCACTTCCATTAGAGCTTCTCCGCGACGTGGCGAGCGCGGAGCGCACCCATCATAACCAGAATGGACGAGCCGGACATCGCACCGGCGGCGATCAAGGGCATCACAAAGCCGAGGATCGCAATCGGCACTGCCAGGAAATTGTAGCCGACCGCGAACCAAAGATTCTGCCGCATCAGATGCAGCGCCTTGCGCGAGAGGTCGATGGCGGAAACGACCGGCGCGAGCGGCTTCCCGAGAAAAACCAGATCCGCAGTCGCCTGGCTCAGATGTGCGGCAGAGATCGGCGACATCGAGACATGGGCGGCCGCAAGCGAGGGCGCATCGTTCATGCCGTCGCCGACCATCAGGACCTTGATGCCGTCGCGCTTGAGCGTCTCGATCCGCGCGATCTTGTCGGCCGGCGCGCCACCTGGGCGCTATCTCGCCGGCGTCGAATGCGACGGCGCCGCCTGTGAATACTCATTCGGCTATTTTTGTCAGCTATGTGAGTCTCAGTTGCGTAAGCGAAACACTCTTCTGGCATCTGGCACACCACGATCGCCCCATTGGATGGGCGCCATCTGGGCGATTCCGCCCAGCTTAGACCGACGGGAGCGTTTAGTCGTGGACGGCTCGGCCGCATGCGGCGTTGTCTTGATCCATAACATTGAGGCAGCGTCTAGCTCAAACCAGCATAAGGGCGGTAAGCAAGGCCGCAAGTCGAAGCGTAGCGAGATCTTGCGTAACGGGCTTTGTTTTGATGTAGCGAATGACGATTTCCCTTAAGTGACGGCGCCGATGGCAGTCGTAATCGCAATATCCTTTCCGCGTCACCACATCTCGCAATGACCCGAACCCAAAGACTGAGAACGGGTACAGGTTGTGCCGCCGCGCGGCGCCATATGATTCACAAGGATAATTTCACACCGATGGCCTGCTGGCGAACTGTAGGCGTGGCTCAGCCGCCTTTTTAACTAGCTCTTGACGTCTATTTTGACAGCGTGGAGCGCCGACCAGGCTTCCACCTTTCCGACAATGCCTTGACGGCGGCCTCGAGCGCAGCCCGGTCGACGACATTGGGATCGAACCGCTCTGGGCCCCAGAGGCGCATAGGCTCGTGCTCCGGATGGGTGGGATCGCTGATGGCCTCCAGGTAGTCGGCATATCCCGGCGCGCCGCCGACATCTTCCGGAGGACAACGGCCGACAGCATCGAGCAAGAGCGGAAGACCCTCCGCCGGCGCATCGAACCATTTTTCAAGCTTGATCACATGGTCCCAGCTGTCGCCGAAGTCATAGAGATAATGGATTGTCTTGGCGCCGGTCTCGTGAACGATATCGGAAAGGCGCGCCTTGCGGGCATCAATGAGCTGCTGGCCGTAATCGTTATAGGGATCAAGAATGCCCCAATGTACCTCGCCAGCGAAGAACTCGAAGAGATGGCTATCCGTCCAGCCAAACGCCGCCTGAAGCGTCAGATGCAGCCGATCAAGACGCAGGGCGAAGGGCACGACAAGGTGTCGCGTCACGTCCGGTTTTACATCCTTGAGGGTCACCTTGATCCGGACCGCGGTCGCGTTGAGGCTCATGCTGCCAGCCCCGGATCCTGTGCATGCATCGTGTAGGTCGATGCCGGGAGAAACAGTTCGTCCAGTGGTCCCAAATCGAGCAACGCGGTATTGCTGACTTCAGAAACAACGATCGGATCCCTATCCAACATGGTGATTCTGTAGATCATCCATTCGCGGTGATAACCAATCGGCTTTCCGCTCGTCAGCGTCACGTTCCGGCTCCCATCGCTCAGTGCCGCCTTGTGCTCAGGGGAGCCCCCCGGGTTGAGATGTGCTCAATTGTTGTAACCACAGCCAAGACAGTCACGAGCAGACAAACGCAAGCGAAAACGAAGTAAGTGTAACGCTGATCACTCATTGGTCCCACCTGAGACGGTAAAGACCCCATTCCTCGTGCTACACACGACAGAGTCAACTGTTTTTAAGCCGCCGTGGCGCGAGGGGCTCGGAGGCGACATCCGAATGGGTGTTTTTCTTTTGTGATCGTGTGCTGAGATGTCATTGCCGCGGATCCCAGCTGCGCCCAGAGGCGCCATGACCAATAGAAGACAATTGCAGAGCGGCGGACGATTGGTCCGTTCCGTACAAAGTTTGCGCGGCGTACTGAACGCATGCTGGAGATCCCGTGCTATTTTTCTGACCAGACGCCTCCAGCGCTAGGTCAGGCGCTGTCACACATACGATGTCGAGAGGAGGTCTAATGCCGCTATTGGTGTGTCTTTGACGCTTACTCAAGGTTGCCGTGATTGTGCCAGTCCGACGCACGGCTAGGAAGCGCGGATCGGAGCGGAATGGCTCAATAGATTTGCAAGGCCAGCCGAAAAAAGCTGTCTTTCCAATCCCAGTATCTGTGCCTGTCACCACACGATGCGCCGGCTCATTGCGAAGCACCCCACGTCTCTTCGACCAACGCATCAAGCATGTCGGATACATCATCTTCTGTGACGTTCAGGGTTAGGGAAATTCGCAAGCGCGCCGTTCCCGTTGGAACGGTTGGCGGCCGGATCCCACGGATGTCAAAGCCGCGCGCCTGCAGTCTCGATGCGAGCCGCATCGCATGCGCATTGTCGCCGACGACATAAGGAATGATCTGTGATTTCGAAGGACTAGAGCGGCCGCGTACTTCGATCTCCCGATGTGTGAATGCGACCAAATTCCTCAGCCGTTGCTGCCGCTCGGGCTCGTCCCGCAAGATCAGGAGCGCCTCGCGCACGGCAACGGCCATCAATGGCGACGGGGCGGTCGCGAAAATGAATGGGCGACAGCGATTGACCATGAAATCGCGCAGCACGCCGCAGGCCGTGACAAGGGCACCTGCAGCACCCAGCGCTTTACCGCAGGTATGAATGACCAAGAGATTTTCGCGCCCCTCATAGCGCGTGGTGAGCCCTCGTCCATGCTCGCCGTAGACGCCAGTGGCATGGGCCTCGTCTACGATCAGGAATGCATCGTAGCGATCTGCCATCGCGACAAGCTCTTTCAGTGGAGCGAAATCGCCATCCATGCTGTAGAGACTCTCGACCACGATCCAGACGCGACCGGTTCCGCCTCTGGCTCGCCAGTCGCGAATTGTGTATTCGACCGATTGGGGATCATTGTGGGCGCTTATCCGAAAGTCGGCCCGGCCAGCTCGCGCGCCTTCATGAATGCTCGCATGCACGAGGGCATCCATAACGAGCAAATCACCCCGCTGCGGCAGGGTCGTCAGGACAGCAAAATTTGCGATGTAACCGCCGCCAAAGAACAGGGCGGTTTCCGCCCCAAATAACTTGGCGGCTTCCGCTTCGAGCGCTTCGTGCTCCACGCAATTGCCGCGCAGAAGGCGCGAGCCGCCCGCCCCGATCGGCGTGCCCGCCTCGAGTGCGACGCAGATCGCCTTCTTCATCCTCGGCGCATTGGCGAGCGCGAGATAATCGTTCGATGAGAAATCGACGCCGGCGCGCGGCTTGAGGCCGCGCATCCGGTTATCTCTCTTCAAGGCATCGAGGTCCGCGACATAAGGAGCAAGTTTGGCCGCATGAATTGATGAACTCATTTCTTCAGTCTCGGACCTGTGATCAAATCGCCCAAATTCTGTTGGCCGCTGCGAGCGAAGGCTCCAAAGCCGCCTCATAGCTTCAAGCTGGTAGGGCGATTTTCTCGGTCAACCAGCACAACACGTGGTCTGAAGTCTTTTGCTTCCGCCTCGTCAAAGGAGGCATAGGCAACGATGATGATCTTGTCTCCAACCATTGCAAGTCGAGCAGCCGCGCCGTTCAGGCCAATGCTACCCGACCCTTTCGGGGCCTCGATGACATAGGTGGCAAAGCGCGCTCCGTTATCGATGTTGTAAATTTCGACCCGTTCGTTGATTAAAAAGCCTGCCGCGTCTATAAGCGCACGATCAATCGATATCGAGCCCTCATAATGCAAATCGGCCTCCGTCACTGAGGCGCGATGGATTTTGCCTTTCATCAACGTAATTCGCATGGATCACCTACACTGGAATATACGCAAAGCGAGTTGGCTAATCTGCTTTACTTAGGGGAAAGGGCGGACGCGATGTCGAGCCGGTCCAGCAAGTTCGCCTCGCGATCCGCTTTCTCGGGTTCTTGGTGCCCGGGAGCGCATCGTCGAGAAAGATTTGACTTCGCCGGCCAAAAGCACAGCGCCTGTAGTTCATCGCTCATGTACGGCCGTCCCGCGGACAAGTGCATCACGCTCCTGGGCATCATGATCCGAGCCGTCGCCACCGGACGCGCAAACGCCATCGGATCGGGCCGCTCGCCGGTGTCATGGCCGCACGCCCTTGACCTCGTTCCACAAATTGATCGGCACGCTGTCTGGATGCTCAGGAGGATTGACGAGTAGCACGAACATGCCGAGGTGGCCCTCAACGCGCTCGCCCATGCGGACAATGCAGCCGCTGCACACCTTGATGTCGGCATCGCGTACATGTGCAACTGGGTCGATGCGGTCCTGCAGGCCCAGCTTCGTGATGATCCTGTCCAGAACTCCGGCGAGGTGCCTCGACGTTGTGACTGTGGAAGTCGAGCCCAGACTCGGCGCGCCTTACGGCCCGCCCCAAGTTCAAGATGCGGAGCGTCACGCAGGTTTCCATGCCAAGGCCTTTAACCGCCCTGACCATCTCACAGACGGAACCGAGATCTCCGACTTTTGGACTGCGCCAGCCGCGGTCATGCAAAAGCCCGTCGCACCCGCGTGATTGACGCCGCACTGTGGCGACCAGATCCGCGCAGTCCATCACGTGGGCTGCCTTCAACGCCGTCTCGTAATGTGCGCTTTGTGAGCAGTAGCCGCAGGTTTCCGGAGAGCCGGCAGGATTGATGCTAAGGAAGTTAGCTGCTTCCAGTTGGTTCGGATCGACGTTCTCCCGATGAACGCTCTGCACCCGAAACATCAATTCGGCGAACCGCGCCGCATAGAACGCTTCCACCTCAGCGCGCTGCCAATCGCTGCGACCCCGCGCGCTATACCCGCGTTCGCGGCCCACGTCCCCAGCAACAGTCATTCGACTTGCGTTCCCCTCCAGGGTCACAATAGATAACCAGGAAGATTATCTACAATAACCACTCTGAGTGATGCTAGCGAAGGCTAGAGGAAGATGCATCAGCTTTTACAGTAGATAATCTATGATGCTCACGAGAGCACGGCGACTTCGGGCCGCACGGCAGATTTGATCACTTGAGCGCCATCGGCGGCGCGCTGCAGCCAGACGCCCCGTTGCGGTAAGATCATATCGCGCTGGACTTCCATTCACGCCGCGCTTCGGTGCGCGACGCCTTTTGGCAACTTCGGGCCCAATATCTTGTCCTCGCCAGCCCCCTCGCGGTGTGCGGCTTGCGCTGCTTGATACGATTCAGTGAAGTAGATCGCGGAAGATTTGCGCCGTGCTCGAACCGGTCGCTCTGCGCAAACATGGCTCCCAAGCTCGACTCCAGCCATTTGGCGCGGATTGAGCGCACGCGGATGGAAGGAGATGATGAAGACGATTTCCGATTTTGAAATGGCGAAACGCGCAGTTTCAGCACCCGCTGGTAGCTCCTTGCACCATCCCGCGCCCGCTCCGCAAACCTCCATGCACTACGGCTTGCAATTCACGTCTCGTATTCGAGATTGCGCGAAACTGCGGCTCGCAAACCGCGGTCCAATCAGGATCAGCGGCAAGCTTTGC
Organism: Bradyrhizobium sp. ARR65; assembly: GCF_000472385.1. Lineage (GTDB taxonomy): Bacteria > Pseudomonadota > Alphaproteobacteria > Rhizobiales > Xanthobacteraceae > Bradyrhizobium. The sequence goes on from NZ_AWZU01000038.1 coordinate 68,642, forward strand.
AAAGCTTGCAAGGCGCGCAACATTGCTGCAACCTGCTCGCGCGTCACAATCAAACGATTGAGCTTCTTGCCCTTCCCCGGCCCTGACCAGAAAATGAGATGTAGCGGGTTTCCATTGCAGACCAGACGATTGCGAAGGCTCAAACCAGCGGCTGCGAAGGGCGTGACACGCAATCGGCTGCAGCCGTTGCAGCGAGCTCGATCCCGAGATAGTTATGCGACTCCTTGCGACATTACTCCTTAAGGGCCATCCATGATTCGTCACATCGTCTTGTTCAGCGCCAAGAATAAGGCCCATATCGAGCAAATCATCGAAGGCTTATCGGTCCTTACTACCATCCCACATGCACGGCGGCTCGAGGTCGCTCGCAATCGCAAAACCGACCAGCTCGGCAACGATATTGACGTTGTGGTCTATGGTGAGTTCGACAGTGAGGCGGAGCTCGCAGCATATAAGGCGCACGATCTATACCAGGAAGCGATCAGGCGGGTACGACCGCTCAGGGAGCTGCGGTTCGCGGCCGACTACAATGTATCTACAGATGCACGTTCGGTCTAGGCGGCGGTCATAGCCCAGGTGCTGGGCGCGGCGTGTCCACTCCCGGAGGTTGAGGGGGCAAAGAGTAGCACGACTCCGCGGGTTCCAGAGGAGCCGTCCTCTTCTCGGGTTAGGGCAGAAACGGATTGCATCTCTCACCACCGCGATCAGTGACAGACAATCCGATGTACGTGCGCGAACTGCAGTGGATTGAGCCTATCACAGCGATGCGACGTCTGGCGCATCGATCGCATCTCACATTTATCGACAGCGCAGCAAGGAACGAGCTCCTTGGGCGCTACTCATATCTGACCTGCGACCCGTTCAGCACCTATACGGTCGCGAACGGACAAGCGAGTTGGAACGGAGAGGTTCTTGAGGGCGATCCATGGGGAGTTCTTCGCACCCTGCTCGCCAACTACCCGCAAGAGCATCGCCCCGATCTCCCGCCCTTCCAGGGAGGTGCGGCAGGTTTCCTTGCTTACGATCTAAACAGGACAGTGGAGCGACTGCCGGCGCTGCCAATTCCGGGTCATGCCTTGCCCCAATCCATCCTGCATTTCTATGATGTGGTCGTGAGCTTCGACCAGCTTGACGAGAGATGCTGGATCATGTCGACCGGATGGCCGGAGCTAGATCCTTCACGGCGAAGCGAGCGTGCACGCCGCCGAGCGAATGAGTTTGTAACACTGCTTGCCAGCCCCAAGTCGCCGCGGGTTGCGCTCCCTGGCACAGTAGGCGAATGGCGTTCGAACTTCAGCCGCGAAGGGTACGTTGCGGCCGTACGGCGCGTGATCGACTTGATTTTGGCCGGAGACGTGTTCCAAGCCAACATTGCGCAGCGCTTCAGCGCCAAGGTGTCGCCCCTCTTCGATCCGCTTACCTTCTACGACCGGCTGAGGTCCTTGAACCCGGCCCCCTTTGCGGCCCTCTTGCGCTACGGCAAACTGACCGTTGCATCGAGCTCGCCGGAGCGTTTCCTAAAGCTTGACGGCCGACAGGTCGAAACGCGTCCCATCAAAGGCACGATTGCGCGATCTGCGGACTCCAGGGAAGACCAGCGCCGGGCCGAGATCCTTCTAGCGTCCGAAAAGGATCGTGCGGAGAACACGATGATTGTCGACCTCCTGCGCAACGATCTATCTCGTGTTTGTAGCCCGCATTCGGTCGAGGTTGCAAAACTGTGCGAACTCGAATCCTACGCCTCAGTGCACCACCTCGTATCGATCGTCCGGGGCGAGCTTGCGGAGGACGAGGACGCGGTTAGCCTAGCTCGCGCTTGCTTTCCGGGTGGTTCCATCACCGGGGCGCCGAAAGTAAGATCGATGGAAATTATCGCGGAAATCGAGCGGGTGGCACGAGAGCTCTATTGCGGGGCAATCGGGTTTATCGGATTCAATGGGCACATGGACACGAATATTGCGATCCGCACTGTCACTATTGATGACGGCGTGGCGGTGTTTCATGCAGGTGGCGGAATAACGGCGATGTCGGATCCAGAGGCCGAATATGAGGAGACGCTCGCCAAAGCCCAGCGACTCTTTGATGCATTTCGCAGCCTAGAAGACGTGGTGCATTTTGATTGTAATCATCGATAACTACGACTCTTTCGTCTTCAACATTGCCCGTTACTTCCGCAACCTTAATGAAGCAACGGAGGTTATCCGGAATGACGCCGTTAGCATCACCGATCTCGTTGGCCTTAGACCGCGTGCAATAGTGATCTCCCCCGGTCCGTGCACTCCAAAGGAAGCTGGAATATCTACCGCGGTAGTCCGCGACCTTTCAGGTCGCATTCCAATTCTGGGAATCTGCCTTGGACACCAGTGTATTGGGAGTGTTTTCGGGGGACGCGTGGCGCGGGCACGTCGCCCTATGCACGGCCGCCCCTCGTACGTAACGCATGACGGTCGGCGACTGTTCAAGGATCTGCCGTCTCCACTTCGCGTAGGGCGCTATCATTCTCTGATTGTCGAGCTCGACGAGACGTGCGCGCCTCACCTGATGGTGACAGCCCAGTCGGAGGACGGCGAGATTATGGCCCTGGCGCATCGCGATCAACCAACCTATGGGGTACAATTCCATCCGGAATCAATACTTACCCAACAAGGACACATGGTATTCAAGAACTTCTTACGTCTTGCAGAGAATTTCCTGAGCGCGAGAGTGACCCCGGGACCGGACGTCGAATGAGCTGTCAGGTGTGCGCGCGGTTGCTTCACGTAGCTGAGCCCGCCTCATCCTCGTTCACATGACCGCGGCCCCCAGGCTAGCTCGTCGCACGAGCGTGGCGCGAGCCAACGACTCCCAGCGAGATCGCTTGGACTTGGGCTTGCGGTTGGGGTTGGGTCGAGCAGCAGCTAAGAACCCATCCTCGTCGTCTACACTGTGCCGCGGCTCGCAGCCAAAACTCATGCCGCAGCTTGCCGCGGCCCAGCGCCTCCTGGCCAGTGAGCTTGGGCTAGATGGAGCAGCAGTTCAAGCCCCGCATGATCGTCCGTTGGCGATGCGTATTCCAGCTTCAGCAATTCATTGACGCCTCGCGGGTCCACGTCAGTCGATCCAGGCTGGCTTGAGGCCACCGCAATCAAGAGCCGGCGCCACCCTAATGCGCGTAGCGCGCACCACGCGCCCCTGCGGCGACCGGCCGTAGCTGAGCGCAGCCATCTTCGTCAGTGCCATTGCCGGCGGGGGCCCTGCTCCACGGTCCGAATGGGGGCAACTCCCTCAGCGCGCCGTGCGGGATCTGATCTCGCGGGACGACATTTACTGCAGATCCTCAAGACGCTGACACACGACCAATTGACTAAACTCGCGAGAAACGCTGACCCGCCAGCGACACATGGAACTCCAGCCATGAGGCACGAGCAGGGATAGTGCACGAATCAAGGAAGACTCTCATCGAACTGTAAGCTCCCAGACAATGCGGACGTGCCCGCCCAGGATCGATGGCCGAAAAATATGCATATCTCGAACACGGAGCCCACTTTCGTCAATCAAGTTCATGACGCGCCCCACATCACCCTGATCTGAGAATACCACATACATTACGCCCTCAGCATTTAACCAGAGAGGCGCCCCTTCGAGCGCTGAGGCAATAACTTTATGACCTTCATCAAAGCAAGAGCGCTCGAGGTCGTCCTTCGCTTTGCGATTCCAGTAGGGGGCTGCAAAGAGAATGACGTCAAATTTTTCTCCCGATTGCAGCGCGGAATAGACATCACTGTAACGCACGTGCGCCTTATCCGAGTAACCTAGTCGTTTGATATTTATCTCTGTCGTCAGGACGGCTTGCGGATTTATGTCGAGAGCCACTAGGCGTGCAGCTCCGGCACGGAGTGCTGCAAGCCCTAGCACACCTGATCCGCACCCCAGATCTAAGACTGTTGCCCCAGGTTCGATGTGCCACTTCGAGATCAAGGCGTCGGAACCATGACTTAGACGCGGTGATAAAACACCAGGAAGGACATGTAAGGGCATCCCGCTCACTTCCACATCATGCGGGCGTTCGCATAATCGGAGTTCGGTCAGCATCGCATCTACGTCGGTCGTTTGGCGCCGCACGGATACGCTTAGCGTCGCAGTCATGCAACTCTCCAAATTTCGGTAGCAGGAATGAAAGGACGAGTTCGTTCACCGTGTTCGGCCTGAGCATGCCTCCCACCCCCGTGCCGCCCATGAGCATGTCCGCGAGCTCATCCATCGGGAGCGGGCTGGCATGGTGCCTTGGACGAACATTGGTCGATGTTGTTCATGGTGGTAGGACAGCGATCGAGCCAGCTTGGAACGTAGGCACTGCCCTATCACCGAGGCATTGGGCCCGCCTTCTTGACATCAAATCCGCTGGTGCGGTCCGTCGTGAGCGGAATTCGGCTGGCCTCCACGCACCAGATGTTTTTGTCTACAGGATTCCAGATCGCCGCAGTTGCCGGGCAATAACACTCGAAGCTTAGGAGCGGGGCCTGCCTCTTTGCTGGATTCCCCTGGTAATCCGCCGAGTCCGAAAACGATCAGTTTCCAAGAGCCTGCTGACTCGGTGTTCTCCGAAAGTTTGTACCTCATGCCTTTGCGAGTTTTCCCCATCAAACGAGATTGCAGGCTGCTCCCATCAGCATTTTTCATCTGAGTGATTAGACCGCGCATGAGGGATAGAGAGCTCTCTGGCTCAGAGCGCGAGCATTTCTGCGGCGGCGGACTCAGCGTACGCTTCCGTGCCGCTGGCCGACATAAGTGGAATTGATGTACATCCCGAATTCCTCGTGGCCTTTGATCCGCCCGACGATCATCGACGATGCGCCGGTCGTCCTAGAGCATTGTCTGCCATGCGTCGGTCATCGAGACCAATTACCAACACCGGTAGTTGACCGCGCTGCAACCCATTGCATGTTGAGCAACACCGATGCTCTCGGCTGTCGTGGATGTCGCCGTGATCATGCCGGGCCAGAGGGGACCAGCCGTGCTCTCTACTTGCGCACGTTCGGTGCGGAATGGCCGAGCGCCTTCAACAGCGCTGAAGGCTTCGGCGCCTTCAGCCGAGGTCGCTTTCGGGCCATACTCTTCATCACGCGATGGGCGCGCGCCTGGCAAAAGCGCTGGTCGGCTTCTATCGAACCGTACTCCCAAACAGCCGCCGCAATCAATCTTCCTGCCGCTTCTTGGGGTACAGTCGTCCGGCCCTTCTTCCTAGCTCACCGATAAAGGCACTCTCACCACAGCAGCTACTTGGCCCTTCTTTTCGGCGACACGGCTGAACGTAGAAAGGAATCAAATGGCCGCCTTCCAGACGTCAACCGCGTCACGCGAGCCCAAGACGCGCTCGAGGCAGTTAAAGATCTGGCTGGAGGTGCTCGATGGCGATCTCACGCTGGGAGTGTTATCCGGGCCTCACTTTCGCGGGTCGCTCATAGCCTCCAGGTGCTCTGATCTTTGCCCGTCGGCGCTCTTCGCGAGATTGCGTAAGACAATTTCAGAAAGCCGCACGACCAACTGTTTGAGCTGGGCGATCTCTCGCTTACAGTGCTCCAACTCGCACTTTTCGTCCACCGTCACCGGTAGTTGATTCCTATTGCTTGCCGTCATGTTCCTCTCTGTTCGACCGAGTGTCCGTCGACGCAGCACTCGCCAGCTGTATATGTCATCGACTGCTTCACTGACCGAAAGTCGAACCTTTCGCGAAAGGAAGGCTCGGCTTGTATCTGAGGCGCTGAGAGCTCCCAAAGAACCAGCTCAGTACGCAACGTACAGAACGCGCCACCAATTTCATCACTGTAGCCGTATCGTCTCACTTGCGTCCGAGACGTACGAACTGTTTCATCCGGTGGATTGCCCCCGTTTTTCGCTTCCATCTAAGGTCGTGACACATAGCGTACGGCTGATGGAAATCAAAACGACGATTGGCCCCCTTTGTTAATGCTTTTCGCTTTGAGATGCGCATTGTGCATGTAGTGAGAGTCCTGCGCCACGTCGGCGCTGTGTGGTTAGCCGCGAAGCGGACGGCCGGTCGCATGTGGGAACCCCGCGCTGCAATCCAATTTTACAAGGACCTGTCGTCCTTCCTAGCGCGCAATGAGGCGGCCAAACGAATGGTTCGTTTCTATTTCAATTCCAAGGAAAGGTGAATGTCGACGACTCCATCGGGTTGTCGTTCGAAAACGAACTGCAGGCCTTCCGTGCGGCACAAACTCTAGCGAAGGACGTCGCAACTAGCCGACCTGCGCTGCAGCGCACCACATGCGTAGTCGTTACACGCACCGATCGGGGCGAGGCCTACTAGATAAGCGTATGATCAGCTTTCCAATTCAAGCAGATTAGGGACTGTTGTCGCGATAGGATCGTCAGTGTTCACAAGGCGCCTGCGACGCCAACCGCCTCCTGCGTCCTCGTCTGAGACGAGCTTCCTAAGGCAGTCCGGCGTCTCCGCATAAACTGGTGCACTGGCATCACGTGCGAGCCGCCTACGCCCCAGAGGAGCCGCTCCGGCCCGCGCTTGCATGAAGCCAGACGATGCTACGCAACGCAAGAGCAGCTCTAGAAACGCGGCACGTTCGAGTCCTCCTCTACCCTCAAGTGGAAACCCAGCTGAAGGGCAGCGTCGAGTGCCCGCACCGTCCGGTCAGGACCAGGGATTAATGCGCGTCGACGCTCCCAAAGTCGAGGCATGCATGAACATCGGCCCAGAGCGTCCGGATGCGCCACTCGCTGCCGAAATTGCATGTACCGCAATGCTTCGCAAGCCAATGATTAATTTGGCTACATAGCAGCTTAGCGCCATCCTGATGTTCTTTAATGCAAAGGACGGTGCATTCACGCAGCAATCCAGCTTGTCCGCGCGCTTCTTCATTTCTTTTAGCTGAGCTGGCATCGAGTCCCGCCGCAGAGCTGCGGACCGCAGCGCGCGTGAGCGTCCGGCATGGAGCACCGACCGAGAGGAGCACGCGGTACGCGTTTTTTTAAGCCTGCTCCCTACCCGTGAATACGCCATCCCGACATCGACACCGGTACGCTCAAGCCAGATCGCCCCGGAAGCACGCCCGCGGTCAGTCTGAACGGAGTGAGAGAACTCCAGCGCCCGCATCTGCTTGCAGCAGGTACGGCAAGTACTACGTTCAACAACGATTCGATCTCCGTGTCGGTCTAACTATAGGGCTGGTCCCGCTTGGGAGTAGCGAAATCTCGATAACTCGCCCATCCGTCTCGCGGCCGGACTTCGCGACGTCGGCGCGAAACCGGTTGGTCGCAAACCCTCAAATCGCGGTGGCTCACGCCGGCCGACGTTTTGAAGGTGACATGCTCTGTCAAGCGCAGCGCGCGCTTCGCACGGCCACAGGCACGTGATTTGACCCATCAACCGCCGAGGGACGTTGATAATGGCTTCTTCCGCCAGGCGTGAGTAGAGCGAAAATACAGATCGGACGAAACAGCCAAGGCGATGGATCCGCGGCTCGTGTTCGTGGCGACAATAAAAGCTCGCGGGGGACCGCAGCTCGTCTGCATCTCGAAATCGAGACCTGAGAGTTGGAAATCAAAAAACTCGTTCTGGTGAGAGCTCACCAAAAGGCGCCTTCGGGACCCGGTTATTACATCAATATCAATTTCTATCACGAAAAGCCCCATGGCATCCCAAGAAGCTTGTGTTTCGAACCAGAGGGGCTTCTGCCGGTCTCAGACATTCGATACGAGTCTCGCACCTCGTGCCGCGGAGAAGCCTGGTTTTTTGGCTTGTGAGCCGCGAGACGGAAGTTGCTAATCGCGCATCTCCAAGGCAGAATGAGAAGACTGCGACGATGTCGATCGGAGCCGAGACGGTCTTGATCGTGACGTGCGACGCGAGTTCGCGCTCGACATGATAAAGTCCGGTCTATCTTATCAAGGTTTTTCCGGGTCCTTAAACCATCTGATTTTTTCTCCGGCCATATTCCAGATTTTATGAGGAATCGGTCAATTCATTTTCAAGGGGAGCAGATTCATTGGCTGCTCGTTCGCGAAAAGGCACGGTAACCGTGGCCCAGATTGGCGTTGGGAATCGGCTGCTGGCGGCATTGCCGCCGGCCGATTTCGGCTTGCTCGCCGCACACTTTCAGAAGATCTCTTTCGAACCCGAAACTGTTTTGGTGCGCTCAAATGATGAGCTCGACCAGGTTTATTTTCCCCACAGCGGCGCCATCGCCTTCATGCTCGATATGCCAGACGGGCAAACGGTCGCAACCACGCTGGTCGGGCGGGAAGGCGCTTTGGGCTCGCTCTCCGTGCTCGGCCCGTCACTTTCGTCCGTTACCGCGGTTGCTCGGGTGGCCGGCACGGCATCGCTGATTTCCGCCGCGAAATTCCGGGTTGCCTATGCGCGAAGTGCAGCCATCAGGAACATCGTGCAGGTCCACACCCGCTCGTTTTTGTTGCAGCTCCAGCACGTCGCCGCCTGCAACGCGCTCCATACGGTGGATGCCCGCATGGCGCGGTGGCTACTGCAGCTGCACGATCGTGTTTCGGAGGACCTCCTTCCGGTGACACAAGAGGCGCTATCCCATTTGCTCGGAGTGCGGCGAACAACAGTGACGTTGACGATGAGCAAGCTTCGCGCAGCGGGCGCCATCCGCTCCGATCGGCGCGGCTTCATCGAGATCGACCGAGCGGGTCTCGAGAGCATCACATGCGATTGCTATACGCTAATGCAGCGCAGGATCGATCGCATGTACTGCCAGGAATTGCCAACTCCGCAAGCTGCGCTTGTGCCATTGCCGGGAGACGCTCCATAGCGGCGGCCGAGCAAGAATGCAGGCGTATTCGGATCGCCTATCAAGATTCGCAATTGTGCGGCAGCTTCATCTGACCCACTCTGCGGCTGGTTCACGTATCTTTGGGCGCGGCCATCACGGGCCACGGCACGACCGCATCCGCGATGCTCACACAGAACAGGAGTACAGGTGCAAAGCCGCTGACACTCCAATCATTTCCGGTTTGATAATGCCGAAATACCACCCTGTCGTTGAGGCAATAGACCAAATCGGATCGGCTCGCTCTAAGCAAGCGAGCTCGCACTCAATTGCCCCAGCCGGTGCCCGACCGGCCGGGTCGTGCCAGAGCTGCTTCCCGCGACGACGGCTAATTAGTATACTTCAAGAAGTCCGCACTTTCCGTAAATCCGCTTGGTCGCGACAAGGCTCTCGCGGCGCTCAAAATGCCCCAACCATTGACGTGATCGCGCCCGCCGAAGACTTGCTGACGCAATGGTTCGGAGATCAGTACCGCGGAGTAAGAGCCGCGCGTCTTAATTGTCTCGGCATCTCTGCCTTCAAACGATATGGCAAAGCTTTACCCGCCGGCAGATTGTAGCATACCCCAAAACACTGGCCTTGCGCGCACGCAATCTCGCATGGAGCGTACGCGACCTGTCGACGTCTAGTAAGTTGCGTAGGCCCCCTTCTCCGACCGAGATCCCTGAAATACGGTCCAACAACACGCTAGAGTTTGTGGGATCACAAGGGCCGCGCCCGCCTAAGCCTAGCCCTCCAACCAGCCGATCTTGCTCTTGAGGAATCGAAAGCCCAGCACCTCCAAGCCGGCGCGCTCTCTGTTGTCCCGGCCGTATCCATGGCCGCCCGCCGCCTGCTCGTAGAAATAGGCCTCGTAACCCATCGCCTGGAGCTTCGCGGCCATCTTGCGCGCGTGTCCGGGATGAACACGATCGTCCCGCCGGGTCGTAGCGATCAGGATCGGCGGATAATTTTGGCCCGGCTTGGCGGCATGATAGGCCGAATAGGTCTTGAGCCACTCCCAGTCGCTAGGCTTATCAGGGTCCCCAAATTCTGCAATCCAGCTTGCTCCTGCCAGAAGCTTGGTGTAGCGGCGCATATCGATCACCGGGACGGTGCAGAACAGCGCACCAAAGTGATCCGGATAGCGCGTCAGCATATTGGCGATGAGGATGCCCCCATTGGATCCGCCCTGGGCCGCGATCCGCTTCGGCTTCGTCACGCCCCGACGCACGAGATCGGCGGCAACGGCCGCGAAGTCGTCGTGCGAGCGTTTCTTACCGGCGAGCCGGCCGGCGTCGTGCCAGCGCGTGCCGAACTCGCCGCCGCCCCGTAAATTCGCCTGCACTGTGGTGCCGCCGCGCTCCAGCCAAAGCTTGCCAAGTGCTGAATCGTAGTACGGCCTGACCGAAACCCGCCGTAGCCGCTCATATGGACTGGCGCATCGCCTGTCTCGTCGGCCGGACCGGTCTGTACATAGGGAATGCGCTCGCCATCAATCGAAATGGCCTCGTGTTGGGTGACCACGAGCCCATCCGCGGTAAAGGTCTTCGGCGCCTGCTTGAGCACGGTCGGACTGGCGAGGTTATTCTCGATCAGCATAAGCGAAGCTGGCGTAAGCGGATCCTGGCTATTGACGAGCAGGTCGCCATTTCTTTCCGATGCATCGCGATCAAGGAGCTAGACGTTGATCACCCCAATCTCGGAAAGCCCGCGCAGTTGCTCCTCGCGGGTCCCCACCCTTCATCGGATGGCGTACAGATCTCGAAGAACGGCCGCAGCTCGTTGAGAATGGAAAGCACAAGCTTGCCGGCACTCCAAAAGACCCCCTGCAGCGCACGGCGCGGGCCTGGCTCGAAAAGAACCTCGCACTGACGGTTACCATGCCGTAGCTTGCTTGGACGGAAAGCCTCACGAATTGCAGTCCGATATCTCCGAATTTGTCGGCGCTTGTCAGATTATAAGGACCTACTACCAGCAGGAAGAAGCAGCCGCTGGCTTGGAGAAGCAGAAGAAGTCGAGCGATCCAACCCTGAGTCAGATGAACCTTACACGCGCGGTCCGCAAAGTGCTCAGTTCATCGAGCGCAGACATGGGAAGATATGGAAGGCCCTTTCAGCCCATTTTGACCTTGCCCCCAAGTTTATCCAATCCAGAGTTCGCCCTGGCGGTTGGATTTGCCCGGTTGGGCGGTGGTAGCGACGGGAGCTGGCGCGGAGCCTTCGGCATAGCGCAGCGCCAGGTCCCGGCGCGGGTGGCAGGTGAAGGCGAACTCGGACGGGGTCTTCCATCCGAGCTGCGAGTGTGGGAGCGTGACGCGGACCTGGGCCAGCGACGTGAACAACGTCTCATTCAACAATTCGTCCCGCAGCCGACCGTTGAAGCTCTCGATGAAGGCGTTCTGCATGGGCTTGCCCGGCGCGATGTAGTACCAGGCGACGCGGCTCTGATCGGCCCAGGTCAGGATAGCGTTGCTGGTGAGTTCGGTGCCGTTGTCGCTGACCACCATTTTGGGCTTGCCCCACTCGACGATCAGCCGGTCCAGTTCCCGGGCCACCCGGATGCCCGAGAGCGAGGTGTCGGCCACCAGAGCCAGACATTCGCGGGTGCAATCGTCGACAACGGTCAGGATGCGGAAGCGTCGGCCATCGGTGAGCTGATCCGAGACGAAGTCGAGCGACCAGCGGTCGTTCGGTGCCATCGGCACTGTCATCGGCGCCCGGGTCCCGATCGCCCGCTTGCGGCCGCCACGGCGACGCATCGCGAGCTTCTCTTCCCGGTAGAGCCGGAATAGCTTTTTGTGGTTGATCACATGACCCTCCCGCTTGAGCAGAACATGCAGGCGCCGATAGCCGAAGCGGCGGCGCTCCTGGGCGATCGCCCTCATGCGTTGACGCAGGG
>NZ_AWZU01000039.1 GCF_000472385.1 Bradyrhizobium sp. ARR65
AGGGTGTTCTGGATGACGATGCTCAACCGTTCCGCCCCAGACGCGCCGCCAACTCTCGCGTTGACTGCGACGGAAATCGGCGTGCTCAATCGCCTCGTCAACGACAAACCAAAAGCAAGACAGAAAACGCTCTCGCACTACCTGATCAAGATCGCCCGGCTCGGCGGTTATCTCGCCCGCGCCAGCGATCCGCCGCCCGGCAATACCGTTATGTGGCGCGGGCTGTCACGCCTCACCGACATGGCGCTGAGCGCCATGGTCGGCGGAGAATTTGTGGGTAATTGAAAGCCGGTGAGAGCCACAGGGCTTAAGGCAGTGAACTCATAAAAGAGATGCAGTTTGATCGACGGCAAGGTTCGCAATGCCTCCGATGGCTGCCTGGCGAATTACGTTCCTATGGGTGTCTCGCACTGTCCCATGGGGACCGTTCCACTATTCGATCGGATGACTGAGGAGATCTCTCGACTGGCCGAAGCGCCCAAAACGCGATGGTTGGTTGGTCAGTAGCGCCGAGAGAGTAGCACTCGCTATCTCGCTGTCTCATATGCCAACCCGGTCCTCCCAAGCCAGCCGCACGGTCTCCGCTATCAAATAGCGCGTCAGGCTTGAGAGGCCCCGCGGCGCGATACCCCTTTTAGGAGGCGGAGCGCTAGCGCCAGCGGCGGTGTAGCCACAGCCACTGATCGGGATATTCGCGGATCCAGCCCTCGATCACAGATGTGACCGCTTGCATCGTTCCCTGAATGTCGATTTGTCCGGCGGCGTCGCGGACCGGCTTCACTTCTTCAGACAGCTCGGCACGAAAGCGATGTCCCGGCAGGCGGATGATACGTACGCCATGAATCGGGCACTCGATCTGCCGCAGCAGCCGGGCCAGCATCGGATTGGCCCTCGTCTTGCGGCCAAAGAAAGTGACCTCGACGCCGTTGGTCAGATACTGGTCGACCAGCATCCCGACATGCTGACCATTTTTCAGGGCTTCCGCAAGTTTGAGGGGGGCTTCACGGCCAGCCGGTATCAGCGTCCCCATTTTTACGGCGCGCATATCCCGGATGATGCGGTCGGCCGAGGCGATGTTGGGCCGGCGATACAGGATCGCGGCGTCCAGCCCGTGCGCGACGGCAGCCAGCGCGGGAAGTTCCCAGTTGGCGAGATGGCCTGCAAAGATCAGCGCCGGTTTGCCGTCGAGCCGCAGCTGCGTAAACAGTTCGTATGAGCGCTTCTCGATTTCGATCCTGCTATTCCCGGGCTGAGCGGGATCGTACTGCCAGATATGATCGAGATGCGCGAATTCGGCGCCGACACGACCGAGATTATCCCAGACGCCTGCGAGAATGACCTCGATCTCTGCAGGCGACTTCTCGGGAAATGCGGCGGTCAGATTGGCGCGACCGATCTTTTGCTCCCGCATCATGGGCCCGAGTGAGCGGGCGATCCGGCCGAACAAGTTGGCGGTCTTGATCGGATCGAAATAGCGGGCGGTGCGCAGTATTGCGATCGTCAACGCACCCACCGCAGCTTGGCTTAGGAGCTTGGTTACGTCGCGAAGGCGGGCCCTTGCGCGAAGCGAATGTTGCATCAGAAACCAACGACAATATTGCCTAACGCTTCTCGGCTTTCTATGTGCTTCAGCGCGCACCTTTATACCATCGCTGTGCGATATGATCAAAGGCACCGAGGAATTGCGCAGATTGGCCCGATGGCCGCACTGAATTGCAGCCAATGCTGCTTAAGCCCAAGGAAGTGCAGAAGTCGGGATCCAAGCCGACGCCCCCCCGAAAGGTGATAGCCACACTTCGCCGACGAGCTGCGATTAGGCCACCACTTCAGCGCTCTTCTCGCAAAGCCAATGTCTGACTGGCGGCGATCCCGCTCGCCCGTGACGCTGTTGGCCGGGCTGGGTAATGTGCCTGAGAGAAATGGTGTAGGATGCTCTTTTGGCCCGTCGGTCCGAGCCATCCCAAACTCGCGGCAAAGCGGGCGAGCGCGCGGTCATTCGCGCCGTCGCCACGTTCGGGCATGTCAATGCGCCGCTCAACGTCTATCGGCTGCATATGCCATGCGGTGCCTGCGAGGATGTGGAAATCGCCGGGTACATGCAAGGGGCGGCTACGGCCTCCCGCGAGTACGGGTGGATTGCGACGATGTGATCGACGCGACCCGTGATGCTCGCGGATGAAAGCATTCTTGTGGCCAACGAAAGCGCAAACCGGCACTTGTTCTGGGCCATTGCAGGCGGGACCGGGTGAGTCGAAAAACAGCAAACAGCAGCGAAGCATGCACGGGACCGACGGCTCATTCAGCGCCCAAAGACTGGCGCAACAGGTCAGGCTCGACCTTGAGCAGCGGATTAGATGAGCGGAGAAATCCGGCTCCACCGGATCAGGACGCCTTTTCTTTCTTTCGCTACGCCAGACCACGACTGGGATGTCTGTGCGCTTGAAGTGACGTTCGCTCCACTTCTTCTGTCATTCCATCATCGCTAGGGCGATTCATTCGTTTGGGTTGGAAATTCACGTCACGCATCGAGGCACCGTGGCGCGGGTTTATGCAGTGGCAGAGTGGAGGCGTGGAGTATGCAAGTTGGTGGAGAGCTCGGAAACAAGCCCAGCTCGATTCAAGCTGGCGCGGATGCGCAACCGATCCCGAACGAAGCTCTGCGAACCAGAAAGATAACCGTTCAACTTTCGCAGAGCATTTTCCAGCGACTTGAGGCTGCGACTGATCGACCGGGCGTCGGTAAGAGCATGGTCGTCGAGACGGCCCTTGAGCGTTTCCTGGATCCGGCGCCGCCCATCGAAGGTCTAATTCATGAGGCTCTGGACCGGATAGGTGGCCAGATGAGCCGTCTGGAGCGCGAGATCGCGATCATCGCCGAAACGGTGGCCCTGCATGCGCGCTATCACCTCACGTTGACGCCACCCATGTCGCCATCACAGCAGCGGGATGCGTGCATGCTCGGCCGCGAGCGGTTCAAGGCGTTGGCCGAGCAGGTTGATCGGCGCGTACGGCTGGGTCGGCCCGTGATGCGGGAGACCCTCGAGGGGCGCGACCAGCCCGCTGGCTCCGAGCTTGGACCGAAGGGTGAAGCAATTCTCGGTATCACGCATGAGCAAGTCAATCAGGAAGACCAGTCGGTAACCTTGGTTGACGAACAAACTGAGCTGAGTGCTGCCGCCGGGGAGGGCGGCAGCAATCTCAACTTTCGACATCTGCCAAACGCCTTTTGTTGAATCGGCTAGTTGCGCGCGGACAAGCGCGCCAAATGACGTTCCGAGGCAAACATCACCCGAAAGTCCCGCTGAGCGCCTTCCGATCTGGCGGCTCATCTCCTGTGTTTTTCTTCCATTCGCAGCCGGCTATTATCTTTCCTACCTGTTCCGGACCATCAACACGCTCATTTCCGGTCGGCTCGCATCAGATCTGCAGCTTGGTGCTGCCGATCTCGGGCTGCTCACGTCGGTCTATTTCCTGGTCGTTACGGCGGTTCAGATTCCGGTCGGCATGCTTCTGGATCGCTTCGGTCCACGTCGGGTCCAAAGTGCGCTCCTGGTGATCGCGGCCGCGGGCGCTGCGCTATTCGGCATATCGACGGGATTTCTGTCGCTTATGATTGCTCGCGCGATGATCGGAGTTGGTGTTGCGGCTGCTTTGATGGCTGGGCTGAAAATAATCGTTCTCTGGTTTCCAAGAGAACGTGTGGCGCTCATCAATGGCTTTATGATCATGCTGGGTGCATTGGGCGCGGTGACCGCCACAGCGCCGGCGGAGATGTTGCTGGATTGGATCGGCTGGCGCGGTCTATTTGAGGTGCTGGGAGCAGTAAGTGCTGCTGCAGCTGTTCTGATCTATCTTGTGGTTCCAGAACGCACCACAGCTTCACAAACAAATCGGGGCGCGGCCGCCCTTAGGACCATCTATTCAGATGCGCGTTTCTGGAGGATTGCGCCTTTGTCAGCGACCTGCATTGGGTCGGCGTGGGCATTGCAGTCGCTGTGGGCGGCGCCTTGGCTTAGCGACGTCGAAGGATTGGATCGAACGAGCCTCGTCACCCAATTATTCGTTATGGCGCTAGCCCTAAGCTTTGGCGCATTGCTCTTGGGCTTGCTTGCCGACTTGGTACGCGGCCGCGGCAGTAAGATGGAGCAGTTGTTCGCGATTGTCGGAGCACTGTTTGTTGTAGCAGAGCTTACATTGATCGTGCATCCGCCCTGGTCGTCGCTCTTGCCGTGGTGCGTCGTGTCGGTTGTCGGATCGGCTACCGCTCTCAGCTACGCGATCATAGGAGATTACTTTCCAGCGGAATTGGTGGCGCGCGCCAATGGCGGTTTGAACGTGCTGCATTTTGGTTGGGCCTTCATCGTGCAGTACGGGATTGGCTTGATTCTTGAGCGATGGCCCGCACAGGACGGTCACTACCCCGCGCTTGCCTACCAGACAGCCTTCAGCGTGATTGTTGTGCTGCAGCTAGCCGCACTGTTGTGGTTCATCGGCCCTTGGCTGCTTCGACCGTTGATTTGGAACACCGGCACGTCAATTGCGCGTGGGCGCACGGGCAAAGTTCGCTCAGCGCAGTCCGCGGTTCCTCCAACCGAGATCTCGATCCTTGAGGCGAATGAGAGCGTGGAGTGGTGAGACAGGCCGACCCTTGGCGTGATCTCCCGCGCGCCCAGTTTAAGGGCCGCAGCCTCAACACTGCACCTTTGCCAAATGTTTCTTCTTCTACGCCCGGCTACGAACCGTACGTTCCGTTGTTGCGGTCATACGCATCCTGCCTTTTGTAGTCATCAGAACTGAAGGCGCCGAACGCGGCGTCAGAGGCTTGGGGGCAGGCATGGCAATCCATTCGTTCGATTCGGAGACGGCGTTGCGCGGGGCACGCATGCTCCGGACCGCGCTGGGACCGGCTATCGGAGGCTTCCTGGAAGATGCATGCGTCGTCGAGGTGATGCTCAATCCCGATGGCCGACTATGGATCGATCGGCTGTTGGGCGGGCTAGCAGACACTGGCGAGAGCTTATCCGCGGCCGACGGAGAACGAATTGTCCGGCTGGTTGCGCATTACGTAGGTGCCGAAGTTCATGCTGGATCGCCCCGGATATCGGCGGAGTTACCCGAGACTGGGGAACGCTTCGAAGGTTTGCTGCCGCCGGTCGTTACCGCTCCAGTGTTTGCAATACGCAAGCCGGCGGTCGCCGTATTTGGCCTCGAGGACTACGTGGCGGCCGGAATCATGGCATCAGGCCATGCCAACGCGCTACGACATGCGGTAGCCGCACGAAAGAACATTCTGGTGGCAGGGGGCACCTCCACCGGCAAGACGACACTGACAAACGCGCTTCTTGCGGAAGTCGCCAAGACCAATGACCGCGTCGTCCTCATCGAAGATACGCGAGAGCTTCAGTGCAGGGCGCCGAACCTGGTGGCCTTGCGTACCAAGGATGGCGTAGTTTCGCTTTCTGATCTCGTGCGCTCTTCGCTTCGCCTTCGGCCCGATCGTATTCCGATTGGCGAGGTCCGCGGGGCCGAGGCGCTCGACCTCCTGAAAGCCTGGGGCACCGGGCATCCCGGGGGCATCGGCACTATCCATGCAGGCACCGCGCTTGGTGCCCTGCGCCGGCTCGAGCAGCTCATCCAGGAAGCTGTCGTCACGGTCCCGCGCGCGCTGATCGCCGAAACCATCAACGTGATTGCGGTTCTTGCTGGTCGCGGCGCCGAGCGCCGCCTCGCTGAACTCGCCTGTGTCTCGGGGCTCGGACCATGCGACGATTACAGCCTGACAGCACTGGAGATCGGTCATGAAGCGTAAATTGTCTCTCGGACCGAGCATCGCTGGGGTCGCGGCGTTTTGCGCACCGACTGTCCCGGCCTGGGCCGCTGGATCCAACATGCCCTGGGAGCAGCCGCTCAATCAGATCCTGCAGTCGATCGAGGGGCCGGTCGCCAAGATCATGGCGGTCATCATTATCATTGTCACCGGGCTGTCGCTGGCGTTTGGCGATTCATCGGGAGGTTTCCGCCGACTGATCCAGGTCGTGTTCGGTCTGTCGATCGCGTTTGCCGCCTCGAGCTTTTTTCTGTCGTTCTTCTCGTTCGGTGGCGGGGTGGTGATCTGATGGATGAGCCAGTCGGAGGCTTTGTCGCGCCCGTGCACCATGGGCTCACCGAGCCGATCCTGATGGGCGGCGCGCCGCGGTCGATCGCTATCCTCAATGGGACATTGGCCGCAGTATTGGGCCTTGGGCTCCGGCTTTGGTTAGCCGGCCTTCTCCTCTGGTGCATCGGCCACATGGTCGCCGTTTGGGCGGCCAAGCGCGACCCTGATTTCGTTGAGGTCGCGCGCCGGCACGTTCGTATTCCCGGTCACCTCAGCACCTGAACTGCCATGATGAACCTTGCCGAATACCGACGCTCGAACACGCGCCTTGCGGACTTCTTGCCCTGGGCTGCCTTGGTCGAGGAAGGAATCATCCTCAACAAGGATGGTTCGTTTCAGCGAACAGCAAAGTTTCGCGGACCGGATCTCGAGAGCGCCATGCCGGCCGAACTCATCGCCGTCGCGGGACGCCTGAACAATGCGCTCCGCCGTTTGGGATCGGGTTGGGCGATATTCGTCGAAGCACAGCGCCATTCGGGCGGGCCCTATCCCCCGGACAGTTTTCCGGATCTCGCATCCGCCCTGGTTGACGCCGAGCGCAAGGCGCAGTTCGAGGAGGCAGGCAGCCATTACGAATCGAGCTACTACCTGACTTTCCTATATTTGTCGCCGGCGGAGGGGGCAGCTGTAGCAGAGCGGCTGCTTTATGAGGGCAGCCATCACACGCGAGGGGTGGATGCGCGAGAGGTGCTGAGCGGCTTTATCGATCGGACGAACCGCGTCCTGCAGCTCGTGGAAGGTTTTATGCCGGAATGCGGCTGGCTCGATGACGAAGCGACGCTCACTTACCTGCACTCAACGATCTCGACGAAGCGGCATCGGGTTCGTGTGCCCGAAATCCCCATGTATCTGGATGCGCTGCTTGCCGACCAGCCGCTGACAGGCGGGCTTGAACCGATGCTGGGGGCAGCGCATCTGCGCGTTCTGACGGTGGTAGGGTTTCCGACGGCGACCACGCCCGGGATTCTCGATGAGCTGAATCGCCTGGCCTTTCCGTATCGCTGGTCTACTCGGGCCATCACGCTCGACAAGACAGACGCCACGAAGCTCCTGACCAGGATTCGGCGGCAATGGTTTGCCAAGCGGAAATCGATCGCTGCGATCCTAAAGGAGGTGATGACCAACGAGGCCTCAAGCCTTCTCGACACGGATGCGCAAAACAAGGCTGTCGACGCCGATGCCGCGCTCCAGGAGCTAGGCTCGGATCAGATCGGTGAGGCCTTCGTGACAGCAACGGTCATTGTCTGGGATCGCGATGCGCAAACCGCTGGCGAAAAGCTGCGGCTGGTCGAGAAGGTGATCCAGGGGCGCGACTTCACCTGTAAGGTCGAGACGGTCAATGCCGTGGAAGCCTGGCTCGGCAGTCTGCCGGGACATGTGTATGCCAACGTTCGCCAGCCGCCGATTTCGACGCTGAACCTCGCCCACATGATTCCGCTTTCGGCCGTGTGGGCCGGAGAGGCGAGGGACCATCACCTCAAAGCTCCGGCGCTATTCTTTGGCAAGACGGAAGGATCGACCCCTTTCCGGTTCTCGCTGCATGTCGGCGATGTCGGACACACCCTCGTCGTCGGGCCGACCGGTGCGGGCAAATCGGTGCTCTTGGCGCTTATGGCTCTGCAGTTCCGCCGCTACCCAGACGCGCAAATCTTTGCGTTCGATTTCGGCGGCTCGATCCGTGCCGCCGCAATCTCGATGGGCGGCAGTTGGCATGATCTTGGCGGCGCCGTTGCAGGCGAATCCTCCGAGTTCGTGGCCCTCCAGCCGCTTGCAAAAATCGATCACATTTCCGAACGAGGTTGGGCGGCCGAATGGATCGCCTCAATTCTCACTCGCGAACGGATCGAGGTGACGCCTGAGACCAAAGACCACATCTGGTCGGCCCTGACCTCGCTCGCTTCTGCGCCGACAGCGGAACGCACGCTCACTGGGCTCTCCCTACTTCTCCAATCCAACATGCTGAAGCGGGCGCTGCAGCCCTATTGCCTCGGAGGTCCCTATGACCGGTTGCTCGATGCCGAACATGAGCGGCTGGGGGATTCATCCGTTCAGGTGTTCGAGACGGATGGCTTGATCGGCACCGCGGTCGCGCCAGCCGTTCTTTCTTATCTGTTTCATCGGATCGAGGATCGTTTTGACGGCCGCCCAACTCTGCTGATCATCGACGAGGGATGGCTCGCCCTTGATGATGCTGATTTTGCGGGCAAGCTCCGCGAGTGGCTCAAGACGCTTCGCAAAAGGAACGCTTCGGTCGTATTCGCCACCCAATCGCTTGCAGACATCGACGGCTCGGCGATTGCACCGGCGATCATCGAAAGCTCTCCGACCCGGATTCTCCTTCCCAACGATCGGGCGCTCGAACCGCAGATCACGGCAATCTACCGGCGCTTTGGGCTGAACGATCGCCAGATTGAGATGCTGGCCCGCGCGACGCCCAAACGGGATTACTACTGCCAGTCGCGCCGGGGCAATCGCCTGTTTGAGCTCGGCCTTGGCGAGATCGCGCTCGCTTTTACGGCAGCTTCGTCCAAAACGGACCAGGCGCTGATCGAGCAGGTACTGGCCGAAGCTGGCCGCGAGAATTTTGTGAAGGGCTGGCTGACAGCTCACAACCTCGGATGGGCCTGCGAGCTTATTCCGCAAATGGCCAAGCAAGGAGATTTCTGATGAGCCGCCTCCGTCCGCTTCTGACGGCAAGTTTCGCCGCCATTCTCATTTTCCAAGCGCCTCAGAAAACCGCGGCACAGTGGATCGTCTTCGATCCCAATAATTACGCGCAGAATGCACTGACGGCCGCGCGCGAACTGCAGCAGATCAATAACCAGATCACCTCGCTGCAGAACGAAGCGCAGATGTTGATCAACCAAGCCAAGAATCTGGCAAATCTGCCGTATTCCTCGTTGCAGCAGCTCGAGCAATCGATTCAACGCACGCAGCGGCTGCTGGCAGAGGCGCAGCGCATCGCCTATGACGTTCAGCAAATCGATGCCGCGTTCTCGACGACCTACGCCCCAGCGTCAGGCAACATCTCTGATCAGGCCCTTGTCGCCAACGCACAAACACGCTGGCAGAACGCGGTGGCGGGCCTGCAGGACGCCATGCGGGTGCAGGCGAGCGTCGTCGGTAATCTCGATACCAACCGTACCCAGATATCGGCCTTGGTCACTGCGAGTCAGGGCGCGACAGGGGCTTTGCAGGCAAGCCAGGCCGGCAATCAGCTTCTGGCAGTTCAGGCGCAGCAGCTTGCAGATCTCACCGCAGCTGTTGCCTCCCAGGGGCGAGCGCAAGACCTCCGATCCGCGCAGCGAGCAGCAGCTCAGGATCAGGCGAGGGAGCAGCTGCGGCGCTTCCTGACCCAAGGTCAGGGTTATCAACCTACAACCGTGCAGATGTTTCACTGATGATGACAAACAAACTTGAGCGGCTCCCGGTGCTGGTGACCGTCATAGTTGCTGTCCTTGCCGTCGCTGCCTGCGCGATCCGGCTGCGCGGCGACGAAAGCGAGACCGGCTCTCCCGCGTCGCGCGCCAGCAACTCCGACCCGGTGTCGGCAAAGCTCGAGCAATGCCGCACTCTTAAAGACGACCAGAACGACGTTCTTCTCGGGTGCCGAAAGCTCTGGGCCGAGAAGCGCCGCCAATTCTTTGGCCGCAAGAGCGGCGCCTTGGAGGGCGAGCGGGGCTATGCCGGATCATCATCGTCTGCGCCGCCCAAGGACGAGAGTCGTCTGCCTTTCGGCTATCCTGCCATTCCAGCAGCGCAAAGCGAGTGAGCGATGGGCGGCACCGGCGTCATCGATCAGTTTCTAGAGACCTTTACCCGCTATATCGATTCCGGGTTCGGGCTGTTAGGCGGCGAAGTTGGATATCTCGCCACTACGCTCGCTGCAATCGATATCACGCTGGCGGGCCTGTTCTGGTCCTGGGCGGCTGACGAGGACATCATCGCCCGGCTCGTCAAGAAGACGCTGTTCGTCGGCGTTTTCGCTTATCTTATCGGCAATTGGAACAACCTTGCCCGAATCGTGTTCGAGAGCTTCGCCGCGCTAGGCCTCAAAGCCTCAGGCACGAGCCTTTCGTCGGCAGACTTCTTGCGGCCCGGCCGGATCGCACAAGTGGGACTTGATGCCGGACGGCCAATCCTGGAGTCGATCTCGGGGTTGATGGGCTATGTCAGCTTTTTCGAAAATTTCGTCCAGATCGCAGTCCTGCTGTTCGCCTGGGTTGTGGTGCTGCTGGCGTTCTTCATTCTGTCCATTCAGCTGTTCGTGACCCTCATCGAGTTCAAGCTGACGACACTTGCAGGCTTTGTGCTGATCCCCTTTGGCCTGTTCGGAAAGACCGCCTTTGCCGCCGAACGCGTGCTCGGTAACGTGATCTCCTCAGGGATCAAGGTTCTGGTGCTGGCCGTCATCGTCGGCATCGGATCGACCTTGTTTGCGCAGTTCACGGCTGGTTTTGGCGGCAACCAGCCGACCATCGAAAACGCGATGGCGCTGGTGCTCGGGGCTCTCTCCTTGCTCGGCCTCGGGATCTACGGGCCCGGTATCGCCAACGGCATCGTCTCGGGAGGTCCGCAGCTTGGTGCAGGATCGGCCGTTGGCACGGGACTGGCGGCCGGCGGGGTGCTTGCAGCCGGAGCCGGTCTTGCCGCCGGCGGTGCTGGACTGGGCAGCCGCGCGATTGCGGGCGCCGCGAGCGGAGCAAGCGCCATTGCAGGTGGTGCGGCCCGCGCGTTCCGGACAGCTGGGGTCCCGGGTGCAGCGGAGACGGGCGCTTCCGCTGCGACAAGTCCGTTGCGTTCGGCCGCAACTCATCTGCGTGGAGGAGGCGACGGCAGCGGTCATGTGGACGGCTCTTCTTCCAGCTCATCCGAGACCACGCCCGCATGGGCTCGCCGCATGAAGCGGACGCAGAGCATCAATCAAGGCACGTCGGCCGCTGCGCAAGCGGTGCGCTCTGGCGATCACGGCGGGAGCGGCGGATCAGTCGACCTCTCGCAGGAGGATCACTGAGGCTCGATGCTCGTAAGCAACTCACAGCGATGTCTTGAGGTCAAAGCATGTTCAAACGATCGGCCGTCCACTACGGCCGCACACCTGAGGCGGTCACTCCCTATCAACGAGCCGCTCAGGTCTGGGATGATCGTATCGGCTCTGCACGGGTTCAGGCAAAGAACTGGCGCCTGATGGCCTTTGGTTGCTTGTTTCTATCCGCCGGCTTCGCGGCAGCTCTTGTCTGGCAGGCCGCCCAAGGCACTGTTACGCCTTGGGTGGTCGAGATAGACCGTCTGGGCGAGGCCAAAACGGTTGCTCCGGCAAATTCCGACTATCAACCAACCGATGCCCAAATTGCCTTTCACTTGGCCCGGTTCGTCGAACACGTGCGTGGTCTGCCGATGGACGCGATCGTGCTGCGCCAGGATTGGCTGCGTGCCTATGACTTCACGACGGACCGCGGCGCGGCCGCACTCAATGACTATGCCCGCAACAGCAATCCTTTCGACAAGCTCGGCAGGACGCAAGTTTCAGTCGAGGTCTCGAGCGTTATTCGGGCCTCGCCCGATAGCTTTCGCGTAGCCTGGATCGAACGTCGCTACGAGAACGGCCAGCTTGCTGCGACCGAGAGATGGAGCGCGATCCTCACCATCATCGTGGAAATGCCCCGCGATTTGGATCGGCTGCGCAAAAATCCACTTGGCATCTATGTCAATGCGATCAACTGGTCGAAGGAGCTGGGATAGCGATGCCATCGGGTCATGTGATTGCGCCAGAGAGAATCGGGCCGAGCTTACGTGTGGGTCTCTTGATCTGCGTGTCCTCCCTCGGCAGCTGCACCGCGGTCAAACCTCCGCAAATCAGCTATGATCGCGAACTCCCGCCGGTTGCAGATCTGCCGGCGCTTGCCGACGATCATCCAAGATCGCTGCATGTTCCGCCCGCCT
Source organism: Bradyrhizobium sp. ARR65 (assembly GCF_000472385.1). Classification (GTDB taxonomy): domain Bacteria; phylum Pseudomonadota; class Alphaproteobacteria; order Rhizobiales; family Xanthobacteraceae; genus Bradyrhizobium. The sequence goes on from NZ_AWZU01000039.1 coordinate 12,101, forward strand.
GGAAGCCGGCGCGGGGCGGCAAGAATGCGGAAGCCAAGGAGCCCATCGAACGGATTGAAACCGCAAATGACGCCGCGCGCGTGGAGCCTCGGAAGGCGGGTTATTTCAATGCCGTCCAGGTATTTTTCTATAGTCCGGGCGCGCTCTATCAGATCTACGCGGCGCCGGGGCAGATCACGGACATTGCGCTTCAGGCTGGCGAACAGCTGATTGGTTCGGGGCCAGTCGCCGCAGGCGATACCGTGCGCTGGGTCGTTGGCGATACCGAAAGTGGCAGTGGCGAGACGCGACGTGTGCACATCATGGTGAAGCCGACACGTCCGGCGATCGAGACCAATCTCATCATCAACACCGATCGGCGCACTTACCTGATTGAGCTGCGCTCTCGCGAAAAGCCCTATATGCCGTCAGTTGCGTGGTTCTATCCGGAGAACCAGTCCCTGCATGGTCAAGCCCTGCTGCCGATGCCTATCATTCCGGATCCGGCAGAGCGTCGCTACCGATACACAATCGAGGGAGACAGCCCGCCCTGGCGTCCTGTCAATGCCTATGATGATGGCCGCAAGGTCTATATCGAGTTCTCGCCTGGTATTGGTCAAGGCGAGATGCCGCCGCTGTTCGTGATCGGGCCTGATGGTAATACTGAGCTCGTCAACTTTCGCGCTTACGGCAACGTGCTGATCGTCGATCGGCTATTCGCAGCCGCTGAACTGAGACTTGGAGGGGAGAACCAGCAGAGGGTACGAATCGTTCGAAGCGAGGGGAGGTCCTTGTGACGGACAATGACCAGCTGAATGATGCACGCTATTATGCTTCTCGGCCGCAGCAGCGGGAAGCAGTGGCTGAAACCCTGCGGCTGCGACCGGAATGGCCGCAAGTCAGGCGCCTCTCGCGCAAAGTGCTCCTAGGTGGCACTACTTTGGCCCTCGTGATGATCTGTGGCGCGGTGTTGTGGGCTCTGCAGAACGAATCAAAGCGTGCTCCGGTTCCGGAGGAGCTCTACTCGACCGACCACCATAATGTCGCCGACGAACTCGCAAGCCTGCCGAACGACTATGCAGGAATTCCCCACGACGTGCCCCGTCTTGGATCGCCTTTGCCCGGCGATCTTGGCCGTCCCATCGTTGCGGCACAAAGCTCGTCCCAATCCGGTTCTCTCGCCATCGACGCCGAACAGCAGCGCGTCAATCAGGAAACAGAGGCAGCGCGCACTAGCAAGGTGTTTGCCAATACCAATCTCCGCCCATCGCCCGGCGGGACAACATCGAGCGAGATACCTTCAAACACGTCAATGTCCTCCGACGAAGCATTCGTTCAAAATGGGCAGGACCGAAAACTTGCGTTCGTCAATGCGGCCGTCGATCGGCGCACGACAAGCCCCGATCGCCTGATGAGGCCACCCTCGCCGTTCGTAGTTCAGGCGGGGACGGTCATTCCGGCTGCACTCATCACGGGGATCCGCTCAGATCTACCGGGCCAGATCACGGCCCAAGTGACTGAAAACGTTTACGATACCCCCACCGGGCGTATCAGGCTGATCCCGCAGGGGGCGCGGTTAATAGGGACCTATGACAACCAGGTCGCGTTCGGTCAGTCCCGCGTGCTCCTCGTTTGGACACGGCTCATCATGCCGGACGGACGCTCAATTGTCTTGGAACGGCAGGCTGGCGCGGATGCGGGCGGATATTCCGGCATTAAGGACGAGGTCGACAACCATTGGAAAGAGTTACTCGGAGCAGCGGCGCTATCAACGCTGCTGGCCATCGGCACCGAGGTAAATTCGGGGGCGGATGTCAATAACACCAACAGCGACATCATTCAGGCGCTGCGGCGTGGGGCGGGAGACTCCCTCAACCAAACAGGCCAACAGGTGGTTCGACGCAATCTCAATATCCAGCCAACGTTGACAATCCGTCCTGGATTTCCGGTGAGAGTGATCGTCAATCGTGACCTGGTACTCGAGCCCTCCAGGGGATGAGGACAATGGCCAAGCTTAAGCTCGGAGCAATCGAGGACGATAAGCCGGTTAAGCTGACGCACGAATTGCCAGCGAGCGTCCACCGGGATCTGGTGGCCTATGCTGAAATTCTCGCACGTGAGACGGGTCAACAGATCAATGAGCCGGTCAAGCTGATTGCGCCCATGTTGGCCCGGTTCATGGCAACGGACCGGAATTTTGTAAGGGCTCGCCGTGCGCGTCATCCTCCTAAGCGAGGTGACGGGTAGCGCTCCGAGAGGAGTTTTAGGAAGGCATCCAAGGCGGGGTTTTCATTGTCGGCTCGCCAATGGGCAGAATAGTCGAACCGGCTTGCGCCCGTGCCATCGCGCAGCTCCCGGTAGATCAAACCGGCAAAATTCGCTCCGGTATCGGATTCGAGCACCAGACTGACACCCCCCTGCATGCTGATCAGGCTCCTGATATTGTCACGGCTGAGTTCATGATGCTCGATCTTAGGACGATCCCGAGCTGATACGAGCTTCGAAACCAAAAGGTCTTCAAGCTCCCGTCCGGGATCGTAATGGCTCAGCAGTACCGTTTCCCCGCGCAGATCGGTCCAATAGACAGTCTCCTGCGCAGCGAGGGGATGGTCGCGGGATAAAACAACTAGAAGACGCTCGCTCCAGAGCGACATCGCTTTGCTGTCGAACAATGGCAGACTTCCTGTGACGATTAGGATATCCAGCAAGCCATTACGAAGTGCCCTTGCCAGACGTGTCCGTGATCGTTCGACCATTGCGAGTTCGATCCGTGGAAAGCGGCGTTTGAATTCGACCAAGGAGACCTGCAGATTGCTTGCCGAAAGTGATGTGCAGAAACCGACTGATAGCCGACCGGTCTCGCCGTTCTGAACGGACTTTGCCGTCGCTATGAGTGCGTCAAATTCCTCCAGGATGGTTCTTGCCAGGCGCAGAACGCGGCGACCCGCTGGCGTTGGGCTTGCACCTCCGCTTGAGCGCTCGAAAATGGTAAAACCTAGGCCGTGCTCGATCTGGCGAATTGAACGGCTGAGGGTCGACTGTTGCAGTCTTAGCAGTTCCGCTGCCTCACGAAAGCTGCCACAATCGGCCGCCGTCACGGCCCATCGCAGGTGCTTTAGCTCGGGAGGCTTGCTGCCGCGCAGACAAAGACCTGGTGTTTTGAAATTGCTCGTGTTGAGATTCGAGCGGGGAGGAGCTTGCGGCGGGATGTGCAGCAATGTCTTCACCATCTGCTTCCTTGCAAAGAAGGCCTAGGCCGCCAACTACCAATTAAATCCGACACGGAGCTTCAAAACGAGCCGGAGGTCGTATCGATTGTCCAAAGCGATATCCGAGCCAACGCCGATCCGGTCACAGAGACGCTCTTCCGCCGTAAAGACGAAAATCTCTGGGAGATTCTCACACGGGGCCAGATTTTTTGGGGCGCCTCCCGATTTCTGTCGGCTCTTATTGCCGAAGAGCGCTCCGCAGGAATGGCATAAGCAGGCCCCTAAGCAGGCCCTTTGCCGCTCGAGCGGTCGACGCCCACGTCAGCGTCGCACAACTCGAGCAGGGCGATGATCTTGGAACAAGCATTCACTCCGCGCGCACTCGCTCCCTGTGAGTCAGTTCACTCTAGAGTCCTTATAAACAACTGGTGTTGAAAGAGTTTTCGATTTCGTGAAGGTTGTGTCCTTCGTTCGGCGTGCGTGAAGGTGGATACGAAGGCCCGCGAGTGTACCAAGTGTCGCACAAGACCACTGCCGTGTCGCCGATACAGGCCCACGAAGCAAGCGGTGGCCGAAGCGAACGCTCTCTCGACGCGGGGAGATCTATGGTGATGCGGAGAAGGTACAGATGAAGGAGGGTCCAGATACGCGTCTTGCTCTCTATCTGGCCCATCGAGCGGTTCTCGTCGAATACGCATCGCGCCTCCTGGGATCGCGCGACTCTGCCGAGGACGTGGTTCAAGATGCTTTCATCAAATTCGTACCGGCCACCCAGGCGAGGGTGCCGGCGGCGCGTCCAAGATCGTATCTATTCCGCATCGTCCATAATCTCGCCGTCGACGTCCTCAGACGGAAGACGCTGGAGCACCAGCGAAAGGGCAGCGACGCCCCTTCCTGGGTTAGTCCTCAAACCGTTGCCACGCCCGAGGAGACTCTTCTCTTTTGCGAGAGCATGCGTCTAGCCATGGACATGCTGGCCGAGCTGCCGAAAAACCAGCGAGTAGCGCTTGAGATGCACAGGTTCGGCGGATACTCGATCGAACAGATCGCGCATCACCTCGGAGTCTCGATTCCCACTGTCTATCGCCTCGTCCAGACGGCTGTCGCCACGATCACGATCCGGCTCGCGCCGGACTCGCAAGATCGAAGGCCCCCGCGAGGCCGGAAATAGTGCTCGTGAAAACCGGGATGGCGGCGGCAATTTCCGCGGTCTATGGAGGTCTGGACAGACGACGAGAGAACCCTGATAGAGGGGAGCAGAGCTGACTTATTCGGAGGCTTAACATGTTGGCGGTGCACTGGCGCTGAACACGATGCAGATCTCGGACGAGGTGCCGCTGACGCGATGCATCAGGGGTAAAATTTGCAAGCCGGTCGATGCAGCCATCTTCTAGTCTAGTTTCACGATCTCGGGCACGAGCTCGCTTCGATGCGCAAGATTAGGTTCGCACTTGATCCGTACGACATGATAAACGGTGGTCGCATCGATCAGCGCGCGCTTATCGCAGCGATGGATTATGGTATCGTCGCTCCTCGTATCAGTCACACCAGAATTCCTTCCGATTCGTTTCTCGTTCTTGCGTGATGTCACAAATCCTTAGTCGGCGCGTTGAGGTGATGAGGTGGCTACGTTGATCTGAACCGAGAGCGCGCTTCATGCTGCTTGCACACGTGGTGCTGCGGAAGGACAAAGGGTACATTAGGAGTTGGCGCTGTCCCGACGCGCAGATGAACACGAAAGACCTCGACGACGAGGTCGTCAGTGATGACCGCCGAAGGCGGCCCCTGCGCGATGATGCCACCGGCCGACATCACAATGAGGTTGTCGGCAAAGCTGGCCGCGACGTTGAGATCATGCAGAATCGCGAGGACCGCGGCGCCGTCATTGGCAATGGCGCGCGCCTGATCCATCAGCGCCAGTTGATGTTCGAGATCGAGGCTGGCGATCGGCTCGTCAAGGAACAACGCCTGAGCCTTCTCTATCGTATGTCCCGCGCGCAACTGGCACAGCACGCGCGCGAATCGAACGCGCTGCTGTTCACCGCCCGACAGCGTCTGGAAATCCCTGTCGGCAAGATGCAGGGTTCCAGTGTCCGCAAGGCTCGCCGCGACGATTTCCTTAGCCTCGGCACCCGGCAAGGCATGGCCGATGCTGGTCAGTCCAAACCGCGCGACTTCATGCACGCGAAAGGGAAACGCAAGGCTCGCGCTCTGTGCCATGACCACACGCTTGCACGCAAGTCGCCACGGCGGCAGATGCTTGATCGTTTGACTACCGTAGAGAACGTCACCCCGGGACGGCGAGAGTTCGCCGGTGAGCAGTTTGAGTAGGGTCGACTTTCCCGCGCCATTGGGGCCGATGACCACGGTGAGACGGCAGGGCTCAAGGATGAGCGTCGCACGGTCAACAAGCAGGCGTCCGTGTGCCGCGAAGGAAACCTCGTTCGCTTTGACGATACTCGTCATGCTACGAAGCTCCCGTTAGCTCTTCGGAGCAGAAGCCATAGGAAGAAGGGCGCGCCGAGAAGGGCCGTCAGAATCCCGACGGGAAGTTCGGCCGGTGCGAGGAGCGTGCGCGCAAGCGTATCGGCGCCGACAAGCAGCGCCGCGCCAAACAGTGCTGAGAGGGGTAAGAGCACGCGATGGTCGGCTCCCACAGCGAGGCGGACGATATGCGGCGCGACGATGCCGATGAAACCGATCAGGCCGGCGCTTGCTACACTCGCTCCAACCGCCAACGCGACCAGGAATATTGTTGCCGCCTTTATCCACTCGACGCGAAAACCGAGATGAAAGGCCTCTGCCTCGCCGAAGGAGAGGGCGTTGAGGCCGCGACCCAGAAAGGGCGCTGCGCACAACAGGGGCAGAGTGATGAATGAGACAGCGCCGAGCTTGCTCCAGGTTCCACCATTGAGGTTTCCGAGTGACCAGAACGTCAGATCGCGCAGCTGCTTGTCGTCCGAGACATAACTGAGGAGACCGGTTGCCGCACCCGCCAAGGCACCGAGCGCTAAACCGGCAAGCAGCATCGTTGCCATTGAGGTGCGGCCCTGCCTTGTTGCGATGGTGTAGATCACGAGCGTGGCGGCAACACCGCCGCAAAAGGCGCTGGCGGGAAGAATGGCAAACGGCAATTTGCCAACCGTATCGCCAAGAAACCGATCGCCGAGCACGAGTGTTACTGCAGCCGCAAAGGCCGCGCCCGAGGAAACGCCGATAAGCCCGGGATCGGCGAGGGGATTGCGGAACAATCCCTGCATCAGCGCGCCGGAAACGGCGAGCGCTGCACCGATTTCTAATCCCAGCAGGACGCGTGGCAGCCGAATGCCGGTCACGACCAGCGTCTCGCGATCCTGAGGGGAGCTTGTCCAGCCAAGAACGAACTCCCATAGAATTGCTGCGACCTGTTGGGGCGGAATTGAAACTGCACCTTCGCCGAGAGCAATGAGGGCGAGAGCCGTGCAAAGGCAGACGCCCAGGCCGGTTGCGAGCGCCACGCGGCGGCGATAGCGCGAAACCAGTCTTGCGAGCGACGCCACGTCAGCCTCGATTGCGGTCATCGTCCGCCGCTCTCCTTCGCCGTCAAGCGCGGGAGATTCAGGTTCGGATACAGCGCCTGCATAAGGTCGCGGGCCGCATCCGGTGTGCGCGGCCCGAAGCCGAGAAGATAGAGCCCGTCCATCACGATCAGCGCGCGCGCTTTTCCAGCCGGAGTAAGGGCGAACGCGGGAAGCGACAAGACGTCCTCGCCCGTCGGACCGCCAGGGCGGTCCATCATCAGGATCGCATCGGGCGCGGCATTGACAATGGCCTCGTCCGCCATGGGCTTATAGCCGTCGAACTCGGCAACGTTTGCACCCCCGGCAAGTGTAACGATGGCATCGCCGGCCGTTCCCCTGCCGCCCACGAGCGGTCGGCCGTTCTGCAGCGCGATAACGAACAGAACCCGCCTTGAGGCGTCAATCTTTTCGCGAAATCGCGCGAGTTCAGCGAAACGCGCTTTCACCTGACTGGCGAGTTGCCTCGCCTCCTCAGATACCCCAGCCGCTTCACCTACCGCGATAATCTTGGCGATAACGCCCTCGGCTGTTGGCGCATCCGGCACGCGGTTGATGGGAATGCCCGCTTGGGCCACCGCTTGCAATGCAGCGGCGGGTCCGGAGCCCTCGACCATCAACACGCGAGTAGGGCGCTCCGATAGGATGCCTTCCGCCGAAACCGAGCGGAAATAGCCGACGCTCGGCTTATCCTTCAGCGCTTGAGGGGGATAGAGGCTCGTCGCATCAACGCCGACAATTTTGCCCTGTTGTCCGAGCGCGTAGAGAATTTCGGTGACCGCTCCGCCCAGCGCGACGATGCGGTCAGCATCGGCAGCCCGCGCAACAAAAGTGAAACCGAGCAACACGAGCACGGTCGCAGCGCTGGCTGCCCAACGCGAATATTCCCGAAAGCCGCTCATGCCATCACTTCGTCCGAATGAATCCGTTTGCTCGAAGTAATCGGCAAGCGATAACGCTAACCTTCATGGGCGATGCTGCACGCCCGCCGGGAACAAGCTCGCGCAGCTCGCATTCAGCAAGCGATGGTCTGTTCATTTTTCTCTCATGAAAAGCCGTCCAACGCCGCACGCCTTCGATAAACTATCATTCACTGGCGCCTACGGATGTCGGAGCGTTTCAAGACCGTTGGCCCGACATCAGGATAATGATGGCGCATCCGCTCAAGCAACAGCTTAAAGTTAGAACCGATGTAATCAACGCGCGACAGGAAAGCGCGACCGTTTTAGAAGCCATACAAAGTTGGGCCACATTGAGATCGAATAGACTTGTTAACGATTTAACGATGCAATGTTCTCGTAAGGGAGTCGAACGTCAGCCTTCGCGCATCGATGGGCGTCGATGTTCGAGACTTATGTGCGACGTGGCCCGGCGAGCGAGCCACCGCGACCTATAACTCTAGAACTCCTATGAACGTCTGCGTTTACGCAGGAATGTGTGGTTTCCTTGCCGTAATGCAGTGCGATGGGCATCCACTGATCACGGGGATCATAGCCCAGATGGTGGGCTGATGTACTTGGCAAACGCCACAGGAGGGATCCCTCCGTAGGACCCGCACAACTATATGAGATGGGCGGAGCCAAGTGGAGCCCGCCGCGAGCCGGTTCGAGGTCTCGTTCGAGTTCGGAGGGACCAGACCCGCGTTTCGCTCTGTCCATTTCGCCGCTCGGTTCTCGTCGACTACGCGTCCCACTTGCTGAGGTCACGAGACGGCGCTGAAGATCTGGTTCAGGAAGCCTCTATTATCAATTCGTCCCTGCGACGGATGACAGGACGCCGAGAGCCCGCCCAACGGCCTTTCTGTTCCATGAAGGCTGGAGAAGCAGCGGAAAGGGCAGAACGCGCTGGCTTGGGCCGGCCCTCAGCCCGTGTGCGCACACCAGAGGAGGACCGTTCGCTTCTGCGAGAACGGACGCCGAGCCATGGATCAGATCACCAAACTGCCCGACAAAGAAGCATAGCCCTCGAAAATGCATCGGCTTGGTGGATACTCGGTCGAACAAGCTGCTACGTATCTTGGACTCTCCGTCCCCACCAGTTACCGCCTGGTCCACACGGCGGTCGCGACGATTACCATCCGCCTGGAACAGGACACCGACGGCCAGGCGCCCTCGCGATCTCCGAAATAGTTCTGTAAAGAACCGTTCGAAGGCGGCAATTTCGTCCAAGCCACGGCGATGGCTCGGTCATGGACATCTGCAAAAAACACCGAGAGAGGAACATTCGGACGGTGGCTACGAACGGGAAGGCGGATCGCGAGCTGCTTGAGGAAGCAACCGGCTGGATTCTGAAATTGGAGGACGCCCATCAGGGCTCTACCGTTTTTGAGGAATTCAACGCTTGGCTTGCGGCCTGCGACGAACACCGCGTCGCGTGGGAGCGCGTCACCAGGACATGGACTATTCTAGGCACGGTCAAACCAGCCCACAATCAAAAGGTCTGGGGCGAGGTCGCCCCCCTCTCGACACCAACCCCGGCACACGCGCCCATATCGAGCCCTACTGCGCGAGCCCCCGTGGCCCGCAAGTCCTATCATCGGCGAATTGCAATTGTTGTTTGTGCGCTTGCCGCCGCATGCGTGCTGTGGATCTCAATTCCTGGAATTCTGATAGCGATGCGTGCGGACTACCGCACCGCGGCCGGCCAGGTCGAGCGCGTGCAAATCGCCGACGGCTCCGTCATCGATCTCGGCGGAAGCAGTGCAATCAAAACGGACATCGGAACGGAGCAAAGGCGTGTCACGCTCCTGGCCGGCGAAGCTTTCTTCGACGTCGTGACCGACACCACACGACCGTTGATCGTTGATGTGCAAGGCGCTGAAGTGAAGGTGCACGGCACCGCTTTCGATGTTCAGGTATCATCAACGAGCACGAAAGTTGCTCTTCTCCGCGGCTCGATCGAAGCCTCCCGGGCCACAGAGAGCGCGTCGCCCGAGATTCTCAAGCCCGGCCAAATGTTTGTTGTCGATCGCGCGACAGGTAAGATCAGCGTCGAATCGGTTCCGCTTGAGGACATAGGGTCCTGGCGTGAAGGAAAGATCTTTCTCGCCAATGCAAGCGTCGGATCCGCGATCGAGCTGATCCAGCGCTATTCCACCGCCTCCATCCTGATCCCCGATAGAGGCTTGGCCAACCTCAAAGTGAGTGGTCTCTTCGACCTGCGCAATCCCGATCGTGCGCTCGCCGGGCTCGTCGAGCCTTTCGGCGGCAAGGTCCGATCGGTCACGCCGTTCTTGCGGATCGTGTCGCGTTTGTAATCGGCTTCGATAGAAGAAATCGCGATTCTTCAAAAAAATGATTCTGCCGCGAGAATCTCGCGGAGCTCTTCGTCTTTACGGTCGGAAGCGCATGCCAAAGCAGAGGCGTGCACCATGGCAGGTAGAGGTAAGAGACTCGATGTATATTGGGGGCGTATCAAGAATTAGAACAACTACCGACGGGACGTTGGGGCGCGTCTCGATCTGTTTGTTGCAAGGTGCCGCGATCTGCGCGCTGTCAGCGGTCGCAGCGCTCTATCCGCAGAGCGCGTTATCGCAAATCGTGCAAGAGCAAGGTTCAAACGCTTCGGCTGCGCGTCAATTCAACATTGCTGCTCAGCCGCTGACGAGCGCGCTCAATCAGTTCGGTCGTCAGTCCGGGCTTCAGGTCTCGTTCCCCGCCGAAGCGTCGCAAGGCGTGCGTTCGAACGCTGTCATTGGTAGCTTCACTCCTCAGCAGGCGTTGGCTGCGCTTCTGCGTGGGACGGGGATCAGCTACCGTATCAGCGCGCAAGGAACTGCTGTGATCAGCGGCCGACCATCCTCCAACGTGTCGGATGCCGGAGCTGTGCCGCGCGCGGACGGCTCCTTAATTCTCGATACGATCAACGTTGCTGGCCAAGGCGGTCGCAATGCATCCTCTGGCTCCGGATTTCAGGGCACGCCCGATTGGGTCTACCAGACGCCGGACAGCATAAGTGTCGTCTCGCGTGAGGCGATCCAGTATCAGCCCGCACGGAACACCCGTGACTCACTGTCGGGCGTGCCGGGTGTTCTTGTTTCAGGCGACAACGCCCAGAACCAAGGCATCAACGTCAACATCCGCGGCCTGCAGGACCAAGGACGGGTCGCGATGATGATCGACGGCGCGCGTCAGGACTTCCAGCGCAACGGCCATGGTTCGACCGGCTACATGTATGTCGAACCATCGTTCCTTCGCGAGATCGACGTCGAGAAAAGCGGCACATCGACGGTGGGTGGAGCTGCGATGCTGGGAGGCTCGGTGAATTTCCGCACGATAGGCGCCGAAGACCTCATCTCCCCCGGAAAACAGGTCGGCGGATTTGTCGACGCCACGACCGGCACCAATGCGTATCATTTCAACGGATCGGCCGCGGTCGCGGCAAAGGTTTCTGACAGCTTCTCCATTCTCGGCGGGTTCGGGTACAAGAACCTCGGCGAATACGACATCGGCAAGAATGGTAAGCTGCCGGTGGGCTCACTCGGGGTCGACGGGCCGCTTCTCTTTATGGGTTCGGAGAGCTGGTCCGGCCTGTTGAAGACACAGATGAAACCGACCGAAGACACCGGTCTCGACATCAGTTGGCTGCACTACGATACGCGGTTCAAGCAGGGCGCCAGCCGTAATGTGCCCGACGACAACCATGTCACGAACGACACCGTCGCCGCGGCGTTCGGCTGGAAGCCCGACAGTGATCTGATCGATCTGAAGGCGCGGCTGTGGTTCAATCGAACCGACGACAGAAGCAAGGTTCCCCAACAGTCAGCATTGGTACCCGCTACGGATAACGATTACAAAATGTCGTCCTGGGGCAGCAGTCTGGAGAACACCAGCCGGTTCGTTCTGCCGCTGGGAAAGCTTGCGTTGAACTACGGTCTCGAAGCCTGGCGTGATCTCGGCGACACCATGGCCCGAGGGCCGGGCGTCGATAGGGATCCAAATGAAGCATGGTGGTTCAAAGGCCTCACGCCCTCGGGGCGCCGCGACGTCATCAGCGGCTTTGGCAATGCAACCTACGACGCCACAGACTGGCTGACGCTTTCGGGTGGCTTGCGTTACGACCACTACCATTCCGATGGCTCGACGACAGTTTTCGGGGTCCAGACCGTCGAGGTTCCGGGTGTCTGCGGCCTGTACTACCCGCCGTCGCGGGGCGGTGGGTGCAGGATCTGGACTGTCTATCCCCACACGGAAACCACGAGCGCACCCTACAACATCGATGTCGATAAGTCGGGCGGCGCATGGCTGCCGACAGCCAAGATCGCGATCAAGCCGATCGATGGTGTTGAACTGTTCACGAAGTATTCGCAGACCTCCAGGCCACCATCGGTTATGGAAACCTTCACCGGCGGCACCCATCCGGGGGGCGGGTTTACGAATGTTCTGTATGCGCCGAATCCCGGGCTGGTGCCGGAAAGGGCAAATACTTATGAGGTCGGCGCCAACTTCTCCTATGACGGCATCATTCAGGCCGGCGATACCTTTCGCGCCAAGGTCGTCGGCTTCCACCGCGATGTGAATGACTACATCGCGCTCGGACAGATTGCCTTCGCGCCGGGCTCAGCTATTACGCAATCCTACAATGCCTATATCAATCTCGACGGGCCAACGCGAATGAACGGCATCGAGCTTGAGGCAAACTATGACGCCGGCAACTACTATCTTGGCGGCTCATTCAGCTACATCGATGCCAAATACGCCTCCGCCTATAGCTATAACGGCACCTCGCAAACAACAGGAAGCCTGGTCATCTTCGTACCGCCGAAGGAGAAGCTCGTCCTCGACGGCGGCGTGCGACTGTTCGACCGCAAGCTGACGATCGGTGGAAGGGTCTCCCATTTCGGAAAAGCCGACCGCAATATCGGCGGCTACGGATTGCAGGGCGAGTACAACACGGGCGCCTATACGCTGTTCGACCTTTACGGGTCCTACGCGATCAACGATTCCGCGACGCTGCGCTTCGCCGTCAACAACATCACCGATGTCGCCTACATCCCGGCCCTCGGGTTTGACACCTATCCCGGTCCGGGGCGGACGGCAACGGTTTCGCTGAATATGAAATTCTGATTTTCCGGCGGCATCGCCGGAAAGCATCGGTTCATCGCAGATGAACCGCCCGCAATGGCTTGGGCCAAACAAGGAGCAATAACATGTCCGCGCTCGACATCTATTTGACTTCCGCCAGTTCCGACCTGAAGGGCTATCTCGACGGCGTGATCGGGGAGAGCACATCCAATCCGTATGGCATCTTCAACCCGGCGAGCACGCCGTATGACCAGTGGTATCACGGCGGCGGGACCTCCTCGGCGCACGCGGAGATCCTGAGTGGTAATTTCACCAGCTACTCTGGAGGCAATTTGACCGGAACCGCCGACACCCTGACCTTCGGCACAGGCCTGTCGGTCAACTCCTCCACCGGCAACGCCTCGCTCGCCAATACCGAGCTGACTATCGACTACCATCACGCCAATGTCGATGCCGGCCCCAATTCGTTCGATTACTCGATCTATGGGATCATCAAGCAGGCCCCGAGCTACTTCTACACCTATCTCGGCGATGCCGGGACAAACCAGCACGGCACCTCCGGCGATGACACCCTCTACAGCTTCTACGGAAACGACACCCTCACCGGAAACGGGGGCAGCTCGGATTTCGACACGTTCAAGTGGGATCATAGCCTCTACGATTCCACACACGGTTTTGGCAACGACACGATCTCTGACTTCGTCCACGGTAACGATCTCATCGACTTCAAGGGTTATGGCTGGAGCAACTACAGCCAGTTCATCAGCGACAGCCATGTGAGCGTCGCCGGGAATACCGTCACCTACGTCGACCCGACCAATTCGAGTCTGCACAGCACGATCACGGTCGATGGTGTGTCGAGCCTGTCCGCGTCCGATTTCGCCTTCGTCTGATGGTCGCCGAAGCAGGACGATACAAGAAGCGGACACCGCCGCAGCCGTTGGCTGCGGCGGCTGTTTCCCTTTTTAAACAAGGCGCCGTTGCCTTGGCGCTGGTCAGCGGGGTCATCAACATCCTCGGCCTGACCGCGCCCCTGTTCATGCTGCAGGTTTACGACCGCGTGCTAGCAAGTCGCAGCATCCCGACGCTGGTCGGTTTTGCAGTGCTGGCGGTGATCGCCTACGCTTTTCAATTGCTTCTCGAAATTGTTCGATCTCGCGTATTGCTGCGCGCCGGTGAATTGTTCGACCATCAGCTTTCCGGCCGTGTCCATGAAGCGATCATTCGGCTTCCGCTGGAGAGGCGCATGCCGGGCGATGGTCTCCAGGCGCTGCGCGACCTCGACAATATCCGTAGCTTTCTCTCCGGACAGGGCCCCTCCGCCTTCTTCGATCTGCCCTGGGCGCCGCTCTACCTTGCGGTCTGCTTCGCCGTACATCTGTGGATTGGCCTAACCGCGCTGGTGGGGGCCATCATTCTGGTGGCTCTGACCACCCTCACTCACAGGCTTTCAGCCAAGCCTGTTCTCGACACCGTCGGCTATGGCATGCAGCGCAGCACCCTCCTGGAGGGCTACCGCCGCAACGCGGAAATCATCCGGGCCTTGGGACTCGGCCCCAGAACGGCCGATCGTTGGGCGTCGGCTAATGCAGACTACCTTCGTGCCAACCGCAGAGCGGGGGACGTTAGCAATGCGCTTGGCAGCACCGCCCGCATGTTCCGGATCGTGGTCCAATCGACGATCTTGGCCGTCGGCGCCTATCTCGTCATTCAACAAAGCGCCACGGGCGGCGTCATGGTCGCCAGCTCGGTCATCATGGGCCGTGCTCTCGCGCCCATCGATCTGGCCGTTGCCACCTGGCGCTCCTTCCTCATGGCCCGGCAGACTTGGGCGCGCCTGAGCGAACTCCTGGCTCTGGTCGCGCCGGCGGACAAGATCACAGCGCTGCCCAAGCCGAAAGCAGCCATGACTGCGGAAGGCGTGGCGATCATCCCGCCCGGGCAGAACCACCCGACCGTTATCGACGTGAATTTTGGCATACGCGCCGGCAGCGCGCTTGGCATCATAGGCCCGAGCAGAAGTGGCAAATCGACGCTGACGCGCGCGCTCGTGAACGCCTGGTATCCGGCTCGCGGCAAGGTCCGCCTTGACGGCGCCTCGCTCGATCAATGGGACAATGAAGCTCTCGGCCGCCATATCGGCTATCTGCCCCAGGACGTCGAACTGTTCCAGGGAACGATCGCCGAGAATATTGCGCGGCTCGATCCCAATGCCGCCCCCGAAGACATCGTGAAAGCTGCGAAGGCAGCCGGGGTTCACGATCTCATTCTCCGTTTCGAGAATGGGTACGACACCGTAGTCGGGGAAGGTGGCTCGGCCCTTTCCGCAGGACAGCGGCAGCGCATCGGCCTAGCCAGAGCGCTATACGGGGATCCTTTCCTCGTGGTTCTCGACGAGCCCAACGCCAATCTCGACGCGGAAGGAGAGGGGACCGTCATTCAGGCGATCGCGGCGGTGCGCGAGCGAAACGGCATAGTGATCGTTGTAGCGCACCGGCCGAGCGTGCTCGGCGTAGTCGATCTCGTGCTCATGATGGAGAACGGCCGCTCGAAAGCCTTCGGGCCGCGCGACCAGATATTGTCAAGAATGCTGCGGCCGACACTTGGCGCATCCGTGCCGAAAAGCTCTGCCAGCGAGCAGACTAGAATGAATCCCCTTGGACAGCTTCGGGTCGTGGTGGGCTCCGAGGAGGCATCGGCGGCCTCGATGGACGAAGGCGATGTCAAACACTGATGCCGTTGCAGTGGTGCGCTCCGTGAGAGTCCATCTTGCCCTCGGAATTCTGGGCGTGCTTGCGTTCATCGCCTGCGTCGGTGGCTGGGCCACCGCAACCGAACTGGCCGGCGCGGTCGTTGCCAACGGCACCTTCGTGGTCGAATCTTATGTGAAAACGATCCAGCACCCGACCGGCGGCGTGGTCGGTGAGCTGCTCGTCCATGAAGGACAGCGGGTCAAGGCGGGTGGCGTTCTCATCCGTCTCGATGCAACGCAGGTCAAAGCCAACCTTGCAATCGTCACTAAGCGCCTCAATGAACTGACCGCCCGCGAAGCCCGGCTCGAGGCCGAACGCGACGACAAGGACGCAATCACCTTTCCGCCGGCGCTCCTTGCGCATGTGAACGAACCGGAAGTCACGCGCGCGATGCAGGGTGAGCAACACCTGTTTCAGTCCCGACGTGACACACGGATCAGCAAGAAGGCGCAACTGGCTGAGCGCATCAAGGAGTACCAAAACCAGATCGCCGGACTCAAAGCCCAGCAGTTGGCGTTCGAGCAGGGCATCGAAGTTCGCCAGCGGGAGATCGTGAACCTGCGCGACCTTCTGGCGAAGGGGATTACGTCCGTCCAGCGACTGAACGAATTGGAGCGCGACAAAGCGACACTCGACGCCTATCGGGGGCAAGTCGTTGCCGGCCAAGCGCTGGCGGCCGGCGCCGTCGACGAAGCTCGGCTGCAGAGTCTTCAGATCGACCAAGACCTGAAGACGGAAGTCGCCAGCGATCTGCGCGACACGCAGGCCCAGATCGGTGAATTCTCCGAACGCAAAATCGCCGCTGAGGATCAACTCCGCCGCATCGATATGATCGCGCCGCAAGATGGCGTGGTTCACAATCTCTCCGTCCATACCCTCGGCGCCGTCATCTCGCCCGGCGAGACGGCCATGGAAATCGTCCCGGATGAAGACAGCCTTGCGCTTGAGGCACATATCAACCCGCAAGACATTCACGATGTCCAGCTGGGCCAACCCGCCGTCCTGCGCTTGACCGCCTTCAATCTGCGCACGACACCGGAACTGAACGGCACCGTGAGGCGCGTCGGTGCGGACGTCACGCAGGACCAACGCACAGGTGCTTCCTACTACGTCATTCGTATCACGATCGCGCCCGAGGAACTGGCGCGCCTGGGCCAGTTGAAACTCGTTCCGGGAATGCCCGCCGAGGCGCAGGTGCAGACA
Organism: Bradyrhizobium sp. ARR65; assembly: GCF_000472385.1. Classification (GTDB taxonomy): domain Bacteria; phylum Pseudomonadota; class Alphaproteobacteria; order Rhizobiales; family Xanthobacteraceae; genus Bradyrhizobium. The sequence goes on from NZ_AWZU01000039.1 coordinate 28,825, forward strand.
GGCGAGCGAACCGCGTTGTCCTATCTCATGAAGCCGCTCCGCGATCAGATCGCCCGAGCTTTCAGGGAAGATTAGGGCGGACAAGGGAGCCACGGATTTTCACCCAGAACAAAAGGGCAAGGAGCCAAGCATGAATACGACGGCCATAGCATCTCGGGAGACCGACGAACCGCGGGGTCTGGCCAAGCGGTTGAAGGCCGCCACGCACAACCAGCATGATGCGCTCGACAAGCGCATCATGGGCCTCGATCCGTTCGGCAGTCGTGCGCGCTATGCGACATTCCTCAAGATTCAGCACGATTTTCACCAGGAGATCGATCCGCTCTACAACCATCCCGGTATCAGTACCTTCATCGCGGATCTCAGCGAACGGCGACGCCTCGATCTGATCCGGCAGGACATCGTCGATACAGGTGGCACGCTGTCGGATATCCGGCATTCCGGCGACTTGATCGCCGTGCCGAATGCGGTTGGCTGGCTCTATGTCGCCGAGGGCTCGAAGCTCGGAGCGGCCTTCCTCCTAAAGGGGGCGGAAAAACTGCGCCTGTCGGAAAGCTTCGGTGCCCGCCATCTCGCCGCTCACATCGATGGGCGGGGCATTCATTGGCGCCGCTTTACGGCGGCCATCGATGCGATACCGTTCACGGCAGCCGACGATGCGCGCGCCATCGAGGGAGCCAGGCAGGCATTCGCCCGCGTGCGCTTCCTGGTCGAGAAGCATTTCGGAACGATCAACCACAATGAGCGTGTTGCGAAAGTTAGCCCCCCGCCAACGGCTCAATGACAGCCATCCGACCATTCGGTCCCAGTCATAGCGCAGAGGTTGCATCGAACTTGATGCGTTCCCGTTTCATCATTGGAGATCCCCATGAGTGCCGTCGCGTCGCACATCCAACATACGTTGCTGGGTTGGACGAAACTGCTGTTGAGAAGCAAACCCGTCTTTTGCGATGAAACGACATTGTTCACAGACGACCAGCTCAGATTCCTCGCCAGCCGCGGCGTCATCTATCTGACCGTGCAACCGAGTGGTGAATTTAGCACCATCATCGCACAAGACGCAGCAACAGCAGCTAATATCGCGTTCTGGCGTAATGCTCAGGAGAGAGTCCTCGGCCAAATGGGCTTCGGCTTTCTGCGTCATCTCAGAGACCCATCCCTGCAATGGGGGCCGATGCGTGATCCCGAAGTCGTTGGGGAGATCGCCTCGACAAATTCTAAAGCGCTGTACGCCTCAGATGAAGCGCCCTCGTGATAGCGTGCGAGTGATGGTGCGCCAGGTCGAACGCAGCGCTTGGTTCGCCATGCGTTGGGTTGCGCGCCGACGTGTGCAAGGAAGGGCTGTAACGCGGCGGACTCGCCAATCCGGGATCGCCATCCGCGTTTTCGCAGCTCGTGCCTGCAGGCTGAAACGAGGGCTGCCGATCAGCGATGAAAGTCAGGACAACGAAAGCGTATGCGGCGAACGTTTGTTATCCTATTGATCAGAGCGGAGCACGGCCGGCGCAGCGTTCCGCTTTAGCTGTGCTAACTGATACAATTCTGCGTGGAGCTATTCGGCTGCACATGCATCCGGAGGTAGGTTGCGGACATGCCATCGCCGATCAAATAAGGTTCGGAGAGCGCGAAAATCGATTTCACAGCGGACTCGGCGTTCATGATGTTCTTGCGCGCCGTATGGATCGCTTCACGATCAGCGGCCCGATGGGAGGATCGCTCGCTGAAGGCATTGCCTACTCCAACGGCGGGATTATCCGCCCTCCGCGGCGCAGAAACAGTCCGATACCTGCCGATGGTCATCATCCGTCCCGTGGACGTCGACCTCGATAGATATCGTCACCGATGCGACGGCCCTTAGAAAGAAGGACCCTACGTCATGCTTTGCATCTTCCTCGTTGAACGGAGCAATCCACACCGCATTTGCGTAAGCCGCCCACGATCAAATATCATCAGCGCGCTCGCCACGCTTGCGGTCCTCACACAGCCGAGCGGCGCGCAGGAGGGTACAGGCGCCAGGTCAACACCGACGACGGTCAATCAAAGTGAGGTGAGAACTGAGACGGCGCCGCCGGCGCAGGCTTTCACGCAAACAGGGAAAGAGAGCGCTGCGGCTCCGACGGTGCAAGCGCCAACCGCGACAGTTCATGCATCAACACAAGTGTTGCCTGCTGAAACCCCCGGCGTCAGCACAGGACACTCTACGGCGGGTCGATCGCAGCAAGCGGCCAGCGGCGATGTGAAGGCGGTGCCGACGTTTCTTGACGAGCCCGCAGAAGCCCTGCGACAGATGTTGACGCCAACACGGCGCGCCGACCTACCACATGATCTATCGCTTTGGGGCATGTTCTTAGGAGCCGATACGATCGTCAAGAGCGTCATGATCAGTCTTGCCTTCGCATCACTTGTGACCTGGACAATCTGGCTAGCCAAATTCGTCGAACTCACCTGCGCGCGGGCGCGCACCAAACGCACGATCGAGATCGTTCGCACATCAAAGACGCTAGACCAAGCCGTCGCCGCGACAATGGGGCGCGGCGGCCCCGCCGCGTTGATGCTGCGCGTCGCCCAAGAGGAAGTACAATTCTCCGATGCTGCCATTGCCTGCGCGGGTGGTGCCGGGCTGAAAGAACGTGTCACTTCCGGTCTCGATCGCATCGAGGCATTCTTCAGCCGTCGCATGTCAGGAGGTACCGGTGCGGTTGCTACGATAGGCGCGACAGCGCCCTTCGTTGGCCTGTTCGGAACCGTCTGGGGAATCATGAACGCCTTTATCGGTATCTCCCAGGCCCAGACTACGAGCCTTGCCGTCGTCGCGCCTAGCATCGCTGAGGCATTGCTCACCACGGCAGCAGGTCTGGTTGCCGCGATCCCGGCCGTCATCATCTATAATGTATTCGCCAGATCCATCTCCGGCTATCGCCATCTCTTGAGGGATGCCGCGACCTGCGTCGAGCGCCTGGTCAGCCGCGACCTCGATTTCCGCTTTGTGCCGTCGGACGCGGGAAGGCACGCCGCACCCGCGATAGCCGCGGAGTGATCGCCATGGTTCGCGGAATGCGCCAGGGCCCTGACATCGATCTCGATGTCAATCATGAGATTAACGTCACGCCGTTCATTGATGTGATGCTGGTTCTACGCATCATCTTCATGGTCGCGGCACCTCTCGCAACCCTCGACATCCATGTCGATTTGCTTGCCTCGACGGCACAGCCAATCGCGCGCCCCGACAAGCCGCTTTACCTGACTCTGAAACGCGATCGGACGCTGAGCCTCGGCGAGACGCCCGTCACGGAGGAAGGCTTACAGCTGGCCATCGACGCAGTTAGCAAGCGCGACAAGGAGACGCGTGTCTTTGTGCGCGCAGATGAAACCGTCGAGTACGAAAGCCTCATGGCTGTGATGAATCGACTGCGCGATGGCGGTTATCTCCACATCGCTCTCGTTGCTCTCGAAACTGTGCCACAGCCGCTTTCGACACAAGAGAGTAGTGCCAGCGATAACCAAGGGGCGTCCGCAACTGACCAGATGACTTCGCCGCGGATTACCCGCCAATGACCGGCTGGGTCCACACCATAAGCCGGTCACGCCGCCTTCTGGAAGCAGCACTCTGGGGCGCAGCCGGGCTCGTCGCTTTTATCGCGCACGCAGGAGCCTTGATTTGGGCCACGAGTGAGCCGCCCGTCACAATCGCCGATCCGGCTCCACCACCGGCTATCATGATAGAGATGGCAGCGGAGCCACAAGCCGTTAATACCGACATGAACCAGATCGTTGATCGGACAAAAGACGTCACGGAAGCCGTCAGCGAGGCAATGCAACGCGTTCAGGAAAAAGTGGACCCGGTAGGGCAGACGATGGAGCTTCCGCCTGACCAGGAGACCGTCGAGCCACCAGCCGAAGTGACGCTACCAATCGAGCAGGTAACCACGGTCAAACTCGCCAGGATCGAACTGCCTCTCCGGGCTACCAAATCCCAACCGCAGAAGAGGACAGCCGAAAAGAAGCAGCCTAAGAAGCAGAAGCGGCAGGAGCAGCAGCAGGCGTCGGAAACATCCTTCGCCGCGAGTGCACAGATAGAGCAGTCTGAGCGTAATGCTGCGCGCCAGACTGTCGCAAGCTTCGGTTTCGGATCGGCTTCGCCCGCCGAGTGGCAATCCCGGCTCATGGCTCACCTGGAACGGCGCAAGCGCTATCCTCCCGCTGCACGCGAGAAAGGAGAGACGGGTATCGTCTTCGTGCGTTTTCGCATCGATGACGCGGGAAACGTCCTGTCCGTCGCCCTTGCGCGATCATCCGGATTTTCGGAGCTCGACGGCGAAGTGCTGTCCCTTGTCCAGCGCGCATCCCCCGTTCCGGCACCGCCGCCCGGCGCCAACAAGTTAATTACCGCGCCGGTGCGGTTTAGCTCGAGGTAAGACGCGCCGGTGCGGTTTAGCTCGAGGTAAGAGATGGCTCAGCATCCGAGCAAATGCATTCCTGTCTCCGGCTCCGAGAGAGTGTCCGTTCACGGAGATCGCCGTGCTTGCCAATGTCTTCCTGGCAGGGTTGAGAGCCGGCCTAACCAAGACAGCCGCCGTCCGCACCTCGATTGCAGATGCTCGTCGAGCCAAGTGCTCCACGATCAATCGAGACCGGGCTTTCCGGGTGCCCAATAAGCCTTGGCAACGATGCGCGTAGCGGGGACAGCCCGACGTTTCAGCGCCAGCCGGAGCCGCTGAATCGTGGAGGCCTTCCCGGTCAGCACGAAGGTCGTGCCCGCGGCGACAAGCGCAGGGAGCGTCGCCTCCATCTCCTTGAGGTGCGCGTCGCCCTCTGTCCTTCCGAACAGCACGGCATGATCAAGTCCGAGATGCGCCGTAACGCGACGGCTGGCCTCGACATCATCAACCTCGAACCAACACACCACTGCTCGGGCCCGATCCTGGTGTAGGAGCGCGTGCGCCAGCCCGATGGAGGTCTCATCACCAAGGATGGCAAGCGGGCCTGTCACGCCACTCACATCCACCGAGCGGCGCGGCCCGAAGACGTAGCATCCGGTGCCGGGTTTGAGGCCGCGAACCCATGCGCTTCCCGGTCCGTCGCCGTGAGCATAGCCTAGGATGCGGGTGCGGCTGGCAACTGCCTGCCATTCTATCGGCGTGTATGTTCGCGCGACGAACGCTGAGCCCATCGCTATCTGGACCTTGTGGCCGGGTATCCAAGCGCAGGCCTCGAGCGCTGGGCCTTCCAGCGTGATCAGCCGAAACCGCTCGGCAATCGTCTCACATGCGGCGACGGTCGCATGTTTCATGAACATGCGCACCAAGGCCCTGCTCAACCTTCCCGGTGCGTTCGGCGCAGCTGATGCGGACATATCCATCGAGCATCACCGGGCGACGATGGTGAATTCGTTGCCGCGAGCTTGGTCGAGCGGGAGCGGTTGCGAGACATATCGGTTCGCGGGATTGCGGACATAGTCTAGATATCCCGGCTCGAAGGCGTTCTCCCCAAGCACCACTGCTCCAGGCTGCAGCCGAGGTTCGATCAGCTTGAGGATCGGCAGGTAAAGGGCGAAAGCGCCATCGAGCAGCAGCAAATCGACTTCGCCGCCAACATCTTTGAGTGTCTCAAGCGCGTCGCCCTCGCGGATAATCTACCAGATCGGCAAGGCCCGCGGCGTCGAGGTTTGCGCGCGCCCGCGCCACCTTGGTAGGCTCAAGCTCGGAGCCGATGAGATGCCCGCCTCCGTTGTCGCGGAGCGCGGTGGCCAGATAGATCGTCGAGATTCCCATCGATGTGCCGAATTCGACGATCCGGGTCGCTTTGCAGGCGCGCGCGATCATATAGAGGAAGCGGCCATAGGCCTGCGAGACGTTGAGGAAATTGTCGGCGTAGCCGCGATAGATCGCCCGATAATCCATCCGTTCCTCGGCGATCATCTCCGCGGCGGCTTGCTCCAGTGTCGCGCCGGAGGCCTCGATGTCTGCCATGATCGCACCGAGACGCTCCCGATCCGCCGCTTCAGCGTCCTGATGCAGCTTGTTCAGGATTTGGCCGACAGGCCCGCTACTCAATGTATTCACGATGCTTCCTTTTCCGATCAACGCCGCCATGGCGGTCTCGACTGGTCCATAACGATCGGATATGGAAAATCAGCGCTGGCGTCATTACGAAGTCTGGACAGAATGTTATCCAATCTTGCCAAGCGACATTCGCGTCTTAAGGCGGCCCATGCCGATCCTGAATGAGCTTTCTGAACCAACAGACTGGGTCGATCCGGACGGCGTGCCCCGGCCGGTCGTGACCTATGGTTTCGTAACGACCGATTTCGATGGGATCGAGCTGGACCTCCACCGCCACGCGAAAGGCCAAATCATTCTGGTGCAGCGCGGCGCGCTCAGTTGCGAGGTGGAAGGTGGGCTGTGGATCGTGCCGCCCCGCAGTGCCATCTGGATTCCCGGCGGGGCGCTGCATACCGTCAAGGCGACCGGCGCACTTGAGGGCTATAACGCTTTCGTCGACCCAGATGTCGGCCAAGGCCTGCCGGAGATCTGCTGCGCGCTCTCGGTGACACCGCTCCTGCGCGAGCTTCTGATGCGCGTGGCAAACCTGCCACTCTTCTACGAGGAAGGCGGCGCAAACTCGCGACTGGTGGCGGTGCTTCTCGACGAATTCGCGGCGGCACAGGTCGAGGATCTTCATCTGCCGATGCCGACCGATGCCCGCCTGCGCAGAGTCGTCGACCTGATGATGGCCTCGCCGGCGGAGCGGAGACCGCTGGACGTCTGGGCGAAGCGGGCCGGCATGAGCGAGCGGACCTTGGCGCGACTGATAAGCCGGGAGACAGGCATGAGCTTCGGCCGCTGGCGCCAGCAGCTCGGCGTCATGCTTGCCGTGAAGTGGTTGGCCGGCGGTGCTTCGATCCAGCAGGTCGCTGCCGGCCTCGGCTACGAGAGTGTGCCCAGCTTCGTGACCATGTTTCGGAAAGCGCTTGGCACCTCGCCAGGCCGCTACATGGCGGAACGACATTCCGGCCGATTATGAGATTTCAGGATAAAAAAGGCGCCTCCCTGCCATTACCTGAGCAAAGCCGACTCGTAGCTTCCCGGAGCTTGGATATGTGGATTTCAGCGTCGCCATTTTAAGGCGTGGGCGGCTCAGCGATCCGCTCAGCACGGGAGCCAAGCAACTCACCGTAAGCGAGACTAACTTCGATCCGACAAGGGACAATTTCCACAAGCATCCTGGTCAAGAAGTGGCGGTGCTCTTCGTTGCCGGACAGGTCGAGCAAAGGATCGATCGCGAGAAGCGTATCCTCAATCCTGGTGACTCCGCCGGCGTTCCGGCTGACGTTGTGCACGCCTCGTTCAATTCCGGTGACCAGCCCGTTAAGATCATCGCAATCCTCGGACCCTGCGTCGGGCCTAACGGGTACGAGGTGATCTACGTCGCCAACGATGCTCAGTGGAAGACGCTACGGAAAGTGAAGAATTGCAATAGGAGAAATTGCAATTCTACGATCCGCACTCAAGCTTTCTTCAGCTTCGATACTGAGTCCGATCCTCAGAGGGGAGGCATTTCTGCCGGAAACGCGCTGCGCGTCGATTTTCCGCCAGTCGTCCGCTTAGCTCAGACACTCTGGACATGCCCGCCCACGCAGAAACCGCCGTGATCGAACTACCCCTGCCAGCAATAGACAGCCGTCACGCTTTGGTGAAGGCCCGCGTCAGGAAACGGGTCGCATCTCGCGGCTGAGGCGCCAATATCGCCTGCGCGAGAACGAGGAGATAATCATGAGCTTTCGCATCAAGGGACTGCCAGGGGAACACTTCAACCACTTGTTCGCGATGACGGACGAGGAACTCGCGAAACATCATGTGGTGCGCCGCATAGCCGATGACCGCCAGCCCGGATATCCCTGCCGGGTAAGCCTCACCGACTCCAAACCAGGCGACGAGCTGCTGCTCGTCAATTACGAGCACCTACCGGTCGACTCACCGTATCGCATGCGCTTTGCCATCTTCGTCCGCAAGGGCGATGAGACCTACGACGAAATTGGCGAAGTGCCCGAGCAGCTGCGCAAACGCATGCTGGCGGTGCGCGCCTTCGATAGCCTGGGCATGATGCTGGCTTTTGAACTGGTGGATGGTCGGGGGCTCGAACAGGCCATCGAGAAACTGTTCGCCGCCCCCCATGCCGAATACTTGCACGTGCATTTCGCGGCGCCTGGCTGCTACGCGGCTCGCGTCGAGCGCGCCTAGTTGGAACCCGACATGCCAGAGTTCAGGTAGGCGTAGCCCCGAACGATTCAGATACCACGTTCGGTGTCAGAGCCGCATGTGTGAGATCGGAGCTTTGATCGACACGTCGGCCAGGCCGCGGTTGGCGAGGGTACGGAAATCCGAAACGTCATTAAGCGACACGGCCGGGCCGACCGGAACGCCCGTGGGACCGCGCAGGCGCGCTCCGAGCCGCAGGAACAGCGGCGCGTTACGGATGTCGCGCATGGTCCCCGTCACGGTGATATCCTCTATGAGGCTGCCATGGATCGTCTCAAGCGCGAGCCCACGCAAGACGCAATTTGCAATGGCGATGTTCCGGAATCCGTTCGAGCCCGTGCCGCACTTGATGCGGCCGATGCGCTGCCAATCGTGGTTCTCGACAGTATCGGGAAAGGTCTTGAAGCTGCCGTCGATGAGCGAGGCGACCTGGCAGCCGCCGGTGGCGATCGTGACGCTTTCGGTCGGGCGCGTATAGTCGAGAGCAAACGAACTCACAGATCAGGCTATTGTGTCCTGGAACGCCTCCCAGGCGCGTTCGACTCCGCGGGATCATAGCCTGACCTTGTCCCTTCGCGCGGAGTGCCAGCGGCTACGATCACGCTGTCATGGTCGAGATAAAGCGAAACTGCGCTTTTCAGGCGAAGGGAGTAGCACACGTAGCGACCGGTGGAAAAATAGACCATGCCGCCCGTTGCCTCGATGGTCCGATTGATCGCCGGCAAATCGATGGCTTTGCCGTCCCCAACAGCGCCGAATTCACGCACGTCGAACACTGTACCGGCACCGGAAGTCGGAGTAGCCGCGCCGGGCTCTTACGTACAAGCGCGATCGATCGCCTCGTAGTGACACGTGGTCCAACTGGAAGGAGCGCCCAGATCGCGCAGAGATTGTCGTTTCCTCAAGGAAGCGGGTGGTCAGGGGCCTGCTTCGGGTGCGCGCCGTGCACAGGGCGCTGTGGGCAACACGATGTCCTTGACGAAGCGCACAACGCGAACGTGGGAACTCGCTACCGCCACGACAAGTCCAGGTTTATTTCTGTGATTAATAATCATCGGATAAACTTCTGACTCGTCCAGATGCGGGAGCTCGTTAGATCGTCAAACAAGCGTGCGATCAAAGATAGGACAGCATATCAGGCACATTTCCGTCGTCCGAACGCGTGTTGTCGTCTCAAACTCTCCCTTGACGACACTTCCGAATTGGTGTCGAATGTTTAGTAATAAACTAAACTGAACATCGCGCCTGGAGGCGGCCCAAGGACAATCGCGATCGCGCGTGAAGTGCGCATTGCTGGCTTTCCTTAGATCCAATTCGCCTCAGCCCGCTCGGGCTTCGATGCTTTCAGCCGGCTCCGGATAATGGCGGTTCGGAAGTTGGCGGGGAAAACGCGTCAGGAGAGGAAAGCACATGCGAAAATCTGCGGCTAGAAAGTCGTCGAAGTGGGCAGGCGGCGCGCTTGCTCTGTTTGCGGGTGTCACATTGTCGGCTGTCGCAACCCAGCCGGCTGCGGCGGAGAGCAAGCAGCTCACGCTATGTTGGGCGGCGTGGGATCCGGCCAGCGCGTTGGTTGAGCTGGGCAAGGACTTCACCAAGCAATCCGGCATCGAAATGAAATATGAGTTCGTGCCCTGGACGAGCTATGCCGATCGCTTCCTGAACGAGCTTAATTCGCACGGCAAACTTTGCGACCTGATCATCGGCGACAGCCAATGGATCGGCGGCGCCGCGGAAAACAACTGGTACGTCAAGCTCAACGATTTCTTCGATAAAGAGCACATCTCCATGGACGACTTCGTGCCGGCAACCGTGGTCGGCTATTCGGAGTGGCCGAAGAACACGCCGAACTACTGGGCGCTGCCCGCCATGGCGGATGCCGTGGGTTGGACCTATCGCAAGGACTGGTTCTCGCGTCCCGAAATTCAGTCGGCCTTCAAGGCGAAATATGGCCGGGATCTGGCGCCGCCCAAGACCTATGAGGAGCTAAAGCAGATCGCCGAATTCTTCCAGGGCCGCGAGATCGACGGCAAGAAGGTCTATGGCGCCTACATCTTCACCGAGCGCGGCTCAGAAGGCATCACGATGGGCGTGACCAACGTCCTCTATAATTATGGCTTCGCTTACGACAATCCCAAGAAGCCGTACCAGATGCAGGGCTACGTCAATTCACCCGACGCGGTGAAGGGACTCGAGTTCTACAAGGAGCTCTATAGGTGCTGCACCGCGCCGGGCCTGACAAATGCCTATATGCAGGAAGGCCTGGACGCCTTCAAATCCGGGCAGGTCGCGATGCAGATGAACTGGTTCGCCTTCTTCCCGGGTCTCTACAAGGATCCGAATGTCGGCGGAGAAAAGATCGGCTTCTTTGTCAATCCGGCCGGTCCGAAAGCCCACTTCACCCAGCTGGGCGGGCAGGGCATCTCGGTCGTCGCGACCTCTGACCATAAGGACGACGCGCTCGCCTACATCAAGTGGTTCGCGCAGCCTTCCGTGCAGCAGAAGTGGTGGCAGCTCGGCGGCTACTCGGCTCTGAAGGCGGTGGTCGATGCCACCGACTTCCCGAAGAGTGCGCCATTTGCTCCGCAATTTCTGGAGTCGATGGCGATCGTGAAGGACTTCTGGGCCGAGCCGTCCTACGCGCAGCTCCTGCTCGACATGCAGAAGCGGGTGCATGACTACGTCGTTGCCGACAAGGGCACCGCGCAGCAGGCGCTTGATCTGTTGGTCAAGGACTGGACCAAGGTCTTTGGCGAGCAGGGCAAGAAGGTCGCCTCGGAATAGCGCAGTGTGAACCGGCCTCCCCGAGGCGGATCCCCGGGGAGGCCGGGAACGAGCCGGTGCACGAGAGCATGACCACGATCATTCACCCAGAGAACGCCGCGATCGAGGGCATTGGCGAGCCTTGCAAGCGCCGCGCAGGCGTGGCTGGCAAGACTTGGCGAGCGCGCGGCCTGTCGGACCGCGCCATTGCCTGGCTGTTCGTCGCGCCGACGATCGCACTTCTACTCGCCATCAACATCTTTCCGTTGATCTGGATGATTCGGCTGTCCTTCACCAGCCTCAACCTCAGCATGTCCTATCTGCCGCTGCGGTTCGTTGGGCTGGACAATTTCCAGGACATTCTGACGGACGAAGACGTCTGGGCTCGCCTGCAGACGACGGCGCAATTCGTGATCTGCTCGGTCGCGCTGCAGGTGGTGGTCGGCTTTGGGCTCGCGCTGCTCATCAACCGCCAGTTTCGCAGCCACAGTTTCTGGACCACCATCATTCTGCTGCCGATGATGCTGTCGCCAGCCGTGGTCGGCAATTTTTGGACACTGCTGTTCCAGCCGCAGATCGGGCCGTTCAACTACCTCGTCAGCCTCTTCACCGGCTTGCCGCCGAGCTCGTTCTCCATGACAGGGGAGGTTGCGCTTGCGCCCTGGACCATTGTCTTGGTCGATACCTGGATGTGGGCGCCTTATGTGATGCTGATCTGCCTCGCCGGCCTGCGCTCGATCCCCGACTACATCTATGAGGCGGCCGAGGTCGATCGCGCCTCATCTTGGCGGCAATTCTGGTCGATCACGCTGCCGATGACGGTGCCGTTCTTGATGCTCGCGGTGCTCTTCCGCGCGATCGAGAATTTCAAGATGTTCGATATGGTCAATCTCCTGACCTCGGGCGGACCGGGCTCTACCACCGAGCTGGTGTCGATCACGCTCAAGCGCGCCGCGTTCGAAAAATGGCGCACCGGCTATTCTTCCGCGCTTGCCATCATTCTGTTCGTGACGGTGTTCGGCGCAGCCAACATCTACGTCAAGGCGCTCAAGCGGGTGAAGCAACGATGAGTGCGATTGCCAAATCCAACGCCCATTCCATCGTCGAGGCCAGCCCGCGAGCGAAGGCGATCGCCGGCACAATTGTCATTCTCTATGCGGTGATCTCGATCCTGCCGCTGCTCTGGATCGTGGCAACGGCCTTCAAGTCGCAGAGCGATGCGATCGCCTATCCGCCAAAGGTGTTCTTCCAGCCAACCCTGGAAGGCTACGTCAACCTGTTCACCATGCGTACGCGCCAGACGCCGGATTTCATCGCCAAGCTGCCGCCGCCGACCACCTGGTACGACAAGCTGGTGCGCCAGCATGACATGGTGATCGCGGGGCCCTCGAAAGTGGTGCCGCGCTTCATCAACTCGCTCATCATCGGCTTCGGCTCGACCTTTCTCGCCGTGTTCTTGGGAACGCTCGCGGCCTACGCCTTCTCACGCTTCCGCATTCCCCTCGCCGACGATCTTTTGTTCTTCATCCTGTCCACGCGCATGATGCCGCCGGTCGCGGTCGCCATTCCGATCTATTTGATGTACCGGCAGCTCAACCTCACCGATACCCGGCTCGGCATGATTCTGCTCTACACTGCCGTGAACGTGTCCCTTGCAGTGTGGTTGCTCAAGGGGTTCATCGACGAGATCCCGCGCGAATATGAGGAAGCCGCCCTTGTCGATGGCTACACGCGGTTGCAGGCGCTGCGCAAGGTGGTGCTGCCGCAGGCGGTGACCGGAATTGCCGCGACCGCGATCTTCTGCTTGATCTTCTCATGGAACGAATACGCCTTCGCCGTGCTGCTCACCAGCGGCGAGGCGCAGACCATGCCGCCCTTCATTCCCTTTATTATCGGCGAGGGCGGCCAGGATTGGCCGGCGGTCGCGGCCGCAACGACGCTGTTCGTGATGCCGATCGTGCTGTTCACCGTCCTGCTGCGCAAGCATCTGTTGCGCGGAATTACCTTCGGAGCGGTGCGCAAATGAGGGCCTTAAACGTCAACAAGAGCAGATTGTCGCGCGTCTTCCGGCGCGGGCCCTGGGAGGCACTCGCCATGACCCTGATCGCCGGCGGAATCATCATGCTGGTGCAGCCGTTCTCGATCGATCTCTACAGCTATTCATTCGTGACGATTCTGGCCGGCACGCTCAGCTTTGTCGCGGTCAGCCATTTTCCGGAGTAGGGCGATGGTCGACATTCGCGTCGAAAATTTGCGCAAATCCTTCGATCAGTTCACGGCCGTGCAGGGCTCGAACTTCAGGATTCCAGATGGCACCTTCTTTGCGATGTTGGGGCCCTCCGGCTGCGGCAAGACCACGACCTTGCGCATGATCGCAGGGCTTGAGCTGCCGACTGAGGGACGCATCCTGCTTGACGGCGAGGATGTGACCTTTCATCGGGCTGCAGCGCGCGACATTGCTTTCGTCTTCCAGCTATTCGCGCTGTATCCGCACATGAACGTCGCGCAAAACATCGGCTTTCCCCTGAAATGCGCGAGCATGAGCCGTCGCGAGATCCGCGAGCGCGTGGCCGAGACGGCGCGGCTGTTGCGGATCGAGCATTTGTTGTCGAGCAGGACCTCAAAGCTCTCCGGGGGCGACCGGCAGCGCGTGGCGTTAGGGCGCGCGATAGTCCGCCGGCCCAAGGCGTTCCTGATGGACGAGCCACTAGGCGCACTCGATGCCGAGTTCCGCCATCTGATGTGCAGCGAGCTGCGCGATCTGCATGATCGCATCAACGCGACCACGATCTATGTGACGCATGACCAGATCGAGGCGATGTCGATGGCGGACACGATTGCGATCATGAACCGCGGCCGTATCGAGCAGATTGGCTCGCCGCAGGAAATCTATGACCGGCCGGCAAGCCTGTTCGTGGCCGACTTCATCGGCTCGCCGCCGATGAATTTCCTAAAGTTCGATGCGGGGCTCAAGTCAGGTGATCAGGCGATAGACTTCCATGCGACTCGTATCGCGGTCCCCGAAATCCACGAAGCGCGCGCCACCGGCCCTCTCGTGCTCGGCGTGCGGCCCGAACACATCGGCTTTGCCGAGGATGCGCCGGTGCGCGGGCGGGTATTCGGCGCAGAATATCTGGGCACGACGCAGATTGTCACGGTCGATACGCCCTACGGCCGCGTGGCGGCGCGGCTGCCGTCGCACCTCAAGGTCGCGATCGGCGAGGCGGTCGGCCTCAACTTCCGCTGCGAGCGCCTGGCGCTGTTCGATGCGGTGAGCGGGGCGGCCATTCGCACGGCCAGCTTTGGAGCAACCGCCCATGACTGACGTCGTGCTTCGAAACATCAGCAAGCGTTTCGGCAGCGTGGAGGCCGTGCGCGACCTCTCTCTTTCGGTGAACGACGGCGAGTTCGTGGTGCTGCTCGGCCCCAGCGGCGCCGGCAAGACCACGACCTTGCGACTTATCGCCGGGCTTGAGCAGCCCGATTCAGGCTCGGTGCTGATCGATGGCGAAGACGTGACGCGCGATCCGCCGGGCACGCGCGACATCGCCTTCGTGTTCCAGCAATACTCGCTGTATCCCCATCTCTCAGTATACGATAATCTGGCCTTTCCGCTGCGCTCGCCGGCGCGGCGCGTGCCGGAGCGCCTGATCAAGAAGCGCGTCGAGCAGACGGCCGAGCTCCTGCACGTATCGAGCAAGCTCAAAAACTCCGCAACGCGGCTGTCCGGCGGGGAGATGCAGCGGGTGGCGATTGGCCGCGCGCTGGTGCGCGACCCTGCGATCTATCTGATGGATGAGCCGCTATCCTCGCTGGACGCCAAGCTGCGCGCCGAGTTGAGGCTCGAGCTGAAGCGCATCCAGATCGAGTTGGGGGCGACCATCCTTTATGTCACCCATGACCAGGTCGAGGCGATGACCATGGCATCCCGGATCGGCGTGATCCGCGATGGCAAGCTGCTTCAGCTCGGCTCGCCGCGCGAGATCTACGAAAATCCAGCCGACAGCTACGTCGCCTCGAGGCTCGGCACGCCGCCCATCAATTTTCTTCCCGCACACCTCGTTCCTGATGTGGCGATGCCTGATGGCACGGAGATGCTCGGGATCCGCACCGAGCACCTGGAGATCGGGAAAAGGAACGGCGGAACACTGGTCGGCCGCGTGCATCGGGTCGAGCATCTCGGTGAGCAGAATCACGTTCACCTCGAGTATAAGGGCAAGATGCTGGTGACGCTTGCCGATCCGCATCAGCCAGTCGATGCCGGAGAGGACGTCGAACTTCGTCTGAAGCATCCGCTCTATTTCGATGCGGCGGGACGACGGATCCCCGCCGTCATACAATGAGGTCTTGACCCGATGACGTTACGGCCCGACACGTTCAAGTCTCTTGTCAAGGTCGCCGCCGAACAGGTGATCGCAAGCGCGCCAGAACTCACCGCGCTCGATCAGGCGATTGGGGATGGCGACCACGGCACCAATATGAAGCGCGGCTTCGAGGCCGTGCTGAGCAAGCTCGATGCGATCGGCGCGCAGCCGCTGGACGAGGCGTTCAAGACCATCGGCAAGACGCTCGTGATGACGGTTGGCGGGGCTTCCGGCCCGCTCTATGGCTCGTTCTTCCTCGCCGCTGGCGAGGCGCTAGCGCACAAGAAGCTGCCGGAAGATCTGGCCGAGGTGTTCGGCAGCGGCGTTAATGCGGTCAGTGCGCGCGGCCGCTCGCAAGCCGGCGAGAAGACAATGCTGGACGTGCTTGTCCCGGTGCTCGAGACGTTGAAGGCAGATGCCGGTCGCGGCGACGTGATCGAACGCGTACGGACGACGGCGGCCGAAGCGGTGGCGCGGACAGCTCCTATGCGGGCGACCAAGGGTCGCGCCTCATTCCTTGGGGAACGGAGTGTCGGACATGTCGATCCCGGCGCAAAATCGAGCTGCGTTCTCCTGCAAGCAGTCTGCGCGAGCCTGGAGGCGCAGCGATGAGCGACACGGTGGGTATTGTGATCGTCTCCCACTCCAAGGACATCGCCAAGGGCACCGCCGATATGGTGCGGCAGATGGTCGGCAGCGAGGTCAAGGTGGCTTATTGCGGCGGCAATCCCGACGGCGGGCTTGGCACCAACGTGTCCCTGATCATCGATGCCATCAACGACGCTTGGTCCTCGAAGGGTGTTGCGATCCTGGTCGATCTTGGGGGAGCGGAGACGAACAGCGAGATGGCGGTCGAGATGCTGGAGCAGGAACGGCGCAAAATGGTTGTCGTGTGCAATGCTCCCATTGTGGAAGGCGCCGTGATGGCGGCGACCGAGGCGGCCGGCGGCAGCTCGCTGGAGCAGGTGAGGGCGGTGGCGGAGGAACTGAGTGCCGGCTGATGCGATGCGGCAGAAAGCAGTGATTGGATATGAACATGCTTGAGACATCCGCGAACGAGCCATTCGTCACCGGCAAGGTGAGGCTGCTGCATGCGGCGGGCATGCATGCCCGCCCGGCGGTGAAGCTGACAAAATTGGCCAAGCGGTTCCAGGCCCAGATTTCCATACGTGCTTCAGAGACGGCCGACTGGATCAATGCCAAGAGCGTTGCGAAGGTGATGGCGATGCGCGCACCGCGCGACTCCACCATCGAGATCAAGGCGCATGGTGAGGATGCCGAAGCGGCAGTGGCTGCGCTAATCAGCCTCGTTGCCGCTGATTTTCCAGAAGCGAGCGCGTGATGATACGTGCGGATGTTGCAGGGCTGGCGTATCGCGGCAGGACGGCATCGATCGGCTTTGCGCGCGGCCCCTTCATCCGCTTGAGGGCCGGCGAGAACGCCGCGCGCACCGCGGGTTCACCCTCGGATGAGGCGCGGGCCCTGCGTGATGCCATCGCCGCCTCCAGCGAGCAGATCGCAAAGCTCGCGGCCGCGGCCGGCGGCGAGGCCGCCCAGATCCTGGAATTCCAGGTCGCGCTGTTGGAAGACGATGATTTTCTGGATCCCATCCTTGCGGGAATCAGCGAGGGAGCGCCTGCCGATGCCGCTTGGTCGTCGATGCTCGACGAGCAGATTGCAGATTACAACGCGGCGTCCGACGAATATTTGCAAGCGCGCTCGTCGGACCTCGCCGATTTGCGCGATCGCGTACTGCGTATCTTGCGCGGCGCGGAAAAGCAGGCGCCCAGGATCCCGAGCGGCGCTGTCATCTGTGCCGATGACCTGCCGCCCTCGCACTTTCTGGAAATCGATTGGTCCGGCGGTGGGGGCCTTGCCCTGTTGCGCGGCAGCCCAACCAGTCACGTCGCGATGCTTGCGCGTGCGCGCGGGATTCCCATGGTCGTGCAGCTTGGGGCTCTCCCGAATGCCGCTATGGCGCTGCTCGATGGCGAGAGCGCCATGCTTGAGCTCGATCCGAGCGCGGAGCAGATCGCGCTGTTCGAGCGGCGACGCGAGGCTCATCGCAAGAGCCGGGCTTCCGCCCGCGCCATCCTGCGGAGGCCGGGGGCGATCTGGCGCGGCGAGCGGATCAAGCTGCTGATCAACATCCAGCGGGTCGAAGATCTTGATCACACCGATGCGCAATATGCTGACGGGATCGGTTTGATGCGCACGGAATTCCTGCTCTCCGCTCCCGACGGCATGCCGGATGAGGAGACGCAATATCGGACCTATGACGCCGTGCTGCGCTGGGCCGACAAGCGGCCGGTTACCATTCGCACCTTCGATGCCGGCGGCGACAAGCCGATCGCGGGCTTCACGCCCCAAGGCGAGGCCAATCCGTTTCTGGGGGTGCGGGGCTTGCGGCTTTGCCTCGCGCGGCCGGACGTGTTCAAGGTGCAGCTGCGGGCCCTGGCGCGCGCGGCGGTGCGCGGCAATCTCAAAGTCATGTTCCCGATGGTGACGGTGCCCACAGAGCTGGAGGCCGCGCGCGCCCTGTTTGGCGACGTCGTTGCCGACTTGCAGGGGGCCGGCATCAGCGCGCTGCTGCCGGAGCTTGGAATAATGGTGGAGGTTCCGGCCGCTGCGATGGCGATTGCAGACTTCAGGTCGTCGTTCTTCTCCATCGGCTCGAACGATCTGGCACAATATCTCCTCGCATGCGACCGCTCCAACGGGGCTCTTGACGCATTGGTTGATCCGCTGCATCCGTCCGTCCTGGAATTGATCGCGCGAACGGCCGAGCACGGCGCACGGGCGGGGCTTCCCGTCAGCCTCTGTGGCGATATGGCGAGCGATCCGCGCTGCATCCCGGCGCTGCTACATTGCGGATTGCGTGAGCTCTCCGTCAATGCGTCCGCGCTCGCGCAGATCAAGCAGACCATCGATCGCATCAGCCACGGAGGGGCCGATGGCTGACGTGGCACTCGATGCGGATAGCGAAATTGGCGCGGTTGCGGCCTATAAGCGTATCTTCAAGGACGTGCTGGACAGCCGCCCCTCGGGGATGCGCATTCGGCTTGCGCACGCCATGGGCAAGAACCGCAGCTTCGTCAGCCAGATTTCCAATCCGGCTTATCCGGTGCCGATCCCTGTGCACCATCTCAATACGATCTTCGATGTCTGCCATTTCCCGCCCCAGGCAAAGGCAGCGTTCCTCCGAGCTTACGCGCGCGCGCATCCGCGCCGGCTCGGCCGGCTTGCGCAAAGTCCACACGAGCGAATGCTGACGCTGCATCTGCCCAATCTCGGCAGCGCCAAGAAAAACGCGCAGCTGGATGCATTACTACAGGAGTTTGCACGGCGGCTGATCGCGATTATGCAGGACGAAAAATAAATCTAAAAGTCGCGGGGAGGACATATGAAGAAATTCATCAATTCCGCAGAAACCATGCTGGCGGAAAGCCTAGACGGCTTTGCCGCTGCGCACGCCAATATTGTGGCGCTTGGCGGGGAGCGAAAATTTGTGCGTCGGCGCGAACCCAATCTGCAGAAGGTCGCGTTGGTGTCCGGCGGCGGCAGCGGCCACGAACCGTTGCATGTCGGGTTTGTTGGCAAGGGCATGCTCGATGCCGCCTGCCCGGGTCAGATCTTTACGTCGCCGACACCTGACCAAATCGTGGAAGCGGCAACGGCTGTCGGCGGCGAGTCGGGAGTGCTGTTCATCGTTAAAAACTATGCCGGCGACCGCATGAATTTCGAGATGGCCGCGGAAATATTTGAAGGCAAAGCTGCGAGCATTGTCACCAATGACGACGTGGCGGTCGACCGGTCGACTTACAGCACCGGTCGGCGCGGAGTGGCGGGCACACTGGTGATCGAAAAGATCGTCGGCGCCGCGGCAGAGAAGGGAGTTGATCTGGAAGGCTGCGTGCAGCTTGGCAATGACGTCAATGCGAGAACCAGATCGATCGGCGTTGCACTGACAAGCTGTACGGTTCCGGCGGCTGGCACGCCCACTTTTGCTCTTGGCGAAAACGAGATGGAGATGGGGGTCGGCATTCACGGGGAACCCGGCCGGAGGCGGGTCAAGCTAACCCAGGCCAACGATATCGCAGACGAAATGATCAGCGCCATAGTGAACGACTACGAGGGCCGAATCTCCGGCCCCGCGCTGCTTCTGATCAACGGCTTCGGCGGCACACCATCGCTTGAGCTTTACCTGATGTACGACGCGGCACGACGCATTCTCGAGAAGCGTGGTATCGCAATTTCGCGCTCACTGGTAGGATCCTACGTGACTTCGCTCGAGATGGCCGGCTGCTCGATGACGCTCACTATGCTCGACGATAAGCTCACCGCGCTTTGGGATGACCCCGTGCACGCTGCAGCACTCAGGTGGTGATGGGACATCAGGACGAGGCCGTGGAGGCGCATTGATTCGTCTGCACGGCTGCGGCTTGGCCGTGCTGGTTGAGTTTTATTGGGGTGAAGGCTGCGGCGCGCATTTTGGCAGACAAGTCAAGGTCCGCGAGCTTTCTTCGCCCCGGCGATTGACATCAAAGTCCTCTGCATTGAACAGGGGAGTTCTCTAAGGTGGGTAGAGCTACCGGAGCATTCCGAGGGTCTCGAGATGTCCTCGCATATCGAAGCGGTGATCCCGAGATAAGGCTTGTCCCAAGAGCGTGGGTGTTGTTGGCCATAGGAATTCTTCGCGTACTCAACGCATCCTCTCGTTGAGCGGACCCGATTGTTCTGACTGCATTCTGAATTATCCGCGAGACACCACAGGACGTTCTGGGCCTGCTGTCCCTTGGACGCGACGAATGTCCAGCTCTACAGCTTCATTATCCGGCCCTAATTGGGCTTTGGTCTCACCCCGCGGTGACGCGGGTGCTTCTGGCCTCCTCGCTCGGCAGCTCGACAGCTGGAATTATGGCTCACCCTTGTGGTCGACCCAGGCGACCATTGGTGGTTCGCAGGGAAGTCATCTGTTGTGACGCTGGTCGCCGAGATCTGCGAAATAGGCTACATCGCAGCGCAGCAGTTTAGGCCCTATTGGCCATGCACCACTTTGCTAGATCGACCGCACTCATCCGAAGACCCGGCCCCTCGACCGAGGTAGCTGAGTAGCCCCGCTCTCTGTAGGAGCACGCTTCATCTATTGCCTGCTCCCTC
The DNA here is from genome assembly GCF_000472385.1 of Bradyrhizobium sp. ARR65. Classification (GTDB taxonomy): domain Bacteria; phylum Pseudomonadota; class Alphaproteobacteria; order Rhizobiales; family Xanthobacteraceae; genus Bradyrhizobium. The sequence goes on from NZ_AWZU01000039.1 coordinate 49,367, forward strand.
GCTGAGAAAAAGCGGGACTGCTTTGCGTTCTGTTGCTTATCGACATAACGGAAGAACCAGCGATCGGCCATTTTTTTCTCCGACAAGGATAATAGCCAGTGGCGAAAAGCCCGGCGGCGTTGGAACCCCCGGGGGATCGCAAATATAAGTCCGACATCAAACCTACCCAGCTTAGCGTTCGCATCGGATGTCGTCTGTTCGGCACCCGACAGAACGGCCCGTGAATGCCTCGGAATTCTTCAACGCAGATTTCCGCTCGTTAACTTGCGTGATCACCGACCAAGAGCTGCACCGACTGACAGCGCTGGCCAGCTTTCGCACAGCGACTTCTGGGACGAATGAGGGGCGGTCGGGGAGATGTTTCACTCGCATCGACTGCCTCAATTGCTCAACCGACCGCTCGCGCGCTGAAGTGACCTCAGCAGGTAGATCATTCCTTTGATAAATGCTGCTGCGGCCAATCGACCCCCATTGCCGTGCCCCGAGAACCTGTGCCGCGTAGGCGACCAACTGCTGATGTTGGAGTTCTGTCCAGCACATACAGACCCACTTGGCGGTGTCAGGCTGTACGCTCGACTTGCTAAGCAGGTTGGGGGAACACCGCGGGGCCGGCGGAAGATCGCGGACGCCGCGGTCACGAGCCAGGAGTGCTGCTGTCGTGGGTCACGCAGTTTGGTGAGATAAACCGACCCACCTCTAACATAGGTTAATTGCGGCCCAGCAGACCTAAGATCATGATGGTGATGGGCAGGGTTGATTGGAGGCGAACGTGCTGAAGATCTTCCTTTCGTTATTGGCATTGTCGGGAATCGCAAGCTCCTCTTACATCTTCTTTGCAGCGCGCTCGGGCCACGACGACAAACCTCACGAGGCTCGATATGTCGAAAAGGGTTGGTCGAACGAGAGCGGGAGACACCAGAGTGGAAATGACGAGGGTGGAAATCATGGTGGCGTACATGGCGCGCCGGGGCCCATTGCGGGGGCTGGTCTTCCAGTGATTGCAGTTGGCTATGGCGTCTACTGGCTCATGAGGCGGCGTCGTAAAACGGACTGAGAACTCTGAGCGAAAGCTGGCGACCTGGAGGATCGCGGCTCTTTACCAACCACGGCACGTGTCACCTTCGCGGTGGACACATTTTGTTACCAGGCTCCGCTGATGCAGTTGAATATCGCAATAGCTCTGTCTTGGAGCGTTTTTGTCGCTGGGTTTCTTCTTGGCTATAGTGTGAGGGCGTTTATTTCAGCCAAACACAGGGCGCGAGCACTGCGTCGCAGCCGGCATGACTTCATCGAGCATTGGCCGTTAGACGAGCTTCGTGTGGCCGTGCCCCCGCGCGGTGAGACGGATCGATCGCCACGGCCTTGATACGCCGCAGCGCGACCAGATGGTTGCGCTTTTATGGACATCCGCGAACGTCCGAGCAAGTCGTGCCCCGTACGTAGGAACCGTGATCCGGTATTTCTTCGCGGGCTTCTTGTGCGGCGTTGGGGCCGGCGCACGTTAAGGCGATGCAGCCCCCGGCCTTACGCCAAACCGCGCGATGATCGTCGGGGCGCCGCGCCCGACCAGCGACGCCTGCGTTACCGCGCGTCTCGCTCTTCAGTAAGAGCGGCTCGCGTGCCGTCTATGACTTGGGAGCGGAAAGACCCTGGAACCATTGAAGTGATTTCCGCACCTTTAGGGACGGACACAAAGAGAGGCGCGACGCTCCGGTGAAGGTGGCGGTAAGAAAGCACACTCCCAACACTCGTTGGCTTTCGGAAGCCAGCAACAGTGAAGCATTGGCGGGGAGCGAACTGCCGCTTGGAGCTATGATGAGCAAGCGCGGAATACCTCCAGCGGTAGCACGCTGCTGAATTTGCGTGGCCAATTTACCACGTTAGCTCAAAAACTGTCCACCTTTGGCAGTCTCTGCTGACATCCATGGCTCCAAGCGTTTAGGACGAAATTCGGCGCAACCGGAGGAGCGTCCTATGTCCTTCTTATGGAAAGCTTTTGGGAAACCCCAACCGTCTGATGATGGGCGTCAGCCAATTTCTCGTGCAGAACTGGAAGCGACGATCACCGAGGTAATTAGAAAAGCGGACCGAACTTGTGAATGCTTTGGAGGTGTTATCATTCAGCCAAAGGCCGCGCCTTTCGATACGGAATGGGAGATCACAGGAATTCGGTTCGGTCGCTCCGACGTAGATATTGCCAGGAAGGCGCTGGCGATAGTCGAAAAGCACATGCAACGCCAGTTTCGGCTTTCAAAGACGGATTAAGGTCTGCAGTTCTCACTCGATGATCGGTAGAGGCAGGATAAAGCGAGGCTTGTGCTCCGCGGGCGGGCTTCAGCCGATAGAGCAAGGAGCATTGATCTTCTCGATATAGACGTGACCGTACTGGACCGGCTGGACGCGTTGGCGGCCTTGACCATTTTGCGTGTGGCGACGTCTGGATCGTGAACGAGGCCGCTTCTCGACGAAGTTCGTGCGGCTCCACTAGCTCTATCCGCGTTGGCTGCTCTTTGCAGGAGTTGACCTCGGCAGTGACACGGCCCACCGGCATCAGGTCGACGGCGCTCGCCGCGGCCGTCGAGAGGTCGAGTACCCGGCCACGGTCGCAGCCGCGTTGCTCACATTGCCCACAACAACAGCAGCAGAAAACCGGCTGGTCGCAATCCGACGCGCCGCCAGCGACAGAATACTTCACGGAGGGAGTAGCCCAAGCGGTGAACACGTCACCCGACGCCGAGCAGCCGATTTTGTGTCTCGACGTCGTTTTGCAATGCCGTACAGTCGCCGGCGTAGGAAATTTGGCCATTGACCATGATGTAGGCCCTATCGGCCAGATCGAGCACGAGATCCACCTTATGCTCGACGAGCAGGATGCTAGTTCCATGGCGAAGCTGTTCGATCGCTGCCAAGACCTCCGCAACAACTGAAGGAGCGAGACCCTCAAACGGCTCGTCAAGCAGTATCAACTTCTGCGGGGCGCAGAGCGCGCGAGCGATCGCAAGCATCTGTCGTTCGCCGCCGCTCAGGTTCTCGCCGCGTGCATCCTCGCGCATGCGCAGCTTGGGAAACAGCGCATAGATGTCATCGAGTGACCAGCCTCCCTCACGCTGCGCAAGTGCAAGGTTCTCGGCAACTGCGAGATTCGGAAATATACGGCGTCCCTCCGGCACGATGGCGATGCCGCGCCGATTGATCCGATCCGGCGACAGTGAGCTTATATCACTGCCAGCGAACGTAATACTGCCCTTCGTTGGTCTGAGGAGGCCCATGATGGTCTGCAAGGTCGTCGTTTTGCCGACGCCATTGCGCCCAAGCAGGGCGACTACTTCGCCTTCGCGCACCTCAAGGTCGATGCCGTGAAGAATACGGCTGGAGTTGTAGCCGGCGTGGATGCCCTTAATCGTGAGCAGAGGGGGGCGCGTCCTTGCTGGGGTCTTAGTTGCTGCCTGTTGAGAACGACGCGCGCCGTGGCGTCCGAGATAGGCCTCGAGCACCTTCGGATCGTTGGCGATCGCGAACGGCTCTCCTTCTGCGATCACGTGGCCTTGATGCAGGACAGTAATCCGGTCGGACAGCGAAAGAACGCGATCGATATCATGCTCGATCAGCAGCACGGTGTGGCTATGCGAAAGTTCTCGGATCAAGGTTCCGATCCGTTCGCGGTCGGCGTCGCCAAGCCCTGCTAAAGGCTCGTCCAGCAATAGCAGCTCGGGGTCGGTAGCTAGCGCCACCGCGATCTCAAGCAGGCGCTGTTCTCCATGAGCAAGGTTCGAGCACAGCTCGTGTGCACGCTCGGCAAGCCCCACCGTCGCCAGGAGCGTCCAAGCTTTATCGCAGACCCCAGACAGCCGATAGGAATCTCGCCAGAGCGACATACGATAGGGGGAGCGCGCTTGCGCCGCGACCCGCACCGTCTCGAAAACGGTAAGATTGGTGAAGACGCTGACGATCTGAAAGGAACGCGCCAGCCCGGCATCGATGCGCTGATGCGCGGGCATTCTCGTGATGTCGCGACCGCGAAATCTTAGATTGCCGCCATCGTTCGGCAGAAGCCCGGTCAGCATATTGAAGAAGGTCGTTTTGCCGGCGCCATTTGGACCGATGAGGCTGTGCAGTGTATGCGCCTTCACCTCAAGTTTTACGTTATCGGCAACGACGAGCGAGCCGAACCGCTTTGACAAGCCCCCAACCTCGAGGACTACGCCGTCTCCGGCGGAGGAAGCCGCATCTTCGATATCGAGCAGGCTTCTGAGCTGGTCGGGCCGCGGCGGAATTGCATCGGCCGTCAAGGTCCAGCGCTGCCCTCCCACGAAGCGAAGCCAGAGTCCGGAGAGGCCCTCCGGCGAAAGCAGGATAAAGGCGATCAGGATCACGCCGAAGAACAGCCACCAGTGTTCTGTGACCGAGCTCAACTGATCGCTGAGCAGGATGAAGATGACAGCTCCCCAAGTCGGCCCGAGGAAATGATGGATGCCGCCCAAAATCGTCATCATTACTGGGTCGCCGGCATGCTGCCAGTTGAGGTTGTCGGCATAGACACTCTGGATCAGGAAGGTGAGCAGGCTACCGGCAAGACCGATGACGGTGGCTGAGACGACAAATGCTACGAGCTTGGTACGCTTGGTATCGTATCCGAGACAGCGCACACGCTGCTCATTGTCTCGCAGCGCCTGCAACACGCGTCCGAACGGCGAATGAGCGACCCGCCAGATCGCGTACATGCCACCGAGTACAATCGCGACCACGAAATAGTGGTAGGCCAGGGGCGAAATCAGGCTGGAGCGTGAAATGCCCTGAAGACCATTTTCGCCTCCGGTGAGGTCAGTCCACTTGAATGCGATTTCGTAGAACAACTGCGTAAAAGCCAACGTGAGCAGCGAGAAATAGATACCGCGCCGCCGCAAGATGAGAAGCCCGATGACGACGCCGAGTACAGCGGCCGTTATCGTGCCGAAAACGATCGACAGATACATATTGTCGAACAGATGGAGGACCGCGAGCCCAGCGGCATAGCTTGCTGCGCCAAAAAAGGCCGAGGCACCGAACGAAACCATTCCGGTGTAGCCGAGCAGCAGGTTAAATCCGACGCCGTAGAGGGCGTAGATTGCAATTTCCGTCGCAAGACTTGTGGTCGAGCCGATGCGCGGCAAAATGAACGGCAGAACTACGAATACGATGCCGGCGGCCAGAATAGGATGCAGAGTCAATCGGCGAGCCGGCTTCATTCAAATCGCTCCCAGCTCTCGCCCAGCAGTCCGCGCGGCCGGATCAGAAGAACGACGATCATGAGCGCATACATCACGGCAGTTGATGCCGCTGGCCAAAACTGAATGGACAGCGCAACCGATATGCCGACCAGAAGACCGCTGATCACAGCGCCGCCAAAACTGCCGAGTCCGCCGATCGTGACGACGACGAAGGCCGGCATGATGGCGGCTTCCGACATCGAGGGCACAACGCTCCAAAGTGGCGCGGCAAGCACGCCCGCGATGCCGGCAATGGCCGTCCCGAGACCGAATACCGCGGTGAAGACCCTCTTGAGGTTGATGCCCAGCATGCTCACCATCTCGGGATCGCGGCTGCCAGCGCGAATAATGCGGCCATAACGCGTTCCGTGGAGGAACAGCCAAAGCGCCGCAAGAATAAGCATCGTTACGACAAGCACGAACAGGCGGTACTTTGTGACGAGTACCGGCCCCCAGATGATAAAGCCCGACAGAAAGGCAGGTGGGTTGAACGGCCGTCCCGCGGCGCCCCAGATAGTTCGGATCAGTTCTTCGATAAAGAGCGCAATGCCGAACGTCATGAACAGCCCAAGCAGGGGTTCCTTGCCGTAGAGGGGACGCATGAGCGTCGTCTCGATGGCCATGCCGAGAATGCCAACCCCAAGTGGCGCAAGCACGATCGCCCATGGGCCGAGATTGTCGCGCAAGGAGAGGGCGAAATAGGCGCCGAGCGCGAAATAGACGCCGTGGGCGAAATTCACCACGCCGAGCATCCCAAAGATGATTGAGAGTCCGATCGCGATCAGGACGTAAAGGAAGCCGAGCACGAGCCCATTGACGACCTGAGAGATAATTAGCTCGGTCATGTGCTATCCGCTTGCAGGTCAGAAAGATCGGCGGGACGGCCTTGCCGCGGCGCCGCCCAAGTGATGAACGTCTCCCTGTCAGCTTTTAAAGACACAGCCGATCTCAGCCTGGCTGCCGTATGCCGCCTCGAGCTGGGCTGGATCCTTGGGATATTCGCTATCGATATTAAAGTAATCGTACTTGTCGGTTATCTTGTCCCTGACAGTTGCGACCAGCAGCGGCTGGACGAGTTGATGGTCAAAATTGCGGAAACCGATCGGAGCATCCTTGTAGCCATCGAATTTATGCTCTTCGAGGAAGCCAGCCAGCTTGGATGAGTCCGTCGATTTGGTTTCCTTGATCGCGGTGAGGATCGCCGTTGCACCGAACCAGTCCTGCCAGCCCTCGACTTCGGGCGGCGCCCCAAACTTCTTCTTGTAGGCGTCGACAAACTCCGCGCTGCGCTTGGTAAGGTGGGGACCTGTGTAGTTCCACAATTTCGGATACGTTCCGAACGATGCATCAGGCCCGGCTGCCCACAGATCACTATCGTTCACGATCGGCGAAGAAAGCCCCATTTGCCTCGTGAGACCGATCTCGTGCATCTGCTTCAGCAAGTTGGTGAGGTCGGTTCCGCCTAGGCCGACATAAAGCACGTCCGGCTTGGCCTGGCGCACTTTCAGGATATAGGAGCTGAAGTCGGTGGTCCCGAGCGGCGCCTGATCATATCCAAGCACCGTTCCGCCATCCTTGACGAGAACGTCTTTCATTTGATTGTAGGCATCAATGCCCCAGGCATACGAGGCAACGATGAAATACCACTTCTTTCCCCGCTCTTTCAGCTGAGGGTAGACACTCTGGACCGTCACCTTGTTTGGAAGGTCGACGCGGAAGGTGTATTTGTTGCAGTTCTTCCCGGTGATTTCCGTGGCGTTCGGCCCGGTGGCCATCAAAAGCATCTTTGCCTGCTCAGCGACCGGCATGATGGCGAGAACGTCTCCGCTCGATACACCGCCCTGGATAGCGGCGACCTTCTCTTCCTCGATCAGCTTGCGCATGTTTTGTTGGGTCGATTGCGGACTTGATTCATCCAGCCAGACGATCTCGATCGGTCTATCCAGCACGTGTCCGCCGAAATCGTCGACGGCGATGAGCGCGCCGTTGTGCCCGGTCTCGCCCTGGATTGCGTACGGTCCCGATTTGGGCAGAAGCATGCCGATCTTGATTGCTTCAGCGGCCCTGGCCGTGACGACGAACGGTGCTGCGATCTGGCTTACGCCGATGGCAGCCCCTGCCAGGAGCGTCCGGCGGCTGATGCCTAAGGGGCTGCTACGATATTTGCTGTCCTTCATGAGCTTCTCCCTTTGTGTCCTTCGGCCCGCTTATGTCTGCGGTCTTGAGGCTCTTTACGGCGACAAATGCGGATGAAATCCGGGCTTTGAGCGGCCGATAGCTGCCGTGGATCGCGCATTGGCAGCCGCAAAACGCTTACGACATCGGGCTCTCCCCAACGATTTGGCGGGTCAACCCTAGTTTGAAATCGATTTCTACGAAAGACGTTCCGCTCAACATATCGGCAAAACCCCAATTCGTACGAAAGGACAAGCCGTCCTCTGGCCGCGTGCATTGCAACAGCGCTTGCGATGCCCCAAAGAGGTTTACACTGAAATCGTTTTCTGGAATAGCGGGTTCGTCGATCGGCTGGGCGTTGCGGTCGAAAGACTTTTCCGGTGGGTGCGAGCGAGGCAGTACCATGACGGACCGGCTCTTTTTGGATGCGCTCGACCTGTGCGCTCGAAAGCTCTTGGAGGACGAGCCGACGCTGGGGGTGTCCTTTCCTTACATAACGCTCCCCTCAGGAGCTTGGGCCACGATGCCGGCTTCGGTGTCGGCCGGTTATCACGACGGCAGCTGGAGCCACGGCAACTGGTTTTGCGGTTTTTGGGTCGGGCTCTTGCTGATCGCCTATCTACGCACTGGTAACGAGAAATATCTTCAGCTGGCCGATCAGCGCCTTTTATTGGTCGCGCCCCGCGCTGGCGACGGCAACACGCACGACATTGGCTTCATCTTCTATCCGAGCGCCATCGCGGCGCACCATATTACGGGCAATAAGCGCTATGGAGATCTCGCGCTTCGCGCCGCGAACCAATTGCGACGCCGCCTGATCATGACCCCGAAAGGAAGTTATATCTCATCATGGGGGCCGCTGGACGATGAGCGGGGACGCCGTTCCTCTGCGATCGACACCATGGCGAATCTGCCACTGCTCTACTGGGCCGGCGTGTACGGCAGCGACGCGAGCTTTATTCTAGCCGGCGAAGCCCACGCAAGCATGACTCGCAGTGCGTTCATTCGGCCCGACTATTCCACCTATCATGCAGTCGAATATGATGTCGCCACGGGCGGGCGCAGGCGTGGCTTCACATTCCAGGGTTCGGCTGACGAATCCTGTTGGGCGCGGGGACAGGCGTGGGCCATCTACGGCTATGTTCGCACAGCCGAGGCCACCGGCAAACGCGAGTATCTCGAACTGGCGGAGACCCTGGCCGACTATTACTTCAGGCGAGCGGGTCCAGATCTGGTTCCATTTTGGGATTTTGATGATCCTGCGATCCCCGACGCGCCGCGCGATTCCTCCGCCTCAGCAATAGTTGCCTCGGCGCTGCTCGATCTCGCGGCGCTGCATCCGGACGACCAAAGGTCCACAAAATGGCGCAGGCAGGCCTTCGATATGTTGGCCGTGCTCTGTCAGCGCTATCTCGCGACCGAACCCTGGCATCGCGGGCTGTTGAGGGAGGGCTGCTATTCGAAGCCGCACAACGAGGGAGTTGCGAGCGCAGTGATGTTTGGTGACTTCTTCTTTGCCGAGGCGCTCTGCGGGGCGGTGATGCCGGGCAGGTTGAGGGCCACTCCGCGGCGGCTCGGATCCTGAAGCGATGGAGTGCACGAGCGCGTCAAATACAAACTATTTCGGGCGAGCTTTTATGCTCTTTCGCCGCGCGCTCGCAGGCCTCGAGCGGGGTGGGGCGGTCGATGCGCGCATAATGAGGCGGAACGGCAGTTGCACAGTTTTGGGGATCGGCAGGCCCTCAATGGCATTAATCAGATAGTCGGCCGCACCGCGGCCAATTTCCGCAGCGGGAACACCAATCGTGGTGAGCGGCGGATCGACCTGCGCAGACAGCTCGACGTCGTCGAAGCCGGCGATCGAAAGCTGCTGCGGCACCGTCAATCCAATCTTTCGCGCTTCCGCCATCGCTCCGATCGCCAGCATATCGGTGGTGCAGATGACTGCGGTCGTATCAGGATGATCGTTCATCAATTGTCGGAGCGCGCTCCGCCCCTGAGCCAGCGAATAATCGGTACGAATAATTTGGCTCTGTTGAAGCGAAATGCCAGCGTCCGCCAGCGCCTTCTGGATGCCATGGAGCCGGGCGCGTGATCGGTCATTCGCCGGCGGGACGTTGGCGATCGCGCCAAACTGCAGATGGCCGAGATCAAGCAGATACTGCGTGAGTTCCCGCGTGGCGCGCTGATTGTCGATCCCGATGGCCGGAATACCGCCTTGCGCCTTCGACACATAGGTCGTGATCACGGGGACGCGGGCCTGTTCTATCAAGGCCCTAAGCTCGGGTGCGTGTGAGCCGCCCACTAGAACAATGCCGTCGATGCCCCGCTCGATCAGGCTTTGCATCTCCTGCAGTTCACGCCGTTGATCATATTGCGAATTGGCTATGAACAGCGTGTAGCCGTTTTCGCTGAGCCGGTTCTGCAGGGCCTCGACGCCTTCGGCAAAAATGCTGAGCCCGAGCGTCGGAACAATTGCTCCGATGGTGCGCATCCGACCTGACTTCAACGCCCGCGCGGCGCTGTCGCGCGTGTAAGACAGGCTCGCGATCGCACGGGCGACTCTCTCGCGCAATTCGGGCCGGACGATCTGCGGATGGTTCAGGACGCGGGATACCGTTGCCGGCGAGACGCCGGCTTGCCGAGCAACATCCTCGATCTTGACCCTTGCATTGAGGTGCCCCCGGGAATCCTTTGCCGGCTTCTTGTCCATCTCAGCGCGCTCGTACGGCTCGTCTGCTCATTGGGAGTGTGGGGTTTTCGGGCGGCCCATTGATTGGTTCCGCAAGCCTAAGACATCAGGCTGTCCGCTTGAAGGGCGGTGCCAAATGACGCGGTGGGTAAGTCTGGCAAGCTTGCCTATGCCATCGGCCGCCGGACGGCCGTTACCCCTCGTCCGCTTGACTCCCCCGAGCGGACCTGCCTATCCTGAAAACGATTTCAGAGATTACCGCTAGGCCGCACAGGAGCGCAACATCCCATGGTCGATCTCCTCAAGGGCATCCGCGTGTTGAGCTTCAACCATTTCCTGATGGGACCAGTCGGTGTTCAGTTTCTGGCGGACCTGGGAGCCGACGTCATCGCCGTCGAGCCGCCCGAGGGCGCGTTCCACCGCAAATGGGGCGGCGCCGACAAGCGCATCGATGGTCAAACGATGCTGCTGCTGACCGGCAATCGTAACAAGCGCAGCTTGACACTGGACCTGAAGAGACCGGAGGCGGTTGAGGTTGCAAGAAAACTCATCGCGACATCTGACGTCATAGCCGAGAACTTTCGGCCAGGGGTGCTCGATAAGCTGGGGCTCGGCTTCGAAGACGCCAGGAAGATCAAGCCGGATATCATATACGCCGCGGCATCCGGCTATGGTGCGGACGGGCCCTACGTCAATCGGCCCGGCCAGGACCTCCTCATTCAGGCACTCTCGGGCCTAGCCATGATTACGGGGACGCGCGAGCACGGCCCACGCGCCGTTGGCGTCTCTGCCGTCGATCATCATGGTGCGGCCCTGTTTGCTGCGGGCATTCTCGCCGCGCTTGTCAAGAAGGAACGGACGGGGCGGGGGTGCCGTGTCGATGTGAGTCTGCTGTCGGCAGCGATAGACCTGCAGATGGAATCCTTCACTTGCTATCTTAATGGCGAGCGGCCCGATGACGTGCGTCAGCGTGGCTCAATTGCAGGTTGGTATTACGGCGCGCCCTACGGTATCTACGCCACGAACGACGGTCATATCGCGATCTCGCTCGGCTCTCTTGACACGTTGAACGACACGCTCGGTATCCCCCGAGATCAACGAGTTCCTGAGGAGGAAGCTTATCGCCAGCGCGACAAGGCTGCGGCTGCGATCGCTGCGAACCTCGTACACCGAACGACCTCCGAATGCGTCGCCCTGCTGGAGGCGCACGGCATCTGGCACGCGACGATCAAAGATTATGCTGATGTCGTTACCGATCCGCAGGTTGCACATAACAAGAGCTTTCAGACCGTCCGCAGTGTAAGCGGTTCCCCGATCACGCTCGTCAGCCATCCGGTTCGATACGATGGCGAAGTCCCCGAAGTGCGGTTACCGCCGCAAGAACTCGGCGCCCAATCCGAGGAGCTCCTCGAGGAGTTGGGCTACAACGCCCAAGAGCGGAAGTCGCTGTACGCCAAGGGCGCGGTCGGCAGCCCCGCATGATTATTCCCGATTTAGGACTCTGATCGACGCCGGCGCGCAGGTGCGACGACCATCGTCACGCAAGATAGAGGCAATCAAATGACTGCAATGCATGCGAAAGTTGGTGATTTCGTCAAATTCTCAAAGACTGTCGGGGAATCCGACATCTACCTGTTTGCCGGACTGACTGGCGATCTTTCGCCGAATCATGTCGATGACGAATTCATGAGCCATTCAATCTACGGACGGCGCATCGCCCATGGCGCGCTCATGATTGGATTCATGTCCACCGCGTCGACTCGGATGATTGAGGAAAGCCTGCGCAAGGGTATCGATTCAACGCCAGTTTCGCTTGGTTATGACGGCATTCGCTTTCTCAAGCCAGTCTACATCAACGATACCGTGACGGTGACCTATACGATCAGTGAAATCGACGCGGACCGCCGACGGACGCTTGCCAACGTCGAGGTGAAAAACCAGCGGGGCGATTTGGTTGCCGTCGGCAAGCATCACCTGAAATGGACGGAGAACATCAAGGAGCGGGCGGTTTGAGCTGATACGGACCCAAACGCAGTCCGTGCAGCTCTGCTGAAGGCGCTGTCACGGCGGGAACAGGGATTTCGATCATATCGATGCGTCTTCAGTTCATCAGGAACTTTGCAGGATGGCATCCGGATCAGAAACCAATGAAGATTGGCTCTGTGTTTTCAGCCGCAATTTTTGTCCTCGCTCTGACGCTCTTCGCCTCGCCCGCGAAAGCGCCCAACGCTACGATGAGGCTCGCATCCTGAATCCCGAACAGCTGCAGATACGTCGGTTTTGCGAACGGCTCTGGAATCAAAAGGGGCCAAACCGGGCGGAACGCTGGCCACCTTGCCGCCGGAGAAAGCCGGTGCAACTGGTCTCCGCTACGTATCAAGCACGCGCGTGAGAAACCAATAGCTGCCAAGTACGCTAATAAGCGCCGACACGGCATAAACTAGGGTTGCTGCTCTCGTCGGCTTGGTGTGGTCGACGGCTATGAGCCGGTCCAATGCGATCAGGCTCGGAACGACGACCGAGACGATCGCCACCTGTCCGATCTCGACGCCAATATTGAAGGCCGCAAGTGCGGCGGCGACGGCGCTCGTGGGCAGCCCGATCTCCCGGAGAGCACCGGCGAAGCCGAAGCCGTGAATAAGCCCAAAGGCGAAGGTCACCCGCCAGCGGCCGTCGATATCGCGTGTGAAGAAATTTTCGATAGCGACATACACGATCGATGCTGCGATGGCGGGCTCAACGACGGTGCCGGGAATGGCAACGACGTTGAGCGTGGCAAGCGAAAGTGTGATCGAATGAGAGATCGTAAATGCGGTTACGATCTTGATCACCGGCACAAGTCGCTCTGCCCACAACACGACGGCGACCAAGAATGCGATGTGATCGTAGCCTAGGAAGATGTGCTCGATGCCGGTGATGAGATAGCGCTCCATAGTCGATAGCAGGGACGGGGCGGGCGCCGAGAGCGTGACGGCGGTGTTGGCCCCATCGAGCAGCGCCTGCGGCGCATTGTCGCCTTCGCCGATCAGCACCACCTGGCGTGCGGCGGGATCGGTGTCGGTCAGCACCGTCGAGCGATAAACGATATCGCCGCCGACATCCCGGCACGAGAAGCGGTTGCGAAAGATCACCCCGTCCCCATCGGGTACGAGCGCGGGCGTGCCGGGGACGCAAGCTCTGCCGCCGGCCCCGGTCACGGCGATATGCGCAGTGACGTAGGCGATGATCCGTGCGGCCGACGCCTTAACCAGCGCCGGCTCGACTCGGTCGCGTTGCGCATCGAAGATTCCGGTACTGGCAAGGCGGTCGGCGTCGCTGCCCTTGAGCCCGAGCTCAATCGTAACGCTACGATCCACGCTCAATGTCACGCGCGCGGTCGAGAGGTTGACCTGATGCGCCTGTGCTGCGAGCATGGCGCCAAATACTATCGCGCCTGCTACCAGGCGGCGCCGCAGCCTCACGAGCCTGCTCCGACTGCTTTGAGGAGCTCGGTCATGCGCCGGGGCTCAAACTCCGCAACTGTGACGACCGCCCCGTCCGGTGCCAATCGGGCATAGCGATTGAGCCTGTCGGCAGGGGCCCCGAATTCGAGGCGGGCCAATGGTGTTGAGCTGTCGCGTGCGTAAAACAGTACGATCAATGTAGGCAAAGCGAGACCGTACTGGGCAAGATGCGGCGCCTCGCCAGGCGCGACGCGCGCCTCCGCGACCGCCGCATCGAAAGCGCGGAAAGCGGCATCGATGATCGTTGCCTGGGTAGGGTCGGCGACATGAACATCGCCACCGGCGGTGTGAGTGTGCTGACCGATATGCCTGAACCATGTTCCCGCCGCGTCCCGCTCGAAACGCGTGAGCTTTCCGCTCGCAACGATCTCGACGGCCCACACCTGCGCCATCGAGACCGGCAACAGCAGGTCTGCGCCGCGGCTCATAACAACAGAGCTCGTCTTTCCGCGCAGCCGTCGTGCCATGTCGAACACTAGCCGCCACTCTTCGGCCACATGGCGCGGCATCAGATAGACGGTTGGCGCGCCGCCTAGCCTCACGTAGTGCGACGTGCCTGCCGGATTTGTCGTCCCAAAGTTCACTGTTGCCGCGATGCCAGAATGGGTTTCGAGCACGGCAACCTCGGATGGCGGATCGAGCCCGAACACCGCAAAGCTCTCGGCAGCGAGTTCGCCCGCGGGAATCTCGCGTGACGGTTCGCTGATACTAAGGAACTTCAGGGCCGTATCGACGTGGGAGATAAGCTCAGCGCGCGCTATGCTGTCCACGCTCTCGATCGTCCATCCGGGCGGCTGATGCCGCAACGCGACGCTGTCGGCGCCCGAGCGCATGTCGATGCGTTCAATCTCGTTCGGTGAGATCGCGAGGAGGCCTTTGGGCGAGGACGGCAGCTTGCTGTGCAACCCCGGCCATTGCCCGGAAAAAACTAGGGCAAGGAGAAGCGCCAGCAGCACGGTGATAGCGAGCGATGTTTTCCATCGCGCAGCCCCGGATATCGCCGAGCCCCTCAACGGCGCCTCCACCACATCGCGACGCCAAAAAGCGCCGTGCTGAGCGGCAGCAATATTTCGAGGCCAATAAAGGTGTCCCGCATCTGGGTACTCGTCAGCACGATTTCGGGCAAGTTGTAGGTCCGCGGTGCGAGATTCGGGGATCCGTCCTCCTCGGCAAGCCAGCGCATGATGGCGACCGACAGCTCGCCATTGGAGACATAGGAGAAGTATTCGTTGGTCGTGAACTTGCTGGTGCCCGATATTACGAGCCGAAAATGCTTGTCAGGCGAGGCTCCGGGATAGGTACCTTCAACCGCCACCGCGAGCGCCTGGGCGCCATGTTCGACCTCGGTGGTCAGCCCCCCGGCTGCGACTGTGATGCCAGCGGCAGCCGAAGGCGGTCGCAAGTAGCTGTCCTGGCTGCTGGTGGCAAGGACACTGGCCCTCACCGACGTCGGTGGCTGATCGAGGCGGATCGGCCGCGCCTGTGCAAACACCGTGAGCGCGAGACGGGCTGTAATCGGATGCGGAGGATAATAGGGGACCGCAACCTTGTCCGGATCCGTACGAAAGTGATTCAGTGGATCGATGATGATGGCTGGTTCGCTCGACAAGCCGAGCGGCGTCAGCAGACGACTTTGCAGGTCGGCCCCGAGGGGAAACTGCGGATCGATCAAGATCTCGAGCCGTCCGCCATTCTTGAGATACTCGGCCAGCAGATCCGTTTCGCCCGCCGTCAGCGCGGTTCGTGGACCGATCTCGGCAATCACGGTGCAATCGTTCGGAACTGCGCTTGCCGTCGCCAGGAGGAGGGGGCGCATCTCGAAACCAATCTCGTTGAGCGCCAGCTGAAGTCGGTCGAGTTGCTCGGGCTCGGCGACCAGCACGTCCCCGGCGCCCGGAGTATCATGGCCTCTCAGCGTCTCGACGTGACTGAAATGGTAATGGCCCGGCATCGGACGGAATGTCTCGCCATGGCCGGTCAAGAAGCAGATCGTCTCGGCGCGCTTTCGAAGAACGCGCAGCGCGGCGTAGCCGAGGCGCGCGGCATCGGTGACGTTTTCCACGAGTACTTTGCGGTCACCGGCCTGCAACACCGCCGTATTGTAGGAATGCACGCCGATGTCGCGCGCAAGCCCGGGCTCCTTGTCGAGATCAATGGCACGGAACGCCAGCAGTGGACGGTTGCGTGCCGCGATCTCGATCATGTCCCGTACAGCAAGCGCGTTGGGGTCGCTGGCGTTGTAAAAATAGGTCAGCGCAAGCGGGGACCGCAGCCCGTCGACAACGTCGGTGAGCTGCTGCGGAGGAGTGTTCAGTCCTTCACGGGTTGCATCGAAATGCACATCATGGCGATAGAGCGCGACGTTGGCGGCAATGATCACACCCAGCGCACTGCAAACAATCAGCGCGTTGGCGGCCCAGGCCGTCCGGCGCGATCCGCGACTGCGCAGCGGCAGGCGGACTGCCAGTGCGAACAGCGTCAGCAGAGTAAGCGACCAAGCTGCGAAGAACAGGGTGTTCGAGGCCCTGTCGCTAAATCCTGCAAAGCCTAGCGCACCGAACAGGATCGCGGCGATGATAGGTGCGGCGACGAGCAGATCGGATCGGGTAAGCCGCGACATTCGTCTCTCCTAGCGCCGCGCCAGCGCCCGCACGGTCAACAACAGCGTCAACAGCGTGACACTGAGAAAGAAGCCAACGTCTGAGAGGTAGATAGCGCCTACCGCAAAGGGGCGGAAGTGCACCGCGAGGGACAGGTTCACCACCAGCGTGTCCGCCGGGCTTGGCAGCAGCCAGCCGAAATTATCGACAATCCACAGGAGCAGGAAGATACTAAGCGAGATCAGCGCCGCGATCACCTGGTTGCCCGTGAGTGCCGATGCCAACAGGCCAGTTCCCACCAGAGCTGAACCAAACAACAGCAGGCCAAGATAGCCGCTATAGATGGGCCCGAAATCCGGATCGCCGAACCAGGCCAGCACCGCCGCGTAACAGCTGGAGAGGAGCAGCATGAGGATGACGAGGCTCATGCTCGCCACATATTTGGCCAGCACGATCGCGGCCTCAGAGATCGGCGAGGTGAGCAACACTTCTATGGTCCGCAGCTTTTGCTCCTCCGCCAGGAGCCGCATGGTGATCAGCGGCGTAGTCAGCATAAACAGCACGAACATCTGAAAGAAGACGTGCACCATGCTGGGCTGATGGCTGATGAACAATGTGAGCGTGAAGCTGTAGCCCATGATGAGCAGGAAGACGGTCATTACCGCGTAGGCGATCGGGGAGGAAAACAGCGCCATCTCCTCCTTGCGCAAGAGGACCGCAAAACTTCTCATTGGGCCAGCCTCGAGGACCGCCGCGTTAGGTCGAGAAACACGCGCTCGAGATCCGGACGGCTTTCGGTCAGCTCCGAGACGGGGAGCCCGGCTTTGACCAGCGCGGCCAGGATGTCGGCGGTAAGGGACGCACGCGGCTCGGCCCTAATCAGATAATGCATCGTTCCTGCGCCGGCGTTCGGTTCGACGGCGATGCCGCGGACGCCGGCGATGGCGGAGACGACGCCTCGGACATCTGCTTCCGGAGCAGTTGCCGCAAGCCGCACCGTTATCTGTTCGGCTTTCTCCTTCAAGGCGTCGGCGGACAGGAGCGTGCCATCGAGCAGGATCATGACTCGCGAAGCGATCTTTTCGATCTCGGAGAGGATGTGCGAGGCGATAAGCACGGTGTGGCTTCCCGAAAGCGATTGAATGAGATCGCGGACGGCAATCACCTGGTGCGGATCGAGCCCGCTGGTCGGCTCGTCCAGCACCAGCACTTGCGGATTTCCCAGCAGCGCTTGCGCGATGGAGACGCGCTGGCGGAAGCCGCGGGAGAGTTTTGCGCCCAGCAGCATCATGACGCGGGTGAGATCGAGCCGCTCGGCCGCGGTGTCCACCGCGACCTTTGCCGCGGCGCCCCGCAACCCCTTGAGATTGGCCATAAAATGAAGAAATTCGCCGACCCTCATATAGTCGTAGATCGGCGCGTCTTCGGGCACATAGCTGATGACGCGCCGAACCGCCAGCGAAGCGGCCACGACGTCATGGCCGGCGATCTCGATACGGCCGGACGTCGGCACGAGGTAACCGGTGAGCATGCGGAAAATTGTGCTCTTTCCCGACCCGTTGGGCCCAAGCAGGCCAACGATTTCGCCTTGATCGATCGCAAAAGAGACATCGGTTACGGCACGGCGCGGGCCGTACCATTTGGTAACATGCTGCGCCAGCACGAGAGGAGACATTGGCTCAAAACACCTAGTTGCGCCAGCGATCGCGCCTGAGCTGGTTCGCGAATATAATCCCGCGCGCAAGGCGCGGGACATGAACCCGCTCGCAGGCGCGATCGTATCGTTCGATCACTCGTAATATTCAGGCGAATGCTTGTGCGCCTTGTACACGTCCGGATCGTGCGCGAAGATGATGTCGCCCCCCTCGGTGTCGTGTACCCGCTTGACCCAGGCATAGGCATCGAGCATGCCCACGGGATCATAGACGCTGCCGATGCTCGGCAGGATGTTCTTGTCGAGATTCTCCTGCAGATAGACGGCGTCACTGGTGAGCACGACCGTTCCGGTCTTCGGCAGCCGCACCACCATGATCTGGCTACCAGGGGTGTGCGACACCGTTCGATGGATATAGATGCTGTTGTCACCGAACAGGTCGAGGTCGCCGTCGAGCTCAATGGTCTTGTATTTGCTTGGCATCGGGCCGCCCACGCTGTTGCGCAGCATGGAGAAATCATCGGTGATGAAGAAAGTGGCATAGCCCGGCGCCGGCCAGAACGCATTTCGGATCTCGTCGCGCTGGTACACAAAGGTCGAATCCAGGAACTTACCGATGTTGCCGGCATGATCGACGTGGAAATGACCGAGCACGACATATTTGATGTCGGAAGGCTTGACGTTGATCTTGCCGAGCTGGGTATCGATGGCGATGTCCGGCGAGCGACCCGGATCGAGCGCCTTCACAAACGGCCCCCAGTAGTCCGGATTGGTGATGATCTTGTCGTTGTTGCCGCAGTCGAACAGCACGTCTCCCTTGGGATGGCGGATTAGGAAGAAGCCGACGGGGATCTGGACCTTGCCGCTGGCGCCGTTTTGGATGATCGACTTGTCCAGGTTCAGCGCCCCGGAGCTGAATACATAAAGCTTCATCTCTTTCGGAGCTTCGGCCGCCATCGCCCCGGCAGCAGTCAGAATTAGTCCTACGGTCAATAAGCCAAGGACCCTCGCACTACGCAGCAGCATGTCGTCCTCCCTGTTATGACGTATTTTTGGACAAGCGCTTCATACCACGAAAATGTGGCGCTTGTGCACATCCCGGCACATCCACCCGACGAAATTGCGTCCGCGCGTCTGCTGCATGGCAGCAAGGTGAGGATCGATCCGGCCAACCCTCACCTTCGGCGCCTCGGCACCGTTGCGGCCGAGCAGGCCATAGTCGTGTTCTGCCGCGGTCAGAGGGGCAGCCGCGAGCAGAATTGGCTCGTATCGTCGAAGATGCTGATGCCCTCGAGCTGAACGATCGGCTGCTCGCTTACGCCATAGCTCCCGCATGCTGCTCGCTGCCAACACAGGCTTTGATAACCGCAGCAAATGCCAGCTTGATCAGCAAGCGCTCATAGCTCTAAAGTTGGTGGCCTGAAAAAAAGCCGGTTGTGTCAAACCGGACCACGATGACGGGTTCATGGGGAGGTGCAGCCAATGAGCGGACTCATTACGCGTCGCACTATGTTAGGCGGCAGCGCGGCTAGCCTGCTAGCCGCCCCTTGGGTGGCCAGGGCACAGGCCAATACGTTGCGCGTGGGAATGCAGAGCATCCTGTCAGGACCGATCGCACTGCTTGGTACCTCCTCGCGCAACGCGCTCATGATGGAGCAGGATCGTATCAATGCCGCCGGCGGCTTGCTCGGTCGGCCGATCGAATTCGTCTTCCGTGACTCAAAGGGGCAGCCCCAGGAGGCCGCCCGCCTGACGCGCGAGTTGGTGAACAGCACGGGTTGCGAGCTTTTGATCGATGCTGAGGCATCGTCTGGCGCCTTTGCGGTCCAGGAGGTCGTACGCGACCTGGGCGTCGCCTGCATCCACACGAACAGCGAAACTTCCTCGCTGACGGCCGATCCAAAGATCCGCGTGCCCACCGCCTTCCGCGTCGCGCGCCAGGGCGTGCACGACGCGGTCGCCGGCAGCGCCTATCTTTCCGAATACGCGAATGCCAAGAAACTCAACAAGTGGGCGACCTGCTCGCCGGACTACGCCTACGGTCGCGACACCACCGCGCAATACCTGCAGTTCTTCAAGCAATTCAAGCCGGATGTCGAGGTCATCACTGAGGCCTGGCCCAAGCTCGGCCAGCCCGACTTCACCGAAGTCATCACCAAGTTGATTCAGGCCAAGCCGCAGGCTCTGTTTACGCTTCTCTATGCCGGCGATCTTTCGGCGTTTGTGAATCAGGGCAACATCTATGCGCTGTTTTCGCAGATAGCGGTCGCGACGCCGAACGTCGACTATCCCGTGCTGGCCGCCATCAAGAATTTGCCAGCCGGCATTCAGTCGGCGACGCGCTATCTCGAGACCTTCCCGAATACGCCCGCCAATAAGGAATGGGGCCAAGCCTACCTCAAGAGGTGGAACGAGCGGCCGACCAACTGGTCGTGGCAAAACACGGTGGCGATGCAGTTCTATGAGGCGGCCATCAAGAAGGCCAACTCGCTTGACGGCAAGGCGCTGGCCGCGGCGCTCACGGGCATGAAGATTAACACGCCATTCGGCGTCGACGGTACAATCACCATGCGCGATGACCATACGACGATCGGCTACGCCATTGGCTGGGGCCAGACCACGCCGAAGGAGCCGTTCATCGTCGATGTGAAGGCCGCCGATTGGGGCAAGATCATCGAGCTCGAGACGGACTGGAAAAAGCAGCAGAAGTATATCTGAGTTTCGATGGACATTGACGCGCTCGGCGCCTGCCTCACAACGCCTGCCTGCGTGGTCACCCAGACCACCAGCGGGCTGATTGTGGGCATGTTGCTGTTCCTTGTTGCTGCGGGCGTGACGTTGATTTTCGGTGTGTTGAAGATCGTTAATTTCGCTCACGGCACCTTCTACATGCTTGGCGGCTACGTCGCCTACACCGCGCTCGGCGCAACCGACAGCTACGCGCTTGCGGTACTGTCGGGAGCGCTCTCGATGGCGCTGTTCGGGGTTGTGTTCGAACGCGCCCTGATCAGCCGCGTCTATGGCTCGAACGTGCTGATGCAGCTGCTGGTCTGTTACGCCGTTGTTTTGATCTTTGACGACCTCGTGAAGATCGTCTGGGGGCCCGAGTTCCACGCGATGGGAATGCCGCCGGCCTTCCAGGTGCCGCCGCTCTTTATCGCGGGCGGGGTCGTGCCGCCCTTTTACGCCGTGTTGATCGGTATCGCTGGCCTGATCGCGATCGTGCTTGGCCTCGGCCTCTCGATGACACGGCTCGGCAAGACGGTGCGAGCCGCCGCGATCAATCCCCAGATGGTTTCAGTGCTAGGGGTCAACACGACGCTGCTTTTCGCGATCGTCTTCGCAGTCGGCGGCGGACTGGCGGGGCTGGCCGGCGCGCTCGCGGCGCCCGTTCGCTCGTTGTCGCCCGGCATGGGCTTCTCGGTCCTCATCGAGAGCTTCATCGTCACCGTGATCGGCGGTATGGGCTCGATTACGGGAGCTTTGGTCTCTGCGCTCTTGATCGGATTGGTTCGCGGCTTCGGCACAATCGGTTTCCCCCAGTTCACGGATGGACTGATCTACGTTGTAATGATCGCCATCCTGCTCCTGCGCCCGCAGGGCCTGTTCGGGCGCAGCACATGAAAGTCGGCCCAGCGCTGCGCGATGTCGCTATCGCCGTCTTTGCCCTCATCGTCGTGCTGGCGATCCCGCTCCTCCATCGCAGCCCCGCTTTTGAGGATTTCGTCATCCGCTTGAGCGCCATGGCGCTGTTTGCGACCTCGCTCAACCTGCTGGTCGGCAACACGGGCATGGTTTCGTTCGGCCACGGCATGTTCTATGGTTTTGGCGCCTACGCCTTCGCATTGATGATGCAGATGACGGACGTCTCGCTGCCCATCGCCGCCGTGCTCGCAGTGCTGATCACGACCTTTGCCGCGCTCTGCGTCGGCGCAATCTGTGTGCGGCTCGGCACCGACTACTTCGCCTTCATCACGCTGGCGGTGCAGATGCTGTTCTATAGCATCATCATCTCCTGGCAGAGCCTCACCGGCGGCGACCAGGGCTTGCGCGGCGGCATTCCGCGCCGTGAAATCTTCGGTTTCGAGCTCGCCTCGCAGCTTCACCTTTACCAATTTTGCGCGGTGGTGACGGTGCTCGGCCTGCTGACGCTGCGCCACATCTCGGTGAGCCCGTTTGGCCAGACGCTGCGTATGATCCGCGACAACGAGCACCGCGCAAGCTTCCTGGGCATCGTTCTGTGGCGAGCACGGCTCTTTGCTTTCACGGTCGCCGGCGCCTTCGCGGGTCTGGGGGGCGTGCTGGCTGCGCTCTTCGTCTCGGGCGCCTATCCAGAACTGGCTGATTGGCCGAATTCCGGCCAGGCGATCTTTGCTGTCATGCTAGGCGGCATTAGTAGCTTCCTTGGACCTGTCCTGGGGGCGACGATTCTGCTCGCGCTGAACGATGTTGTGACCCGCTTCACTGAATATCATGGGCTGGTTCTGGGGAGTGTGATCCTCGCCTTCGCCCTCGGCTTTCGCCGTGGCGTGCTCGACTTTATCAGACTGGCCTGGCCCGGACGTTTGCGATGAAGCTCGAAATTAGAAATCTCACCAAGGCGTTCGGTGGCCTACGCGCAATCGATGATGTGTCGCTGGCCTTCTCGTCGGGGTCGCTTTCGGCGATCATCGGTCCAAACGGCGCCGGTAAGAGCACGTTCTTCAACCTGATCTGCGGCGCGTTCCCGGCAGATGCCGGCCAGGTGCTGCTTGACGATCAGGACATCATCCGTCTCTCCAAGACCGAACGGATGCGCCTCGGCATCGGGAGGGCCTTTCAGGTGGCAAGCTGCTTTCCGACCATGACGGTGGCGGAGAATCTGATGGCCGCCGTCACGGCCCATGTCGGTCAGTGGAGCAGTATCTCCCGCCGCTTTCCGCCACCTGGCATACGCGAGCGCGCTGGCGAGGTGATGGAGTTGGTGGGCCTGACGCACGTCGCCAACGTCGAGGCCGCGATCCTCTCCCACGGCGACCAAAAGCTGCTCGATATCGCGATTGCGCTTGCGCTCGAACCCAAGGTGCTTCTGCTCGACGAGCCGACGGCCGGCATGGGCCCGGAGGAGCGCTGGCGCATGATCGAGCGTGTCCGCGCTCTGTGGGGACAGCGCAAGCTCACGCTGGTCTTCATTGAGCACGACATGGATATCGTGTTCCAGGTCGCGAGCACAATTCGCGTGCTATGCTACGGCCGTGTCCTTGCCGAAGGCACGCCGGACGAGATCCGCAACAACCGGGCGGTGATCGATTCATATCTCGGCACAGAAGTACACGCGGCATGACCGACCTCTTGCGCGCTGAAGGATTGAGCGCCTTTTATGGCGCCAGCCAGATCCTGTTTGATCTCGATCTCGCCCTTCAGGAAAAGCGCACGCTGGCACTGCTCGGGCGTAACGGCGCGGGCAAGAGCACGACCATGAAGACGCTCGCGGGAATAGTGCCGGCCATGAGCGGCCATATCTTCTTTGCCGGCCGCGACATCACCCGAGCGCCGCCGTATGCGCGCGCCCGGCTCGGCCTCGCCTATGTACCTGAGGATCGGCAGGTGTTTCCGGAGCACAGCGTGCAGGACAATCTCCTGATCGCGGCAAAGAGCGGTCCCGACGGACGGCGAGACTGGACCCTGCCGCGCATCTGGGAAACTTTCCCGCTGCTCACAAACCTGCGGTCACGCCAGGCGGGCCGCCTGTCCGGCGGCGAGCAACAACTCTTGGTGATCGCGCGTGCCTTGATGGGCAATCCTCTGGTCCTGTTGCTCGACGAGCCGAGCGAAGGGCTGGCCCCGATCGTGGTCGCCACCATCGGCAACTTATTGCGGGAGCTAGGAGCGGGTGGCGCCACGATCCTGCTCGCCGAGCAGAACATGCATTTCTGCTTACGGATCGCCGAGCAGGCGGTCGTCATCGATAAAGGAAAGGTTGTACATCGCGAGGATACGACAGGTCTTGCCCGGAATGAAGATATCCGCCGGCGCTATCTCGCAATGTAGCAATCTTTGTCACGCCATCGATCAGGACGGATTGATCGCCAGTGCCGCAAAGCAGGTGTGGTTCTATGGATTTCAGCAATGCCCTAAGCGGCCCGGCATTGACCACGTAAGTAGAATGATCGGGTAAAGTAAAGAATTTTACCCGAACTGTTCTTCTGCCACACGTTGGCGAGCGATTTGGTTGTTGCTTTGGCAACGTGCGACTGCACTGCAGGAGAGCAAAATGGCTCGATGAGGCCATTTACTTGCTGCGCCGAGCGAGGAGCACACTTACTACTTATTCCGTATTCTAACGACCTTCTCTTTATAACTCGAAGTTGGATGATTTTGGTGGTCTAAACTCAGGCCCGGGATCCATCTCCGGATCTGGGATTTCCCATTATTTTTATTCAGTGAGGGTAGGCCGGTGAATAGTCGCGAAGAGATTTTCAGCCGTTCAGGTATTCTGCGCCAAACGCTTGACGAGCTCATCGAACGATTAACGAAAGTCGAGACACTGCGAAGCAAATTGCGAGCTGCGGAGATGAGAGGAATTGGCCAAGAGCGTGCGGTCCCACCGTGCACACAAAGGCTACTCCTCGTCGAAGGGGCTTGAGGTTGGTCCGTCAATAGCTCCGGTTTGGATGGCCAATGCGAGCCGGCACGAGGCGCAGTATCAAAGCTTAAGGCTCCCATTTGGCTACTGAACGCGCGGCCTCAGGAACAACATTCGGTTCTTGGAGTTTTCGCCTGTCCCTTGCGGACTTATGTGACGAGCGGGGTGTCGGGCTGCGATCTTCCGGTTCTTTTGCTTTTGCCTGCGTGCTTGCCAATGTTGGTCAAATTTGCGGCGGGGCGAGTTCATTTACGCGCCTGAAACCAGGAACTCACCTGCACTTTTGAAGAATATCAAAGATTTAGAGCTGGAGCGCCTGAAGGCAGAATCTTACATTTGCGCAGGCGGAAAGAAGTTCGAAGCCGGTTCTGAGACGAATATAGCGCAACGAAGCCTCTTGGGCGAAGCACTACGTGTTAGCGATGTTGTAACATATTATGCGCTGTGGTGAGCGCCATGGCTGTTTCCGCAGAACAGAGGGGTTTTTCGTGGAAGCCAAGGACTTCAAATCTATGTCGATCGATGAGCTCTGGAAGCTTCACGAGCAGGTATCGTCGTTGTTGGCTCACAGGATATCGGAAGAGAAGGCCAGGCTCGAGGAACGCCTGCGCAAGATCGAGACTACGACTAACGTTATCGGACTGGCTCGCGAGCGTCGCCCATATCCGAAGGTGCTTCCGAAGTATCAGAATCCGAAAAATCCGGCCGAAACTTGGTCTGGCCGTGGCAAGCAGCCGCGTTGGTTCAAGGCCCAGCTCAAGGCGGGAAAGAAACCAGAGCACTTTCTGATCGCTCGATCCTCGAACCAAAGACGACGGGTGGGCTAGCTGTTACCGGTTGTCGCTTCTAAGCAACCTCCTCATCCCGGCGGCGCCGTATACCGACAGTCCGCCATTTGGCGTACTGCCGAAGCAAGTAATTTGCCGGCAAACGATACTTCGCCGCGAGCGCGATAATCCGCGGAACCTGGACGAAGGGCGTCGTGCGGCCGGCTACGAGAGGACGCCCCAAGTACCGGCCGACACAAACAGGCGGACCTCAAAGACCAAATCACAATCGGCCCCTTTCGACAGGGCGGGGGCCGACGTCTACGACTAAGCCTGCCCAGACTAAACCCAACGTTGCAATTCGATCTGCTTCCCGGCGAGGTCATCGATGCGGGACATCAATCCGGTGACGTTACCACCTGGTCAGGACATGCTTGGAATCAAGCCGAGATCAGTCGGGTTCGCGAGAAACGGACAAACGATCGGGATCGTTTTGGCTAGAGCATGATGTTTTTATACGGAAACATAGCCTGAGTTTTTGGGATAGTTGGCACACTCCTCCTTAGAGAAGAGATCCAGGAGTTCGCCAACCTTGCGCCAGGTTGCCTCGACGTCGCGAGGCTCTGCGGCTCGGACCAGGTGTTTGAGTTTGGCGAAGACCTGCTCGATCGGATTGAGATCAGGGCTGTAGGGCGGCAGGAAGAGCAGATGCGCCCCCTTGGCGCGGATAGCGTTGCGGGCCTGCTTGCCCTTGTGACTGCCGAGGTTATCCAGAATGACGAGTTCGCCCTTTGCCAGCGTGGGTGCCAACACCTTCTCGACATAGAGGGTGAAGAGCTCGCCATTGATGGGGCCGTCGATGATCCATGGCGCGCTGATCCGGTCGTNGCGCAGCGCCGCGATGAAGGTCATGGTCTTCCAATGGCCGAAAGGCGCCGATGCTTCGAGACGCTGCCCACATGGTCCCCAGCCGCGGAGCGGCGCCATATTGGTCTTGATCCAGGTCTNGTCGATAAACACCAGGCGCGAAGCGTCAATCCTGCCTTGATGGGCTTTCCAGCGTGTCCGTTTACGGGCGATGTCGGGGCGATCCTGTTCGGCTGGATGAAGCGTTTTTTTTGAAGCTCAGCCCCTCG
>NZ_AWZU01000040.1 GCF_000472385.1 Bradyrhizobium sp. ARR65
TTCGCGCCGCCTACATGCCGGATGTCGCTCGGGCAGTCTCAGGCATCCCCCGAGCTGATCCCGGAGGAAGGGTCACCCCCCGGTTCTGACATCGCCTAATCCGCTTTCGACACTTCTGCAGCGGTTCGCTTGCGCTCGCCTCTCTCGACCGTGCCTGCCGGAATCTCGTCCCGGCGTTTCCGCAACGCTCACCACCACGGCTTTTGACCGCAGCAGCTTGCGGTGGCTTGAGATCAGCACCTGATTGCCGAACCCGAAGGGCCCTCCTTCATCTCTCGTACAGTTCCGCATCGCCGGTACTCATGGCGATGCTCGTGACACACGACCCACCCCGGAAGTAACGCTTATGTCCCTTTCCGGTGTGCAGGGGATATTGCGTGCGAAGGCCAAGCTGGTGTGCGCCCTATTGCGTGCGGTGGGCGAAGCAGATACGGCCGGAGCATGAAGTTCCTTGTCGATCGCCCCTTCGCCGATCCCGACGCCGCCGCGCGCAAGCTCCTCGAAATCGCCAACAGCGTTGAGGCCGTCCAGGACGGCCGGATTCATATCGAAGATCAACTGGCCGTTCTTAACGGTCCCTGCGATCAGGGGCGCACACCGTCCGAATACAAGGCCGGCCTTGAGTTTGCCGCCGCCAAGGGCTGGCTCTGGATGCACGAGAGCGGCACCTACGTGAGGTTCACGGAGCTGGCGCGGCGCTGTTTGCGTGATCTCGCAGTAACGCTCCGGCTTTACGCTGCGCCTATAAGGTAAGGCAAAAACCAGACTCGCATTCCTATGCCGCGATACGTACTTGCGTTCGGCTGGTGGCTCTATAGCCAAGGAAACAATGCGATGACAAGTAAAATCACCCTCGCCGCGTCGGCCATGCTCGTTGCTCTTTCGAGTGCGGCCGTTGCAAGCACTCCAAACGTCGCGCCCCGCCATCGCGCGGCGCATGCCTTCAGCCAAGCCTTCGATCTCGCCGCACCAACGTCGGCGGCCAAGCCAAACGAGTATCGTTATCACGGCGGGCCGAAGTCGAACGACACGACCGAAATCCGATAGTCGGAACGTGATTTGGCCTTCTGGCAGGAGAGCTACGGAGTGAGGCCGCGCCGATGACGACCGAGCTGATCATAGGCCCAATAATGCTCCTCCTCGGCGTGGTGATCGTGGCTATACTTGCGCATCTTCGCCGCTCGACCATTTAACCGCGGGCGGACTTCTTTGCTGCTGTGCAGGAGTCCGTTGTTGGCCCAACTGCGAAGCGGCGCCACGTCTGCTTTAGCGCCGCTGTCGGGCCAAAGCGGACCTTGAGCATGCCCTGCTCAATAGGCTCGATTTTATGAGTACACGCTCTAGTTGAGAGCCGGCTACCTCCTGAACCGGCAGGCATGTGTCGCCAGCCGTGGCGGTTGCGCTTCCTCAGTCGACGCCGGCGCTTCATGCAGGCTCGCCCTACTCGGCCTGCTGCTTCGTAATAGCCGTTGAGCTTCCTGAAGCACGATCTGCTGCTGGTCCGGTAACAGCTGGTGTGAATCGGCGTGGGGTCCCGACGCCGATTGGCGCGATAAGCCAGTGATATCATTGATCCGAACGGGGTCATTCCATCCGCGCCGATTCACACGGAGCACCGTTTCGATCTGCGGCCGCCCTCCCAATGAGCGTGACTTCCAACGCCAGTAGCAGCGAATGCCGGCCCGATGCCACCGCACAAGCGTCTCGGGTCGGATGATTTTGAGACCCTGCAGGGTTGATAGATGCCAGCGATACAGCTGAATGAAGAACCAGCGCTCATGGTTCGCGAGCCGAACGCGACCATGCAGGCTGCGCCTCAAGACAATTAACTGATGACGAAGCACTGCGTTCTCAGCTTCAAGCCGCAACTTCGACTTGAATGGCGAGGTGACGACGGCCAGCTCTAAACAGAGCAGCCCGACCATTCTGCGAGCTTAGGGAATCTCGACGCGGGTCAAGCCGACCTCGCAGCCGCTGCGCCAGCCGGTCGATCATTTCGCCGGAGGACGCAGCGGGCCGTCCACCCACTTGCGGGCTCCCGGGTCGTTCAGCGGGTCCTCGTCGCAATTGGTGCAGAGATAGCGCTGCCGTCCCTCGGCAGCGGCGTCGGGCCTCGCGACCATCGACTTGCCGCACGCTGGACACGCCTTCCGCACCGGAAAGAGGGTCGTCATCGAATTTCCCCTAGCCAGTCAGCCTAATTCCGCACGCCAACGCTTTCATGGCCGGTGACCTCGATCTGCACCGGAACCACGACGTGTAGTCCTTTCAGCCAGCAGGGCCGCTTGCTTTATAGCGTCAGCGGTGCCGTCGATAGCGATGATACCCATGATGGTCCATAGACGCGTAGCCGTTCCGCCAATCATTACCACAGTAGCCGCCGTTGGTGTACGGATTACCCGCTCCCAGATTTTGCCAATTTGCGTTGGGGTAGTGTTGCGCGCAATAGCCGGGGTTCGAGGTAACGGCTTGCGCCGTCGCGGGGGTTACGAACGCTGCCGCAATAGCAGCGCCGGTGCCAAGCAATGCGAATTTCATGTTCGTCAACTATTGCGCAAGGAGAACATGGGATCGCGCGTCAGCTTTGCCACTGGCTTTTTGGCTGGCTCCTTCAACCGTGATAATGCTGTCCTGGAGCTTGACATCACAGCGAGATGTCATACTGAGGAAGCTTGTGACAGGCGTCAAAATCACGCCTATTCAATAGCTCGCTCTCCGGCTGCAAACTGAGATCGTCGATGTTGCTAAATCGCGTCGCGCGTAAACGCGTCTCTGAGCTTTGACCTTATCAGGGGTCGCGGCGAGTTGAGCCGCGGATGGCGGTGAAATCGATGGAGATTTCGCCAAGAACACGTTCTACAAAGCCGCGGCGTACGGAGATATCAGGTCATGGCCGCGAACCATTCAGATCAAAGCCCGGCAGGAAGCTGATGAAGCCGCCCGGCTGCGTGGTGCCGAAAAAGACCAAACGATTGAGTCGATGGGCCGCACGATAGAGGAATTGAAGCGCAAGGCTGAGCAAGGGTCCCAGCAGCCACAGGGCAAGTGCTTGAGCTCGAGCTCGAAGTGTTGTTGCGTGGACGCTTTCCGACCGACCTGGTCGGACCTGTCGGCAAATGCGAACTGGGCGCCGATGTTGTTCGGCAAGTCAATGGTTCGATCGGCCAGACCGCCGGCATGATCCTTTGGGAGTCCAAACGCACAAAAACGTGGCGCGATGGCTGGTTGGCGAGTTGCCTGCGAGCCGTCGAGGGTTCAAGTCAGTGGACCGCTACATCCTTAACCCCAACTGAAGAGCCTCTATTCCCGCTCCAATGTACAGAGGAACAGCGCTGATAGCAGCGGATCAATCGGACCTTACAACGCCCTTCGGTCGATTTCAGCTCATCCGTTCACCGCCCATGCCGCACTCGCTTCCCAGACCTCCATGTGTGCTAGAATAGATTGTTGATAGCAGCCGCAAAATCCGCTCGATATCGAGACCCTTATGACAACTGGTCCCGGTTGAATTGAGCGTTCGCCTCTTTGCTCTGGAATCAGCCTGCCGTCGGCATCGACCATTGGAACCATGACCCCTTGTTCGTAGCGGGTCTTCTCACTCGCACCTGGTTGAATTTCGCGAACGTAGTCGTCTGCGGCGATCACGAGATCAGCCTCGTTGTTGATGCGCCCTCCAATGCGGTCAACGCGGCCGGAGTTGCCCTTTCCCAAGGGATTCGCAGAGCTCGCGAAGGCTATCTTGTCATGCTGATGCCACAGCTCGCGGGCGATGATCTCGGAAGGCACGCCAAATTTAATGACAAAGCAGCTTGTACCGCCAGCTTGAATTTCATCATTGAGTTCGGCCAAATCATGCAGTTGACCAATGGAGCTGCAGAGAACGACACCTGGTTTGTTGAGCGCTCGTTGCTTTGCTGCGAATTTTCGCTGCAGTCCTGTGAAATCCGAGACCATAATGATGTATCCGACCTTGGTCTGGGTTACGATCATTCTTCCCTTTCCTTTCAGAAGATCCACGGCATCCTGATGTTTGGCCCCATTCCATTCGACGCGTCTGGCTGACATGAGTGGCACCATATCGTTAGCAAGGGTATTCGACTGAAATGATGATCGAACTGATGGGCCGTGCTTTGCGCCGGTTGCTACGGTTTTGCGTTTTGTGGTCTTCGACGACTTCATTCGTCTTGGCAGAAGGATAGTGCGTTGCAGTGAAAGTCATGGGCTCGTGGAAGGCGAACACCGCCGCTTGGGGCCGGTTCAGGATGCGTCAAGCTTCAAGGGCGACTCGAAGCTGCTCGTTGTCCTTTCCGGCGCGGAACCCTTGGTCGCTTGGCTCATCTCTCGGTCTCCTGATCTTGCCTTCATCATCAGTTGATGTGGCCGGTCGAGATTGGCCGTCATGAGCCCATGACGCACTTTCACCAGTACTAGCGCGCACTATTTTGCCGCCTGCGCGTTGACAACGGCCCAGGCGCTAGACGTTGTGAGCGGATGGCGAATGCTCAGCAGCGCGGGAGCGCACGATCCGGTTGCCAATGGCGTCGCTTCCTTCCAGGTGGGCGCCCGGTCCATGGCCAAACCGACCTCGGAATCTTCTTGCGAAATGGGCATAGTCGCGAAAGCCGCAGGCGTACGCGATTTCGGTGAGATGCTGACCTGTGCCGAGCGACGCACGCCGTTCCAGAAGGCGCGCTGCGCGATCCAAACGAATGGAATAGATCAGTTCGCTGCACGTACAGCCCCGCGCCGTTAAGAGCTTCTGCACGTAGCGTAGCGAAATCCCCGTTTCGGTCGCCACCTCTGCAGGGCCGAAGTCCGGATCGGCACAACGATTCTTTATCACGTTGCGGATGCGGGCGAACAGCCTGTCCGCGTGGCGAGAGACAGGCCCCAGATCAGACGGCGCAAATAGGGCACCAAGTAGATCGTAGACGGCTAGTCGCATGTGGGGGCCAGCTGGCGCAGCTGTGAACTCATCGTCTCCGATGCCGTCGAGAACGAGCTGACAGAGGACGCGCGCTGCGAGCGTTCCACCGCGTCCGTACAAGCAAGCTTGCGGCTCAAATCCGAAGTGGGAGATGAGCGGCTGGCGCGGCAGATAAATAGACAGCCATTGCGAACCGCTCTCAGATAACCGCGTCGAGGGCCGCGCCCCATCCAGGAGCCCGATATCTCCCGCAGCGAGCTGCACGGTGTGCTCGCTCTGCGTCACTGCTGACCTGCCAGTGACCTGAAATGATGCACAGTACCAATCCGTGTCAGCGAGGCGAACATCGCGACGCGTCCGCTCGAACCGGTAAGCGTTGCCGGCAGGATCCGCGGCCGCAGGCCCGCACTGAACCTTGAAGGTGGCTGCTGCGACCCCGTAAACGCTTATTCGGCGCATCCAACCGGCAAAAGCATTGCGGTCGATCACTTTGTGGTCGCCTCCGCACGATGAACGGAGCAAAGCCGCCCACTCCTCGAGATTCAATTGCGGAGTGCCGACGAAGTCGCAGCTTTGTTTCACCATCGCCTCCACATTTGCAGGCATACCGGATACGCGCGCTATTCATCTTGGAGTTGGGCATCGCCATGCGCGAGTTCCAGTAAAGAAGACGTGTGCTGGACTTGATCTTACGATCCCACGTCGACGAGCAATCGAGTAGTACAATGGCACCCGTCTGAATTTGTTCGGCGGGACAGTGCGGCACCATCCTCCCGGCGGGTCTCGGTCTGGCCGGCAACAAGCCATCACGCGCGCGTTGCTGCCGCCGATCAGGTGAGCGGCTCCTGCTCTGGAGGACTGGTCCCGCCGGAAACGGAACAGTGCGCGCTCGTACCCGGTCAAAGTGCGCCTTGGGCTCACCACATCCGACCTCTGTCGACCTAGTTTCATTCTCGACATCCGTCGCGGCCGGCTGCTCGACGGTGTTGCGGCGGACTAGCAGGACCCTGTTTCGGTTCGGTAGTTCGGAACCACTGAGAGACGTATCGGATGCATGTTTGCACAAACGAAGACGATAGGAGCAGACAGTATGATGGACAGGGTCACGTCAATAAAACTGAGCATTCCGATGATCCTTTCGCGCACGCTGACACTCCTCGTGCTCACCGCCGGTGCGCTGCCCGCGCGTGCTGGAGAAGCATACCAGGTCGGCACCATCTCCAGCCTGCTCGCCGGCGGCTATGACGGCGACACGACCGTCGATGAGATGCTGCGCCATGGCGACTTTGGATTGGGTACCTTCAACGGAGTGGACGGCGAGATGATGGTGCTCGATGGTCGGGTCTACCGCGGGACGACCGACGGTCGCGCCCATTTGGTGGCGCGGTCGGAGCGGACCCCATTTGCCGTCGTGGTTGATTTTCACCCGCAAGTATCGATGCCGATTACCGCCGGACAATCGCTGGAGCAACTGCAAGCTGAACTTAATGCACTGCCTTACAGCGCTTCGCGGGTCCTTGCGGCTCGCATCGATGGTCGATTCCAATCTATTCAGATACGCAGCGAGCCCAAGCAAATACCACCCTATCGTCCGCTGGCAGAGGTGATTAAGGAAACGCAGGTCGTTAATACACTCACCGAGGTGGACGGTACCCTGATCGGCTTCCGTTTCCCGGCGGCGACAAGCTCGGTCAACGTGGCCGGCTGGCATTTCCATTTTCTGGCCTCCGGCAAAGCCCGGGGCGGTCACGTCTTGACGCTCACCGCCGGGGCGGGCCGGGCCCTGATCCAGGAAATTTCCGACCTGCGCATCCATCTTCCAGCGCAGGCTCCTGCTTTGAGCGCGAGCGCGGAAGCGGTCAAAGCGGTGGAGCAGCCGCGCTGAATGTTGCCCCGGCCCAACGCGACCAGTGCGCCGACGACCGCAGCTCTGACCAAGTCGTGCCCGTCTCAAATCACCTACGGAACCGACTATCCCTATTTCGTAGATTTCTTTTGCGCCCGACCCAACCCTAGAGCTAAAGATGAGGCCTGCCCTGCGAAGAACCCTTCTAATCTGCTTGGTCCTGCTTTGGCCGATCGGTCCAGGGAGTGCAGATGACGGCGTCAGGAAACAGGCGATTCCCTGGCCGGACAGTTTCGTCACCCGTCTTGAAGCGTTCGCTCTGCTGCAGACCTTGAACGCGGACCTGCTGAGTCATGATAGCGCGACCCTCACTCTCGAACGATGGTGCGACACCCATCATATCGCGTCGCCTGCGCGCATCATCGCCGAGCGGGTGAAGGGCGCTGACAAGCAGCCGACGGCGGATCAACTGCAACTGCTGGGCGTGAGTACTTCCGATGCTGTCCGCTATCGCCGGGTGCGGCTGCGATGCGGAGCTTACGTCCTCTCGGAGGCAGATAACTGGTATGTACCGGCTCGACTGACCGATGACATGAACCGGCTGCTCGACACGACCGAAACCTCTTTCGGCCGGGCGGTCCAGGCTTTGAAGTTCAGGCGCCGAACCCTGTCGGCAAAACTGCTCTGGCTGCCTCTTCCCGAGGGATGGGAAACTGGTGCACCGATCTCAGACAGAAACCCGACAATGCTGCGAATTCCCGAAGCGGTGCTCGAACATCGTGCCGTCTTGACGCTGCCGGATGGCACACCGTTCAGTGAGGTGGTCGAGACTTATACGGGCGATATCCTGGCATTCCCACCACCGCCAGGACCTTAGGTTTGCTCTCGAATTGAGATCGCGCCAAAGGAAGATCTTTGTGCGTCATCGACACATGTGAAAAAGGAACAGCCCTTACTCTTTAGCTTCGAAGTCGCGGAATGAGGCGTTTGGCATTGCCGCCCCCAATGGACTCCAATTCGGCCGCGGACAGACCAGCCTTTTCCAAGTCCTTGAACTGGCTCAGGCCAAAATAGAAATAGTCGGTACCATAGGTGATATGAGAAGCGGGTACGAGCCTGATCAGAGCCGCCTCGTCGGCGTGCTGGTGGCGTTGGCCGTATCGTAATTGAGCCGCCGCAGTTCGCCGATGATCCCCTCGGGGGCGAACTCCCTCAAATTCTCGCGCTTCCCATAGAACGCGTCAATGCGGCCGGCCATCATCGGGATTGTTCCGCCAGCGTGTGAGAACAGCCACACCGGATGTCGCGCCAGTGTGCAAAACCGCCCGAAAGCAGGAGGCTAGTGACGCATCGCGTCATGTCGTGCGGAACCTCAATGACCGCAGGAAACGTGCCGACGCTGAGCGTGCCGCAACAGCCGGCAACGAGGGGATGAACGTACACAACGGCGCCGCGCCGATTGAGCTCATCGGACCCCGGCCTTGTATTTGTGGGTGTGATTGACAATCGATGCTACGGGGCGTGTCGGTTCAGCGTGTCGGGCTGGCCTGCCTGCCAGTCGTCGCTGAGGCCGCCGTACATCGTGTGGTACATCTCGTCGCCCGCGTGCTGGGTGAATTCGACGTTGATCGTGGTTTCGTTGAGTCCGCAGATCTCGATGCATGCCTCCACCAGTTGGCGCGCAAGCTCCGCACGAGTTTCCTTCGGGCGACCTTGTCGGATGTCGCACATCAATAGCGCCGCCGGCCTTGGCTCGTCCGACCCGCATCGCCATAGACCGCCTTCCCCGAGCTCGCGGATGGCGATGCTTATCCGATTGACGTTCGCACTCATCACGCCGGCGTAGATTTCACCCAAGCGCTTGGCGAGGCGCCGCTTCTGGTCGATCGAATGCGAAAACGGTGTATCCAACTGGAGGTATGGCATTTGAAAAAACCTTGATGCTTCGTTTCAGATAGGCTGAGGAGCCCGACTGCCGGTCGATTGTTTAGAGGCGAAAAGTCTCCTTCTTCGCCCCGAGCCCTTTCAAATAAGACTGCAGAGACGCAGGCAGACTTTCAAACCACTCTTGTTCTTTGCCGGGCGGCGGCAAGACGTGCCCATACTCGACCATGTCCGTGGGCTCCAGATTGCACAGGTAGACCCAGATCGATTCTTCTCGAACTTTGGCGATAGCGCTGACGTCTTTCATGATGCTGAGCATGAGCCGTCCACGCACTTCTTGTGGTCGACCGGCGCGAATATCTCCGCGAATCCAGATATGGTGGTCGGCCGGGTCACCGCCCAGGTAGCGTCTGGCCGACCAGCTTTCCTCGATGACGACTTGAACGAAGAAAGACGGAGCACCTGTCGCTTCACCATGGCGATGGCTGATCGCAGCAGCGATCTGGTTCTTCTGGTCGTCGCTCAGGAATTTTGGCGGGACGGCACACACGTAGGTGGGCATGGATATCTCCTACCAGGCGGATCGCGATACATGGACGCTTCGCCGCGAGTCACGGCGCACCCATCAAATGGACATGAGCCCAGGGTGTGCCCGCGTACATGATGCAGGCTCCCGTCGCTTTGTGCACGGTAGGCAATCCCGAGGTCTTCGGATCGAAAGGCCACAGGATCATCCAATGTGGCCCGATCTTGATCGGCGGGTCTGTCTTGTCGAACGGGTCGGAGTCGCTTCGCTGGGTGGCGCCCGCGAGCATGTATTCGATCCCCGGTACCTTCGTGGTCGGGCCTGGCTTGCCCTCGTCCCGGTCTCTATTCCATTGCACAGCGACGCTGTCTTCGTACATCGGCGGTATGCCAACGCCGTCGAGATTACCCGGTACGCAGGTCCAATCGTTAGAGCCTTTGCGCAGGACAGTCATGGCGCCATGCGGCCCCATCTCGGCAACGGTGGCGTCTTGGGTGATATCGGGCGGCCCTGCCGAAAGGGCCCGTGCGATCTTGGCCTCAACCGTATCAGCGGATTGGCCGGTGGACGCTGGATCCGCCATGACGGGCAAGTGGAGCGCCGAAAGAGCAATTGAGCCGAGCGCGCCACCTCTAACGATGCGAGAAACGGACCGGGAAACCATCATATCTCTCCTTGGTGAGGGCTAACGCTAAGCAACTTGGCGTCCTCCTCGATGAGGGTCATACGGCCCGCCGCTCCGGCTTGGCTGAATACCGGGTACGTAGACCACACCGAGGTACTGCCGCCGGTGATCATGGGCCCCCACTTCGGGTCCGTATCTACGCCCACGAGCCGCACCTAGCGCCAGTCCGCCTGCGCCCTTGCCTTGCTTCGGCATCAAATTGCTTGTATATGCAACTAAATGAACGAGGCGCGGCCTCAAGCGACCTTGGTATAGCCAATTTAGTTGCGTGTACACGCAATTAAATTGAGGGTCAAGCATGCCTCAGTGCGGTGCGTCAGACGTACCGGAGGAAAATTGAATGAAGCAGATGTACACGGATTGCTACTGTACCCAGTTGAGGAGAGCATCGAGCAATTTCACGAAGGTCTACGACGAAGCGTTGCGGCCGCAAGGGCTACGCATCACGCAGTTTTCGATGCTGCGGGGCTTGGCCAGGCTGGGCGAAGCAACTTTGACGGCGTTGGCTGACGAACTCGCGCTCGACCGAACGACCATGTCCCGAAGTGTCAAGCTTCTGATCGATGCCGGATGGGTCGATTTTTCCGCGGGAGAGGAGGACGCCCGGGAGAAGATCCTCAAGCTCAGCGAACGCGGCAAAAAGAAGCTTCAAGATGCGACGCCGGCCTGGTCGAAGGCTCAGGCAAAGGTCGAGAAGCACATGCGGGGTCAAGTCAAGTCTACGACCAACAGGAGCCTCATCGAGGCGCTTGAAGCATTGCGCATTATAGCTGAGTGACGCGTCGGCGCGCATCAAGCGCGCGCCGACTTGGCTCATCATGACAAGGGCGGCATGACGAACTCGTTGCCTTTCGTGATGCTCGTAGGCCACCGGGTCGTCACCGTCTTGAGCCTCGAATAGAACCGAACGCCTTCCGGGCCGTGCATGTGGTGGAAATGTTATATACTCGCGGAGAAGCTTGATCTTGCCATTCTCTACGACAAGATAGCTCACATAATCTTGAGCGTATATCCGCTCTGTGCCGCCCATGAAAGCATCCGAGTGATATCGCCATTCCAGGAGAACAGATGTGCACCGAGTCGGGCTCATCACCGCAACTGCGGCGTCACCGAATTGGCGCGCAAAGTCCTTGGCGGTCTGGGTACCATCGGTCGCCGCCTTCAGCCGATAATAGGCTGAGACGAGCCGGAGTGTCTTCGCCTGAGCGTCCCGAACATCTTGGTGAGGCCAGCGCTTTGGCGTCGGCGAATGTGGTGGCCACGCATAGCGCCGCGACAACTTTGTGGAAAGAAGGATGGATTTGCTCATGGCGATCTCCTTTGAAGGATGCTGAAGTAATGCGC
The DNA here is from genome assembly GCF_000472385.1 of Bradyrhizobium sp. ARR65. GTDB lineage: Bacteria > Pseudomonadota > Alphaproteobacteria > Rhizobiales > Xanthobacteraceae > Bradyrhizobium. The sequence goes on from NZ_AWZU01000040.1 coordinate 11,213, forward strand.
TCCAATGCGTCTTTCGGGCGAAATGCCGCTTTCGCAACCGGCTCACGCGGCCTTGATCCAAATCGCCGATGCGAGAACCTATTTCTGTAAGGTTGAGGTAGTGAGAGCCGAATAGATGAGCGTAGAAGAGCGCGAGCAGCGTTGGGGCTTCGCCGTGGATGCGCGGCGCGGCCCAAGGCGGGTTGTCGATGCTCATTCTGGCAGCGCATCGTCGTTTCAAAGGTGATGCCTCTACTCACGGTTTTAGTGTCTCAAGATACGCAATGACGTTTTGCCGCTCCTCGGGATTAGCAACGCTGATGGGCATCTTCGTGCCGCGAACGTCCGCCATGGGGTTTGCAAGGAACTTGTCGAGGGTCTGCTCGTCCCATGTGATATCAGCGGCTTTGAGCGCCGGCGAGAAGCTATAATTCGGCACCGCGCCGCTCTTGCTGCCGACAATCCCGGCGAGCGATGGGCCGACCATGTTGACGCCGGGCTGTGCTGAGTGGCAGACGCCGCATGTGGTGGTGAAAATCTCTTTTCCGGCCGCGGCATCGCCGGCGGCAAGAGCGGGAGAAGCAGCCAGCGGCAGTACTGCAATAGCGCCGAGCATGAGTGCCGCTCGCATGCTCATGGGGATCAGTTTTCGGTTTCGCATGAGTCTTACCTTTCTCGTTGCCTGCAAAATCAGTGCATTGATGGCTTGCGCCCGTCGCCAAAGGGTTCGGTATGCGCCCATGGCGTCGTTGTCGTCAGCAGCTCCGCGGGGACCTGCTGGATGGTCGGCGACTGTGGCGACCGCGAAGTCGTTTGGCCCCATTGGGTTTCCGGTGCGCTGCTGATGCTCCTGATGTAGGCCACGAGGTCCCAGGTCACGTTGGCGGGCAGCATTTTCGCCCACGCCGGCATGCCGTTCGGGCGGCCCTGTTGAATGCTGAGATAGATGTTCGCTGGCTCGCGGCCGTAGATGAATGTGCGCTCGCTTAGCGCCGGGCCCATGCCGCCTCCTCCGTTCGGCGCGTGGCAGCCGACGCAGTTCATGCTCACAAAGGCCTGCATGCCACGCTGGATCGCGGCGGGATCGTCAGCTTCGGGGTCCTTGATTGGCGGAGGGAAACGTACGCCGCCTGGAAAGGTCGGGCCTACCGGCACTTGCAACAGCTGCTCGGGGCTGGGGAACGATGCCGCCTCCTCCGCGACGCCTTGCCTTGATGTGGCGATCGTCCCAAGGCTCAGCGCGAGGATGGCAACTGTCGCATGACGCAGAGACGGATCGAGCATATTGCCTCCTACCTGTTATCGGTTTCGGGAGCACGCGCGGTCGTCTGGACCATTGGCACGCCGTAGCTTGCCAGGAGCGCACGAATCTCGGGTTGGTTGCGGGCGATTATGTCGTCAAGGCGGGCCTTGAGCGCGTGATTGCCCTTGCGCACGCCCATGGCGATGTCGAACTGGAAGCGCAAAGGCTCGAAGTCCTCCGTATCGGCGATCGGCACGACAGTCAGCGGCACTGCCGACGTTTTCGCCGCATAGCCGGCGAGAGGACCCCAGGCCGCGGCGATGTCGATATCACCCTTCTCGACGGCTTCGATCAGCCGCGCAGGCGGATCGGGCTCGCGATAATCGCCGTAGATCATGTATCCGACGACGTTCTGCACGATGTTCTGCTGTCCGAGCGCCTGAGCCGGCGGCGTATTCGTGCCGTCGCTGCCGATGAGGTGAACGCCGATCTTGAGGTGCTCCAGCCGAGGGTCCTTGATCGACACGAGATCGAGCTTGCGGTCCGCGCGCGAGACGAAAACGTAGCTCGCGCGATAATATGGGCGCGTCGTTTCGACGAGCTCGTAGTCGACCGGCACACCCATAACCACATCGCATTGTCCCGCGTTGAGCGTGTTGCGAATGAACCCGCGCCGCTGCGCCCACCAGGTGTACGTCACGTGCTTGCCGAGCTCGGCCGCGACGAGCTGCGCGAGCCGGTTTTCAAATCCAGCGCCGGAAGCATTCGAGAACGGCAGGTTGTTCGGATCTGAGCACACCTTCAAGTCATCGTTCTCCGCGGCAAGGAGCGAAGGAGGTGCAGACAGGGTCAGGGCGATCACCAGCGCGACGGCGGCCGATCCGAGATGGCGCGAGCGCACGTCTCGGCGAAGGCTATTGAGCGTGCGCATTGCCCGTCTCCAGCTGTGCGCCGTTGGCGTGCGACGGATTGCCTTGTGGGGCACCTGACCCCGCGAGCTTGAATACGAGCAGCTCGCTGCCGCCGCTCGTATATTGAGGCAGGTCCTGCGTCGCACCGACGAAGCCGAGTGCCGCGTTGCGGACCCGCGGGTCAATTTTGGCGGCTGCAACCGCGGCCGGCCATCCACCGGCGCCCGACAATATGGCGACGTACTGTGCCCCGTCGGCGCCCTTGTAGGTGACGGGCTGGCCGACAAAGCCGGAACCAGCACGGAATTGCCAGAGCAGCGCGCCACTCCGCGCGTCAACTGCCTTGAACCAGCGATCGAGCGTGCCGTAGAAGGCGACATCGCCGGCCGTCACAAGCGTACCGGTCCATACAGGGAAGTTTTCGCGTATCGCCCAGACTTTCTTGTGCTCGGTGACATCCCAGGCCATGAATTCACCCCGGTTACCGCCTGGACCAGCGTACATGTCGACCTCGGCGCCCACGAATGGCGTACCGGCGATATAGCCGACCTGCGCCGTCTTGAAATTCATGCACAGATGCTGGTGCGGGACGTAGAGCAGCTTGGTTCGCGGGGACCACGCTGTCGGCTGCCAGTCCTTCGCGCCAGGCGCTGCCGGACACACGTCTTCGATGTTCTTGCCGAGAACGGGGGCTTTTTCCTCGTTTTCGATTGGCCGGCCTGTTTTGAGATCGACACCGGTCGTCGCCGTGATGTGATCGTAGGGGTCGGCAGATAGGATTTCGCCCGTTGCCCTGTCGATGACGTACATGTAACCGTTGCGCGCGGGGTGGACCAGAACCTTGCGCAGCTGGCCCTTGATCTCGAGATCGAGCAGGACGTTCTCGTTGATCTCGTCGTGATCGAACAGATCGTGAGGATTGAGCGGAAGCGCCCAGCGTGCCGCTCCGGTATCGACGTCCCGGGCGAATATCGTCGTGGTCCAGAGATTGTCACCTGGCCGCTGGTTCGAGTTCCAGGGCCCTGGATTGCCACTTCCGTAATAGATGAGGTTGAGCGCAGGGTCGTAGGAGATCCACCCCCACATCGTGCCACCGCCGGTCTTCCAGGCGCCTGGCGGCCAGCTCTTGACGCCAAGATCCTTGCCCTTGAGCCAATCGTAAAATGGCTTGAAATCGCTGCCGATCAGAACGTCGGAGTCGGGCCCGGCCGAGTACGCGCGCCAGGCGATGTGTCCTGTGTTTTCGTCGAGTGCCGTCAGCCAGCCGCGCACGCCCACCTCGCCGCCGCTGTTGCCGATGAGAACCTTCCCCTTGACCACCAACGGCGCCATGGTGATGGTCTGACCCTCATTGAGGTCGCCGAGCTTCGTGTGCCAGAGCTCCTTGCCTGTGTTGGCGTCGATCGCGACGCTGTAGTTGTCGAGGGTGTTGAGAAAAATCTTTCCCTGGTCATAGGCGAGGCCGCGTGTGACGACGTCGCAGCATGCGACCCCCTGCGCTGCGCCATCCGGTTTCGGTGCGTACGACCACTTCAGGTCCCCGGTGGTCGCGTCGAGAGCAAAGACCTGATTGGGATGGGGACCGGCATAGGGAGCGACAACGTACATCGTGTTGTTGACGATCAACGGCGCCGCTTCCTGGCCGCGGTCGGCGCCGACCGAGAATGTCCATGCCAAATGGAGTTGCGCGGCATTTCCCGCGTTGATCTGATCCAGGCTGCTGAAGCGCGTGTTGGCGTAGTCGTGAGGCGCCATCACCCATTGGTTCGGATCGCGGCTCAAGATATCGAGATTCGTCGGGCTCGCATTGGGAGCAGCGGGGCTCTGGGCGAATGCCGGCGCGCTCAGGGCTATGAGACCGCTCAGAACAAGTATGCTACTGCGGACATGATTGCTCAGGACGTTGCTTGCTATCGTAATCAGAGTGCCCTCACCTTCATCCGATCCGTTCGACGGCGGCTTGATTTTAGCAATTCGATACATTTTCATTTCCTCAAAATAGGCTGTACTTTGCTGCGCACGCGACGATGGCTGAGACGATCATCGACCGCGTGCGTCAGCAATGCGAAGTGGGTTATGTTTCGAAAGCCGCAGCGCCGGCGTCGGCGACAGCCTGGTCCTGAGTGCCGCTGCCTCCGCTGACACCAATGGCGCCGATGACCGATCCGCCACGCTTCAACGGGACACCGCCGGCGAAGATCATGATGCGCCCGTGGTTCGAGGCATGAATGCCGAAGAACTGCTGTCCGGGTTGGCTGTTCTTGGCGAGCTCGGCCGTGGGGAGATCGAATGCGCGCGCCGTGAATGCCTTGTTGATCGAGATATCGATACTGCCGAGCCACGCGCCGTCCATTCGGACATGGCTCACCAGATTTCCGCCGGCGTCAGCCACGGCGATGTTCATGGGTTGCCCGATCTCCTTCGCTTTGGCTTCCGCCGCTGCAATGATCTGCCGGGCTTCTTTCAGAGTGATCATGACATGCTCCGTTTTTTTTAGGCCGCCTTGGACAGCTGTCCATGCGGATCGATGACGAACTTGCTCGCGACACCGGCGTCGAAGGATTTGTATCCATCGGGTGCCTGGTCGAGCTTGATCACTTTGACATTGACGATCTTGGCGATCGGCAGCCTGTCCCAAAGGATCGCCTGCATCAGCTGCCGGTTGTATTTCAAGACCGGCGTCTGTCCGGTGTGGAGGGAATGGGACTTTGCCCAGCCCAAGCCCAGGCGCAGGCTAAGACTGCCATGTTTGGCCGCCTCGTCCTTCGCGCCCGGATCGTCGGTGACATAGAGACCGGGAATGCCGATCGCGCCGGCTGGCCGGGTGATCTCCATCAGGCCGTTCAACACGACTGCCGGCGCATCAACGATCTTGCCGTCTGCTCCTTCGGATTTGGCTTCGAAGCCGACGCAGTCGATGGCGCAATCGACTTCCGGCTTGCCCAGAACCTCGGCAACCAAGTCGCCCAGGCGGTCGTGCTTGGTGAGGTCGATCGGCTCGAAATCAACGCTCTTGGCGTGGGCGAGCCGTTCCTTGTTCATGTCCCCGATCAGGACGGCCGCGGCGCCGAGAATGCGCGCCGCCGCTGCGGCCGCTAACCCCACCGGTCCCGCGCCGGCGACGTAGACCGTCGATCCGACGCCGACCTTGGCGGTTACAGCTCCATGAAATCCGGTCGGCAAGATATCAGACAGGCAAGTCAGGTCGCGGATTTTTTCCATCGCCTGCGCCTTGTCCGGAAACTTCAGCAGGTTAAAATCAGCATAGGGCACCATGACGTACTCGGCTTGCCCACCGATCCATCCACCGAGGTCGACATAGCCGTAGGCGCCTCCAGCACGCTCGGAGTTGACGTGAAGGCAGACGTCGGTGTGGCCCTCTCGACAGGTTCTGCAGCGGCCGCACGCGACGTTGAAAGGAACCGAGACGAGATCGCCTATCTCGAGATACTCGACGTCACGACCCTTCTCGATCACCTCGCCGGTGATCTCGTGCCCCAGCACCATGCCGGCCGGGGCCGTGGTGCGGCCCCGCACCATATGCTGGTCGGACCCGCAAATGTTGGTCGACACGACCTTGAGAATCACGCCGTGATGGATTTCGTTGCCAGCAGGATTGCGGAAGACTGGAAAGTCGATTTTCTGGACCTCTACTCTGCCGGGCTTTACGTAAACGACGCCGCGATTGGAAGACATTTGTGACTCCTTGCTCGTCTGCGATTCTGTCGGCTCTGACCGTGCTTGAGCGCGTTGTGAAACGGCACCATGAAGGCATCCGGCAGGCGCGGCCGGCGGCGCTAACTTAATCGTCGAGCGGCGCAGCGCTTCGACGATGTCGAGAATAATGAAGCTAGATCGATCGGAGTCGGATGTGATGAGCCCAAAGCGCACTTTCACAGGGTACGGGCGCGCACTGTTCCGTTGACATCGCCTTCGGCCGAGCAGTGCAAGCGCTTGATTTCCGGCGCCGCACGCTATCGGCGAAGCTGCTCTGGTCGCCTCTGCCGCAGGCCTGGGAAATGGGCGTCCCGCTGCCCGAGCGGACAGGGGCGACGCCCACAATCCGCCCAGCGGTGCTGGAGCATCGCGCTGTGCTTTCCCTGCCCGACGGCACGCCATTCAGCGAGGTGGTCGAGACCTATACTCGCGAGGTGTAAGCTCGCATCCGACCGGCACCGGCCTGGGCGCGGTACTGTTCGGGCCCGGCGTGATGGCCATTCTGGGTGCGATCGTGCTGCTGTTCCGGGCCTTGCTCCTCGCCCACGGCGGCCTCACGACCATCGGGGCCAATATTTTTTCGATGGCGATCGTGGGACCATGGGTGACTTGTGGCACGTACCGTTTGTACCACGGCATGGGGCTTATGGCGTTTGGCGTGTATCTGGGCGCGACACTGGGGATTGGGCGACCTACCTGACGACCTCGGTCGAGCTGGCTCTCACTTATCCCGACGCTATCAGCGGCTATGCGGGTGCTTTCCTCAAATTCGCCGGCATCTTCGCGATCACCCAGGTGCCTCTGGCGATTGCAGAAGGATTCCTGACCGTAGTTGGACGATGCTGCGCCGGAACGGTCGTGCCGCCGGCGCAAGCCACGCGGAGGTTTGCGAACGAGGGAATGAAATCAGCGATAGGCTGATCGAGGTTCAAGGCGCCGCTCTCTAGGTGGCATTGCGGCTACCGAGACGATGGGCTTCGTCATCGAGTAAATCCGCCAGATGGCGCCTGGCCGGAGCGGATCACCAGCTACGACATCGCGAAAGCCGACCGACCGCTCGAACAAGTGCCGTCGTGATGGCCGACAATAATGGTCGCGCCCGGAATGGACCGAGCAGACACATCTATTTCCAAGCGGTGCGCGATAGCCTCCAGCCGTAAGGGAGCTAGGCGCAATGGGCTTGATTGGAGTCTCGTCGTCATGACCGGCTACCATTTGGAAACGTCACAACGATTGTTTCTCTTGAAAGCGAACCATTCCTTCAGCAGACCGCCAATGAAAGCGCATTCTATACTTATCTGAGTATCTAGCCCGACAGCGTCAATTTCGATCGCATCTTTCACGTGATCCGTCGTGCCCGGCGGCTGGACACTGCAGAGGTTACGCTTGTAGGCCATTTCTCCAGCGCCGAAATCAAATGGTAACGCGAAAGCACGGATCCTCGTGCTGGACACCCCATCGAGAAAGGAGTCTCTCATGATCCTCTACTACGCTCCCGGAGGCTGTAGCCTGGCTGATCACATTGCGCTGATCGAGACGGGGCTTCCATACAAGCTCGTTAGAGTCGATCCGAACAAGCCGACCGAGGATGGGCGCGACTTCACGACGATCAGTCCAAAGGGTTACCTGCCCGCGCTGGAACTCGACGACGGGACTATCCTTACCGAAAATCTCGCAATCCTTGCCTATATCGCCTATCAAGCAGGCGCGCTCCTCCCCGAGGACGGTATCGACCGTTGGCGCGCGCTTGAAGCCACCTCGTTCATGACCACTGAATTTCATGGCAACTTCAGGCCGATTTTGGTTGGCGATCGAATCACGATCGCAGACCCGTATCTCGTCGTGATGCTGATGTGGGCTGGCAAGAATGAAATCGAAGTGCCGGAGCGGCTCACCGGCTATCTCGCGCAGATGAAGAAGATGCCTTCGGTCGCCAGAGCGCTCGCAGATGAAGGGCTGAGCCTGACTCCTCGGCAGTGGTTCACCGATCAAAAGTAAAATGCTGCTTCACTTTCGGCTGGTCGTGCAGCCAAGCCTTAGCAGCGGCGGATGTTTCGCCGTCTTCATCGCGTCATCGCTCGAGCATCGGCTGTATAGCCTCGGAGTAGGTTGAAATGCCCGGCACGCAACCAACGATACCGACACTCGCTGATGGAGATGCAAATTCGTTCCGAGTCAAAACAGCACGATAATTCCGGTGCACAAAGACCGCACTCGATACTCCTTTTGCGCATCGGTCACCGGCACATCACACAATTGCGTAAGCGGGCAAGTCAAAACTGACTTCTTTGTCACTTGAGTTTTGCTTGGAATAGCTGCGACGATACAGCAGTTTATAAAAGCGCTCCGAAGCAATCCTACTGCTTGAATGTAGCTTCAAGATCGAAAATCTCGCTTGTCGCCGGAGAGAGGTTCGATGTCGTATCCTGCCGAGCACCGCTACCTAACTAAACAGAAAATTGTTCGGAGCGCGCGGCGTCTCTTCAACCGCCGCGGGTTCGATACTGTATCAATCGATGACGTTATGGCTGATGCCGGGCTGACCCGGGGAGGTTTCTATAGTTACTTTGAGAGCAAGGGTGATCTTTACGCCGAAGCGGTCACCCAAATCTTAAATGAAAAGCAGCTTTTAAGCAGCGACGGCGTCAGCATCGATCCGCGTGCTGTTGATTGCGCGGCTCAGTTCGTCCGCGACTATCTTTCTCGCGAGCAGTTCGAGGATATCGACGGAACCTGCCCCCTGATCGCTTTTCCGACCGACTTTTTGCGCGAGGAGCATCGTCTTCGGCAAGCATATGAAACGGTACTTAGGGTCATGATCGATGTTTTTGAGCAGGCGTTGCAGCGCAATGGACATGGGGCCCGATCCCGGGCTCGCGCGATCGCGACGTTATGCGTTGGCGGTATGGTGTTGGCGCGTTCGGTCGAGGATCGCGTGCTCGCCGACGAAATACGCGAAGCCGCAATGGGCATCGCGCTGTCGCTCGGACAGTGGTCTCGCGGAGCGTCTTAGTGAGTGGCGACAGAGCGCGCGGCCTGGTGACCGCACCCATTGCATTCACGCCGGAGCGAAATCCGAAAGGTCTCCGCGCCGTTGGCGTCAGATAAGCCGGCGACTGTTCCTCCCGCGCAAACACGGGCAGACGCCAGGACTGCAAGCTTGACGCTATCAGCCTAGCTGGCGGTTTCGCGAGCCGACCGCGGACGCGGTCCGCTTGATAATTCCCTGCAATTCCGGAACGCAAGAGCCGCAATTGGTGCCGGCGCGAAGCATTCGCCCGATATCGGCAACGTTTGCGGCACCCCCTTCAGCCACAGCGCGGCGGATGGCTTCAAGTCCGACACTGTAACAGGCGCAGATGATCGGCCCGGTTTTGACCACGCCCTCAGCGCTCTGGCCGGAAAGAAGAAGACGCCTGTCGCCCTCAGCCAAATTTCCCGAATTGAACAACCCTCGCACGACCTCCCATCGCGGCGGATTTTGTGATGGCCCGGAGAAAATGCAGGCCTCGATCCTGCCGGCGCGCAACGCGGCGATGCGCACGATGCCGCGCGGCAGATCGATATATTCCGCACGCTCCGGATCGCCGCATATCAGCTTTTCGGCCAGACCATGCCATCGGGCAGGTAATTCGTTGGTCGCGAACAGAAGTCCGTAACCTCCGGGAACGGCGACGCGCGCGAACCACGTTCCGTCGGGGAGCGTGATCAAGTCGCGCGTGAGCGCAAAGCCGCGATAGGCAAACTCAAGAGGTTCGATGCGCGCAGGCGTGGCCTTGAGCTCAGGCTGTCCGGAAAGCGGATCGTTTTCCGCCATCGCCAGCGCGCCGACACACGCATCGGCCGCCGTCGAATAGCTCCAATGAATTGGTGCAAAAATCGATTCGCGTTGCTGACCCGAACGAACGCAAACCCGAAAAACGGCGCTGCCATGGGGCGTCGTGACCTTGGCGAAACCGCCATCGGTCATGCCCGTCCTACTCGCATCATCGGGGTGGATATCGACCATCGGTTCGGGTGAATGCGCGCCCAGCCGCGGACTCTTTCCGCTGCGCGTCATCGTGTGCCACTGATCGCGCAGACGCCCGGTATTGAGGCGCAGCGGAAAAGCGTCGCTCGTCGCCGCACGCAGCCTCGGATGTTCCGGTGCAATGAAGCGGCCACGCCGATCGCTCGTGAAAAACGCTCCGGCGCTGAAGAAGCGCGCTTCGCCCGATTCGAATCCGGCTTTCGCGGGCCACATCACCGCGTCGAGCCGGTCATACTCATCGTCGGGGAGTGCCGCAAGACCACCCAAGTCGAAACCGCGCCGGCCATCATTCTCGAACGCCGACAGCGCCGCATGCTCGCGAAAAACATCGGCCGGCTTGCGGTAGGCAAACGCGCTCTCGAAGCCGAGGCGCTGGGCCACTTCACCGATGATCCACCAATCAGGCTGTGCCTCGCCTGGTCGCGGCAGGAACGCTCGCTGGCGCGAAATACGCCGCTCGGAATTGGTAACGGTGCCGTCTTTCTCGCCCCAGGCGGCCGCAGGCAAGAGCACATGCGCGCCCGCCTCGATGGTGTCGTTGTGGAGCGTGGTGTCGGACACGATGAACAATTCGAGCTTTTTCAACGCTCCGCGAACGGCGCCCGCGCGCGGCAGCGACACGGCCGGATTTGTCGCCATGACCCAGAGCGCCTTGATGGTTCCGCGTTCGATCGCTTCGAACATGTCGACGGCCTTGAGGCCTTGGCTCGCCGCCATCCGCGGCGCGTGCCAGAAGCGCCTGACGCGGTCAGTTTCGCTGGGCGAAAAGCCCATATGGGCGGCGAGTTGATTGGCAAGCCCCCCGACTTCGCGGCCGCCCATGGCGTTGGGCTGGCCGGTCAGCGAGAACGGTCCCATGCCCGGCCGGCCGATGCGTCCCGTGGCGAGGTGAACATTGATGATCGCATTCACCTTGTCGGTGCCTTGCGCGGATTGATTGACCCCTTGAGAGTAGCAGGTGACGACGCGCTCGGTTCGCGCAAACAGCTCAAAGAAGCGGACAACCTCGCCGAGTTCGAGCTCGCTCGCACCGGCGGTAGCCGCCGCGTCGCCGGCGATCTCGCGCGCGCGCGCAAGTGCATCGGCGAAGCCGCTCGTATGTTCTGCGATATAGTTGTTGTTGAGGGCGCGCGTATCGGCGAGGTAGGCAAGCAGCCCGCAAAAAAGCGCGGTATCCATTCCGGATGCGATCGGCAGTAACAGATCCGCCGCATCCGCCGTTGCGGTGCGTCGCGGATCGATAACGACCAATTTGGTGCCGCGTTCTTTTTTTGCGGCAATCATCCGTTGATAGAGTACCGGATGACACCATGCTGCATTGGAGCCCACGAGCACGATTAGATCGGCCTCGTCTAGATCCCGGTAAATGCCGGGCACCACGTCGGCGCCGAAGGCGCGGCGATGTCCGGCAACGGAAGAGGCCATGCACAGCCGCGAATTGGTGTCGACGTTGGACGAGCCGAGAAAGCCTTTCATCAGCTTATTGGCGACATAGTAATCTTCAGTGAGCAACTGACCTGAAAGATAGAACGCAATCGCGTTCGGCCCGTCTCGATCGACGATCGTGCGCAGTCCGTTTGCGACCTTTGCCAGTGCGGTGTCCCAATCCGTACGTGCAAGAGAACCGTCTGCTTGACGAAACATGGGGTGAAGCAAGCGTTGGTCGAGCGAAAGCGTTTCGCCGAGTGCCGAGCCTTTCGAGCACAGCCGCCCGAAATTGGCCGGATGCGCGGGATCGCCGGAAATAGTCGTATCGCCTTGCCGGTCCACGGCTGCGAGAATGCCGCAGCCGACGCCGCAATACGGACAGGTGGTGCGCACGGCAGGAGGATGTCGCGATAAAGTGTTCATGACCAGCTCACAGCGCTCGTCAACCTGCCGCCATTTCTCGTTCAACTGAGCTGTCTCGTCGCGCGGCCGCCGCTTGCCGCTCGGCCAATGCTCGTCCGAAAATGAGATCCTCGCGGACGGAATCGATCGCGGCGCCGGAACGAATGAGATCGAGATACCAAAATGAGTCAGCCGTATCGCCGTAGAGCACTGCGCCGACGATGCGGCCGCCGGCAATCACCAGCTTTCGGTAGGTGCCAAGCCCCTGATCGCTGAACACCACCGACTCGGTACCGGGCGCGCCGAGAAAATCCCCGGCAGAGAACACATGAACGCCGGAGACCTTGAGATTGGCGGCGTTCACGCTGCCGAGATAACGTGCATCGCGGCCGGCGAGGCGCTCGGCCAACACGCGCGCCTGCTCGTTGGCGGGCTCCACTAGGCCGTAGCAGACGCCGCGGTGCTCGGCGCATTCACCGATTGCGAAAACATCGGATATGCTGGTGACGAGATGATCGTCGACGACGATGCCGCGATTGACCGCGATACCGGCGTGAGCGGCGACTTCGGCGTTCGGCTTGATGCCGACCGCAACAACGACCGTGTCGGCCGCGAGCACGCGGCCGTCCTCGAGCTCTACACCCTCGACGTGACCATTGCCGACGAATCTCGCCGTCGCGACGTCCAGCAGCACCCGGATGCCTTTGGCCTCGACTGCACGCCTGAGCAGCAACGCGGCGCGTGCGTCGAGCTGGCGCTCCATCAAGCGATCCATGAGATGAACCAGTGTCACCGATGCGCCGGCTTTGGCGAGACCGTAAGCCGCCTCAATGCCTAGGAGTCCGCCGCCGATCACGACAATGGGCGCGCTCCGGCGGGCGGCCCGCGAGATCGACACGACGTCGCTCATGTCGCGGAATGTGAGCACGCCAGGCAGATAGGCACCGGCGATGCCCAAGCAGATTGGCCGCGAGCCGGTGGCGAATACGAGCTTGGCGAACGGCAACGCTTTGCCGTCGGACAGCGTCACGGTGCGTGCGGCAATATCCGTCGCCCTCACGCTGACGCCACAGCACAAGGTGATACCCCGATCTCTCCACCAAGCCGCCGGCTTCAGTAAAGTGTCGCTCGCAAGCACTTCGCCGGCCAGCACCGACGAAAGCAGCACGCGATTATAGGCAAGCCGCGGCTCTTCACCGATCACCGCAATGGCATAACGGCCGAGCGCACGCTGGGAGAGCTCTTCGCACAAGCAGGCAGCCGCCATCCCGTTGCCGACGATAACGAGCGGTTCGCTCATCGTAATCCTGAACCCCGCTCCCGCGTCCAGATGGTCTTGCGTAACATTGTCGGCGCTCCTTTCGGGACGCGACGGCGTCCATTCGACTGACAAAAAGTTCACGATCGTTCGCCTGGATTGCGAAGATGAGATCCATGCAGCACCGCTGTGGAGTTGTGATGCACGAAGAATATGTTCAAGAACATATTTTGACTGACGGCATTGTCGCGCCAGTTGGAGGCGCCTCGCCGACTCATTCATGGCCGCTTGCGGCCATCTCGCTCGGCGTTGTCAGCACCGACGAAAGCAGCACACGATTATAGCATCGGCAAGCCGCGGCTCTTCACAGATCACCGCGTCGGCATAGCGGCCGAGCGCACGCTGGGCGATCTCTTCGCACAAGCAGGCAGCCGCCACTGTTGCCAACGATGACGAGCGGACACCGTCATCGTAATCCTGAACCCTGCTCCAGCGTCCACAGCAGCGCCGCGCCAACGGCGTGTAATCGGCCGCTTTCACGCCATAGTCGACGTGTCGCTTGACAAGAGTGCTCGCCGCCGGCAACTCGGCTTCGAGATTGCCGAGACTGTTGACCAAAGCGCCCGGCGTCGCCATCAGCTTGCAGCGTTGTTCAGTCATATCGCTGCGTAACAAAGGTTTGACCGCCGGCGCAATCTCGAACAGCCGTCCATTGAACAAGGCGGTGGCTTGCGATGCCGGTGCAATCAACTTAACGCGCAATCATCGGCAGCGCGGATCACGGATGGCGGAGCGCACCGCAAATGTGTGGCGTATGACGCGACAACGCCGAGCGAAATGGCTGTAAACGGCCATGAATGAGTCGGCGAGGTGCCTCAAACTGGCGCGACAACACCGCGATTCAAAATATGTTCTTGAACATATCCTTCGTCCGTCACAACTCCACAGCGGCGGCGAAGCATGGATCTGATTTTCGCAATCCAGGTGAACGATTGTGAATCGTTTTGTCAGTCGAATGGACGCCGTCGCGTCCCAAAGGGAGTGCCTGCAATGTTACGCAAGACCATGATCGTCTTGGCTAAGGCTGCCGCTCTCACCAGCGCACCGACTGTCGAAGCGTTTGCGCATGGCGATGCAGTGGGCGCGCGTTTTCCCCGCTGCGGATGGTGCGCATTAAGTTGGTTACACTGACATCGCAAGCCGCCGCCCTTTTCCATGGGCAGCTGTTCGAGGTGGGATAAATATGAACCTGCACCGAGTATCTTTGGTTGACAGCCCAGCAAGTAATCCATCGCCTTCTGAGCTTGGCCACCCGCCGGGCCAGCCCGGTGGTCCGGCAAAGGTGAAAACCCCAAGCCTCCTGCCCGGCTCCGAAGGCGAGCACGCGCTGCAGGCGAAATATGCCTCCGAGGATCGGGCCAATACCTTTTATGCCCGGCAGGTCCTGAATTTTCTCGCCCCGCGAATGCGGGAATTCATCTCCCGGCAGGAGTTCATGTTCGTCGGCACCGCCGATCGTCACGGTGAATGCGATTGCAGCCCGAGATTCGGCGAGCCCGGCTTCATCCATGTGCTGGGGAACAAGCATCTCCTCTACCCCGAATATCGCGGCAACGGCGTATTTGCCAGCCTGGGGAATATTTCAGAAAATCCGCACGTCGCCCTGCTGATCCTCGACTTCTATCGAGATTCCATCGGCCTGCATGTCAATGGCAAGGCGCGCATCGTGCAGAGCGATGATCTCGAAGCCTTTGCCGACAAGCTGCCCAAGGATGTGCTGACCGAGTTGGCGAAGGACGGCAAGAGCCGGCCGAATAGGTGGGTAATGGTCGAGGTCGAGGAGGCCTACATCCAATGCTCCAAGCACATCCCGCTGCTAAAAAAGCTGGAGCGACCGATCGATTGGGGAACCGACAGCGTCGCTGCGAAGAAGGGGGATTATTTCCAGCTGAAGGACATCCCGCTCTATGACCGGATCGGTGGCGACCAGGCGATGGACATCGCCGTCGATCTGTTCCACCGCAAGCTCCTCGAGGACGACCTCGTCGGACGATTCTTCGACGATCTCGATGGGGTGGCTCAGCGGCTCAAGGAGAAATCCTTTCTCGTCATGGCCTTTGGCGGTCCGTACCAGTACAGCGGCGTCGAGCTGGTCAGCAAAATGGGGCTGGAGGCGCGGCATTTCGACCGGCTATCCGCGATCCTCAAGGAAACTCTGAAAGAGCTGAAGATCGGCGCCCCGGAAATCGAAGAGATGATGCAGGTCATCGAGACCACGCGCGAAGTCATCCTGAATCTCTTGGATCGCCAGTGCTTGCGGTGAGGAGCGCACCATGACCAGACGGGATGTCGATGGGAATGCAGGATCGGCCCCACCCGAACCGGCATTTTGGGAACAGCTATTCGCCGGCCTGCCGGCGCCGGTCACCGTCCCGGACAGTCCAGGCGGATCGGCGACACCGCAATCCGAAACTCTCGGATGTCGCCGCAGAACCTGGATCGATCGGCTGTTCGCGGGCGAGGAATCATATGCCGACTCGCCCGACAAGATCGTCATCCTGCAGAACGGCGTCGAGATCGAGGATGTGCCGATCGATCCGCTGGGCAGCTGGACCGTCGTCGGACGACATCCGCGTGCCCATATACAACTCGAGGCCTACAAGCTCGGCCTGTTTCACGCCGCCTTCCAAAAGAAGGACGGCAGGTTTTATCTAAGAGCGATCGATCTTGAATGCGGGACGCTTCTCGATCGAAAAAAGATCAAGGCGGGCGTGCCTGTTCCGCTACGGGATGGGTCTCTGGTCGACATCCCGGGCTATCAACTGCGTATCCGCCTTGCCAATTCTCCGGCCACCGCAGGGGAGGAGATTGTCGAGGCTGAGGAATTGGCGGAAGTTCCCTCCTATTTCTATGTCCCGCCCCCGGCCCCCTCAAGCCCAGTGCTGTCGAATCTCACCGAGAATCGCGCCACCATCGCGCTCTGGTCGGGCGGCGTCACGAGCTTGAAGGTGGCGGACATTATCGAGGAAACCGCCGACACCAAGACCTTTCGGCTCGTCGGCGAAAAGCCGCTCCTGTTCTCCTATCGACCGGGTCAGTTCGTGACCCTTCTTCTCACCATCGATGGCGAGTATATCGAGCGGTCCTACAGCATCTCATCGAGCCCGTCCCGGCCGCATGTTCTCGAATTGACTGTGAAACGCGTACCCGGCGGTCGTGTGTCGAACTGGCTGTGCGACCATGTCATGCGGGGGGAGCGGCTGACCATCAAGGGGCCGGCTGGAAAATTCAGCTGCTTCGATTGTCCGGCGTCAAATATGCTCTTCATCGGCGCCGGCAGCGGGATCACGCCGATGATGTCGATGAGCCGTTGGATCGCCGACACAACCGCCGATGTGGATGTGAAGTTCCTGGTCTCGTTCAAATCGCCTGCGGACATCATTTTCCGCAAGGAGCTCGAGCTCATCTCGGCTCGGCATACCTGTTTCCGCGTTGCCGTCACCCTGACCTCCGCCTCGCCTGGACGAACCGATTCTTGGACCGGCCTCACCGGGCGATTCGACAAGTCGATGATCCATGCGCTGGTCCCCGACCTCGATCAGCGGCACGTCTTCCTGTGCGGGCCCGAGTCCTTCGCCGCGGAGGTGAGGAGGATCCTCCAGGAGCTCGGCTTTGATCAGACCAAGCTCCATAGCGAGAGTTTCGGATCCAGCCGGGTTGCGAGAGGAGGCAAGCGTGTGCCGAAGCCACTGGCGCTGTCCGAACCGCGGCACCGTGTCCACTTCATCAAGAGCGACAGGACGGTCGAGACGGACGAGACAGTGACCCTTCTGGAGCTGGCGGAAGCCCACGGAATCGAGATGGATTACGCCTGCCGGACCGGCAGTTGCGCAGAGTGCGAGGTGAGCTTCACCGGAACGCTTTCCGAGAAACCGGAGTTCGAAAAGGACCGCCGGCGCAAGGAGAACGGGATCGCCTTTGCTTGTTGCAGCGTCGCCCTTTCCGATCTCGAGGTGGAAGCGTGAAAGACGGTGCAGCGGAGCAAACATTGATGCGGGGCCACAAGGTTGAACAGCTTGGGATAGCGACCGTCGGCTTTTTTTGGTGTTTCCTGATGTGGTTCTCCACGGCTACCTTTAGCCCAAGCATCGCGGCGACGTATCATCTCACGATCAAGGACCTTGGCCTGCTCGCCAGTTCGGCCATCTGGATGACGCCGGCCGGGCGCATCTTCGCCGGCTGGGCGTCCGATCGATTTGGCGCTCCGCGGACGTTCGCCGCAATCCTTGCCGGCTGCGGACTGGTTTCGATCGCGTCGGCTTTCACCACCAGCTACGAGCTGCTTTTCGCCGAGCGAGTGCTCGTCGCCATTGCCGGCGTCTCCTTCGTCGTCGGCGTCCAGCACGTGGCGCAATGGTTCGACGCCCACGAGATCGGCACCGCCGAGGGACTTTACGCCGGCACCGGCAATGTCGGTGCTGGCGTCGGCGCATTGTTCCTGCCGCGCATGTTTGGCACCGATTATCGGAGCGCATTTCTGTGGCTGGGTATGATCGCTCTCGTCATCGCCGCCTGCTATCTGTGGCGCGGTAGCTCCGCCAAGACCATGGAGCGGCGTGACGCGGTGCGGCGCGGCGGCGACCTGCGCGGAATGGTATTCGTGTGGACCCGCTATATCGCCATCGCTTTGATGCTGGCTTATGCGATGTCGTTCGGCTTGGAAATCGCTTTGAACGCTTGGCTGCCGGGTTATTTCGCCCGCGGCTTTCACAATGAGATTCTCGCGCTCGGCTTCAACGGCGTTGCCGGCATTCAGATCGCGGCCGGCACGTTTGCGGCCGTGGCATCGTTCAACGCGTCTTTGTTCCGGCCATTCGCCGGCTTCATGTCTGACCTCTTCCAGCGCAGGGGTTGGACGCCGTTGCCTTTCATTGCCAAGGAACTGTCCTACGCGCCGCGCCTGCATTGGCTGGCAATCGCGCTCATCCTGATCATGCTGTCGATGATCGGGCTGACCGTTGCCGGGCTTTACGGCTTTTTGCCCTGGTCGATCGCGGTGCTGGTGGTGCTCGGCATCTTTGTATCGTTCGGCACCGGCGGCACTTTCGCCCTGGTTCCGCTGCTCTTTCCGGACCGCCCCGGTATTGCCGCCGGCTTCATCGGCGGGATCTCAACCGTCGGCGGCATCGCCTATCCGCTGATCTTTGCCAGCAGCGCCAACGCCCACGTCGGATATCTCTACGTCTCGCTCTACATGTTCGCGCCGTTCATCATGTTCTACTTCTGGGCAGCGCGTTACGAGCGGAATCCGCAGGAGCATGGCCTGCTTGGCCGCGCTCTGGCCGGCCTGAGCTCCGCACCGAAGCCGTCGTGAAATTCTCCAGGAGATGCAATGAACCCCATTGATATTCGTGTCGCGCCGCACGAGCCTTGGTACAAATACGGCGTCGCCGTCCTGCTGTTCGAAATAGCCGTCGCCATCGCGGTCAGCGGCTACTCGCTGTATGTGACCTTTAACGGCCTCGGCGGCTTTCCTGGAGAGCATTAGCGCCACGCCATAACTGCCGGGCGGTGTCGCAGCTGGTGACTGTACACAACGGCGGTAGTCTATCTCTACCTCGATCGCGTTCGGGCCTGGGTTTCCACGCTCAGGACCGGGCGGGCTGCTCAAGGCGATCCCACCGCGCTTCCTGCTGAGTGAAGGAGATGATCAACGAGGGGAACGCAGAAAGCCCGCAAGCCGCGACACGCCAAGCCGTGGCGTCGCGCGTGCATCCTGGAGCGCGGCTTCGGACGACGGGCAATTGCCGCTACGACGGCTTAGGCGGTCTCGTTCTCCAGGGCGTGTTCAAGCCGGAGCCGCCCCGCCATCGGCTGTGAGCTGCCTCCATCTATTCTATTAGACCGAGGAGACTCGAAATGAACAGATTGCTCACCCTTGGCCTGTTAACCCGTTGGCCGGCGCTAGTGCCCTCCCGGCGTCGGCGACCGATGTCACGGAAGCGGAATTGATGCAGGCCGCGACCACGCTGGCGCGGCAATATGACGCCAATGCCGCCAGGAATCCCGGCGGCATGGCCGCGCTGTACGCCGCGGATGGCATACGGGTCGCACCGTCCGGCTCGATCGTGCGTGGCCGGCAGGCCCTCACGACCTATTATACTAGTTCGATTTCTTGCCGGGTTTTGTCGGCTCGGCTGAGCGCGCATTGCCCCAGGGATCACATTTTTCAGCGGGAGCCGGGATTTTCTCCAACGCGGCCTTGTAATCCTTTTCGCTCACCCGCGGATGTGTCTCGACCGGAAAGGACTGTTTGATGCTCTGCTCGCCAAAATCCTGAGCGTGAGTGGACAAGGTGAGCGGCGACATAGACGCCATCGCCACGGCGAGAGTCCCTAGGGCGAGCCTTTCACGGATCATGTTTGTCTCCCTTCCAAGCCCTTACTGTCCCGACGGGGTACGCAAGCCGTGCCAGGCATCACGCACCTGATGATAGTGGACCTCCGGCAGATAATCCGGGGTATCCAGATTGAGGGTATGAACGTCGAGCCGTCCGACCGCGCTCAACAGCGTGTAGGATGCAATGATCCGATCGCGCTGGGCCTGGATTAGGCGCGATCGCGCGTTGGTCAGGTCCTGCTGGGCGTTGAGCACATCGATCGTGGTGCGCTGCCCGCCGGCAGCTTCGCGCCTCACTCCCTGCAGGGCGACATCGGCCGCACGCACCTCCGATTCGGCTGCAGTGAGCGCTATCTTGGTTCCTTCGTTGGAAACCCATGCACCCACGACCGCTGCTCGCGTTTGATCTCTCACATGCTCGAGGACCATGCGGCTCTGCGATGCCAGCTCCTTGGCCTGGCGTGTTTGTGATGCAGCCATGCCGCCGTCGTAGATCGGCAGATTGATCTGCCCTAGGATCGAGGCTTGATCCGTACCAAACGTTCCAAGCGTCGTATCAGATTGCTTTGACCGGCTGGCGCTCGCCTGCACCGCTACGGTCGGCAGCAAAGTGCCTTCCGCCACCTTGATCATCGTCTCGGCGACATCGACATCGTAACGTGCGCCAAGCACGGCTGGATGTTCGTGATAGGCGGTGCCGATCGACGCGTTCATGGTGATCGGCGATAGACGATCAACCGGCGCTGCTGCAGCCAGTTGCGACGGCGGAGCTCCGATCACCTGCGTGTAGAGTGCCTTGCTGATGTCCAGTGCAACTTCGGCCGCGTTGAGGTCGGCGAGCCCGCGACTCAGCCGCGCTTCCGCCTGGGCCGTGTCGGTTGGCGTGACGTCGCCCGCCGCCAAACGCCGCTGGGTGGTAGCTTGGATCTCGCGTAGCACATTTACGTTGGTTCGCTGTGATTCGACGAGCGCCTGATTGGCCAGCACATTCATATAGGCCGTAGTCGCATCCAGCAGTACGCCCTGCCCGGTATTGCGGAGGGCCTCGCGTCCGGACAGGACCTGAAATTCCGCGACGCGAACGCTGTTGGTGGCCTTGTTTCCGTTGAACAGCACCTGCGTCACCGTTAACCCGATCGTCCACGGACGGAGCGTCGTGCCTTCAATCGAGTTGTCCGGCAGGGTGTTGCGAACGGCCTGGAGACCCACGCTCAAACTCGCCACGATTTGCGGCCGGTAGCCGGAAAGCGCTTGCGGCACGTTTTCATCCGCGCCGCGCTGCCGCGCGCGATCGGCGTTGAGCTGCGGACTGGACTGATAGGCTCGCACCAGCGCTTCCGGCAGAGTCTCGGCCACGGCGCTTTCGACTGTCGCGAAGCCAATGAGCGCGGCAAGGCAAAGCGACGACCTCGCCAGCCGGCGGCCCATCTCGTCCGATCGATGGAGAGGTTTAACCCCACTCACAGCTCACCTCGACCTTAGCCATCTCTCGTCATTCCGCCGGTGCAAATTGTCCTTGCGCGGCAATGCCGGACTGGCGCCGCCGCGAGAACATTGAAATCAAAGCCGGCAACGTGATCAGGATCACGATCGGGGCAAGCATCATTCCGGCCACCACCACGATCGCGAGCGGCTTCTGAACCTGCGAACCGATTCCGGTCGAGAGCGCTGCCGGCAGCAAGCCGATACCAGCCACGACACAGGTCATCACCACGGGCGCAGTTGCAGTTCGCCGGTGCGCAGGATGGCCGCGGCGCGATCCATCCCCTGGTCGATGAGCTGATTGTACTGTGAGAGGATGATGATCCCGTCCATCACAGAGATGCCAAACAGCGCGATGAAGCCTATCGCCGCGGAAACGCTGAACGGGATCCCGAACACCAGCAATCCGAGGATCCCCCCGAGAACCGCCATCGGGATCACGCTCATGGTGAGGACGGTGTCGATCACCGAACCGAAGTTGAGTCAGATCAGCAGCGCGATCAGCGCAAGGCTGATCAGAACGACAATCGAGAGCCGCCTGATCGCGTCCTGCAGATTGCCGAATTCGCCCACCCATTCCAGATGCGATCCAGGCGGCAGCTGCACATTGGCCGCGACCTTCTCCTGGGCCTCCTGAATGGCGCTCCCGAGGTCGCGCTCGCGCACCGAGAATTTGATCGGCAGATAGCGCTCCTGCTGTTCCCGATAGATGTAGGCGGCCCCTGAAACCACCTTAACTGTGGCAACCTCGCTGAGCGGCACTTGCGTAATGCCGTTCGGCCCCTGTGTGCCTATTCTGAGATTCCGAATCGCCTCGGCGCTACGGTGATATTGAGGGGCGAGGCGGACGATGATCGGGAAATGCCGATCGCTACCCGATTCATAGAGGTCGCCGGCGCTGTCGCCGCCGATCGCAGTACGTATCGTCGTGTTGATGTCGCCCGGTGACAGGCCGTAGCGCGCGGCCCGCGCACGATCGACGTCGATTTGGATCGTCGTCTGGCCAAGCGAGGTGAAGACGGCCAGATCGGTGATTCCCTGAACGGTTGCAAGCTGGGCCTTGATCTTGTTCGCCGTATCAGTCAGCGCTTGCAAATCACTACCGTAAAGCTTGATGGAGTTTTCGCCTTTCACGCCGGAGACTGCTTCCGAGACGTTGTCCTGCAAGTATTGCGAAAAATTGAATTCAACGCCGGCAAACTTGTCCTGCAACTGCTTAAGCAGGCTCGCGGTCAACTCGTCCTTGTCCTCGTGATCCGGCCACTCCTTCGCGGGCTTGAGCGGTGCAAAAAATTCCGCGTTGAAGAAGCCGGCTGCATCGGTGCCATCGTCGGGCCTGCCATGCTGCGACACAACCGTCCCCACTTCCGGACGGCTTGCGATCAGCTTGCGCATTTCGTTCACATAGGAGTTGCCTTCCTGCAGCGAGATGGTCGGTGGAAGAGTAGCCCTGACCCAGAGATTTCCCTCTTCCAGCGTCGGCAGGAATTCCAATCCCAGAAAACGCACGGCGAACGCCGTCGCCACGATCAAAACCGCGCCGCCCGCCAACACTAGGCGCCGGTGAGCGAGCGAACGCGCCAGCGCCGGCATATAGAGCCGATGCAACCAGCGCATCAGGAACGTCTCGGTTTCCTCGACATGAACGGGGAGAATGATCGCGCTCAGCGCCGGTGTGACCGTAAATGTCGCCAACAAGCCGCCGGCGAGGGCATAGGCATAAGTCCGGGCCATAGGGCCGAAAATATTGCCTTCGGCGCCGCTTAAGGTGAACAACGGCAGAAACGCCGCAATGATGATGGCCGCCGCGAAGAAGATCGACCGCGAGACGTCTGCCGCCGCAGTCAGAATCGCATGGTGCTTCATGCCAATGATGGTGTGGCCGGAGATCGCTGCCTGTTCCCGTTCGGACAGCACTTCGGTGTGCGCAAGGCGGCGGAAGATCGCCTCGACCATGATGACGGTGGCATCGACGATCAGGCCGAAATCGATTGCGCCGACCGAAAGTAGATTGGCCGACTCGCCGCGCAGCACGAGTATACCGACTGCGAAAAACAGCGCGAACGGGATCGTCGCTCCTACAATGAACGCGCTACGCAGATCGCCCAAGAAGATCCATTGTAGCAGCACAATCAGGACAATGCCGACGACCATGTTCTCGATCACGGTCTTGGTCGTGGTCTCGATCAGGTCCTTGCGATCATAGATGCGTTCTATGCGCACGCCGGGCGGCAGGATCGTGGAGTTGTTGATCGCCGCGACGAGTTGCTCAACCCTCGCAATCGTCGGCGAACTCTGCTCGCCGCGGCGCATCAACACAATGCCCTGGACAATGTCGTCATCGTCGTTCTCTCCGGCGATCCCAAGCCGCGGCTCCTCGCCGACCGTCACCGTAGCGACGTCCTTGACCAAGACGGCCGTGCCATTGTTCGAGGCAACCATTGTGTTGGCAAGCGACGCGATCGAGCGAATCAGGCCGACGCCGCGGACCACGGCCGACTGCGACCCGATATCGACGGTGTTGCCGCCGACATTAACGTTCGAGTTGCTGATCGCCTGCAGCAATTGCGGCAAGATCAGTTTGTTGGCGACCAGCTTGTTGAAGTCGACCTGCAACTCATAGGTCTTGGTCCGGCCGCCCCACCCCGTCACATCGATAACGCCGGGCACGGTGCGGAAGCGGCGTTGCAGGACCCAATCTTGCAAGGTCTTGAGATCGAGCACCGAATAGTTAGGCGGCCCGACCAGGCTGTATCGGTATATCTCACCGATCGGGCTAACCGGAGATATCTGCGGCTGAGCGTTGTTGAGGAGCGACGGCAGCTGCGACAGGCGGTTCAACACCTCTTGCTGCGCCTGCTCATGGTGTAGTCGAAGGAAAACTGCAGCTTGACGTCCGACAGACCGTAAAGCGAGATGGTCCGGATAGTCCTCATATTCTTCATGCCGGCAACCTGCGTCTCCAGCGGAATGTTGATGTAGCGCTCGATCTCCTCGGCAGACAGCCCCGGGCTTTGTGTGACGATGTCGACCATCGGAGGCGTCGGATCCGGATATGCCTCGATGTTGAGCTGCTGAAACGCGACAAGCCCGCCGATGATGATGGCTGCAAAAAGTCCCACCATCAGGAACCTGCGACTGACTGCAAACGCGACAAGACGGTACATTCGATCCGCGCCTTGGAAAAACTTGTTCTCGGACTAGCTGCCCAAAGTGGCCGCGCGGTCGATGAACAGACTTCCCCTGGTCACCACTTTTTCTCCGGCCTTCAGATTGCTGCGAACCTCCACCAGATCGCCGTTGGTAAGGCCGGTCTCGACCTCGCGAAGCTCGATCGAGTTGTCGTCATGTGCGACACAAAGCCGGACATGCTCGCCCTCATAGATGAGCGCCTGCTTCGGCACACCGACCGAGGGATGATCGCCGCCGGTATAATAGCCACATTCGCAAACATCTCCGGTTTGAGAACGCCATCCTTGTTGTCGATCGTTGCGCGGACCAATAGGCGGCGGGTCGACGGATCAATGGCTGCGGCCACGTAATCGAGCTGCGCCTCGAATTGGCGGCCCGGTAGCGCGAGCAGAGAAAAGGCGATGTGCTGACCGACCGCGACATCCGCGGCTTCCCTCTCGCGGACGAAAGCCACCAGCCATAGGGTGGAAAGATCTCCGATGACATAAACGGGATTGGTAGCGCCACTGTTGATGAACTGACCTGGTCCGACCTTCCGCTGCACGACCGTTCCCCCGATGGGCGAGTAGATCGATGTCTCCGCACTGATCTGGCGCGTGTCCTGGAAGGTCTTGATCTGCTCTTCCGAGCGACCGAGAATTCTCAGGCGGTTGTGAGTGGCTTCAACCGCTGTTTCCGCCGCACGCATATCGTCCTGCGCGGCAGTCAAATCAGCCTGCGCCTGCTGCCAATCCTTCAGCGGCACCGCTTTCCCGGCGTAGAGGTCGTCCTGGCGCTTCTCGACGATCCGCGCCAGATCGAGCTTGGAGCGGGCAGTATTGAGCGTGCTCAACGCCGAAGCAAAGTCGTTCAGCGCCTGCACGGTATCGGTCGCCTCGACAACGAACAACGCCTGACCACGTTGGACCATGTCGCTTGGCTTCGCCAGAAGCTTTACGACGCGACCCGCATAAGGCGAAAAGATGGGCGTCGAGATATCCTCATCGACCGCGATTTTGCCTTCGGCCACGTGCTCCGCACGGAACACATGCTCGGAAGCTTGCTCCACCGTCACGCTCGCCCATTCGATCGGGGTCGCGATGTAACGAGGCAGCTTTGCTTTGGCTTGACTTGATGTCTCGGTAAGTCTGTCGCGCGGTTGCAACAGCCTGCCTCCGACGACCGCGCCCAACCCGACCGCGACGGCCAGCACCAGCACGATAGCCGACCGCTGCCACGTCCAGGGCCTGACAATGTTCATATTGAACACATGCACATTGGTTCACGCGCCCGTTCCTTTTGCCAGGACATGCCTCCCCCTGCCCTCTACTCTTCACTCTTCGACCGGAGCACGCCACATCGGCGCCTTCGGCCCACCGTAATAACGGATCGCGCCGAGATGGGGCGTCCCTGCGAGCGACGCCTGTGCAGCGCGCGCCTGCCTGCTCCACGCCCGATGGTCGGCGACATGCTTAAAATGCCTGGCCGCCGCTTCGCCCGGCGTGCCGGTGATAGTGACGAGCGCTCCGAACAGGATGTATCCTATACGCGCATGCATTTTCGAAATGTACCGAAGCTTGCCCATGCCACACCTTTCAACTCTGCCACATCGGGTATTTCGGACCACCGTAGTAGCGCAGATGGCCGCTCCGTTGGCTCCCAGTCTCCGCTCCCAAATCGCTGACACAGCCCGCAGCAGCCGCGCATAGCGCCGCAACCGCGACAATCACCCCGATTTTTCGTCTCACGCCAGCCTTAGTCATTGTTCTCCCGTTCGAGCCGACTGCGCCTGAGCCATCAGACGCAGTCATTTCATCCGTCAGTATTTGGCGAACGCTGGACCGCCGCCGAACTTGAAGTCGAGGCCCAACAGTACGGTCGAATACGTGTTGGCGACGTTGTACGGCAGCACGCCGTTAGTCGGGGCGTCGCGGTGATAGGTGCCGAGATCGTAGTAGCGATACTCGAATTTGCCGATCAGGTTGTCCCTGATCGCGTAAGCAAGGCCACCGCCCGCGGCGAGGCCACTGCGGTGAGCAGTGAACTGATCTACGCCCGCGCCCGGATTGGTATTGGTGTGCTCGATATCACCGGTGGCCCAGCCACCGGTGAAGAACAGCAGCAGCCGATCGACGGTGATGCCGCCGCGGGCGCGCAAGCTCGCGACCCAACTGAGCTTGTTGGCGTCGTTCCAGCCCAAGGCGAAATTGTCGTTGCCCTGGATGTTGGTCCCTGCGCCGTCAACTTCGACGCCGAAGACGAGGTTGCCGCTTTGCCAGTTGTAACCGATTTCGCCGCCGCCGAACGGCCCATGCGACTCAAAGTTCGCCGTGAAGTCGGCAAAGCCAGCGGGACCGGTCGCGTTGTTGACATTTTGATTACCGAAACCATAGCCGCCGAAGCCGCCGACGTAGAAGCCGCTCCAGTCGTAAATAAGAGGCGCGCGCAACGGCGCCTTTACGGCAAGGTCGGCCGCGAACGCTGGCGTCCCCAGAGCCAATGCACCGAGCGCGACGGTGGTGAGAGGGATGCGTTTCATTTGTTAGCCCCTATTTGAATTGTTCGTATTCCGACGGCTGACGCCGAGAGCGTTGCCAGCTCAGAAGTGAATGATGATATCGGCCGATCCGATCAGAGCGGTACTCTTGTTCGGCAAGATGCCGAGGTTCGAGTTGCCGTTGAATGCCGGCGCGTCGAGCGAGCGATAGAACGAGATCTCGGGACGGATCTCGATTTGCGGCGAGAACCAGTGCTGCCAGCCGATACCCGTCTCGACGTAGCGCGTCTTGACACCGGTGCGCTGTCCTTGCTTGTCATCGAAAAATTCGAATCGATAACTGATGTTATCCAGCGGCGTCGGCTTGTAGTTCAGATACATCAGGTAGGTCTGCACGTCGGCTGTGCAGGAGAACTCTGTTGGATTGCTGCACTGCGCGAGGAATGGCGAGTTGAACGGCATGTATTGCGGCGAGAACGGCGTGCCGCCCGCCTGGTACGCCGCGAGAGCTGCCGGATTGTTGATATTCAATACGTTGCTTTGATGCTCGTTGTACGTCTCAAACGAGATGTGCCACTGATCATTGAACTTGTGATAGTAGGTCAGCCCATACCATTGCAGGTTGTTGTAGCCCCATGTTCCGTTATTGATGCCGTTTGCGATGACGTAGATGCTATCGTTCCCGCTATCGGTGGTATAGCGAACCGCGGCGCTTGCGCTCGGCTGCGCGCCGGGATCTTTCAGCATCGTGTTGTCAGGGAAGAGAGGGTTCGGAAACGGATTTGCGATCTTGGCGCCCACGTGCCAAGGCATCGCTTCGGTGCCGACCGAGAAGCCAGCCTGCACCATCCAGTTCTTGTTCAGCGCGAGCGAGGTGAGAATGCCGGTGTTGGTGAAGGAGTCGAACGTATACGTCATCGAGTGCGAATACATATAGTTGTTTGGCGCCAGCTGAGCCTCGATGTCTGGGATCGCGATATAGCGACCGAAACGTATCATGAGGCCCTCCATCACTTGCGGGATAAACACCTCGCCATAGGCCATCGGCAGGTCATAGCCGTAGTTCTTGTTCTGCTTGAGAAGCTGATTGCTCCACAGGCCAAAAGCAGTCGTATAGCGATAGGTCTCGCCAAACATCGGCGCGATGCGGAAGCCCCAGTCGACGTGATCTTTCTGCACCGTGTCAGGCAGACGCTCGATGTAGAGCACCGTCTGATCGAGCTGCACCGTATTCGGGTTGTAGTCGTAGGCCGCTGGAGCGTTGCCGCCGCGCACCGTGTTGTTGCTCAAATTGCCG
The DNA here is from genome assembly GCF_000472385.1 of Bradyrhizobium sp. ARR65. GTDB lineage: Bacteria > Pseudomonadota > Alphaproteobacteria > Rhizobiales > Xanthobacteraceae > Bradyrhizobium. Next base: position 39,027 of record NZ_AWZU01000040.1, read on the forward strand.
CCGGCATTGATCCAGCCGTAGATCTGGATGTGATTGTCGTTGAGCGCCTGCCCAACGGCGGTGTTGCCGAGCGCCACCATCAATGGGCTGTCGGCCGAGCTCGGCCTGGTCACGCCCAGGCTCGTCGTACCCCCGTAAGGCCATTCGCTGAATGGCATGGGCGGTACCGACTCCGGCGTCGTCGGCCAGTAGCCGCGGCGCGATGGCGGCGCTTTGGGATCCGACGGCGCCGCCTCATGCCCCCATTCAAGCCGATAATAGTTGATGAATCGGCTGACGAAGTCGTCGCCCAAATAAGAGTCGAGACAGGAATAGTTCTTGTAGGGATCGCAATAGCTCTTCCCCATTGGCGGCAACGTGTCCCCCGCGTATGCGCCGTCGACCATGCTGATCGCGACCAGCGATACGCCCGCCAACAAAACTTTCTTCATCGTATTGCCCCAAGCTGTTGTTAAAGCACCCGTTGACGCTTCGCGCCCTGATCGAGCTTGGGGTGCTTTTCGTTTTGTGCCTGGGAAAAATCGATACAGTTTCCCGCGCGCTTTAGTTAAAATAAAGTAGTCTAAACGACGTATTCCGCACCGATTGCCTCGACAAACGTCAATTGCGCTGCGAATTGCCTAGTTCACCGGCGAAAAGAGATGACGTTTCGGTAATGACTCGCGGTGCGCCGCAATAGTTTTCGGAGTCGTGTGGCCTTTTGGTCATACGTTTTCGCGCTGCTCGCTATTTATTTGCTATGGAATTCGCGTTCATTGTCGATCGAAGATCTATGTCCGGACCCGTTAAGCTTCGACATCGGAGCGTGTTCGCTCCTGAGAGGCGAGACGATGAGTGTCAGGAAAGAGATTGCATTCGAATCGGCCACGATCGATCGGCTCGAGAACTTCGATCTCAATTTCTTGCCGAAGGATCTAACGAGGCAATGTCGAAGCCTGATCGAGAGCTATCATGAGGTGCACGGATTCGCGTGCCTGCCCGATATCCTTTGGAAATCGCGGCTCGGGCCCCTCATCGAACACCACAGCGAACTTCGCCAAAGTTTGAGAAAAGCGTCGACGACGCGAAGCGCGAAAACGTCCCACGAGTGTTTTGTGCAAATCGCGACGACGATCCTGTCGATCGAGATCTTGGCCTCAAGCTTTGCCGGCTGGGGCGCCATCTATCCCGAGGCGGCCGAGTTTGCGCGCGAGATACTCAAGCGCAACAGCGGTGGCTCGCACATGCCGCTGATGGAGTTTTATCTCTATCCGCCCAAATATATCAGCTCAGCCGCAGTCGCGACGCTTGCGCTGCCTGCACATCGCCGCTCCTGAGAGGCGGACCTTTACCGTGCCTCCAGGCCGGAGCTCTCTGGAAGAAAAGCAGGCACTCAAGTGGTCATTGCGATTCGTGACACGCGCGATCGCCACTTGTCTTCAAAGCCAACGGCCGCGGCTGTACGGACTCGGAAAATGTCGAGCCGTCATCTTTCGCAAGTCCACTCCAGCGGTGCTGCGAAGCCTTTCCGGAATTGCTCGCATCCCCCGTAGAAGTCCCGTTATTTGGCAACATCGAAATGCCAAATGACTATTACTTTTATATTTTCGGACCGCATCAAAGCCGATAAAAAGCGGCGGAGACGGCCCGTTGGGCCTGGTTTCCGAAAATTGTTGAATCTCGGGGCGCCGCCCTGCAGAGATCACTTTTGGTGGGCCGCGCAGACCGCCGTTCGGGTCCGTTTTCTGCGAAACCGGTGGTTCGAATTATCATATGTCTCTGGTTGGAATATTCGCAAAGAAGCGGACAACGCCGATTGAAGGCGAGAACCGCGCCCCGCCCCGGGATCAAAAGCCAGGGCTGCTAGTAGCCGTTCGCGCACAGATCGTGCCCTCCCTCATGTCGATCATGGGGGTTGCGTTCGTCACAGTCTCGTTACTGATTCTTGACCGGAAGGCTGCGGTCACGCTGGTCCCGATTACCTATTTGATACCTGTCATTGCCGCGGCGACCCAATGGGGAATCTGGCCTGCCATCGTTGCGTCAACTGCGAGCATGGCGGCCGCAGACTTCTTCTTCTTTCCACCGATCTACAGTTTCCAAGTTGAAGACCCGCAGGATGTCATCGATCTCCTCTTGTTTCTCGTCGTCTCGCTGGTCAGCAGCGATCTCGCCGCCCGCTTGAAGCGCGAGACCGACATGTTGCGGCTACGGGAAACGGAGATTCAGAAGGTTTATGAATTCTCGCGACGCCTAGCGGCCTGCTTCACTATCAGCGATCTGCTCGCAGCGATCCAAGTTTATCTCTCGCGTAATCTCGGACCGCGCGCGGCCTTCTTCGTCGCCACGGCTGACGGCCGTTTCGACGCGCCGGAAGCAGAGACGGCACCCAAGGCCGTGCTGGAGTGCGTGGCATCGATGGCCGCGGCGGCTGGAGCGTTCGGGCGCGCCATCGTCGACTCCGCCACCCAGGAAGTCTGGCTTTTGCGCACGGTCTCCTCAGGAACCACCGTACATGGCGTGATCGTCATCAACATTGGCGCGGGGTCGAGCGAAACGACCAAGGCGAAAACGCAGGGCATCGAGGCGATCATCGAGGAGGTCTCGTTGACGCTGCAGCGGCTTGACATCGGCAAGGCCATGGAGGACGCGCGGTTGCATCTGCAGGCCGAGCTCTTGCGTGACGCATTCCATGGTACGCTGTCACACGAATTGTGCTCACCTCTGGCAGCCATTCGGGGCTCGGCCAGCGTTCTGGCATCGGTCCCGATCGTTCAAAGGGACGTGCAGGCGCGATCGTTGGTGGACGCAATATCGGAGGAGATCACGCAGCTCGACGGCTATATCCAAAATCTGCTGCATGCGACACGCGTCACCGCCGGCGGCCTGAGGCCGCGGCTGGAGTGGGCCGACCCGCGCGACATCATCAATGCGGCCATCAAGCGAACCGCGCGCCGGCTTCAGGCCCACAAAATTGCCTCGGCCTTTGACGAGGAATTACCGCTCGTTAATGTCGATTCCGCCCTCATTGAGGAGGCGTGCGGACAACTTCTACAGAATGCCGCGAAATTTTCTCCTTCGGGTTCGACGATTGAAGTCGGAGTACATTCCAACCGAGGGCGAGTGACACTCACAGTTTCCGACCAAGGCGTCGGTATCACGCCGGATGAACTGCACGAGCTCGGCCACCGCTCATTCCGCAGCAAGCGTCACCAGGCAAGCGTGCCGGGCTCTGGCCTCGGTTTTTGGATCGCCTCCACCTTCGTCAGGGCGAATGGTGGCACCATCACAGTTTCGAGCCGAGGGCACGGCATGGGCACAACAGTTTCCATTGCACTGCCCGCATCCCAATCAACCATTCCGAAGCTGACTGCGCTAGACAATGAGTAAGCCCGCTAATGTCGTGCTGCTGATCGACGACGAACCAAAAATACGGCGTTTTCTACGCGCCGGATTCGAACTGAACGGATACGTGGTGCTGGAGGCGGAGAATGCCGCCGAGGGGCTGAAGATGGTGACATTCAGCCCACCCAACATTATCATTCTCGACTTGAACTTACCGGACCTGCACGGAATCGAGGTCCTGGAACGGATCCGCTCCTGGTCGAATGTTCCGGTGATCGTTCTTTCGGTCGTCGCCAACCAAGATGAAAAGGTCCGTCTGCTACAGGCGGGCGCCGACGATTACGTCGTCAAGCCGTTCGGCATGGCCGAGTTGCTCGCGCGCGGCGAAGCCGCGCTGCGGCGCTATTTCAAGACCGCAACCGAAAGTCCCATTGTCGTCGCCGGCCCGCTTTCGGTCGATCTCGCCACCCGCACGGTCTCGCTGAACCAGAATTCGGTCAGGCTAACACGCAAGGAATATCGGCTGCTGCATGTCCTGGCCACGCATGTCGGCCTCGTCGTTACGCACGACAAGTTGCTCAAGGAAATCTGGACCGGCAATCAGCGCGATAACATCCAATATCTTCGTATCCTTGTCCGCAAGCTGAGGCAGAAGATCGAGACCGATCCCAACCACCCTCGGCTGCTGACCACCGAATCCGGCGTCGGCTATCGGCTGCAGAGCCGCCTGGAACCAACGCCGACCGACGGTTAGCCATCATGCTCTGTTTCTCGCCGCCGAGATTCATTTTACGTCGCGGTTTCCCGCAACGGAAAAAAGGCCAGAACTGCAGGCCCTGGGAGATCCGCCGCAAGCGGGAAACCGTTACGCGTGCAATTATGGGAGGGCGGCTTCCGCTCATACCGGCAAGCCGAACGCGCCGGCCCTAGCGCGTTGGACGATTTCCTCAACGGCCTCTGCATGGCTTCAACTCCGACTCGCGCCACTTCGTGCTTCGCGGGACCGACGCATCGCGACGCTCGCCCGGCGGTCCAAGGAATAACAATTATTTAACTACAGTATTTCTGCGACCAAAGATGCAGCCGTAACTTTCATTGTCAACGCTTTAAAAGGCGAGGATGAAACATCGACGTGCGCTCGCGCGTTGCGGCCGCGATCGCCAAGGCGAGTGCTTTCGTCGACGACGGCTGGCAGTATCCATCGTGGCCCCGACGGGACGCGCTACCACCCGCCGGGGTTTGACAAACACCTGAGGTTTGGTTCGGCCCCTCGATCGCCCTCATGATGCGAACATAGCTTGGCTCCGGATATGGGCCAGCTACGGACATCACGACCGCGCAGGTCAGTCGGCAAACACATGACGAAGTCAAAATAGCTTAGTCAGCAGGACCCATTCGTGGCCGTCGCTGACCCACTGCTCCTTGACCATCGTGCGCCGCGCCACCTCCCGGTACCCGGGCCGCTCGTAGAGGCGGCGGGCGCCGATGTTGGCATCGGAGACAATGATGCTCATGCCACGCTTTCCGAGCTTTCGTGCGCTCTCATCCGCCATGCGAAGCAGCTCAGTCCCGAGGCCGAGGTTGCGGAATTGTGGAAGCACACCAAGAACGTTCACATTCCAGGTGCCGGGCGCCCGGTTCTCAAGTTCCTGCAGCGGCACGAGCATCGCCGGCACGTCGGACGGAACGGGCTCCGGAGCGTCGGGAATGACATAGCCGATGAGACTGCCAGCCGCACGTCCGGCGTACTCGATCATCGTGGCGCTGCGGTATGAAAAGGTCCCCGTCTCGGGCGGCGCGCCTGCGCCCCACCTCCTGCGCCGTCTCACCCGGCCCGGCCATCTTGCCCCATAGATAGCTTGGCAGGCCCTCGCCGGCGTAGTCCACTAGCTCGGCCAGCACGTCTGCTTCATCGATGCGTGCCGGGCGGAAGCGCTTCTCGATATCGGTCATGTTAACCTCCCAAGCAAGTACAGACGGGGTGATGACACAAGAGTTCTGAGTGTACGAATCCTTGGTAAGGCTCAAGGCGAGCAAATGCTTTCCGGTTTGCCCCGAAGCGGACCTCTGGCCGGCCGTTTATGAGTACACGCCCTAACCGCTTCGCCTCCGGTGCCCGGGGCCATGCGATCAAAGTCGTCGAAACGCGTGTCCAAGGCAACGGCGGCTATCCGATCCCTCGGCCAAAGCTGCCGCGTCGCTTGCACAAGCGACCGATCCGCCCCGGCAGGAGCTCTTGCGACGCATGAACATGGCTCCAGGCGGCACCAGCGCATTGGTTGCCATGCGCAATGAGATTGCCGAACGCTTGCGCGACGAGCCGACGCTGAGGCTGCTCGACAGGGATCTCAAGCACCTGTTCAAGTCGTGGTTCAACCGGGGCTTTCTCGAACTGCGCTGGATCGACTGGCAGTCTCCGGCTGCCGTTCTCGAGAAACTAATCGCTTATGAAGCTGTGCATGAGATCCACGGGTGGGACGATCTGAGGCGTCGGCTGGCACCGGACCGGCGCTGCTTCGCATTTTTTCATCCGGCCCTGCCGGACGATCCGCTGATCTTCGTGGAAGTGGCGCTCGTTGAAGGACTAGCCGGAGCCGTTCAGCCGCTGCTGGTTCAGGACGGTGACGACAATGCCGCTCGCAACCGGGCCGCGCGCGCGGACACGGCAATCTTCTATTCGATCTCGAACTGTCAGGATGGCCTCCGCGGAATTCCTTTCGGCAATTTCCTGATCAAGCAAGTGGTTGAGGAATTGAAGAACGAACTGCAGCATCTGGCCCGTTTCTCAACGTTGTCGTCCGTGCCGGGACTCCGGCGATGGCTGACCAAGCGCCTTGCTTCAACGGGTGATCCCCAGGCCGCGCTGCTGGCCCGGATAGCGACCGGGGCCGGGCGGCCCGATACAGCCAAAAGCGATGAATCCTTGAAGCCGCTGATCATGCGTTTTTGTGCAGCCTATCTGACGCGCCGCGCCTCGACCCAGGAGCCGGCTGATCCTGTCGCGCGCTTTCATTTGGGAAACGGCGCGTGTCTGGAGTGGATCAACTGGCTCGGAAACACCGCGCCGCGCGGCATCCAGGAATCGTTCGGCCTCATGGTGAACTACCTCTACGACATCGAAACGATCGAGAGCAACCACGAGGCTTTTGTAAATGATGGAACAGTCATGCGTTCCGCGGAAGTCGATGCGTTGTTGGCCGCCGAGCATATCTCGGCGCCGAACCCGGAGCTCGCTGAAAACACAACACCGTGACACCACGTAACAATGCGCCTTCTCCTTCAGAATATAGATGCAGGAACGGCTCTGGCGAAAAGCTATCACGGAGCGATCGATGACGACGTTGCAAACACTCACGATTGTTGCCGGCATTCTTGCGGCAATTCCCTTGTAGCCGATTCAAACTCTCCCAGTGGCCAACTCCAACTTTATGCAAAGGAAAACTTCCATGAATAGCCAAGACGATCTTGAGCCGAGGTATCCAATGAATAGACGCGCATTCGTAGGCTTGGTCGCTGTGGGGGCGGCAAGCACGCTTATCCAGGGCACCGCCGCCGCTGCGCAGCCTGCGCCGAAGGCGCGCAACGTCGTCCTTGTGCACGGGCTGTTCGCCGACGGGTCATCCTGGTCCGAGGTGATCGCACGATTGCAGGCAGCGGGACTCAATGCCACATCCGTACAAAACCCGCTGACAACGCTGCCTGAAGCGGTAGCCTCGGCCGAGCGCGTGCTGGCGCGACAGGATGGTCCGACGGTCCTGGTTGGGCATTCCTTCTCCGGAATGATCGTGACCGAGGCCGGCATGCATCCGAACGTGTCGGCTCTTGTCTATGTGGCGGCGCGGGCGCCGGACGCGGGCGAGGACTACACGGCGTTGGCCAAGACATATCCGACGCCACCAGCGTCTGCCGGGATTGTCTTCGACGGCGACGAAGGGCGCCTCAGCGAGGCTGCGTTCTTGCGCGATTTCGCGGGCGACCTGCCGGAAGCGAAGGCGAAGGTCCTCTATGCGATCCAGGAGCCGTTCCACAAGGCCCTGCTCGCGGGCAAGACGACGCATGCGGCCTGGCGATCGAAGCCGAGTTTCTATGCCGTTTCGACGGAAGACCGGACGATCAATCCCGATCTCGAACGCTTCATGGCCAAGCGCATGGACGCCAAGACCATCGAAGTGAAGGCGAGTCATCTGTCGTTGATCTCTCATCCCGACGAGATCACCCGGTTGATCATGGAAGCCGCCGGGCAGCCCGCCCGCTTAGTAGGTGTGCGTCCTCATGCACGGGCCGTTCGCTGATGGGATGTGGCGAAGTCCAGACGACCGGTCCCGAATTAGCGAATCCAAGCGAAGGCATATCTGCTATGGCCAGTTTATATTCCACAAAAGTCACGGCGAGCGGAGGCCGTCACGGTTCAATCCGCAGCGAAGACGGCCCGCTCGACCTCAAGCCAGGCGATCGCCGTTTGCGACGGCGATATGCGCGCGGCTATTCGCGCGCTGATCGTTACCAACAATTTCTTGGAGTCCGAGATCTCGGAGTTGAAGAAGGCCGTATCGCACGCGTATCCTATGCCATCTTCGGAATCCCGCTGAGTTGGGTCGCGGATCACTATTCGCGCCGCATGGTGATCCTGTTTGGTGCGCTCACGTTCGCTGCTGCTACGGCCCTATCCGCCTTCGCAAGTTCTTTTTGGACGCTATTGCTGGGCTGGATCTTTGTAGGAATCGGCGAATCATCGCTGTCGCCTTCGGCCCTCTCATTGTTGGCGGACAAATTTCCGCGCGAGCGACTTACGACAGCCATCTCGATCTTCCCAATGGGTCCGAAACTCGGACACCTCGCGGCCTTTTCGCTGGCCGGCTTGGCGATTTCCTACGCGACGACCTTGCTGGCAGGAAATCCCGGAATGCATATTCAGTTACGTGCGGTTGGAGCAGCGCGTTCCGGATCATCCGCTGCGTGCGATCCGCGACTTGGTTGACGCGGCACTGAAGGATCTGTCGCGCGACTTTGCCAGGCTTTACGCCCGCCATGGCCGGCCGTCGATTCCGCCGGAGCGGCTGTTGCGGGCGCTGCTGCTGCAGGCGTTCTACACGGTGCGCTCGGAACGGCAGTTGATGGAGCAGCTCGACTACAATCTGTTGTTCCGCTGGTTCGTCGGTCTGTCGATGGACGATCCGGTGTGGGATGCGACCGTGTTCTGCAAGAACCGGGATCGGCCGCGACATCGCGGCCAAGTTCTTTGTCACCGTGCTCAACCTGCCGCCGGTGCGTGGGCTCTTGTCGAGCGAGCACTTCTCGGTCGATGGCACGCTGATCGAGGCCTGGGCCAGCATGAAGGGCTTCGTGCCGAAGGATAGCGATGATCCACCATCTGGCAAGCGATCGGGCAGCGGTCAGGGGCGCAATGCCGAGCGCGACTTCCATGGCGAGAAGCGCAAGAACGACACGCATTCCTCGACGACCGACCCCGACGCCCGCTTGTTCCGCAAGGGCGCTGGCAAAGAGGCTAAGCTCTGCCACATGGGGCATCTGATGATGGAGAACCGCAACGGGCTGATCGTCGATGCGCGCCTCACCGCGGCCAACGGTACGGCGGAGCGAACGACCGCCCTCGACGTGATCGAGGACAATGCCAAGCCGGGCAGCACCGTGGGCGCCGACAAGAACTATGACACTGCCGACTTTGTCGCCGGCTGCCGCGAGCGCGGCTGCACCCCGCATGTCTCGCAGAACGACGCTAACCGCCGCTCGGCGATCGACGCGCGCACGACCCGGCATCCCGGCTATCGCATCAGCACGATCAAGCGCAAGCGGATCGAAGAACCATTCGGGTGGATCAAGATGGTCGGCGGTCTGCGCAAGACCCGGCATCGTGGTCGTGGCCTGGTCGAGTGGTTCTTCGTGCTCACCGCCGCGGCCTACAATCTCGTTCGTATCCCGAAGATGCTGGCAGCAACGGGATGAGTCTGCCTGGAGCGTCAAACATGAGAGACAAAACCGCAGCGAAAACTGCGCGTGCGGCGCCGTTTACGATCCATCGATTGGCTCATCCTCGCCGCACATCAGGAAAATCGCCCCTCAAGACCCATTTTTCCGCAGCCTGCTACCAACCTCGCCGCCGCGCAGCCCTTCAGCCACCGCAACCGAAATCGTCGCCTTATGCACATCCAGTCCCACGAAACTGCTATCATTCATCAGGCCCGCTCCCCATGCTTGAGGCTCGGCACCGGCTCATCTCTCGACAGGAGCTTGCCGCGGAGCGGGCTGCCCGTCACCTCAGGGCGCGAACATAGGGTCTAGGCTAGCCGAGGTTTCCCCACGGCCCGGCAAGACCCACTTTCCGGCGCAGCCTCCTCCAGGCGAAAGTGGTTCGTGCTCGAAGGACTCGCCTACGAGCTCGCAAGATCGAAGATCGGCCCGCGATGACCGAACGCTATATAGCTTGTTTGACAAAGGACAAAGTCGCTGGATCAAACACGTAGGCAGCTCACAACCCGACTCCGCTAAATTGGAAGTGAGAGAGCATCACGTTGGATTGAGAAGGCGGGTTCGACGCATCACCCCGGACGAGTTGCGCTTTGGAGCGACATCAGCGGAACTCATGCATGTTCTCCCGACAGGCGCGCCTTCAGCGGCCATTCCCTAAAGTGATTTTTAATGGTGAAAGACTGCGCGTCTCCTATCTGATGAATGTTCGCACCGCGAAGGAGACAATCATGACAGTCATCGCCTCAGGACCGGCATCCGCCGTCAATCAGACCGAATGGATCAGTTGCTCTCACTGGGGCATGTTTCCGGTGCGACGACAGACGCGCGTGGCGAGGAAATGAGCCAGCGTTGACCCTCGAAGGGAAAGCCGCAGGTCAGCAGTATGTCCCGGCCAAGGTTTTTGCCTGACAACTTCACTCTGGCGCTGATTGGCACGCTTGTCGTAGCGAGCGTCCTGCCATGTCGCGGCAAAGCCGCAATGATCGTCGATTATCTGACCAACGTCGCTATCGCACTGCTGTTTTTCCTGCATGGGGCAAAGCTGTCGCGACAAGCCGTGGTCGCTGCGGCGAGCCACTGGCGGCTGCACATCCTGGTACTGCTGACGACATTTGTGCTGTTTCCCCTGTTGGGCCTGGCGTTGAAACCGCTGCTGTTGCCCCTGGTGACGCCTGCGCTTTACGCCGGCATCCTGTTCCTGTGTACCCTGCCGTCCACCGTGCAATCCTCAATCGCCTTCACGTCCATTGCAAAGGGCAACGTGCCGGCAGCGATTTGCAGTGCCTCGGCCTCGAGCATCATCGGGATCTTCATGACGCCGCTGATGGTGAGCCTCGTGCTGTCAAGCCAAGTCAAATCGGCATCGGCCTGGCACACCGTCGGTGAGATCATGGTCCAGCTGTTCGTACCCTTTGTCTGCGGACAGTTGCTGCAGCCCTTGATCGGAGGCTGGATCGAGCGGAACGACGGCATCGTCAGCGCGGTGGACCAGGGCTCGATCCTTCTTATCGTCTATTCGGCCTTCAGTGAGGCCGTCACCGAGGGACTGTGGCATCAGGTTCCTCCGTCCGCACTGGCTGCAGTGCTCGTTGCCGACGGCATCCTTCTGGCTGCCGCGCTGACGATCACCTCTTTTGTCAGCAAATGGTTGGGCTTCGGGCAGGCCGATCAGGTGACCATCATCTTTTGCGGCTCGAAGAAGAGCCTCAGCCAGGGTGTCACCGTGGCGAAGGTGATCTTCGCTTCGCATGCCGTGGGCGCGGTCATCCTTCCTCTCATGCTTTTCCACCAGATCCAGCTGATGGTGTGCGCGGCGCTGGCCCAGCGGTGAGGCCGCGCGACGTCGCGCCCGAACCTGGCTTCAAGCCGCGCAGCATCCCTCTCCCCACGCTGAGAGGGGTTTTCCCCGGGAAACCCGCTCATGCGACGCAAAACCTCAGCCGCGAAAACGTTCGCGATATTCGGCAGGGCCGGTGCCGATCCGCCGCAGAAAGGCACGGCGCATGGTGTCGGGATTGGCTAAGCCGCAACTTGAGGCGACCCGCTGCAAAGGCTTGTCAGTATCCTCGAGCAGACGTCGCGCCGAATCGATCCGCGCCATCTCGACGAAGTCAGCCGGCGTCATTCCGGCTTCCTGCTGAAACAGACGCGTGAAATTGCGTACACTCATTGCGGCACGGGACGCGAGCGTCTGCACCGTCAGGTCCAGGGGCAAGTGATCGAGGATCCAATGCTGGACGGCCCGTATCCGTCCCTCTGTCGCGACCTGGGCGGCAAGGTGCGCGCGGAATTGCGACTGACCTCCCGGCCGCTTGAGGAAGACGACCAGCCGCCGCGCCACCGAGAGCGCCACATCCCGTCCGTGATCGTCCTCGATCAACTTCAGCGCCGGGTCAATTCCCGCCGTGACCCCTGCCGAGGTCCATAACGAGCCGTCCTGTACAAAGATCTGATCGGAGACAACCTTGGCGGCCGGAAACTTCTCCGCCAGCTCGGCGGCATGCTGCCAATGCGTTGTCACGTTCAGGCCGTCGAGCAGTCCGGCTACACCGAGAAAAAAAGCACCGGTGCAGACCGACCCGTGTCGACGGCTGAGCCGTGTCCGCCGCTGCAGCCAGGCAGGCAGGGCGGATTCGCCATAGGCCTGAGCGTAGTCCGGCGTCCCCGCAACCAGCAGCGTATCGATTGGTCCATCATCCTCGAGGATAGAACCATCAGCAACGAGCGACATGCCTCCCGCCTTCACCGCGCGGTCCGATCCGATTGACAGCAATCGCACGTCGTAACTGCATATGCCGGGTGCCTGCCGGTTTGCCTCCAGGAAAGCGTCCAGCGGACCCGATATGTCGAGCGACTGAGCATTTTGCGGGACGACAACGGCTATCGGCTTGCCATCCATTTCGTTCTCCCTCGGCAGCACCGCTTCACACGACGCCCTTCCGGCGAGTAGGTCAAGACCAGCCGCTCAGTTCACAAAGGTCGGACCATTTGCCTGGAGGCCTGGCCTACCTGGCGGGCGGTGTTGCTGAACAACGTCTGCTTCTGTGCCGCGGTCATCTTCCAGAACAGGTTGCCCGGCTGTTGCCAATGGTCGTGGTCCACACGGTGGTCCCAATGCGCGGCGGCACCCGTGATCTCCAGCGGCGGCTCGTTCAACTGAGGCTGGTCTCGCCATTCGCCGCGGGTGTTCGGCCAATAGGTCGGCGTGCCGCCCAGATTGCCGTCGGTCCGCATCGCGCCGTCCCGGTGATAGCTGTGGAACGGGCACTTCGGCGCATTGACCGGAATCTGATGGTGGTTGACGCCAAGGCGATACCGCTGCGCGTCGCCGTAGGAGAACAGGCGTCCCTGCAGCATCTTGTCCGGGGAATAGCCGATGCCCGGCACAATGTTGGCCGGCGAGAATGCCGCCTGCTCGACCTCGGCGAAGACATTGCCCGGTTTTCGATTGAGCTCGAAATAACCAACTTCGATCAGCGGATAATCGGCCTTCGGCCAGACCTTGGTGAGATCGAACGGAATAAAGGGGAAATTCTTCGCCTGCTCTTCCGTCATCACCTGGATGTAGAGCGTCCAGCGCGGAAACTGGCCGCGTTCGATGCTGCCGAACAGATCACGCTGGTGGCTTTCACGATCCTTGCCCACCAGAGCCTCGGCCTCCGCGTCGGTCAGATTCTGGATACCCTGCTGGGTCCGGAAGTGAAACTTCACCCAGATGCGCTCATTGTTGGCGTTGATGAAGCTATAGGCATGGCTACCGAAGCCATGCATGTGGCGGAAGCTCTTCGGGATGCCCCGCTCGCTCATGACGATCGTCACCTGGTGCAGCGCCTCGGGAAGCTGCGTCCAGAAATCCCAGTTGTTGTCGGCGCTGCGCATGCCGGTATAGGGATCGCGCTTGATCGCGTGGTTCAGGTCGGGAAAGCGCAAGGGATCGCGAAAGAAGAACACCGGCGTGTTGTTGCCGACAACATCCCAGTTGCCTTCATCCGTATAGAACTTCAGCGCGAAGCCGCGGATGTCGCGCTCTGCGTCGGCCGCGCCGCGCTCGCCGGCAACCGTCGAGAAGCGCGCAAACATCGGTGTCTGCTTGCCGACCTTCGAGAAGATCTTCGCCTTGGTGTATCGTGTGATGTCATGGGTGACCGTGAAAACGCCGTGCGCGCCCGAGCGCTTGGCATGCATGCGCCGCTCCGGGATGACTTCGCGGGCGAAGTGCGCGAGCTTCTCGATCAGCCAAGCGTCCTGCAACAATGCAGGCTCGCGTGGTCCCGCCGTCTGGATGTTCACATTGTCCGTGACGGGCGCGCCGGAGGCGTGGGTCAGATAGGGTCGCTTGGTCTCGTCGTTCATGGGACACTCCTGTTTTAAGGGTGAATTGTTCACTGCGCTGGCAGCTTCGTGAGAAGCTGCCAGTCGAAACGCCGTTGCGCTTCTGATTGGGTTAGGACCGGTCGCGCCGCCGCGCGCGCTCGTGGAAGATCGACCCGATGAAATCGAGACTGGCTCTTGCAGCGAGCAGCGAGGTGATGCCGGACGGATCGTAGGGAGGCGAGACCTCGACGAAATCCACCCCGACCACGTCGAAGCGCTTCGCTACCTCGCGCAACAGGTCCTTGGCTTCGTAATAGGTGAAGCCGCCATGGCTAATGGTTGCCGTGCCCGGCGCGATCGACGGGTCGAAACTGTCGATGTCGATCGAGACGTAGACCCGCTCGCCATCGGGAATGTGGGCCAGCGCTGCCCTGGCGCCGACAGCGCGGAACTTGCGCAAGGGAACCACATGCGTGCCATAGGCCTTCGCCGCCTTGTAGTCCTTCTTGCTGACGGAAGCCATGTTGCGGGGGCCGAGTGTCGTGATGCCCTTGACATGCGTCATCTCCGAGGCGCGGCGCATCGGGCTGCCATGGCCCCAGGTGACGCCGCTGCGCCCATCAATGAAATCGAAATGCGCATCGAGATGCACGATGTCTATCGGCTTCTGGTTCGAGTACGCCGCAACCGTCGCCATCGTGATCGAATGATCACCGCCCAGGATGTAAGGCATCACCTTGGCGTCGAGCAGCGCCCGCACCGCCAACTCTGCATTGGCCAGACTCCGCTTGGTATCGGCGTAGATGACGTCGCTGTCGCCGGCGTCGACGATCTTGACTTCCGCCGCGGTGAGATAGGTCACCTCATCCTCGAAATCAAAAGCGCCTTCCGGGCCGAAGCCGTGAAACGTAGAGACTTCGTGGATCGAGCGCGGTCCGAAACGCGTTCCAACGCGATAGCTCGATGCGGTATCGATCGGGATGCCGAGGACGGCGACATCTGCGCCGTCGAGCTGATCCCAGTCGGTGCAGGCGGGCTGCCCTGCGAATGTGGCGAGGCCCACAAAAGGCAGATCCATCCGTTCTGCCATGTTCCGGCTTACACTCTGCGTATCCATGATGCGGTCCTTTCGAAACGGCGAAACAGGGTTCGCGTGGTTGGAGCGTTCAGCAGATTTCTTCGGTCACGCCTTCGCGCTCGTAAGCCCGGCGAAACCGCCGGAAGCGCGCTGACAATGTCGAGCAGCCTTCCGACGTTCGGTCGTGAACGGGGCGGCTTGGTCATCGGCCGCGCCCATCGCGCAAGCATGATGAGATAGAAGTCGGCGGCACTCAGCGTTTCGCCGAGAAAGAGCGGCCCGTTGACCTTGAGATGCTGCTCGATGACGTCGAGGTAAGCGCCGGCGCGTTTCTCGGCGCCGTTCTTGACAATCTTGGTCGCGGCAGCATCAGCGCCGGTCAGGCGATCCGGGTATTGCCAGATCATCAGCTCTTCCTGCAGCGAGTTCGTGAGGAACGCCATCCACTGATAGAACCTGGCGCGCTCGGGCGTGCCGATCTTCGGTGCGAGACCTCCGTCAGGATGCCGATCAACCAGATGGAGAACGATCGCGGCGGCCTCGAACATCACGAGATCACCGTCGACCAGGGTCGGAATGCGACCATTCGGATTGATCTTCAGATAGTCCTTCGACTTCTGCGCATTCCAAGGTCCGCCGATCCTGGCCAACCTACGCAACCGAGGCCGCTGCTGCGAGAACCTGTGCTTGACCTCGAGCAGCGGCACCCTGGAAGCAGACGCACCTCGGGGCGCTGCGAAAGCCGTTTGATTTCGGCATTTCGCGAACGCCCCGACACCAGATTCGGTGCAGGTAATCGACGCAGCGGCAAAAGCGCGGACCAAATTGCCGCCATCAGTTCATCGAACATTCCCCGAGCCTGCCTGCCCGAAGCGGTGGCGGCGCATTGGCTGCGGCTGGCATAGGAGCAGTCAGTGTAGGCATCGGCGTAGTCATGAAGACAGACAGGGCCGCCGGCATTCCTGTCAGATCGGGTCTCGGCACCATCTGCTCATGCCGAATGTGCTCGTATGGTGTCCTCGCAAACGCCGTCGCTCCCGTTGTCACTGACAAGATGACTGCTGTGGCAAGTACTTTGAACAAGGTCTTGATGATTTCTCCTGTTGCGATCCTCGTGCGTGGCGTGAGGATCGATTTCTTGTTCATCTAGTACTGGTTGGGAGGATCGATTGCGCGTTCGCACGCCACTCCCCCGGAAGGACTGATGCAGGTGGCGACTCTGCATTGCCGTGATCGCTCGTGAAGATCACCGCTCGAAGAGCTTTCCTGAACAAACTTTTCGTCGGACTACCCGCCGCCGACACCCACTGAAGATTACAAGCCGCAATCGGCTCGTGATCTGCGGCATCGCTGCACCGCAGCTTCATTCCATCACTTGCATGCCTGGAGTAACGGCATGTCGAGTAAATCGAAGAAAATAGCTCTTGCGCTGGTTCTCCTCGCCGCACCCGCCGCCTCGTTTGCGCAGCTGGCGGGAGGAGCCGGAGCAGGCAATGCCGCCATCAGTAGCGTCCCACCGGGACCTGCCAGCATAGGCGGCCCCAACAATATCAACGTCGATCCAAGCGGAATTGGCAATGCCGCCAGGTTGGCGCCACTGTCGCAGCCGCATATCGCCGTCCCGCAAATCCCGCAATTTCGCTGAGCTTCACAGGAGTAATGTCATGAAAAGCATTTGCATTCTATGCGTCGCGATCGGCCTCGGCTTTGCCACTACCGCCGCGTTTGCCCGCGGCGGCGGCATGGGCGGCGTGAGCATGGGCGCCTCGCACATGTCGGTGACCGGTGGTGCGTTCGGCACAAGTGCTGCGAGCCCCGGCACCAATTCGCTGGGTACCGCGCTCTCGTCGACTGGCGCAGGCCGCCCTATGAAAGGACCGTTGCTTGGGACCAATCCGGCCATCGACCGCGAGGACGCACAAGTCGAGAAGATGATCAATTCGATCTGCCGGAGCTGCTGAAGGGACGGGACGATAGCTTGCCGGGCTCGCCGGCAAGCTAATCGTCGTCGCGGGTATCGCGCTATCCCTTAAAATGCTGCCAGGCCGCACGCTTTACCTTGGCAAAGGCGCGGGTCTCGAGCTGACGGACGCGCTCGCTCGAGACACCCATCGCACGTCCGAGCTCCTCGAGGGTCGGCGTATCTTCAGTGAAACGACGCGCCACGAACACCCGCTTCTCCCGCTCCGTCAGCGCCGCCAACGCCGCGCGAAGTGCGCTTTGTTGCCGCGTGGTCTCGTCATACTCCGCAACGATCGTTTCGGCGTCGGGCGCCGAATCGAGCAGCGTGTCTTCCCATTCCATCGTGCCGGCATCGCTGTTGACGGGCGTATTGAGGGACAAGTCACCGCCGAGCCGGCCATCCATCTCGATCACATCGTGCGAGGTGACCTCCAGCTTCTGAGCGATCGCCTCGGCTGCTTCCGGCGAAATCCTGTTCGCCTCGCCGGTCAACTTCTGCATCTCCCGCCGGAGCCTGAAAAACAGCTTCCGCTGTGCCGCCGTCGTCCCGATCTTGACAAGTGACCATGAGCGCAGGATGTAATCATGAATGGTGGCCTTGATCCACCACAGGGCATAGGTCGAGAACCGCGAACCGTGGTCGGGCTCGAAGCGCGACGCGGCGATCACAAGACCGAGATTGGCTTCCGCGACGATATCAGCAAGCGGCAGTCCGTATCCCCGGTAGCCGCGCGCGACTTTCGCGGCGAGCCGCAGATGGCTCGTGACCAGCACGTCGGTGGCGCGACGATCCCGCCGCTCCTGCCAACGCCGCGCCAGCTGCTGCTCCTGGCCGCGTTCAAGCATCTTGTATCGATTGATTGCCGTTGTATATCCGCCAAAATAGCCCCGGTTTCCGGCGCTGAGGGCGGTCTCCAAACCGTTGGGCATGACATTCGCTCCGTGATTCCGCATCTGCGGCTCCGATATCTGACCCCCGGCACGATGACAGTGAGCCATGGGCCGCCCGCCGGCCATTAAATTGGCCTTCACGAAACTAAATTCGATTTTAAGCTGGCCCCCCGTCGCAATGCTCGGCTTTCAAGCGGCAACGGTGCCTGTCTCGCAGCCGGCCTATGTCTAAACTCGTTTTTAATTGAGAGCTTCGCGCCAAGTCACGATCTTGAGATGTTGGAGGGCTACCGCGGCATCGAGGCCGCCCCGACCGACCTGGTGTCCGGAGCTCAGCATGGCGGTATTCTCGCGAGCCTTTATTCGCAGGCGGATCATTTCGCTGGCGGCAAGCCTCTCCGTTTCCGCGACTACGTTTGAGTTGGCTCAGGATCCGGGAAAAACACACCATCTCCGCAGCGCCATCAATGACCCGGGCGAGCGACAATTCCTGTTCGCCAAGGATGCCGCCGTCAGTGAAATGGCCCAGGCTTCGCTGACGCCACCCTCCGGCGACGTCGATCGTGACTTCGTCGCGATGATCGCTGCTCGGGACCAGGCGACCATGGAGCTTGCTCGCGCCGCGCTTATGTACGGGCACAATGATGAAATCCGCCGCTTGGCCCGGGATATTGTCGCTCAACAACAGCACGATATATCGGCGATGAAGCAGGCGGTCGGAAATGCATCGGTCGCTCAATCAAACAATGCGGGCCGGACCGCGGCCTCGAATGTCCCGGGGCCGCCCGGCGCCGGTCGATAACACCGGACCTTGCCTCGAACAGCCTCCTCGCCGCACGAGGCCCTTCATCCCGACAAGTGAGCCTCACTCCGCGTGGCGGATTTTTCCGTCACGACGCGGGCGCCGTCTTCAAGACGAGGTGAGGTTTGTGAAGCGCAATTTAATGGGGCCGCGCCGGAGCCCGCTCTACATCTGAACTGACACCTCCGAAGGCAGGGACGTTTCGGAAACTAAAGGCTCGCGCTTGCGCATCGGCACCAATGGCCTTGCGCGCGACAGATGGAGAACGGAGATGACTTCGACCGCCAATCTTTGAGAGCAAGCGCTCGCCCCCGGAAGATCTCTGGTTCAGACCAGATGTCTTCGCCGAGGCCGTGCGAAGCATGAACAGGATCAACGCATGAATCACACCGCTGCAGTCGAGACGGGTTTCCGACCTGAGGCCGGCCCGAAGCCCATGGCCATCACCCACACCCGAACAATTCATCAAATGCTGGTGCCGTTTCCCGTGGCCTATTTCACGGCGGCGCTGGTTACCGACCTCGCCTACTGGCGGACCGACGAAGTCATGTGGGAGAGGTTCTCCGTGTGGCTGATTGCCGCCGGCCTGGTCATGGCGGCGCTGGTCGCGCTGGCCGCCATCGTCGATCTGGTTTTTGCCAGGCAGAAGCCGGCCTGGATTCGCGCATTCGGCTACGTGACCGCGGTTCTGCTCTCGCTCGTGAACGTCCTCGTTCACAGCCGCGACGGGTATACCGCCGTAGTGCCGACGGGCCTGACGCTGTCCGCAATCGTCGTCGCCATTCTCTTCCTGGTCGCGACCTCCGCAACCTGGACCCTCATCAGTCGCCGTCGTGGAGCACGCGCATGAACCGCATCCGCAACTCTGGCCGAGAGACGAAGTTGCCGCGTATCGCCGCAGCCTCCCTTCTCACCGCCTCCGCCCTCGCGCTGGCGAGCTGTGACAGCAACGGCGGCGATCCGCGAAAGCAGATCGGGGCCAATCCCGTCCTGCCCGCCGTGCAGCAGTATCTGATCCCGCCGATCCGGATCGCGCGGCCGCTGCCGTGGGGCAATGACACGCCCAAGGTTCCGCAGGGATTGCAGGTCCATGCGCTGGCGACCGGCTTCCAGCATCCGCGATCACTCTACGTCTTGCCCAACGGCGACGTGCTGGTGGTCGAAAGCAACGGTCCCAAGGCACCGGTATTCCGTCCCAAGGACATCATCACCGGCTGGGTGCAATGGTTTGCCGGCGCCAAGGCCAAGGATGCCAATCGCATCACGCTGCTGCGCGACACCAAAGGTGATGGCACTCCGGATGTGCGGAGCGTGTTTCTGGATAATCTCACATCGCCGTTTGGCGTCGCTCTTGTCGGGCACTACCTTTATGTCGCAGATACTGATGCCATCATCCGTTATCCCTACGAGGATGGTGAGACCAAGATCACCGCGCCGGGAGTCAAACTGACCGATCTGCCTGGCGGCCCGATCGATCACCATTGGACGAAATCCCTGGTGGCGAGCCCCGACGGTACCAAGCTTTATGTCGGCGTCGGTTCGAACAGCAACATCGCCGAGAACGGAATGGAAGCTGAACGCGAGCGCGCTGCGATCTGGGAAGTGGACATCAAGACCGGTGCACATCGCATCTATGCCAGCGGCACGCGCAATCCGACCGGACTGCAGTTCGAGCCCGAGACGGGCAAGCTCTGGGCCATTGCCAACGAACGGGACGAGATCGGGCCCGATCTGGTGCCGGATTATATGACCTCGGTGCAGGACGGCGGATTCTATGGCTGGCCTTACAGCTACTACGGCCAGCACCTCGATCCGCGCGTCCAACCGCAGCGCCCCGATCTGGTGGCAAAGGCGATCGCGCCCGATTATTCGCTGAGCTCGCACGTCGCGCCGCTTGGGTTTGCGATTTATACGGGCAACGGTCTTCCAGCAAAATACAAGGGCGGCGCGTTCGTGAGCGAGCACGGCAGCTGGGACCGCACACCGTTCAACGGCTACAAGGTGGTGTTCGTACCGTTCACCAACGGCAAGCCCTCAGGGATGGCGCAGGATGTCGTCATCGGATTTCTGGACGCCGATAGCCGCACCCACGGTCGACCGGTCGGCCTCGCGGTCGATCGGAGCGGCGCACTGCTGATTGCAGACGACGTCGGCAACACCGTGTGGCGGGTGTCGTCGGCATCGGCGGCCCCCACTCCCAAGCCAGCGTCCTAAATCCAGAACCGGCCTGCGCGATCAGGCCGCCGGTCCTAATAACCCCAATAATAACTCCAACAGGAACAGGAGACCATCATGACCAAGAACGCTTTCGCTATCGCATCGTTGATAACGCTGTCGCTGATGGCGTCGGGAGCCAACCAGGCCATTGCAAAGGAAGTCGTTCACTCACATCCTTCCTTCGCCGAGGTCGGCCGCGAGGTTGCTGCTCCGCCGTGGAGCTTCGCGTGCACGAACGACCAGGGGCCGAGCCAATGCGGTGAGCCTATGTGGGTGTATGGCAGCCCCGCCCAGGTGTCACGATACAAGAGTGCCTTCTAAAGGCGACTCCCTACGGATCGGGCGGCTTAAGAATCACAAGCGGGGGGAATTCGCTGCTTGCGAGCTCCACAATCTTCATCGTGCATTCGAACGACTCGGTCATGCCGATCCGACTGTGGAAGAATCACAGTGTCGTCGTGATCGGCGTGCCTGAAGGCGCCCGATGTCCGGCTTGAAGGCCGTCACACCCGCCCGGCCCTGATCAGTCGCCGTCAGGGCAGACAATCTCGACCTGGCCGCCGGGACCGGGATGGATCATCAGCCGAAATCCGTGCAGCTTCACAATGGCCGACACCAGGTTGAGACCCAGGCTAACACCTGGCGTGTTGCGATTCTTGTCGGGGCGATAGAAGCGCCGCAGCACGGCCTCGGTCTCCTGTTGACCGATTCCGGGTCCGGTATCGTTGACGCGAACAACCGTGTGCTTGTCGGCGCGGGCGAGGTCGATCTCGACATTGCCTCCTGCCGGCGTGAATTTGATGGCATTGTCGACCAGATTGGCTATGGCCTCGAACATCAGATCGCGATCGCCACGCACCTCGAGCTGATCGGCAACATGGACGCTGAGCTTGATCTGCTTGTCTTCCGCGATGGGCTCGTAGACATCGCAGATTTCCCGCAGCGTCTCGTGCAGTGCCACCACGCCAAAGGCCGCCGAACGCCGACTGTTCTCGATCTCCGCAAGGCGCAGCAATGCCGTGATGATGGTCAGTGACTGGTCAATTCCGGCAATTGCCTTGTCCATGACCTGTTGAAGCTGCTCCAGCGTGCCGGCATTGGTCCGACCACGCTCGAGGGCCAGCCGGGCTCGCGTCAGCGGCGTCCGCAGATCGTGAGCGATGTCGTTGCCGACGCCGGACAGTGCATGGATCATGGCTTCCATTTCATCCAGCATGCCGTTGACGATCACGGCCAGTCTCACGTTCCGATGAGGCAGCCGTTCGCGCAAATTGCCTGCAATGATGCGTTGAACGCGCTGGTTGACCTCGTCGACGCGCCGCCGGGCTCGAAGGCTCAGCCACGCACCGGCGAGCAGGCAGAGGCAGAGCGCTGGTAAGAGGCCAAGCGCCAGCGCCTCGCCGACGACATGGGAAATTTCTGCCGTTTCGTCGACATTACATCCGATCACTAGCGCGTCGCCATTCGGCAAACGCCGGCCGATGGCTCTGATGACCGGGTCGATCATCTCGCTTCTGTTCTGTGCGGCCTTTGCGCTTTGCGCAGGGACATCGACACGAAGCGCGTCAGGCACGCGCGAGATTTCCCGCAAGCCGGCCACCCGTCGGGTCGAACAGTCCGGCAAATTGGACTTTCCGCGAATCCTGGTCGAGATGGTCCTGGATGGCCCTGATGCGGTGCTCGGACGGCAATCAAGCAATGAAGTCGACCTGGGTCATGATCATGCGATCGGACCGTTCGATCAGATAATGGTCGATCTTCACATAGATGAAGCCGAACAACGCGATGATGAAGACCGCGAGCACGGCAGCTACCGCCAAGGCCCAGCGGAACGTGTTCGAGCGTATGAATTGCACCTGAAGCACCGGATCTCGCTGCCCGATATCCCGCCTGAAACCAGGTGGCGTTGCCACCAGAGAACGATCAACCATCATGAGAGCGAGCGAAGGATGAACCCCGCACCGCGGACATTGTGAATCAACGGCGTTTCGTCCGGACCGTCGACCTTGTGTCGCAAACGCCCCATATGGACGTCGACAGATTTGTGGCCGGAACGAACTTGTAATTCCAGACCTCCTCGAGCAGCATCGCCCGGGTCAGGAGTTGATCACTGCGGCGCGTCATGTATTCGAGCAGGCGAAATTCGCGCGGCAGCAGATCGATCTTGCGTTCGCCGCGCGTCGCCTTGCGTTCGATGAGGTCCAGCGTGACCGGCCCAACTCGCGAGGTCGTCTCGCGGCTCTCCACCGGCCGGCGCAGCAGCGCCTCCAGTCTGGCGATAAGCTCGACGACCGCGGACGGCTTGGTGAGATAATCATCGCCCCCCATGCGCAACCCGCGGACGCGATCGTCGACGGCGCCAAGCGCGCTCAGCACCAGCACCGGCGTGCGAACGTTGTCCTTGCGCAATGACTCGACAAAGGCCATCCATTCCCGGCAACAGGCGATCCACGATCATGGCGTCGGGCCGCAAAGATCGCGCCTTACCGAGACCGTCAAGCCCATTCGAGGACCATTCGACCTCGAACCCGCGATCGGTCAGCTCGGCAGTGATTTCTTCTGCTGTCTCACTGTCGTCCTCGACAAGAAGAACCTTTGTCATCAGATCGGCCTCGACTGCCGCACGAACGTCCTTGGCGCGTGCCCACGCCCGTTGAAACCATATGCCTGGTAAAGGACAAAGTCATAGCGTCAATGCCTCGGGCGCGAGGAGCCGGACGGCGCCACCGCCTGCCGGCAGGTACAGGTTGGGTGCGACATCCGCTCTGCGGTCGTCTCCACCGCCTCGGGCACCAAGCGCGGCGAGACCGCTTTCCAGCAGATTAGAACCGCCGTGTCGCCTGTGCCATTAAATAGCGATTTAAAAATTTGATTTGCCATCCGAATTCCGCAGGATCCGCGGCTCTTTGCGACACTAAAACCAAATTTAGGCAAACCGGCCGGCCTCGCGACCTACGTTACCGACAGCTCCCCCACACAACAGCCAACCGAGGTAGTCATGCTGGATCGATCTTCAGGCGAACTCAGCGCGGATAAGTCGCGCAATTCCGACCGGATCAACCCAAACACGGATCGGACGCCGCCGCCGTCGTTCGCCAAGATCGGTTTCGTCGGGCTTGGCCTGATGGGCACCGCGATGGCGATAAACCTCGCGAGCTTCGGCCATCGCGTGCACGCTTTCGTGCGCCGGCCCGAGCAAATGAAGGAGCTTCAGATACGCCGGCTGTGCCTACCGTAAATCAAATCCTGCCATATTGATGATGCAGTCCGCCCAGGATCGGGCGGCAGACGACATTCCCGGTCCACTCGGCGGCCCGTGATATCGGCGCGTCCTTATTCAATGCCAAGTGAGTGCGCGTGCCGTTGTAATAATCCATGTATGAGCGCAAGGCGTGGCGCAAATGGCGTTCGCCGAACACCACGATATGGTCGAGGCATTCCCTGCGGATCGAGCCGATCAGCCGTTCAGCATATGCATTTTGCTAGGGTGAGCGAGGAGATGTTGGACCGTCTCGGATGCCGATCGACCGAACCCGTCGGACAAAAATCTCGCCGTAGGCGCCATCGCGGTCCCGGATCAGGTAACGAGGGATTTGTTCCCAGCCGCAGTCTTCAGTGAGCTGATTGGCAATCCATTCAGCCGTCGGATGCGCGGTTGCCCCAAACCACAGGATCTGCCGCCGGCCATGGCCCATGATCAGCAATCCGTAGAGCAGCCGGAATGAGATTGTCGGCACCACGAAGAGGTCCATTGCAACAATGCCGTCAGCATGGTTGCGAAGGAACGTCTTCCATCCCTGCGGAGGTCTCCACCTCCCTGCCATATACTTGGCGACGCTGGTCTGGCCGACATTGATGCCAAGCTTGAGAAGCTCACCATGGATTCTCGGCGCTCCCCACAAGGGGTTAGCGATGCTCATCTCGCGGATTAGCCGGCGAATTTCCAACGACACAGTTGGTCGACCGCAGCTTCGTCGCGATTTCCAGCGCCAATACAATCTGAAACCGGCGCGTGCCAACGGACGATAGTCTCCGGCTTCACAATCGTCAGCGCCTTGAGGGTACCCGGCACCAAACGATACAGCCCGACAAATATCAGCGATCGATAGCACTGAAGGTCAGCCTCTTCGGCAGATGCCGTCGCTGGATGTTAAGCTGATGACGAAGGATCAGGATCTCAGCTTCCAACGAGACCCGCGTCCGGAACAATGAGACCAGCACCGACCAGACCATGCTGTAAGCTTCTCTCATAAGGCAGCAGCATTGCGCGATTCGGCCTCACGTGCCAGCCGGATTAGATTTCCGACAGGGACCGGTATCCGCCAAACATACCCTACGGTACTACGTTCCAGTTCTCCCTGCCGGTGGACGAAGGGACTGTATCGTGATGTTGCACGCGTAAGCCATCCAAAATACAGCGCGCGACCGGAACTACTCGCGGTGTTTCTCGACTATTTGCAATGGCTCGATGCGGCGACGCTCGACAAAGCAGTTGAGATGAAGGTAAAATTTTGCGCTCGATACCGCAAAAGGAAGGATGGGCTTGGGTAGGACGGATTGAGGAAGTCCATCATGGATAAGGCTGCGGACAAGATTGCCGACCGCTGAATCTTTAGAAAGATCTTTGAGCCAACAATGAGGAAATCATGCGGGAGCATCTGGTCCTCTGGGCGCTCGGTTGCGGATGCGGAGTGCTGGCGTTAGTCGGCGGCGGGTCTCGGGCCCAAGCCAAAGACACCATCATCATCGCAATTCCGGGCACACCACAAGGCGTGGATGTTGACCGCCAGTCGGGACCTCAGACTTGGACGATGGCAGCGCAGCTCATTGAACCGGGCGCAGAATGGAAACCAACCACCTATCCGTATGCGACAACCCCGGGAGCAGATCCGACTAAGGTCCCAGGATTCACCTATCCAGACTTCCGCACGCAGCAGATGGATCAGGGCATTATCGAGAACTGCGATTTAAGTGCGGACAGCAAGACCGCCGTTTATCGTCTGCGCAAGGGTGTGAAATCGGCGTCGGGAAATGAATTCACGGCCAAGGACGTGCTGTGGAGGGTCGAGCGCGCGCATGCGCTCAAGGCGATTGGAACGTTCATGCTGAATGCTGTGAACGCGGCGGACCCAAAGCAATGGCAAGAGGTCGACGACCACACTGTGCGCATCAGTTCCGACACGCCGATGCCGCTTATCTGCAAGATCCTCACGAATCTCTACTGGTATTGGTACGACAGTGCGGAAGCGAAGAAGCATTCAACTTCCGATGACCCTTGGGCAACCAAATGGGCTTCGACGAGCCTTGTTGCCTTCGGACCCTATGTGATCCGCAGCTGGGAAGCGGGCAATCGCGTCATCATGGATGCCAACCCGAATTATTGGCAGGGTCCACCGAAGATCAAGCACATCATCTATCAGGTCGTTCCGGAATCAGCGAGCCGAGTGGCTTTGCTCAAAGATGGCAAAGTGGATTTGATCGAAGGCGTTTCGCCCGACGAGGCAGTCAACCTTGCAGCGGCCCCCAATGTGCGCGTCGCCGCGGTCCGCGGCAACCAGGCAATCTATCTGGTGATGAACAACATCAAGTCGCCGTTTGATAAGGTGCAGGTTCGTCAGGCCATCAATCATCTGCTCCCGCGCGACCAAATCGTCAAAGAGATCTATCGCGGGCTGGCCGTCACCTGGGAAGGCGTAATGCCCAGTGTCTATCCGGGGTATGTGGAATTCAACAGCTACACATACGATGTCGCTGAGGCCAAGCGCCTGCTCGCCGAGGCAGGCTATGCCAACGGATTTCAGACGACGCTGACTTACAGCGCCGGCGATCCAGTGGAAGAGAACATAGCCGTGCTTTTGAAATCGACGCTGTCTCAGGTCGGTATAAACATCGATCTACGCAAGCAGCCCGTGTCGGCTCATTCTGACGTTGTCCAATCGAAGAGAGCCGATTTTGCGCTCTGGATCGATTACCCGATCCAGCCGGACCCCAACTACGCGCTCAGGCTGCTTTATCAGACAGGCAACGCTGTGAATTACCAAAATTACGGCGACAAGCAGGTCGACAGCTTGCTCGAACAGGGCGCGTCGATCGTCGAGTCCGCGGAGCGGAACGCCTTCCACCGGCCTGCAGAAGACCGCATTCACCAGGCAGCAACATTGGGTTGGATCGCAGAACCCTCGTACATCGGCGCCATGAGCGCCAACCTATCGGGCTGGAAGTGGTTCCCCACCCAAGATTATAAGGTAAACGAGATGTCCTTCGCCAAGTAGGACGCCACCTTAACTCCGTCATGCCGCCTCGCAATCCCTTAGACGGCGATGTGGAGGCAGGCGTATGAGGCGGATCAAAGTGGAGGTTTAGGAACATGCGGACGTTCAAGTACATCTGCCGACGCTTGTTGATTTTGATCCCGCAAGTGTTCCTGATCTCGATCATTACGTTCAGTCTCGTGCGCATGCTGCCGGGCGATCCCGCCCGCCTGGAATTGGGACCACTTGCCCCGGAGGAGGGAGTAGAGCTGCTTCGCCACCAGCTTCGTCTCGACCAGCCACTGCCGCAGCAATACATCGCCTATCTCCAGCGTGTCATTTACGGTGACTTCGGCAGGTCCTGGGTCAATTCGAACTCGGTCGCTCAAGATCTTCTCGTGCGTGCGCCGGCAACGCTTGAGCTCATGATTGCGGGAATGCTCATTGTGCTGGTGGTTATGGTGCCGATCGCCCTCCTCTCGGCAAGCCCGTCGCGCGGCTGGCTGGCGCGCGCGATGCAGCGCATCAGTTTCGGCTATGGCCTGCTCGCAGGAGCCTTGCCAGATTTCTGGCTCGGCTTGGTCCTTATCTTTGTCTTTTTCAGCGTGCTTGGGTGGGCGCCTGGTCCGGAGGGCAGGCTCGCCATCATCGAGCTTCCGCCGGAGCGAGTTACAGGTTTCTACACCATAGATGCATTGCTCGCCGGAGATTTCGACACCTTTAAATCCGCTTTGTCTCATCTCGCCCTACCAGCTGCCACGCTTGCTTTCGTTTATGGAGCCCCGATCTTCAAGATGGTGAGAGCGAGCATGGAAGCCGCACTTCGCAGCGATTACACGATCTACGCCGAGGGTCTGGGCCTACCGCGACGCACGGTCTTTCTATGGGCAATGCGCAACGCGGCTCCGCCGACGGTGGTGGTCACAGGCGTAGTTGCCGGATACCTGCTCGGCGGCGCTGTCCTGATCGAGACAGTTTTCAATCTGAACGGAATTGGCCAGTATGCGGTGCAGTCGATCACGACGGCAGACTATGCGCCGATACAGGGCTTTGTGCTGGTCGCTGCGGTCTTCACGATGATCGTGTATCTGATTGTCGACCTCGTCCAGTTCATGATCGATCCGCGTCTCTCGGCGAGGGCGTCTTGAACGGGTATAAGGTTGACGACGATAGGCGGAAGCAGGGTTCGTCTGCAAACGCAGCAAGGCGTTGGGCGCACCGGATCGTCAGCGGAGTCTGGTCGCGCCTTAGCCGCTTCGACCTGGTGGTCTTGATCCTCTTTGCTCTCGTTCTGCTTATAACGGCAATCGGCCCCTTGGTTACGCCCTACCCACCAATGTTTGCCGATCCGCTGCAGCGGCTGGTGCCGCCTAATCGCGCGCATCCTTTCGGAACGGACGAGAACGGCATCGATGTCCTGTCCCGGCTCATCGCGGCTCCTCGCACTGACGTGCTCATCGCCGTCATTGCCACCACTCTCTCGCTGGCGATCGGCGCGCCGCTCGGGGTCGTCACCGGCTATTTCGAGGGAGCAGATCGACGAGCGATGCGATGGATATCGGAGGCGACATTGCGTCTTCTCGACGTCATCCAGGCGTTCCCGGTTTTCATCTTGGCTATGGTTCTGGTGGCGATTCGGGGCACCGGACCGGCTAACGTGGTTTTCGCCGTCGCTTTCGTGAACTTTCCAGTGTTCCTCCGTCTAGTGCGATCTGAGATCCTTGCTCTGCGCGAGCATCTTTACGCCGAGGCGGCGCTGGCTCTTGGCAACTCCGAACTCGGCGTCGGTTTTAAGCATCTGCTTCCGAACGCCTGGCCGACAGTGCTGGTTCAGGTGTCGGTTACGATAGGTTTTGCCGTGCTATTGACCGCCGGACTTAGTTTCGTGGGTGCCGGGGTTAGCCCGCCTACGCCCGAACTCGGAGCGATGATCGCGAGCGGCGCCAAGTTCCTGGTCATCGGACAGTGGTGGGTGGCGATGTTTCCCGGTCTCTTGTTGGGCCTGATCGTGTTCACGTTTGCCGTCATGGGCGACGTCGCCAGCAAGCTGATGGAGCCGGGCCAACACGCCATAGCCTCGGGTCGCCTCTCGAAAAACGACCGCATCACGCCTCCGGCACACGGCGAATCCGCGGCACCTTCTGCAAAGGGCGCGGTCCTCTCGCTCCGTGGGCTCACGATCGAAGCTGATAGTCGCCCTGCCGTCCTCAACGGCGTGAGCTTTGATCTCATGCCGGGCGAGATTCTCGGGGTGGTCGGCCTCCCTGGTTCCGGTAAGTCAACCCTCGTTCGCGCCATCGTCAGGCTGCTCGGCTACGGTCTGCGGCAACAGGCGGGTCACGTCTTTTTCCGCGGCAAAGATCTCGCCGACCTCGATGAAAAGACGCTGCGCGCCATTCGCGGTTATGAGATCCTGCCTCTGCTCGCCAACCCCAAGAGCCAGCTCAATCCGCTGGTGCGAACCGGCGATTTTATGGTGGCGCATATTCGTGCCCACCATCGGTCTTCCCGTCGTGAGGCGCATGCGCGCGCCGCGAGGATGTTGAGCACGATCGGGATCGGT
Source organism: Bradyrhizobium sp. ARR65 (assembly GCF_000472385.1). Taxonomy (GTDB): domain Bacteria; phylum Pseudomonadota; class Alphaproteobacteria; order Rhizobiales; family Xanthobacteraceae; genus Bradyrhizobium. Next base: position 68,417 of record NZ_AWZU01000040.1, read on the forward strand.
GACGCGGAGCACTGGCTCGCGGCCTATCCGCACGAGTTGAGCGGCGGCATGGCGCAGCGTGTCTGCCTTGCTATCGCATTAGTGCATCGGCCGCCGCTCATCGTCGCTGACGAGCCGACGGCTGGCCTTGATGTGACCGTACAACGGCAGGTGCTCGACCTGATGATAGAGCTTTGTCACCAAAATGGCGCCGCCCAAGTCCTGGCGACTCGCGAACTCGGAATCGTCGCCCATTATTGCGACCGCGTTGCAGTTCTGCACGAAGGTTTGATCGTCGAAGCGGGGCCAGTTCGAGATGTGCTATTAGCCCCTCGCCACGCCGTTACTCGCAGACTGATCGCAGCTGCCGACTTGCGCGCCGTCACCGCCCCCGCGAGAACCAACACATCCCTGAAGATCGTTCGATGACAGAGCCCCTTGTGAGCGTCGAAGGCCTGGTCAAGCGCTTTTACCTTAAGGGACAAAACTATGTCGGTGCCGTCAATGGGATCAGCTTTGAGATCGGCCGCGGAGAGACTCTTGGACTCGTCGGGGAAAGCGGATCGGGGAAAACGACGGTGGGTCGATGTCTGCTCCGCTTGGTTGAGCCGACGAGCGGGCGTATTCGCTTCGAAGGCTCCGACATCAGTCGACTGACGATGCGGGAACTCAAACCATTGCGATCGCACTTGCAGATGGTGTTCCAGGATCCATTCGCCTCCTTGAACCCGCGCCGGACAGTACGACAGACAGTTGAGGAACCGCTCGCCTTGCAGCGCGATGCACCGGCCGGGACTTGGCTTCGGATTGCAACCGAGATGCTGGAGCGAGTGGGTCTCGGGCCGCAATACCTAAATCGTTTGCCGATCGAACTGACGGCAAGCGAACAGCAACGAGTGGGGATTGCCCGGGCGCTGATCACCAGCCCAAAACTTGTCGTACTTGACGAGCCGACCTCAACGCTTGACCCGACCGTCCGTGAGGACATCCTGGGTCTCTTGCGCTCGCTTCAAACCAGCATGTCGGTGGCGTACCTTTTCATTTCGCACGACATAATGGCCGTGGAACGTCTGTGCCACCGTGTTGCGGTCATTTATCTCGGCCACATCGTGGAGCAAGCGCCGACGGCGGCCATCATGTCGGACCCGCGCCACCCCTACACACGTGCCCTGATGTCAGCCGTCTTGTCGCCAGACCCGACCCATCGGTTGCCCCGCAACCCTTTCAATTACCCATAACTTTGACCACTCGGGCTGATCCGCTGATCGGCGAAATGTTGAATCGAAAGAATCACTTGTGATTCCTTGCTGAGCACCTGATTCGCGAGGGGGTGCTCTATGGGGCTGACATTAAGGGATCGATCGGCAAGAGGCCGTTTGCGGTCCTTGGAAGGTGAATGTTGGATTGATCGAGAGAGTAGTGGATGCGAGTTTAGGGACGCGCGGCTCGGCGACAGATTCCGCAAACTGCTCAGGCAGATTGGAAGCGCCATGGGACAAAGCATCCCGCTCGTTTGCCAGGATTGG
>NZ_AWZU01000041.1 GCF_000472385.1 Bradyrhizobium sp. ARR65
CGGCCGGCGCAATTAGGACTGGTCCTGTATGGGCAGTATTTGTTTCGCATCGTCCGTGGCGAGCTGGAGCAGGCGGAACATCATGCCGAGGAGCTGCGTAACCTGCGCGAGGCNGGCAACGACGCNATGTGGAAATGTTTCGGCGCGCAAATCAGCGGAAACATCTGCTTCTACCTTGGCAAGTTCACCGACGTCCGCGCTTACCATGAGAGTGTTTTCTCCTTATGGGATCCGACCTATCGAGCCTTCGCGCCGACGGCAGAAGATCCATACGTCGGAGCCGTGATTCATTTTTCCCGGACGTTGGTTTGCCTTGGTGATCTCGATGAGGCGCGTTTGCGGCGGGACGAGGCCCTTGCGGAGTCGCAACGGCTCTCGCCCTTCATGCGGGCCTTCGTGCTGCGTCAGGCCTGGTATCGCGATTGGGCGGTCGAGGGGACTGAGGCAGCCCGGTCGATGCTGGCGTCGGCGAAAGAGGTCGTGACCGTCTCGGACGAGCATGGCTTCCGTGACTCGTTGGCAATCGGAAACATCATGCGCGGGTGGTGTCTGGCCAGCTTAGGGCAAGCCGCCGAGGGCATCCCGCTGCTCCTTGGAGGGCTGGCAACGTGCCGCGCCGGGAATCGCAAGTTGATGATTCCATTTTTTTTGCTGACGCTCGCCGACGCTTACGGGATGGCGGCGCAACCGCAACAAGGGCTTGATCAGCTCGCTGAAGCGGCCAAGTTGGTTGAGACAACGCACGAGCGCTGGACCGAGGCCGAGATACATCGGCTCCGTGGGACGCTATTGCTGTCCATGCACAAGCACGCCGCCGCGGAGGTTAGCTATCGCCGCGCGCTCGAAGTGGCGCGGCGTCAAAGCGCCAAATTCTGGGAGCTGCGCGCGGCCCGCGATCTTGCGCGGCTCTGGCGCGACCAGGGCAAACGCACCGAGGCGCGCGATCTGCTCTCGCCGATTTACGGCTGGTTCACTGAAGGTCTCGACACGCGGGACTTGAAAGAGGCCAAGGCCCTACTCGCCGATTAGGCGCAATGCAATGACGGCCTTGGTCGAGATTGTCGTTCAGCTGCGCTGAGGCCGCGATCAGAATATCCTACCGCGGTGGGAAACCCAAGCGGCACTGATCGTTCTTGCGCTCTATCTATCGCGCCCGCCGAACTTACCGCCGCCCATTGCATAGGAGGCCGTCCTGGCCTTACGGCTACCCCCATCAACGCGGGAATTTAATACGTCACGTTGAACCGAAGCTGCGCCTTGACGCCATAAACCGGATAATCCTTGATGATCGGCACGCCAACCTCTAGCGACAGGCAACATTGTCCGAGAATTTCTTGCTAAAACGGAAATCGAACGGAAGGAACAAGCGACCGGTCTGACCAGTGATCGGATCGCCGTAATTGATGCGGATGTCCGGGCTTGGGAAGAAGGTCACAAACCACCGATCTGGCAAGCCGACGTTGAACGTCGGCGCGAATTGCAGGTTGCTGATGTTCCTCTTGGTTGGATCGCCCACTACGCTGGTATCGTAACGAAGGATTGGTTCGAAATAGCTCGGGCTGCTGATCTCCGGCAGGCCAAGGCGGGCACCCACGATCGGCATCACCTGCCATTTGCCGGAGCCCAGCGCATTATCGCCGGTGGGGGTTATGACGCGAAGCCCGAAACCGAACGCGAAGCGCTGATTGATTTTCTGCATGAGGGCCGCCTGGAAGTCGGCATCGACGATACCTTGAAGATAGTCGCCGTTGGGGTTGAAATCGGTGATGGGATTCCTGGCGAGCAGCGGCAGATCGGTTCGCGTCACCAGGATCCAGTTAGATGGCAGGTCGAAGAAGGCGTGATCATAGCGCAGGTTGAGAGTCTGGGTGGTGACCGACCGTGTCGTGTTAGGCTCGGAGCCGCTTCCCGGAGCGGTCCTGTATTGCTAAATCATCTGGAATATGTTGGGCGGCGGCCGGACGAAATCGAACGCGCCATCACGGTCGGAATTCTGCTCGCTGGACGTCTGAGCGACGGCGGCGCCTGGACTGGTTGTTGCGGCGGCGAATAGACAGCCAGCGAACCAGCACGCCGCAACCGCGTTTCGATGCGTCGCTCGCACAATTTGTCTGGGTGGCTGCCGCGTGACTCGGCATGTCCGGTCACTTGCTCTCAAACGCGAACACCCTTTTCCAATGGTTCTTCATGCTAACGACGATCCAGCCGCGCTTGGTCGCTTCATCCAGCCCGCGGCTGAGGCGGCCGAATGAGGAGTCGCGATCGTACGCCAATTCACGCTCGGCGTCGTCATGGTGCACATAGAGCGCAAGCCGCGGTCCCGCCCCCGCCGTGGTCCATTCAAGCATCTGGAAATCGCCGTCCGAATTGCCAAAGGCGGCGATAGGCCGGCGGCCAATGTACTGATTGATCGCCAAGCGGCTTTCCGTCTTTGTCATCGATAAAGGTGATCTGCTGCAGGCGCAGGATCACCGGCTTGCCATCCTGGACTCCGAACTTGGTCTTTCCCGTGCTGCCGATCACCTGCTCCGGGGGAACGCCATAGACTTGTTCGCTGAAAACCCGCATAAACTCGACGCCTCCCCCGGAGACGATATACGTCTTGAAGCCATTCGCTCGCATATAGGCGAGCAATTCGATCATCGGCTGATAGACCATCGGATTCTTCGCGGTCGCAAGCCATTCCTTAACGATCTCGGCAAACTCGTCCGTCGTCATACCGGCGTGTGTCGCGAGCACCAACTCAACGAGCGCATGCTCCCCGCCGGCGGCGAGAGTCTTGATATCGTCTTCCAACGCGGCCTTGAATGGTTGCTCGGCCTTCCACTCCGGATGCGTCGGCGCGAGCGCCTTCACGCGATCGAGCACGAAGGCGAGCTGGACGTACATCGGCTGCTCTGACCAGAGAGTGCCGTCATTGTCAAAGACTGCGATGCGTTCTGGAACGGGTACGAATTCAGGCGTACCTTCCTTCGTCACCTTCGCAACAAATTCGACGATCGATTGCTTGGCAGGTCCGTCATTCCAGGAGGGTAACTGATCGTTCTGGGCGGCGGCAACGCCTACCCTCAGTTCAGCTACGAAGACTGCGATCAATCCGAGAACTACTGCTCGCATGATTTGCTGGCGCATCGCCTTCTCCTAACGGGCTGCCACGCTGGCATACGGCGCCGGCGGTGAAAACTGGGACGCCTGATCAACGTTTTGCAAGGCCTGCGTCCGCCTTGCGCTGCCTACTGGGATGGCAGGAGCGCAATGCGGCGCGGCAAAATTGACCTTAATCCCCGTTGGTCCGGCTCATCTTCTCCAATACTTGTGTGATAGTGAAGCTCGCCGCCTTCTGGCGCGGCGGATAGTCCTTGAACGTCGCGAGGAAGTTGCCCACCACCGCCTGCGCCGGCACCATCAGGAAGGCGTGATCTATCAGCCAGTCGTAGTAGGTGTTCGACGTGATGTTCGCGCGTTCAAAGGGATCGGTGCGTAGATTGAAGACGTACGGCACGCGCGGATGCTCGAACTCCTTCTGCCACACTTCGAGGGTCCCCGGTGCCGGCTGGATCGCGAAGGCGAACTTGAAATTGTCGTAGCGCAGGCCCGTCAGGTCGCCTTCATCGGAGAAGTAGAAAAATTCGATGCGCGGGGACTTCGCTTCCTGGCCGGTGAGATAGGGCAGGCAATTGTAGCCATCCAGATGCACCTTGTAGGTCATATCGCCGGCCTTGTAGCCGGTGAGAAGCTTCTCCTTGATGTCCGGCACGCCGGCTGCGGCCAGGAAAGTCGGAAGCCAGTCGAGATGCGACATGATGTCGTTCGACACCGTGCCCGGCTTGATCTTGCCGGGCCAGCGGACCATCGCCGGCACGCGGTAGGCACCTTCCCAGTTCGAGTTCTTCTCGTTGCGAAACGGGGTCATTGCCCCATCCGGCCAGCTGTTCATGTGCGGTCCGTTATCGGTGCTGTAGAAGACGATTGTGTTGTCCGCTAGGCCGAGCTGGTCGATCTTCTGCAGCACTGAGCCGACATTCTTGTCATGATCGATCATCACATCGTGATACGGGTCCTGCCAGCGGCCCGCCTGTCCGATGCTGGACGGCTTCGGGTGCGTGCGGAAATGCATGTGGGTGAAGTTCACCCAGCAGAAGAACGGCTTGTTTGCCTTGGCCTGCGTTTCGATGAAGACGGCGGCGCGTTCGGCAATGTCGTCATCGATCGTTTCCATGCGCTTTCTGGTCAGCGGTCCGGTATCTTCGATCTTCTGCTTGCCTACGCGGCCAAACCGCGGATCAACGGTCGGGTCGTCCACATCGCTGGCAAAAGTGTGCAGCACGCCGCGCGGCCCGAAATGCTCGCGGAAATTCGGAAAATCCATTGGGCTCGGATAATCTGGAAGTTCGGGTTCTTCCTCGGCGTTCAGGTGGTAGAGATTGCCATAGAATTCGTCGAAGCCGTGCACCGTCGGCAGGAACTCGTTGCGGTCGCCAAGATGGTTCTTGCCGAATTGGCCGGTGGCGTAGCCGAGCGGCTTGAGCAGTTCGGCGATTGTCGGGTCCTCTTTCTGCAAGCCTTGCGGTGCGCCCGGCAGTCCGACCTTGGAGTTGCCGGTCCGAAAGACACTCTGTCCGGTGATGAAAGCCGCGCGGCCTGCAGTGCAACTCTGCTCGCCATAGTAATCCGTGAATATCATTCCTTCGCGGGCGATGCGGTCGATATTCGGAGTGCGAAACCCCATCAGGCCGAGCGAGTAGGCGCTCACGTCAGTCAGCCCAATGTCGTCACCCCAAATCACAAGAATGTTGGGTCTAGTGCTCGGCGGAGGCGTCGGCTGCTGTTGTGCCTGTGCAGTGCCAACGAAATTGCCCGATCCGAGCGCGGATGCAGCCGCGAGCGTGGTACCGCCGAGCAGAATGCTGCGCCGGGTCGGGACGCGACTATCTTTTTTGGTTTCGCCTCGATTGTCGCCATTGTTCATGACTTCCTCCCTTCACGAATGACACAACGAAATCCGACATGGCTCGTGGACGTATCGACCGGCTCTGCATGACGCGCGGCCGGGCGGTAGCGGCGGCAGTAGTTCGGTGCACACAGGTGCGAGCCGCCCTTGAGCACCTTGCGCGGAATCCTGATTTGCGGCTGGCACGGGTCGTAGCTCGCGGCCTCAGGCCCGCCGCGCGGATTTTCCGGGATGCAACAGGGCTTTGTGGCCTCGGTTTCGTGCTTGGTCGACCACCAGTCGGTCGTCCATTCCCAGACGTTGCCGATCATGTCGTAGAGGCCGTGGCCGTTCGGCGGGAACGCCATCACCGGCGACGTGCGTGCACAACCGTCTTCCACGCGGTTCTCGTGCGGAAATTCGCCCTGCCATGTGTTGGCCATGTGCTTGCCGCCGGGCGCGAACTCGTCGCCCCAGGCGAACTCGGCTCCGTCGAGGCCTCCGCGCGCCGCGAATTCCCACTCGGCTTCAGTCGGCAACTCCTTTCCTGCCCACTTCGCGTAAGCCTCCGCATCGCGGTACGCGATGTGCACGACGGGATGCTCGTCGAGCCCACTGATTGAGGAGCGCGGGCCGTAGGGCCTGCGCCAATTGGCGCCGAACTTGAAATTCCACCACTGCGACCAGTCGTGCAAATCGACCGCGTGCCTGGGAGGCGTGAAGACGAGCGAGCCGGCCTTGAGCATGTGCGGCAATGCACCGGGATAATCCTTCGGATCGGGCGGAATCTCGGCGAAAGTAATGTGGCCGGTCGCGTTGACGAACTTGCGGAATTCCCAATTGGTGACCGGTGTGCGATCAATCCAGAAGCCATCGACGCGCACGCGATGGGCCGGGGCCTCCTCGGGATAATGCTTGTCTGATCCCATGCGGAAGGTGCCACCGGGAATCCAGACCATGCCGGGTCTCGCCGGGACTTCACGAACGGCAAGATCGGAAGTGCCACTGGTTCCAGGATCAGGATGAACCTCCATGGTCAAGGTGCAGCCTCCGCAATTTCTACTCGGCACGCGGATATCCGCGCCCTTCAATGCGCTTCTGAGATCGTATCCGAGCGTCGATCGCAAAAACGTCTATTGACGAAATGGCAAAGCTCATTCCGCACGCTCCAGCTACGAACGCTACTTGTGCACCAGCGGTGTTTGCGGAGGCGGCGCACCTGGCGCGGGCGGCGAGATCGCAAACGTGAGCCAAACATTCCAGCCTTGCGGCCGATTGTCGGTGGCGAATTCGTAGTATCCTTTGAGGTTCAGGTAGCCCTGCATCTCGCCGACCGGAAAGATGTATCCGACCTGAGGTCCTGCGGCGGCCACCCGCGACCTGAAGCAGCCGAGCAGGTCGCGTCCACCGCTGTCGCATCCGATCTGGTCGTACAGATATCCGACGAGCCCGACGTGAACCTGTTTGGACAGGAATTGGGACGCGCCCCAGTCGAGATGAAAGTTGGTGCCGCTCTGGTAGTCCGTGGTCGGATTTTTGAAGTTGTAGGTGAATCCCGCGACCGCCGAGAGCTCATGGCCCTTCGTCGGGTCGAAGTATGTATAGCCCCCACCGGCGTCGATAGCACCGTGGCCGATGCCGACATTGGACAAGCGGTTCGCGTCGTAAGCGCCGACCGGAATGTCGCCTCGCGTATAGACCATGAAATTGTTGACGCCCTGATTCCATTTCAGTGTCGCCATCGGATAGAGATCGCCAACGCTCGTCAGCTCGTCGCTGGCGCTGATGGGCCGCGTCAAGGTAAACGGGCCGACCATCGTCGTCAGCGTCCCGTTGATTGAGGTGCTTGTGCGCCCGAAAACGCCGGTCATGCTCACGGCCGCCTGTCCTCCCAGAACCGGCGTTGCAAACGTGTAGGTTGGAGTAAGGAAGAACAGATCCCCGGTCGCCCTCAGGTTGGCCGCAAGGTTCGCCGTAACGCTCGGAGTGAATTGGCCAATCGTGATCTCACGCGCTGCCGAGACGTTGGCGCCGGCAGTCACCGACGTATGGTAATAGGACGATATGGCGGACCATCCAGGTGCCGTTGGCACCGCAGCCAAGCTTCCGAACGTTCCTGGCAGCCAGAAGCTGATCCCGTCCTCGTCCGCGGCGGCCGGTTCGATCGACCCCAGCACGGAGATGACGACGACCGCGCTCGCGGCCAGCGGCCAAACGGCTCGGCGAAGAACAGGCGTCGTCCTCAAAAAACGCTGAACGCATTTCATCGGACTACCCGGCAAGGGAAGCGACTGCTCAATTCTGCAGCCTCTCGTGCGGCGGAGCAAGTGGTGAAATAGTTTAAACCTTCGATTGTGGCATTTGGACCACCCGCATACGCTTTCGGCCTCGCAGTCCTCGGCCATTGCCGCCCCACCACAGATGGCATTGGCGTCGGTCGAACGCGACGGCGCACCTCTCGCGTCAGCGACGAGTTGAAGCTTACGCTCGCTAATTCGGTCAAGGACATCGGCCGCACTCACGGGCCGCGATAGACGCTCGCTCGTCTTCCAGCTCGCTAATCGCAGCGTCAAGATCAATGGCATCCGGCAACGGAGAAGGCCCAGTGCTCAATGATTGCTAGTCGCTCTTCATCGAGAAAATCTGTATCGCCAATTCTTTTCTCAAGCTTCATGAGTGCGCGCGGAATGCTACGATTGTGTCAACGCTGCTGGAAGGTCGGGCACAATATTCGGCCCAGTCCTTCATCATCCGCTTGCGCAGTTCGAAGAACGTTGTGCGCTTATAAGCCGCGATCACGTCGTCACTGACCTTGTGCGCGAGCGCAGCTTCGGCGACAGGATCATCATAGCCGTGCTCTGCAGCCCAATCGCGGAACGATGACCGGAAGCCGTGCGGCACGATTTCGCGGTCGAGCTTCGGATCGATCCAGCACCGTTCCAGCTCATTCATCCTGTCGATCACCGCGGCCGTCGAGGCGTCACTTAGAGACTTGCCCTTGCTGTTGGGGAAGATGTATTCGCTGCCGTCCCTCGTGGCTTCCATGCGATCAAGGACAGTGAGCGCCGCCTTGCTCAATGGGACTCTGTGTTCCGAATCGCTCTTCATGAGTGCAGCCGGAATGGTCCAAACTGATGTCTGCCGATCGATCTGGTCCCATTTTGCCGCGACCGCGTTGCCGGGCCTGACGGCCGTCAGGATTTGAAACTCAAGAGCTGCCGCAGCGGCACCATCACGCTGGCGGAGCTTGCGCATGAAGTCGGGCAATTGCCGATAAGGCAGCGCGGGATGATTGCGGACCTTGCGAACCTTCGACGTGGCCGGGAGCAGGTTGTCGAGATGCCCCTTCCATCGTGCCGGGTTTTCGCCTTTGAACTCGCCCTTCGCCTTGGCGGCGTCGATCACCTGCTCTATGCGACTGCGAATGCGGCTGGCCGTTTCGGTCTTGCTCGCCCAGATCGGCTCGATGATCCGCAGGACCAACGTCGTATCAATCGCGCCGATGGGAAGATCACGGATCGTCTTGCAGTAGTCGTTCTTGGTCGGCTTGCCATTCCGGTCGATGCCGAGCAGCGTCATCAGCCATTGGTCGGCATGCTTGGCATTTTTCCAGCCCGCTCGATTGGCCTTGATGAACCGCTTGGCAGCCGCACCGAACGTGATCGCCTTGGCTGCCTCGATGCGGGCGGCGGCTTCTGCCTCGCGCTTCGCCTGGATCGGATCACCGCCACTGCGACGGAGCTTGCGAGCCTCGGTCGCCTTATCGCGCGCTTCCTCAAGGCTCACGTCGCGCAGCGAGCCGAGCCCGTGCCAGTGCGCGCGACCGTGTAGCTTGTATCGAAAGAGCCAGCTCTTTGAGCCGCCCTCGGCGACCTGCAGATAAAGCCCGCCACCGTCAGCGTGCATGCCGCGCTTCGATAGATGCTCGACCTTCTTGGCCGTCAATTTTCCGAAGCTCCGCGCCATAAACCGGCCTCCCGCTACATACACTCCTACATACACTTAGGCGCAAGATTTGACGAAACAAGGCGGAACAGCTTGGAGCGCCACACTGTCTGTATGGCGCTGCAATCGCTGCGTTTTATGTCGGAAATCGGGTTTGGGTGGGATGCCCTGAGACAGCCTTCTGGCGGAGAGAGTGGGATTCGAACCCACGGTACGGTTTCCCGCACACACGCTTTCCAAGCGTGCGCCTTAAGCCACTCGGCCATCTCTCCGGATGCCCCTCTCTTGAAGGGGCGTGGCGGTTTTTGCAAGTGGCGCCGTGCCGGGCGCGAGAAATTTATGCAAGCCATTGAAATGTATACACAATATTTACGCCTGATCGGCCGCCGGCGAACCGCTCTGGGGCCGTTCCGGGCCCTGGCGTTGAACCGGAATCGGTGCTGGCGCGACGATTGATCTGGAATCAGCAAGCAGCGGAGAGGCGGCGATGCAGGATGGGCGAATGGCAGTGCTGGCGACGATGGCCCTGGCCGCGCCGCAGCGCCGCACCCGGCAAGGTGTCGACGTTACCTGCGATGACGGCCGTCGCGGCATCTTCACCGAGAACGCCATTGTCTGGCCCGACCGCACGCGATCAAGCGCAAGCTCGTATCCCAGCGTCATCATCGGCAACAAGGCATCGGTGTCGGTGGGCAAGAGCGTGTTCGTCGGCGAGCGCTACGGCATATGGTGCCGCTGGACGAGCCAAACGCGCCGAACAAGACGCGCTGCGCCATCCTCGACGGCGTGTCCTACTGCTATCGAGGCTTAGTTAGAGCATGATCCCGAAAAACTGCGCAGCGGTTTCCCGAAAAGATCATGCTTAAGCAAGAAACGAGAACGCAATGACGTTTGACCTGATTTCATCGCGCTCCAGGCCCTGTCAGTGAAACCGCGCCACCCCATGCGCGCCGCGCATCCGCCACATGGGCTCCGGCATCTCGGGTTCGCCCATAGCCTGATCGGCGATCGAAGGCGCGCGCTCGCTGCGGCTCTCCTGCAATGCACGAATGAAATTGGCGAACCAGTGCGTGATGCTGTGGCTCTTCAGCTTGTCCATCATCGCTTCATAACGCATGCGCCGCTCGGTCAGCGGCATCGATAGCGCCATAGCGATCACGCGCGCCATGCCGTCGATATCGTACGGATTGACCAAAAGCGCGGTATCAAGCTCATTGGCGGCGCCGGCGAATTTCGACAGCACGAGCACGCCGGGATCGGCCGGGTTCTGTGCGGCGACATATTCCTTGGCGACCAGATTCATGCCGTCATGCAGCGGCGTCACCACGCCGACCTGCGCAGTGCGATAGAGGCCGGCGAGCACCGACTGGCTGAACCCCTTGTTGAGATAACGGATCGGCGTCCAATCCACCTCGCCATGACGGCCGTTGACGTCGCTGACAAGACGCGCAACCTCATTCTGCAGATTGCCGTAGGCCTCGATGCCGCCGCGCGAAGGCGTTGCGATCTGCAGCAACGACACGGTGCGCGCCAGCGTCGGATGCAGCGTCCACATGCGGTCGAAGGCATGAATGCGGTTGACGAGGCCCTTGGAATAGTCGAGCCGGTCGACGCCGATCGCGAGCCGTTCGCCGTTCAGGCTGCGCCGCAGCCGCGACACGTCCGGATGCGAGATCGCCTTGGCGGCACCGGTTGCGAATTTCTCCGCATCGATCCCGATCGGAAACACGGCCAGCCGGGTGCGGCCATGGCGCGAGCTGACGATGCCGTCGCGTACCGGCAGCTCGAGATCGTCGCGAACATAGGACAAGAAATTGTCGCAGTCCTGCGTGGTTTGGAAGCCGATGAGATCGTAAGCCAGCATCGCCTCGATCAGTTCGCGATGGTGCGGCACGCCCTCAACCACGGCCGCCGCGGGCCACGGCGTATGCAGGAAGAAGCCGATCGGTTCGGTGACCCCCAGCTCGCGCAGCTCGGCGCCCAGCGCGAGAAAATGGTAGTCCTGCACCCAGAATGCGGTGTCCGGCTTGCGGAACCGCATCAATGCGCGGGCCATGAAGGCATTGACTTCACGATAGGAGAGATAATCGCCCTGCGAAGTGCGGATCAGGTCGCTGCGCGAATGCAGCGCCGGCCACAGCGCGGAATTCGCAAAGCCCTCATAATAGCCGCCGTAATGCGCGGCCGGCAGGTCGAGCATGGCCAGCGCGCCACACCCGAGCGCCTCGATTTCGGCGAACGGTTCCTTCTGGAACCCATCGCGCACGCGGCCCGAGGAACCAACCCAAATCGCGCCGGAGTTCTCAACGACCGGCAACAAGGCGGCTGCAAGCCCGCCCGTCATCGGCTCATTGGCTTTACCGCGCGCAACGCGATTTGAAATGACAACGAGATTCACGAGGAGTCCCCTCCTGTTACGGCGTGTCATTTAACTGCCGTTCATCAATATGGTTCCTTTTAGCCTTCCAGCGAATTGAAACCGAAATCGGGCCGGACGGCGGAGGAACCCGGGCGCTTCAACAAAATGAGAGGCTGGTGCAGGAATGCCGCGCTCGAATGTGATGGCGACACAGTGTCGCTGCCCGCCCCCTGATCGCGCACGATTTTTCACAACCAAGCGGCACTTCCGCCCGACGATGGGGACGATCGAGCGGCGAGCGCTGCGAAGACATCATGCCGAAAAAAAGAGAACGGGATGACAATTCGAAGACAAGTCACCGCGCGCTGCCAATTCGGCATCTTGGAACCATACAAACTCGGTACGCCGTTGCTACGGTGCCGGGCTACGCTCGTCGTCCAGAAGATGAGCAAGGAACTCGCGCACATCGCTTGGCGCATCGAAATGTCCGTTGACGCCGTGCGCGCGCCGGCCAACCGAGAAGGATAGGCCATTCAGATCGGGCATGATGGCAAAGACGCTTTCGTCGGTGACATCGTCGCCGATGAAGAGTGGTTTCCGCCCGCTGAATGGCGCGTGCTTCATCAATTCGCGGACGCCATTGGCCTTGGTGAAGCCGGCATGCTTGATCTCGAATACGCATTTGCCCGGCAGAACTTCGATTGGCGCCTCCGGCAGATCGGCTCGGATCAGTGAGATCGCCTCATAGATCGCGCGCTCCGCGTGCGGCGCCAGCCGATAGTGCAGCGCCAGCGAATAGCCTTTGTCCTCCAGCAATATTCCGGGGCTGAGCCGCGCGATCGCCGCTAACCTGCGCTTCAACTCCCTGTCCATCGGCGGCGCCTGGGCAGCAACGGCCTCGGCGTCCGCGGAGAGCCGCATTTCCGCGCCATGGCCGCCGACGGCCGGAAACTGGTCCGGTGCGAAGATCAAATCGATGTCGTTGAGTGAGCGCCCGCTCACCAGCGCGAGCGCGCCCGAGGTCCGCGCCATCAGGCGATTGAGCGTCTTGGCAAGCCCCGGCGGCACCCAGACCTCACGCGGCGTCGGCATCAGATCGAGCAGCGTGCCGTCGATATCGAGCAGGATCGCGGTTTCGCTCAAATGCGGCACCAACGACTGCGGCACCGGAAGCTGGTCCGGCGTATCCTGCTCTTCTGGTAGCTCGTCCTGCATTTCGGCCAGATTTTCCATCATGTCATTCTACTCCAAAAAAGCCAGCGGGCGCGCAACCGATTCCAGGGACTTGCGTTCGGCAGCGACGCCGTAGCGCCAGGCGATGGCGGCTGCGGCGACCATGAGTACGGAGCCGAGCAGGTAACCGAAGAACACGCTGCTGCGCGATCCCGTATCGATCAATGCGCCGAACAGGGCCGGACCGACTACGCCACCGATGCCGGTGCCGATGGCATAGAACAGTGCAATCGCAAGCGCACGCACCTCCAAGGGAAAGGTTTCGCTGACCGTGAGATAGGCCGCGCTCGCGGCGGGCGAAGCAAAGAAGAAGATCACCATCCAGGCAATTGTCTGGCCTTGCGCGCTCAGGACGCCGATCGAGAACAGATAGCCCGAGAGCGCAAGCAGGATGCCGGAGACGCCATAGGTCAGCGTGATCATGGCGCGTCGTCCGAGCGTATCGAACAGGCGGCCCAAAAGCACCGGGCCGATGAAGTTGCCGGCCGCAAAGGGCAGGATGTACCAGCCGACCGCATCGGCGCCGATGCCGTAGAAATCGGTCAGCACCAGCGCGAAGGTGAAGAAGATGGCGTTATAGAAGAACGCCTGCGCGACCATCAGCGTGAGTCCCACCAGCGCACGCGTGCGATAGGAAGAAAACAGCGTGTGCGCTACCTCCTTGAGCGGGGTGTGATCGCGCATCCGCAATCGTATCTTTGCAAAGTCCGGCCCCGCAGAATCTTGGACGTGGCCGAGCACGCTGCGTTCGATCTCCGTGACGATTTTCTCGGCGGCCTCGGGGTGACCGTGGATCATCAGCCAGCGAGGGCTTTCCGGGATCCACATCCGCATTACCAGCACGATGAGGCCAAGACCGGCGCCAATGAGATAAGCCAGGCGCCAGCCGAGGTCGGGTTCGAGCAACGCGGGATCGAGCAGAATGATGGCGCTGCTTGCGCCGAGCGCCGCGCCGATCCAGAAACTGCCGTTGATCACGAGATCGGTCCAGCCGCGGTAGCGCGCCGGCACCAGCTCTTGGATCGTGGAGTTGATCGCCGTGTATTCGCCGCCGATGCCCGCGCCGGTGAGAAAGCGAAACAGCGTGTAGACCGCAACGCTCCAGGACAGCGCGGTCGCGGCGGTCGCGGTGAGATAGAGCGCAAGCGTGATGAAGAACAGTTTTCGGCGCCCGATCCGGTCGGTCAGCCAGCCGAAGCCGAGCGCGCCAAGCACGGCGCCCGCGAGATAGCCGCTGTTGGCGATACCGATGTCGAAATTGGAGAATTGCAGGAGCGGGCTTTGCTTCAGCGCACCGGACAGCGCGCCGGCCAGGGTCACTTCCAACCCATCCAAAATCCAGGTGATGCCGAGCGCGAGTACGACACGGGTGTGAAAGCCGCTCCAGGTCAGATGATCGAGACGCGAGGGGATATTGGTCTCGATGATGCGATCATCGCGGGCCGGCACGGCGGCGCAGACGGTGGCGCCATGGTTCATGGCCGGACTCTGCTGCAACTCCATTGGATGGTACCAACGCCAAACCCTCTCGCGGGCCTGCGCCCTCGAGTTTCTGTGAAGGACCTCATGCGCCATCGCGGCAAAGACGCTGCCCGCAACTGTGCGACAACGCCGCACGCGGCACGTTGGTTCCGAACGGAACCGATCGGCGAGGCGTCGGTTTCAGGGGATGCCTCACAGGAAGTTCTTGGAGTTGACCGATGGCGATACGCAGCAAGGCAGCTTCGCGCAAGACCTCCCGGAAAGCATCGACGGCCAGCGCCGGCGCGGCGCGCAAGCAAGGCGCGGCACGCAAGAGGCCTGCGGCCAAGCGCACCGCAAAACGCTGGTCTCAGCGCGTCACCCGCAAAAGCAACGCGCTCGATTTGGAGCAGGGCGTCTTCAAGCAGACCAGCGCCAGGAAGATCGCCGCCTCGCTGAAGCGCTCGGCGGAATCCAGCCGCCGCCGCAAGTCCGGCGCCTACCGCTCAGCGCTGTCGATGCTGACGTTCTATATCAACCGCGCCGGAAGGAATTTGCCAAAGACACAGCGCGCGCGACTGGAACGAGCGAAGGACGAGCTGAAGCGCGAGTTCGGGAGAGAGTAGCTCGCCGCTGCCGCCAAACAACCGGTGGCGGACGATGACGGCGGAATGCTGGCGGTCAGTCCGGCCTATGCCGCTCTGATGTTCGCCATGAAGCGGTCGAGTTCGGCACGCAGGCGGGCGCTTTCGCCTGACAGGGTCTTGGCCGAGCTCAGCACCTGTTCGGAGGCGGAGCCGGTTTCGGTGGCGCCCTGGTTGACTCTCACAATATTGGCGGCGGCGTCTTGCGTGCCCGCGGCGACGTTCTGCACGTTGCGTGCGATTTCCTGCGTCGCCGCACCCTGCTGTTCGACCGCGCCCGCGATCGAGGATGCGATGGTGGAGATCTGAGCGATCGTCGCGCCGATCTCCTTGATCGCGGCCACCGATTCTTCCGTCGCCTGCTGCATGCCGGAAATGTGGTTGGAGATTTCGTCGGTCGCCTTCGCGGTCTGGCTCGCCAATGACTTCACCTCGGAGGCGACTACCGCAAAGCCGCGTCCGGCATCGCCGGCACGCGCGGCCTCGATGGTGGCGTTGAGCGCGAGCAGATTGGTCTGCTCGGCAATCGCGGTGATCAGCTTGACCACGTCGCCGATCTGCTGCGCCGCGCGCGACAATTTGCTGATGCGCTCGTCGGTCTGCTGCGCCTGCACGACCGCGGATTCCGCGATCTTGTTGGACTCGCGCACGCGCCGGCCGATCTCATCGACCGAGGTCGAGAGCTCTTCGGTCGCGGAGGCTACCGATTGAATATTGCTCGCCGCCTCTTCCGAGGCGCCGCTCACCTGACTCGACAGGCCTTGCGTGGTTTCGGCCGTCCGCGTCAGGAGGCCGGCAGCTTGTTCGAGCTGGGAAGCGGACGTCGACACGTTGGAGACGATCGAGCCGACCGCCGCTTCGAATTGATCGGCGAAGCGGATCAGCTCGGCGCGTCGCGCCGCGCCGGCCGCCTTGCTCTGCTCCTCATGCACGGCCGCGTCGCGCTCGGCCTTGGCGATCGCCTGCAGCTTGAACTCCTCCACCGCGCCCGCCATCTCGCCGAGTTCGTCGCTGCGCCCAAGTCCGGGCAGCACGACGTCGAAATTGCCGCCGGCGAGTTCGCGCATCGCCTGGCACATCGCGATCATCGGCCGCGAGATGCCGCGGCCCAGCAGCAGCGCGAGCAAGCCGCCGAGCAAGAAGCCGCCGGCCGCGAGCATGATGATGAGCTGCTCGGTTTGCCCGACGATGGCATCGGTGCCGGCTTCGATCCGCCGCTGCTCGGAGACAAGATCATCCTTCATGGCGCTCGCGCCCTGGCTGATCGCACCGGCCGAACCGCTCATCTCCTTGACGAGCTCGTCGACCGCCTTGGTGTTGTCGACGAGCTTTGTGAGCGCGTCGCGGTATTCGACAAGCAGCGCCTTTGCCTGTTTGATCCCGCCCGCGACATTCTCGTTACCGCCGGCATCCACGGCATTCATCGTGCTCTCGACGAATTTCAGCCGCGCCAGCGCGCTGCTCGCGACCGTCCGATCGGAATTGATGACGAAGTTGTTGGCGAGCGCCACCGCCGTCTGGAGCTGCGTGCTGACCTGCTTGACTCCCATCTCCACCGCCCCGAGCTGCTCTTCCGACGCGTTGCTGGCAATGTCGTCAAGCTTGTAACGCAGCATATTGCCGCTGCGGTTGAGCTGGTTCTGCGTCACCAGCGCGCTCTCACGCTTGAGCTTCAGGATATCGGCAAAAATTTGCGAGAAACGCTTGAATTCGGCGGCGAGCTTGTTCAGTCCATCTCGCCGCGCCGACTTGCTCGTGCTGTTCAGCGCCTGATCGATCGCAGCCTTCAGGCTTGCTTCCGCCGCCAGCGCCCCATTGGCGTCGTCCTCCTTGCCGGTCACGACGTAATATTTGGCCAGCGAGCGGTACGAGATCAGCGCGCCGTCGATGTTGCGTGCCAGATCCGCCTCGGACACGCTGCCACGATAGGCTGCAACGGCGGCGGATACACGCTCAAAGCCGAGATAGGCGATGCCGAGGCTGACGGTCGAGATCAGCAGCACGGCCGCAAAGCCGAGCAGGACTTTGCCGCGAAATCGCAAGGTGAAGAATTTCGGGAGACGCCGTTTCGTACCCTCAGCCCCAGACATTCCGACCTCACGCGTATTCCCAAATCAAACCATCAAAACAGCGCGGACCGGGGCGCGACAGCGCCCGATCGTATCCCGTATAACTACGGCACAATTCATAAAAATAACTACGGCACAATTCATAAAAGCCGGTAAATTCAGACCATCACGGCGATGCGGGAGCGCGATCCACAATCCGAAGTGGCGGCTCCGGCACGATCGCCCGGCTGGATGGCGGGGCCGGAATCCTCTTGACCCGCTCCTGATTGACATCGAGTTCTCTTTTTGTTCCGGTCCAGCGACGAGGGGTATCGCGATCGTCACCGACGTCGGGTGGTCGAAATGCGATGGACGCGACCGTGTCGCTGGACGAACGCCATCGGCGCGGACACGCAAATCATGTGGTCCTGGCGCCTCAAGCCTGGCGCCGAGTCGGCGAAGCTGGCTTTCGCGTCTCACCAATGACGGTGACAACAACGTCCGGCTCACCGGTGAGCACGAAAGACACCGTTAAAGCTACTGCGCAGGGAAGGCCGGTGTGATTGCGGCTGCACCTGCGGTCAACGCCCCACAATTTCTCTTGCGCGATGGGTGCGGCGGCGGGCACCCGGCCTTCCCTGCGCCGGCTTATTTCTGGAGGGAGCTGATGTCCTGGCAAGGCTCGGACCCATCGCGTCGCGAGAAGGCGAGGGCGTGGCTTTATTCGGCTTCGGAAATGACGGACGCGGTCCCGGCGAATGTGAGGCGAGGCATTCAGCAGCGGACCCGGTCGCATGCACACGTCCTCGCGTGACCCTTGATGACCCTGGCGACGAAAATCGCAGTTGCAAAGTCTTTGAGCCCCTGTCTCTAATTAGAGCAATTCAAAATCAACGGGAGGCTCGACGTGTCGACAGTCAAATTGACGGTAAATGGCAGGGCGGTTTCGGTCGATTGCGAAGACCGCACGCTTCTTGTCCACCTCTTGCGCGATCATCTCAACCTGACCGGGACCCATGTCGGTTGCGACACCAGCCAATGCGGAGCCTGCGTCGTGCATATCGACGGCCGCGCCGTGAAGTCCTGCACGACGCTCGCGGGACAGGCCGATGGCGCCAATGTCACCACCATCGAAGGCATCGCCAAGGGCGACCAGCTTCATCCGATGCAGGAGGCATTTCGCGACAATCATGGCCTGCAGTGCGGCTTCTGTACGCCCGGTATGATCATGTCGGCGATCGATATCGTGAACCGGTATGGCGGCAACCTGGACGAAGCGACCGTCCGCCACGAGCTCGAAGGCAATATCTGCCGCTGCACCGGCTATCACAACATCGTCAAGGCGGTGCTGGATGCGGCCAGCCGCATGAAGGTCGCGCAGGCCGCTGAATAGCGAAAGCCGCGACCGCCTGCTCAAACAAGATCGCCGCGCTTTCCGCGAGAAGCGACGGCCAACCAACTCCGGGAGGGAGGACTTAAGATGGGTATTGAAGGCATTGGCGCCAGCGTGGTGCGCAAGGAAGACAGGCGTTTCATCACCGGCAAGGGCCGCTATGTCGACGACATCAAGCTTGTCGGCACGAGCTATGCTCACTTCATCCGCAGCCCGCATGCGCACGCCAAGGTCAGAGGCATCGACGCCTCGGCGGCGCTGAAGATGCCCGGCGTGCTCGCGGTGCTGAACGGCAAGGAGCTGGTCGACGACAAGATCGGCAATCTGATCTGCGGCTGGGCCATTACGTCCAAGGACGGCTCGCCGATGAAGATGGGCGCGTGGCCGGCGATGGCGCCGGAAGTCGTGCGCTTTGTCGGACAGGCCGTCGCGGTCGTGATCGCCGAGACCAAGAACCAGGCGCGCGATGCTGCTGAGGCCGTGGTGGTCGATTATGAAGAGCTGGCTGCCGTTCCCGACATTCACGCGGCGATCAAACCGGGCGCGCCGCAGCTGCACCCCGAAGCGCCCGGCAACATCGTCTATGACTGGGTGCTCGGCGACGAGAACGCGGTCAGGGATGCCTTTGCGAAGGCCGCCAATGTGGTGAGCCTCGATCTCACCAACAACCGATTAGTGCCGAACGCCATGGAGCCGCGCGCGGCGATTGCGAACTACGACGCTGCGGAAGAGCACTTTACGCTCTACACCACCTCACAGAACCCGCATGTCGCACGCCTTGTGCTGTCGGCGTTCTATAACATCGCGCCCGAGAACAAGCTGCGGGTGATCGCCCCGGATGTCGGCGGCGGTTTCGGCTCGAAGATCTACATTTATCCGGAAGAGATGGTCTGCCTGTGGGCCTCCAAGAAGGTCGGCCGCCCGATCAAATGGGCAGCGGACCGCTCGGAATCCTTCCTCACCGACGCGCATGGCCGCGATCACGTGACTAAGGCGGAGATGGCCTTCGACAAGGATAACAAGATCCTGGGGCTGCGCGTCAAGACCCACGCCAATTTCGGCGCCTATATGTCGCTGTTCTCGTCGTCGGTACCGACCTATCTCTATGCGACGCTGTTGTCGGGCCAGTACGTGATCCCGGCGATCCATGCCGAGGTGATCGGCGTCTACACCAACACCACGCCGGTCGATGCCTATCGCGGCGCGGGTCGGCCCGAGGCGAGCTATTTGGTCGAGCGGATGATGGAAACCGCGGCGCGGCAACTGAAGGTCGATCCGACCGAGCTGCGTCACAAGAATTTCATCCGGCAATTCCCCTACCAGACGCCGGTCATCATGAACTACGACACTGGCGACTTTGTCGCCTCACTCGATGCCGCGAAAAAGGCGATCGACTATGCCGGCTTCCCGGCGCGGAAGGAGCAGGCCAAGAAGAACGGCAAGCTCCGGGGCATCGGAGTCTCCTGCTACATCGAAGCCTGCGGCATTGCCCCCTCGAAAGCGGTCGGCAGCCTGGGCGCCGGCGTCGGCTTATGGGAATCGGCCGAGGTGCGCGTCAACCCGGTCGGCACCATCGAGGTCCTCACGGGCTCGCACAGCCACGGCCAGGGCCACGAGACGAGCTTCTGCCAACTCGTCGCGGACCGGCTCGGCATCGGCATCGATCAGGTCTCGATCGTCCATGGCGACACCGACAAGGTGCAGTTCGGCATGGGCACTTACGGCTCGCGCTCGGCGGCCGTGGGCCTGACGGCGATCCTGAAGGCGATGGAGAAGGTCGAGGCGAAGGCGAAAAAGATCGCCGCCCATGCGCTGGAGGCGTCCGAAGGCGACATCGTCATCGAGAACGGCGAGTTCAAGGTCGCCGGCACCGACAAGAAGATTGCATTCCCGATGGTCGCGCTCGCTGCCTATACCGCGCACAATCTGCCCGACGGCATGGAGCCCGGTCTGAAGGAGACGGCGTTCTATGACCCCACCAACTTCACCTTCCCGGCCGGTGCCTATATCTGCGAGGTCGAGGTCGATGAAGCCACCGGCAAGACGAGCTTCGTCAACTTCGTTGCGGCCGATGATTTCGGGCGGCTCATCAACCCGATGATCGTCGAGGGCCAGGTGCATGGCGGGCTCGCGCAAGGCATCGGCCAGGCGCTGCTCGAGGGCGCGGTCTATGACGACAACGGCCAGCTCGTGACGGCCTCCTTCATGGATTACACGATGCCGCGCGCCGACGACCTGCCGTCGTTCAAGCTGTCGCACACCACGACCCTGTGCCCGGGCAATCCGCTCGGCGTCAAGGGTTGTGGCGAGGCCGGCGCGATCGGCGCCTCAGCCGCCGTGATCAACGCGATCACGGACGCGATCGGCGACAACAAGCTGGAAATGCCGGCAACCCCGGACCGCGTCTGGCACGCGATCCACAGCAAGGCGGCTTAGGAAACCATCGCCATTCCGGGGCGACGCGAGAGCGTCGAACCCGGAATCTGAAGCACGGATTGAACTCGAGATTCCGGGTCTGCGCCTATCGGCGCATCCCGAAATGACTGAGAAAAGATTTCAGGGAGCACCCCATGTATCAAACCACCTATCATCGCGCCTCCTCGATCGACGACGCCGCCGCGCTCTTTGCCAAGGGCAAAGAGGCAAAATATCTCGCCGGCGGCCATACGCTGATCCCAGTGATGAAGCAGCGTCTCGCCGCACCGTCCGACGTCATCGACCTCGGCAAGATCAAGGAGCTCAACGGCATCGAGGTGTCAGCCGATGCGGTCACCATCAAGGCCGCGACACCGCATCACGATGTGGCGATCTCGACCGACGTGAAAAAGGCGACCCCGGCGCTGGCCTATCTGGCGTCCACGATCGGCGATCCCGCCGTGCGCCATCGCGGCACCATCGGCGGCTCGCTCGCCAACAACGATCCGGCGGCAGATTATCCGGCGGCGGTGCTGGCGCTGGGCGCGACGATCAAGACCAACAAGCGTTCGATCGCGGCCGATGACTTCTTCCAGGGCCTGTTCTCAACGGCGCTGGAGGACGGCGAGATCATCACCGCCGTGTCCTTCCCGATTCCGGCCAAGGCAGGCTATGCGAAATTCCCACATCCTGCCTCGCGCTTTGCGCTGACCGGGGTGTTCGTGGCGCAGACCAAGGCGGGTGATGTCCGCGTCGCCGCTACCGGCGCATCCCAGGATGGCGTGATGCGTGTGGGTGCGATCGAATCCGCGCTGAAGGGCAACTGGTCGGCAAGCGCGCTCGACGGCATCACGATCCCCCCAAGCGGCTTGATCAGCGACATTCACGGCGCTGCGGACTATCGCGCGCATCTGATCAAGGTGATGGCGCAGCGCGCCGTGACGGCCGCGGGCTGACAGCATCTAAACGGAATAAGAGAGTGCGGCGCGCAAACCATTGCGCGCCGCAGCGATTTCAAGAAGCATTCCAGTCGAAAGACGCTTGCGGCCGCGTTCTCAAGGCGAGACAATCACTAGCGGAAACGCTGACAGCGCAAATCAACTCGGAAAAATCAACGTGCTCGATAAATCATCTCCGCAAGCCGGCGCCCGTGCCTCCGGTCCGTTGGCCGGCTATCGCATCGTCGAGTTCGCCGGCATCGGCCCCGGTCCTTTCGCCTGCATGATGCTCGCCGACATGGGCGCCGAGGTCGTCACCCTCGATCGCATCGGCGCGAAGAAGAACACGAAATCTGTCGCGGGCCGCGGCCGCAAGCTCATCGAGCTCGACCTGAAGGACAAGCAAGCGGTGGCGCAGGTGCTCGATCTGCTCGCGGGCGCGGACGCGCTGATTGAGGGTTTTCGTCCCGGCGTGATGGAGCGGCTTGGGCTCGGCCCGGACGTTGTGCTCGCGCGCAACCCGAAACTGGTTTACGGCCGCATGACCGGCTGGGGCCAGGACGGTCCGCTGGCGCAGGCCGCCGGCCATGACATCAACTACATCTCGCTGACCGGCGCGCTCGCCGCGATTGGACCTAAGGAGCGGCCGCTGCCCCCGCTCAACCTGGTCGGCGATTTCGGCGGCGGTGCGCTCTACCTCGTGGTCGGCGTACTTGCGGCCCTGCTGGAGGCTTCGAAATCGGGCAAGGGCCAGGTGGTGGACGCGGCGATGGTCGATGGCGCCGCCTCGCTGATGTCGATGTTCTTCGATCTGACCGCGATGGGCCGCTGGATCGAAGGCCGCGACAACAATTGGCTCGATGGTGGCGCGCATTTCTACGCTACTTACGAATGCGCCTGCGGCCACTTCATCTCGATCGGCTCGATCGAGCCGCAGTTTTACGCGCTGTTGCGCGAGCACGCCGGCCTGACCGATGCCGCATTCGACGCGCAGATGGACCGCAAGGCCTGGCCGGCACTGAAGGAAAAGCTTGCGCAAGTGTTCAAGACCAAGACGCGCGACGAATGGTGCCGGATTATGGAAGGCACCGACATCTGCTTCGCGCCAGTGCTGACCATGGCGGAAGCGCCAAAGCACCCGCACATGGCGGTGCGGAAAGTCTTTGTCGAGCGCCACGGCGTCACCCAGCCCGCCCCCGCCCCGCGCTTCTCGCGCACGCCGTCAGCCATCCGCGAGCCGGAGAGGGTGGAGTTGACGGAATTGATAGGTGCCTGGAACACAGCGAGGTGACACCGTCGTCCGCTTTCGCCGGACGACAATCTAATCCGCGTGCTCGACCTTCAGCACGCCGCGGCGGATCTGATCCTCCTCGATCGATTCGAACAGGGCCTTGAAGTTGCCCTCGCCGAAACCATCATCCCCCTTGCGCTGGATGAACTCAAAGAAGATCGGCCCGATCGCGTTGGCGGAGAAGATTTGCAAGAGCACTTTCGTTTGCCCGCCATCGACCACGCCTTCGCCGTCGATCAGAATGCCGTTCTTCCTGAGCCGCACGATGTCCTCACCATGCCTGGGCAGGCGGATGTCGACCTTCTCGAAATAGGTGTCGGGCGGCGGCGGCATGAAGGGCAGGCCCGCCGCGCGCAGGCTCTCGACCGTCTGATAGATGTCGCGGCAGCCGCAGGCGATGTGCTGAATGCCCTCGCCGCGGTAGATTTTCAGATATTCCTCGATCTGCCCGGAATCGCCTGCGTCCTCGTTGATGGGAATGCGGATCTTGCCATCGGGGCTGGTCAGCGCCCGCGAGAACAGGCCCGACACACGGCCCTCGATGTCGAAGAAGCGGATCTGGCGAAAGTTGAACAGCTTTTCGTAGAACCCCGCCCACACATCCATCCGACCGCGATGCACATTGTGGGTGAGATGATCGATATAATAGAGCCCTGCCGCTGCCGGTTTCGGATCACGCGCACCGAGCCATTCGAACTCGGCATCATAGGCCGAGCCTTTGGCGCCATAGCTGTCGACCAGATAGAGCAGGCTGCCGCCGATGCCCCTGATCGCGGGAACGTCGAGCACCTTCTGCGCGGATGAGGCGCCGGCCGGCTCGGCACCGAGCGCGATCGCACGCTCAAAAGCCTTCTGCGCGTCGACCACGCGAAATGCCATCGACGGTGCGCACGGCCCATGCGCCGCGACGAAATTGGAGCCGTGGCTGCCCGGCTCCTCGTTGACGAGATAGTTGACGTCGCCCTGGCGGTAGACCGTGATGTTCTTGGTTCTGTGGCGCGCGACCGGCGCAAAGCCCATCAGCTTGAATAGCGCGTGCAGCGCACCCCCATCGGGGTGGGCATATTCGACGAACTCAAACCCATCCGTGCCCATCGGATTGTCAGCGCTGATCGTGGCCGGCGGCGCATCGTGCGGAAACGGACCCATGGCGACTCTCCCTTGCTTCAGCCTAAATACTCGCTCATCAGGGCCGCAATTGGCGTGCAAATGAGTTGCATTTTCGCGGGGATCATGCACAATCTGTGCGCCAACTGCGGATTTCATGCATGATCTCGCTCGACGCTTTCGACCTCAAGATCCTCGGCGCACTGCAGGACGACGGGCGGCTGACCAACCAGGAGCTCGCAGGAATCGTCGGACTGTCGCCCTCGCAATGCTCGCGCCGGCGGATGCGGCTGGAAGAGGAAAAGGTGATCGCGGGTTATCGCGCCGAACTCGCGAGCGAAGCGCTCGGCTTCGGCGTCATCGCCTTCATCCAGATCACGCTCGCCACCCACTCGCCCGACAATGCCAAGAAATTCCGCGCCCTGATCAATCGCGTTGACGATATCCAGGAAGCCTATTCGCTGACGGGCGATGCCGATTATGTGCTGAAGGCCGTGCTGCGCGATCTGAAAAGCCTGTCCGATATTGTCAATAACGTGCTGATGCCACACCCGAGCGTGGCACATGTGCGCTCCTCAATCGTCCTCGACCGGCTGAAGGAGAGTGGAAAGTTGCCGCTGCGTGCATAGTGATCGCTTCTTGCGGTCATTCCGCTGGCGCAATCGTCCCCTCGACCTCGCCGAAGCCGACGCGATAGCCATCGCCCTGGCACCAGCCGCGAATGATCAGCGTGTCGCCGTCTTCCAGAAACGAGCGCTTGATGCCGCCTTCGAGCTCGACCGGCTCGGCGCCGTTCCAGCTTATCTCGATCAGGCTGCCGCGCTGATGTTTTTCCGGACCCGAGATGGTGCCGCTGCCGAGGAGATCGCCGACGCTCATGGCGCAACCGCTGGAGGCATGATGCATCAGTTGCTGCACTGAGGACCAATACATGAATTTGAAATTGGTGCGGCAAATCGTTTGCGGCTTATCCATTGCGCCCGCGCGCAAGCCGACATCGAGCGCGAGATCGTAATTGTTCGGCTGGCTCTGGCGCAGGTAAGGCAACGGCGTCGGGTCTTGTGCAGGTCCCCGCAAGCGGAACGGCTCCAGCGCCTCGCGCGTCACCACCCAGGGACTGATCGAGGTTGCAAAGGCCTTGGCCTGGAACGGACCGAGCGGCACATATTCCCATTGCTGGATGTCGCGCGCGCTCCAATCGTTGAGCAGCACAAAGCCGAAGATCATGTCTTGCGCGCGCGCTTCGTCAATCATCTCGCCGATCGGCGACGGCTGGCCGATGACGACACCCATTTCCAGCTCAAAGTCGAGCCGCTTGCACGGGCCAAAGCTGGGCGCCTCGACATTCGGCGGCTTCAATTGACCGCGCGGGCGGCGAACCTTCGTGCCGCTAACAACGACGGTCGAGGCGCGGCCGTTATAGCCGATCGGCATGTGCAACCAGTTCGGCTGCAGTGCGTTGTCCTTGCCCCGAAACATGGTGCCGATATTGGTGGCGTGCTCCTTCGAGGAATAGAAATCGGTGTAGCCGGCGACCGCAACCGGCAGATGCAGTTTCACCTCGGTCATCGGCACCAGCGCCCGGCTGCGCAGCTCCTTGTTGTCGCGAAGCTGCGGATTGTCATGACGCAACAGCTCGCTGATCCGCGCCCGCGTCTTCGACCAGACCTTCGGCCCGAGCGTCATCAAGGCGTTGATCGAGCCTTGTGAGAAGACGCCAAAGGCGGGCGAGAGATCGATCAGTCCTTCTTTTTCCAGCACCGCGAGGTCCAGGACGTAATCGCCGATCGCCACGCCAACCCGCGGAGTCGGATAGGCCACGGTCGAGAACACGCCGTAAGGCAGGTTCTGAATCGGGAAGTCGGATTCCGGGACGACGTCGATGAAGGAGCGGAGTTTCGGGTCGTTGGGGTGCAAGGTATCAGTCCTGTTTTAATGACATCGAGCTCTCTCGGTCGTCATTCCGGGATCGGCCGCGAGGCGCAGGCCCGGAATCCATATTCCCGGTCGTGGTTATGGATCCTGGGCTCGCGCTTCGCGCCCCGGAATGACGGGCACCAATCTACGGCCTGTTCGGATCGAACCGCTTTTCCAGGCCCTTCCAGCAATCGGCGTAATCCTCCTGCAGCGTCCCCGACCTCGCCGCGTATTCAGTGACACGTTGCGGGAAGCGCGTCTCGAACATGAAAGCCATGGTGCCCGTGAGTTTGGCCGGCTTGAGCTCGGTGTTGCTGGCGTGATCGAAGGCCTCGCGATCGGGGCCATGGGGCAGCATGCAATTGTGCAGGCTCATGCCTCCAGGCACGAAGCCTTGCGGCTTGGCGTCGTAGACGCCGTAGATCAGCCCCATGAACTCCGACATGATGTTCATGTGATACCAGGGCGGGCGGAAGGTGTTTTCCGCGACCGTCCAGCGCTCCGGGAAGATCACGAAATCGATATTCGCGGTGCCCGCGGTCTCCGAAGGCGAGGTCAGCACCGTGAAGATCGAGGGGTCGGGGTGGTCGAAGGCGATCGCGCCGACCGGAGAGAAGGTGCGCAGATCATATTTGTACGGCGCATAATTGCCGTGCCAGGCCACCACGTCGATCGGCGAATGCGGCAGCGTCGTCTTCCACAGCGAGCCGCCCCATTTCACGTAGAGCTCGCTCGGGGTGTCCTTATCTTCATAGGCGGCAACGGGCGTCAGGAAGTCGCGCGCATTGGCGAGGCAATTGGCGCCGATCGGCCCGCGTTCGGGCAGCGTAAAAGCTCCGCCATAGTTCTCGCACAGATAGCCGCGCGCCGGTCCCGCAGGAATCTCGATCCGGAATTTCACGCCGCGCGGGATCACCGCAATCTCGCCCGGCTCGATATCGATGCGGCCGAATTCGGTGATGAAGCGCAAATTACCTTGCTGCGCGACGAACAGCATCTCGCCATCGGCATTGTAGAAGTGCTGATCGACCATCGATTTCGTGATGATGTAGACATGCGCGGCCATGCCGGCTTGCGTGTTGGCGTCGCCCGCAGTGGTCATGGTGTGGACGCCCTGCAGGAACGTCATCTCCTGCGTCGGGATTGGCGTCGGGCCCCAGCGCAACTGCGCAATCGGCACCTCATATTCATGGCAGGGCGCCGTGCGCCACAGCCCGGCACCGACTTTGGTGAAGCGTCCGGAATGTTTGACCGAGGGGCGGATGCGATAAAGCCAGGAGCGCTCGTTAGTCCCGCGCGGCGCGGTGAAGGGCGATCCGGATAGCTGTTCGGCATAGAGCCCATAGGCGCAGCGCTGTGGCGAGTTACGGCCCATCGGCAGCGCGCCCGGCAGCGACTCCGTTTCAAAGCTGTTGCCGAAGCCGGACATGTAGCCCGGCGTGACGTGAACAGAGCTCTGGGTGACTTTCTCAGGCGAGGTGTTGATGTTCATATCATCCTCCTTGCAGGGCAGCCCACATTTCGCGATCACGCTCGGCGGTCCAGATCACGGGATCGTCGATCCCGGAGGCTTCGTCGAACGCGCGTGAGACGTTGAAGGGCAGGCAATGTTCGTAGATCGCGAAGCTCGAGAATTTCGGGTCCATAACCTCGCGCGTCGCTGCCATTGTGTCCTTGAGGCTACGACCCTTGGCGACCGACTGCTCGGCCGCGCCGTAAAGCGTGGTGACGAAATCACGCGTCGTTGCGATCGCTTCGCGCGTGGTGGAAAGGCCTTTCAGCGCGTCGCCGCGACCCGGCGCGATCGCCTTGGGATTGAACGCGCGGATCTCGTTCAGCGTCGCCGGCCATTCGCGTAAATGCGCGTCTCCACAGTAGCAGGCGGAGTGATATTCGATCAGATCGCCGGAAAACATCACTTCGGCATCCGGCACCCAGGCGACGATATCGCCCGAGGTGTGGCCGGCGCCCAATTGCATCAGCCGCACCTCGCGCTTGCCGAGATAGATCGACATGTCGCCTTCGAAGGTCAGCGTCGGCCAGGTCAGGCCGGGGATGCTTTGCGCATCCTGGAACAGCCGCGGGAAACGGCCGTATTCGGAGTCCCAATCCTGCTTGCCGCGCTCCTCGATCAGCCGGTAAGTCTCCTGCGAGGCGACGATACCTTGCGCGTGATAGGCGGAAGCGCCGAGCACGCGCACCGCGTGATAGTGCGACAACACGACATATTTGATCGGCTTGTCGGTGACGGCGCGCACGCGCTCGATGACCTTGTTTGCCATCGCCGGCGTCGCCTGCGCGTCGAAGACGATGCAGCCGTCGTCGCCGACGATGACGGCGGAGTTTGGATCGCCCTCGGCGGTGAAGGCATAGAGATCGGAACCGATTTCCGAGAAGGTGATCTTCTTCTCGCCAAGGTCCGTGGTGGATGCGAAGCCTTTCGCCATCGTTTCATTTCCTTATGAAATTATTGCTGTTGCTGCTGTTGTTGCGCGTCGATCACCTGCCTCTTGGCGAGCGCAATCGCCTCGCGCAAGATGTCAATGTCGCCGATGTGATTGGCAAGGATCAGTACCAGCGCCGCATCAAAATCCGCGCTTTGTCCGTCGCTCAAGCCGCGATGCGCTTCGACGATGGCGCGGAACGCATCATCCGGCTTTGCGAAGTTGGAGGTGGTCGAGAGCGCCATCTCGGAAAACCTCAGTTGAGTCCGGCGGCACGCGCCAGCGCAGCCTCGAGGGCCGGCCGGGTCGGATGCCGGAAGCGCGCGGCGATATAGCCGTCGGGGCGCAGCAGATACGCCGTTCCCGGTTCGGCATCGTAGCGCGCCGCGGCCAGTTTTTCGCAATCCACAAGATAGCCCTCACCGCCGATCCGGATTGCGCCCAGCCCTTCCGGCGCCTCGATGGAGCTGCCATTGCAAAACGCGAGCAGCGTGAAGCGCGTTCCCTGATCGATGAACGCATCGGTGAGAAAGCTCCTGCGGCCGTCGCGTGTTGCGATCGGCGCATCGGGCATCGACGTGCCGGGCCGCGGACCGCCGCGCCAGCTCTCCTGATCCGGCGTCGACAGCGGCGAATCGTAAGTGGTCGGCACCGAGAGCCGTCCGCCATTGACCATGCGTTTGGCGAACTCGGTCTCTTTTGCCAGTGCCAGCACCGCCTTGCGCAGCCGCGCCTCCTGCGCGGTGTTGGGCGCCATGAAGTCGGTCGAGCGGGTGGATTCGCGGATATTCTCGTCCGCGGCCGCACTGCGCTCGACGTGATAGCTTTCGAGCAGGGCTTCGGGAGAAAGCTTGCGCAGCACGCGATCGAGCTTCCAGGCGAGGTTTTCCGCATCCTCCAGGCCCGAATTGGCGCCGCGCGCTCCAAACGGCGACACTTGGTGTGCGGCGTCGCCGGCAAAGATCACGCGGCCATGGATGAATTTGTCCATCCGCCGGCACTGGAATTTATACAGCGAGATCCATTCGAACTCGAACTGGTCGTGGCCGAGCATGCGCGCGATCCGCGGCCGCACATTCTCCGGCCGCTTCTCGGCGACGGGATCGGCATCGGGACGAAGTTGCAGGTCGATGCGCCAGACATCGTCCGGCTGCTTGTGCAAGAGCGCCGACCGGCCGGCATGGAACGGCGGATCGAACCAGAACCAGCGTTCGGTCGGGAACGCCGCCGTCATCTTCACGTCGGCGATCAGGAACTGGTCCTCGAATACCTGGCCGGAAAATTCCGCGCCCACCATTTGCCGTAGCGAAGAGCGGGCACCGTCGCAGGCGATGACATAAGCCGCGAGCAGCCGGTAGGAGCCTTCGGGCGTCGCAATCGTCAGCACAACGCCGTCGTTGCGCTGCTCGAGAGCCGTCACCTTGTTGCGCCAGCGCAGAGAGATCCCGGGCAGTTGCTCGACGCGATCGACGAGATAGGCCTCGGCATAAAATTGCTGCAGGTTGATGAAGGCGGGACGCTTGTGCCCCTGCTCCGGCAGCAGGTTGAATTCGTAGAGCTGAGAATCGCCGTGAAAAATTCGCCCCACGCTCCACACGACGCCCTTCTCGACCATGCGGTCGCCGACACCGAGCCGGTCCCAATATTCCAGCGAGCGCTTCGAGAAGCAGATCGCGCGCGATCCCTCGCCGATACGGTCGGCATCGTCGAGCAGCACCACCTGATGGCCACGCTGCGCCAGATCGATCGCAAGCGACAGCCCGATGGGGCCGGCACCGACGACGACCACGGCATGCTCGGCAAGATCGCCGCCTGCGCGATCCTGATCGGCGTGGCGGCGATAGCCGAACTGGGTCTTCGCCTGGAGCTTAGCCTCGATCTTGGTCCGGCCATCGGCTTGCGCCATGCCTTCGAATCTCCCCGAAATCTGAACCGACCATCTTGCAAAATGGTTTCACTTGCAACTATCTTAGCCGGGCGCGTTCGGCCGTCAACTCAAATTGGAGCGATTTTTTGCCGAGAACCTTGTTGCAAAGCGAGGCGGGCGCCAATCCGCGCGAGGAAAGCGCCTCCAAGCGAAACGCCCGGCTCGACCTCTTCAAGTTCGTGCCGTTCCGCCTCAACCGTGTCGCGGCCGAGGTCAGCCTCGCGCTGTCGAGCGAGTATCAGGCGCGCTATGGGCTCGACATTCCGGAATGGCGGGTGCTGGCGACGCTCGGCTTCCGCAAGGATCCATGCAGCGCGCAATACATTTCGCATTGCACGCGCACCCACAAATCTACCATCAGCCGCGCCGTGACTGCGCTGCTCGAGCGGCGGCTGATCGAGCGGGTCGCGAACGAGGACGATCGCCGCGAGTTCCGCTTGCGCCTGACGCGCAAGGGCAGCACACTTTATGAAGAACTGATCCCGCGCCTGCTGCGCAGGGAACAGGAGATATTGACCTGCCTCTCAGCGGCCGAGCGGAAGGAACTTGCACGCCTGCTCGGGAAGATCGAGGGCAGCCTCGGGCTTATTCAAACGAGCGAAGAGGCCGACGCCAAGGAGGCGTATTAGCGCTCTCCTTCGCTCGCGCCGCTCTGGTCCGCCGAAGCCCCGGCGATGAACGGCCCTGCCGCGTCACCGGGGCGATCTCCTTCGAGGCTCAAGACCGAATGCCATCGGATTCAATTTTCAAACAGCGGAGGACAGAGGATACGAGTCCGCCTTCTCGCGGCGGCATTCGCCCGAGTTGTGCGTCACACGAACCCTCTTCAAAAAGCAGAGGGCGCAGGGAAGACCGGGTGGCCGCTGCACCCGGAGCCCTCGCGCAAAAGGAAATTTGCGCGAGCGCGAAGACCACAGGTACAGGCGGGATCAGCCCGGCCTTCCCTGCACGGTGGTTTACGGCTTATACGTGCTCTCCCCGGTGAACCAGCGTTTGCCACCGTCATCAGCGCGATGCGATAAGCATCGTTGCCAACTTGGCGCCTGCATGGGCGCGCCAGGACCACACGACTTCGCCGTCCGCAATCATGCCGCTCGTCTGTCGGCATTCTCGCGTCCACCGCAGCCCGCCTCGCGTTCGTGACGATCGCGATACGCCCCTCCATCATCGAGGCAGGATGCGCGAACGATACGACTGATTCGGGCTTCTGAAAAACAGAAATACTTGCGCGCGCAAGGCTTGACGGATTTTGCAAACCGCTGCTCGTCGGGCAAATCACGCCCGCACGACGCGAAGGGGCCATTTCGAACATCACGCGGTGAAGGCCGGGTACTCTATGCCGGTCACCCGCGCTTCAGCGCTTCTGGTATGGGTGGAAAATATGGTCCTTCGCCTTGACGGCCACATGGCAAGCGTGTCCGCAGTCTGAGGGGCTGGGATTGGCCGTGAACGTGTCGGATGCGGCTTCGTAGTTGAACAGCGCGTAACCCCATCCGCCGCTTTTCGGAAATCTCTGGCTGTCTTTTTCGATGACGAAAGCCTGCGTGAAGACGTCCGGCACATCCACAGCGAAGGGAGCCTCTGTGCTCCTCTTCGGCTTCCACTGGAGCTTCACGATTTTAGAGCCATCCGGGAAAGGTTGGCCGTTGTTCGGAACACCGGCCTTGTACGCCTCGATCATGATCGGATTGGCGACGATCACCTTGAGCACTTCGTCGGTTCGGGCAGAGGAGACCACCGCCCAGTCCTCGTATCCTTTGAAGTCGGAGAACGCGATTCCGTCCGGCGATTTCAGCGAGTACTTGTCCTGCGCGTAACCGGCCGTAACGCCCAGGACGGCGATCGTCGCTGTGACGAGGAGCCTGCTTTTACGTTTCACCGCCGCTCTCCCTTGTTTGAGGCAAGTTGTGTTCTCGGTGCCAGCGAAAGGTTTGGAGCAAGTCGAACAGACATAGCATGAAAGGGCTGGCGGCGTGTGACCATTGCGGTAGCTGATGGGTCATTTTTGGCCCAATCTACAGGGACTGCCCTTCGATTTCCGCTTTGCCCGCTCGCAACCGGGGCCGGGCCGATGGCGCGTGACTGTGCCGCCGGTCCCACATGCCACAGCTCTTGAAGATGGGAGCTTGAGTGACTGCACGCACTAAGTGCGCAGGTTAACTGCACAGACTATCTGTACAGATTATCTGTACGTATGCTAACATCGAATCATGAGCAGGACGCCCCAAAGTTCCGAATCGCCGCAACTCACCGTCCTTGCAGGCGAGTTGCGGGTCGTGGTTTCCAAACTAAAGCGCCGATTGCGAGAGCAGGCGGATGCAGGGGATTTCACGAATTCGCAGAAATCCGTCCTTCTGCGACTGGAGCGCGACGGCCCCGCAACCGTGTCAATGCTCGCACGCGCCGAGGGCGTGCGCCCGCAATCGATGCGAATAACCGTTGCCGCGCTGGAAGCGGCGGGCGTGGTGAGCGGAAAGCCCGATCCCAATGATGGTCGGCAGACGTTGCTGAGCCTTACGCCCTCCTTTTTGAAGATCGTCAGGACCGGCCGCGCGGCGAGGGAGGACTGGCTGTTCCGCGCCCTGAATGCGCAACTTACGCCCCGCGAGCATGAGCAACTCGCCGCGGCGATGAAATTACTAGGCCGGCTTGCCGACTTCTGATCAACGAAAAGGACGGTGAACGATGGAGTGGTTGACACTCATTTCGTATTTTTTCGGCGGCGCATTTCTTGCCAATTCAATTCCCCACATCACCAGTGGGTCGATGGGGCATCCCTTTCAGAGCCCTTTCGCCAAGCCGCCCGGTCAAGGACTTTCCTCTTCGACCGTCAACATCGTGTGGGGCGTTCTCAATCTCGCCGTTGCTTACGTCCTGATCTGCCGTGTCGGAGACTTCAGCCTGCACTCGATCGCCGATGCGGCAACTCTGGGGCTGGGCTTTCTTTTGATCGGCCTGCTGAGCGCCCGCCACTTCGGTCGTTTCCACGGCGGCAATTCCCCCGAGTAAACGAATGGCCTCAAGCGCCGAGGAGCAGCGCGAAGCCGCGCAAGTCAGTCCGCAGCTTTGGAAAATTTCGTCCGTTGCCGTACTCGGGTCTTTTCTTGCGCAAATGGACGCGACGGTCGTCAACGTCTCTCTTTCAAGCCTTGCGCTTGAATTGCACACGACCCTTTCAAGCATCCAGTGGGTGACGAGCGGCTACCTGCTCGCGCTTGCGCTCACTTTGCCCTTGAACGGCTGGCTCGTCGACCGCATCGGAGCCAAGGCCGTTTACCTCTGGTGCTTCTCGGCTTTCACGCTCAGTTCGGCGCTCTGTGGACTCGCATGGTCGGCGAACTCACTGATAGGGTTTCGCATCCTGCAGGGCATGAGCGGCGGGCTGTTGGCGCCGATGGCGCAGTTGCTCATGGCCCGCGCCGCCGGAGCGAAAATGGCTCGCGTCCTCGGCTTTGCAGCGATGCCGATTCTGCTTGCGCCGCTTCTCGGGCCGGTTATCGCAGGCGCAGTATTGCATTTTGCGTCGTGGCGCTGGCTCTTTTTGGTCAACCTTCCCTTCGGCGCGCTTGCACTCGCGCTCGCCGCTTTATTTCTGCCGCACGACCGGCACGAGAGGAGGCCGCGCAGTCTCGACTTGATCGGTCTCGCTTTGCTATCGCCCTGCGCCGTGCTTTTCCTTTACGGATCAGAACGAGCAACCGATCCGTTCGGTCTTGCCGCTCTGGCACTCTCCGCGCTGCTGTTTGTCATTTTCCTTTGCTGGGCGAGAAGAAAAAAGCACGACGCGATCATCGACCTGCGGCTGTTCAAAGGCGAGATCTTTTCTGCCGCCGTCGTCGCGCAATTCTTGTCACAAGGCGTTTCGTTCGCAGGTCAGATGCTTGTACCGGCGTTCTTGACGCGCGCCTCGGGTCTCTCGCCGAGCGAGACCGGCCTGCTGCTGGCCGCGCAAGGCCTTGGCATGATGGTCAGCTACCCTTTCGTAGGATCGCTTGTGGAACGGCTGGGCAACCGCAACCTCTCGGCAGGCGGCGCGCTGACGGCACTGGCGGGCACTTTGCCCTTCGTCTTTCTGGCCAGTCACGGCCTTCCCAGCGCCCAGGTCGCCGCCGCCTTGTTCGTCCGAGGCGTGGGCTTAAGCTGCATTGGCATTCCGTCGATTTCGGCTGCCTACACGTCGGTCAAACGCGAGGACCTGCCCATGGCTACCACCACGCTCAACATCGTCATGCGCATGGGCGGGCCGACCCTCACGACGATATGCGCGACATTTCTCGGATGGCGTCTGGCCGCGCCAACAACTGCGCCAGCATCGAGCGCGTATGGCAGCGCGTTTGCTCTGCTCTGCGGCTTCCATCTCGTGTTGTGCGCCGCCACCATGCGCCTTCCGCATCGGGTTCGCAAAGCGCCTGCTCACACCCGCCTCCCAAGCTCTGAGGCAGAGGATAGAACCGACTGAGGCCTGCGATTCCCGCAGGCTCAAGGGGCCGCTTCGCCTTGGCGAAGCCGCCCGCGTGCGCCACTGACGAATTCGGCGGCATCGCGAGGAGCGCAAGTGCTCGCGCTGGGGGTCGCCGGGACGACATGGTGGACTTTGCTGCAGCGCGAGCCAGCACCTATTTCGCGAACGACCTCGACGGTGCCTTGTGCAAGGCGAAGGCGTCGACCTTTTCGCTGGCACGCGGATAGATTTCCGCCACGATCGGGTCATGCCCGGGGATGAAACGATCGGGATGGCCGGCAAGCCGCTCGACGATTTCCCAGCCCATGGCCATGTCACCGATGTTGTAGAGGATCGGAAACGGGTTGCGGCGATGCAGGTTTGCGTAATAGTGCGCGGCATCGGAGGCGAGCACCACGGGACCTCGCGCGGTCTCGACCCGCACCACCTGAAGGCCATCGGAATGGCCACCGACGCGATGCACGGTGACGCCCGGCGCGACCTCGCCGTCGCCGGAGTGGAAGATGACGCGCTCGCCATAGACATGGCGCACCATCAGCGTGACGTGCTCGACCGAGAACGGATGCCGCAACAGGCCGTTGCACATGCAGCGCCCCGTGGCATAGGCCATCTCGCGCTCCTGCAAATGGAAGCGCGCATTGGGGAAACGATCGAGGTTGCCGGCGTGGTCATAGTGCAAATGCGTGACGACCACGTCCCTGATGTCGGAGGCCGCGACGCCAAATCCCGAGAGCGCATCGACCGGATTGAGCGTCAGCTTACGGGCGCGGAGCTGCGCCTCCTCGGCGTTGAAGCCGGTATCGACCAGGATGTCACGACCGCCGCCGCGGATCAGCCAGACGAAATAATCGAGCGCCTGGGCCGTGGTCTCATGGGGATCGGGTGAGAGAAAATTCATGTTCGGCGTGCGCGGCGACATCGTCGCATAGCGCAGCGCATAGACCTCATAGACGTTTTGCATTTGTGTCCCTTGTCTTTGCTGCAAAGGTAGGCGGCTGCAGCAAGCCACCGCTCGCGACAAAGGTCAAACCGGTCGACGGACACAGAGACGACGCAACTCGGCATTAGAGCGCGATATTAGAGCGCGATGAGTTCAGGTTGAATCGTCATCGTGCTCTAACTTTTTGTTTGAGCATGATCTTTCGGAAAACCGCGGCACACTTTGCGCTAACGCGGCCCTCCAGGTCCGGATCATGCTCTATGTGAGGTAATCACATTGCGAGGCTGCCGGGGAACTTGGGCATCGGCGAGGCTCGGAAGGCGCCGACGTGATCCGCAAAGGACGCACCGCGCTGTTTCCCGTTGCGGGGCGCGGCAATAAGCGCGATTTTCCATGCGGTTGACGGGTGGCAAGGCCGGTTCGATAATGGCTTATGTGTTAGTTAAGTTCGCCGGGGCGCAAGCTGGTGTCGGCGCCTTTTTCGCTGGACCGCTGAGTGATGAAGATCCGCCTCGCATTATTTCTTGCAGTGATTTTCTCGGTCGCCTGGACCGCCCCATCATCCGCCGCCGGCGACCGCCATGCCCTCGTCATCGGCAATGCAAAATATCCGGATGCGGACGCCCCCTTGAAGGAACCGATCAACGACGCGCGCGACGTCGCCGACGAACTCAAGCGGGACGGCTTCAAGCTCGAGATCGGGGAGAACTTGACGGGCGATGCGATGCGCCGCGCCTTCGACCGGCTCTATGCCGAGATCAAGCCGGGCGACGTGGTGCTATTGTTCTTCAGTGGCTATGGCATCCAGTCCAATCGCCAGAGCTACATGATCCCGGTCGATGCCCAGATCTGGCAGGAATCGGACGTGCGGCGGGACGGCATCAGTCTGGAGACGGTGCTCGGGGAGATCAACAGCCGCGGCGCCGGGGTCAAGATCGCGCTGCTCGATGCCAGCAGGCGCAACCCCTATGAGCGCCGCTTCCGCAGTTTCTCCGCGGGGCTTGCGCCGGTGATCGCGCCGAACGGGACGCTGGTGATGTATTCGGCGGCGCTGTCGTCGGTCGTCTCGGACAGCGGCGGCGATCACAGCCTGTTTGTACAGGAACTGCTGAAGGAAATCCGCGTCCCTGACCTGATGGCGGAAGAGGCGCTCAATCGCACCCGCGTCGGCGTCACCCGCGCGTCACGCCAGGAGCAGATCCCGTGGATCTCCTCCTCGCTTGCGGAGGATTTTTCTTTCGTCCCAGGCGCCGCGGCTGCCGGCAATCCGCACCCGCCGGATGCGGCTGCGATCGCGGCGCTGCCCCCGACCGCCCCTCCGCCTTCGACCCCATCGCCCGCTCCGGCGCCGAGTCCAGCTCCGGCGGTCAACCTGCCGACACCCGCACCCCCGCCAAAGGTCGAGGTTACGCCGTCCACGCCAGCACCGGCCGAGAAACCAGCCAGCAACAATCCCGCTCCGACCGAACTGGCGCTGGCCGACGATCCGACGATCAAGAGCCTGACGGCCAAGATCGACGCCAATCCCGATGACATCAACGCGCTGTACCGGCGCGGGCAGGTCTATGCCAGCAAGGGCGCCTATAAGCTCGCGATCAAGGATTTCGACGACACGATCCGGCTGAATCCGAAAGATGTCGAGGCGCTGAACAACCGCTGCTGGGTTCGCATTGTCGTCGGCGACCTGCAGGGCGCGCTGAAGGATTGCAACGAGGCGCTGCGGCTGCGGCCCAATTTCGTCGATGCGCTGGACAGCCGCGGGCTCCTCAATCTCAAGGCCGGCGCGAACAAGAATGCCATCACCGATTTCGACGCCGCACTGAAGATCAATCCGCGCTTGACCTCCTCGCTCTATGGCCGTGGCCTTGCCAAACAGCGCAACGGGTCGATTCCCGAGGGCAATTTGGATATAGCCAATGCCAAGGCCATGGACCCCAACATCGTCCAGGAATTCGAGGGATACGGGGTCCGGTGAGCGCGATTTGTGCCGACCGGTTCGTTCCTCTCAGGACGGCCGCGGCCCTCAACCCTATCAGCGACACTTCCGATACTGCCCTCGCGACCTCTTTGGAATGATCCGGCGATGAGATTGACCGAGTACGTAAAACCCGCGGGAGGCGTGGTGTTCTTTGCAGCCCTTATTGGGCTTTATTATTGGTTCGAGCATCGGCCGCATCACGAGGAGACCGAAAAGCTCCGTGAGGCGCAGGTCGTGGTGACCAAATCGACCAACGCGTGCTTCTCCGATCTGGTGCGGGTCACGGGGCATTTGGTCCCGCGGCGCGAGGCGGTCGTCGGAGTCGAGCAGGAAGGCTCGAAAGTCACCGACCTGCTGGTCCACGAAGGCGACATGGTCACCGAAAATCAGGAGCTGGCGCGCCTGACGCCGCCACCTGGCGCGCCCGCCGGCCGCAACGGCCCGTTCTCGCTGCGCGCGCCGGCCGCAGGCCTGGTCACCGAGGTCCGGACCGCCGTCGGCGCGCCGGCCTCGCCCCAGGCCGGACCGATGTTCCGGATCTCGGTCAACAACGAGATCGAACTCGATGCCGAGGTGCCGGCCGCCCATCTCTTGAAACTCAATCCGGGCGCCACCGCGCGTATCAGCCGCGACGATGCCCCCGACATGGTCGGACGCGTCAGGCTGATCTCGCCGCAGATCGATCGCACCACACAGCTCGGTCATGTCAGGATATCGCTGACCAACAATCCGATGCTGAAGGTCGGCATGTTCGCCCGCGCCAATATCGACGCCAAGCGGAGCTGCGGGGTCGCGGTTCCGCGCACGGCCATTGACCATCTGACCCTTCAGGTGGTCAAAGGCAACACCATCGAGACACGCAAGGTGCGGGTCGGCCTCGTGTCCGACACCAACATTGAAATCCTCGAGGGCCTCGATGTCGGCGAAACCGTGGTGGCCGATGCCGGCAGTTCCCTGCATGACGGCGACCAGGTGAAGACGGTGTCCGCTGATGAACTCGATCGGCAGGTGCGCTGATGGCACTCAATATCTCGGCATGGTCGATCCGCAATCCGCTTCCCTCGGTGCTCTTCTCGATCATCCTGCTGGCGCTCGGCTGGATCAGCTTCACCAAGCTTGCGGTGACCCGCCTGCCCTCGGCGGACATCCCGGTGATCTCGGTTGCAGTGGCGCAGTTCGGCGCTGCTCCGGCTGAGCTGGAGTCCCAGGTCACCAAGATCATCGAAGACGGCGTCTCCGGCGTCGAGGGCGTACGCCACATTTCCTCGACCATCACCGACGGCCTGTCGGTGACGACGATCCAGTTCCAGCTCGAGACCAACACCGATCGCGCGCTCAACGACGTCAAGGACGCGGTCACGCGCGTCCGCGCCAACCTGCCGCAGAACGTCAACGAGCCCTTGATCCAGCGCGTCGACGTGATTGGACTTCCGATCGTCACCTATGCCGCGATCGCGCCCGGCAAGACCCCGGAACAACTATCCTATTTCGTCGACGACGTCGTCAAACGCGCGCTGCAGGGCGTCCGCGGCGTCGCCCAGGTCGAACGCATCGGCGGTGTCGAGCGCGAGATCCTGGTCTCGCTCGATCCCGACCGGCTGCAGGCGGCCGGCCTTACGGCCGTCAATGTCAGCCAGAGCCTGCGCGGCACCAATGTCGACCTCGCCGGCGGCCGCGCCGAAATCGGCGGGAACGACCAGGCGATCCGCACGCTCGCCGGCGCCAAGACGCTGAACGATCTCGCCGGCACCATGATCCCGCTGTTCGGTGGCGGCGAGATGCGGCTGGACGACCTCGGCACCGTCACCGACACCATCGCGGACCGCCGCACCTTTGCCCGCTTCAACGGCGAGCCGGTGGTGGCGCTCGGCATCAAGCGCGCCAAGGGCGCCAGCGACGTGGTAGTCGCGGCCGCGGTGCAAAAGCGCATCGACGCGCTGAAGGAGGCCTATCCCGACGTTGACCTCAAGCTGATCGATACCTCGGTCGAATTCACCAAGGGCAATTACGAGGCCGCGATCTCGACCCTGTTCGAGGGCGCCATCCTGGCGGTCGTCATCGTCCTTTTGTTCCTGCGCGACATCCGCGCCACCATCATTGCCGCGATCTCGCTGCCGCTGTCGATCTTCCCGGCGTTCTGGGCGATGGACCTGCTCGGCTTCTCGCTCAACCTCGTCAGCTTCCTCGCGATCACGCTCTCAACGGGCATTCTCGTCGACGACGCCATCGTCGAGATCGAGAACATCGTCCGCCATATGCGGATGGGCAAGACGCCCTACCGTGCCGCGCTGGAAGCCGCCGACGAAATCGGCCTCGCGGTGATCGCGATCAGCCTCACAATCATCGCGATCTTCGCGCCTGCGAGCTTCATGTCCGGCATCGCCGGGCAGTTCTTCAAGCAGTTCGGCATCACGGTCTCGGTGCAGGTGTTCTTCTCGCTCCTGGCCGCACGCTTCGTCACGCCGATGCTGGCAGCCTACTTCCTCAAGCAGCACAGCAATGAGGAGCCGCCGCACGGGCGCGTGCTGGAGGCCTATCACCGCGTCGTCTCCTGGTCGGTGAAGCACCATTACATCACGGTGCTGATCGGGCTCGGCGTCTTCGCCGCCTCGGTCTGGAGCATCACGCTGCTGCCGCAAGGCTTCCTGCCGGCGCAGGACACCGCGCGCTCGCTGCTCGCGATCGAGCTGCCGCCGGGCTCTCAGCTCGAGCATACCGAGCAGGTGACAGAAGACATCGTCGCGCGCCTGCGCAAGCGGCCCGAGGTGAGAAGCGTGTTCGTGGATGGCGGACGAACTCCGCAGGGTCCGGAGGAAGTGCGGCGCGCGGCGCTGATCATCAACTACACGCCCAAGAAGGAACGCAAGGTCACCCAGCGCGAACTCGAGCTTTCGATCAGCCAGGAGCTGCAGAACGTTCCCGACATCCGCTTCTGGTTCGTCGACGAGAATGGCCTGCGCGCCGTCTCGCTGGTCGTCACCGGCGTCGACAGCAACATCGTCAACAACGTCGCCAATGAGCTGGCGACCCAGATGAAGCGGATCAGCATCATCTCCAACGTGACCCCGGAAACGGCGCTCGACCGGCCGGAGCTTCGAATCCAACCGCGCGCGGATTTGGCGGCTCGGCTCGGGGTCTCCACCGAGAGCCTGTCGCAGACGGTGCGCGTCGCCACGATCGGCGATGTCGGTCCGGCGCTCGCCAAGTTCGACGCCGGCGGCCGGTTGGTTCCGATCCGGGTGCAGCTCGAGGACTCCGCGCGCAGCGACCTGCGGACGCTGGAGCAGCTTCGGGTCCCGCTCGGCGCGCACGGCGAAAAGGGCGGCGTGCCGCTCTCGGTCGTGGCCGACATCAAGCTCGACCAGGGGCCGACCAGCATCAACCGCTACGACCGCGAGCGGCAGGCCACCGTCGCGGCCGACCTCGTCGGCCCGGCGGCGCTCGGCGATGCGACGAGGAAGATCTACGATCTGCCGGTCATGAAAAGCCTGCCCAAGGGCGTCAGGGTGAGCCCCTCGGGCGATGCCGAAAGCCTGAACGAATTGTCGGAGGGCTTTGCCACCGCCATGACCGCCGGGTTGATGATGGTCTATGCGGTGCTGGTGCTGCTGTTCGGCACGTTCCTGCAACCGATCACCATCCTGTTCTCGCTGCCGCTGTCGATCGGCGGCGCGATCGGCGCACTGCTCCTGACCGGCAAGCAACTCACCACGCCGGTGTGGATCGGCATCTTGATGCTGATGGGCATCGTCACCAAAAACGCCATCATGCTGGTGGAGTTCGCGATCGAGGCGATCCGCGCCGGCAAGCGTCGGGACGAAGCGATGATCGATGCCGGCATGAAGCGCGCGCGCCCGATCGTCATGACCACCATCGCCATGGTCGCCGGGATGACGCCGAGCGCGCTCGCGGTCGGCGCCGGCGGCGAGTTTCGCTCGCCGATGGCGCTCGCCGTCATCGGCGGCCTCATCTTCTCGACTGTCCTGTCGCTGGTCTTCGTGCCGGCAATGTTCATGGTGATGGACGATATCGGCTTGCTGATCCGGCGCGTCGGCAAAAGGCTCGTCGTCTCCCACGCCGATGCGGAGCACGCGGAATCGCACAAGGAAGCGCGCGACGACCGAAACCGGGCGGCGGCCGCGGAGTAGATCACGCACGGGATCATTTGGCGGCGGCGATCCGGGCAGCCGCCGTGAACGCCGGATGCGTGGACCATTCGCCGCGGCCGATCAGCACATACTGCTTCGGCAACGATTCCCCGCCGTCGATCTGGTCGAGATGCCGCCCGAAATAGCTCGGGAACATCGCGTCCGCATCGGCCGAGATCGAGTGCCGCCGGGTTTCGATCGCGACCCGGCTGGTCACGCCGCTGCCGGCAAAAAAATCCAGCACCGTCGATCCCGGATAGGACAGCGCGCATACCAGCCGCTCGATCAGGCGCTTCGGCTTCTGCGTGGGATGGCCGACGCGCTCCCTTGAATTGCCGTTCAGCCGCGGAATCTTCCAGACGTTGGTCGGATTGATGCCCTTGTCGAGATGATCCGGATTGAGCCGCTTGTCGCGTTTGTAGCGCGCCAGCGTCTTCGCATCGAGTTTGGTGCGTACCGCGTCCAGATCGAAATAATACTTCGGCGATTTCGCAAACCAGGCGATCTCCTCATGCCGGTTGGCGAAGAACCGATGCGCACTCATGCCGTTCGGATAATTCCAGATGATGAGATTGGCGAGCAGCATCGTGGAGTGCTGGCGCATCCAGCCGATCAGGCTGATCAGATCGCCGCTGCCTGCCTCGCCCTGATATTGCAGGCCGCCGAACAGGGCAAAATTGCCCGATGGGGCGAGCACGCGCTCGACCTCCGACAGCCATTGCCCGGCCCAATCGACATAATGGGTGCGATCATCCCACGCGGCGACATTGATGTTGTAGGGCGGATCGCAGATGACGAGCTGGATCGACCCCGACGGAATGCCGCGGAGCAGCGTAAGACAATCCTCAACGGCGATGATGTGCGAGGTCGCTTGAGCGCTCGGCGGTATCGCTATTTTTGCGGAAGAATGGGAACGTCCCCTCTTTCGCAGCATGTTCATCCCGATATGCCCGGCGTTGTGATGCGACCTGTTGGGCATGTTCGGGATCGCGCCGCGTTATTCGTTTCGTGCGATCGTTGAGAGCCGCGGCATGTCCTGCACGAGGATGCGGCCGCGCTGCAGATCCAGAATGCCATCCTTGCGCCAGCTCTGTAGCTGACGGTTGACGCTCTCGCGCGCGGCGCCGACGAACACTCCTAGTTGCTCCTGCGACACGTGCACCTCCGTGCCGAAATCGGCGGCGAGCGCAACGAGCCGCCGCGCAAGCCGGACCGATAGCGGCTGCAGCACCGATTCCTCCATGCGCTCGCTGTGCCAACGGATACGCCGGCACAGCAAGGTGATGATCTTGATCGCGACCCTTGGCTCGCGTTCCAGAAAATTGAGAAGGTCA
This sequence comes from Bradyrhizobium sp. ARR65, assembly GCF_000472385.1. Lineage (GTDB taxonomy): Bacteria > Pseudomonadota > Alphaproteobacteria > Rhizobiales > Xanthobacteraceae > Bradyrhizobium. The sequence continues at coordinate 42,915 of NZ_AWZU01000041.1, forward strand.
TCGCGCCGCAGCACAAACAGCTCGGTCGGCTCAGCAGCGATTGCGTCCGCGGTGCGATTCTGGCCGTCCAGAACCGCGACCTCGCCGAACAACTCGCCCGCCCCCATGAAATTGAGCGTCATCCGGCTGCCGTCGGAGGCGCCAGCCTCGATACGGATCTGGCCGCTCCGAACCCCGAACAAGGCATCACCGGGATCACCCTTCTGGAACAGCACCTCCCCGCTCGCCAAATTCCGGGTGTGGCAAAGATCCGACAGCCGCTGCAGCTCGTCGGAACCCAGGTCCGCGAACATCGGATTCATTTTCAGGATGACCGCAAATTCGGCCTGTTTACTCATTGCAATGCCTTTAAATGTACGAGGCGCTTAACAAATTCCGGCCAGCGCGAAGTGTGCCATAAGTCACATAACTTTGCAGCACCCGGAATATTTTGGGCCCTTTTGAGCGGCCTGCCGTTTCCGGGATAAGTTCAAAACACAGGCTTGGCAGGATGGCTGCCGGCCGTACGTCGTGATGTTTGCTCCTGGGAACGTCGACATGAAAGCATTGAAAATCACAGGCGCCGCGATCGCCGCCATCATCATCGTGATCGCACTGGTGCTGATCGTCGGAATTCCCTCCAGCTTCGTCACCTCGGCAATCCAGGAGCGTGTCGAGCGTGCGACCGGGTACCGCCTGACGATTGCGGGCACGACCAGGCTCAGCCTGTGGCCACGGCTCAACCTCACCATCAACGATGTCACGTTGCAGGACCCGGGGGATCACGACGGTTCCAACCGCGTCACCGTCGGCAGTATCGAGGCTGACATGAGCTTGTCGAGCGTGTGGTCGGGCCACCCGCAAGTGAATGCCCTCGTCATCACCAAGCCGGTTATCTATGTTCCGCTGCTCCGCGAGCGCAGCCGCGAGGTCGTCGCCACCAAGTCCGCGAAGGCGGCCGGGGACGCGGAGGCGGTTGCGATCAATCGCGTCAAGATCGCGGACGGTGCGATCGTCTTTTCCAACCCGCATGACCGGGTGGAGAATCGCATCGACGGCATCGACGCCGATGCCGGCATGGATGCCGAGCACAAGCTCAAGCTGGCCGGCTCGGCGCGTGCAGGCACGTCTCCGCTCAATTTCGACATCACGGCCGAGGTCCCATCGTTGCCGCTGCAGCGGCAGAGCATTCCCGTGGAGCTCAGGATCGATGCGCCCGATCTGTTGCACGCCCCCCTCTCGGCCAAGACCGAGATTCGCGCCAACGGCTCGCTCATCATGTTCAATGGCGTGAGCGGAACGCTTGGCGATGGCGCTTTCAGCGGCTGGGCGTCGGTGGACGCCGCCTCCAAGCCGCTGGTGAAAGTCGATCTCGATTTCCAGCGGCTCAATGTCCCGCTTGCCAAAGGGGCGCCCACCTCGCCCTCGCAGCCCTGGAGCAACGCTCCCATCGATTTCATCGGCCTGAACTATCTCGACGGAGAGGTCCGGATCTCCGCCGCGGACGCCAACATCGGAGAGGCGCATTTCGCTCCGGCCGCAGTTGAGGCCACGCTCGCGGGCGGTGTGCTGAAGGCCGCGATTGCCAATCTTGGCACCTATGGGGGCCAGGCCAACGGCGAGGTCGTTGTCGACGCCACCGGCGGCGCCCCCAGTTTTACGATGCATTGCGACCTCGTCGGCGTCAGCGCGCTACCGCTGCTGACGAGCCTTGCCGATTTCGACAAGATCGACGGGAAGCTGCAGGCCAAGATCGCCGCGCGTTCCAGCGGCTCCAGCCAGCAGGCGATCATGTCCAATCTCTCCGGCACGGTATTCGCCGATTTCCAGGACGGCGCCATTCGCGGCTTGAACGTTGCCCAGATGATCCGAAATCTGACGACGAATCCGCTGTCGGGCTGGCAGCAAGAGAAGGAGCAGTCGACCGACCTCACCCAGCTCTCGGCCTCGTTTCGCATCGACCGCGGCCAGGCCACGACCAGCGATCTCAACCTGGTCGGCCCCTTGGTGCGGGTGACCGGCGGCGGCACCGTGGATTTGGCTACGAAAACGCTTGGCTTGCGCGTCGAGCCGAAGCTCGTGATGACCACTCAGGGCCAGGGACGGACCTCCGATCCCGTCAGTTTCGGTATCCCTGTTGCCATCGAGGGCCCTTGGGCCGAGCCACGCATCTACCCCGACATCGCCGGCATGTTGGACAACCCGGACGCCGCCTACGCCAAGCTGCGCGAGATGGGCGAAGGCCTGTTCGGGCCCAATGGCGGCCTGAGCGGCCTTTTGAACGGGCTGACCGGTGGCGGCAATGGCAACGGCGACGAGCAGAACGGCCTGCTTGGCGGAAACCTTGGGGAGGCGCTGGGCGGCCTGATCCAGCAGGGATTAGGCGACCGCAGCCGCACCGTCCCACCTGGTTCAAGCACCCAGGGCCGAGGCCAACAGCAGGCCGCGCCAACGCCGCCGAACGCCGGGCAAGACGGTTCCCTCCCCCAGATGCAGGAGAGCCAGCCGATGACCGACGTGCTGCGGCAATTGTTCAAGCGGTAGGTTCACATCTCACCGCTCCAGGCTCGTTGCTGAAGCATTTGCGAGGGCGGATGGGGGAACAGGCCCCTACACCACCGCCAGCGGGCCGTGATCGTCGCAATGGCCGTTGTGCGGATGATGCAGGCGACCGTTCACGAGATAGTCGACATGATCGCCGTGAGGAACCGCCTCGTGGCCGCAGCCTGGGCCGTGGGTGTGACCGGCGCAGATGTTGTCCGGCGTGCAGCGCGCGGGGTTCGTTGCATCGACGGGGATCGCGTGCTCATCGACGTGATCGCCGTGCATGTGGTGCAGGTGACCGTCGTGCAGGTAGTCGACATGCCCGGCATGCCGGACCGCCGTGTGCCCACAGCCCGGGCCGTGCTGATGGGAATGATTGGCGTGGTGTGGTTCGGTGCAAGTCGTCATGGTCATCTCTCGCTCGTGGAGACCAACGCCGGAGAGGCTCATACCTCGTGCGATTAATACCTTCAGCGATGTGCAATCTCATATCATAAGTCCCGGCGCGTCGCATCGTTGCGTCAGGTAATGGCTCGTCCCTTCGTTGGCGTCCGTTGCGGTGTTCTGATATGCAAGCCTCCATGAACCTAACCGGAACACCGATGATCAATTTCATCGCGAACACCTTTGCGCGAAAACTGCTGTTCCCTGCCTGCGTAAGCGCCAGCCTCGCAGCCTACCCCGCCTTGGCCGATACCACCGAGGCCACGCCCAAAGGCGCGGCGGTCACGGTGATGAAGGCAGCCAAGTCCTGCTTCAACAACATCGTCGAAGTCTCCGGCGTCGTGATTGCGCGCGATGAGCGGGCAATCCGCCCGGAACGGCCGGGGTTGAAGGTCGCGGAGGTGATGGCGGATGCGGGGGATACGGTGCAGGCGGGGCAGGTGCTGGCGCGGCTCAGCCTGCCGGAGGGTGGCAGCATCAATGTGCAGGCGCCGGTTGGCGGGGTGATTTCCGCCTCCACCGCGACGGTCGGCGCGATCGCATCCGGCCGCGGCGAGGCGCTGTTCAACATCATCGCGCGCAGCGAATATGACCTGGTCGGCATGGTGCCGGTCGAGGACGTCGGCAAGCTCGCGCCCAACCAGAGCGCCGATATCCGCATCGTCGGCGCAGGCGGCGATTTCCAGGGTGTGGTGCGGCGCGTGGCACCAACGGTGGAATCCAACAGCCAGTTGGGTCAGGTCTTCATCGGCATCGTCGGCAGCACCCGCCTTCTGGTGAACTCATCGGGGCGGGCGTCGATCCGCACCGGGCAGAGCTGCGGGCTCGCGGTGCCGCTCACCGCGGTGCTCTACTCCAATGCGGGCACGGTGGTTCAGGTGGTCAGGCGCGAGCGCATCGAGACCAAGCGGGTCGAGGTCGGGCTAATGTCCGGCGGCAATGTCGAAATACGCGAGGGATTGAGCGAAGGCGACGATGTGGTCGTCCGCGCCGGCGCGCTCTTGCGCGAGGGCGATCCGGTGCGGCCGTTCGTGAATGGCGCGGAAGTGAAGCAGTAAGGCGACGGCGCCACATGCCCGTCATTCCGGGGCGGTGCGTCAGCACCGAACCCGGAAATCTTGAGGTTCCCGATGCGCAATCACGCATCCGAGGTTCGCGCGGCGCGCGCCCGGAACGACGGCGAGTGAGCGGGGTCAGCTTCCGGCTTTCTCGCTGCCGCCGAAGCGGACGTCCTCAAGCAGTGAAGAGGAGACGGAGGGCACCTGCTCTCCCTCGGAGGCGCGGGAGATCGCGACGCGGGTCTGGTTGAAGACGGCCTCGGCGCCGGCGGCCTTGGCATCCAGATGATTGAGCAGCTCGGAGACAAGCACGCTGTTGGCGCCGTTGGAATCGTAGGCCACCTTGCCCGGCGTCGCCGAGGACAGGATCAGCGCGTTGTCGGGCGCATTGATCGGTGCCAGGCCGTGGGAGAAGGCGCGGAAGCGCCGCTCATAGGGATTGCGGCGCGAGGCATCGACCACGACCAGCTTGGCGCGGGCGCCCTGCTCCTTCATCACGTCAAGCACGGACTCGATGCTGACCCCCTCGCGGCGCACGTCCTTTTCCTTCCAGATCGTCGCATCGACCGGGATCATGTAGCTCTCACGGCCGGCCTGCACACCATAGCCGCCGAAGAACAGCATCACGACCGAGTCGCGCGTGATCTTGGATTTCAGCCGCGCCACCGCGCGGGTCATGTCATCCTTGGTGGCGTCCTCCACCACATCGACATCAAAACCGTCATGACGCAGCGCAACTGTCAGCGCACGCGCGTCGTTGATCGGCTGGCTCAAGGGCTCGCTGGCATCAGGATAATGACCATTGCCGATGACGAGCGCGAGCCGCGCCGCCTTGCCCGCCACAAGCGGGGCCTGCTCGGCCGGCACCGCCCGCGCCGCATCGAGCGCACGAATGGACAACGCAGCGTGGGCGCCAATCGCCAGCGACACCGTGCCGAACAGCGCGGCGGCAATAGCAATCGATCGGCGGGAGAAACGGAGCTGCGTCAAATTCATCACTGGTGCGTTCCTACTCGCGGCGCGCGCAAACCAAGGGTCGCGCCAAACTGATCTTGCTTATTGGGAGATGGCCGGCGGTGTGTCGTTTAATTGTGCTCTATTTGCGGCATCGCAATAAGTGGTCCCTTAACCTGCCCGACCCAAAGGGGCAACATCAAAGCGTGCTTGACAGATAAGCCATTGAAAACACTTCCTGACCCGATGCATGGCCGATCGCCTTCCCGCAAGATTCCGGTATTGCGGTGTTCCACATTGTGGCCCAACCTTTTCCCCGACTGTGACTGCCGTCACATTGCCTTTCCGCCCGGTTTGGGCCAGTTTTCAAGCACTTGCTGATTTTGCAAGGGGGCGGCGGCGAAAAGATGCGGATGGAACTGCGCGATATCGGCCGCAGCGGCGTTTGTTCAGAACGCCCGTTCCCCGCCGCTTGAACCCGCCCGCCGGAAAATCCGCTCAATGAATTTGCGCTATTTTGCCGCTGCCACCTGTCTGGCGTTGACGGCGACCAAGGACGGGCCCTCGCTCTACGACGTCTGCGATCCGCTGCTGCTGGCGCCGCACAGCGGCGACGCGCATCTGTCGAAATTCTACCGGATGGCGCTGTGCAATCCGGCGCTGCGCGCGCTGCTGCGCCGCGCGGGCTTGGCCGAACTCAAGGAGCACGGACGGCTGGAGGCGCTGCGGACCGCCATCCTGCGCGCCCGCGACGATGCGACCCCCGATTGGGAGGCGGCGGGCCGACCCATCGCGGACCTGCTCGACATCATCGTGCTCGCACATCCCAGTCCCAAGCCGGTCTCGGCAGGCGCGCGCGTACCAAAGCCGACCGAGCTCGATCGCGTGATCCGCGCCTGCGGCGCGCATCTGTTGCGCAGCTTCCGCCGGAACGGCTTTCTGCCGACCTACGCCGCTTTCAACCTGATCGGGGATCCCGATCTGCGCGGCCGCGAATTCCTGACGGCGCTGACCGGGCTCAATTCCCGCGGCTACAAGAACTCGACATTCCTGTTCAATCTCGCCCGCATCTTCATCGCCCGCTCGCAGGTCGGCGCGCTGGTCAACCCGCCCTGGACCGGGATTGCCGAGCCCATGTGGGCACCGGTGCAGGTCCGCCACCGCTCGGCCTATTACGATGCGTTCTTCACCGAGGCGCTGCTCGGCTTCATCGAGACCGGCCTCGCGGCTCCGCACGAGATCGCGAATGCGCGCGGCGCGATTTCGGAGATGGTGGCTTTCTGCCTCTCGACCAGCCGCGAGGACGTGCGCAGCCGGGACGGCGGCCCGTTTTCCGTGGTGACCGCGCTGGCGCCGGCGCCGCATCCGCGCTTCTCGAAATTCTTCGCCCAGATCAAGCAGGATCTGGGCTTCGGCATCTACGTGCCGGATTGCGACACTACCGCCTGCTCGTTCTCTGCCGCGACACAGGCCGGCTCTGCCGACCCGATCCTCGACCAGCCCCTGCTCGACTTTTACGCCGGCTACCAGGTGCGTGCAGGCGGCAACGAGCCGCTGGTGACCGTGCCGATCAACGACAACATCGATTTCGAGGGCGGCATCGTCACCTGGATCGACAATCTCGCCGGCGAACGGCCCTTTGGCAACGATCTCGACCCGACGCTCAACCTCGATGTGCTCGAAGTCTGTTTACGCAATCTTGCGCGCTGGAAGGTGCTGGAAAGCCGCGAGCGGCTCGACACCGTCAGGCGCATCATCGGATTTCAGCGGCGGCTCGTCGAAAGCGGCGCGTTCAGCAATCCGCGCTCGCACATCTATTATTTGCCGGAGCTGTATTGCGCCTATTTCGGCCGCTGCTTTGCGGCGTTCCAGGCGTTGCCGCCAGAGGCGCGCAAGACGATCGATCCCGACGGCGCCTTTGATGTCATCCGCGCTCATGTGCTGGCCTATGTGCTGGACGAGATGCTCACCGCAGAGATCAACCCGTTCGATGCTGCGCTGGCGCTGATCGCGCTCGGCCATCTCGGTGCCGAGGTCGCGAGCTTTGCCCCGGCGCTCGCCTGCATCGTCGCGCAGTTCGGCGAGGGTGGCCGGCACGGTCCGTTCCGGGCCTATGAGTGGAACAAGATGAAGACGCCGACCCGCATCCTGGTCGGCGGGCCCGAGGTGACTTCGGCCTTCGTGCTGATGGGACTTGCGCTGGCGCGGAAGGCGATGGTGAAAAGACCGTAACCTTCGCTTATCCGGGACGAAGCGTGAAGCCATCGCGCGAAGTTGAAGCGCGACCGCGGCGGAAGGCGCTGGCGAGATAGCCCAATCCGCACCACAATCGCCGGCATTTATCGGCTGATTCCTTTACATGGCCCTTTGCATGTCGCCCAAATTACCGCTTGTGCTTCTGTTGATGCTGTGGCCCGGCCTCGCGTTTGCCGCCGATGTTTCCGGCGTGCCGAAGATTCGCGAGGCCGACCAGATCCAGATCGGCAACAGCCGCATTCGCCTGTCTGGCATCGACGCGCCTTCGGTCGATCAGCTCTGCCTCAACACCAAGGGGGAGCGCTGGACCTGCGGCGTGGCCGCGCGCGACGAGCTGATCAAGCACACCGACAACAAGAGCTGGACCTGCCATCTCGGCCAGACCGATCGCCGCGGCCGGGCGCTGGCGCGTTGCGAGGTCGACGGCGAGGACATTCAGAAATGGCTGGTGCACAGCGGCTGGGCGCTGGCGCGCGTGTCCCACGACTATGATGCGGACCAGGCCGCCGCGCGGGAGGCCAAGGCCGGCATGTGGCAGGGCGCCTTCATCGCGCCGTGGGACTGGCGTATCCGCAACAAGAAGACCACTATCCTCGGCGCGGTGAAAGTGCCGGAGACCGCGCATGCGATCCTCCTGGCCTCCGCATCCGGCCCGGTCGCGCCTTCGCCCGACTGCACCATCAAAGGCAACGTCAACTCGTCGGGCGAATGCATCTATCACAAGCCGACCAGCCGCTGGTACGCCCAGATCAAGATGAAGATCAGCAAGGGCACGCGCTGGTTCTGCTCGGTGGATGAAGCGGAGGCCGCCGGCTGCCGCGAGACGCGGCGGTGAAGGGCTGTTCGTTTTGAAGCGGACGCCCATCTCAATCCGTCATCCTGACGAGGCCGCAACGCGGTCGTCTCGAAGGATGAACGGCCCCGCTGCAGCAGCCGGGCCGTCGCCCTTCGGGACGCGCGCCAGGGCGCGCTCTTCAGGGTGACGGTGAGAGAGCGTGAGCGATCAACACCATGATGCGGATCCGCGTGCCGCGCACCACGCGCGGCTGGAGCGCGTGCTGCTGACGCTGCTTGCGATCCTGCTCGGATACACCTCGCTCGCCTATATCGTGCTGCCGGCGTTCTGGACGCATTATGAGCATCAGCGCGGACTTGCGAGCTTGCCGATGGTGACGCGCACCGCGCAGGGCATTCCGGGCGATCCCATCAATATCGGGCTGATCGGAGATGCTCGCGAGGTGCTGTGCGCGATGAATCAAGCCGGCTGGTTTCCCGCCGATCCCATCACGCTGCGCTCCTCCATCGAAATCGTCGGCAGCGTGCTGCTCGACCGCGCCTATAAGGATGCGCCGGTCTCCAACCTGTTCTATCTCGGCCGCCGCGAGGATTACGCGTTCGAGAAGCCAGCCGGCAAAAGCGCCGATCGTCGGCACCACGTGCGCTTCTGGAAGGTGCTGGACAAGGGCCAGGAGGACCGACCGGTCTGGCTGGGCGCCGTGACCTTCGACAAGGGCGTCGGCATCAGCCATTTCACCGGGGCGATTACGCACCACATCGATGCCGATGTCGATGCCGAGCGGGATTTGCTTGCAGCCGATCTCGAAAATGCCGGCATGATCACAGCCAAATATCAGGTGACCGGCGTCGGGCCCACGCTCACCGGGCGCAATGGCGGCGGCGATCTTTATTACACCGACGGGGAAGTGTGGATCTTGCGATTGGTCGAGGCGTGCCAGAAGCAGACAGGTCCCGTCACCGTGATCCCGAGCCCGCCCGCGACCGAACTGAAAGACCAGATCTGGCGAAGCATAACGGGTGCGCTCAAGAGCTAGTGCAAAACGCTTGAAATTCGTCCCAAGAGGCTGCATCCATCGGTTGCCCCAACGCAAGGAAATCCACCCATGACCGTTCGCGCCGGCCGGGAGTTTCTGGCCATTCCCGGGCCCACCACCATGCCTGACGAGGTGCTGCGCGCGATGCACCGGCCCGCGCTCGACATCTACTCCGAACAGATGGTCAATTTGAGCGACAGCCTGTTGCGCGATCTCTCGAAGCTGTTCGCGACCAAGGCCAAATCCTACATCTACATCGCGAACGGCCATGGCGCCTGGGAAGCGGTGCTCTCCAACGTGCTCTCGCGCGGCGATAAGGTGCTGGTGCTGGAGAGCGGACGCTTTGCGGTCGGCTGGGGCAATGCCGCGCGCGCCATGGGCGCCGAGGTCGAGGTGCTGAAGGGCGACTGGCGGCGCGCGGTGCGGCCCGATGAAGTGGAGGCGCGGCTGCGCGCGGACAAGAATCATGCGATCAAGGCGATCCTCGTCGCCCAGGTCGACACCGCCTCCGGCGTGGTCAACGATGTCGAGGCGATCGGCAAGGCCATCAAGACGGCCGGACATCCCGCGCTCTACATGGTCGACACCGTGGCTTCGCTCGGCTGCATGCCGTTCGAGATGGACAAATGGGGCATCGATGTCGCGATGTCCGGCTCGCAGAAGGGCCTGATGACCCCGCCCGGGCTGGGCTTCGTCGCCGCCAATGAGCGCGCGCAAGGAGTGCACAAGACGGCCGATTTGCGCACTCCCTATTGGGACTGGACCGAGCGCGAGGGCGTCGAGCACTACCGCCGCTATGCCGGCACCGCGCCGGTGCATCTGTTGTTCGCGCTGCGACAGGCCATCGACATGCTGTTCGAGGAAGGGCTCGACAACGTGTTCCGCCGGCATCAGCTTCTCGCCGAAGCGGTGCGGCGCGCGGTCGCTGTGTGGTCCGAGGGCCAGGTGCTCGGCTTCAACATCACGGAAAGCTCCGAGCGCTCCAACACCGTGACCACCGTGCTGGTGGGCAACGGCCACGAGCCCACCAAACTGCACCGCTACTGCAAGGAGAAATGCGGCGTGGTGCTGGGCGTCGGCATCGGCGACCTGCAGGGCCAGGCGTTCCGCATCGCCCATATGGGCCACATCAACGCGCCGATGATCCTGGGGACGCTCGGCGTGATCGAGGTCGGCCTCAACGCGCTGCGGATTCCACATGGCAAGGGCGGCATGGAGGCGGCGATCGCCTATATCGGCGAAAGTGTTGGCGCCTAGGCTCTGTTCGCCGCGCGGCTTTTAGTGCTTACTCCCGGGTAAAGCGCGCCTGAGGCTCGCAACAATACGCCGGGGGAGATGCGTGGCGCCGGTTGAACTGCGCGGCCTGACAAAACGCTTTGGTCCGCTCACCGTGGTCGATGACGTCTCGTTGCGGATCGAGCACGGCAGGCTCGTGTGCCTGCTCGGCCCCTCCGGCTGCGGCAAGACCACGACGCTGCGGCTGATCGCCGGCTTTCTCGAACCGTCCGCCGGAGAAATCTGCGTCGGCGACCGTATTCTATCGTCGACAATGCGAACCGTGCCGCCGGAAAACCGGGGGATGTCGATGATCTTCCAGAGCTACGCGCTCTGGCCGCACATGACGGTCGCGGACAACATCACCTACGGTTTGCGGGTCCGCAAGCTCGACCGCGAGACCATCGCAAAAAAGCTCGCGGCGATCCTCGCCACCACCAGGCTGGAGCCGCTGGCGCAGCGCTACCCCGGCGAACTCTCGGGCGGACAGCAGCAGCGCGTCGCGCTGGCGCGGGCGCTGATCGTCGAACCCGAGACGCTGCTGCTCGACGAGCCGCTGTCCAATCTCGACGCCAATCTGCGCGAGGAGATGCGCTTCGAGATCCGCAGACTGCATGACGAATACCGCTACACGACAGTCTACGTCACTCATGACCAGTCGGAGGCGATGACCACCGCCGACCTGATTGCGGTGATGAACGCAGGCCGCATCGACCAACTCGGCACGCCCGAGGACATCTACGACCGCCCGCAATCGGAATTCGTGGCGCGCTTCATCGGCGCGGCCAATGTGATCAAGGCGGTGGCGCGCGATGAAAACCACGTCGCTTTTGCGGACACGACGCTACAAGTGGTCGGCGCCAAGCTCGTTGCCGGTCAACCCGCCGCGGTGGCGATCCGCCAGCACGACATTGCGCTGGCCACACAAGCGTCGCCCGGTACGCCGAACACGCTGCCCGCGCGCGTGATCCGGCAGGTGTTTCTTGGCGCAAGCCGCGACTATCTGGTCGAGGCGGCCGACGGCACGTCCTTGCGCGTGGTCACGAGCCCCGGCAATGTGGTGGCCGACGGCAGCAAGGTGTGGCTGACACTCCCGCCGCGACGTTGCCGGGCGCTGGAGCGGTGAGATGCGCGTGATGCGAACTGTTGCGTCCCCACTCACCGCCGTCATTCCGGGGCGCCTCGAAGAGGCGAACCCGGAATCTCGAGGTTCCGGGCTCGCTCCTTCGGAGCGCCCCGGAACGACGGAGGATGCGGCATGACCATCGCCGCGGACATCTCACGCACCAAGCCCCGCATCGACTTCACAAAGCCAGTGCTATGGCTGTTCGCAGCCTGTCTGATCGTGCTGATCGCGCTGCCCTTATCGTGGCTTGCGATCTACAGCTTGACCGACAAGGCACGGCATTTCACGTTGCAGAATTTTGCCACCCTGTTTTCCGATCCCGATTTTCTCGATCCGCTGTTCACCACCGCTGTTATCGCCGTCAGCTCCGCCGCAATCTGCTGTGCGATTGCCGCGCCGATCGGCTGGTTGGTGTCGCGCACCGACATGCCGGGCCGGCAGATGATTCGCGCGCTGGTGACCGCATCCTTCGTGACGCCGCCCTTTCTCGGCGCGATCGCCTGGGAGCTGCTGGCCGCACCCAACAGCGGGCTGCTCAACCAATTCTATCGTTTCATCACCGGCACCGAGCCCGACGATCACCTGTTCAACATCTATTCGCTGGAAGGCCTCATCTTCGTCATCTCCTGCTACACTTTCCCTTTCGTGTTCGTGCCGATCGCGAACGCGCTGGACACCATGCCGGGGGAATTGGAAGACGCGTCCGCCATTCTCGGTGCCAAGGCCTGGACCACGGCGCGCCGCATCACAATTCCGCTCGCGCTGCCGGCGCTGGTGGCCGGCAGCCTGATCGCGTTCTTGCAGGCGATGACCTTGTTCGGCTCGCCCGCGATTCTCGCGCTGCCCGCGGGCTTTCACACCATGACCACGAAAATCTGGAGCCTGTTTCAGTACCCGCCGAAGCCAGAGCTCGCCGCGGCGGGCGCGGTGCCGCTGCTGCTCCTGACCATACTGCTCCTGCAGGCGCAAAAATTCATGCTGGGGCGGCGCAGCTATTCGGTAGTCGGCGGCAAATATGGCTCGCCGCGGCGGATCGAACTGAAAGGCTGGCGCTGGGCCGCGCTCACATTCTGCCTGCTGGTGCTGCTCAACCCGGTGTTCCTGCCCTATTTCGCGCTGCTCAACGCGGCCGTCTCGCCCAACGCCACGACGCTGGTAACGCCATCGACGCTGACGCTGCACAATATCGTCTTCGTGTTCACCGAACTGTCCTCGACCGCGCTGGTCCTGAAGAACACGGTTATCCTGGGCACGGCCACCGCCACCATCGGCACGATCGTGGCGCTGGTTCTCGCCTATGTCGCCACGCGCCAGGCGATCGTCGGCGCGGGCCTGCTCGGCTTTCTCGCCACCGCGCCGGTCGCGGTGCCCGGGATCGTGCTCGGCGTCGGCCTGTTCTTGAGCTACACGCGGCCGCCCTTCGTGCTTTACGGCACACTCTGGATCCTTCTGCTCGCCTATCTGATCATCAATCTCCCCTCGGCCTATCAGCAATTGCAGGCGGCATTCACCGCGATCCATCCCGAACTCGAGGACGCCAGCCGCATTCTCGGCGCGACGCGGCTGCAATCGCTGATCGGGATCACCGCGCCGCTGTTGCGCAGCGCCGTGATCGCGACCTGGTGCTTCATCTTCATCGGCGTGATGCGCGAGCTCTCCGCGGCGATTGTGCTGTTTACCTCGGAAACCAAGGTGCTGAGCGTTCTGATCTACGATCTCAACGAGGGCGGCGAGCTCGCCGCCATTTCCGTGCTCGGCATCGTCATGCTGCTGATCACCTTCGCCGTGGTGCTGGCGGTGAACCGCATCCCGATATTCGGCGCCGGTGCCAGCGCACGGCTGCGCAATAACTAGAGCAGGCGCAATATCGAAACCCGTCCAAAGTTAATCCCGTCACCCCCTGAGGTGCTCGCGCCAGCGAGCCTCAAAGGGCGACGGCCCGGGTCTCGCAGCGGGGCCGTTCATCCTTCGAGGCCGCCGCGGAGCCTGTCATCGGGCCGCGCTTTGCGCGGACCCGTTGGCATCGGCGCCTCAGAATGATGGTTCGAGCAGGCTCGTCAGGATGTCGGTTCAAGATGGATACGCCCGGCATATGGCAATCCGTCGTTCCGCGCCCATATGTCCCGGACCCGATCGAAGCCCCGCGTCAACGAGGACCTAAGTGACTGAAATCCTGGACAAACAGGCTGCCGCCGTGAAGCCGCCGGAGGCTCCCCGCCGGCCGCATTCCTTCACCCGCCACGGCATCACCATCACCGACGACTATGCCTGGTTGAAGGATCCCAGTTGGCAGGAGGTCCTGCACGATCCGGCGGTCCTGGATCCGGATATCCGCGCCTATCTCGAAGCCGAGAACAACTATACCGAGAGCCTGCTCGGCCATACCGCGACGCTGCAGAAGAAGCTGGTTGCGGAAATGCGCGGCCGCATCAAGGAGGACGATTCCAGCGTGCCTTCGCCGGACGGGCCTTACGCCTATTTCCGCAAATTCCGCGAGGGCGGGCAGCACGAGATGTTCGGCCGCATGCCGCGCGATGGCGGCGACGAGCACATCGTGCTCGACGGTGACGCGCTCGCGAAGGACCAAGACTATTTCAAATTCGGCGACAGCCGCCATTCCTGGGATCACCGCTTGCAGGCTTGGAGTGCCGATACCAAGGGCTCGGAATATTTCGCGATCCGCATCCGTGATTGGCAAACCGGTGAGGACTTCGACGATCTCGTCGAGGACACCGACGGCGGCATGGTGTGGAGCGCGGATTGCAAGAGCTTCTTCTATGTCAAGCTCGACGAGAACCACCGGCCGATGCAGGTCTGGCGGCATCGGCTTGGCACCGCGCAGGCGGACGACATCCTCGTCTATGAGGAACAGGATCCCGGCTGGTTCACCCATCTGCACGAATCGAGCTCCGGCCGCTTTTGCGTGATCGCCGGCGGCGACCACGAGACCTCCGAGCAGCGCCTGATCGATCTGAAGAACCCCGATGCGCCGCCGCGCCTGGTCGCCGCGCGCGAGAAGGGCGTGCAATATTCGATCGCCGATCGCGGCGAGGAATTGTTCATCCTCACCAATGCGGATAACGCGATCGACTTCAAGATCGTCACCGCCCCGCTCACCGCGGCTGAGCGCGCCAACTGGCGCGACCTGATCGGCCATCGCCCCGGCGTCTATATCCTCGGCCACGATCTCTATTCGGGCCACCTGGTGCGGCTGGAGCGCGCCCATGCGTTGCCGTCCATCATCATCCGCGATCTCGCAACCGGCGATGAGCACGCCATCGCCTTCGATGAGGCGGCCTATTCGCTCGACACCATGGGCTCCTACGAATTCGACACCACGAATTTGCGCTTCGCCTATTCGTCGATGACAACGCCGTCGGAAGTCTATGACTACGACATGGCGAAGCGGACGCGCGTTTTGCGCAAGCGCCAGGAAATCCCGTCCGGCCACAATCCCGCCGACTATGTCACGACGCGCATCATGGCGATCTCGCATGATGGCGTGGAGGTGCCGATCTCGCTGCTGCATCACCGCGACTTCAAACGCGACGGCAACGCGCCGCTGTTGCTCTATGGCTACGGCTCCTACGGCCACGCCATGCCGGCTTCGTTCAACGCCAACCGCCTGTCGCTGGTCGATCGCGGCTTCGTCTACGCCATTGCGCATATCCGCGGCGGTACCGACAAGGGCTGGGGCTGGTATCTCGACGGCAAGCGCGAGAAGAAGACCAACAGCTTCGACGATTTCGCTGCCTGCGCCCGCGCGCTTATCGAGGCCAACTACACGAGCGAGAAGCGCATCGTCGGTCATGGCGGCAGCGCCGGCGGCATGTTGATGGGGGCCGTTGCCAACCGGGCCGGCGAGCTATTTGCCGGCATCGTCGCGGAGGTGCCGTTCGTCGACGTGCTCAACACTATGCTGGATGACACGCTGCCGCTGACGCCGCCGGAATGGCCGGAATGGGGCAACCCGATCGAAAGCGAAAAGGACTTTCGCACCATCCTGTCCTATTCGCCCTATGACAATGTCGCGGCGAAGGCCTATCCGGCGATCCTCGCCATGGCGGGCCTGACCGACCCGCGTGTCACCTATTGGGAGCCGGCGAAATGGATCGCGCGGCTGCGCGCCACGATGACCGGGGGTGGCCCGGTGATGCTGCGCACCAACATGGGCGCCGGCCATGGCGGCGCCTCGGGGCGCTTCAACCGGCTCGATGAAATCGCCATCGTCTATGCCTTTGCGCTGTGGGCGGTCGGCCTTGCCGAGGTGGATGCGATCGGCGCCTGACACCGCGGCGGGTCGAAAAGCATCACGGATCAAGCTGCAAGGGCGAACGACTGCCCTGGACCCGTCACAATTGCGAGGAGCCAACGGGTCGCGCAAACGCGCGCCCGATGACAGGCTCCGCGACGAAGCAATCCAGACTGCATCCGTGGAGAATGTCTGGCTTGCTTCGCTTACGCTCGCAACGACGCCGGAGGTTGGCCCGCGTTCTCTCAATTCGCACAGCCCCGGCAAACGCGCAAAAAGGCCGCGCACGATTCCAGCACTTTTCGCGATGGTGTGACCGTACCGTAACAGACTTTTCCGACCGGAGCGGCTAGGTCCTGGCTTGCACGAAAACTGCCATTCCTACAGTCGTTCTTAAAGAGTTGCCGTGGACTTTCCTATTGTCGGACGCGCCCTCGTCGGGCGTCAAAACTACTGGCTGAAGTGGTTCGTTGCTTCCCTGTCATTGCTGATCATCACGTCACTTGGTCTTGCTGACCAGGCGCAAGCAGCTGCCATCGCCAGCACCACCACCGTCTCGTCTTCGCAAGACCCAAGCATCGTCAACCAGGCCGTGATTTTCACCATCGTTGTTAACGGGGCAGCGGGCACTGCAACTGGAACGGTCTCTGTCGACTTCGGAGATGGGGCAAGTGCCGGCGCCGCGCTTAGCGGAGGGACCGCCTCGGTTACGCACACCTACACGAGCGTCCAGACCTTCACCGTCACCGCCACCTACGCGGGAGACGTAACCTATGCCCCAAGCAACGGAAGCGTCGGACAGCAAGTCGCTCAAGCATCGAGCTCGACGACCGTATCCGCCGCGCCCGATCCATCCTCGGTCGGCCAGATCGTAACCTTCACCGCGAGCGTGACGGAGACCGGTGGGCTCCCGGCCTCGTCCGGCACCGTGACCTTCAACTTCGGCGACGGTGCGACTTCCACGGCCTCGCTATCAGGCGGAGTTGCACAAGCCACGCATGCCTACACATCGACTGGCAACTTTACCGTCACCGCGAATTATAGCGGCACCCCGGACGTGGCGGCGAGTTCGGGTACGGTAAGCGAAGCCGTCAATGCCGCGGCGTCGACGACGACGCTCACATCCTCATCGGCTTCCAGCGTGGCGGGCCAATCCGTCACTTTCACCGCTACCGTCTCAGGCGTAGGCGGCATCACGCCTACGGGCTCCGTCACCTTTGACTTCGGAGACGGCACGGCCGTAACCGTTGCCCTTGCCGGCGGCGTCGCCAGCACGCCACACACATACGCAGCGGCTGGAAATTTTACGGTCACTGCATCCTATGGCGGCGGCACGAGCTATTTGGCACGCTCAACGACGATATCGCAAAATGTGGCCAATCCATCATCGTCGTCGACGGCCCTGACGTCCACGCCCGATCCAAGCAGCGTCGGACAGTCCGTGACATTCACCGCGACAGTCACGGGCTCGGGAGGCACCCCAAGTGGGACTGTCAGCTTCAGCTTCGGAGACGGTGTGACCGCAACAAGCAGCCTCGTCGCCGGCGTTGCGGCTATCACCCACGCCTATGCGGCGCCGGGCGGCTTCACCGTCACGGTCACCTATTCCGGCGACGTCAATTTCACCACGAGCTCGGCAACCCGTCAGCAGACCGTCAGCGTCAACGCGACGACCATATCGCTGTCCTCCTCGCCCAACCCGAGCCAGGCGGGACAGGCGGTGATCTTCACCGCAAACGTGACGAGCCCCGGCGGTGCGCCGACAGGCAACGTGACCTTCAAGGATGGCGGCACGGCGTTGGGAACGGTCGCGCTGTCCGGTGGCGCCGCGACCTTCACCACCACCTCACTCGCAACCGGCAACCACACGATCACGGCAAGCTATCTCGGCGCATCCGGCTTCGCCGCGAGCACGTCCGCCGCGCTGATCCAGGTCGTGAATACGCCTTCCGACAGTCTCAAGCTGCGGACACTGCAGGTGCTGGCCGCGCCCGTGGCGGCGCAAAATTCGGGACAGGCGATCTCGGGTGCCGTCGACAGCGCCATCGCTGAAGGGTTCAGCACGACCGGCGGCACTTTGATCAACCCGAGCGCGACTGGCATCCGGTTCAACTTCGCGGCCGATCCCGACGCTAGCCCGTCACAAATCGCCAGCAGCTCGGCCGATTCGGTGCGCAACGGAAGCGCCCCGCTCGGCGAGGGCGGCCAAAACTCCGCCGCGCAGGCCTACGCCGGCAACCACACAGGTCGCGTCGATAGCGCGTTCGACGCACTGGCAAGCGCCATGCCCACCAAGGCACCGCCGCGTTACGTCGCGCCGCGGGATTGGCTGGTCTGGGCCGAGATCCATGGCGCCACGCTCGATCGCTGGGGCACCGGCAGCGGCGTCGGCACGGTGTCGGGCGTGCCGTTGCTCTATGGCAACCAGATCAACGTGCTGGCCGGCGTGACGCGAAGGATGTTGCCGAACCTGCTGGTCGGCGCGCTCGGCGGTTACGAGACGTTCGACTATCGCTCCGATGCGCTGCAGGGCCGCTTGAAGGGCGACGGCTGGACCATTGGCCCCTACCTCGGATGGATGATCGCGCAAGACATCCGCTTCGATGCGGCGTTCACCTATTCCGGCATCGGCTATGATGGCCTTGCGGGCACGGCATCCGGATCATTCCCAGGCCATCGCTGGTTGCTGTCTGCCGGACTGACCGGCACGTATAGGACGAGCGGCTTTCTGATCGAGCCGTCCGCGCGCGTCTACGCGCTGTGGGAGCGCGAGGATGCCTACAGCGACAGTCTCGGAACGTTGCAGGCCCCGCGCGATTTCTCAACCGGCCGCGCCAGCGCCGGCATGAAGGTCACCTATCCGATCGCGTGGTCTGCGACCGCCGAATGGGCGCCTTATGTCGGCCTCTACGGCGATTACTATTTCAACACCGACAACGCCGGCGCAGCGGTTGCGCCGGCCGTGCCGACGCAATTTGTTATGGACGGCTGGTCAGCCCGCGCCACCGCCGGCGTGGCGACGCGATTTGCCAATGGCGCCCAGGTCGCCATCGGCAGCGAACGCGGCGGCATCGGCGGCAATTTTGCGGTTTGGACCTATCGTGTTCGGGCGTCGGTGCCGTTTGACGCGCAGTAGGGGGCGCAGTTGAGCGGACGTTGCTCGTTTCTGAGTGCTTGAGATCGGGAATTGGTACTCCTCAGCATTCAAAGCGGTACAAGACTTTGCTTTCCATAGTCCGGAAACCACTATTTCGATTTGGTTCGGACGCTCCGCGACTTCAATGGTCAGTTCGACCGGATCGCCGAAACTGGCGTGTTCATGGGCGGAGCATCAACCTTCCTCGCCGGCTGCATGGGCCGCCTAATCATTATCTGCGCTATTTTCATCTTCACGCGAACGGCTTGCTGCGCTTCGACATCTTCATCGAGCGTCACGCGGCGCCTTGACAAACTTCACCCTCCGAGCGCTTCGCGACGCACAATCCGCATGGAACCGCGGACGGCCGCAATTGATGACCTCCTCGCGGCCAGTCGTGCCTGAAGCGGCCACGGAGTGTGGTACAGCCCGTCCAAAACCCTTGCGCCGGCGGCATTGCCGCAGACACTTTCCGGTTGTCTTGCGGCCACGAAGCGGTCATCGTCATGTCTGGGATCGGACCGCCATGGCGCGTCCGGCTCCTGACCTGATGGTGCCGCCGGGATCGCCGGACAGCCCGCCAGTTTCGGTGGCGCGAAGAGAGAGATGACGCTCACTACCCGCCTCGCCCTTGCGATGATCCTGGTGGTCGCCGCTGCGGTTTCCGCCGTCGGATTGCTGGGCTATCACAATCTGGAACAGGCGCTGCTGCCGCGTATACTCGATCGCATCGAGTCGCATTCGAAACTCGTTGCCAGCGACCTGCGCTCCTATGTTCGCGGCGCGCGCGCCGATGTGGCGACCTTCTCCACCCGCACGGCGGTGCAGGGCATGGTCACCGCGCATGTCAACGGCGGGGCCGATCCGGTCGACCACGTCGCCGAAAACACCTGGCGGACCCGGCTCATCGATCAGCTCGCCGCGGAGCTCGAAGCCAAGCCGGCCTATTCGCAATTCCGTCTGATCGGCCTCGACGACGGAGGGCGCGAGCTGGTCCGCGTCGACCGCTCCGGTCCGAACGGGGCGGTTCGGATCGTGCCCGATAGCGAATTGCAGCGAAAGGGCGACCGGGCCTATTTCAAGGAGACCATCAAGCTAAAGCCGGACGAGGTCTACGTCTCGCCGGTGGATCTCAACCAGGAGAACGGCACCATCGAGGTGCCGCATGTGCCGACATTACGCGTCGCGACGCCGATTTTCGCGCCCGGCGGCAAGCTCTTCGGCATCGTCGTCATCAATGTCGATATGCGTCCGTGCCTGGATCGCATCAGGACGCCGGCGCGCCCCGGAGAGCAGATCTACGTCGTCGACGCCAAAGGCGACTATCTCGTCCATCCGGACCGCTCGCGCGAATTCGCAAGCGACCTCGGCGGGCGAAGAGACTGGCAGAAGGATTTTCCTTATTTCGCGTCCCTGGTCGGCGGATCGCAAAGTGGCGTGCGGGTCATCCCCGACACCTCGCGACGGCCTGGCGGAGCGGCGCTCGCGCCGGCCATGCTGGTCGACAAGCAATGGATCGGAATCATCGAAACGGTCCCGAACGCCGTGTTCGTGGCCACCGCGACGGCCATCAGCAGAACATCGCTGCAGGTCGGACTGATCGCCATGCTTGGCGCGGCCGCGCTTGCGTTCGCCATCGCGCGCTCCCTGACGCGCCCCATCAACCGATTGCGCGCGGCGGTCGAGGGAATCGGCCGTGACGAACCGTTCAAAATCCCGCCAGATGCCAGCGGCGAGACCGGCGTTCTGGCGCAGGCCTTTGCCCGCGCGATGAACGAGGTGAAGGCCAAGACCGCCGAACTCGAACGCGAGGTGCAGGAACATCGCCGCACCGAAGCGGCGCGGGACCACTATGCCGCGCGCGACCGCCTGTTCAGTGCGATGGTCGAATCGTCCAGTGATGCGATCGTCACCAAGTCGCTGGACGGCATCATCACCGGATGGAATCCGGCCGCCGAACACCTGTTCGGCTACAGCGCGGAAGAAGCGGTCGGCCAAAGCATCAACCTGATCGTCCCTCCCGACCGAGGCGAGGAGGTGCAGGCGATCCTGCGGCGGATCTTGCGCGGCGAGCGGATCGAGCACCACGAGACCATGCGCAGGCGCAAGGATGGCACGCTCGTGCAAGTCTCGCTGTCCATCTCGCCGATCAGGAACGCTGCCGGCGAGATCATCGGCGCCTCCAAGATAGCCCGCGACATCACCGAGTTGCGGCAGACCGAGCTCGCGCTACGCCAGCAGCTCGAGGAGCGGGAGCGCATCTTCGAAAATTCGCAGGACCTGATCCTGGTCATGGATGCCGGAGGAGCGCTGGTTCAGGTCAGCCCGAGCTGCGAGACCATCCTGGGCTTCAGGCCGGAGGAAATGATCGGCCACAGCAGCGCCGAGTTCATTCATCCCGACGACCTCGCGATGACGCAAGCGGAGATGGGCGCCGCGCGACGCGGCGACCGTTCCAAGATCTCCGACACGCGCATGATCCACAGGGACGGCCGGGCCGTGACCCTGTCATGGCTCGGCACATGGTCCGAACCGGTCAAGCGCTATTTCTTCGTCGGCCGCGACACGACCGAGAGCCGGCTTGCGCAGGAGAGCCTGCGCGAAAGCGAGCAGCTCGCACGCAACATCATCGAGACCGCGCTCGACGCCTTCGTGCAGATCGATGAAAACGGCAGTATCCTCAACTGGAATTCGCAGGCCGAGCAGATTTTCGGCTGGTCGCGCGACGCCGTGCTCGGCAAGGACCTCATTCAGCTCGTCGTCGTCGGAGCGGACCACGACGAGCTCCGCGAGGCGCTGTCGCGCTTCCGCACCCTTGGTCATGGCCAGATCCTCGGCCCCCGCCGCGAAATCACTGTGCGGCGCCGCGACGGCAAGGAATTTACGGCCGAGCTCAGCCTGACCGCCATGAAGACGCGCTCCGGCTTCGTCTTCAACGGCTTTTTCCGCGATCTCACCGAGAAGATCGCGGCCGAGGAGCGCATCAGGCAGTCCGAAAAGATGGAGGCGATCGGCCAGCTCACCGGCGGCATCGCCCACGACTTCAACAACATCCTGACCGTCATCACCGGAACCATCGAAATCCTGGGCGCGGCCGTTGCCAAGGAGCCGCAGCTTGCGGCAATCACCAAGATGATCGACGAGGCCGCCGCGCGCGGCGCCGACCTTACCCAGCACCTGCTCGCCTTCGCGCGCCGGCAGCCGTTGCAGCCGCGGGAGATCGATGTCAACACCCTGATCATCGATACGGCCAAGCTCTTGCGGCCGACGCTGGGCGAGCACATCGAGATCGAATCGGTATTCGAGGACGAGGCCTGCATCGCGCTGGTGGACCCCAATCAGCTCGCCACCGCGATCCTCAATCTGGCGCTCAACGCGCGTGATGCGATGCCGAGCGGCGGCAAGCTGATCCTGGAAACGGCCTCGATCTGGCTCGACGAAGCTTACGCGAAGGTGAACGACGTTCGCCCGGGCCGCTATTCCATGATCGCGGTGAGCGATACCGGAACCGGCATTCCCGCCGCCATCCTCGACCGGGTGTTCGATCCGTTCTTCACCTCCAAGGGCCCGGGCAAGGGCACCGGCCTGGGCCTCAGTATGGTCTATGGATTCATCAAGCAGTCGGCCGGTCACATCAAGATTTACAGCGAAGAGGGTGTCGGGACGAGCATCAAGATGTATCTGCCGCCCGGCACGGGCGCATCGCTCGCGCCGGAAAGCCACGCTGCGCCGGAAATCGAAGGCGGCCATGAAACCATCCTGGTCGTCGAGGACGACCGCCTGGTGAGGGACTATGTGCTGACGCAGCTCCATTCGCTCGGCTACGTCACGCTGGATGCGGCGAACGCGAGCGAGGCGCTCTCCCTCTTCGACTGGGGGCACAAATTCGATCTCTTGTTCACCGACGTGATCATGCCCGGCACCATGAACGGGCGGCAGCTCGCCGACCACCTGCAGAAGCAGCTTCCCGATCTGAAAGTGCTTTTCACGTCGGGCTACACCGAAAACGCCATCATCCACCACGGCCGGCTCGACTCCGGCGTGCTGCTGCTGGCAAAGCCCTATCGCAAATCGGACATGGCCCGCATGATCCGCCGGGCGCTGGAGGCGTGAAGGGGAACGAAGCCACCGTCTCGGACTTCGGCGCTCCGTCTGTTTCGGTTCACCTCTTCCGCGGCCACCGGGGTTGACCCCAGTTGCGCATCCCAATTTGCGCAAGTCGGGCCGCCCCCGACTTGCGTCGCGAGAGGAAGAAGTTCTACGACGCGCGCTGTTGCGCGGTCATCACGATCCGGACCAGATCGGCCGCGTTCCTGGCGCCGAGCTTTTTCATGATGTTGGCGCGGTGATCCTCGATCGTGCGCGGACTGATGCCGAGGGTGCGGCCGGCTTCCTTGTTGGACGCGCCGGCGGTGAATTGCTCCAGCACCTCGCGCTCGCGCCGCGTCAGCGGTTCGCGGCCGGGGAAATGCAGCGTGGCGATGCTGGACGAACTCTGCGCCTGCCGGCGTGCATAAGCCCCGATTGCCTCGTCGAGCCGGGCCACGATCTCGCTGCCGCGAAACGGCTTTTCGATGAAATCGAGCGCGCCGTTCTTGATGGCACTGACGGCCATGGCGATATCGCCCTGCCCCGAGATCATGAAGATAGGCGCCGGATAATCCTCGCCATGCAGTTCCCTCAGGATGTCGAGCCCGGATTTGCCGGGAATGTGAACGTCGAGCAGGATCGCGGCCGGCGTCCGGCTTCGCGCGACCGCGAGCAACGCCGCGCCGTCCGCAAAGCAGATCACCTGATAGCCCGCCGCAGACAGCACCAGAGAAAGGGTTTCGCGAACGGCAGGATCGTCATCAACCACGAAGATTTCACCGCGGGAGGCAGGTTTCTCGGCCATGTGCCTTCGTCCGTAGAGTTACAAATGACGTGCGCACCAAACCGTTAGCGTTCGGCGCGGATTCGCCCCACCCGTATTTGTACGGGAGGAGGCCTTAACTCACAAGTAGCCGTAGCCGCCTAAACCGCATTGACGGAGAACACCCATGCGGAATGCGGAAGCCGGTGACGTAGCGGTTCCATCCGAAGACCGCAACGACGGCTTCTATTTGATCGTTTCGGACCTGGTGTCGCTCATCGACCATGTCCAGGCCAGCATCAAGTTGATCGAAGCCGCGAAGGTCCAGGATTGCACCGGCAATCAGGAATTCGCCGACGTCGTCGTGCTGGACGATGTCACGCCTCTCTACACGCAAGCGGAAGCCGCGCTTGCTGCTTGCAACACGAACCTCACGGCGGCCCTGCAGTTCCTGCTCGAAAACAAGGCGGTTGCGAAAAGACATGTAGCCGCAGCGCCGGTGGGTTCCACGACCTGCCCGCAGGGCGCACCATTCAACAATAGAGCTTCGAGGCACGTAGGCGGAAGCCGCGCGCATGCGCGGCCTCCGCGCTGATCAGGCGTGCATCAATGCGTCGTCGTCGGACGAGCTGCCGGATCGCTTCTTCTTGTGTTTGCCCTTGATGAACTGAATATCCATCTCGGCGCCATTGACACGGACCAGTTCGCAGCGACGATAGGCGAGACCGGTCGAGGACAACAGCAGAAAGAACTCCTTCAGGTTCAGTCCTTGAATGGAGCCTTCAACTGTCAGGATGGCATCGTTATCGGAGATGGCGTTGAGCTGGCAATTGCGCCGCCACGTTCCGTCGATGGCCATGATGCAGACGTCGTATCCGCGGCTGAAGGTGACGCGCTCCGAACCTTTGTTTTCTTCCGACATTGCTCACATTCCTGCTATCGCCGCCAGTTTCGGCGCGGCGGTGCCCGTTGCCCATACTCTTCCCGGCGCGTTCTGCGTGCTGCTCGGCCGATAGAGACCGCGCCGATCCGAAAACGGTTTGAAAGCCTCAGTCAATCCGACCACGGTTTCCGCCGCACCCAGCACCAAGAAGCCGTCCGGCTCGATTGCCTTGGCCAACCGGCCGAAAATATTGATCTTGGTTTGCTGGTCGAAATAGATCAGGACGTTGCGGCAGAAGATCACGTCGAAAGCACCGAGATGCGAAAAGTCGTGCAGCAGATTGAGCTGCCGGTGCTGAACCATGGCGCGAACGTCCGCGTTGATTTGCCAGAGTTCGCCCATCTGCTTGAAGTATTTCACGAGCAATTGGATCGGCAGCCCGCGTTGCACCTCGAACTGGCTGTAGATGCCGGACTTCGATTTCTCCAGCACCTCCTGCGACAGGTCGGTCGCGAGAATGTCGACGCGCCAGCCCGCAAGCGCTACGCCCATTTCCTTCAGGCACATCGCGATCGAATACGGCTCCTGACCGGTCGAACCGGCGGCACACCAGATGCGGATGCTCTTGCGGCCTGCGCGGGTGCGCAGGATCTCAGGCATGATCGTCTCGCGAAAGTGGTCGAACGGGACCTTGTCGCGAAAGAAGAAGGTCTCGTTGGTGGTCATGGCTTCGACCACCTGATTGATCAGGGAGGGCGATCCACCCCTCATCTTCTGCACAAGCTCACCGATATTGGCGAGGCCTGTCTTCCGCGCCAGCGGCAACAGCCGGCTTTCGATCAGATATTGCTTGTCGGCGGACAGGTCGAGGCCGGAAAGGTCCTTGAGGACTTTCCGCAGATATTCGTAGTCGGGTGGAATCACAGGCGGACTCTTAAGAATCAGATCGATGCCGGCGACGGCAACTGGATGAGACCGACTTCCTGGAACTTCGCCGCAACGATGTCCTTGTCGAAGGGCTTCATGATGTATTCGTTGGCGCCGGCCTCGAGTGCGCGCGCGATATGATCGATGCCGTTTTCAGTGGTGCAGAACACCACTTTGGGCCTCTCGCCGCCGGGCATGCGGCGCAGATTGCCGAGGAACTCGTAGCCGTCCATGATCGGCATGTTCCAGTCGAGCAGCACCGCATCGGGCAGACCGCGCTTGCAGGCCTCTAGAGCCTTCTCGCCGTCCTCGGCTTCGATGATCTCGAAATCCATTGCTTCGAGAATACGCCGCGCGATCTTCCGCACCACACTTGAATCGTCGACCACCAGGCAGGTTTTCATTGGGCTTTCTCCGATAAGCGAGCACTCAAGCGGCTTGCGCGGTTTTTGGCACCATTTCGAGGACGCGATCGACATCGAGGACGACCATGAGCTGGCCGTCGAGGCGATGGACGCCGCCGGCGAGCTTGGCGAGGCGCGGGTCGAGATTGACGGGGTTGTCCTCGCGGCTGTCCTCGGGCAGGCGCAGCACCTCGCCGATCTGGTCGATCAGGAGCCCGTAGGACTCGCCGCGCAGGTCGACGCCGACCGCCATCGGCGGCTTGCCGTCGGAGGCCCTGGGCAGNCCGAGCCGGGCGCGCATGTCGATCACGGTGACGATGCGGCCGCGCAGGTTCAAGACGCCGGCGATCTCGACCGCCGCGAGCGGCACCCGCGTCAGCCGCTCCGGCATGAACACGTCCTGCACGCGGGAAATCGGCAGCCCGAACAGCTGGCCGCCGATCACGGCGGTGACATATTCGGCCATCGCGC
>NZ_AWZU01000042.1 GCF_000472385.1 Bradyrhizobium sp. ARR65
TTCCAGACCGACTTCAATGCTGCGGGCGGACGCCTATTCGGCTCGGGCTGGGTGTTTGTAACCGTCACAAAGGATGGCAATCTCGCGATCGAGACCCGCCCGAACCAGGACACTCCGCTCATGGACGGCAAGCGGGTGTTGNTTGGCAACGATGTCTGGGAGCACGCTTATTATCTCAGCTACCAGAACCGCCGCCCTGATTACCTCAAAGCCTGGTGGAATACTGTGAACTGGGACAAGATTGCGGAGCGCTACGCCGCCGCGAAGGCAGGCACGCTTGGTGTCTAGATCAGTCTGCTTTTCTCCGGCCGTACCCTGAAGGCAGGGAGAAGCAGGCAAGAGGCAAGCAAAATGACCCACTTTGTGAAGGTCGCAAGAACTGACGAGATCAAACCTGGTCAAGCTCGCCTGGTCGATGCCAGGGGCAGACAGATCGCCCTGTTCAACATCAACGGCGAGTTCTTCGCGATCGACAACATGTGCACCCACGAACAGGGCTCCTTGGCCGAGGGAGAAATCTTGGGCCACGAGGTGACCTGCCCTTTGCATGGCGCGAAATTCGACGTTCGGACCGGAGGCGTTCTTGGTCCGCCGGCCTACGATGATGTCGCCTGCTACAGCGTCCGCGTGATGGGAACTGACATCGAAGTTGACGTGGAGTGAGCGCTACCTTCGACTGAGCGTTGATGCCCCGAGATGCTTGCCCGGAGCGAGTGTTATCGACGATGCGGCGAGACCGCAGTTACCAGCCCGTGTGGCTGTGGGGCGTGTTGCGTGCGTCCACAACTTCCGCATTGGGTCAGGGGCGGTAATGCTTAAAACGAGCCTATTTTGTCCGGTTCACCCCGGACACCGGGCATGAGCAATCGCCTCCGGCTCCTCGGCCTTGGGCCAGAAGCTGACATGTAGGAGGTTAGGATAGGCTCGCCAAAACAACTTCCCGCAACACGCGCGTCGGCGGAATCCATTGATCGTCGGTCCCATAGTTTCCAGCCGTTAACGCGATAACGAGCTGCAACGCAGGAATGATGAACAGTCGTTGGCCGCCTTCTCCCTGCGCCATCCACATGCGCTCCAGCCGCCCCGGCGCCCATCCCTTCGGCCTGCCGAAGGCCACATCAAGAAGAAACCATTGATAGCCATAACGGCGAAGCTCGTCACAACTGACCACCGGCGTCGTGCAACGCGTGATCCACTCGGCGGGCACGATCTGCTTGCCGTCGAGTTGCCCACCCGAGAGCATGAGCGTCCCTATCCGTGAGAGGTCACGAACGGACATCCGGGCGCCAGACGCAGCGAATGGCTCACCATCAGGCCCAGCGGCCCATTGCGTTCGTCCCATACCGAGCGGACCGAAAAGAGACTCGCGTGCGAACTCATGCAGTGACTTGCCTGACCCTCTTGCGATCAGACGGGCGAGCAACGCGGTCGCTCCGCCGCAATAAGTCCAACGCGCACCAGGCCTCTCGATGACTGGTCGCTCCAATATATAGCGATAGCGGTCCGGAGCGTCATCCATTGCGGTTTCGCTGTTGCGAGGATCGGCATAGGGCAAGCTACTCTCGTCCCAATCCGTTCCCATGGTCATCGAGAGCGCATGATGGACTGTTACGCGGGAACGTTCCTCGTCAACAAGATCGCGATACTCAGGAAATCCAGAAAGCAGGCTCGCCTCTGGGGCCGGGACCCTTCCCTGCTGAAGGGCGATCCCATAGAGCAAGGCCACGATGCTCTTCGAGCACGATCGGAGATCATGGAGCGTCTCCGCGGTAAACTTGATCGTCCCGAGATCGCCAACTCCTCTCGCCCTATCTTGACCCTCGAAATAGCGCTCGACGATCGGTTCCCCGTTCTGGAGAACAAGAAGACCATGAATATTCCACACGCGCCGCTCAGCGACTGCTTGATCGAGCCTTCGGATCACGTCGATGGCGAATTTGTCGGAAGGGGGCGCAGGCCGTTCCATCCCGAGAGACGGCGAAGCCATGACTGCTGCTCCTATTCCTGAAAGTATCTGGCGACGATCCAGCACGGCTGAAATGGCCTCATTTGGAGTTGTATCGTTTCATATCAAATGGACACCTTCCAGTGAATGTCAGCTCTGGGTCAAAAGCGGCGAGGGATGCCCGCGAAAGAGAGGTCCGCTCTGCACATGACCACGGACATGCGGGCGATTTCGACCTTCTCCGGCTGGGGCGAGATCGCATGATCTTTTCGGAAAACCGGTTTCCACTTTGCGCTTCGCGGGCCTCCGGGTCCGGATCATGCTCCGGAACAAGCCTTGCGGTGTGCGCAAACCATGTCTACCTCTCGCACGACCCTTCGGAAGAGGTAATACCGATATGATCGACGCCGCCGTCAAGGCGCTTGCGCAAATGCTGTCGCCGCCGATGCGCTCCATCCTGTGGCGATCGATCGGGCTTGCCTTGGTGCTGATCAGCGTGCTGGCGATCGGGTTGCAGCGGCTCCTGAGCTGGCTTGCGACATCAGGCGAGAGCTGGGCGGAAGCGGCGCTCGGTCCCGGCGCCCACACGCCGCTCTACGTGCTCGCCTGGGTCGTTTCCGTCGCCGCCGGGCTCGGCATCGTGTTCGGGGCGATCCTGTTGATGCCGGCGATTACCTCGCTGGTCGCAAGCCTGTTTGTCGATGAGATCGCCGATCATGTCGAACGCGAATATTATCCGGCCGAGCGCCCGGGCACGGCGCTGCCCTTCGGCCTCGCGATGCAGGAAGGCATCAAGGCCGCGCTCTTGAGCATCCTGGTCTATCTGATCGCGCTGCCTTTCGTGTTCGTGGCCGGCGTCGGGTTTATCGCCTTCTTCATCGCGACCGCCTGGCTGCTCGGACGGGAATATTTCGAGCTTGCCGCCATGCGCTTCCGCCCCCCGGAAGAGGCCAAGGCGATGCGACGGGATAACGCGGCGGTCATCTTTACCGCCGGCCTGATCATCGCCGCCTTCGTGTCGATCCCGATCGTCAATCTGGCGACACCCTTGTTCGGCATGGCTTTCATGGTCCACATGCACAAACGGCTGTCGGGTTCGCGGCCTGAACTGATCGAGCCGACGCGCCGGCCGCAAGCCTCATTGCGCTGAGCTCAGCCGAAAGAGGGGACGCGCGCTGTCATTGCGAGCGAAAGCGAAGCAATCCAGGCTTTCCTCGCGGATGCAGTCTGGATTACTTCGTCGCTTTCGCTCCCCGCAATGACGGCCTTGGTTTGGAAGACGCTCGTCCGCCACGCCATCTCGAGCGGCGGATGCTCTACGCCTTAACGGACACACCGCAGCGGCGCATCACCGTCTTTGCGAAGCCAAATGGCTCCGGCGTAAATGGACCGGGCGGCGGTGGGGTGATGAAGGCCACCACGATCAAGGCGGCAATCGCAAGCCAGAAGCACAGCCAGAAGCCGTCGATATAGGCGAGCACGTTGGCCTCCCGCTGAACCTCGACGGCGAGCATTTCCACTGCGCGGGCCGATGCGGTACCGGCGCCATGGCTGGCAAAATAGTCCGAGAAGCTCTTCAGCATCCGCGTCACCTCGATGCTGCCGTTCTCGACATGCAGTCCGAGATAATTGGAATGGATCTGCTCGCGCACACGCAGCCACGTGCCCATCAGCGCGACGCCGATCTCGGCGCCGCCAAGCCGCATGATCTGGATATAGGCCGCAAACGCGGTGGCGCGTGTCGGATCGGAATTGGACACCACCATGATGATGATGGGCAGAAGTGTGAACGCCTGCCCCACCGATTGCAGGAGCACGACCGGCACAAAATCCTCGCGTACCCAATCATGGGTCAATTGTGTTCCCACTAGATTTGCCGCGGCAAAAATCGAAAAGCCCAGCACAACCACGGTGCGTGGGTCGAAGTGGCGCAGCGCATAGATCGACAGCGGCACCAGCACGACCATCGGCAGCGCGCCGTAGGTCAGCAGCAGCACGCCGCTTTGTTCCGGCCGCAGCCCGGTGACAACAGAGAGAAAGTTCGGCACCAGCGATGAGTTCGACAGGCTGGTGAGAGTGTAAAGCAGGATGACGACCAGCGAGAGCCCGACATTGCGCGAAAACAGCACGTTGACATGGGCCCAAGGCTGGCGAACCAACGTCTCGTTAACGAGAAAGACGACGAACAGCACGCCGCCGCCGATCAACAGGGCCATCACCGTACCCGCTTCCAGCCAGTCGAGGCGATTGCCCTGGTCGAGCCCGGCGTAGATCATCGACACGGACGTTCCGAGCAGCAGCATGCCGCCCCAATCGGCATCCTTGAGCAGCGCCCTGTTCACCGCCTCGTGCGGCGTGCCGAGATAAACCATCAGCGCCATCAGCGGCGCAATCAACGCGCCCTGCCAGTAAATCCATTGCCAGCCGAGATGCTCGACATAGAAGCCGACCGCAGACGGGCTGGTGTCGAGGGCGAAGCCGACCCGGATGGCGTAAATGGAAATCGCCGGCAGCCACCATCGGATCGGAAGATTGCGGAAGATGATCATCAGCGTCGCGGGCACGAAGGTGCCGAGCAGCATGCCATGGGCGATACTGAGCGCGATCAGGGTCGGATAGTGGTGAACGAGGGGGATCACCAGCGAGATCACCGCGTAGACCAGGCTCGGAACGCCCAGCACGCGGCGTAGGCCGAACACCGTCGCAAGCCACGCCACGGCGGGCGCGATGAAGATCTGCGAGCCGATCGCGGCGGTGGAAAGCCAGGCACCTTCGTCGAAGCCGAGCGAGAACGCGCCGCGCAGATCCGGCAATCCGATCGAGGTCAGCCGACTGTCGAAATTCGCCAGGAATGCGCCGAGCAGAACGGCACCGACCGCGAACAGTGGCCGGCGGCCGACCTCACCGCGCGAAACGGGTCCGCGATTGACGTCCTCATTTTGCGCCATTTGCGCCGGCTTCATCGGTGTGAATCCGGGTCTCGACCGACATGCCCGGCAGCAGATGTTCGAGCAGCGGCTGGTTCGGCTCGAAAGCGATGCGGACCGGAATCCGCTGCACCACCTTGGTGAAATTGCCGGTCGCATTATCCGGCGGCAGCAGCGCGAATTGCGAGCCGCTGGCCGGCGCGATCCGCTCGACACGGCCACGCAGCTTCTGTTTGGAGAAGGTGTCGACGGTGATATCGACGGGCTGGCCGGGCCTCACATTGGTGAGCTGCGTTTCCTTGTAGTTGGCGATCACGTAGACATTGGGCAGCGGCACGATGTTGATGAGATTGCTGCCGATGTTGACGTAATCGCCCGGCTGCACCTGCCGCTCGCTGACGACGCCGTCGAACGGCGCCGTGATCCGGGTGTAGCCGAGCTTGAGCTTGGCCGCGACCAGCGCCGCCTTGGCGGCTTCGACGTCGGCGGCACGCTGCTTCCTTGTTCCCTGCAGGACTTCAAGCTGATGGCGTTGTGCGGCGACCACCGCGCGGCTCGCACGGACATCGGCCTGCGCCTTGGCGTAAGCCGCGGTGGCCTGCTCCAGCCGCTGCCGGGTTCCCGCGTCGGTCTGCGCCAGCGATTGCTGCCGCTGCTGTTCCTGCTGCGCCTCGACCTCCAGCGCGTTGGCCGAGACCTGCTGGGCTTCGGCCTGCGCGATGGTCGCATATTGCAGTTCGATCTGGCTGGCGAGGTTGTCGAGCGCCGCCTGTGCGGCGGCCACGTTCGCGTCGGCCTGCGCCACCTGCGCCTGGTAATCGGCGGGATCGATCTGGATGAGAAGATCGCCGGTCTTGACGCGCTGGAAATCGCTGACGGCGATGGTGAGGACCTCGCCCGCGACCCGGCTGCTGAGCCTCGTCAAATCGGCGCGAACATAGGCATCGTTAGTGGTCTGGATGGCTCTGCTGCCGACCCATGAGTCCCAGCGCAACGTGGCCACCGCGACAAAGGCGAGCGCAACGATCACGGCAAACAGCGGGATCGCGAGCCGGGCCAAAGTGCTGCGTACCGGCAGTGGCGCAGCCGTGAATGGTTCGGGTGAAGACGCAGGCGGCGCGGCCGGCGTCGGCTGATCTGGTAGCGCCACCCGCATGGTCTGGTCCTGCTGGCTCAAATCCACTCTCCCATCGATCGATCCGCCGCCGAGCAGATCAGCCTGACCTCAGGTTTCAATGATGACCCTACGGCAAAGCGTCCGCTACGGCGAGGGGCGCGGATCGTCAATCGTCCTCAGGTATAGCCAAGGACGGGGGACCGAACGTCAGTTTCGCTGTTCCCGCGCGAGCAGCGCCAGCAACAGACCCAGGATGGCCACGCCGGCGAGCATCGCCCAGGCCTCATTGACGCAGAGCGCGAGCGAGGCCTTTTCGACCATAGGACGAACGAAGGCGATTTCCTCCGCTGTTGGTGGGCCTGCTGGCCGGTTCGCGAGCAGTGATGGATCAAGCCCGATCGCCTGCGCCGCGTTGAGATCGCCAGCGAGGAGTCGCGCGCGAAAATCATCGGCGTGGATCGCGACCCGGCCATAGAGAATCGTATCGATCAACGCGATGCCGATCGCGCCGCCGAAGTTCCGCATCAGATTGAACAGGGCGCTGGCATCGGCGATCTCCTTCTCCGGCAGCGCACCGAGCGCGATGCGGGTCGGCGGCAGCAGACAGAACATGATCGCAACCCCGCGCAACACTTGCGGCCAGAACATCTCGGCAGAGTCGGCCGTCCGGGGCTGAAAGCTGCTGAGGCCGAGGCCCAGCGCGAACAGCGCAAAGCCGGCCGCCGTCAGCGCCCGCGCGCCAAACCGGCTTTCCAGGATGGCCGCAAACGGCGCGGCGAGAAGCTGGGCCGTCCCGGTCACCAGCATGATCGTACCGATCTCGAACGCATCATGTCTGCGTACAAACGAGAGAAACACCGGCATCAGATAAACCGAGCCGTACAATCCGACGCCGAGGCAAAAGCTCAGAGCGCAACCGACGGCAAATGAACGCTGCTGCAAGGCCGCCAGCCGCACGATCGGATGCGCGCTGCGCAGCGTCCGGAGCACGAAGATGCCGATGCCGAGACCGCTCGCCAGCAACTGCCCCGCACAGGCTGGCGACAACCAACCCTGATGCGGAGCTTGCTTGAGCCCGATCTCGAGACCTGCGAGCGCAAGCACCATGAGCAGAAGCGCGAGTGAGTCCAGCTTGATGAGTTCGGCAAGATCCGTCGGTTGGCGCGGCACAAGCCGCGGCGTCAGCACAGCGACGATCAATCCCGGAATGACATTGATCAGAAACAGCCACGGCCAGGACCAGGTCTCGGTGATAAAGCCCCCGACCACGGGTCCGATCGTTGGCGCCAGCACCGCGACCGCACCGCCGATTGTGGTGGCGATCGCGTGAAGCCGCGGCGGAAACAGCAGGAACACGGCCGAAAACACCGCGGGAATCACAACGCCGCCGGAAAAGCCTTGCACGACGCGGAACACGAGCAGCGTGGAAAGACTGCCGCTGAAGGCGCAGCCGATCGAGGCCAGCGTGAACAGGCTGACCGCTGCGGCAAACAGCCAGCGCAAGCCTAAGACCCGCGTGAACAGGCCGGTGAGGGGAATGGCGATCACTTCCGCGATCAGATAAGCGGTCTGAATCCAGCTCATCGCTTCAGGTGAAATATGCAGAGCGCCCTGAATGGTCGGCAGCGAGGTCGCGACCACCTGGATGTCGAGGATCGCCATGAACATGCCGAGGCACATCAGCAGGAAGCCGCCCCAGATCGCGATGGGCGGCGTCTCCTGACAGATCTTCGGCGGCTCCGTCATGAGACAGCGCGCGCGAATGGCCTGCTGAACGTCGCAAGCGCGCGGGCCTCGATGCGAATGCGGACGAGGAGGGCAATGCCGTTCATCACCGAGAAGAGCAGGGCCGCGTACGGCAAGTGCAGGGCGAGCGGCAGCAGGGCGAGCTCGCCGGCGACAACGGCGTAATTGGGATGCGCGACATAACGATACGGCCCGGACGCGATCAGCGGCTCGCCAGGCAACACAATGATGCGCGTGGTCCAGCGTGAACCGAGGCTTGAGAGAATCCAGAGGCGAAGGCCCTGCAGCATCACGAATGCCGCAAGCAGAAGCCAATCGACCCGCTGGTTGCGGCCGAGCATCCACAGCGCGATCAGCCAGGCCACGTGCACGGCGACAATGAACGGATAATGGCGGGCGCCGACCTCGATCGCACCGCGCGCCAACAGCCGCTTGGTATTGCGGCGCGACAGTATGAGCTCGCCGAGCCGCTGTAGCGTGACCAAGGCGAGAATGATCGCCGCAGCGCTCACGCCGCGTGCCGCAGCGCGACGCAGCTTGCGGTGAAACCGGGGCCGAGCGCGGTTAGCAACGATCGTCGCGGCAGGCCCTGCGCAACTGCGCGCTCCAACACGAAGAGTACCGTCGGTGCCGACATGTTGCCGTAGTCGGCGATGATCTCACGCTCGTGGGCAAGCGTGCCCTGATCGAGCGATAGCGCCCGCTCCAGGGCGGTTATGACCTTGCTGCCGCCGGGATGGCAGACAAAGCGATCGATATCGCTGGCAGCCAGCTCCATTCGCGCGAGGATTTCGGCAACAGCGGGACCCAAATGTCCGGCGACGAAGTCGGGAATGGTGCGCTGGAAGATGACGCCAAACCCTTCCGGATCGACGCTCCAGCCCATGATGTCGAGCGTCTCAGCCCACAATTTCTCGCCCACGGCCTCGATCCGCGTCGCTCCGCCGTCGCCGGCGCGCAGCACGAGTGCGGCGGCGCCATCGCCAAACAGGCTCGCCGCAACGATATTGGCCTTGGTCAGTTCATCATGGCGGACCGCCAGTGTGCACAGCTCGAGCACGACCAACAGCACGTTGGTCCCCGGCCGCGCCTGCGCCAGGCGCCCGGCAATCGACAGTCCCGAGACGCCGCCGGCGCAGCCGAGTCCGAACACCGGTACGCGCGAGACGTCGGCGCGAAAGCCCATTTTGCCAGCGAGCCGCGCCTCCAGCGTCGGCGTGGCGATGCCCGTCGAGCAGACGGTCACGACAGTGTCGATGTCGCAGGCCGCAAGATCGGCGCGCGCAAGCGCCGCTTGCGCTACATTGATGAACAGAGCTTCCGCACCTTCCAGAAAAGCGTTGGTCCGCTCCGGCCAGCCGCGCGGCTCGAGATACCATTCGATCGGCTTGACGCCGTAACGATTGCGGATGCCGGTGTTGGCGAACAGGCTCGCCAGTGTCTCGAATTGCTCGTAGCGAGCGGAAAGGATGCTGCGCGCCGCTTCAAGAATCTGCTTCTGGTGAAATTGGTGCGGCGGTACCGAGGTCGCCAGCGACACAAGCGCGGCCGTATGGTCCATGTGATTGTCCCTGCCTCTGCGATAACCCCGCAAATATCAACAGCACGCCGGTGCCGTTATTTCGGCCGCCGCCGGGGACGGCGCGACACAAATGTTCAATATAAATTGAACCGAGCCGTCGGCCGCCAGCAACGCTGGGACGGCTCAGTGCGCGACCAGTGGGCAGCCGGCTTCGGCGAGCGGGCGGAACGCCTGACCGCCTGGAATGACGCCAAGGATCTTGTAATAGTCCCAGGGCCCAATGGATTCCGACGGTTTTTTCACCTGCGCGAAATACATGTCATGAACCAGGCGGCCGTCATCGCGCAAATGACCGCCCCTGACGTAGAAGTCGTTGACCGGCAGTGCGCGCATCTTGGCCATGACCGCTTTCGCTTCGTCCGTGCCGGCCGCAGCGATGGCCGCAATGTAGTGACGAATCGCCGAATAGACGGCCGCCTGCGCCATCGTCGGCATTCGTCCTTGCTTGTCGAAGAAACGCTTCGACCAGGCGCGACTTTCATCCTCACGGTCCCAGTAGAAAGCGGTGACGAATTTCAAGCCTTGGGCGGCCTGCAACTCCATGCTGTGGACGTCGGAAATGAAAATCAGCAGCGTGACGATGCTTTGATTTTTCGTCAGCCCGAATTCGTTGGCCTGCTTGACGGAATTGACCATGTCTCCGCCGCCATTGGCGAAGGCGACGACCTTGGCGCCTGAGGCCTGCGCCTGCAGCAGATACGAGCTGAAATCCGAGGTATTCAGCGGATGACGGACGCTGCCGAGCACCTTGCCTCCGGCGGCCTTCACGGCGGCCGTCGCATCCGCTTCCATGGAATGGCCGAAGGCGTAGTCGACCGTGATGAAGAACCAGGTATCGCGTCCCTCGGCGACGATCGATTTCGCAAGGCTCGTCGTCAGCGCGTAGCTGTCATAGATCCAGGACGCTTCGTTGGGAGTGCAGTTCTTGCCCGTGAAGGCGGTGCTTCCCACCGCACCTGCAATCGCGATTCTGTTGTGGCTCGCCGCGAGCTGCTCGACCGCAAGCGCCACGGCGGAGTTGTCAAAACCGATCGCCATATCGACCTGCTCGTCTTCGAACCAGCGGCGTGCCACGGCAACGCCGACATCGGCCTTGTTCTGATGATCGGCAAAGACGACTTCGATCGGCTTGCCGAGAACCGCGCCGCCGGCATCCTCGACCGCCATTCGCGCGGCGGCGACCGAACCCGAGCCGCCGAGATCGGCATAGAGGCCGGACTGATCGTTGAGCACGCCGATCTTCACGACATCGTCGGAGATTTGCGCGCGAGCATTGCCTGCCCAAAGACAAGCAATCGCGACTGCCGAAGCCAGTACAGCTTGCGATCGCACGGCGTGCCTCCCCGGCAATATGTCTTGATGGTCCTTGAGCTGGACCTTGGACGCAAGCCTATGTCTTGCGACGATCCCGTACAAGATCGCGGCGCTGCGCGGTCAAGCCGATTTGGGTGGGCGCCTGCCCGGCTAGACCGTCTTTTCCGGCCAGCGGCAGAGATCGTTGATCAGGCACACTTCGCAACGCGGCTTGCGGGCAAGGCAGGTGTAGCGGCCGTGCAGAATGAGCCAATGATGCGCGTGCAGCATGAACTCGGGAGGGATCACCTTCTCGAGCCCAAGCTCGACGTCGAGCGGCGTCTTGCCCGGTGCGAGCCCGGTGCGATTGGCGACGCGGAAGACGTGGGTATCGACGGCGAGCGTATGCTCGCCATAGGCCATGTTGAGCACCACATTGGCGGTCTTGCGTCCCGCGCCGGGCAAGGATTCGATTTCGGCGCGGGTGCGCGGCACCTCGCCGCCGAACTCCTCGATCAGCTTTCGCGAGAGCGCGATCACGTTCTTCGCCTTGGTGCGATACAGCCCGATGGTCTTGATGTAATCGCGCAGGCGCTCTTCGCCGAGTGCGAGCATTTTCTGCGGGGTATCGGCGACCTCAAACAGTTCGCGCGTTGCCTTGTTGACGCCGGCATCGGTGGCTTGCGCCGAGAGCACGACCGCAACAAGCAGCGTATAGGGATTGAGATGCTCCAATTCGCCCTTGGGCTCCGGGTTGGCTTTGCGAAACCGCTCGAAGGCCTCGCGGATCTCAGCAGGCGTCCAAGGCCTTGATGCTTTAAGTGATTCGGCTTCAGACGGCTTAGCCTTAAGGGCCTTTTTGGCGACGCGCGCGCGGCCCGGCTTGGCCTTCTTGACCCTTTTGGCTTTGGCCTTCTTTGCCGATTCTTTGGGCAGCGATTGAACGCGCGCGGGTTTGGCGCGTTGAGCGCGGGTGATTTTCGCCATGATCGGGATATACTGACAGGTCATGACCACAGGCAATGATTTTGATCCCGATACGGCCGACCCGGAGTTGTTCAGGGCGCTGTTGACGCCGCATCGGTCGCTCAACCGCACCGGCTTTTTGCTGGTGATGTTGCTTGTGAGCGCGATCAGTTTCGCGGCCGGCATGGTCTTTTTGTTGATGGGCGCCTGGCCGGTATTCGGGTTTTTCGGGCTCGACGTGCTCGCGATCTATTGGGCATTCCGGATCAATTTCCGCCGCGCCCAGGCCTGCGAGCACATTTCAATCACCTCGTCCGAGCTGCGGTTGCGCCGGGTGAGCCATCGCGGCCATGTGTCCGAATGGGTGTTCAATCCGCTGTGGGTGCGGCTCGACCGCGAAACCCACGAGGAATTTGGCATCGAGCACCTCTACCTCGCTTCGAAAGGCCACCGGGTGGCGATCGGGAGCTTTCTGGGCCCCGACGAAAAGGCCAGCTTTTCCAAGGCCCTGATCGCGGCATTGAACGCAGCCCGGCGGGGACCGACCTACAATCCGGTAGCCTGAGGCGGATCGGAAATCGGGTGGTTTCGAAGGCCCGCCTGCCCTACATCTGGGCCATGATGACCCTTGCCATACACGACCATCGCCTGGCCAAGCCAGGCCCACAGAGCGCGGCGCTCCGCGACTATGATTCCGTGCGCAGGGCGATCGCCTTCATCTCGGAACATTGGCGCAGCCAGCCGACCATCGAGGCGATGGCGGATGCAGCCGGCGTGACGCCTGATGAGCTGCATCATCTGTTTCGCCGCTGGGCCGGGCTGACGCCCAAGGCCTTCATGCAGGCGCTGACGCTCGATCACGCCAAGAATCTGCTGCGCGGTTCCGCCAGCATCCTCGATGCCGCGCTCGACTCCGGCCTCTCGGGGCCGGGTCGGCTGCACGACCTGTTCGTCACTCATGAAGCGATGTCACCAGGCGAATGGAAGATTGGGGGCGCGGGACTGATGCTGCGCTACGGCTTTCATCCCTCGCCCTTCGGCACCGCAATCGTGATGACCACGGCGCGCGGGCTTGCGGGTCTGGCCTTTGCCGATCCCGGCGAGGAGCAGGCGGCGCTTGCCGACATGCAGAGCCGCTGGCCGAAGGCGACTTATGTCGAGGATTATCTGTCCACCGCGCCGGTGGCGCAGCGCATCTTCGACCCCAAATTGTGGCGAGCTGACCAGCCGCTGCGCGTGGTGCTGATCGGCACCGATTTCGAGGTGCGGGTCTGGGAGACGCTGCTCAAGATCCCGATGGGCCGCGCGGTGTCCTATTCGGATATCGCCTGCAAGATCAAAGCACCCACCGCCTCGCGCGCGGTCGGCGCTGCCGTCGGCAAGAACCCTGTGTCCTTCGTGGTGCCGTGCCACCGGGCGCTGGGCAAGGACGGCAAGCTCACCGGCTATCACTGGGGCATCACTCGCAAGCAGGCGATGCTCGGCTGGGAGGCGGGGAAAGTTGGGATGCAGTAAAGCGTTGCCGTCATTCCGGGGTGGGCGCTAGCGCGAACCCGGAATCTCGAGGTTCCGGGTTCGGTGCGTCGCATCGCCCCGGAACGACGTGCGAGACAATCAACGCTCCAGCCGCTTCCAGAACACCGCGGTGTCGCAGAGGCGTCCATCTGGAAACAGCGCGTAGTTCGGGATGACGCCGCTCTCGGTCCAGCCGGCGCGTTTGTAGAGCCGGTAACCGCTTTCGCCGGGGACGGTGTCGAGCACGAGCAGCCAGCGTCCCCGCCGCCTTGCCTCCTGTTCGACCTCCGCCATCAAGGCCGCGCCGATGCCGCGGCCGCGCACGGAGCGATGCACCAGCATTTTCTTTACGTCGGCGCGGTGCGGCTGGTTCGGCGGCGTATCCAGCCCGAGCTGGACCGTGCCGACGATGCGGCCGTCGAGTCTTGCCGCAAGCAGCACCGTATCGCCCGCAGCGACGGACGCCGCGACCTTGCGGAAGAATCCAAGCCCGTGCTCTTGCGAGAACGGCGCCATGAAGCTGACGCTGGCACCGCCAGTGACGCAATCGACGAGCACGGTGGCGAGCTGATCGATCGCGCTCTCCGCGATCGGCGCATCGAGAATGGAGATCGCGAGCTCGCCGCTCACGCCGCCAGATCAAGCTTTGACGCCACCGTTGCGTCCGCATTCAGGCGATAGATGATCGGCACGCCGGTCGCGAGTTCGCGCTTTAAAATGCTTTCCGGCGTCAATCGTTCCAGCACCATGATCAACGCACGCAGCGAGTTGCCGTGCGCGGACACCAGGGTGCGTTCACCGCGCAGCACGCAGGGCAGGATCTCCTGCACATAATAGGGCAGGGCGCGCGCCAGCGTATCTTTCAGGCTTTCGCCGCCGGGCGGCGACACATCGTAGGAACGCCGCCAGATGTGGACCTGCTCTTCGCCCCAACGCTTGCGGGCGTCGTCCTTGTTGAGACCGGCGAGGTCGCCATAGTCGCGCTCGTTAAGCGCGAGATTTGTCTTGGTCGGAAGCCCCGTCTGCCCGAGCTCGTCGAGAAGGATATCCAGCGTGTGCTGCGCGCGCTTCAACACCGAGGTGAAAGCGATGTCGAATTGCAGGCCCTGCGCCTTCAGCTTGCGGCCGGCATCCTTTGCCTCCTCGATGCCTTGCGGCGTCAGGCCCGGATCCTTCCAACCCGTGAACAGATTCTTCAAATTCCATTCGCTCTGGCCGTGGCGCACCAGCACAAGAAGTCGCTCGCTCATTGTTCTGATTTCCGGAGTTGTTCGAGATCTAGATGTCGCCCAAGCCAAGCACGTCGGCCATGCTGTAGAGCCCGGGCTTCTTGCCGTGCGCCCAAAGCGCCGCCTTCAGCGCACCATGAGCAAAGAGAACGCGGTCTTCGGCGTGGTGCGAGAGGATCAGACGCTCAAATGGACCGGCAAAGATCACGCTGTGATCGCCGGCGGCGGTGCCGCCGCGCAGGGACGCAAACCCGATATCACCGCTGCGCCTTGAGCCTGTGACGCCGTCGCGGCCCCGCGCCGAATGATCTTCCAGCTTGATGCCGCGGCCGGCGGCTGCGGCTTCGCCCAGCATCAGCGCGGTACCCGAGGGCGCGTCGATCTTGCCCTTGTGGTGCATTTCCAGGATCTCGATGTCGTAGCTTTCGTCCAGCGACTGCGCCACGCGCTTGACCAGCGCGGCGAGCAGGTTGACGCCAAGGCTCATGTTGCCCGACTTGACCACGACGGCGCGCGAAGTGACGCTGTTGATCACGGCTTCGTCGGACGACGACAGGCCGGTCGTGCCGATGACATGCACCAGGCCGCGCTCGGCGGCGATCGCGACATTGGCGATGGTTGCCCTTGGCACGGTGAAATCGAGAATGCCGTCGGCATTGGCCGACAACGTCCAGAGATCGGCCGACAGTTGGACGCCGTTGGCGGGCAGGCCGGCGAGAACGCCGGCATCCTTGCCCAGGAGTTCCGAGCCGGGCGCCTCCAGCGCACCGGTCAGCACCGCGCCCGGTGTTTCCGAAATCACCCGCGTCAGCGCGCGGCCCATGCGGCCGCCGGCGCCTGCAACAATCAATCGCATGTCGGCCATGGTTCTTCCTCTTCGCCGCCCCTTGTAGCCGGGCCGGACCGTTCCAGCAACCGACCGGCGCGCACGCCGCGTGCGCCAAGCTGACCGGACTGAACCCTGCCAGCCCGTGCCAGGGACAACGAAATAAGCCGCCGCCGGTGCCCGGCGAATCTCACACAGCGCTTTATGGCTGCGGACCGTCGTAGCCCTCGATGATGATGAGATCGGCGATCGAGTGCGGCTGCCGCACCTTGATGTTGTCCTGATATTCCGGCGAGCGATAGCAGGCGAGCGCCGTCTCGTAGTCCGGAAATTCGATCACCACGTTGCGTGAGCGGCTTTGACCTTCGACGCCTGTAAATTTGCCGCCGCGCACTACGTAACGGCCGCCGAATTTATTGAAGATGGCCGGGTTGGCTGCCGCGTAAGCCTTGTAGCCCTCTTCGTTGTGAACGTCGACGCGTCCAATCCAATAGCCCTTCGCCATGTTCGTTGTTCCTTCCTTTACCCAGCTACAACAGGCGCGATCTCGGCCACGATGGCCTCGGCCGCCGCTTTGGGATCGGCCGCTTCGAGAACGGGACGCCCCACCACGAGATAATCGGCGCCCGCGGCAATCGCACGCGCCGGCGTCATGATGCGCTTCTGATCGCCGCTGGCCGCACCCGCTGGCCTGATCCCCGGTGTAACCAGGTTCAGCCGATCGCCGACAACGTTGCGCAAGGACGCCGCCTCCTCGGGCGAGCAGACCAGCCCGTCGATGCCGATCTCCTGCGCCTGCCGCGCACGCGTGGCCACGAGATCGGCGACGCCGAGCCGGTAGCCGGCAGCATTGAGATCGTTATCGTCATAAGAGGTGAGAACGGTGACTGCCAAAATCTTCAGGCTGGAGTCGGCGCGACCTTCGAGTGCCGCTTTCATGGTTTGCGGATAGGCGTGCACCGTGAGAAAGGTTGCGCCGAGCTTCGCGATGCTTTCGACGCCGCGCGCAACCGTGTTGCCGATGTCGTGCAGCTTGAGATCGATGAAAACCTTCTTGCCCTTGTCCGCGAGCTTGCGCACCAGCGGCAGGCCGCCGGCGAAGGCAAGCTGATAGCCGACCTTGTAGAAGGTGACGCTATCGCCGAGCCGCGCCACCATCGCTTCCGCCGGCTCCAGGCCGGGCAGGTCGAGTGCCACGATCAACCGGTCGCGCGGAGCAATCTGGGACGGCATTCTCACCTCACATCATGCGCTGGGAAACATCGATCAACTGCCTCACCAACGCTTTCAGCCCCTCGATATCGGCCGGATTCTTCAATCTGTCCATATCGTCATAGGCCTGATCCGCGAACGAAAGCGCGAGCTGGTTTGGAATCACGGTGGCCTGCAATGCCGAGAGAATCAGCCGCAAGGCTGCCAGCGCCCGCGTTCCGCCGAGTCGGCCCTCCGAAGCGGCAGCGACCGCAAACGGACGCATCCGAAACACCTGACCGCGCGCCTCATGGGGATCCTGCACCCGGCTTACCCAGTCGATCGTGTTCTTCAATAGCGGCGGCACCGAGGAGTTATATTCGGGGGTGACGAGCAGAATGCCGTGATGGGCGGCCACCATGCGCTTGAGATTGACCGCATTCTTCGGCACGCCGGATTTCGCCTGCAGGTCGCCGTCATAGATCGGCAGCGGATAATCGGCCAGCGACAGCCGCGTGACATCGACCCCCGCTTGCGCGAACTCGTAGGCCGCCTGCGCAGCGAGCTTCGCATTATGCGAGCCGGTGCGCAGCGAAGCGGGGATCACCAGGATTTTCAGTGCGGCCATGACCGATAATGCATTCGCCGTCGTTGCACCCGACGAATGCGCCGGGCCGATTTAACGCTTGCGATACACCCACACGCGCGCCGGCGGAAGATTCATCCAGATCCGCTCGGAGGCTTCGGTTGACACGCCAGGCAGCGATTTGGGGATCGGCGGCACCACCGAATAGGTGTACTGGACGAAGGGCGCGCCCGGCGCCAGCGCCGTGAACGCGTCGCGAATGAGGCGGAGCCGCGTCAGCATCGGTTTGGTCACCAGCGGCAGGCTGGAGACGATCGCCGTCGCTGGCTGGCTCAGTACGTTCCAGAGCGTGTCGCGCAGCCGGTAAGCGTCGCCCTGCACCACTTTGGCCTGCGGATAGCGGTCGCGCAAAAGCGCACAGAAGCCCGGATTATATTCGACCAGCACCAGACGCCTCGGATCGATGCCATGGTCGATCAGCGCGCTGGTGATCGCGCCCGTACCCGGTCCAAGCTCGATCACCGGGCC
Source organism: Bradyrhizobium sp. ARR65 (assembly GCF_000472385.1). Classification (GTDB taxonomy): domain Bacteria; phylum Pseudomonadota; class Alphaproteobacteria; order Rhizobiales; family Xanthobacteraceae; genus Bradyrhizobium. The sequence continues at coordinate 17,452 of NZ_AWZU01000042.1, forward strand.
GTTGGAATTGCGATCGACATATTGTGCCATGGTGCGGGCAAGCGGCCGACCCGATGGCATCACGGCACCGACATGGAGCGGCTTCTCAATCCACGAACGCAGAAAACGAACCTCGTCGTCGAGACGAGGCTTTTTCAACGTACGCACGGATGATTGCGAGGGCATATCCACTAACCAGACGGGACCGCGGCATCGCGGCGGATGTCAGAAAACAGTCACAAAGACGTATAGGTAGCCGACGAGGCGGTCAAGCCGAACCGCCGCCGGGCCGGCCCTCGGCGCCCAGCGCGATTTGGCGATAACAGCATGCGTTCGCTGATGTTTTTGCGGCGCGCCGCGTGCGAAAACCAAACGGCCCGACGCATGGCAGCTAGCCGGTTGCCCGATTGCCGAAGAAATCCTTGACCTTGGCGAAGAAGCCCGCGGCTTCCGGCTGCGTCGCACCGGACGACAGCTTTTCGAACTCGGCCAGCAACTCCTGCTGCTTCTTGGTGAGGTTCTGCGGCGTCTCGACCATGACCTGGACGTACATGTCGCCCATCTGGCGCGAGCGCAGCACCGGCATGCCCTTTGACGCAATGCGGAAACGTCGGCCGGATTGAGTCCCCGCAGGGATCTTCACCTTGGTCTTGCCCTTGTCGATGGTCGGCACCTCGAACTCACCGCCCAATGCCGCAGTCACCATCGAGATCGGCACGCGACAATGCAGATCGGCGCCATCGCGCTGGAAGAACGGGTGCGAGGCCAGGGAGAGGAAAATGTAGAGGTCGCCGGGCGGGCCGCCGCGAACACCGGCCTCGCCTTCGCCCGCAAGCCTGATCCGCGTACCGTCTTCGACGCCCTGCGGGATGTTGACCGAGAGCGTTCGCTCGCGCGCGACCCGGCCCGAGCCCGAACAGGAAGGGCAGGCGTCTTCGATCATCTGGCCACGGCCCTGACAGCCCGGACAGGTCCGCTCCAAGGTGAAGAAGCCCTGTGCCTGACGCACTCGCCCCGCCCCGCCGCACATGCCGCAGGTCTTCGGCTTGGTGCCGGCCTTGGCACCGGTGCCCGAGCAGGCCTCGCAGGTGACGGAGACCGGAATCTCGATCTGCGCCGTCTTGCCCTGAAAAGCTTCCTCGAGCGTGATTTCCATGTTGTAGCGCAGATCCGCGCCGCGCTCGCGGCCGCCGCTCCTGCGCTGTCCGGCCATGCCGAACAGGTCCTCGAAAATATCGGAGAAGGACGACGCAAAGCCCGCGCCGAAGCCCGCACCGGCGCCATTGAACCCGCCACCATTCTCAAATGCGGCGTGACCGTAGCGGTCATAGGCCGCGCGTTTGTCGCTGTCCTTGAGGACCTCGTAGGCCTCGTTGATTTCCTTGAAGCGGATCTCGCTGGTGGCATCGCCCGGATTGCGGTCGGGATGCCATTTCATGGCAAGCTTGCGAAACGCCGCCTTCAACTTGGAATCGTCGGCGTCACGTTCGACCCCGAGGGTTTCATAGTAGCAGCGCTTGGTAGACATTGCTGAACTCTGCTGAGCCAATCGCGGTTATCGTAGCGCGCGAAATCGCCGCGCAACGGCACCCATACCCTTGCCCCTCACAGGGAAGGTGACGGGTTCAACATAATTGACTGACGTTGACCGATGGTAACAGGCGGGGCTTGCGTACCCGCCAAACCTTTCGAAGGCGAGTCGCCCGAGGGCGGCCTCCCCCTCGTCGGGGGAGGCGCTTGCGGAGTGGAGGATTCCACGCGCCCGCATGACAACCCTCGCGGGCTTTAAGCGGACTTCTTCTTGTCGTCGTCAACCTCGGTAAACTCCGCGTCGACGACGTCGTCCTTCGCCGCAGCCTTGGCGGCATCGCCTTCGGCCTGCTGCTTGTACATGGCCTCGCCAAGCTTCATCGAGACCTGGGCCAGCGTGTTGGTCTTGGCCTTGATCGCCTCGGCGTCGTCGCCCTTCAGGGCTTCCTTCAGGTCGCTGACCGCATCCTCGATCGCGCGCCGCTCGCCTTCTGCGATTTTCGAGCCGTGCTCGGCCAGCGCCTTCTCGGTGGAATGCACCAGCGCATCGGCATGGTTCTTGGCGTCGACCGCCTCGCGGCGCTTCTTGTCCGCGGCCGCATTGACCTCGGCTTCCTTGACCATCTTCTCGATGTCGGCTTCCGACAGGCCGCCGGAGGCCTGGATGCGGATCTGCTGCTCCTTGCCGGTCGCCTTATCCTTGGCCGAGACGTTGACGATGCCGTTGGCGTCGATGTCGAACGTCACCTCGATCTGCGGCATGCCGCGCGGGGCCGGCGGAATGCCCATCAAGTCGAACTGGCCGAGCATCTTGTTGTCGGCCGCCATCTCGCGCTCGCCCTGGAAGACGCGGATGGTCACCGCGTTCTGATTATCCTCGGCGGTCGAGAACACCTGGCTCTTCTTGGTCGGGATCGTGGTGTTGCGGTCGATGATCCGGGTGAACACGCCGCCCAGCGTCTCGATGCCGAGCGACAGCGGGGTCACATCGAGCAACAGCACGTCCTTGACGTCGCCCTGCAGCACGCCGGCCTGGATCGCGGCACCAACGGCGACGACCTCGTCGGGGTTGACGCCCTTGTGCGGCTCCTTGCCGAAGAGCTGCTTAACGACTTCCTGAACCTTCGGCATGCGGGTCATGCCGCCGACCAGCACCACCTCGCCGATTTCACCGGCGGTCACGCCGGCATCCTTCAGCGCCTTGCGGCAGGGCTCGATGGTCTTCTGGATGAGATCGTCGACCAACGCCTCGAACTTGGCGCGGGTCAGCTTCATGGTCAGATGCTTCGGACCGGATTGATCCGCGGTGATGAAGGGCAGGTTGATTTCAGTCTGGGTGGTCGAGGACAGCTCGATCTTCGCCTTCTCAGCAGCCTCTTTCAGGCGCTGCAGCGCGAGCTTGTCGTTGCGCAGGTTGATGCCCTGCTCCTTCTGGAACTCGTCGGCCAGGTAGTTGACCAGCCGCATGTCGAAATCTTCGCCGCCCAGGAAGGTGTCGCCGTTGGTCGACTTCACCTCGAACACGCCGTCGCCGATCTCCAGAATCGAAATATCGAAGGTGCCGCCGCCGAGGTCATACACGGCGATGGTGCCCGATTTCGATTTGTCGAGGCCGTAGGCGAGCGCAGCCGCGGTCGGCTCGTTGATGATGCGCAGCACCTCGAGCCCTGCGATCTTGCCGGCGTCCTTGGTCGCTTGACGCTGGGCGTCATTGAAGTAAGCGGGAACGGTAATGACGGCCTGATCGACTTTCTGGCCGAGATGGGCCTCCGCGGTCTCCTTCATCTTCTGCAGGATGAAGGCAGAGATCTGCGAGGGCGAATAGGTCTTGCCATCGGCTTCGACCCAGGCGTCGCCGTTGGATGCCTTGACGATCTTGTAGGGGACGAGCTTCTTGTCCTTCTCGACCATCGGGTCGTCATAGCGGCGGCCGATCAGCCGCTTGACTGCGAAGAACGTGCGCTCGGGATTGGTCACCGCCTGGCGCTTGGCCGGCTGACCGACGAGGCGCTCGCCGTCATCGGTAAAGGCGACGATCGACGGTGTCGTCCGCATGCCCTCTGCGTTCTCGATGACCCTGGCGTTTTTGCCATCCATTACGGCAACACAGGAATTGGTGGTGCCGAGATCGATCCCAATGACCTTTCCCATGGTCTCTTATCCTTCCGTTTGCGGCAGGTTGGCTGAGCCCTGACGGCGCCCTGATCCGAACCCCCTCTAGATCAAATACTCGCGATATTGCGACGGTGAGCCTCATATAGGAGGGGCCCATAGGCCCGCAAGGACCGGACCGCAACCTTGGCCCATGAAAAGCCCTTCCAATTGAAAGATAATATCGGCCCGCGCCCCCGACCTTCTCGTTAACAAAACGACTGGCGCGGGGAGGCGCGACCGGGCGGGCGACATCACGCACCCTGTTGCCGGCGGGTCAAAACCGCTAAAAGCCCCCAAATTGGATTGAGAGGCCCCTGACGCCGCGAGGGGCCGCGCGGGCCGACCATCGAACGGCCTCAATGCAACCCAAAAAGGTCCTTCATGAAGCCTCTTCGACTCCTGACCGCTCTCGCCTTGCTTGTGGCGGCGATGCGGCCCGCTCTCGCTGCCGACGCCACCTTCCCCAAGGGCCTGCGGGTCGGATTGACGCCGCTGGTCGGTCTCGCTCCCTCAAAGACCTTTTCCGGATTTGAATCGGAAGACCACAGCGTCAAGGTGCTGGTGGCTGAGCTGCCGGCAGCAGCTTATGGCGAGGTCAAGAACGCGTTCACCGCCAACCCGGCGGGCACAGGCAGCATCAAGCCCGAAAGCATCGAGACAACGGTCGGCACGGCTTACTATACGGCCGAAACCGCCAGGGACGGTGCGACGACCGTGCGGCGCTATTCGATGATCCTGCCGGGCGGCACCTTCTCCGGCTATGTCGCCGTCCAGGTCCCGGAGAATGCCGCCAAGATCTATTCCGACGATGCTGTTCGCCAGATGTTCGCTTCAGCGACCATCCGCAAGGAGGTGCCCGTCGAAGAGCAACTCGGCTTGCTGCCGTTCAAGCTCAACGATCTCGCCAGTTTCAAGAACGTCAGAACGCTGGCGCCGGGCGCCGCCATTGTCCTTGCAGATGGCGACGAAGCCACCGGCTTTGAGCCCGCGCCGTTCATGATCATCGGCGTCATCGGCGCGACTCCGCAGGAGCCGGATGACCGTGCCCGCTTCGCGCAGCAGGCGGCGACCCAAATCCCCGGCGTCCGCGACGCGAAGGTCACGGTTGCCGAACCGATACGGATCGACGGCATGCCGGCCTATGAAACGCGGATCGATGCGACCAGCGGCAAGGACAATACCCCGGTTACCGTTGTGCAATGGCTGCGCTTTGGCGGGCCGACCTCGCTGCGCATCGTCGGCAGCGCGCCGCGTGATCAATGGTCGGCGGCCTTTCCGCGCTTCCGTGCCGTGCGCGACGGCATCCAGCCGAAGAGCTAGGAGATCTGCGCCAGGCAGATCGAAGCGAGTACCTATCCATCACCGTCATCCTGAAGGCGCTCGCCGTGCGAAACAGGGCGATCCTCGAAGGATGAAGGGCCCCGCTGCTGCGAAAACCGGGCCGTCGCCCTTCGATGCCTCCGCTACGCGAAGGCGCCTCAAGGGTGACGGTGCATAGATGACCGTTCGCTTCAGCGTGAGGCAGTGCTCACGCCCCAATACTTACTCAAACCGCCGATCAGGCTGCGCTGCTCGGCTCGTTGCCGTTGGCGGCCGTTGCCGCCGGCTGCTTGGCACCGCCCTTGGACACACCGACCAGCGCCGGCCGCAGCACGCGCTCGCCGATCGTGTAGCCGGACTGTACCACCTGCACCACGGTACCTGCGGGAACCGAGGGATCGGGAACCTCGTACATGGCCTGGTGGAAGTTCGGATCGAACTTGCTGCCTGCCGGATCCAGCCGCTTCACGCCGTATTTTTCCAGCGTGTTGTGCAGCGACCGTTCGGTCAGCTCGACGCCTTCGATCAACGCCTTGAGCCCGGGATCGGCATTGGCGCGTGCTTCGGCCGGGACCGCGTCAAGTGCGCGCTGCAGATTATCGGCGATATCGAGAACATCGCGTGCGAAACCCGTGATGCCGTACATCCGCGCATCGGCGACTTCCCGGGCCGTCCGCTTGCGCAGGTTCTCCATTTCGGCCAGCGTGCGCAACATCTTGTCGCGCGCGTCCGCAGCCTCTTTGGCCAGGGCCTCGGCCGAGGCCGGTTCAGGATCGTCGGGCATGACGTAGGGCTTCGAGACCACGGGCTCGTTGGGCTGCGCCGGGTTTGCCGGATCGTTCTTAAACTCGGAATCGGACATAGACGGCCTTTTCGAGAAATCGCTCGGGTTGACTTGAGGGCTTTGGGGTCCGCGCGGGATATCGTGCTTTGGGGGACGAAAATCAAGCGCTCGTGATCCCTTCGCGTCAGCCGCCCAGGATCCGGCTGACAATGCGCGCCGCATAGTCCACGGTCGGAATCACGCGCGCGTAATTGAGCCGGGTCGGCCCGATCACGCCGAGCACGCCGACGATATGACCGGCAGCATCGCGATAGGGCGCGACGATGGTGGAGGAGCCCGACAGCGAGAACAACTTGTTCTCCGATCCGATGAAGATGCGCACGCCCTCGGCGCTCTCCGCGCGCCCGAGCAGATCGATCACGCCGCGCTTGGTCTCAAGATCGTCGAACAGGAGGCGGACCCGCTCGAGGTCTTCCAGCGCATGCAGATCGTCGAGCAGGTTGGCATGCCCGCGCACGATCAAATGGCGATCGTCGCTCTCGCCGCCGGACCAGCTCGCAAGGCCCGCGGCAATCACTTTCTGCGTGAGCTGATCGAGCTCGGCACGGGCTTGCGCCAGCGCGGTCTCAAGCTCGAGCCGGGCTTCGGCGAGCGTGCGGCCGCGGATCCGCGCATTGAGAAAGTTGGAGGCTTCGGTCAGCGCGGAAGAGGGCACGCCCGGCGGCAGCGTCAGCACGCGGTTCTCGACCTGGCCATCCTCACCGACCAGAATGACCAATGCGCGCTCCGGCTCGAGCCGCACGAACTCGATGTGCTTCAGCCGCGCATTGGATTTCGGCGTCAACACCACGGCAGCGGCCCGCGTCAGCCCTGACAGACGCGTCAGGGCTTCGCCAAGCGCGGCCTCCACGGATTGGGCGCGCCCGACCGCCGCGAGCTGGCTCTGGATCGATTGCCGCTCGTCCTCGGTGAGATCGCCGATCTGCATCAAGGCGTCGACGAAGAACCGCAAGCCGAGCTCCGTCGGCAAGCGCCCGGCCGAGGTATGCGGCGCGTAGATCAGGCCGAGCTGTTCCAGGTCCGCCATGACGTTGCGCACCGAGGCCGGCGACAGCGGCACGGCGATGAGCCGCGAGACATTGCGCGAACCGACGGGTTCCCCGGTCGCGAGATAGCTTTCGACAATTTGGCGAAAAATCTCCCGCGACCGCTCATTGAGCTGCGCAAGCCCCGCAGGCGGCATCATCAGGTGGATGGGATCGTGTTGGGCCAATCGTCACTCCATCAAGCGGCCTGGAGCAGGGCCGCGCTCCGGTCTCTGCGTGAGCAGGATCTGTCCGGTTTCCGGATCATGCCCATAATTTGTTCGTCTGTGGGCCCTCTGACAAGCGGGAGATCGGGCGAGTTAAGGGCTTGCCGCCCTGCCGTCCCCCTCCTACAAGCTCCCGCGAGTCACCCTTCTTTGCCGGACTTTGGAGGATTCCCATGCGGCCGAGCCGCCGTGCCCCGGATGAACTACGCGCCGTGACCCTGGAACGCGGCGTTGTCAAATATGCCGAGGGCTCATGCCTCGTGAAATTCGGCGACACCCACGTGCTGGTGACGGCAACCCTGGAAGACCGTCTGCCGCCCTGGCTGAAAGGCCAGGGCCGCGGCTGGGTCACCGCCGAATATGGCATGCTGCCGCGCGCGACGCTGGAGCGGACCCGCCGCGAGGCATCCGCCGGGAAACAGAACGGCCGCACCGTCGAGATCCAGCGCCTGATCGGCCGCTCGCTCCGCGCCACCGTCGATCTGGAAGCCTTGGGCGAACGTCAGATTACGGTCGATTGCGACGTGCTGCAGGCCGACGGCGGCACCCGGACAGCATCGATCACCGGCGCCTGGGTCGCGCTCGCCGATTGCATCAACTGGATGAAGGCGCGCAACATGGTGAAATCAGGCGTGCTGCGCGACAATGTCGCGGCGATTTCCTGCGGCATCTATAACGGCACGCCCGTGCTCGATCTCGACTACGCCGAGGACTCCGAAGCGGAGACCGACGCCAATTTCGTCATGACCGGGGACGGCCGCATCATCGAGGTGCAGGGCACCGCGGAAAAGACGCCGTTTTCGGAAAGCGAGTTTCTCGCGCTGATGGCGCTCGCGCGCAAAGGCGTGGCACGGCTGGTCGATCTGCAGAAGATGGCGGTGGCTTAAAGAACTCATGCATCGGCAGATCAAAGGCAAGCTCGTCATCGCAACCCACAATCCCGGCAAGCTCGCCGAGATGCGTGAGCTCTTGGCGCCGCATGGGGTCGAGGCGGTCTCGGCGGGTGAGCTTGGGCTGTCCGAGCCGGACGAAACCGGCGATACGTTCTCGGCCAATGCCCGGATCAAGGCAGTCGCCGCGGCGAAGGCCGCGCAATTACCCGCTTTCGCCGACGACTCCGGACTTGCGGTGGATGCGCTCGGCGGCGCGCCCGGCATCTTCTCCGCGCGCTGGGCCGGGCCGAATAAGGATTTCAACACGGCGATGGCGCAGATCGAACGGCTGTTGCAGGAGCGCGGCGCCACCACGCCCGACACGCGGCGCGCACATTTCGTCTCAGCGCTTTGCGTTGCCTGGCCTGACGGCCATATTGAGGAAGTCGAGGCGCGCGCCGACGGCACCTTGGTCTGGCCGCCGCGCGGCACGGCCGGCTTCGGCTATGATCCGATGTTCATGCCCGATGGTTTCGATCGCACCTTCGGCGAGATGACCAGCGTCGAAAAGCACGGGCTGCCGCCGTTGGGACTGGGCCTGTCGCACCGCGCCCGTGCCTTCGTCAAGCTTGCGGAGATTTGCCTTGATGCGCGCTAGGGTAGGGCAGGGCACGCAGACGCCGACCGCCTTCGGCGTGTATGTGCATTGGCCGTTCTGCCTTTCCAAATGTCCCTATTGCGACTTCAACAGCCATGTGCGGCACGCGGCGATCGATGAAGCGCGCTTTGCGCGCGCCTTTGTGCGCGAATTGGAAACCACGGCTCAGCGCATCCCCGGCCGCACCGTCACCTCGATCTTTCTCGGCGGCGGCACGCCCTCGCTGATGCAGCCGCAGACGGTCGGCGCAATCCTGGACGCGATCGGTAAATCCTGGCACCTCGCGCGCGACGTCGAGGTGACGCTGGAAGCCAATCCCACCAGCGTGGAAGCGACGCGCTTTGCCGGTTATCGAAGTGCCGGCGTCAATCGCGTCTCGCTCGGCGTGCAGGCCCTCGACGACACCTCATTGAAAGCGCTCGGACGGCTGCATAATGCGCGGGAGGCGCTGGATGCCGTCGCCATCGCACGCAAGTCGTTCGAGCGTTACTCCTTCGACCTGATCTACGCGCGGCCGGAACAGACACCTGCGATGTGGGCCGAGGAATTGCAGCTTGCGATCACGGAGGCCGCGGAACATCTGTCGCTCTATCAACTGACGATCGAGGAGGGCACGCCCTTCTTTGGCCTGCACGCCGCCGGCAAACTGAAGACGCCGGGCGAATCGACGGCACGCGCGCTTTATGATGTGACGCAGGAGGTCTGCGCGCGGCACGACCTGCCGGCGTATGAAATTTCCAATCACGCGCGCAAAGGCGCGGAATGCCGCCACAACCTGGTTTACTGGCGCGGCCAGGAATATGCCGGCATCGGCCCCGGCGCGCATGGCAGGCTCGATATCAACGGCACGAGGCACGCGACCGCGACGGAAAAGCGCCCCGAGGCCTGGCTGATGCGCGTCGAAGCAAACGGCCATGGCGTCGTGATCGACGATTGCCTGAACAGCGAGGAACGCGCCGACGAGTTCTTGCTGATGGGACTGCGGCTTGCGGAAGGCATCGATCCCAGGCGCTACGCCGCGCTGGCCGGCCGGCCGCTTGATCCGCGCCGCATCGCGCTGCTGCGCGAAGAGGGGGCGATCGCGGTCGGAATCGATGGGCGGCTGCGCGTCACGCAGGCCGGCTTTCCCGTGCTTGATGCCGTGGTGGCGGATCTCGCGGCGTAATCTTTTCCTAAGCGCCAAAGCTCTTCGGCGATCCTGCGACCGGTACGCTGCTGCCGGAGCCCACGCGCATCACGGCCAGGCCGCGTTCATTGGTACCGTCGGCGCGGAAGCGGAATAGACCGTCAATGCCGGCAAAGCCGGAGGGATTGGTCAACACCTCCGACGAGAAGCGCGGCCCCCCTTGCGTCCTGGCCAGCGCCGCGACGAGTGCCACCGAATCATAGGCTAGCGTCGCGGTCCGCACGGGCTCGGAGCCGAATCGGGTGCGGTAGCGCCCGGAGAAGGCGCGGAAACCGGACGGATCGGGCGCCGCGAACAGGCCTCCTTGCAGCGAAGCGCTGGCGTAAACGCGCGGATTGTCCCACAACCCGGTGCCGAGCAACTGAATGTTGCGCAAATTCGCGCCCGCCGCGGTCAGCGCATCGGCCGTCGCGACCACCGAATCACCGTCATCGGCGAGCAAAAGCGCGTCGGCCTGGCCGAGCGCTTGCGCCACCGTGCGTGCGGGCGTTGCACGGTCGGCGCCATATCTTTCGAACACGGCCACCCGGGCCCCGCGTTTACCGACCGCCTGCTTGAATGCGGCTTCCACCACATTGCCGTAGGCGTTGTCCGGCAGAAGTGCGGCAAAGGAGCTCTTTCCAATCGAGGAGGCATATTCGACGATGCGATTGACGTCGGACTCCGGCAGAAAACTCAGGAGATAAACGCCGCGGCCGGCGATGCTGGAGTCCGTGGAGAACGCGATCACCGGGATGTTGCGCGCGCGCGTCACCTGCGCCGTCGCGGGAACCGAAGCGGCAAAGAGCGGCCCGAGAACGATCTCGGCGCCCTCGTCCAGCGCCTGTTGCGCACCTTGGGCCGCTCCTTGCGCAGTACCGGCATCATCCTTGATCAGAAGCTGGATATTGGGATTCTGGAACTCGGCCAGCGCCATTTCGGCGGCATTCTTCATCGATTGCGCCGCCACCCCGGCGTTGCCCGCCGCCGAGAGCGGCAGGATCAGGCCGACCTTGACCTGACCGTTGCCGGCCGTCATCGGCTGCTGGGGCGGCCCGCCAGGGGCAGGTGCGGGCTGGGAACCGAAGGAATTGGAAAACTGATTCAGGCTTTGCTGCGCGCCGGTGCAGGCGCTGAGCACGGGAGCGCCGAGGACGAGGCCTAGCGCCGCCCGCCGGGTGACCCGCGGGACGTGCGGACCCGAAAACAAAGACCAGGGATTAAGCGGGTCCACCATTAGATCTCTTAGCTTGGCCGAGCCCGGGGGCGGCCAGACCTTCCTCCAAAAGGATCAGGAGGACGGAGTAGGGCATGGAGTAAGGCATATTGTCAGCGAATGGTTTACCAGAACCAAAGGATTATGGCACTGCCGCGCCGCCGCAACTTGCCGTTTGCAGCCTCTTGTCACCGCTTTACATCGTGCATGGGGCAGCACTCACGAGTGTGGCGCCAAGACCATCTCCCCTTTAAGCTCGGCATTATGCGCGCAAAAACGGCTCCGATAAATACGCAAGCTGGCGGGGGACATCGCGAGTTTTCCATCGGGGGGCATGTTTTGTCGGCGCCCAAGCCGCCCGCCGGCCTTTATCTCGTGGCAACCCCGATCGGCAATCTCGGCGACATTACCCTGCGCGCCTTGGAAACCCTGGCCGGCGTGGACCTGATCGCCTGCGAGGATACCCGCATCACCCACAGGCTCCTGGAACGTTACTCTATTTCGGCGGAGCTCACGCCCTACCATGAGCACAACGCGGCAAGCGCCCGGCCGAAACTCCTGGAACGACTTCGCGAGGGCGAAGCGGTCGCGCTGGTCTCGGATGCCGGCACGCCCCTGATCTCCGATCCGGGCTTCAAGCTGGTTCGGGAGGTCTGCGCGGCCGGCTATGCCGTCACCGCGATACCAGGGCCCTCCTCAATCCTGACGGCGCTCTCGCTGGCGGCGCTGCCTACCGACCGGTTTTTCTTTACCGGCTTTTTGCCGCCGAAGCAGGCCGCGCGCCGCGCGCGGCTGGCGGAACTCGCCCGCATCGACGCGACGCTTGTGGTGTTCGAATCAGGTCATCGCGTGCAGGAGACGATTGCCGATCTCGCCGGGATCATGGGTGCACGCGAAGCGGCGATCTGCCGCGAACTGACCAAGCTGCACGAACAGGTGACCCGCGCGCCGCTTGCGGAGCTGGCAGCGGGAGCGGACCAGCTCGAGACGCGCGGCGAGTTCGTGCTGGTGATCGGGCCGCCGGATGTGGCTGCGCAAGCCATGAGCGCCGAAGCGGTGGACGAGCTCCTCCGCGACGCGCTTGCCCATTCCAGTTTGAAAGATGCGGTGGCGCAAGCGGTGGAAGTATCGGGCCGGCCGCGCCGCGAGGTCTATGCCCGCGCGCTGGAGCTCGCCAAAAGCGTGAAGACGGACCATGACCAAACGTGACGGCCCGCCACCGGCGGACATAGCCGCCAGACCGGCCTCGCCCGCGCGCGTGGCCGCGTTTCGCACTGGGCTGTCGGCGGAAAGCCGTGCGGCAGCGTATCTGATGGCCAAGGGCTATCGCATCCTCGCCAAGCGCTTTCGCACGCCCCATGGCGAGATCGACATCGTCGCGAAGCGACGCAATCTGCTCGCCTTTGTCGAGGTCAAGGCCCGCGCCACGCTCGATGACGCGGCGTTCGCGGTGACGCCACGTCAACAGGCCCGTATCATCGATGCCGCGCAAGCCTGGCTAGTGGCGCATCCCGAGCATGCGGAATTGGAGCTGCGCTTTGATGCCATGCTGATTGCGCCGCGGCATTTGCCGCGCCATGTGCTAGCAGCATTCGACGCCAGCCCCTAAAAGACATCCTCCTCTCGAGCTCACGGACCCCGCCAATGAAATTGAACGTCGCCGTCCAGATGGATCCCATCGCGCGCATCAATATCCGTGGCGATTCGACCTTCGCATTGCTGCTGGAGGCGCAAAAGCGCGGTCATGGGCTTTCGTATTACACCCCCGACAAGCTGTCGCTGTTGGGCGATGAGCTGGTCGCCCCCGTCCAGGTCCTCACCGTACGTGACGAGCCCGGCAATCACTTCACCCTTGGCGAGCCCCGGCGCGAGCCGCTTAACGCGTTTGACGTGATCCTCCTCAGGCAGGACCCGCCGTTCGATCTCGCCTATATCACCTCAACGCATTTCCTCGAGCGACTGCAGCCCAGGACACTGGTGGTCAACGATCCCGTGGCCGTGCGCAATGCGCCGGAAAAGCTGTTCGTGATGGATTTCCCGCAATTGATGCCGCCGACGCTGATCTCGCGCGACCTCGACGAGATCAACGCGTTCCGCGACACCCATGGCCCGGTCGTCATGAAACCGTTGCACGGCTATGGCGGAGCCGCGGTGTTCCGCGTCATGCCGCAGGACATGAATTTCGGCTCGCTCTACGACATGTTCTCGGTGACGTTCAAGGAGCCCTGGGTGATCCAGCGTTTCCTGCCCGAGGTGAAGAAAGGCGACAAGCGCATCATTCTGGTCGACGGCGAATTTGCAGGCGCCGTCAACCGGGTTCCGGCCGCGGATGATTTGCGCTCCAACATGGTGCGCGGCGGGGCGGCAACGGCGACCGATCTCACCAAGCGCGAACGGGAAATCTGCGCGACCATTGGACCGGCGCTCCGGGAGCGCGGCCTCATCTTCGTCGGCATCGACGTGATCGACGGCTATCTCACCGAGATCAACGTGACATCGCCGACGGGCATTCGCGCCATCTCGCGGCTTGGTGGTCCGGATATCGCCGCCAAGATCTGGGACGTCATCGAGGCAAAGCGCGCAAGCACAAAAACCTGATCTTGCCGCTTTCAAAGCGAGCGCCCTCCAAAGGCCCCAAAGCGGTCTCAGCCTCCACAATCTGGACGGGTAGGCCCGTCCGGATACGACGTCGTCGCTCGATGACGTCACAAATAGGAATGTGGAGGAAGACGCATGACATATCCTGTTTCACGGCGATCCTTGTTCGCACTCACCGCCGGCCTTGGCGCAACGACCCTGTTCTCCGGCAATGCATTGGCGCGCGAACCCAAACTCGGCACCCAGTCGCCCTATTTCCATCGCTTCATGCTTGGCGATGCCGAGGTGACGGTGGTGTCGGATGGGCCGCTGCCACTCGGTAATCCCAAAGGCACCTTCACCGGCGCGTCCGACGATGAAATCAAGAAGATGCTCACGGACAATTTCCTCAACCCCGACAACATCGTGCTCGAGCAGAACTCGCCGGTCGTGAACACGGGCGACAAGCTCGTGCTGTTCGACACCGGCATGGGAACGGCCAGGACCTTTGGTCCGACCACGGGGCGGCAGCAGAAGAGCATGGCGGAGGCCGGCATCAAGCCGGAGGACATCGACGCTGTCGTGTTCACGCACGCCCATATCGATCACATCGGCGGCGTGGTCGATGGGAGCGGCAAGGTGCTGTTCCCGAACGCCCAGTACTACATCGCGCAAAGCGATTTCGACTACTGGACCGACGAAGGCCGGATGAGCGGGCCGCTCAAGGAGTTCGTCGTGCATGCGCGCAAGAACCTGCTGCCCGTGCGCGACCGCCTGGTGTTCTATAGGGACGGCCAGGAATTCTTGCCGGGCATCCAGGCACTCGCCGCACCGGGACACACTGTCGGCCACCACATTTTCATGATCTCGTCGGGCGACAAGTCGTTCGCGTTCCTCGGCGATCTCACCCACCACCAGATCCTGCTGATGGAAAGGCCGCGCATGGAATTTTCCTATGACACGGACCCGAAGCAGGCGGCGGAAAGCCGGGTGAGGATGCTGGACATGCTGGCGGCCAACAAGATCATGGTCATGTCCTACCATTACCCATGGCCGGGCCTCGGTCATGTCGTGAAAAGCGGCGAGGGCTTCCACTACCTCCCGCAGCCGATGCAGATGCTGCTTTGAACGGGATGCTATACGGGGCGGCGTACGCCGCCGTCCCGTCCGCCCGGCTTCGCCTGGGCGGGGCTTCTTCCCCGGCGCAGGGCCTCATCGTTCCCGTAATGTTCTTGCCAGGGGAGCGGTTTTCCGCTACCTTGAATTGCGAAGAAGAGTCGCGGCGGGGCGGGGCGGCATGGTCCAGCGCGTTTCAACGGTTGCCTTTGAGGGCATTGAGGCCCGTGCGGTCGATGTGCAGGTGCAGGTCGCGCCGGGCCTTCCGGCGTTCACGATCGTTGGCCTGCCCGACAAGGCGGTCTCGGAGGCGCGCGAGCGGGTGCGCTCGGCCCTGATCGCTTCGGGCCTCGCGCTGCCGGCGCGGCGAATCACCGTCAATCTCGCGCCTGCCGATCTGCCGAAGGAAGGCAGCCATTACGACCTGCCGATCGCGCTCGGCCTGATGGCGGCAATCGGGGCGATCCCGCCGGATGCCTTGAACGGCTTCACCGTGCTTGGCGAGCTCGGGTTGGACGGGTCGATCGCCGCGGTCGCGGGCGTGCTGCCGGCTGCAATCGGCGCCAACGCGCGCGAGGAAGGGCTGATTTGTCCCGCCGCTTGCGGCGCGGAGGCGGCCTGGGCCAGCCCGGACATCCAGATCATCGCCGCGAATTCCCTGATTCAAATCGCCAACCACTTCAAGGGCACCCAGGTCCTGTCGCGCCCGCAGCCCAAAATCCATGAAGAGCAGGCCTCCTCGCTCGATCTTCGGGACATCAAGGGACAAGAAAGCGCCAAGCGTGCGCTCGAGATCGCGGCGGCCG
Source organism: Bradyrhizobium sp. ARR65 (assembly GCF_000472385.1). GTDB lineage: Bacteria > Pseudomonadota > Alphaproteobacteria > Rhizobiales > Xanthobacteraceae > Bradyrhizobium. The sequence continues at coordinate 32,941 of NZ_AWZU01000042.1, forward strand.
GAGGCCACCACCTCCTGATGATCGGCGCGCCCGGCGCCGGCAAATCGATGCTGGCGGCGCGGCTTCCCTCGATCCTGCCGCCGCTGACGCCCTCTGAACTCTTGGAAGTGTCGATGATCGCCTCGGTCGCCGGCGAAATCCAGGGCGGGGCGCTGACCTCGCGACGGCCCTTCCGCAGCCCCCATCATTCCGCCAGCATGGCCGCGCTGACCGGCGGCGGAGTGCGCGCGAGGCCCGGCGAGATCTCGCTCGCCCATCAGGGCGTGCTGTTCCTGGATGAGCTGCCGGAGTTCGACCCGCGCGTATTGGATTCGCTGCGCCAGCCGCTGGAAAACGGCGAGGTCTCGGTCTCCCGCGCCAATCACCGCGTGACCTATCCTGCGCGTTTCATGCTCGTTGCCGCGATGAACCCGTGCCGCTGCGGCCGTGCCTTCGAGCCCGGCTATTCCTGCAAGCGCGCGCAGATCGACCACTGCACCGCCGATTATCAGATGCGCATTTCGGGGCCGTTGATGGACCGCATCGACCTGCGCATCGAGGTGCCGGCGGTGACCGCGGCCGACCTGATTCTTCCGCCGCCGGCGGAAGGCTCGGCCGAAGTCGCCGCCCGCGTCGCGGCCGCGCGCGACATCCAGCGCGCCCGCTATGCGGCGGCCGGACTGCCGCAGGTCCGCACCAATGCGGAGGCGCCGGCCTCGTTACTGGAAGAGGTCGCGCAGACCGACGCGCAAGGACAAAAACTGCTGCGCGATGCCGCCGAAACCATGCGCCTGTCCGCGCGCGGCTATCACCGCGTGCTCCGGGTTGCGCGAACGCTCGCCGATCTCGACGGCGCTGACAAGATCGGCCGGCTGCATCTCGCCGAAGCCCTGTCCTATCGGGCATTGGCCGAGGACGTCAGGCACGCCGCGTGAGCGACGTTCAGGGATCACGTTGCGCATCAACCAGCCGGTAACGAGTTTTCTTTACGCTCCGCCAACCATAAGCCGCGCGCCTTTTGCGGCCTTGGTCGAGTGAGTGCCCTGATGTTGCGTTTCAAGTTGCGTTTCACGATTCTGGTCTCGGCGGTTCCTTTGGTCGCGGGTGCAATCCTGGCCGGCGTTCAAGCATTCGAGCGTCCGCGTCCCTGCATCGCGGTCGGTGCGACGACGCTCGAGATCGGATCCGCTCCCTGGCACGCCGACCTCCATGTCAGCTTCACCGACGATCCCTCGCTTGCAACCGTGCGGGTCGGCGTCACCGACAGCGCGGCCAACGCGGACTTCGCCGTGATCGACGATATCGATGACGCCGAGGAGAACACCTGCAAAGCAAACGCGACGCAATTTGTCGCGCTGTCCGCGCAGCCCTCGGCCTCCGCTCCCGTGATCTACATTTCGCATGGCGGCGCGGCCGATTATCGCATCTTCGTCAGATCCAGGCACTTCTCGCTTCGCGAGGCCGCCGCGCTGATCGTCGGCGCGCACGGGGAACGCCCGCGCCTTGCCGCCGCGCTCTGAAGTCGTCCTTAACCCTTCATCAACCCTGTTCGCATCGTGCTTGCGCCAAGTGGGCGCGCTTCAAAGACTTTGCAAGCGTCGGCCCGGCATCGTTCGTGCGCGGGGCAGCGTGCGTGCGCGCAGCACGAGCTGAAGGTGGTCGGCGATGGAAAGACCTTTCCGGATCAAATTGCGCTTGCGCCGTTTCGCGCGGCGGCATCGTTGGCTCATCTCTTCCGTTCGCTCCTTCATGATCTTTTCCGCCGTCTTCGGCGGCGCTTACGGATTCATCGACGGCAGCCGATCGAAATATTATGACGCGCACGCCTTTGCGATCGGCGCGAGCTTTCTGTTTGCGATCGCCTGCGTTGCACTCGCGACGCTGAGCATCAGGTTGCGCTGGCTGCGCAAGAAGCTCCGCAAGATCGCTCTGCACAATGAAGGACTGGCCGACCGCAATTGGGAATTGCAGGAAGCCGAGGAGCGCGCCCGCAATCTGTTCGAACAGCAGGGCGACCTGATCGTGATGCGCGATGCGGGCGGATGCATCACCTTCGCCAATGACGCCTTCTGCGAACTTGCGAGCCGACTGCGCGAGGAGCTGATCGGCAGCCGTTTTGCGCTCCCGGTTCTCGAACAGGGCGACAGCGCACTTGAGCCGAACGGCACGCGAACTCATGATCAGAAGATCGCAACGCCCTTGGGTCCGAAATGGATCGCCTGGCGCGAAGGCCTCGTCCGCGCCGATGCCGGCCGGCCGGCGGAGCTGCAATGCGTCGGCCGTGACGTCACCGACCGCACCGAGACCGAACGCGCGCTCGCCGAGGCCCGCGACCAGGCGGACGCGGCCAACCGCGCCAAGTCGCGTTTTCTCGCGATGGCCAGTCACGAGATCCGCACGCCGCTCAATGGCATCATCGGCATGAGCGGCCTGCTGCTCGACACGCCGCTGACCCCGGAACAGATGACCTATGCGAAGGCGGTGAAGACGTCGGGCGAGGCGCTGCTGTTGCTGATCGAGGAGCTGCTCGATTTCTCCAAGATCGAGGCCGGCAAGATCGATCTCGAACAACGCCCCTTCGCCCTGACCGCCCTGGTCGAAGAGATCACCGAACTGTTGGCGCCGCGTGCGCAGGCAAAGCAGCTCGAGATCGCAGCTTACGTCGACGAGCGCTTGCCGACGCAAGTGGTTGGCGACGCGGCGCGCTTGCGGCAGGTGCTGCTCAACCTCGCCGGCAACGCCATCAAGTTCACCGCAAACGGCGGGGTGACCTTGGTCGCAGAGCCGGGGACCTGGTCGAATGAAATCAGCTTCATCGTGCGCGACACCGGCATCGGCATCGCGCCGGAAGCGCGGGAGCGGATCTTCCGCGAGTTCGAGCAGGCCGATGACCAGATCGCCAGACATTTCGGCGGCACCGGACTCGGATTGAGCATTTCCGAACGCATCGTCAAACGCATGGGCGGTCGAGTCACGCTTCAGAGCCAGCTGGGGGCTGGCTCGACCTTCGAGGTCTCGCTGCCGCTGCCGGCCGCCGAGGCCGCCGCGCAGCCGGCCTTCGCCGCGCCTGAGCTTGCGGGGCGGTCGATCATGCTGGTCACTGCGCAAGGCATCGAGGCCTCGCTGGTATCGCGGCGGCTGCAGCGTTGGGGCGGCCGGACTTGCCTGGTTTCAGATCCGGACGTGGCGCAGGCATTGTTGCCCGAACGCTCCTGGCACGCGGTGTTGATCGACCACGCGCTCGGCACCGACGCGATCGAAGCACTGGGCGAGGCCGCGCGGCGTCACGCCATGCTCCGGCTGCTGATGGTCACCCCGGCAACGCGGCACGAAAGCATGTCCAGCGCCTTCACGGGTTATCTTGTCAAACCGCTGCGGGCTGCCTCCCTTGCCGCGCGTCTGATGCTGCCGCCCGAGGTTACGGCACCCGCGCTCGGCGCCGACGGTCTGGCCGAAGTCGCCGACGGGGTAACACCGACCCAGGAGAATGCGACCAAAAGTCTGTCGATTCTGGTTGCCGAAGACAACGAGATCAACGCGCTTCTGATGCGGTCGCTGCTCGCGAAGCTTGGACATCGGGCTGTGATCGCCACCGACGGCGAAGCGGCACTGGAATCCTGGCTGGCTGCGAAATCAGCCGGCACGCCTTACGACCTCGTGCTGATGGACATCCAGATGCCGAAGCTCGATGGCATCGGCGCAGCCAAGCGCATCCGCACCCATGAAGCCGGGCAGGCGGGGCCGCGCACGGCGATCCTGGCGCTCACCGCCAATACGCTGGTGGAAGATCGCTATGCCTGTTTCGAGTCGGGAATGGATGGTTTCTTGATCAAGCCGCTCGATCGCGAAAAGCTGGAGGAAGCTTTGAGCGGATTGGTAGCGGCACGGCATGTGGTGGCGTAGAGGCTGTTCTCTCCCGTCAGTGCGAGCCACCGGGCCGCGCGAACGCTCGCCCGAAACAATCCAGACGCTCTCCGCGGATGCAGTCTGGATTGCTTCCTCGCTCCGCTCCTCGTAATGACGGTTACAGCCGCCGCAAGGCCACCGTCTCCACGACGTGGTCGGCGCCCTTCTTCAGGATCAAGGTCGCGCGCGGCCGCGTCGGCAGGATGTTGTCTTCGAGATTGGCAAGGTTGGTGCGCTCCCAGATCGCTATGGCGGTGGCGGTGGCTTCCTCGTCCGAGAGCAGCGCGTAGCGATGGAAATAGGACCTGGGATCGTGGAAAGCGGTATCGCGCAGCGCCAGGAAACGCCTCACAAACCATTGCCGCAGCACAGGCTCGTCGGCGTCGATATAAACCGAGAAATCGAAGAAGTCCGAGACGACGGGCACGGCCTTGCCGTCGCGCGGCAAGGGACCGGTCTGCAGCACATTGACGCCCTCGACGATGAGGATGTCCGGCCGGTCGACCTCGGTCCATTCGTTCGGCACGATGTCGTAGGTCAAATGCGAATAGACGGGCGCGCGCACCTTGGCTCGCCCGGACTTGATGTCGCTTAGGAATGACAGCAAGAGCGGCAGATCGTAGCTCTCGGGAAAACCCTTCTTCTGCATCAAGCCCTGCTGCTCGAGCACAGCCTTGGGATAGAGAAATCCGTCCGTCGTCACCATTTCGACCTTCGGCCGCGGCGACCAGCGCGCCAGCATCGCCTGCAGCACGCGCGCGGTGGTGGACTTACCGACTGCGACCGATCCGGCCACGCCGATGATGTAGGGCACCTTGCGGTCCCGAATCCCCAAGAATTGCCGCTGCGCGTAATAGAGCCTCTGGGTGGCGTCGACATAGATCGAGAGCAGGCGCGATAGCGGAAGATAGATCTCCTCGACCTCCTTGACGTCGAGGCGGTCGTGCATCGAACGCAGCTTGTCGAACTCGCCGGGCTCCAGCGTCATCGGCGTGTCGTTGCGCAGCTCCGCCCACTGTTCGCGCGTGAAAATGCGATATGGATTATATCTCTGGTCGGGGGCGCGTATGTCCATGAGGCCGCCTCTCGTTCCTAGTCGCGCTTGCGCGACGCTTTCTCTTCCAATCCGGACATTGACGTTCGCTGCGCGAGTGCGGCTTCGACGTCCTCAAGCTTGAGGCCACGCGATTTCAACAGCACCAGCAGGTGGTAAATAAGATCGGCGCTTTCGGCGATGAGGTGCGCGCGGTTGTTTTCGATCGCGGCGATCACAGTCTCGACCGCCTCCTCGCCGAGCTTCTTGGCGCAGTGCTCGGCGCCCTTGTCGAGCAGCTTCTTGGTATAGGACGCCTCTCCCCCCGATGCGGCGCGGGCATCGATGGTGGCGGCCAGGTCATGAATGGTAAAACGCGACATCACCGTAACTCAAAGGCGCGCCTCACCCGGCAAGCGCCGTTCTCCGCGCGCTGATGTAGCACTTTTGTGACGTGGAGTCGTCAGGGATCCAGCCGCATCGGCAGCCCGGCGCGGACCATGTGGTCCTTCGCCTCTCGGATGGTAAATTCCCCGAAATGGAAGATCGAAGCCGCCAGCACAGCCGTCGCGTGTCCTTCGCGGATACCCTCCACCAGGTGATCCAGGTTGCCCACCCCGCCAGAGGCGATCACAGGCACGGGAACGCTGTCGGCGATCGCCCGCGTCAGCGGGATGTCAAAGCCCTGTCGGGTACCGTCGCGGTCCATCGAGGTTAAGAGGATTTCGCCGGCACCCAGCGAAACCACCTCCTGGGCGTATTCGATCGCGTCGATCCCGGTCGAATTGCGCCCGCCATGGGTAAAGATCTCCCAGCGTTCCGAACCGCCCGGACGCTTGACGCGCTTGGCGTCGATCGCCACCACGATGCACTGCTCGCCGAACTTTTCCGCGCCTTCCCTCACGAATTCGCGCCTGGCCACCGCGGCCGAGTTGATCGAGACCTTGTCCGCCCCTGAGCGCAGCAGGGTCTTGATATCCTCGATGGTGCGAACCCCGCCGCCAACCGTCAGCGGCATGAAGCAGGCCTCCGCAGTGCGCCGGACCACGTCCAGCATGATGCCGCGGTTCTCGTGAGTCGCCGTGATGTCGAGGAAGCAAAGCTCGTCGGCGCCGGCGGCGTCGTAGGCGATGGCCGCTTCCACGGGATCGCCGGCATCGCGCAGGTCGACAAAGTTGACGCCCTTGACCACTCGTCCATCCTTGACATCGAGGCAGGGAATGACGCGCACCTTGAACATCGAAAACCCCCTCAAGCCCTGCCGCGCGCATCGCGAATCAGCGCCAGCGCCGTGGCAGGATCAAGACGCCCATCGTAGAGCGCGCGGCCCGCGATCGCCCCGGCCAGTTTCTTCGCGCGCGGCGACAGCAGGGCCTTCACATCCTCGATCGAGGCGAGACCACCCGAGGCGATGACGGGGATCGAGATACGCTCGGCGAGCGCAATGGTCGCATCGAGATTGAGACCTTTCAGCAGCCCGTCGCGGGAGATATCGGTGAAGATGATGGCGGCGACGCCGGCGTCCTCGAAGCGTTGCGCGATCTCCAATGCGGTGACCTGTGAAGTCTCCGCCCAGCCTTCGACGGCGACCTTGCCGTCGCGCGCATCGAGCCCGACCGCGACCCGGCCGGGATGTTTTTTCGCAGCGCTCTTGACCAGTTCGGGATCGCGCACCGCCGCGGTCCCGATGATCACCCGCGAAATCCCCTTACCGAGCCAGGCCTCGACCGTCGCGAGATCGCGGATGCCGCCACCGAGCTGCACCGGGATCGTGATCGCCTTCAGCATCGCCTCGACCGCATGGGCGTTCATCGGCTTGCCGGCAAACGCACCATCGAGATCGACGACGTGCAGATATTCGAACCCCTGCGTGCCAAAGCTGCGCGCCTGCGCCTCGGGATCGAGGTTGAAGACCGTGGCGCGGGCCATGTCGCCCTGCTCGAGCCGCACGCACTGGCCGTTCTTCAGGTCTATCGCGGGGAAGAGGATCACGGCTTCCACTTCAGGAAATTGGAGATCAGAGCGAGGCCAAAGCGCTGGCTCTTCTCCGGATGAAACTGGGTGCCGATCGCGGTGTCCTTGGCCACGATCGCCGTGACCGGCCCGCCGTAATCGGCGCGCGCCAGCACGTCCGCCTCATTGGCGGCGTTGAGGTGATAGGAGTGCACGAAATAGGCATGGCGGCCCTTCGGCCCCAGCGGCAGGCGCTCCAGCACCGGATGCTCATGCGCCAGATCGAGCGTGTTCCAGCCCATGTGGGGAATCTTTAAGGCTTCGTCGCGCGGCGAAATCTTTTCTACGTCGCCGTCGATCCAGTTGAAACCGTCGGTGACGACATGTTCCTTGCCGCGCGTCGCCATCAATTGCATGCCGACGCAGATACCGAAGAACGGCCGCGCTTTCTGGCGCACCGCTTCGGTCAGCGCTTCAAGCATGCCGTCCAGCGCATCCAGCCCGCGGCGGCAATCAGCGAATGCACCGACGCCGGGCAGCACGATGCGGTCGGCCCGATACACAGTGTCGGGATCGCGGGTGACCACGATTCGATCGGGGTGTTCGGCGCTTCTGGCGGCGCGCTCAAAAGCCTTGGCGGCCGAGTGCAGATTGCCTGAGCCGTAATCGATGATGGCGACAACGCTCATCGTTGTCCTCCCGGCTCCGGGAACAATCCGATAATGCCGCTCCCCGGCAGCGAGGGCGACTTTGAGAATGATTGACCGGGAACGTCGCGCGTCGGCGGCGGCGCGCCGCGATCAACCGCCTGCTGGTCGTTGACGATGCCGCGCTGCTTGGCGGCCCAGCGGTCGAAAAAGCGCCGTTCGGCCGCTTCTTCATCATCGGCCACGACGACGTCGAGCTGCCGCCAATGATGCCGCAACAAAGTCCAGCGCCGCAAACTCCCGGCTTCGAAACCCATCAAGATGGCCAGGATGAGATCGGCCAAGAAGATCGCCGCGGATCCCGCGCCCAATCGTCGCAGTGCCAGGTCGAGCGCGACGACCACGATCACCCAGCCGACAAGCGCCAGCCACAGCCGATGCCAAATCAGCCAGAGCGGCGCGAACAGCGCCGCCCAGAAATGGAAGCCGTCGCGCACGAAGACGAACTGATCGGTGGCGCGGAGATCGGCTCCGTTCGCCGTGGGAGCATGAACTGTATAGACCGGCATCGCATCTCTCCGATCAGCCGACCAAACGCGGTCAGCCGCCGAGCTGACCCTTGGTGGACGGCACTTCGCCCGCAGCGCGCGGGTCGATCGCAACGGCCGTCCTTAGCGCCCTCGCCAGACCCTTGAAGCAGGATTCGGCGATATGATGGCTGTTCTCGCCATATAGGGTCTCGACATGCAAAGTCACGCCCGCATTCATGGCAAAAGCGTTGAACCACTCGCGCACCAGTTCGGTATCGAAGGCGCCGATCTTGTCGCGCGGAAACGCCACCTTGAACACCAGGAACGGCCGCCCCGAAATGTCGATCGCCACGCGCGACAGCGTCTCGTCCATCGGCATGTGCACCGAGGCATAGCGGGTGATCCCGGCCATGCCGCCGAGCGCCTGCTTCACGGCCTGGCCGAGCGCAATGCCGACGTCCTCGGTCGTGTGGTGGTGGTCGATATGAAGGTCGCCCACCGCCTTCACGCTGACATCGATGCGGGAATGGCGCGCCAGCAGATCCAGCATATGGTCGAAGAAACCGATGCCCGTCGAGACGCTGGACGCGCCGGTGCCGTCGAGGTTTACACTCACCTCGATGTCGGTTTCCTTGGTCTTACGCTTGATGGTGGCGCTGCGCATGAAAAGGGGATTTCCTGGGTTCAAAAGCGCGGCCCTTTTAACAGGCGGATGGCCCCTTCGCCACTCTCGGGATGGGCCGACCAGAGCTGAACTTCCGCCTATGGTGACCGGCCCCTGATTGTAAGGGAGCCCGCCAACGCCTAAATCAGGGCCCAATGAGGTATCCCATGCAATCATCACCCAATGAGCCGCTGGTCTGGCACGGCACGACCATCGTAACCGTACGCAAGGGCGGTAAGGTCGTGATCGGCGGCGACGGCCAGGTCTCGATCGGCCAGACCGTCATCAAGTCCAACGCCAAGAAGGTCCGCAGGCTCGGCAAGGGCGACGTCATCGGCGGCTTTGCCGGCGCGACCGCAGATGCTTTCACCCTGTTCGAGCGGCTGGAGAACAAGCTCGAGCAATATCCGGGGCAGCTCACCCGCGCCGCCGTTGAGCTCGCCAAGGATTGGCGCACCGACCGTTACTTGCGGCGGTTGGAGGCGATGATGATCGTCGCCGACAAGGACGTCTCCCTGGTGCTGACCGGCACCGGTGACGTGCTGGAGCCCGAGGCCGGCGTGATGGCGATCGGCTCTGGCGGCAACTATGCCCTGGCCGCGGCCCGGGCATTGGTCGATTCGGAAAAGGATGCCGAGGCCATCGTGCGCCGGTCGCTGGATATCGCCGCGGACATCTGCGTCTTTACCAACCGCAACGTGACCATCGAGACGCTGCAAAGCGGCTAGCCGCGCCGATGCTACGCTCCCAGACTGCAAGATCCCGGATGGGCCCTGCATTACCTATGGTTCACGATTGAAGCGGCTTGTTCCGGTCCCATTCCCATCCTAGCTAGAGCCCCATGACAGACTTCTCTCCTCGTGAAATCGTCTCCGAACTGGATCGTTTCATCGTCGGCCAGGCCGACGCCAAGCGCGCGGTTTCCATCGCGCTCCGCAACCGCTGGCGCAGGCAGCAGCTCGATAACGGCCTGCGCGAAGAGGTCCTGCCGAAGAACATCCTGATGATCGGGCCGACCGGCGTCGGCAAGACCGAGATCGCACGCCGCCTGGCGAAGCTTGCGAGCGCACCCTTCATCAAAGTCGAGGCCACCAAATTCACCGAGGTCGGCTATGTCGGCCGCGACGTCGAGCAGATCGTCCGAGACCTCGTCGAAGTCGCAATTGCTCAGGTGCGCGAGCGCAAGCGCAAGGACGTTCACGCCCGTGCCCAGCTCGCCGCCGAAGAGCGGGTTCTCGATGCACTGGTCGGCGCCAATTCGAGTGCCGCGACACGCGATTCCTTCCGCCGCAAGCTGCGCGCCGGCGAGCTCAACGACAAGGAAATCGAGATCGAGACGCAATCCTCGGGTGGGTTTCCGATGTTCGAAATTCCGGGCATGCCGGGCGCGCAGATGGGCGCGATCTCCATCGGCGATATCTTCGGCAAGCTCGGCGGCCGCACCAAAACGCGACGGCTGACGGTCGCCGGCTCGCACGATATTCTCGTCAACGAGGAATCCGACAAGCTGCTCGACAACGATCAGCTCGTGCAGGAGGCGATCACCGCCGTCGAGAACAACGGCATCGTCTTCCTCGACGAGATCGACAAGATCTGCGTGCGCGACAACCGCGTCGGCGGCGACGTCTCGCGCGAAGGCGTGCAGCGCGATCTGTTGCCCCTGATCGAAGGTACCACGGTATCGACCAAGCATGGCGCGGTGAAAACCGACCACATCTTGTTCATTGCCTCCGGCGCGTTCCACATCGCAAAGCCCTCGGATCTGTTGCCGGAGTTGCAGGGCCGCCTGCCGATCCGGGTCGAGCTGCAGGCGCTGACGCGCGACGACATGCGGCGCATCCTGACCGAGCCGGAAGCGTCGTTGATCAAGCAATACGTGGCGCTGATGAAGACCGAAGGCGTGACGCTCGACATCACCGATGGCGCGATCGATGCGCTCGCCGACGTCGCGGTCGCCGTCAATTCCACCGTGGAAAACATCGGCGCGCGCCGCCTGCAGACGGTGATGGAGCGCGTACTGGACGAGATTTCCTTCACCGCGCCGGACCGCAATGGCGAGACGGTGCAGGTCGACGCCGACTACGTGAAGAAGCATGTCGGCGATCTCGCCAAGAACGCCGATCTCAGCCGGTTCATTCTGTAGTCTGCTGATGTATCGATGGTCCCGGCGACGGGACTATCTTACGCCCGTGCGCGCCTGACGCGCACGTAAAGCGCGCCCTCGCCGCCATGGCCGATATGCGCCTGCTCGAATCCTACCACGAGCGCGCGAAATTCCGGCAGGCTCAGCCAATGCGGCACCTGGCGGCGTAGCACGCCACGTTCGGACTCGCCGCCGGCCGCGGTGCCCTTGCCCGTGATCACCAGCACAAAGGTCAGTCCCTCATGATGCGCGCGCTGGAGAAATCCCAGCAGCGCGCGATGGGCGCGGCTTTGCGTCATCCCGTGCAGGTCGAGCCGAGCATCGATTTCACTCATGCCCCGCGACAGCCTCGACCGTTCGCGACGGCCGAGCGGGGCCAGCGGTGGCACCGGCGGCCTCTTGCTGGGTTTGGCGATGGCAACAGAGGGCGGCGCTTTAGCCAGTGCCTTCGGACGAATGGTGGTGGGCGCCGGCGGAAGCTCGGCAGGTTGGGGCTTCGCCGGGCGGGATTTCTTCCGCAACGGCTTGACCTGGCTTGCGACGCTCTCCCATAGCGCGCGCTCCTCTTCGCTCAAGGCGCGCCTGCGGCGGGGTGCGGATAGATCCGCAATGGAAAAAGAGCCCGGACGTTTCATTGGCGATGAGAACGCCTGAACTGATGCGGCCGCTCGGCAGCCGGAGCCTCTTGCGGCCGCGGCGCGGGCAGCGGCACGACTTGCGGAGCGGCGCCGGTCGCCTGCGCGACGGTCGAAGGCGCCACAGGCGCGATGGCCTTTTGATCCTGCGTCTGTTCCTTGATCTGATCCTTGGCTTGTTCTTTGACCTGCTCCTTTGCCGGTCCGTTCGGCTCATTCTTCGCCGCATTATTTTGCGGAAACAATTTCGCGATCTGCTCGGACGGTCGTGGGTCGGGCAACGGCATCTTGCGGCCGCGCGCGACCGGATCGAGACCCTTCGGCACCAGCATCACGAAGTGCATGTTGTGCCGCAGGCGGCCAGAGACCTTGCCGGCTTCGGCGCCGGCGCCGAAGTAGAGATCGGCGCGGGCGGGACCCACGATCGCCGAGCCGGTGTCCTGCGCGATCATCAGCCGATGAAACGGCGTCTTGGCCTGCGCGGATTCGATCGGCAGCTCGCCCTCGATGAAGAAGGGCGTGCCGTACACATGCAGCGCGCTGTCGACCGCAATCGACCGGCCCGGCGTCAGCGGCACGCCTTGCGCGCCGACCGGCTCGTCCTTGTCGGAAAGCTGCACTTCGCGGAAGAAAACGTAGGACCGGTTCTGCCGCCTCACGTCGTTCGCCGCCTCAGGATTCTGTTCCATCCATTCCCTGATCTTCTGCATCGACATCTGTTCCCTAGGAATGATGCCGCGGTCGATCAGGACACGGCCGACAGCCGTGTAGGGATAACCGTTATGGGCGTCATAATTGATTCGGATGGTCGAGCCGTTCTCAAGATGAATCCGCGCCGACCCCTGGATCTGCGCGAACAGGAGATCGGTCTGATTCTTGAGCCAGCAGATCTCCAGCCCGCGGCCGGCGATAGCCCCGTCCTCGATCTGGGCGCGATCGTAATAGGGCACGAGCTTGCGGCGGCCGATCTTGCGGTAGACAGGACCCTTGTTGGGCAGGTTGGGAGCGTCCTGCGCATAACCGCGGACGAACAGGTTGGAGGGGCGGCGATAGACCGGCACGTTGTAGATATCGCTCTGCGTCCGCGAGCCCTCGAGCACCGGCTCGTAATAACCGGTGACGAAACCATTGTCCTCGCCGAGCCGGGAGATCTGCAGCGGGATGAAATGCCGCTCGAAGAACAGCCGTGCGGTGGCAGGATCGGAAATCTCCGTCTCGCGGGCAAGCCGGCAGGGATCCCGAAGCGAACTCCCCAAAGCCTTATCATCCGCAAGAGTCGAATGCAGAGCCGCAATCGGCTTGCAACTCCTACGAAAGGCCTTGTAGGCGGCGAGATGATCGTCCTCGTTCCAGCCGGCTATCTCGGCCCAGTTCAGGGGAACATATTGGCTGCCGGCGATCTCCAACGGAAAATCCAGCCGCGGATAGGGCAGGTGGCGAACGGTGGGCGCGGGGGCGTGACGCGCCCGCCAGCTACGGGCTGCCCACGCGGCAAGCGGTATCAGCGACAAGGCCGCCGCGGTGATGCAGAACGCCGCGGCGTATCGCTTGAACCTGTTCGGGTCAGTGAGCGCTTCCCGTGCCAACCAGCTTCCAGTTTGGATCGCGTGATGTGGTGTCGCGGGCAAAGGTCCAGATATCGGTGATATCGGCGACCTTGTCCGGATTGCCGTCGACAATCGTGCCGGCCTTGTCGCGCGTGACCGAGATCATCTGCGAAACAAAGCGGACCGTGAGTTGCGCGACCCGGTCGCGCAGCTCGGCGCCGACCAGCTCTGCCTTGTCGATCGAAACGAAGCGAGTCTCGGTCTTTTGCTCGTGCTTCTCGCGGTCCTTGATGACCGTCTCGAAGCTGTCGTAGACCTCCGGCGACAAGAGATCGCGCAGCGCGCGGCGATCGCCGTTGGCGAAGGCGAGCACGATCATCTCGTAGGCGCTGCGGGCGCCCGACAGGAAATGCTTGGGATCGAACGAGGAGTCCTGCGCGGCAATGGCATCCAGCCCCTGCGCGAGCGTCGTGCCCGGTTCGGTCAGCCCCTTCCAGCGATCGGTCGGCGGCGTGACCTCCGCTGTCGGAATCGGCGGGGGTTGATCGATGACCTTCCCCGGCATCGGAACCACGCCGCTATCGGGCGTCCCCGGCAGGGGATTACGCGCGGCGCGGTCGAACGGCGGCCGTTCGCTGCCGGTGCGCTGCCCCAGCACGTTGCGCAGCCGCAGGAAAATGAACACGGCCAACGCCAGGAAGATGATGGTATAAATATCCACGTCGCTTTCCTCGGTCCCATGCCGGCGGGGGGCCGGCCATGGAAGCGTTCCCTTTGATGGAACGGCTTAACACTACATCATTGTTTCAAGTCAGACGATGTAGGCACGAAATCTTGCCCGGCCAATGCGCGTTCGGTGAGGCGAATTGTAGCGCGTTTTGCGGCCGAGGGGAAACCCGATCCTTGGCCGGAAATCGCGTATCTTCAATCATTTAGGACACAGGTTTGTGCGGCTGTCCGGCTCTTCCGACGCATGCCACGACTTAGGGCTAATGAGCGGCCTTTGTGGGCGGCATCCTTGTGGAGAGAGGCACGGCTATGTTAGCCACTCGCTCCAACAGAAGGCTTTTTTGCGCCAGGAGAGACTTTCATGACCAACGGCAACGGTGCCCCTTCCGCAGCGGGCGCTCCGCCCCAGCTCAACGTGCTGGCGCAATACACCAAGGACCTGTCCTTCGAGAATCCGAATGCGCCGTCGTCGCTGACGCCGCAGCCGACCCCGCCGCAGATCAACATCCAGATCAACGTCGGCGCCAACAACCTCGCCGAGAACGAATACGAGGTGACGCTTTCGGTCGAGGGCAAGGCGGAGACCGCCGGCAAGGTGATGTTCTCCTTCGAGCTGATCTATGCTGGCGTGTTCCGGATCGTGAATGTGCCGCCGGAAAACCTGCATCCGCTGATCATGATCGAATGTCCGCGGCTGTTGTTCCCGTTCGCGCGCGAAATCATCGCCACGTCCGTGCGCGATGGCGGTTTCCCGCCGCTGATGCTCGATCCCGTGGATTTCGTCGGGCTGTACCGCCAGAACATGGAACGCCAGGCCGCGGCCGCCCAGGCGGCTCAGGTCAAGCCGAGCTAAAGGCGCGGTCGATCCAGTGTCACCTCTCCCCGCGGGAGAGGTGGACCTTGATTGCGGCCACAGCGCAATCCAATCCCATCCACGCGAGGCTGTTCTAACTCGCGGCCGCAGCCGGCGCTGTCTCTGCTATGGCCGGCAGGAAATCGTTCCAGATCGCCTTGTCGCCTAACGTCGCGATGAAGGCGCGGTGTGCTTCGCGATCGGCGTCGCTGACACGCGGCGCGAGCGGCACCAGGCGTTGCCGCCGCTGCGTATCGGCGGTCCCGCTGACGCGGATCTCGCGAGTATCGGTGGCCAGGATCAACGATGACTGCCGCGCCCCGATCAGATCGACGTAAACTTCTGCCAGAAGCTCGGCATCCAGCAGCGCACCGTGCTTGGTGCGGTGGGAGTTGTCGATCGCATAGCGCGAGCAGAGGTCGTCCAACCGGTTCGACACGCCCGGATGTTTGCGCCGCGCCAGAAGCAGCGTGTCCACCAAGCGTTCGCGCTGGATCGCCGGCAATTTCAGCCGGTCGAGCTCGGCATTGATGAAGCCGATGTCGAAAGAAGCGTTGTGGATGACCAGCGGCGCATCACCGATGAACGCCAGGAACTCCTCCACTACCTCGGCAAACAGCGGCTTGTCCGCCAGGAACTCGTTGGTGAGGCCATGCACCGCCACCGCTTCGGCCGAGACCACACGCTCCGGATTGATGTGCCGGTGGAAGGTCTGGCCGGTCGGCATACGGTTGAAAATCTCGACGCAGCCAATTTCAACCAGGCGGTCGCCGCGCAGGGGATCAAGTCCGGTGGTTTCGGTATCGAGGACGATTTCACGCATGGATCGGACCGGAGGATAGCGCCGAATCAGCAGCGCCGTCGCGGCATTTTAACAACCTCGGCCAGAATGTCCCGAATCTGCGCGCGGACCGGATCAAGTCCATGCGAGGTATCCACGACGAAGTCCGCGCGCCTGCGCTTCTCGGCGTCGGGCATCTGCCGCGCCAGAATGGAGTCCAGCTTCTCCTCGGTCATATTCTCCCGCGCCAGAATCCGCCGACGCTGGATTTCGGGCGAGGTCGTCACCACCACCACGGCATCGACGCGCTTCTCGCCGCCCGTCTCAAACAGCAGCGGCACATCCACAACGGCGACCGGTGCGCCGGCGCGCTCGGCGTCATCAAGGAATTTCTGGTGATGGCTACGCAGCATCGGATGCACGATCTCTTCCAGCCGCTTCATCGCCGCAGGATCATGCACCACCTTGGCGGAAAGCCGCGCGCGGTCGACCTTGCCATCGACTGTCGTGCCCGGAAAAGCCGCCTCGATCGCCGGCGCCGCCTCGCCCTCATAGACTTTGTGCACGGTGGCATCGGCGTCGTACACGGGAACACCGGCCTCCGCGAATAGCTTTGCGGTGGTGGATTTCCCCATTCCGATCGAGCCGGTCAACCCCAGGATCAGCATCAAACGCTCTTTCGCGTGATATCGGGGGCTCTCATAGCGCGAGCAAATGCTGGCTGCGCAGAAAATTGAGCAGCGGCAGAAGCGGCAAGCCGAGAATGGTGAAGTGATCGCCTTCGATGCGCTCGAACAGATGCACGCCAAGGCCCTCGAGCTGATAGGCGCCGACGCTTGAGGTTACTCCGTCACCAGCCTCATCGAGATAAGCGGCAATCTCAGCTTTACTGAGCGGCCGCATCGTCATCCGCGCCACGGCTATGGTCTCGAACAATATCTTGCCCGCGCGCGCGAGGGCCACGGCAGAGTGCAGTTCGTGAACGCGGCCGGCCAGCGCGTGCAATTGCTCGGCGGCCTCAAGGCGACCGGCGGGCTTGGTGAAGAGCGTCTCCCCGACTGCTAGCGTTTGATCGGCGCCGATCACATATCTGTCCACTTCGAACATCGAGACCGCGAGCGCCTTCTCGCGCGCCAGAAACGCAGCGATCTCGCCGGGCCCGGCAAGTGCTGCGCTTTGCTGAACCGCACGTTCGTCGATATTGGCAGGAATCGCCTCGAACTCGATTCCCGTGTTGCCGAGCAGCGCCTGCCGGGCGTGGCTTTGCGAAGCAAGGATGAGGGGAGTGGTCCCACGCCAAATTGTCATCGCCGGCCTCACTCCGCAAGCCGCTGCCGGTGCCGATCAGAGTACAGCTTGAGCACCGCGGCCGCCGTTTCCTCGATCGATCGGCGCGTCACGTCGAGCTGCGGCCAGTTGAACCTTGCGCTCAGCTTGCGGGCATAGGCTACCTCGTCGGTCACGGCCTGCCGATCGATATAGTCCTCGCTGCTCGGACCCGCGCCCATGCTGAGCAGACGGTTTTGCCGCACCTGGATCAGCCGCTCAGGCGTCGCATGCAAACTCACCACCAACGGTTTTGTCAGCGTCTCGAGCTGGTGCGGGATCGGGATGCCCGGAACCAGCGGGACATTGGCGGTGCGGATGCCGCGATTGGCGAGATAGATCGAGGTCGGCGTTTTGGACGTGCGGGATACGCCGACGAGGACAACGTCGGCCTCCTCCAATCCTTCGACGTGCTGGCCGTCGTCATGCATCATGGTGTAGTTGAGGGCGTCGATGCGCTTGAAATATTCGGCATTCAGCACGTGCTGGGCGCCGACCCGGCCGGCGGTCGCGGCGCCGAGATAGGCCTCGAACAACTGCATCACAGGACCGATGATCGACAGGCTCGGAACATTGATTTCCTTGCACTTGGATTCCAGCCGGCTGACCAGATCCTTCTCCAGAAGCGTGAAGAGGACGATGCCGGGCGATTCCTCGATCTCGTCCAGCACCCGATCGAGCTGCTTCTGACTACGCACCAACGGATAGACGTGTTCCACCGGCGTCACATTGGCGTATTGCGCGGCGACCGCGCGCGCCACCGTGATCAGGGTTTCACCGGTCGAGTCGGACACCAGATGAAGATGGAAGTAGTTGCCTGTGGTGGGCACTGCGCTCTCTTAACTTCTGTGGATCGCTGTGGAGGTTATCCGAGTCAAGTGCTGCGCCTTCGCAAGCAGCGGACAACCCGAATTGTTCTTCACATCGCCTTGCCAAAGGACAAGTCGCCTTGATCGGCGCAATGATAGTGGGGTTATGTGGACTTGTCTCTGCATAAGGTGCCGACAAGGGGCAGCAAACGCCTGATGCCAGTGCAATTATCCCGCCGTGCGCCGGTCGGCTCGAGAATGTTGAGGGATGTGAACAAACCTCCGGGAATTGCGGAATGGCGTTGCGTGAGTCCAATCCACCGTCACCTAAGACTCAAACCTTAAGATTCTAAAATTTTTTGGTTTAGGGGCGCCGTGCTTGCGGATATGTCTCACTCCCAGACGGGCAGGCGCTTGCGGCAAGGTCGCGGGCCAGTTGATGCAGCGGTGAAAGAGCGAGGTGTTCGATGTATGAGTGGATCAAGGCGCTCCACGTCATTGCCGTCATCTCATGGATGGCGGGCATGCTCTATCTGCCGCGGCTGTTCGTCTATCATTGTGAGGCCGAGAAGGGGTCCAAGCAGTCCGAAACCTTCAAGGTGATGGAACGGCGGTTGATGCGGGCGATCATCAATCCGGCCATGATCGTCACTTGGCTTGCTGGCCTTTATCTGGTCTGGGCCGGACATTGGTATCTATCGGGTTGGTTTCACGCAAAGTTGCTGCTGGTTTTGGTCATGTCGTCTGTGCACGGCTTCTTCTCGCGCTGGCGCAGGGATTTCGAGGCCGACCGGAATACCCGCAGCCAAAAATTCTATCGTATTATCAATGAAGTGCCGACCGTGCTGATGATCTTCATCGTCATCCTGGTGGTCGTGAAGCCGTTTTGATGGGCAGGTCGGCGCATCATTCGATCATCTCGCCTGCTTGCGGAACGCCGGCCGATTTTCTATATTGTGCTTATCCCACCCAACGCAGGCGGATGCGGTCGCGTCCCGGTCTAGGCCGGCCGCCGCATCAGGTTTGAAGCCTAACCGGCGCTTTCCTCAGCTACAGACCTGCGGACCTTTGCTCTTGGCGTCCGCTTTTCTCGAAGCCCCTTGCACTCCCCTCCGTAAAAATACTCCACAGGACTACCCCAATGCGGGAAATCAAACTCCAGGACCTCAAATCGAAATCGCCGGCCGAGCTGGTCTCGTTCGCGGAAGAAAACGGGGTCGAAAATGCCAGCACCATGCGCAAGCAGGAGCTGATGTTCGCCATTCTCAAGCAGCTCGCGATCCAGGAAATCGACATCATCGGCGAGGGCGTCGTCGAGGTCTTGTCCGACGGATTCGGGTTCCTCCGCTCACCCGACGCCAATTATTTGCCGGGGCCGGACGACATCTATGTTTCGCCGTCCCAGATTCGTCGTTTCGGACTGCGCACAGGCGACACCATCGAAGGCCATATCCGCAGCCCGAAGGAAGGCGAGCGCTATTTCGCGCTGCTCAAGGTCAACACCCTCAATTTCGAGGACCCGGAAAAATCCAAGCACAAGGTCAATTTCGACAATCTGACGCCGCTGTTCCCCAACCAGCGGTTCCGGATGGAGATTGACGACCCCACCAGGAAAGATCTTTCCGCGCGGGTGATCGATATCGTCGCGCCGATCGGCAAGGGCCAGCGCGCCTTGATCGTCGCACCGCCGCGCACCGGCAAGACAGTGCTGATGCAGAACATCGCGCACTCGATCACGCATAACCACCCCGAGTGCTATCTGATCGTGCTTCTGATCGACGAGCGGCCGGAGGAAGTCACCGACATGCAGCGCTCGGTGAAAGGAGAGGTCGTTTCCTCGACTTTCGACGAGCCGGCAGCCCGCCACGTCCAGGTCGCCGAGATGGTGATCGAGAAGGCCAAGCGGCTGGTCGAACATGGCCGCGACGTCGTGATCCTCCTGGACTCAATTACCCGCTTGGGTCGCGCCTACAACACGGTGGTGCCGTCATCCGGCAAGGTGCTGACCGGCGGTGTCGACGCCAACGCGCTGCAGCGGCCAAAGCGTTTCTTCGGCGCGGCGCGCAATATTGAGGAGGGTGGTTCGCTCACCATCATCGCGACCGCCCTGGTGGATACCGGCAGCCGTATGGACGAAGTGATCTTCGAAGAGTTCAAGGGCACCGGTAACTCGGAACTGATCCTCGACCGCAAGGTTTCGGACAAGCGGACCTTCCCGGCGATCGATATTTCGCGCTCGGGCACCCGCAAGGAGGAGCTGATCACAGATTCGCAGGTCCTGAAGAAGATGTATGTGCTGCGCCGGATCCTCAACCCGATGGGCACGATGGATGCGATCGACTTCCTGCTCGACAAGCTGCGCAACACCAAGAACAACGCCGAGTTCTTTGAGTCGATGAATACCTGAGAAGTCGCAACTAGGGTTGAGAGAGGGCGCTCGGGCAAACGGGCGCCCTTCTTTATTTTATTTGGTTGGATCTTATGCTGCAATGCAGCAAGTAGATCGAACTGCCGCAAAGTTGCAGCACTTGCTGCGGCTACGTTGCGCTTTGAAACCGCAGTATCGCCGGTCCACAGCGAATCGTGGCGGTCATGCTGATGCAATAACGTTGCCTTTGGACGGATCGCGGCTCAAACAGGGGAGCGATGCATCCGCACGATCAGACCATCTTTGCTCTATCCTCCGGCAGGCCGCCGAGCGCGATCGCGGTCGTCCGGGTGTCTGGCGGACAAGCCGGACCTGCTCTTGCAAGGCTTGCGGGCAAAATTCCGCGACCGCGGGTCGCGACGAGAGTGCTATTGCGAGGTGCGGCGTCGCGTCCCCTGGACGATGCCGTGGTGCTTTGGTTTCCGGCGCCGGCAAGCGCGACCGGCGAGGATGTCGCCGAATTTCACGTTCATGGTGGACGGGCGGTGCTCACGGCTTTGTTCGATGCGCTCTCGGCGATCGAGCATGTGCGTCCCGCCGAACCTGGCGAATTCACCCGGCGCGCCTTCGAGAATGGCAAGCTTGATCTGACGGAGGCTGAAGGTCTCGACGATCTCATCCACGCCGACACCGATCGTCAGCGTCGTCAGGCACTGCGCCAGTTGCGCGGGTTGCTCGGAGACAAAGCGCGCGATTGGCGGGCGCGGATCATCGAAGCCTCGGCGTTGATCGAAGCCGGGATCGACTTTTCCGACGAAGGCGATGTTTCGGCGGAGCTGATCGCGCCGGCGCTTGCGAAAGTGCAGTCGCTGCTCGATGAGATTCAGAGCGTACTCGCAGCGCAGGGCAAGAGCGAGCGGCTGCGGGAAGGGCTGGTGGTCGCGATTGCCGGCCCTCCCAATGTGGGCAAGTCGACCTTGATGAACCTGCTCGCCCGGCGCGAGGTCGCGATTGTCTCTCCCCATGCCGGCACCACGCGGGACGTCATCGAGGTTCAGCTCGATCTCGATGGCTACCCGGTCACGGTGATTGACACCGCCGGCATCCGCGAGACCGAAGATCCGGTGGAGCAGGAAGGTGTGAGACGAGCGCAGGCGCGGGCTGCGGAAGCGAACTTGGTGCTGTGGCTCACGGACAGTCACGACGCGGTGCCTACGCGAGAAAGCTCGGCGCCGGTTTGGCTGGTGCGCAACAAGATCGACCTCGGTCGAGCGGAGGATATCAAAGGCGTGGATAGGGACAGCAGCGACGTCTCGGAGTCAGCCGGAGAGCCCAATTTCAGAATTTCCGCGACCACGGGCGAGGGGGTTTCCGAGCTGATGGTAGGGCTGATCACGTTTGCCGAGCGCTTCTTTGGCGGCGGGGAGTC
The DNA here is from genome assembly GCF_000472385.1 of Bradyrhizobium sp. ARR65. Lineage (GTDB taxonomy): Bacteria > Pseudomonadota > Alphaproteobacteria > Rhizobiales > Xanthobacteraceae > Bradyrhizobium. The sequence goes on from NZ_AWZU01000042.1 coordinate 54,273, forward strand.
CGCTCTGATCACCAGGGAGCGACAGCGCGCTTTGCTTCGCGAGACCGCGGCCTCGTTGCAGCGCTGTCTGGCTGTGATCGGGGAAGGTGAGGAGCTTGCAGCGGAGGAACTGAGGCGGGCTTCTTACTGTTTGGGGAAGCTCCTCGGTCGCGTCGACGTCGAGGATATTCTGGACGTGATCTTTCGCGAATTCTGCATTGGCAAATGAAATTTCGGCAGAGTGGTTAACGGAAGGTTTCTCTCGTTTTGTTTCACGTGAAACGGCGGCGGGAACGCAGGAGCGCGCTGCGATCGTTTCACGTGAAACACCTCGCGCAGCGGTCCCCCGGCGTGCAGGCGAAATATCTTCCGGCTTTTGTCGTCCCGCGGTAGAAGTCCCCGCCATGATTGCGAGCTCAGACTCATTCGACGTCATCGTTATCGGCGGCGGCCATGCCGGCTGTGAAGCCGCGGCTGCTGCCGCGCGCATGGGCGCGGCGTCCGCCCTTGTGACCCACCGCTTCGCAACCATCGGCGCCATGTCCTGCAATCCCGCGATCGGTGGGCTCGGCAAAGGACACCTGGTCCGCGAGGTCGACGCCTTGGACGGCCTGATGGGGCGGGTCGCCGATGCCGCCGGGATTCAGTTCCGCGTCCTGAACCGTCGCAAGGGCCCGGCGGTTCGCGGACCCCGAGCGCAGGCTGATCGCAAGCTCTATGCCGCAGCCATGCAGGCCGCGATCCGGGAGACGTCCAATCTGAGGGTGATCGAGGGGGAGGCGGATGAACTGATCCTCTTGGGTGACCGCGTGACGGGCATTCGGCTCGCCGATGGGCGCGTCCTGACGGCCGGCGCGGTGGTGATCACGACAGGTACATTTTTGCGGGGCCTGATCCATCTCGGCGAGAAGAATTGGCCGGCCGGGCGTGTCGGCGAGGCGCCGGCGATGGGGCTTTCAAAATCATTCGAACAAGCGGGCTTCACGCTGGGCCGTCTGAAAACCGGTACGCCGCCGCGGCTCGACGGCACGACAATTGACTGGGCTGCGGTCGAGATGCAGCCGGGCGATGATCCGCCCGAGCCGTTTTCGGCGATGACCGATCGCATCACCACGCCGCAGATCCAGTGCGGCATCACCCGGACTACGCCAGCGACCCATGAGGTGATCCGGGCCAATGTGCATCGGTCCCCGATGTATTCGGGACAGATCAAAAGCACCGGCCCGCGCTACTGTCCCTCGGTCGAAGACAAGATCGTGCGCTTTGGCGATCGCGATGGGCACCAGATTTTTCTGGAGCCGGAAGGCCTGGACGATACGACGGTCTATCCTAATGGCATTTCGACTTCGCTACCGGAAGAAGTTCAGCTCGCGATCATCGCGAGCATTCCGGGCCTGGAGCGGACGCGCATGATCCGGCCGGGCTATGCGATCGAATACGACCATATCGATCCGCGGGAGCTCAATCCGACGCTGGAGACCAAGCGGCTTTCGGCACTGTTCCTGGCCGGGCAGATCAACGGCACCACCGGCTACGAAGAAGCTGCTGCTCAGGGGATCGTCGCGGGCCTGAATGCCGCGTTGGCGGCGAGCGGAGCGATGCCAATCGTGTTCGACCGCGCGGACGGCTATCTCGGAGTGATGATCGACGATCTCGTGACCCGGGGGATCACCGAGCCATACCGGATGTTCACCTCGCGCGCCGAGTATCGGCTGACGCTACGGGCCGACAATGCCGATCAGCGTCTGACGGACAAAGGCGTTGCGCTCGGCTGCGTCGGCGAGGCGCGCAGTGCCCGCCACCGGGCCAAGGTGGCCGCACTCGAAGCGGCAAAGTCGCTGGCGAAATCTCTGACGCTGACCCCTAACGAAGCGGCCAGGCATGGAATCTCCCTGAATAGGGATGGGCATCGGCGCTCGGCGTTTGAGCTGCTCGCTTATCCCGAGATCGGCTTGGCGGAGGTCCAGCGCATCTGGCCGGAGCTCGCGACCATCGAGCACGGGATCGCAATCCACCTTGAGATCGACGCCAAGTATGATGTCTATCTCAAGCGCCAGACGGCAGACGTCGACGCTTTCCGTCGCGATGAAAGCCTAGTGCTGGCTGATGTCGACTATAATGAGGTGCCAGGGTTGTCGAACGAGGTGCGGGCGAAGCTGATCGCGGCGCGGCCTTGGACCGTCGGTCAAGCGGGCCGGATCGACGGCATGACCCCGGCTGCACTTGGGATCCTCGCGGCCTATTTGCGCCGACAAGCGCGGCGGAAGGCGGCGCGTGCAACCGGCTAGGCGTTTCACGTGAAACAACGCCCGAAGCAGGTCAGGGGAGCAGACGAGAACAAGTCGACTCCGGTCAAGGCCAGTTCCGAGAACCTCGCTACCGATAAAGCGGCGGCGCTCGCGCTCGCGCCGGTTTCACGTGAAACAGAACTGCGCTTGGATCGCCATGTTGCCCTCCTGAAGGAATGGCAAGTGAAAACCAATCTTGTCGCACCCTCGACGCTTCCGCACCTCTGGACGCGGCATATCGCTGATTCGCTACAGCTCCTGGCGCTCGCGCCTTCGGCGAAAATCTGGGTCGATCTCGGCAGCGGCGGAGGGTTTCCTGGCGTCGTTTTGGCCTGCGCTTTGGCGGACACGAGCGGCGCGGAGGTTCACCTCGTCGAACGCAATGCCAAAAAGGCTGCGTTTCTGCGTGAGGCCTTGCGAATCACCTCAGCACCGGGCGTGGTACATTTGGCCGAAATCAGAGATATTGTGGATAGATTCGCGGGCCCTGCCGATTGTGTCACCGCGCGGGCGCTCGCTCCGTTAAATCAACTCATCGGCTTTGCAGAACCGCTGGTCCGAAAAGGTGCAAAAGCGCTGTTTCTGAAAGGTCAAGATGTTGAGGCAGAGTTGACCGAAGCTACTAAATATTGGAAGATCCGGCCGAAACTTCACTCCAGCCGTACCAGCGGGCAGGGCTGGATCGTCGAAATCGATCAGATCGAGCGACGCGCTTGAGCCCGCAACAGCACATGGCAATCGGCAATGACCGTAATTGACGAGGTTTATCAAGAAGATACGACGGCGACCCCGCCGGGTCACCCGCGCATCCTCGCGCTCGCCAATCAGAAGGGCGGGGTCGGCAAGACAACCACTGCGATCAATCTTGGCACCGCGCTCGCTGCGATCGGCGAGCGGGTCTTGATTGTCGATCTTGATCCTCAGGGTAATGCCTCGACCGGGCTCGGCATCGACCGGCGCAACCGTAGCTGCTCGACTTATGATGTGCTGATCGGGGAGGCGGGCCTGCGCGAGGCAGTGGTGCCAACCGCGGTGCCGCGTCTGCATATCGCGCCTTCGACCATGGATCTCTCCGGTCTCGAGCTCGAGCTCGGCACCACGCCCGGCCGTGCCTTCCGCCTGCGCGATGCCATCGCGGCGCTGAACAACAATGTCTCGCCGGACAATGATTACACCTATGTGCTGATCGATTGCCCGCCCTCGCTCAACCTGCTCACTGTCAATGCCATGGCCGCGTCGGATGCGATCCTGGTGCCGCTGCAATGCGAGTTCTTCGCGCTCGAAGGTCTGTCGCAGTTATTGCAGACGGTGGAGCAGGTGCGGACCACGCTCAATCCGAACCTGTCGATCCACGGGATCGTGCTGACCATGTTCGACTCGCGCAACAACCTGTCGAACCAGGTCGTCGCCGATGTCCGGCAGTTCATGGGCAGCAAGGTCTACAAGACCATGATCCCACGCAACGTGCGCATCTCGGAAGCGCCGTCCTACGGCAAGCCGGTCCTGGTCTACGACCTCAAATGTGTCGGCAGCGAAGCCTACCTCAAGCTTGCGACGGAAGTGATCCAGCGCGAGCGCGAGCTGCGGACGAGTTGAACGATGCGATCGTAGGGTGGGCAAAGCGAAGCATTGCGCACCACTGCCTGCGGAATCGTCTGATGGTGGGCACAGCCCGAAGGGGCACCTTTGCCCACCCTACAATCCCGGGTCTGCGCCTGGCGATGTGCTTTGGGGCGGAAACAGAATGACAGGAGCGCTTAAGTTGAATCCAAGGGAGCTGGCGATGGCCGACGAAGCGCGTTCGCGACTGGGCCGCGGTCTTGCAAGTCTGATCGGCGATGTCGGCGGCGAGGCCAAGCATGCCGAGCGGCCGCGCGGCCAGCGCAAGGTGCCGATCGAATTTCTAAAGCCCAATCCGCGCAACCCGCGACGTACATTTTCGGACGCCGAACTCGCCGAGCTCACCGACTCGGTCAAGCAGCATGGCGTGATTCAGCCGATCGTGGCGCGGCCGGTGCGCGGCACGCAGGATCGCTTCGAGATCATCGCCGGCGAGCGACGCTGGCGCGCGGCGCAGGCGGCCGGCTTGCATGAGGTGCCGATCGTTCCGGTCGATGTCAGCGACAGCGATGCGCTGGAGATCGCGATTATCGAGAACGTGCAGCGCGAAGATCTGAACCCGATGGAAGAGGCGCAGGGCTATCACGCGCTCGCGGGCGAGTTCAAACGCAGCCAGGAAGAGATCGCCAAGATCGTCGGCAAGAGCCGCAGTCACGTCGCCAACATGATGCGGCTGACGAAGCTGCCGGCTGAGGTGCAGGCCTATATCGCGACGGGGGAGCTGTCCGCTGGCCACGCCCGCGCGCTGGTCAACGTGCCCGACCCGTTCGCCGCCGCCAAGCGCATTGTCGAAGAGGGTCTGAATGTGCGCCAGGTTGAGGCGCTTGCGCACGAAGAGGGCGTACCGGAGCGCAAGCCGCAGAAGCCGCGCAGTGCGAAGGTCAAGGACCCTGATACGGTTGCGCTGGAGAAGCGCGTCAGTGATGCCCTGGGACTTGCCGTCTCCGTCAATCATCGCGATCCCGGCGGCACGGTGCAGATCAACTACCGCAACCTCGAGCAGCTTGATGAGGTGATGAAGCGGCTGGCGCGCTCGGGCTGAAGGCGCTGTCCCGTCATTCCGGGGCGAGCCGAAGCCTCGAACCCGGAATCTCGCGCCACAACCTCTGGATTCCGGGTTCGCGCGTTCCGCGCGGCCGGAATGACGGTGCAAGACGTTACCCTCGCCGTTTGGCGTTCACCGCAATCGACAGCAAGGTGCGTTGCGCGATGACCGCGGCCAGCGACGGCTGCTTGCGCATGTCGAGTGCGGCCGTTGCGAGCTGATCGATGATCGCAAGAAGCCGCGCGGGATTGAAATTGCGTAGCGCCGTTTCGACCGCCGCTTTGCGTGAAAAATGTAGCCGCGGATAGCCGCCTTCGAGCAGGGATGACAGAGGCGTACCGTCGCCAAGCGCGAGTGCCGATTTGTGCAGCCAGGCCGCCTGACGCTGCGCGGCCGCGATGATCACGCCGGGATAGGTGCCGGCCACCATCGCCTTGGCGAATTCGGTTTCGACCAGTTCGGGCCTGCCGGCGAAGGCGCCATCGACGATCGGATCGAGCTTGAGCTCCGACGCATCGGCAACGACCGCCATCACGTGGTCGAGCGTCACCTCGCCCTCGCCATGGGCAAACAGTGTCAGCTTGCGCAGTTCGTTGCGCGAGGCCTGGCGGTCGCCGCCGAGCAAGGACGTCAGCGTCGCGCGCGCTTCCGGCGCGATGCGCAGATTGGCGAGCCGCAATTCATCGTCGATCAGTTTCGCCAGATCGCGCTCGGTGTCTGGATAGCAGCCGATCGCGACCGCAGTCTTGGCCCGCTCACAGGCCTTGCGCAGCGGCGATTCGGGGCGCAGGTCGCCGGCCTCGATGACGATCCGGCAATCCTTCAAAGGTGTGTCGGCCAGCGTATCGACGCCACTGGCGAAGCTGCGCGAGCCGGCGCGCACGCGAATGGCGCGGCGGCCGCCGAACAAAGGCACGGTCAGGGCTTCGTCAACCAGGCGGGATGGCTCGGCAGCCAGCTCATCGCCATCCAGCTTCACCAGCGAAAAGGGGTCATTCGGGTCATCGACGGCGGATGCGAGCAGCGCATCCGCGCGTTCGCGCACCAAGCCTGTGTCCGGCCCATAGAGCAGAATGATCGGCCGCCCCGGATCGGGCCGGGCGAGGAACGCATCAATCTCTTTTCCGCGCAGCGCGACCATTGCGTCAGCAGGTCAGATAGTCATTCCGGGGCGCTCGCGCAGCGAGCGAACCCGGAATCTGGAGCTTGCTTGAACGAGATTTCGGGTTCGTGCTGGAGCGCGCCCCGAAATTGGCGAATCACGTCCCCGCAACGAAGAACGACGCGAGCCGGGTCTGAATATTGTCCGCAATTTCCTGCGCGGCGCGGTCTTCGGCGTCACGGAAGGCACGGGAGCGAGCGAAGCGCTGATAGGAGCCCGGCATGTCGTAGGAGACGCGGGCAAAGGTGCTGCCGTTCAGCACCGATTTGTTGCTCGCAATCTCGATCAGCGTGTACTGCGCGTCGATGCCAAAGTTCTCACTGGTCGGCAGCGCGGTGTTGGGATCGACCAGCACCGAGGAGCGGCTAGTGGTGAACTTCAGGACCAGCCGGTGCGTCGGCGGCATGCCGGTGGCGTTGCCGTAGAGCTTGAACGCCAGCGCGTTGCGGATTTCGACGCCGATTCGGGCCTCGCGGGAGCCGTTGGGCTTGTCGACCGGCGGCACCTCGACGCCCATCAGCTTCTCGCGCAAATCGGGCGTGCCGTCGGTGTGCTCGGCATACATGGGCTGAAAGCAGCCGGCCGTCAGCGCCGCCAGAGCGACCACGGCCAGCAGCCGAGCGGCCACGCGCGTTTTAGCCAACCACATTCACGATCCTCATGGGAACGATAATGACCTTGCGGACAGCTTTGCCGCCCAGCGCGGCTTTTACCGCATCGAGCGCCAAAACGGCAGCCTCAATTTCCGGATTTTGGGCGGTCTTGGCCACCGTCACCTCGCCCCGCTTCTTGCCGTTCACCTGGACCACCAGTGTGACCGTGTCTTCAACCAGCAAATCGCGTTCGATTTGCGGCCAATTGGCCTCCGATATCAAGCCGGACTGGCCCAGCACCTGCCAACACTCCTCAGCCAGATGCGGCATCATCGGAGCGAAGAGCTGCACGAGAATCAGTGCGGCCTCCCGGACAGCCCAGCGGAGGTCGGCCGTTGGCTGACCCTGCCTCGCCAACGCGTCGGCCAGCGCATTGGCGAATTCGCGGATATGGGCCAGGCAAACGTTGAAATGCAGCCGCTCGATGCCGCCGGACACCTTGTCCAGGGCACTGTGGGCGGCCTTGCGCAAAGCTGTGGCCTCAGGACCGAAGCTTTGCGGCCGGTCCGCCGGCGCATTCCTGGCAATCTCGGCTGATTCGCTCACCAGCCGCCACAGCCGCTGTACGAACCGCGCCGCCCCCTGCACCCGTTCGTCGCTCCAGATCACGTCGCGATCGGGCGGCGAATCCGACAGCATGAACCAGCGCGCGACGTCGGCGCCATAAGTCGCGATGATGTCGTCGGGGTCGACGGTGTTCTTCTTCGACTTCGACATCTTCTCGATCGAGCCGATCGTGACCTCTTCGCCGGTGTCGATCGTAAAGGCACGGCGGCCGTCGGCGCCGGTCTCGATCCTGACATCGGCGGGCATGACGTAAGAGCCGTCAGGCTTCTGGTAGGTCTCGTGCACCACCATGCCCTGCGTGAACATTCCGGCGAACGGCTCGTCCATGCCTATGTGACCGGTCGCCTTCATCGCGCGGATGAAGAAACGGCTGTAGAGCAGGTGCAAGATCGCATGCTCGACGCCGCCGATATATTGGTCGACCGGCATCAGCCGATCGACCACGGGCCGCGTGGTCGGGCTGTTCTCGTTCCAGGGATCGGTGAAGCGCGCAAAGTACCAGGACGAATCGACGAACGTGTCCATGGTGTCGGTTTCGCGCTGTGCCTTGCCGCCGCATTTCGGGCAGATGACATGCTTCCATGTCGGGTGATGGTCGAGCGCATTGCCCGGCCTATCGAACGTCGCATCTTCCGGCAGCGTCACCGGCAGGTCCTTCTCCGGCACCGGCACGACGTCGCATTTCTCGCAGTGGATCACCGGGATCGGGCAACCCCAATAGCGCTGCCGCGAGATGCCCCAATCGCGCAGGCGGAAATTCACCTGGCGTTCGCCGACCGGTGCGTTGCCGCGCAGCTCGCTTTCCAGACGCTTGGCGACTTCTTCCTTCGCCTGCTCGATCGTCATGCCGTCGAGGAAGCGCGAATTGATCATGCGGCCATCGCCATCATAGGCCGTATCCGTGATCACGAATGTCTTGGGATCCTGACCTTCGGGGCAGACCACCGGCGTATTGCCGAGCCCATATTTATTGACGAAGTCCAGGTCGCGCTGATCGTGCGCGGGGCAGCCGAAGATCGCGCCGGTGCCATATTCCATCAGCACGAAATTGGCGACATAGACCGGCAGCTTCCAGCTCGGATCGAACGGATGGATGGCGCGGATGCCGGTGTCAAAACCCTGCTTCTCCGCGGTGTCGATGATCTCCTGCGCCGTGCCGATGCGTTTGATCTCGGCGATGAACTCGGCCAGCTTAGGATCCTTACCGGCCGCGGCCTGGGCGAGCGGATGATCGGCCGAAATCGCCATGAACTTGGCGCCGAACAGCGTGTCGGGCCGCGTCGTGAAAATCTTCAGCTCGGTCTCGCCGGCGGGCGTCGTCGCGGGGTCAAGCGCGAAGCGGACGAGCAGGCCTTCCGAACGGCCGATCCAGTTGCGCTGCATCAGCCGCACCTTGTCCGGCCAGCGGTCGAGCGTGTCGATCGCGTCGAGCAGCTCCTGGGCGTATTTGGTGATCTTGAACACCCACTGGTTCATCTCGCGCTGTTCGACGATCGCGCCCGAGCGCCAGCCGCGGCCATCGATCACCTGCTCGTTGGCGAGCACGGTCATGTCGACCGGATCCCAGTTCACCTTGCGCTTCTCGCGCTCGGCGAGGCCTGCGCGGAGGAAATTCAAAAACAGCTTCTGCTGATGCTTGTAGTAAGAGGGATCGCAGGTCGCGAATTCGCGTGACCAGTCCAGCGACAGACCGATCGAACGGAGCTGCTTCTTCATCGCAGCGATGTTGTCGTAGGTCCACTGCTTGGGCGCGATCTTGCGCTCGATCGCGGCGTTCTCCGCCGGCAGGCCGAAGGCGTCCCAGCCCATCGGGTGGATCACGTTGAATCCCTTGGCGCGCATATAGCGGGCCAGCACGTCGCCGAGCGTGTAGTTGCGGACATGGCCGATATGGATGCGCCCGGACGGGTAGGGGAACATCTCGAGCACGTAATATTTCGGCCGCGGATCGTCGTTCTTGGAGGCGAAGATCGCCTGTTCGTCCCACTGGCGCTGCCAGCGCGGCTCGGCTTCGCGGGCGTTGTAACGTTCGGAACTCATCAAATCGCAGGCTTTTTTGTGGATTCGGGGCCGTCGTAAAGACGGCGGACTGGTGCCGCCGACCTGAAGTTCCTGCACAGATTGCTGCGAGTCCGCAACAGGAACTTCAATTCGAAAAAGCGGCACCAGATCAATTAGGGATCGGTAGTGCGCCTCTTACTTTCGAAGTTCGTGTTCGGACTTGCAGCAAGCGACCACGAACTTCGAAAGCGGCGCACTACGCCACGAAAACGGCCGGGGGGTCAACGCCTAACGCGTTCAAAAGCTGCCGGGCGGGGTCGCTTCAGCTTGCGATGGCGATACCGTTGCCGCCGCTGGGGCGCCCAAAACCGTGCTCGACCACGGTGTTGCGGCCGCGGTGTTTGGCGGCATAGAGCGCGGCATCGGCCGCCTCGATGAGCTCGCCCGGGTCCTGGCTGTCGCTCGGGGTGGTGCAGGCCACGCCGACGCTGACGGTGACACATTGATGGAGCGAGGTCCGGTGCGGCAGCTCCAGGTCCTGCACCGACGCGCGCACCAGTTCGCCAACCTCGCGCGCCCGGTCCGCGGTTGCATTCGGGAGCAGCAGGCAGAACTCCTCGCCGCCGTATCGCCCCGCAAATCCCATGGTTTCCGTGGCGATCGCCGCAAGAGTCTCGCCGAGCTTGGTCAGGCAGGCATCGCCTTCGCGATGACCATAGGTGTCGTTGTAAAGCTTGAAATGATCGACATCGATCATCAAGAGCGACAGCTCGCAGCCATATTGCTGGGCCTTCATCCATTCAAAATCCAGCCGGCTCTGGAAGCCGCGCCGGTTGGCGAGCCCCGACAGCATGTCGATCGAGGCGATCACGGTGAGGCGGTCGTTGGTTGCGAGCAACTCGCGCTCGCGCTGGCTCAGTTTTGCCGCCATCGCGTTGAATGCACGGGCGAGCGGTACGAATTCGGACGGAAGGTGATCGCGCGTGGCGCGCGCCGACCAGTCGCCGTGGCCGAAGCGTTTTGCCGTCCCCGCCAGGATCTGGATCGGCTGCACGATCAGCTTTTCCGCGGCGATCAGTGCGCCCAAGAGCACGAACAGGCTGACGAAGCCGAGCTGGAGATAAGCGGTCCTGATGTCGCGATCGATCGCCGCGGTGGCCTGGTCCTCGTCATTGCTGACGATCAGGCGTGCGCCGGTTCCGGCGATTCGCGCAAAGCTGATCGCGCGTTTCGAGCCGTCCGCGGCGGTGAAGGAAAGCGAGCCTTCGTCCTCGTTCGACGTCAGGGCCGGCTCCGCGATCGCGGACAGGAGCGGCACCTCATCCAGCGACTTACCGACCAACTGCGCTGGATTCGAAGGCGCCGCGACCACGGTTCCGTTGCTGTCCACCAGCACGGCCGAAACGCCAGGCCGCCGGCCGAGATTGCTCATCACCTTCGACATCCAGTCGAGATTGACTGAAGCGAGCACCATAGCATCGTTCTCGCTATTGAGCGCCGCGACCGGATAGGCCGCCATCACCATGGGGACGTGACTTTGTCTCCCAAGGAGGAAATCGCTGAAGACGAAGTCGCGAGTCTCTCGGGCCTTCTTGTAATAGGCCCGATCACTCATGTCGGCGCCGACAGCGGTGTTGCTGGTCGAGCACTGCACGCGTCCGTCACCGCCGACGATCAAGATATTGCGGATCCAGGGCAGGTTGGTTGGCAGGCTCGCGCGCAGCATGTCGCAACTCTTGCCGATGCCGCCGACGGAGGCGCGGATATAGGCGGCGGACTTCAGCACGGTCTCGACCGAGGAGATCACTTCGCGTTCGGTGTCGGCGCTGTGCTTGGCGAGACTGGAGAATTCGGCCGCGGCGGCCGCGATCTGCTTGGCCCGCGCATCTTCCAGCGAACGGGCGCGTTCCAGCATCAGGGGCGCAACCAGGATCACCGCAAGCAGTGCGAGCCGCGCGCGGATGCCTAAGAGCTGCTTGAGTTTCGCTCGTTTACGGTTGAAACTGACGCGAGACATCTTCTTTCCCCTACCCCCAAGCGAGGGTACCGGGAATGGTTCAAGAAGCCTTTCCCGAACTCGGTAAAATTAGAGCTACCCCGTAGAACTACGAGCTTCTCGATCCATGACGCCTGATCATTCGTCCGCTGTAACTCCGCATTCACCAAGTGCACTTGCCCAAGTCGAAGCCGAGATCGCGCGTGCCTGCGCGGAGGCCGGGCGCGATCGCGCTTCAGTCACCCTGATTGCGGTCTCGAAAACGTTCGGCGCAGAGCGCATTGTGCCGACAATCGAGGCCGGACAGTGCGTTTTCGGCGAAAATCGCGTGCAGGAGGCCAAGGCCAAGTGGCCAGGGTTAACGGCGTCTTACCCCGATATCGTGCTGCATCTGATCGGACCCTTGCAATCGAACAAGGCCAAGGAAGCGGTGGCGCTGTTCCATGCGATCCATTCGGTCGACCGTCCAAGTGTTTGCCAGGCGTTAGCCAAGGAAATCGAATCTCAGAAAAAACACCCCGAATTATTTGTCCAGATCAACACCGGCGAGGAGCCGCAGAAGGCCGGCGTCGCGCCGGCGCAGGCCGATGCCTTTATTGCGAGCTGTCGCAAGGATTATGGTCTGACCATTTCGGGCCTGATGTGCATTCCGCCGATGAACGAGGCGCCGGCGCCGCACTTTGCGCTGACCGCGAAGATCGCCATGCGCAATGGTTTGCAGAAGCTTTCGATGGGCATGAGCGCGGATTTCGCCGTCGCGATCAAATTCGGCGCCACGCATGTGCGCGTCGGCTCGGCGATCTTCGGACACCGTTAGTCGTTTGCGTTGGTGCGGCGACGATCGAGAAACGTGCCTTACCCGATGATGATTTTTGTTCGCGGCGACAGGCGCCGCAAGAGCTGCAGCATGGCCGCCTTGCTCATCGAGATACAACCCGCCGTTGGGCCAAAATTGTCGCGCGCCAGATGCAGGAACACTGCGCTGCCGCGGCCGGCGATGCGCGGACGCGTGTTGTGGTCGATTTCGATGATAAAATCGTAGAGATGATCCTCGCGCGCCAGCCGGTCGCCGCCGCGCCCCGGCGCCAGGCGCAGCGGCCGATTGTAGTGCCGGTCGGTGGGGTCCTCGCACCAGGCGTCATCGCCGCGGATCGGCCGCACCGGCAAAAAGCTCCGCGGCCGCGCGCCGCGGTCGGCGCGCCACCAGACGCGCCTAGGCCGGAACGTGCCCTTGGGAGTCCCGCCGTCGCCCTCGCGCTTGTTGGCCACAATGCCGCCACGGCCGAGCGCGACCGGGATGGTGAGCCCCCCTCCGGTGAGCCAGCCGCGGCGGGGATCGCTCGCAGCCGTGCGAATCGACACAAGGGAAAGTGGCCGATCACGCCAGAATTTATCATAAGTGATTGGAATCGCCTGCTTTTTCATGGAAATTTTCGATGCTGCATAGTGCCCCTGCATTACAGGACATTCATCTGAATGGCCCTCCATTCTGGAGTAAGGTGTAAATCGACTTGTGAATCGGTGGCGGCCGCCTACTTCAACATGTATCCACTGGAGGTGGCCTACCGTAACCGGGCCGGTCGAAAGCTGTTTGCTCCCGCCGCGGCCCCATAGAGGATGTACCCATGGCCAATGCCCGCAAGATCCTAATCGTGGATGACGATACCGATCTGCGCGATACGTTGGTGGAGCAATTGTCGCTGCACGACGAGTTCGAAGCCTCTGCCGTCGATACTGGTGCCAAGGGCGCCAGCGCCGCGAAGGCTAATTCACCCGATCTGGTCTTGATGGATGTCGGCCTGCCCGATACCGACGGGCGCGAAGTGGTGCGCTCCTTGCGCAAGGGTGGTTTCAAGGCTCCCATCATCATGCTGACGGGGCATGATACCGACTCGGACACGATTCTCGGCCTCGAATCCGGCGCCAACGATTATGTGGCCAAGCCATTTCGGTTCGCCGTGCTGCTGGCCCGCATCCGCGCGCAGCTCCGTCAGCACGAGGCCAGTGAAGACGCGGTATTTTCGGTCGGCCCCTATAGTTTCCGACCCGGTTCGAAGATGTTGACCAGCGCCAATGCCAGAAAGGTACGGCTGACGGAGAAAGAGACCGCGATTTTGCGCTTTCTTTACCGCGCAGGCCAGTTGCCGGTCTCGCGCGAGACGCTGTTGCAAGAAGTGTGGGGTTACAATTCGGGCGTCACCACCCACACGCTGGAAACCCATATCTACCGGCTCCGCCAGAAGATCGAGAAGGATGCCGCCAATCCGGAGATCCTGGTAACGGAGGCCGGTGGCTACAAGTTGGTGCCGTGATACGTTCGGGATACCGAATCGTCGAAACGTGTCCCCGATCAGCGGTCCTGAATGTCGATCGAAGATGATGTGGCCCTGCTCGAGCGGGTGCCGACGCTGCGCCTGTTGGGAAGCGCCGCGCTGCGCATGCTGGCGATCGGCTCCGAGCAACGTGACGTGGCGCGCGGCGATACGCTTTTCAAGCAGGGCGACGAAGCCGATTGCGGCTATGTCGTCCAGCGCGGGGCGTTGCGTGTCCAGGACAACAGCGGCGCGGAGATGACCGCAGGCCCGGGCTCCCTGATTGGCGAGCTCGCGCTGGTGGTGGCGATGCGCCGCCCCTCGACCGCCACCGCGCTGGAGCATTCCACCGTCATTCGCATCGCGCGCAGCCTGTTTCAGCGCGTGCTGGAAAGCGATCCCGCGGCTGCCCTCCGCCTGCGCGACGAATTCGCCAACCGCTCCGCCCAGATCGCGAGCGATATTCTGATGGCCGGCGCGAAGCTCAATACGTAGCGCCGTCGCGCCGCTCGGGTCTTTGTCTGATTCAATTGTCAAACAGCCAAGCTTCTGGTCATTCCGAGGCCTCATGGCTCGAAACGCGCTGCGCGCTCCTCACCATGAGGGTCTTGCTTCGTGCTGCGCCTGACGCCTCATCTCGAGGAGCCGCCAACGGGTCCGCGCAAAGCGCGGCCCGATGATAAATTCCGCGGCGTCTCGAAGGATGGGCCACGGGTCACGCTGCCGCACGTTCGCATTCTCGCGACGAAATTCGCCCGAGCTTTGCAATCACCATCACCCTCCGTAGAGAACAGAGGGCGCAGGGAAGGCCGGGTGGCCGCTGCACCCGGGGCCTCCGCGCAAAAAAATTTGCGCGAAGCGCGCGTTGACCACAGGTACAGGCGGTGATCACACCGGCCTTCCCTGCGCGAGTGGTTTACGGCTTACTTCGTGCTCTTCCCGGTGAACCAGGCT
>NZ_AWZU01000043.1 GCF_000472385.1 Bradyrhizobium sp. ARR65
ACGATATGGCCGAGAGCACCGGCCGGATGTAAGAGACGGTCAACCAGAATGGCCGGTGCCCGTCTGCGAAAGACACTCTCCCGGCCATTCATTGTGCGGGAGACGAGCATGACACTCATTTTGCTTGGTGTGCTCCTAGTTATCGGCGGCGTGCTCCAGATGGCGTATCAGCCGATCTGGCGAGGCCGACTAAGTGGTAGAAGACGACTGCGCCCTGGGCCACCCGNTGACACCCTGGAACCTGAAAGACCGGCGAGCGGCTTTGGAATCAGATCGAATTGGCCTGGACTTGCGCTGGTCGCGCTTGGCGTCGCTTTCTTGCTGGCCGGGGCTGCAATCTGACTTTGAAACTAACGTCATTAGCTCTCTCGGGCGTTGTGCGGTATCTCTGGAAAGCGCTTTCGGTGCTCAAGCCACGTCTGTTTCTGTGAAGATGCTATGGGGCGAGTGGCGAGGACATGGCACCGTGGTCGCTGTTCAACGGCTACCGATGGAGCTCACCCATGTCGCAACATTTTCGTTTTGACGCGAGCAGATCGCTCACCGCTCTCGAGCAAGATAGCACAATCGTCGCCGTGATTGAGATGAGTCAAACGAAGTGGCTGGTTGCGGCGCTTGTTCCCGGCATCGAACGCCAACCCGTTAAGAAGTTCGATGCCCACGAGGAAACGCTGCTGAAGCTCTTGCATCGTTGGCGCCAGGAAGCCGACCAGGCTGGGCGCAATATCAAGCGTATCGTCGTTGCCTTTGAGGCTGGTCGCGACGGGTTCTGGCTGGCGCGTTGGCTGCGGGCGCGCGATGTTGAGGCTTACGTCATCCATCCTACCAGCATCGCGGTGTCGCGCGAACACCGGCGCGCAAAGACCGATCGATACGGAACTTCTGATGCGCGTTTTTCTCGGCTGGCTGCGCAGCGAGAAGCGCCATTGCAGCATGGTGGCCATCCCGACGATCGAGGAGGAGGACGCGAGGCGACCGAACCGCGAGCGCCAGAATCTGGTCACTGAGCAAACGCGGATTATCAACCAGATCAAGGCGATATTTTCCCGCTTCGGCATTCGCTCTTTACGGCCGACCATGCGCAAGCTTACCGAAGGGCTTGAAGATTGGCGCACGGCGGAAGGCACGCCATTGCCACAGAACACACTTTTGGAGCTGCGCCGCCATCTCGCGCCGCTACGCTTCGTACGCGACCAGATCCGCGCAGTCGAACAGGAACGCCAGCGCAAGCTCGCGGTGGCTCCTAAAAGCGCGGACGCGATGGTCTGCCTGATTGCTCGCGTCCTTGGCGCTGGTGTCGAAACGGCAGACATGCTGGTCAACGAGATCTTCTCGCGTCACTGGCGCGATCGCAAAGCCGTCGCTCGCTACGCCGGCCTCCTCGCCCGACGAGAGCGGCAGCCGTCGACGCGAACGGGGTCTTGCGCGCGCTGGCAATGTCCGCGTCCGCAGCGGCATGATCCAGCTGGCTTGGCGTTTTGTCAGGCTCCAAAAGAACAGCGCCCTGGCCCGATGGTTCGCGGCGCGAACCGCCGACGGACGCGCCAGCACACGCAAGACGATGATTGTGGCACTGGCGCGCAAGCTGCTCATCGCCCTCTGGCGTCTCGTTACAAGGGGCGAAGTTCCGCAGGGCGTCGTGTTACGTCCAGCGTCATGAACGACAGCATGGAAGGAGAGCAACCATAGGACAAACGGTTTGGCAGCCTCATGCAAGGAGGGCTGCCGACAAAATCCGAGGTGGCGGTGTCCCGACGTAAAACCCATGGCTTCAAATGCCGCTGTGAAGATTGGGTCTGCCGCCCCGGAGCTTCGCCGACGATGCGCATAACTGCATCATGGTGCGATCCACACACGGATCGACCGAATACAAGGTTGTGGCGCGACTTCCGCGCCCCGATGGCAAGCTCCGCTCGGATCAGTCGTGCCGATCTTCAGGCTGCAAGACTACTTACATCGGTGAAAGGAGAGAGGCCCCCGCAATAGCGATCCACAGTGCCGCGAACAGCGCCGAATGACCTTGCTACGTCGCGGCAACAATTATGATAGCTCGGACCGCGCATTCGCCGTCAAGCCCCGCGCCTTCGGCGCGCCGCAAGCGGCTTTGGGGCTTGACCGCTCAGCGCTGCCGAGCAAGGGGCTGTCCATGCCGCAAATGCAATCTGGTGACGTGACAAAATGACTCAACAGCACCGACACTCTCTCCTTGACACCAATAGGCCCCATACAAGGGTTTCGGATGCCGGCCGCTTGAGGAACGGCGCCGCGTGCTCGGCGGCCGGCGTCCGAAAGCCTCCAAGGGAGGAAACCGCGCTCAAGGGACGTAAGGCCGTGCCGCAGGCGGCTATGGGGATTTGAGCGCCGCGGGCGAGCTGGCTGATTTGGATCGAGCCGAGGCAACGAGTTGTGCAACGGTGAAGCGGCTGCCGAATGAGCGACCGACGGCGTCGATCTCGATAGGTCGTCGGACGATTTGCGGCGGGCGGCGGATATCAGAGCGTGCCTTGTCGTGGCTGGTCGAGAGGCAGCGAGCACGGCGAACGGATTTAGGGGACTGTGACGCCGTCATGAGGTGTCGACCCTGATGCGGTTTCGTTGGGGCTGTCGGCTGATGCCGTGGCGTTGCACCGCGCGCGAACACCTCGATGATGATCATGCGACCGCCGCAGCAGGGACAACTCGGCTTGCCGGGATCGACGGCGGCACTCGTAGGCTGGCCGTCAGGTTTTGCAACGGCGAGCAGCTCCCGCGCGCGGGCGATGTTGCCAGCGCAAGAGCCTTTGGCGAACAGGCCGTAGTGGCGGATGCGATGCAAGCCTTTTGGCAGGACGTGGATGAGGAAGCGGCGGATGAATTCGAAGGTCTGGCGCGAGCTTGTGGGCGTGCTTGATTGTCGAGCTCCGCCGCGGGGAGTTTGTTAATTTATACGCTGAGAGATCGAAGATGAGGCTTCTTTCGAAATCGAAAATGCTGGTGTATCGCCAATGTCACAGGCGTCTATGGCTGGAGGTTCATCGGCCTGATCTCAAAGAAGATAGCGCGGAAAGTGAGGCCCGTTTTTCCGTGGGACACCAATTGGGTGATCGGAGACGCTTCGGGTGGAGCTTGGTCTCGCTGATCGACCAGTTTGCCGAACACGACGTCGCCGGGGCCGACCGCCAGGCGCGTCCGGATGAAGCTGCCGACCAGGTCCCGCAGCGGATCGTAGGCCTTATCCTCCCGTCCGAACTCCAGCACCTGGTAGATGCGCCCCACCAGGGCTGCGGCCCTTCGTTGCCTGACCGCGAATAGGGGTAGGTATCGCGCAAGTGCTCAAGAAAGGCTTCGACGCCGGCCTGGAGCCGGCTGACCCGGCGCAGCACACTTCCTGAACTGAAAACCCTGCCGTCGCCGGCGGGGTTTTGTTTGTTCCAGGTTAATGGACCAACTTTGCCCCCAAAACCGGACATACCTGTAGGGGACGTACTTTGCCCGTCGCTGCACACGGCTGCAGCACCGACCAAAGTAAGTCCCCGAGTGCCCTGTAAGCCGTTGGATTCTCAAAATCTGAATTCCATGGGACTGGCGAAATCGGAGGATTGCCGGGCAAAGTGCGTCCCCTAATTCAAGCTCTTCCGAACGACTCGGAAAGGACCGTTCGCTCTAGGGTCAAGCGCCGCCGTCATCTTGGCGGGCAAATAAAAGTTCCCGTTATCAATGACTTAGACCCGCGTGCCGCGAGTTAACGACGAAACGGGGCGCCGGTTGAGGCTTTCTCCGAATGGCACCATATTGCGAGGATGTCGAAGAGTGCGTTCGAGAACCTGACTGCAGCCGTGACCACGATCAACACGCCGATGCCCTTCCGCATCGACGAAGACACTTTGCTGGCATGTCTGAAAGGCCAAAATTTCGAACAAAAATGGCGCGTGTACGTGCAAGCGTTGTTTGATGAGGTCGATGTTTCCGTGATTCACAATCTCGTCGTCGATCATTTCGTGTCGTTCGACGATCTATTGAAGGCAATCGACACCTGGGAGGTCACGGACTCCGAGAATGAAAGATGGATCAGGGAGATGGCTTCCTTCGAGGTGGGAAGATCTCATGCAGAAAGCGCTGATCGCACTTGATAGTGTGGAGGGCGGGCCCGGATCCTGGACGTTCGGTGGCGGCA
This sequence comes from Bradyrhizobium sp. ARR65, assembly GCF_000472385.1. Lineage (GTDB taxonomy): Bacteria > Pseudomonadota > Alphaproteobacteria > Rhizobiales > Xanthobacteraceae > Bradyrhizobium. Next base: position 4,154 of record NZ_AWZU01000043.1, read on the forward strand.
CTGCCTTGGCGCAGATCCTGGGTCATCGGATCAGCTACGACATTGATATTTTCTCGGATTCAAGCACTGTCTTGAAGAATCTCGCGCCCAATATCAACCCGGTGACGAACTCGCTTTGCGATACGTGGCAATGGCCAGGCAAGTATCTGAAACTCATTCTGCGCGACGTTGGTGAGATCGATTTTCTGAACGCCCCATCGTACATCGATAATCCAACGTATCAAATGAAGTTTGGCGACCGCTCCATTGCTGCGGAGCGGTCTGCAGAAATCGCGACCAAAATTTTAGTCTATCGAGCATCGACATACACGGCGCGCGACACCTTCGATCTTGCCTCGATCTACTTGTATGATCGTTCGGCTCTACGGGAGATTGCACAATGTCCGGCAGTCACCGATCACGTCGTGTCGTCCGCTCTGAACAGGTTGAATCTTGCGAAGCGCCAGTATCAATCGGAAATGAGAAAGCTGATTAACTCAATTTCGCGGGGCGAGGAATTCATCTACAAATCCTGCGATGTTGCACTGGAAGCTCTCGCGGAGATTCGGAATCTGATCCCAAAAAATGAAGCCGAACCGAACAACGGGATGCAGCGTAGTTGAAATCGCGTGCCGAGGCGTCGGGCCAGCACGTCGACTAGGCGGCCCATTGGCCCCTAATCGAAAAACCCGCCGTTGTCGGCGGAGTTTTGTTTGTCTCAGGCTAGTACCTACTTTGCCCCCATTAGGGGACAAACTCATAGGGGACCAACTTTTGCCGACGAAGATAGGCCCCCGGCACTGCTCCGTCGAGACAGACGATGGGCAGCATTTCCCGCGCATGCCGACGAGACGAGCGCTTGGCAGCGGAGCGAGACCCTTGATCGGGCACCGTCGTGTGGGTCGGTTTGTTAAGGCTTCCTTGAACATGGGTGTGCATATACGGAGCCAGCATCTGGTCCGAGGACCCCCATGAGACATTGGGTCAGCCTGACATTGCTCGCGGTATGCTTGCCTCTGGGGCTGTCATTTGCCTTGGCCGCGGCGGGAGAGCCAGGCGAGCTCGGGCACATCCGCGCCAATTATCGTCGGCCAGCGGCTATCCCATTTCCGAGCAGCAATCCGTACTCCGATGCGAAATCCGCGCTTGGACAAATGCTTTTTTTTGATCCGTTGCTGTCGAGGTCCAAAACTCGTTCATGCGCGACATGCCACAATCCATCCCTTTCATGGGGGGATGGCCTTTCACATGCAGTCGGCGAGGATCCGAAAGGGCTGCCGCTTCGCGCGCCGACACTGATCGATGTGGCCTTCACGGAGCCGTTGGGCTGGGACGGGAAGTTCAAGAACCTCGAATCGGTTGCGTTTGGTCCGATCACGAATTCGGCCAACATGAATCTTACCGAATTAGAATTGACTGCACGTCTCTCCGCTATCCCGGCTTATGTCGAAGCATTCGCCCATGCATTTGGAGACGGCGCGATAACACGGCCCCGGATCGAAGCGGCGCTGGCGACATTTGAGCGCACCATCGTCGCCGGCGAGTCACCATTCGACCGCTGGATTATGGGGGACGAAACCGCCATCAGCGCGGCGGCAAAACGCGGCTTTGACATCTTCAATGGCAAGGCGCACTGCTCCGCTTGTCACAGTGGACCGTCTTTCACGGATGGATCATTTCAGGATATCGGCATCGCCAAGGGCGACGATATCGGACGCGGGCGGTTGTTTCCAACATCACAAAAGCTGCGGTACGCGTTCAAGACGCCAACGCTGCGCGATGTCGCGCGCCGCGCGCCCTATATGCACAACGGATCGGTCGCGACCTTGGCCGATGTCATAGACCTGTACGATAAAGGCGGGATCGACCGCCCAAGCCGCTCGCTATCGATAAAACCTTTGTCTCTTACCGCGAGCGAGAAGAGCGACCTGGTCGCCTTCCTTCAAACGCTTACCGCGTCCTCATCGGTTTCGGCCGTGCCAATGTTACCGCGGTGAGGGCCTGATCGGATTGCAGTCGGAAGCCGGTCACGACAGGTGCGGCAATGCCGATCCCAGCAAGCCGAACCCGAGGAGAAGAAGCGCGCCAGCGCAGGTCTCCAAGGTCTCGGTGCGTGATGGATACAATTTTGCTCCGAACGTAAGTGCGGAGCCCATCGCAACCGTTACAGCACTTAGAACTCCGAACATACGCCTGGCTCCAATTCGAGTTTTGTCTGGCCTCGACTACGACAGATCGAATTGAGGCGCCGTGGCGAAAATCGGTAAAATCTGAATGGCTTGTAACAAGGGTCATGAAAAGACGCCGCAGCGTGGGCGCCGTTAACCACGAAACAGCCTCTAGCTGCCGGCGCAGCGCAAAATGCTAAAATCTAAGATAAGTTGAACAAGTCGTTAATGGGCGGGCAGTTATTGGAATGTTCAGTGGTTGGGGACGGGATGTTGTCTCGACATCCGGCAGATTCTCCCATGCTTTCAAATACTTTGTGGCGTTTGCTTTTTGCGTTGTAGGGACGCGGGATGCCAGCGCCCACGTGAAGTGGTTCTGTGCTTATGACGTTGCCGGGCAACCCAGAGGGCTTGAAAATGTCCTGTGTCAGGATTTCGAGCTGCTTCTTGGCACTGCCCTGCTGTGGTTCTTTGCGGGCTGCCTGGTTGAGCGCACCGCCGTGGGCGAAGCGATGACGCGCGCCCTCAACCGCGCGACCTGCGGATTGCGGTTGCGCACCGAGGGAATGATCCGTGCTGCCTGCGGTTTTTTCTTCATCTCGATTTGGGCTGCGGGGGGCATCTTGCTGACCCCCGAATTGAAAACGACGTCACCTCTCGCAGGACTTTTGCAGTTCGCAATCGCTGCGGGCATGCTATCGCGACGCGCACTGCCTCTCTCGGCGGCGGGGATAGTCGTTTTGTTCGGGATTGCCGTACGGGATTACGGCGCCTTCCATCTTGCCGACTATCCGATATTTCTGGGCATAGCCGCCTACCTTGCTCTCGTCGGGCTGCGGGAGAAGGAACTGTTCGGTATTCCGCCGCTCGACATCGCACGATACGCGACCGCGGTGACGTTGATGTGGGCCTCGGTCGAAAAGTGGGCCTATCCGGAATGGAGCTTCCCGCTTTTTATCGGGCACCCGGGTCTCAGCCTTGGATTCGATAGTGAATTCTATATGCGCGCCGCAGGAATGGTGGAATTCACACTCGCTTTCGCTTTGATTTGGACGCCCCTTGTCCGGCGCTGCGCGGCGGCCGTGCTTGCGGGAATGTTCATCAGCGCCTGTTTCGAATTCGGGAAGCTTGACACCATCGGACACTCGATGATCATCGCCCTCTTGTTCGCGATCGTCTGTGACAACCGGCCCGTTGAGAGCGACCGCCGTCGCCCTTGGCTCGCTCCCGTCGGGCTCTCCGCAGCGCTGACAGTCACTCTCCTTGCCTATTATGTCGGTCATGCCGCAATTTTCGGCACATCGATCCTCTAAGGTCGCTAGTTGGTAACGTGCACAATTAGCTTCATCTTCGGATGAATGCCGCACAGTACCATGTAATCGCCGAGCACGGGAAAGATGACGTCGAACTTGCTGCCCGGTTGTTGATCGCCGGAATCAAAATTGAAGGTGTCGGAGCTCAAGTACGCGTGATGCAAGAGCTCGCCGTCATCGTTAAAGAATCGTAAAGTCTCGCCGCGCTTGATCGCAATGTCCCCGGGGCTAAATTCTCGGTCCTTTTGCGAGATGAGATACGGGCCTGCGCCTAAAGCGGCTCCTGTGAGCACGCCCGCAACAATTGCTGCGGTCATTAGGGCACCAACTGATTTGCCAACACGCACACCGCGCAACAGCCATGATTGCATTTCAGCTCCACTTGAAAGATGAGCATTACGCTTCGGGTGATCCGAAAGCGTGATGCCGGGATTACCTGGCATGACGATTATTGCAAGCTGGTCTTAACGATTTCAGCATCGGTTCCAGTCATTATGAAAAGCAATTTCAGGTAGCCGATACCCTTGCGCTGGCAGTCTGCCGGGCGGCGCAGAGCACAGTTTCCAATTTCTTAATTAGAGCGAAAAGCGCGGACATGAGCTTTTTCGTCAATTGCTTTGTCAATCGGAAGACAGGGGGCCTCGCGACGTTTCGAGACGTGAGCGGTCGCTTTTCCCGCGTTGCCCTAGCAAAGCGTTCCATACGAGCGCAAATCCTAGTCTTTTGTCTTTTGATGACCGCCATTGCGGCGGCCCTCGGCGGCTACGCCACGCTGGGAATCCGCCACGCTGGGGACTTGGTCGCCAGGACCTTCGATGAATCGCTGATGTCGATCAACTACGCACGCGCGGCTGGCGCGGATTTCGCCGCAATGCGCGTCGCGTCGGCACAACGCCTCACTACAAGTGATCCAGTGGCCCGTGCAAGGCTCGATGATGAAGTTGATCGGTGGGCAAAAACGCTTTCGGAAGATCTGACAGTTGCAGCGGAGCGGTCGCAATCTGCACGCGCAGCAAAGGCTGCCATCAAAGTTCAGCAAGCGGCGAACGCCTGGATGGCGCTTCATCACCAAGCGCTTGAAGCGTACAAGGAGAACACCGCGAAGGGGGAAACGAACGTTCCGGATTCGCCGACCGCCGACGTTGATCGGTATTCCAAGATCGTGAACCAGCAGATCGAGTTGCTGGTCAACTATACGGCTGGCGATGGCTTTCTATTCCGGCAGCACGCGCTCGCAACGATCAGAAGGGACCTGCAGCTCAACGTGACAGGGCTGACTGTTGCCCTCTCGCTGTCCTGCCTTTTCTCGTGGTTATTGGCGCGTCGCATCATTGGGCCTGTCGCGATCGCGTCGAAGGCGGCAAGAAGTATCGCTGATGGTGATTTGAACGCCGATATTCCCGAGGGCGGCAGCGATGAGCTCGGCACCCTCCTCACCGCAATGGGAATGATGCGGGACAACATCAGGACGATGGTTGATCGAGAGGTGTCGCAACGGCGTTCAGCGCAAGCGAGGCTTTCCGATGCTCTCGAAAATTCTCGCGAAGGCGTCGTGCTGCTGGATGCGGACGGTCGGATCGCCCTCGCTAACTCGCGGGCCAGCGAGTTCATCCGCAGCTCCCCGCAGCTCTTGGATTCGAGTCTCCAGTCCGAGCCCATCGGCGCAGGCTCGACGGCCGCAGGAATGATGAATCAAACTTTCGATAGCAACGTCGATGGATCAGCGAGCGAAGCCCAGCTCCCAGATGGGCGCTGGCTGCGCGTCAGCCGAAGTCCGACGCAGGAAGGCGGCGTCATCGTTGTCTATAGCGACATCAGCGCTCTAAAGCGGCAGGAATCAGAATTGCATGCTACGAATCTGAAGCTCGATGCCGCGCTCACGCATATGTCACAAGGTCTGTGCCTTTACGACAGTGCGGCACGGCTGCAGGTGGTCAATCGTCGGTTCTGTGAGATCTTCAATATTTCGCCTGAGCTTGTTGTGACTGGCATGGCGTTCGAAGACATTCTCAGCCTAAGCGTTGCCGCCGGAAATCATGGCAACCAGACGCTAGCCGATTTGCTGGCGGAGCACGAAAGGCTGCTAACCGATAACGGGGGTGGCAATTATTTGCAGCACCTCAGCGACGGACGTATCATCTCCGTTGCTTACCGAGCGACATCTGACGGTGGTAGGCTTGTGACTACTGAGGATGTGACCGAACAACAGAGAGCCGAATCTCGAATCGCATTCATGGCTCGCCATGATGCTCTGACTAGGCTGCCCAATCGGTCATTGTTGGCGGAGCGCCTTGTACAGGCGATCGCAGAAGCTGGCCGGGGTTCTGGCTTTGCGGTGCTCTGTCTGGATCTCGATAACTTCAAACAGGTCAATGACACCCTGGGCCACCCGTTAGGTGATGAGCTGCTCTGCGAGGTCGCCGACCGACTGGGCGCCTGCGTCCGAGAAATTGACACGGTTGCTCGTCTGGGCGGCGACGAATTTGCGATCATACAGGCTGACGTCGAAAATGCCGCTGATGCCGAACATCTCGCTCGCCGTATTGTGGAGTGTGTCGGGGCACCCTATGAATTGAGCGGCCATCGCTTTGTGACTGGGTGCAGCATCGGAATCTCGCTGGCGCCGGGCGACGGCACGACCGGTGAAAAGCTTCTGAAGAATGCGGACATGGCATTGTACCGGGCCAAGATGGATGGTCGGGGAACCTGGCGGTTTTTCGAGCCGGCGATGGACGCGAGCCTGCAGCGACGCCGGGCTCTAGAACTCGATCTTCGCGAGGCAATGAGCAAAGACGAATTCGTTTTGTTCTACCAGCCGCTTTACGACCTGCGCCTGGACCGGATCAGCGGCTTCGAGGCATTGTTGCGCTGGCGCCATCCAATAAGAGGGCTGGTGTCACCGGACCAGTTCATCCCGATCGCAGAAGAAATCGGTCTCATCACGCGACTTGGTGAATGGGTCCTCAACCATGCCTGCGAGCAAGCAGCCAGCTGGCCGAACGAGATCAAGCTTGCAGTCAATGTCTCTGCGGTTCAGTTTCGTGATTCGGACTTTGTTAAGATCATAGAAAACGCACTCGCTGCATCACAACTATCCCCACACCGACTTGAACTCGAGATCACCGAGTCTGTTCTCCTTTCGAATAGCGCCGAGACGCTTGCAACACTGCATAAGCTGAAGGCGCAGGGGCTGCGTATCGCGTTGGACGACTTTGGTACTGGCTATTCCTCCCTAAGCTATCTGCGCAGTTTTCCTTTTGACAAGCTCAAGATCGATCAATCGTTCGTCCGCGACGCAACGGCGACCAGCGGATCGAAATTGATCGTCCGAGCCGTGATCAGTCTCGGCAAGAGCCTTGGTATGACGACAACAGCGGAGGGCGTCGAGACGATTGAACAGCTGAACCAGATGCGCGCGGAAGGCTGCAACGAGGCGCAAGGTTTCTTGCTCAGCCGTCCAGTCCCCGCCACTGAGGTGGCAGCAATGATTTTGACGTTGACAAGCGGCATCAACAGAGATGACCTAAGGAATGCAATGGCCAGTTAGCAAGGATGCCGAAGTATTTCGGAAGCCGTAGAAGATTCGAGGCCGTGCAATCAGGTCAGATCCTAACCACCACCCGGCCATGCTGTCGGTGAAGATGCGGCCTAAGAGCTGTGGGGTGTGATCGTAAGGGCGCCCGACGAAGCGACTCGGTTGCTATCTACATGGGGTCGTCGCTCTAAGCGGAGGCTGCGATGAAAATCCCGTAGCAGCGCGTTGCCGTCACAACCCTTTACGTTGCTGACCTGTTGTTCAGCGACGGATACTTCGGCGCGCTCCTCCCACGCATCTTCATGCAACTGCGGCCTTAACATTCGAAATGCAGCATTGTCGCGTCTACCTTCTGGACGAGCAGGGGCAAATTTTGAGCATTGATCTGGAATCCTGCGATGACGGTGCCGTGAAAGAAGCCGCCAGCGAATGGCGGGGGATCGCGATGCGGAGCTCTGGCAGCAGGATCGGCCCATAGCGGTATTCGGGCGGCGGTCAGGCTCCTCGCCAAAGCAGCCGTGCAACATCAACTGAGGACCGACACTGCGTGCAATGTTCAACATTCCCCTGTTGCTGCGCGAAACTGCGACGAGCTGATGGTGCTCGCTCTACGAGAGCGACCGGGCGTGGGAAGTAGGAGGCGCAAACCGCGATCACCAGCACGCCATGCTGTCGAAAGAGACCTCCCCAACCAAATTCCCGTGGTGCCACGCCCCGTGCTGAATTATTCTCACCAGCGGCGTCGGGATGCCGCATTACCGAGCTTACCTTTTGGCTCAATACCGCCGCGTCATAAGCGTGCAATGTGCCGACGAGCAGGAAGCAAGAGAACGTGCCGAGCAATTTGTTGACAACAACGACGTCGAACTATGGCAACTTGATTGCCGCATTGCGTTATTTGAAGCCATCATAACCCGAACCTTGAAAGAGGCGGGACATGAAAGACCTCAGCGGGCGCAGGACGTGACTGAGCTTGGAAAGAAAGAGAATGGGCTTCTTGCAGTCCTGGGCCAAGTTCTCGGCGGAAGGGCCCCCGTCCCCGCAGCTAATGCAGCTGAGCCTCCAGATGCGCCGAAAGCGTCGGAAGTAGTCCGATTCAAGCCACCTGATCGGACCACTTCAACCGCCCAAAAGCGCGGGACCAGTCCAGAGCATCTTCAAAACCTTATCCTTGCCGCGTTTCGGCAGATCGAAGGATTCCCAAAGAACGGCGTGTCGATCACGGTGTATGGCCTTCATCCTTGGAACGCGATGATCACCTTCGCGCCAGGTTCGAGTTCATTCAAGAACGCTACGATGTATCGCGAAATGCTGCCGCAGATCGTCGCAAAATTGCGAGAGGACTTCTACGTGAGCTGTGGATAGGGCGGGGCTAAGCACACTGAGGGACACCGGACAATCCAAAGGCTTCGCGCGGAGACGAGCGCATAGATCGCCGTGCACAATTTAGCCTCGCCGACCGCAGCATTGTATGCGCCGGTCCAATCTGCCGCCGTCCCGGGTCTCAGCCTATCAAGGCCGACAATTTGGACCCGGCCGACCCGCTTCTCGACCATGTTCCGACACTTTGCAATCCTAGGGGATTGCGTCTAAAGATGTGGCGAGGGAGCTAAGTGGGGCTGTATTGTCGGGCGCATTTCATTTTGCGGCTGTCTCTGAACGAGATTGCTGTGCTTGTTATCTTTGTTCACGGTCTCACGGGCGACCCGGTAGACACCTAGACTTCCTCTGTCGCGAGCGAGCCGGAGGGCGGGTATTGGCCACAGTGGCTCGCGGCGGACCTGCCCTCACTCAGCTTCTACACGCTAGGCTATCCCGCCAGCGTGTCCGCACAGTGGGCCAAAAAGGAAATGAGCCTGCACGAGCGTGCGAAAAGCACCCTCGAACTGCTTGCCGGTTATTCGTTCGGTGCGCGTCCGATCGTTTTCATCTGTCATAGCTTGGGCGGCCTTCTCGTCAAGCAAATGATGAGAACAGCAGCAGAATCGAGGGACGCCTCTTGGACGAGCATTGACGAAAGCTGCGTCGGAGTATTCTTTTTGGCAACGCCACATACGGGTTCGAGCCTTGCCGATCTGCTCAAGGCGTTTGCGGGCAGGTTCGCGTCGGTACACGTTGAGAAGCTGACCACCGACAGGTGGCGACCACCGAGATCAAGTGCGACGCGTGCGACGGAAAGGGATACCCTCCGTGCAGGTGATCGCTCCCGGCCGAAGTATCTATCCGGAGCCCTGCAAGGAGTGCGGCGGCAAGGGGCGGGTGTCCGCGTGTCCATCCGCGTTTCCGACCGCTATCGTGGGACGATCTTCAACGAGCCGCAGCACCCCTTTGCACTGCGGGCATTCGTAGGTGGTGATGACGTACTCTTGGGTGATCGGAACGCTGATGGTCGGACGGCGCTCGACGTCACAGCCTGTGCAGACTGGCTTGGAGGCAATCATCGATTGAAATACTCGAGCTGAGAAACGGGAACAATCTTAGTTGAACTCGGACAAATTTGCAGGACCGGAAAATCACGGGGCCGGCGACGCACGACTGACCGGGGATTCTGACATCGCTGCGGCCTCTGCCGATCAGTGACTACGGAATGATCCGGAGTTTTCTTTCGGGCCGCGCCCTCTCATCTTGTGGGGCATGGGTCGACCCGTCCTCATCAAGTGTCCCAATACCGGTATGCAAGTCCAGCACTGGCTTGCCGAAGCGCCGGACGAGCCAAAGGGCTCGTATCGGCAGTTGGTGTGCCCTGCATGCGCTCGGCTCCACTTTGTCAGCGCGGAGACCGGCAAGCTTCTAGGCGAAGCACGGCGCTAGGAACGAATTCCGGCTCTGGCGCGCGAATCGACGCCTCGCCGAATTTATCCAGGATCCGTGATTGCCAGCACTTATCGCGCGTTATGCTGCGGCTGAGGATGCACCCGCTGCCAGCAGACTCTGGAGCTTGTGGGCCGGAACGGCCGGGCTGAACAGATATCCCTGCATCTGGCTGCAACCCAATTGGCATAGGATTTCGCGCTGCCGCTCGGTTTCGACGCCCTCGGCCGTGGTGGTCATCCTGCGCGCGGAAGCCATGCTGACGACAGCTTGGACGATCGGCGATGAGCCGTCCACTTCCGCAATATTGGTGATGAAGCTGCGGTCGATCTTGATCTTGTCGAAGGGGAAGCGCTGCAAGTAGCTCAGTGACGAGTAGCCGGTCCCGAAATCGTCGAGCGCGATGCGGACGCCGAGTTCTCGCAACTGCCTGAGGATTGCGAGCGCCTCGTCATCATCGCGGATGAGCACCGCCTCCGTGATCTCGAGTTCGAGACGCTCCGGAGACAGTCCCGAATCCGCTAGCGCGGACGCTACCTTCAAGGCCAAGGTTTCGGACTTGAACTGAACGGGCGAGACGTTGACCGCGAGCCTTATTCCAGGCGGCCAGGCGGCGGCATCCACGCAGGCGCGCCTCAGCGCCCACTCGCCCAGTTCGTTGATGAGGCCCGTCTCCTCAGCCACCGGGATGAACTCGGCGGGTGAGATCATGCCGCGCTCGGCGTGCCGCCAGCGCAGCAGCGCTTCGCAGCCGGTCACCGCGTTCGTGGCGAGATCGACGAGTGGCTGGTAATGGATCTCGAAATTGCCGTGGCGCAGCGCATGCCTTAGGTCCGTTTCGAGCCTCAGCCTGGCCTTCATGCGGGCGTCCATTTCCGGCGCGAAGAACCGGTATGTGCGACGTCCGCCCGCCTTTGCGGCGTACATCGCCAAATCGGCGTGCTTGAGCAGCGCTTCCAGCTCCGTGCCGTGGTCGGGCGCGATGGCGATCCCGATGCTCGCGTCTGCGCAGATTTCCTGGCCCAAGCAGTCCGACGGATTTCGTATGGCTCGATGAATGTCTTCGGCGAGTGTCGCAAGCTCCGCGACGTCTTCGAAACCGGACTTGACGACGGCGAATTCGTCGCCACCAAGTCGCGCGACCAGATCGCTCGGATCGACGCAAGCTTGCAGGCGCGCGGCGATTGACTTCAGGAGTTCGTCGCCTACGAGATGTCCCAACGTGTCGTTGACCGATTTGAACTCGTCCACATCGACATAGAGGATCGCGAACTGCTTTCCCGGCCCGAGATCGGCAAGCTTGCGTTCGACCTGTGCGCGGAACAGGATTCGGTTAGGCAGGTCGGTCAAAACGTCATAATGAGCCAGGTGGGCAATTCGCTCCTGTGACCGCACGCGTTCCGTGACGTCCTCGTGCGTGGCCACCCAGCCGCCGTCGGGCACGGGTTCGCTGCTGATCTGAACGAGCCGCCCGTCGGAGGTCTCGACGACGGCTGTGCTGGCGCTGTATCTGTTACGCAATATGTCGTCGCAATATCTGTCCGCGTCCTCGCGCAGAGATCCCGTTGCCTTGCGATGGCGCACCACGTCACGAAAGTCGCAGCCCGGTTTAACGACATCCGGAGAGAGCGCGTACATATCCAGATATTTCTTGTTGCACACGATCAGCCGCTGCGAGGAATCGAACAAGAGCAGTCCCTGGCTCATGTTGTTGATCGCCGTGTCCAGCCGCCGCTTGTCAGTCAGAAGTTCGTGCGCGATTTGCCGGAAGATCAGGTAGAGCGTCAACGCGATCACCAGAATCGCGGACCCTGCCAGGGCGACGAAGAACTTCGTTTCCGAACGCCAAGCCGCCAATGCGGAGTCCACGCTCTTCGTCGCTACGATCACGAGGGGATAGCCGGTCAATATCCGGGATGCGATGAGCCGGTCTTTGCTATCCATCGGGCTGGTCAGCCGACCCGCAAAATCCGCCCGCTCGAACACGGCCCTTTGCGCTGCGGAGCCTTTCCTGAAGTTCTGGCCTAATAGCGACTGCACGTGTGGGAACCGCGCCAGCAAGGCGCCATCCACATGATGCAACGCGATCGAGGCTTCAGGGCCCAGATCCGCCGAGGCAAAGTAGCTCTCTAGCGATTTCGGCGTCATTGCGCGGGTTACGACACCCAAGAATTCTCCGTGCGGGCCGGACACCCGTCTCGCGAAGACGATGGCCGAGCCGCCAGAAAAATGGCTGGTGGGCACGACTTCGATCTCGAGAGAACGCGCCGGATTCTCTCTCAACTTGCTGAAATAGGCGCGGTCCGCGATCCGGACGTCTGGAACGGGCCAGCTTTGGGATGAGTTGATGAGCGTGCCTCTGGAATCGTACACGTGGGCTCCCGCAAAATCGGTCCAGCCGTTCGTCTTCGCTCTCAGCAGCTGGTGAATTGCAAGCGTGGCCATTTCGCCCTGGAAGGTGTCGGGCGACTCGATGCCGTAAGAATTCAGCTCCTCCACGATCTGGTTTTGCACAACAGCAAAATCGTCGAATTGCCGATCGAAGTGGCGCGCCAACAGCAGCACCGCGCTTTGCAGCTCGCGTTTCCCATTTTCGATCGCGTTATCCCTGAATCTCTCGATGGTGACAGCAGTGCCGGCGGCGATCGCGCCCATCAGCGCAAGCCCGCAAAAGAGCAGCCAAGCCATCGGTCCGTGGCGCAGCCGATACGAACTCGTCGAGCCCGTTGACCATTTCCCCTGCGCCACCCGTGCAAGCAATTTCTTCATGGGCCGCCCCTGCCTTCACGAAGCACTGGTTACGGCAAATCAGACAAGGAGGCGTTATGAATGAGGGTTGACGATAAATTAAAAGCATGCGGAATCAGAGGCTTGCAGGCTGGATAGCTCGGGTTGCATGCTCCGTGCTTTGCACTAAGAAGCTGCCGGACTCGGACGAGGTCATATGCGACGCCTGCAACGGCGAAGGATATCCGCTCCTCCTTGCAATGTACGGCAGCAATCGTTGTCCTTGAACTTGGCAATGGCGCTGCCGGCGCGCGTGGTACAGCGAGCCCTTTCACTGTCCAACACGACAGCACAACGGCACGACTAAACTGAACTGGACCCGCCGCTATCGATGGATCGTCGAGAGCAAAGAACCGGCGCAAGCAGTTCGTGATTGACGGGCGAGGCCGTGGTGCTGGGCGTGGACGGTGTCGCCGATTTCAACGCGCTGCATTCGCGTAAGCACGACCACGAGGTGCAGCTCTATGCCTTCGACGTTCTCGCCATCGATGGCGGTGATCTGCGCGGCTTGCGAACGACCATGCGCAAGACCAACCTTGTGCGCCTGCTCGCGCCGGATGGCATCTTCGTTGTGCCGTTCGAGCAGGGTGAGATCGGGCCCCAACCTATTCCGTGCTGTCTGCAACATGGGGACTTTGGGACTCGTATCGAAGCGGCGGGATCGGCCGTATCGCGCCGGGCAATCGCGAGACTGGATCAAGGTGACGAACCGCAGGCATCCGGCGACGGGGCGGGTGACGGACCCGTTCGGGTGACATCCGTGCGGCGCGAGGCGTGTTGCCATTTTGCCACGGGCGGCCATTTTCCGCTGACAAATGTCTGCAACCGAGCATTCCCGATCCGCGCATGCCGCTAACTTAGCTGAGATAAAGTCGCTGCCCCGACCCGATTTATGATGAGGACGAATTTGAAAATGAATTATCGATGTGTAGTGGTACGAGCAGTTGGTCAGCAAGCAGATCGCCTGCGAGCGGAGGCATGTCGCGTTTCTCGCGATGCCAAAGTGGATTGGTATGCCGAACGAAGGGACCTAGGAACAGCGTTTTGCTTTGAAACCACTGATGCGCGGTCCGCATTCTCCGGCATTTGCGCCAGAGAAGGTCTCCAATACACGACGGAAGACTAGGAGCTAATCGGTAGCGACAGCCGAAGAGGCCAGGGCCCGACAGCAAAAGATCACCTTCGCTGGGCGTTGGCGGCTTTCGCTATGTGTTGATCTACTTGCACCGACTATCAATGCATTCTTTTAAGGTTTGGAAATGGAATACCGTGGCATTGAGTTTAGGGTACGCAGAACGCTGTCTCCGAATGGTTGGAAGTGGTCAGTGAACCTCGGCGATCGGGAGAAGACAGGCACATTTCCCGAGCGGGAGGGTGCAATCCGACTAGCGCAAAAGTTCATTGACGAACTGATTGGTGACCCGACGCCCCTCAACGAATAGAGCCGTCGTTTCCTATGACCCGCCCACAAAAGATCGCCTTCGGCGAGATGCGCGCTGCTGGCGTGCGTAATGTGCTGATCTATTGCACCGACTACATGTGTGGCCATTGCATCATGGTGCCTGACGATGCCGATCGCTGGCCGGATGAGCTGCGCGTCTCCGACATCGAAGACAAATTCGTCTGCACGGCATGTGGCCAGCGCGGCGCGGATATCCGGCCAGACTGGACCACGACCAAGACGCGTGCCTGAGCGGCATCGTGCTCGGGTACCTTTCGCCTCGGGCCGCCCCTCAGTTTGCCTGACGCTCGGAGGGCCAGCCTCGTCGAAGCCATCCCTTCATCGCGGAAAACATGGCGCGAGCGGGCGATTGCGTCGAGCTGCTGGCCTTGATGGACGTGCTCGCTGTTCCGAATGTGTGCGGCGCGGACATGATGAAGACCAGCGACTTCGAGCTGAAGCCGCTGACACTGACGGTCTTTGAGGGAACGGACGAGGATTGGCGCGGCATTGCCGAATTCCCCGAGTTGAAGAACCAGCGCAGCCCCTTCGAGGTCAAAAACATCAAGCCGGACCGCGAGCTCTACCGCGATCCGTCCTATCGACCGGAGTTCGTCAACGTTCCGCTGACGATATCCGAGCTCGAGGTCGAGCGTCGCCGACCGAGATGGCCTGGGTAGCCCAGCTCAGGGCGAGCGGGAAATACGGCGACACCGATGCAGACGTGGTCCGTTACGTGTTCTTTACGTGGTGGATCTCTCGTTTCATGCGCGGGCCGAAGCATGCCTTGCCATAAGGGCGGCTCGGCGACTGCCAGCCCGTGCGCCCCGAGATCTGTAAAAATCCTTGCAAACCTCAAAGCGTGCTGCGGTTTGCAGGTGAGTTGGGATGCCCGGCGGCGTATATCGGGCACGACAAAAGCGATTCACGGTAGTGGTCCGCGATGGCTGCGGATCCCGGGCAGCGAATGGATCGGTAGACATGGGTGCGGTGGCCAAGAAGAGGGTGCCGCTCGACAACCCCGAGACGCGGATCGGCTTGAAGATGAAACACAGGCGGCTGCTCAAAGGGTTGACCTTGAAGGGACTCGCCGAGCTTGCCGGATGCTCCGAGTCGCTCCTGTCCCGGGTCGGGAACGGCAATGCCAACCCATCCATCAAGACCATGCATCGCGTCGCCTTGGCACTGGGCATGCCGGTCTCCGGACTCTTCCAGGAGACAGATGCGGATGACGACGTGGTTCTCCGCTGGGGCGGGCGGCCGACCATCGAGACGGATCAGGTGCGTCGTGGCCGGGGGACGAGGCTGGAGGCGCTGATACCGAGCGGCCGCGGCAATCTGCTTTCCGGCTATATCAACGATATTGAACCCGGAGGCGGCAGCGAAGGCACGCTTCAGCATGAAGGCGAGGAATTCGCCTATGTGCTCCACGGCGGGATCGAATTGACCGTCGATAATCGCCGCTATCAGTTAAAAGAGGGGGACAGCTTCTACTTCCGCTCGGAGCGGCGCGTCGCGCGCGTGCTTTGGGTCAATACCCCGCCAAGTTTCTAACCACTTCTCCGCGTACACGTCTTGACCGATGCACGCGCTCCCTGTTGTTCTCTGCCGGCTATTTGAGGATGGAGTTGGGAAGCATGCAATGTGCGCCCTTTGCCATGTTGACCATCTGCGTGACATGGAAATCAGCCGCTAGACTGCACAGCGTGTATGCATCCGTGTCGGAAAGGCCGCGCAGTTCACCGATCCAGCGGATCATGTCGCGAAGCGCCTGTCTGACTGCGTCGTCGAGATCCTCATCAAATCCCATCGTCATGTAGTGCGTCGGAGTCTCTGCGCGAGGTGCCGTCTGAGGCCGTCAACGATCCCTACGGCTGACGCGTCTCGCGGTGAGTGCTCTCAGTGATGCTGGTCTTGCCGCCGGTGTGGGTGGAGCTCCTCGTGCGTCGTTCGACCTCCTGCTCGCCGATGAGCCGGCTGATATCCTCGGGCCGCTTCGCTGGCGTTGATCCGAGTGATGATCTTGGTGCCGGTCATGCCGAACCAGGACTTGGCCTGGTCCTGGCCGTAGACGGCACGGATCTGGGCCGTGTCCTGCGCGCCGATCACGACCGCAACGCCCTTGGAGCGGCCGAGCGTCGTCATGTGATGCTTATGCGTGCTGATGATGCTCAAATTTGTAGCACTGCGGCGACTTTTCCTGTTCGGCAGATTCAGCGATAAGATTTTTTGGGCCTGCCGCCAACAGGGGCGTCAGGCGTGTGCCGATGAGAGCGACACCGAAACACCATGGCGTTGGAAGAGAGGCAGGCGAGCTGGCGGGTCGGCGTACTCTATTCGCAGACGGGCGTGACCTCGACCATCGAACGCACGCAGCTCAACGCCAATCTGCTCGCGATTGAAGAGATCAATGCCGGCGGCGGCGTCCTCGGCCGGCCTGTCGAGCCTGTCATCTACGATCCGGCCTCCGATCCGAAGAAATTTCGTGCCTTTGCCGAGCAGCTATTCCAGGTGGACCGCATCAGGCTGCTGTTCGGCTGCTACATGTCGAGCACCCGCAAGGCCGTGCTTCCCGTGGTCGAAGGTCATCGCGGCCTGCTGTTCTATCCGACGCTCTACGAAGGTTTCGAGTACTCCCGCAATTGCATCTATACCGGCGCGGCGCCGAACCAGAACTCGATCCAGCTCGCGCGATTCTTGCTTTCAGGCTATGGCAACCGCTTCCTGTTCGTCGGCTCCAACTACGTCTACCCTTACGAATCCAACCGGCTGATGGCTGATTTCGTCGTCCAGAGCAAAGGCAAGGTGCTCGACGAGGTCTATGTGCCGCTGCAGGCAGCGGAGAAAGATTTCGACAAGGTCATCGCGCGGATCAAGAAGACCTCGCCGGACGTGATCTTCTCCACGGTGGTCGGGACCGGCACCGCCGCGCTTTACCGCGCCTATCGCGCTGCAGGTTTTGATCCAACGCGAATGCCGATCGCGAGCCTGACGACCAGCGAGGCGGAGGTCGCCGAAATGGGCGCGGAGGTTGCCGAGGGCCATGTCACGGCGGCACCGTTTTTCGAGACGCTGTCGTCGCCGGCTGCGCGCCATTTCGTCTCCCGCTTCAAGCAGAAATACGGCGACAGCGCCCCTGTGACGGCCGGCGCCGAAGCCGCTTACTTCCAGGTGCATCTGGCGATGCGGTCGGTGGGCAAGTGCGGCTCCGATGATCCGGAGCAGGTGCTTGCCAACCTGCGCGACTTCGAATTCGACGCGCCGCAGGGGCGGGTACGCGTCGATCCGGAGAACAATCACACCTATCTCTGGCCGCGGATCGCGCGGCTCGACCGGCAAGGCCGATTCCAGATCGTCTGGAATCCAGGCGTGCGCGTGAAGCCCGATCCGTACTGCGTCGTGCAAAGCCTCGACGATTGGTCGGTTGATGAACAACAGCTCATTCGTCCATGATCAGTGTGGGTGCGTAGCCGGACGGAGAACTGGGCGTGGCCATCCAAATTCTTCGTGATCTACGCGGTCTACGGGTGCATGTCGTGCATCCCCCCGATGCCGAGCGGACCAAGCTGGTCGAGCATCTCCGCCGTATCGGCTGCATGGTCGAGATGCAATGGCCAGTGCCGGAGTGCTGGGAGGAGGGCGCAGACATCGTACTGCTCGCCATCGAGCACGATATCCGCGCCGAGATCCAGCGCCTGCTGAAGTCGGACGTCAATCGCCGGCCGACCCTGATCGCCGTCGTTTCCTACGAAGATCCATCGACGTTGCAACTTGTGCTCGAGGTCGGCGCGGTTGCTGTCATCGAGCGACCCATCCGCCCGTTCGGATTGCTGACCAACATCACCATCGCGCGTAGCCTCTGGATGGAGCGCCGTGAGGCGGAGAAGCGGGTCCGCAAGCTCGAGCGCAAGCTCGCCGGTATGCAGCGGATCCAGAAGGCGAAATCGATCCTGATGGATGGTCAGGGATTGAGCGAGGCTGATGCTTACGAGAGCATCAGACGGCAGGTGATGTCGAAACGCTTGTCGATGGACGATATGGCGTCGGCCATCATTCACGCAAACGAGCTGTTGCAATACCGTGTGAAAGGTGATTAGCTCGCAGATGTCGTGGAGAGAAAATCTTTCGCGACGTCGCCGCTCCATCGATGATGCTGGTTCGGCTTTGGCTAGGTAAGCCCGAAAGACCCGCGAGGGTCTGTCGGGCTTTTTTATTTTGGGCCGCGTTTAGCTACCTGCGCGTTCGCGCTGGCGGAGCTCGGTCCTACCTTTGCGATTTCTTGGCGGAAACAACGTGCTTCGGCGCGATCGGAGACGTGTGTCTTCTTGGAGCTAACGGGGAGTGCGGAATGGCAGTGGATAGGCGTAAATTTCTCAAACGTGGTGCGCTCGCCGGCGGCGCGCTGATTACTTCGCCCTGGGTATTTTCGACGGGCGCCCGTGCAGCGGGCGATATCAAAGTCGGCGTTCTGTTCTCGCTGACAGGCGGGTTGTCGATCGTCGAGAAGTCGCTGCACGACGCGACCATGATGGCGATCAGCGAGATCAATGCCGCCGGCGGCGTGAAGGGCATGCAGATAGCGGCCATCGCGGAGGACGGCGCGTCCGATCCGAAGACCTACAACGAGAAGGCGTCCAAGCTCGTCATCCAGGACAAGGTGCCGACCGTGTTCGGCTCCTATACGTCGGCCAGCCGCAAGGCGGTGTTGCCGGTGTTCGAGAAGCGCAACAATCTGTATTTCTATCCGACCTATTATGAAGGCTTCGAGTGCTCGAAGAACGTCGTCTACACCGGCGCCGTTCCGAACCAGCAGCTGTCGAACTTCATTCCCTGGATCATCAAGACGCTCGGCAAGAAGAAGTTTTTCATCGTCGGATCAAACTACATCTATCCGCGCGAGATGGCCAAGGTATCCAAGATCCTGATCGAGAAGAACGGCGGTGAATGGATTGCCGACGAATATCTCGAGCTCGGACATTCCGAGTGGGGCTCGATGGTCAACAAGATCAAGAACTCGGGCTGTGACGTCGTGTTGTCCAACGTGGTCGGCGACTCCGTGATCGCGTTCTATCGCGAGTACAAGAACCAGGGTCTGCCCCACGATAAGCTGCCGATCTGCGCCACGGTGACGTCGGAGATCGAGATCGCGGCGATGGGCGCCGAATATGCCGTCGGCTCCTATACCTCTTTCCCGTACTTCCAGGCGATCGACACCGATCGCAACAAGGCGTTCGTCGACCGTTACCGCGCCTTCGTCAAGGATCCGAAGGCCGTGACGCATCACGCGCTGGAATCGTCGTACTTCCAGGTGTTCCTTTGGAAGCAGGCGGTCGAGAAGGCGGCCGAGATCACGCCGGTCGCGATCCGCGAGGCGGTCAAGAGCCAGGAGTTCGACGCGCCGAACGGCCACGTCAAGATCGAGGCCGAGAACCTGCATACGTACCTGACGCCGCGGATCGCCCAGTGGCTGCCGGATGGCCAGGGCAAGATCATCGACGCCTACAAGGAGCCGGTCATGCCGCTTCCCTACGTCGCCTACGGCGAGACCCCGACGAACCTATTCTGCACTTCGAAGGGCCTCGACGCGGTAAAGCTGAAAACCTGACGTAGGGCAATTTCGTCCACCGCGCGCTAGTCTCCCCGCGCGGTGGACGATGAGGTGGTGTCATGCTCGAAGTTCTGTTCATCGGTCTCAGCCTGGGCTCGATCCTGCTGCTGGTCGCCCTGGGTCTCGCCATCACCTATGGCGCCATGGGCGTCATCAACATGGCCCATGGCGAGATGGTCATGGTCGGCGCTTATGCAACGGTATTATCGGGCCTCTGGCTGGGCACCAACATCTTTGTCGCCATCCCGCTCGCCTTCATCGTCACCGCGCTGCTCGGGCTCTTGATCGAGCGCGTGGTGGTGCGCAAGCTCTATGGACGGCTGCTCGACACGCTCCTCGCGACCTGGGGCATCGCGATCCTGATCCAGCAGGCGGTCCGGCTCGAATTCGGCTTGTCGTTCTTCGGCATCCACGTCCAGGGGCTCGGTCCGGGATTGCAGAACGTCAGCGTGCCGGAGGTTCTGCAGGGCACGTTCCGTCTGGCGGGCGCCGACATCAACCGCTACCGGGCCTTCATCATTGTTGTGACCGCGGTCCTCGCCTTTGTGACCTGGTTCGTGATCTATCGCACTATCGCGGGCACCCAGGTGCGTGCCATCATCCGCAATCCCAAAATGGCCGCGGCCTGCGGCATCGATGTCGCGCGCGTCAATGCGCTGACCTTCGCGTTCGGCTCCGGCCTTGCCGGTGTCGCCGGCGTGATGATGTCGGGCTTCAAGACAGTGTTTCCCGACATGGGCACGCCGATGGTGGTCGACGGCTTCATGGTCGTCGTGATGGGTGGCGTCGGCAGCCTGCTGGGCTCGCTGCTGTCAGCGGGCATTCTCGGTGAGATCAACGGCCTCGTCGCGGCCGCTACCAACGACATCCTGGCACGCGCCGTGGTGTTCGGCGTGGTGATCGCGATCATCGTGCTCAAGCCGAAGGGCCTGTTCGCCCTCAGGGGACGTTGACCATGTCGTCGAAGCGCCGCATCGACTGGGCGATCTACGCCGCTTTCATCTTCCTGATCATGCTCGTGCCGCTGCTGATGGACTCATTCTGGATCAACCGGCTCGCCAAGTATCTGGTGTTCGGCATGCTCGGCATCGCCGTCGCGTTGTCCTGGGGCTATGCCGGCATTCTCAATCTCGGGCAGGGACTGTTCTTCGGCGCCGGCGCCTACATGCTGGCGATGTCGCTGAAGCTCGCCAGCCAGACCAGCCTGCAGCAGGGCTCCGACAAGCCGGTGCCGGATTTCATGCTGTGGAACGCCGAACCGGGCGCGCCGACGGAGCTCTGCTGCATCAACAAGGCGTCGTTCCTCTGGTTGCCGTTCCAGAGCCAATGGTTCGGCGTCGCTATGGGTCTGCTCTTGCCGATCGTGATCGCGACGGTGCTAGGCGCGGTGGTGTTCCGCAAGCGGATCTCGGGCGTGTTCGTATCGATCATTACGCTGGCATTGGTGCTGCTGGTGCGCCTGGTTATGATTGATGCCCAGCCGGTGACCAACGGATTCAACGGCCTGACCGACCTGGGGTGGTTCAAGATCGGCGAGTTCGAATTCGATCCCTACATCACGGCCACTTATTACCTCATTGCGATCTCGCTCGGCGTGGTGCTGGTCGCGGCGCGGCTTCTGGTCGAGACCCGCGCGGGCGTGATCCTGCAGGCGGTCCGCGACGACCAGAACCGCGCGCGCTATCTCGGGTTCGACGTGCCGGCCTACCAGACCTTCTTCTTTTCGGTGTCGGCGCTGATAGCAGGCTTTGCCGGCATGCTCTATGTCATCGTGTCCGAATTCGCCTCGCCCACCTTCATGGATCTGAGCTTCTCGATTACGATGGTGGTGTGGGCCGCGGTCGGCGGGCGCGCGTCGATCCTCGGCGCCTGCATCGGCGCGATTGCCATCAACATGATTTCGGCAACCGTCAGCGAAACCGAGGGGTTCGCCGAGGCCTGGAAGGCGATCATCGGTCTCATCTTCGTGCTGGTCGTGCTCTATCTGCCGCGCGGCGTCGCCGGCCTTGCGCATGATCTGGTCGATCGTGTGGCGCGCAAGGCGCCGGGCGCCGCGCCGATGTTGCGCGTCAATGATCCATCATCACAGCTGGCGGAGTAGGGCGATGGCGCAGGCGGCGTTGACCATCGACGGGCTTGGTGTCGACTTCGAAGGCTTTAAGGCGGTCAACGGCGTCTCGTTGATCGTCGAGGATGGCGAGCTGCGCGTTCTGCTCGGCGCCAATGGGGCCGGCAAGACCACGTTGATGGACCTGATTTCGGGCAAGACCAAGTCGACCGAAGGTCGGGTGTTCCTGCACGACACCGACATAACCAATTGGGAGGAGCACCGGATCGCGCGCGCCGGAATCGGCCGGAAATTCCAGATCCCGAGCGTATTCAAAGAGCTCACGGTCCGCCGCAATCTCGAAGTGGCGAGCTGCCGGAATCCGGGCGTATTCGCCAATCTCGGCTTCGGTTTTCCAGCCAAAGCGAAGATCGACGAGGTGCTGGAGTTGATCGGCCTGACCGACGAGGCCAGTCGTGTCGCGGCCTATCTGAGCCACGGCCAGACTCAATGGCTCGAGCTCGGCCTTTTGATCACGCAGGACCCGAAGATCATCCTGCTCGATGAGCCGACTGCCGGCATGACCCAGGCGGAAACGCACAAGACCTCGCTGATCGTCAACAATCTCAAGGGGCGGCACACCATCATCGTGGTCGAGCACGACATGGCCTTCGTGCGCGAGATCGCCGAGCGCATCACGGTGCTGCATCTCGGCCAGGTGTTGGCCGAAGGCAGTGTCTCGGACATCGAGACCAATCCGAAGGTACGGGAAGCCTATCTCGGTTCGAAGGGGATCTCCTGATGCTGACGTTCTCTCATGTCGACAGCTTCTACGATCGCAGCCACATCCTTCACGATGTCTGCCTCGACGTGCCCGACGGCAAGGTCACGGCCGTGCTCGGCCGCAACGGCACCGGAAAGACCACGCTGCTGAAAACCTTGATGGGCCTCACCGACCGGATGGACGGCGAGATCAGCCTCGATGCGACCGACATCGGCAAAGCGCCGACCTTCAGGCGGGCGAGAGCCGGGATCGCCTATGTGCCGCAAGGGCGGGAGATCATTCCCGACTTCACCATTCGCGAAAACATCCTGATGGGCTCGTTTGCGCGGGCGGACGGCAAGCGCGAAATCCCAAGGCTGGTCGCCGAGCTGTTTCCCTACCTGATGAACAATCTCGATCGCAATGGCGGCGTGCTTTCCGGCGGCCAGCAGCAACAGCTCGCGATCGCGCGCGCGCTCGCCGCCGATCCGAAGATCATCCTGCTCGACGAGCCCAACGAAGGCATCCAGCCGTCGATCGTCGAGGAGATCGAGAAGATCATCATCCGCCTCAATCGCGAGGTCGGGCTGACGGTGATCCTCGTCGAGCAGAACGTGTCATTCGTGCGCAACGCGGCGCATCGCTTCGTCATGATGGAGAAGGGACGGGTCGTCGCGGCCGGCGAGATCGGCGAGCTCACCGACGAGATGGTTCATCGTCACATGGCGGTGTGACGCGAGATTTTGGGAGAGCAAACGAGACGCGCCACGGATGCGCGAGGAGAAGCGAGCGGATTTCAAGCGGTTGAAACTCAGGACAACGAACCCAAGCACGCTGCAAGGAGAGCACTATGCTGCACGGTGATATTTCTTCAAGCCAGGACACGGTCGGCGTTGCCGTCGTGAACTACAAGATGCCGCGCCTTCATACCAAGGCCGAGGTGCTCGACAATGCGCGCAAGATCGCCGACATGATCGTCGGCATGAAGACCGGCCTGCCGGGCATGGACCTGGTGATCTTTCCGGAATACTCGACCCACGGCATCATGTACGACTCCAAGGAGATGTGCGAGACCGCATCGACCGTTCCCGGCGACGAAACGGAAATCTTTGCCGAGGCCTGCCGCAAGGCCAAGGTGTGGGGCGTGTTCTCGCTGACCGGCGAACGCCATGAGGAGCATCCGAACAAGGCGCCGTATAACACGCTCATCCTGATGAACGACAAGGGCGAGATCGTGCAGAAGTATCGCAAGATCATGCCCTGGGTGCCGATCGAGGGCTGGTATCCCGGCAACTGCACATACGTGTCGGAAGGGCCCAAGGGACTGAAGGTCTCGCTCATCATCTGCGACGACGGCAATTATCCTGAGATCTGGCGTGATTGCGCGATGAAGGGCGCCGAGTTGATCGTGCGCTGCCAGGGCTACATGTATCCCGCCAAGGATCAGCAGGTGATCATGGCCAAGGCGATGGCCTGGGCCAATAATGTGTATGTCGCGGTCGCCAACGCGTCAGGCTTCGACGGCGTCTATTCCTATTTCGGTCACTCGGCGATCATCGGCTTCGACGGCCGCACGCTCGGCGAATGCGGCGAGGAGGATTATGGCGTGCAATATGCGCAGCTGTCGAAGTCGCTGATCCGCGATGCGCGCAAGAACGGCCAGTCGCAGAACCATCTCTTCAAGCTGGTGCACCGCGGCTACACCGGCATGATCAATTCCGGCGAAGGCGACCGCGGCGTCGCCGCCTGTCCATATGACTTCTATTCGAAATGGATCGCCGATCCCGAAGGGACGCGCGAGATGGTCGAGTCCTTCACGCGGTCCACGGTTGGCACCGAGGAATGCCCGATCGAAGGCATTCCGAACAAGAAGGTCGCGCATCGCTGAAGCCTAGCGTATTGCGGCGGCGGACCGTGCGTCTGCCGCCGTAAGCTTTGCCTGTTTCGACAATCTCTGGAGGTATCAGCGATGCTGCGCATTGACCACGTGCTGGGGAGCCGGATGGAGCCCGCGTTGTCCGAGGAGCTTCACCGCCTCGAACATCAGGGTGCGGTCGATGTCGTCAATGTGCCGGCGCCCGATCTGGCGCGACGGCGCCTGCTGATCACCACCCGCGATGGCGAGGAGCTTGCGATCGCGTTGCCCCGTCATGAAAAGCTGTTCGATGGCGCCGTACTGTTGCTGGAAAATGACCGCGCCATCGTCGTTCGCGCTGCGACCGAGCGCTGGCTGAGGCTTGAGCCGCGGTCGATCTCCGATGCGATCGAGCTTGGCTACCACGTCGGCAATCTGCATTGGCGGGCGCGCTTCGGTGGCGAGGTGCTGCTGGTAGCGCTGGAGGGGCGTCCGGAAGATTACACAGAGCGATTGGAAAACCTGATCAGCTCCCGCCGGGTCGGCGTCACGGTACTCGATGAGGACACGGCGGACGCGACTGAGGCCGCCGAGCCGGCGTTGGCCGATGGCGGCCATGCCGGCCACCATCACCACGATCACTGAGCTGCCATGCTATCGACCTTGCGCGCGATCTGGCAGACGGACGGAGCGTTCCCGAACGGATCGTTCGCCTTCTCCTACGGCATCGAGGGCGCGATCGCGTTGCGCCGCGACATGAGTCTACGCGACTTCGAGGCCTTGATCGAGGCCATGCTGAAACAGCGTTGGGCCGGTTACGACCGGGTTGCGATGCTGCTATCATATCGCGCTCACGGCGATCTGGCCGCAATCGCGATGGTCGATCGCGAGGTCGAGGCCTCCACCTTGATCGAGGCGCTACGCACCGGCTCCCGTCGCAACGGCGCGTCGTATCTCGCCGCGCATGCGCGTCTCGGTGAGCCGCTCGCGGTCGCTTTGCGCGATGCCGTGAAGGCAGGGGATTGTTGCGGCCATATCGCGGTCATGCAGGGCGCGGTCTGGTCTGCGCTCGGGCTCGGCGAACCGCTCTCGCAGCTGTGTTCGGGCTACGTGGCGGCATCCGGCGTGATCACCGCCGCCGTCAGGCTCGGTATCGTCGGCGCGCTGCAGGGGCAGGGTGTGCTGCAGCGCTGCCTGCCGCTGATCGAGCAACTCACGGCCCAGGACACGGCCGACGAGGTCGAGCTGATGAGCTTCATTCCCTTCCTCGATATCGCCGCCGCCCGGCATGCCCGGGCCGATCTGCGGCTGTTCGCCAATTGAGGGTCACTTCGCATGCTGCTGACGCCAACGGAGCTGGAGCGCCTGACCATCTTCAACGCCGCCGAACTGGCGCGCCGCCGCCGCGGCCGCGGATTGAAGCTGAACTATCCGGAAGCGGTTGCCATCATCACCGACGAGATCCTGGAGGGCGCACGCGACGGCCGGTCGGTCGCCGACCTGATCGGCTTCGGCTCGACCATTTTGTCATCAGCGGATGTGCTGCCGGGCATCGCCGCGATGATGGACATCATCCAGGTCGAATGCGTCTTTCCCGACGGCACCAAGCTCGTCACGGTGCATGAGCCGATTCGGCCGGCGCCGGGCACGGATGCGGATCACGAGCGGCCGGGTGTCATCATCGCCGGCGACGGCCAGATTGCGCTGAATGCCGGCCGCCGCACGGTGACGATGACGGCGGTCAACACTGGCGACCGGCCGATCCAGATTGGCTCGCATTTCCATTTCTTCGAGGTCAACAAGGCGCTCGATTTCGATCGTGCCAGCGCCTTCAACATGCGGCTCGACATCCCCGCCGGTACAGCCGTCCGCTTTGAGCCAGGCGCCTCCAAGGAGGTGACGCTGGTCGAGTTCGGCGGCAGGCAGCACCTGACCGGCCTGAACAATCTCACCGACGGCCCGGCATCCGATGCGAGCGTTCGCGCCGCGGCGCTGGCACGGGCCCGGGCGCGCGGTTTCAATGGCGCCTGATTTGAAAGGGGATTTGCGTGGCGATGATCGATCGGCGTGACTACGCCGCCCTTTACGGCCCGACCACGGGCGATGCCGTCAGGCTCGGCGATACCTCTCTTTATGCTGTCGTCGAGCAGGATCATGTCATCTATGGCGAGGAGTGCCTGCATGGCGGCGGCAAGACGCTGCGCGACGGCATCGGCATGGCCGGGATCACGAGCCGCGAAGGCGCACTCG
The DNA here is from genome assembly GCF_000472385.1 of Bradyrhizobium sp. ARR65. Taxonomy (GTDB): domain Bacteria; phylum Pseudomonadota; class Alphaproteobacteria; order Rhizobiales; family Xanthobacteraceae; genus Bradyrhizobium. Next base: position 30,711 of record NZ_AWZU01000043.1, read on the forward strand.
ACTTCCTGCTCTGCAACGTGCTGGTGATCGATCCCGTCATCGGCATCGTCAAGGGCGATCTCGGCATCCGCGACGGGCGCATTGTCGGCATCGGCAAGGCCGGCAATCCGGCGATCATGGACGGCGTCGATCCGAACCTGATCGTCTCCACCGGCACCACGGTGCGGGATTGCGAAGGCCTGATCGCGACGCCTGGGGCGATCGACGTGCACGTGCATTTCGACAGCGCGGGCCTAGTCGAGCATGCGATCTCGAGCGGCATCACCACCATGATCGGCGGCTCGCTCGGACCGATCACGGTCGGCATCGACTCCAGCGGTCCGTTCAACACAGGCAAGATGCTGCAGGCCGCCGAGGCCTGGCCGATGAATTTCGGCTTCCTCGGTCGTGGCAATGCGCATCGCACCGCGCCGCTGATCGAGCAGCTCGGGACCGGCGTGATGGGGCTGAAGCTGCACGAGGACTGGGGCTCGATGCCGGCGGCGATCGACACCTGCCTTAAGGTTGCCGACGACCATGATTTCCAGGTGCAGATCCACACCGACACGCTGAACGAGTCTGGCTTTGTCGAGAATACGCTGGAGGCGATCGGCGGCCGCACCATCCACATGTATCACACCGAAGGCGCGGGCGGCGGCCACGCGCCCGACATCATCCGCGTCGCCGGCGAGATGCATTGCCTGCCATCGTCGACCAATCCGACCAATCCCTACACCGTCAACACGTTCGACGAACATCTCGACATGACGATGGTGTGCCATCATCTCAATCCGGCGATCCCCGAAGACGTCGCCTTTGCGGAAAGCCGTATCCGCGCCCAGACCATCGCGGCCGAGGATGTGCTGCATGACATCGGCGCGATCTCGATGCTGGGCTCCGACAGCCAGGGTATGGGCCGCATCCACGAGGTGATCTGCCGGACCTGGCAGCTTGCCTCCAAGATGAAGGATCAGCGCGGCCCATTGCCCGAGGACAGGCCGGGCGTCGGCGACAATGCGCGTATCCGCCGCTATATCGCGAAATACACCATCAACGCGGCTAGGACTTTCGGCATCGCCGACCACGTCGGCTCGCTGGAGGCCGGCAAGATCGCCGACATCGTGGTCTGGCGCCCGGCGTTCTTCGGCATCAAGCCGGAGCTCGTGATCAAGGGCGGCTTCATCGCCTGGGGCGCCATGGGGGACAGCGCGGCTTCGCTGATGACATGCCAGCCGATCCTGATGCGGCCGCAATGGGGCGCATTCGGCCGCGCCGCCTCGGCGCTGTCGGCATGCTTCGTGCATCCGCTTGCGCTGGAACGCAATCTGGCGAGCGGGCTCGGCCTGTCGAAAACGCTGTTGCCGGTGAAGGGGACCCGCGACTTGAGCAAGCGCGACATGCTGTGGAACAACGCTTGTCCGCGCATCAATGTCGATCCAGAAACCTTCGATGTGTTTGTCGATGGTGCGCTCGCGACCTGCGAACCGGCGCGCGAGCTGCCTTTGGCACGCCGTTACATGTTGAGGTGAGCGATGCTCCACAGTCTGCGCACATCTGACCATGAGATCCGCAGCGGCGCCGGCGCGGCCCGCGTCGGCATCGGCGGCCCCGTCGGCTCCGGCAAGACCGCGCTGATCGAGGCGCTGATCCCCGTACTGCAGCGACGCGGCATCGACTTCGCCGTCGTCACCAATGATCTCGTCACCAGGGAGGACGCGGAGCGGCTGCGGCGCTCGGGCCTGATCGATCCGGCGCGGGTGTCGGCGGTTGAGGCGGGTGCCTGTCCGCATACCGTAATCCGCGAGGATCCGACCCTCAACATCGCCGCCGGTGACGAGCTCGAGGCGCGCTTTCCCGGACTTGAGCTGATCCTGTTCGAATCTGGCGGCGACAATCTCGCCTCCACCTTCTCGCTCGATCTGGTGGACTGGTGGATTTTCGTCATCGACGTCGCCGGCGGCGACGACATTCCGCGCAAGAGGGGACCGGGCATGTTGCGCTGTGACCTTCTGATCGTGAACAAGATCGATCTCGCGCCCCACGTCGGCGTCGATCTCGATCGCATGCTGGCGGAGGCGCGGCAGGTGCGCGGCGCAAAGGCTGTGGTCCCGACCAACCTGAAGAACGGCGTTGGCGTGGAGGCGGTCGCCGATGCGATCTCTGCTGCAGTCCTGTTCCGGGTCTGATACCGGACGATCGGTCGACGCCGCGCTCGTGGTTGAACGGGCCGGCGGCCGCAGCGTCCTGCGTCGCCAGCAGATTCGCTATCCCTTGCATATCACGCGAGGCTTTTATCTCGACGCGACCAGGCCGGACCTGCTGACGCTCTATCTCCAGTCCGCCTCGGGCGGGCTCTATGCCGGCGATCGCATTCGTCTCAATGTCGATGTTGGTCGGGGCGCAGCATTTCATCTGACGACACAGGCCGCGACCGTCGTGCATGCTGGCCGCAACAGCGGTGCGACGCAGCGGCAGCGCGTGTACGTCGAGCCTGGCGGCTTTTGTGCCCTCACGAGCGATGCCTACGTGCTGTTTCCCGATGCTGATCTCACCTTGGAAACGGACGCCGTCGTCGCTGACGACGCTGTGCTGTGCTTGGCCGATGGCTTTGCGGTCCATGATCCCCGAAAATCTGATCGAGAGGCCGGGGTGCGACCATTCAAGGCACGTCCATTCGAGCGGTTCGAGGGACGGCTCGCCGTGTCGCGGCCGGACGGCCGTCTGCTGCTGAAGGATCTCGGCGCGATCGACGGCAATGAGCTGCACAATGGCGCGCTTGGTCCCTGGGCCGCGGCCGCGAACCTGCTGCTGATCGCGCCGCAGGCGAGATGGCCGGCACGTCAGGAGCTGGAGCAGGCGGCCGATCGCAACGGTGCGCTCGGCGGTTGCTCGGTGGCGCCGAACGGCGCCGGGCTGATCTTGCGCATTCTCGCGCCCGATGGCGGGACCTTGGCGCGCGCGATGGATGCCGCCTTTCACGTCGCGGCCGCCGCCGCGCTCGGTGTCGCGCTGGCGCGTCGCCGGAAATAATCAGCGCCGCGCCAGCCCACGCTCGTGCCAGCTCACCGCTGTCATGCCCCGCTTCAAGCGGGGCATCCGGTACGCCGCGGAAGTCGTGAAAATCGACATGCCGGCGTTTACCGGATCGCCCGGTCAAGCCTGGCGATGACAACTAACTGGTTGCGGCACGAACGGCTCAGCGCCGTGCCAGCCTGAAATACAGCTCCGACAAGCGCGTCGGCAGATCATTGATCTGGTGCACCAGCATGGTGTTGCCGCGTCCGAAGATGCGGGCTGCGGCCGCTGCTCCGGCATTGCCGAGCACCACGCCATAGGCGTCGATGCCGTTCATGTGCAGATTGATCGCCGCGCGCCTGGCGTCTTCGACCAGATCGAGCGGATCGGCGACATCGATGTCGGACGGCTCGCCGTCAGTGAGCACGATCAGCAGCTTGCGGCTGGTCGTGGTTGTTGCCATCACGTGGCCGGCGTGACGGAGTGCGGTACCGAGGCGGGTAGAGAGGCCGGAGACGAGCCCGGCCAGCCGCGCCCGGCAATCACGGTCGTAGGGCTCGTCGAAATGCTTGACGGTTGTGATCCGCACGTCGTCGCGGCCGTCGGAGGCGAAGGCGAGCAGGCCGAAGGGATCGCCGAGCTGATCCATGGCCTCGGAGAGCAGCGCGACCGCCAGCCGCTCGACGTCGAGGATCGTCGCGCCCGACGGCAGGCGGTCGCGAGTGGACTCCGAGGTGTCGATCAGCAGCAAGGCGGACAAGTCGCGATGCACTGGTTTCGACGAGCGAAACACGCGCGGATCGGGCTCCTGGCCGCTGCGCAGCGCGATGCCGGCATCCAGCATCGCGTCGACGTCGAGATCATAGCCATCATGCTGCCGCTTCAGTCTCACCGCACGGCCGATGCGGACGCCACGCACCAGCTGCTGCACGCGATGCCGCAGGGCGCTGGAACGATCGAGCGCCTCGTCGACAGCCCTCGCATCGGCAGGCGGGGCTGCGACCTCGCGCACGACCGTCCAGTCCGGCCGCTCGACGCCATGTGTGCGATCCCACTCTGGATAGCGTGCGATGATGGTACCGCGTTCGTCTGGGGCGGCCGGCCTGCCGCGGCCAGGCTCGGGTTCGGCCGTGTCAGGATCACCTTGCTGCCTGTCGCTGTCGGCGTTTTCCTGTCGATCGATGCGCATGGCATCGACGAACAGCTCCAGCACCTCGTCTGAGGGTGGCGCATTGTCGCCGAAATCCCACAGGCCCAGCCCGTCATCGCGATACATCGGCTCGACAACATAGGTCTTGGCGTTGAACTGCACCCGCATCTGGCCTAGGTCGTTGCCGAGCAGCATGCCGATCTCACGGCTGATCGCGCTGTCTTCAATGCGCGGCAGGGCGGCTGCGAACAACGCGCGGCCCTTGGCGACGAAGCCATCATCATCGTTGCAGGTTGGATCGAACAGGGCACGCGCCAGTCGCGCCAACAGAACCGGCGCGGTCGCAACGCCGCCCGGCGCGGCGATATGGTAGGGCGCCCAGAGCCGGCGCAGGCCGGGCAGGCCGCGCATCGCCAGCGTCTCGACCCGTGCATCTTCGATCAGGTTGACCAGGGCGACCTGCAGCGGCTTAAGCGTCCCGATCGTGAAGCGGGCGTGTCCCAGCACGAGATGCGCCTGCGCATGGGCGGCTGCGGCCCGAAACAGCGCGCGGCCCGCATCGCCTTGTACGCCGCGATAGACCTCCGGCAGCCGGATCAGCGGACCGGCGATCGAACTGCGCCGCTGCGGCTTGTCGTTGCCGCCGCCCGCCATTCTGCGCAACCGCGGTGCCTTGCCCCATAGCGCCGTCGTGAACGCCTTCAGCCCGGCCTCCACATCGGGGAAGCAGATGTCAGCGGGATTGCGCGCGATCGTGCGTCGCGCGAGCTCATCCTGCAGCGAGAAGAATGCGAGCCGCCGCTTGTGGTCGCCCGCGCCTGCGCGCAGGCCGGCGGCGATGAAATTCTCAAAGTCCTGGACGGTTCCGGGAGCGAGAATGTCGCCCATGCTGCCCGCGGTCGGCGCGACCGATTCCGGCGCCTGCCGCGCCAGGGTCTCCATCGCACGCCACCAGCGCGACAATGCTGCGCCATGGCCGAGGAAGCGGCGCGCCGGACCGAGCGCCTTCAACGACGCGCTGGCGGCCTGTGCGCCGGCCTGGCGGCAGATTTCCGTGGTCGCTTGCGCCGCTCCGAGAAGCGGTGCGATCTCACTCGTCGACGCTGCGTTGCTGCAGGCCTCCCAATAGGCGATCAGGCAGGAGGGACCGGCATTGACATTGGCAAGCGCGAGCACCGCGCCGGCCCAGGCCTCGCACTCCGCTGCATCGAAGTGGCGCGACAGCGTATCCCACGTGTTCACAAACAGTGGCCATAGATTGTCCCGCTGACGCATCAGAAGGTGCAACCGGCGCGTATCGCCCTCCGGCTCGGACAGCCCCCGAAACGCGACCGGTGGTTTCGCCGCGCTCACGGCAGACAGGCCGCGATAGCGTCGGACAGCGCTGCGCGGATGTCGGGATTGTCCGTAATCGGCAGCACGATGGCTGACTGCACGGCGGTCTCAAGCGGAAGCCCTGCGCGCACCATGCGTCCAGTGTGGATCAGCATCCGGGTCGATGCGCCTTCGTCGAGCCCGTGTCCCTGCAGATTGCGCGAGCGCTGGGCGATCGCGACCAGGACGGCCGCCAGATCGCTGTCCGCACCACTTTCCCTGATGATGATGGCGCTTTCGGTCGCCGGTTGCGGATAGCCGAAATCGATCGCGACGAAGCGCTGCTTGGTGGACTCCTTCAGATCCTTCACCGCGCTCTGGTAGCCGGGATTGTAGGAGATCGTGAGCTGGAAATCGGCATGGGCGGGCACGATTTCGTTATGCTTTTCCAACGGCAGGATGCGGCGCGCATCGGTCAGCGGATGGATCACGACGGTGGTGTCCTGCCGCGCTTCGACGATCTCGTCGAGATAGCAGATCGCGCCATGGCGCACCGCCTGCGTCAGCGGGCCATCGTGCCAGATCGTCCCGACCGGCTCCAGCAGATAGCGTCCGGCAAGGTCGGCGGCGGTCATATCCTCATGCGCCGCGACCGTGATCAAGGGCTTGCCGAGCCGCCAGGCCATGTGCTCGACGAAACGGGTCTTTCCGCAGCCGGTCGGTCCCTTCAGCATCACAGGCAGACGCTCGTGATAGGCGGCCGTGAAGGTGCTGATTTCGGCGCCCTGCGGCTGATAGTAGGGCTCAGAGGTGATCCGGTAGGCGTCCAGCAGCATCAGGTCCTCCATAGGGTTGAAGGAGCGACGCTTGAATAGGCCAAGCACGACCGTCCCTTCGCGAATGCGGGATGGCAGCCTTTGCCTGGAAACACGCTGCGGCCTCGGACCGTGTCAAAGGGCGCTCGTCGTGCGCCGCAAACGATTAGATCGGAATTGGCCAACCGCGGCAAGCCTAGTGCGAGGGTCCATGATCGACCTTCGTTCCTAGCGTGCGTAACTCTCGGATGGGGGCGGGCGCCGCTGGAAATTCCCGTTTGCGATCAGTGCGCCTGAATAGCCGGTAAGGACGCATAAGTCATTGATCTTGTTCTTGACTTTCTCCCCTGTCGTGCCCGCCAATCGAGCGCCAAGTCTGTTTCATCAGTGATGCTGATCGCCGTACTTCGAGGCTTTTGGCTCCATGCCGAGTTCCAGCTAGCTTACGCCCTCATAGAGCCTTCAGGCCGATCGGTTTGCGCTGGCGAGGGTTATAGTAGGTTTAGGATCAATATTGCGACATGTAGGAGTCCCGGAGCGCGATGCAAAAAATTCGAATCATGCTCCTGCTCTCCATCACGTTGCTCCTGGCCTAAGCGCATGCGGTCGATTATGGGTAGCACGCTGGACGCCGGGAGCACCCGACGGCCCTATGTCACAGCCGCCCGTTCCTCGCCCTGAAATCCCTCCGACCCTCCTTGATTGAATCTGTAGCGGCGAACGACCCCTCACGCGTCGATGATCTCAGGAACGGAGATGACTTTCCGAGTCAGACCCCTTCGTTTCCAACAGAGTAGGGCTTGTAAACCGGTGCATGGCAGCAAAGGGTTGGGTTGGTTAAACGTCCCAACTTGGGCTGGCCCCTGACTGGTCACATGTCTGGTCCTGCGTAGGTTTTTGGACGCCGGCAACGGCCGGTGACCAATCAAGCCCCGACTGCGAGAGGACATCTTTTATAGCGCGACAATCTGGCTGGGAAGCATTGTCACCCTGATTGCCGTGCGGCAATCTTTTCAGTTCGCCGAAGAATGCCATCTGCCGCACGCCAGTCCTCGATCAGGTCCTCATTGCAGCGGAACGACGGCGATTGTCTCGCTCACAGCGCGCTCGGTCCCAAGGCAGATTGACGACTCTTCGATTCAAGTGACGAGCTTCTCCACCGTGCTGTCGCTGCTCTCTCTCGACCGGTTACGAGCCTCTCGGCTCCTGCTCCCACGCAGCGGGCTGGAGCGCAGCGACTTTGTGCGTTGGGCCCATTTCGGACCGGCGGGTTGACCGATAGCGACCGCTGCTGTTGGAGGCGGACCGGACATCTCCTGACGGTCCGAGAGGCCCCGTTTGACGGTTTCGTATTCTGAATCGGAGTGTAACCTGTTGGAGTCTTTAGGGTCGATTTTTCGCTGTTTTTCAGAATGCGCGTTGATTTGTATAGCGGACGACGCAGCTTTTGATTCCGCCGTATCCCGGTTCGATGCTGCCTGTCAGGCACTCCGCACGGCACGGATTGAATGGAGTGTTTCCGGCCTTAGGTGCGTATAGCGGCGCAGCATTTTCCAATCCTTGTGCCCGGTGACGAGCGCGACCTGTTCGATGGAGAGGCCTGTCTCAAAAAGGCGGCTCGTCGCTTCGTGACGCAAATTGTGAAAATGCAGATCATCGATCTTCAATTTCTGGCACTGGCGACGAAATGCTGTTCCTACGGATCGTCCGCTGTAGGGAAAAATCCTGCCTTCGCGAATATTCGAGAACCGTCCTTGCTCCTCGATGATCTTGCATGCGTCATAGCCTGACACATCCAGCAGAGGAATTCGCTGGTCGTTACCTTTCTTTTTTCTAGGATCCTTCCGATTGCGAATCAGTAGCATCCGCCCGCGAGCGTCGAAATCGCACCATTCAACTCTCGCAATTTCATCTTATCGCATAGCCGTTGCGATCGCAAATCGGATGACACGGCCAACCGGGATTTGCTGCCGGGTGTTCGATTCTAATGCCAAGATGATCCGATCGAGTTCGTCTTGCGTTGGACGCCGATTGCGCTCATCGCCTTTGCCGCTTGCAGCTCTTTACGTTTCTCTCGATTGTGTTTCGTCTGGTAGTCGGAGGACGCATCGATCGCGTTGATGTGAGCTTCTAGATCCGCGTCTTTTTTAGCGAGCGGCACCCAGGGCTTTCTGGCGGCATTCCTCGATGAATAACTTGCGGGCGTGCTGTTGCTGTTCGATGGAGAACGTCATATGACGTTAATGGCACATGGAGAGCGGTAGGCGTGGCTAAGGCAACAAAGGCAACCAAAACGATGAAACGCGTGCTTCAACACACGTGGAAAGTGACGCGGCGTAATAATCAGACGATCGATATCACGGCTGATAGCTTATCCGTCGTGTACGGTGATCTAGTGTTCTCGACCAAAGGTGTCGTTGTCAGAGTGGTCGGCGTCGATACCTACAACGATGTAGAGCTGGTTAGTCCTTTAGAGCCGTAGTTCACCGTTATCTTCTTGATGCGAGTAAGTATCGCGCATGAAATGGCAGCCGATCTCGATTGTCTCGTGATCTTTCGGGGCAGCAGGCGCTTTGAGTATGGGAGAAGCTGGGCCGGTCCGTCATGAGATCGCGGGCTTAGCTCTTTGACCAGCCAGCCTACTTTTCTGGATCGAGTTGAGTTTCGGCCGTGATGTACCTTTTGTACAGCTTTGCAGCCACGTCAGACATCGGGTCGAAAACAAGTTCTATGGGGTTGATGTTGTCCGGAAACGTTAGAAAATCACGCCGACTTTTACTGAACGCGTCAAGCAACGAAACCAGCTTCTCTTGAAGGAAACGCCAAAAGTCGAAGTATTCGCGAAACTGCTTGGCTGAAGGCGCGGGCATACGGGCGCGTGTCTTCGGAGCTGCTTACGCATGCCATCGCGGACTAATAAGCGCGATAGCCCGTCGCAGCTTCGACGCATCCACAGAATCCACGTGCATCAGCTCCCATGGCCCGCAGCTGGAGAGGGAGTCAAGTGGCCTTGGCTGCTTCGGCATAGGGCGCCAACAGATCCCGTAAGCCGCCAGTCTTGTCCTTGCCGGCGGTCTCGATTGCCCGCGTCAACACCGCCTCGAGATGGTGGTGCATCAGCTTCTCGACCAGCGCGATATTTCCGTCGGCGAGGCTGGCGACGAGATCGCGATGTTCCTGCACCGAGCAGTCGGTCCAGCGCGGTCGTCCGTACAGTCCGAGAACGAGCGCGCTGCGTCCCACCAATTGGCGCATGTAGCGCGCAAGCAGCTGGGAGCCGGTCATCTCGGCCAGCGCGAGGTGAAACTCCGCAGCGTGCCTGATGTAGGCGTTGTGGCCGTTCTTGTGTGCGGCGTCCTCCAGGTCGATCTGCGCATGAAGTCGCTTGAGCTGTGCGCGGGTCAGGCGGCCGCACAGCCGCCGGACCACCAGCTGTTCGATCTCTTGCCGGACGCTGAACAGATCGCGGGCCTCTTCGAGCGTCGGCTTGCAGACGGCTGCCCCCCGGTTGAGGCGGAATTCGATCAGCTCTTCGCTCGCGAGCAGTTCCAGGGCGCGGCGGACCACAGTTCGACTGGCGCCGAACTGTTCACCGATCGTATCCTCCGGCAGCTTGGTGCCGGGCTCGAGCACCTGCTCCAGGATCGCAAGGCGCAGGCCCGCATAGATGGCTTCGACTCGCCCGCCGCGTTGCTTCATCCGTCTCTCCATCCACGCTGGTCCGGCCGTAAGAGCGCAGTCAGAAGCGGACGTTTGATTGTATCCGATAGACCTCGACAGTGGATTTGATCGACCATGCACCTTCCATGCCGGACACGTGAAACCGTGGCCTACTGGATCGACGCCGACCGGGCCCGGAGCGTTGGCGAGCTGCGGTCCGGGCAGTCTAACTTCATGGACAAAGTGTATACAAAAATGATGAGGTTTCGCACACATTCTGCCTAAGCTTTGGGCTCTCGGCATCCCGCGACCTGCGTCCTAGCCGTCTAGAACCCGTGCCCGGTGAGGGTTTCGGCTGGACTCACCGTGATGCCGCGCTGGCACACCAATTGCTGAAAGGGAATCGACGGACATCCAACATCGGCAACAGGAGTTACGCAGATGGCTAAGCCCACGTCGATCCCCCAGGCCCGCAATCAGGTGGGCGCGACCGCGCCTGTCCGATCGTTTGCGCGGCGTGTTGCGGCCGCCACGCTCGGCGCCGCGCTGCTGATGGCCGCACCGTTGCGAGCGGAGGACACCATCAAGGTCGGACTGGTCGCTGCGCTGTCCGGCCAGTCGGCCAAGTCGGGCGAGGCAGTCACGCGCGGGCTGGAAGTGGCCATTGGCGAAATCAATGCGGCGGGCGGCGTGCTCGGCAAGAAGATCGAGCTCGTGCGCCGCGACGACGAGAGCAATCCGGCCAAGGGCGTGCTCGCCGCCCGCGAGCTGGTGCAAAAGGAGAAGGTCGTGGCCTTCTTCGGCGGCATCGACACCCCCGTCTCGCTTGCGATCGTGCCGTTCGCCAACCAGGCCAAGGTGCCCTTCATCAGTGTCTGGGCGGCCGGCACCGGCATTACCCGCAACGGCGCGGCGGAGAACTACGTCTTCCGCGTCTCCGCGGTCGACCAGCTGGTCGACGGGGCCATGCTCGATTATGCCATCAAGAAATATAAGACGGCCAAGCCGGGGCTGATGCTCATCAACAATCCCTGGGGCGAGTCCAACGAGAAGGGCCTCAAGGACGCATCGGAGGCCCACAAGCTCACGTTGGCCGGCGCCGAGAAATTCGATAATGCTGACGTCGACATGGTGCCCCAGCTCACCCGCCTCAAGGACGCTGGCGCGGACACGATCTTTCTCGTCGCCAACGTGCAGCCCGCCGCCCAGGTCGTGAAGTCGTTGGATCGCATGGGCTGGAACGTCCCGGTGGTGTCGCATTGGGGGCCGGCGGGTGGTCGCTTCACAGAGCTCGGCGGCCCGAGCGCCGAGAAGGTGGATATGGTGCAGACCTTCTCGTTCTCCGGGAAGCTGTCGCCGAAGGGCGAAGCGGTGCTGGCGGCGCTGAAGTCCAAATACCCGCAGATATCGTCGCTCGCCGACGTCACGCCGGCGGTCGGTATCGCCAACGCCTACGATGCCATGCACATGGTAGCGCTGGCCATCGCCAAGGCCGGCACGACGGACGGTCCGGCCGTCCGCAAGGGCTTCTACGACATCGGCAGCTATGACGGTCTGATCAAGCGCTACAACAAGCCGTTCTCGCCCGAGAATCAGGACGCGCTCGGCAAGGACGACTACATCTTCACGCACTTCCAGGGCGCCGAGATCGTGCCTGTGAACTGATCGGCGGGCAGGGCGCTTGTCCCGTCCGCGCCCCTCGTCATTCGGAGCAATGCGGCCTCCTCGAGCGAGAGTTGGCGCCGGCGCCGATGGCGAGCGTGACCGGCGCCGCTCTCTTCGAACAAGCAGGATAGATCATGCTGATCGTCTCAGCCATCGTTTCAGGCCTGTCGCTTGGCGCCATGTACGGCCTGATCGCGCTTGGCTATCATGTCACCTATGCCGTCTCCAGCACCGTGAACTTCTCGCAGGGTTCGGCGGTGATGCTGGGCGCAGTGCTGCTCTACACGTTGTGGATCACGCTTGGATGGCCGCTGGGTCCGGCGGTGGCGGCGACGCTCGTCCTGGCGGCCCTGTTCGGCTTGGTGGTCGAGCGGCTGCTTGTGCGTCCCTTCGCGGTGCGCGGCTCCAATGCCTGGCTGATGGCCACGGTGGCGGGCGGCATCATCCTGGACAATGCCGCGATGTTCCTGTTCGGCAAGGAGCCGCGCTCGCTGCCGTCCTCGCTTGCGACGTCGCCCATCCATGTCTTCGGCGCTGGCATCTATCCACTACAGCTGATCATTCCGGTGGTCGGCGTTGCCATGGCCGTGGGGCTGCAGATCCTGCTCAACCGCACCACGCGCGGCAAGCGGCTGCTGGCCGTGGTGCAAAATCCCACCGCGGCCCGGCTCATGGGCATCGACGTCACGCGCACGATCGCGGTGTCCTTCGCGGCATCGGCGGTGTTGGCCGCAGTGGCCGGCATGCTGATTGCCCCGCTGTTCTCGGTGTCGTCGGACATGGGGCTGGTGTTCGGCATCAAGGCGTTCGCCGTTGCCATTCTCGGCGGCATCGGATCTGCGCTCGGCGTCATGGCCGCCGGCTTTGTCTACGGACTTGTCGAGGCGCTGGTCACGTCGCTGCTGGGCTCGTCATATACCCAGATCCTGGTGTTCTCTGCGGTCATTGTCGCGCTCGCACTGCTGCCCAATGGTCTGTTTGGCCGTGCTGCCGTGAAGAAGGTGTAAGATGGCGCGCATACCCGCTGGCATTGCGATCGGTGCGGCACTGGTCGCTGCGTTTGCCTTCCGCGCCGAAAGCTACACCCTGTTCGTGATCGCCCTGATCGGCCTCAACGTGGTCGTGATGGTGGGGCTCAACATCCTGTTCGGGTTGACCGGGCAGGTGTCGCTCGGACATGTCGGCTTCTATGCCATCGGCGCCTATGTCTCGGGCGTCCTGGCGTTGAAGGGCGTCAACTTCTTCGCTGCGCTGCCGCTGGCGATCCTGGTCACCGGCGCGCTCGGAGCTCTGCTGGCGCTCCCGGCCTTGCGAGTCAGCGGTCCCTATCTCGCGATGGTGACGATCGCCTTCGCCTTCATCGTCGAGCATGGCCTGATCGAATGGCGCGATGTCACCGGCGGCGCCAACGGCCTGATAGGCATTCTGGCGCCGAGCCTCGGCGGTTTCAGTTTCGCCGAGCGGGAGATGGCGCTGCTGTCGACGGCGGCCGCCGCCCTGTCTCTCCTCGGCTTCTGGCTGCTGTCGCGCAGCAGCCTGGGTGCATCGATGCGGGCCGTCCGCGACAGCGAGGTGGCCGCCCAGTCGATCGGGCTCAACCCGGTGAGCGTGAAGGCTCTCGCCTTTGCGTTTTCCGCGGCGCTCACAGGCATGGCCGGTGCGATCTTCGCGCCACTGCTGTCGTTCATAAGCCCCGGCTCGTTTCCTTTCTTCCAATCGATCCTGTTTCTGTTCGGTGTCGTGCTCGGAGGCGCCGGATCGCTATTCGGTCCGGTGCTCGGCGCCGCCGTGGTGGTCTGGCTGCCGGAGATGCTGTCGGATTTCGCGGAGTATCGGCTGCTGATTTTCGGCCTGCTGCTGCTCGGGGTGCTCTGGCTGGCGCCTGACGGTGTGGTCGGTCTGTTCGCGCGGTTTCGCCGGCCCGTTGCACGGCCGGTGCGCGTGCCTGAGACGGACCAGCAGGCGCAGCTGGATACCCAGCTGCGTCCGTCGCGGGCCCTGCCGCTGCGGGTCGACAATATCGGCATCGCTTTCGGTGGCGTGATAGCCGCCGCGAACGTGACGTTCCAGGCGATCCCCGGCGCGGTCACCTCGCTGATCGGCCCGAACGGCGCCGGTAAGAGCACCGTGCTCAACATAATCAGCGGCTTCTACGCGCCCGATACGGGGACGATCCGGCTCGGGGAGGGCGACGATCTCGCGGGCGCCGCGGCCTACCGCGTGGCACGATCCGGCGTCGCCCGCACCTACCAGACGACCCAACTGTTCGGTTCGCTGTCGGTGATGGACAACGTGCGGCTTGGCGGAGCCGACGCCGACAGCGCCGAGGCGCTGCTGGCCTTTGTCGGCTATGCAGGCGGTTGGACCGTCCGGGCCAACGATCTGCCGCATGTCGATCGTCGCTTGGTCGAAATCGCGCGCGCGCTCGCCACCCGGCCCCGCGTGCTGCTGCTGGACGAGCCGGCGGCTGGCCTGATGCGCGCGGACAAGGACGCGCTCGGGCGTCTCCTGCGACGTATCGCGGATCTCGGCATCGCGGTGATCCTGGTCGAGCACGACATGACGATGGTCATGGGCATCTCGGACCATATCGTCGTGCTCGATGCCGGCAAGCCGATCGCCGCAGGAACGCCATCGCAGGTCCGCGACAATCCGGCCGTGATCGCCGCCTATCTCGGTGGCGCGCAGAGCCGCGCGCGTGGCCGGTCGGCTCCCTTGAAAGGTCCCCGCGATGCCGTGCTATCGGCCTTGCGCCTGACCGCCGGCTACGGCGCTGCGCCGGTGCTCACCGACGTTGAGCTGGAGGTGTGCCCCGGCGAACTGGTGGCGCTGCTCGGCGCCAACGGTGCCGGCAAGTCGACAGCGATGAAGGCGCTGTCCGGCCTGCTGCGGCCGGTGTCCGGTGACATCGTCCTGAAGAACGTGCAGGTCGCGCATCTGCCGACGCATCGCATTGCGCATCTGGGACTCGCGCTGGTGCCGGAAGGGCGCCAGGTCTTTCCCGAGCTGACGGTGCGCGACAACATCCTGCTCGGCGCCACGGCGCGGCCGGACCGGCCCAGTGCCGAGACGCTGCAGAAGGAGCTCGATGCGCTTCTGGCGCGCTTTCCGCGCCTGATCGATCGCATCGCGAGCCGCGCCGGCCTGCTGTCCGGAGGCGAGCAGCAGATGCTCGCGATCGCCCGCGGCCTGATGGCAAAGCCGGACATCCTGCTGCTGGATGAGCCCTCGCTTGGTCTTGCGCCGGCAATGATCGCCGAGACGTTCGACGTGCTCGTCGAATTGCGCGATGCGGGCGTCACCATTCTGCTGGTGGATCAGCTGGCAACGCTCGCGCTGACCGTGGCCGATCGCGGCTATGTGCTCGAATCCGGTCGCGTCGTGAAGCACGGCACCGCCGCCGAGCTCAGCGGCGATGCCGACCTTGAAGCCGCTTATCTGGGCGCCAAAGCCGCCCGGTAATCCCTTAAGGAGAAGGCAATGAGTTTCGATCAGATCTTCCGCAACGCCCGCATCGCAGGGCGCGAGACGGAGCTTGTGGATATCGGCATCAGCAAGGGCCGCTTTGCTGCGATCGAGGTGAAGCTGGACGCGGATGGCCCGTCCGAGGATCTTGGTGGCCGCCTCGCGCTGTCGGGCCTGTGCGAGACCCATATCCATCTCGACAAGTCGTGCCTGCTCGGCCGCTGCAAATGCGAGAAAGGAACGCTCGACGAAGCCATTGCGGCGGTGGCCGTGGCGAAAAAGGGTTTTACCGTCGAGGACGTCCATGCACGTGCCTCGCGTACCATCGAGAAGGCGATCCTGCAGGGCACGCAACGCATGCGTACGCATGTCGAGGTGGATCCGCGCATCGGTCTCACCTCGCTGGAAGCGCTGCTCGACGTGAAGCGAAAATACGCCTGGGCGATCGATCTCAGATTGTGCGTGTTTCCGCAGGAAGGCCTACTCGACGATCCGGGATGTGAGGAAGTCATGGTGGCGGCCCTCGAGAAGGGAGCCGACGTGGTGGGTGGCGCGCCCTATATGGACAAGGACAGCCACGGCCAGATCGCGCGAATCTTCGCGCTCGCGCAACGCTTCGACGTCGACATCGACTTCCATCTCGACTTCGGCCTCGACGCCTCGCACCTCGATCTCCTGGAGGTCTGCCGGCAGGCGGACGCGACGGGATGGGAAGGGCGCGTGGCGATCGGGCACGTCACCAAACTGTCCGCCGTTCCGGAAAGCCGCCTGATGGAGCTCGGCGCGCGCCTGGCCGGCGCAGGCGTGGCGCTCACGGTGTTGCCGTCCACCGACCTGTTCCTGATCGGCCGCGACGTCGATCACAACGTGCCCCGCGGCGTGACGCCGGCGCACAAACTGATGCACGCCGGCGTGACCACGTCGCTCTCCACCAACAACGTGCTCAATCCGTTCACGCCGTTCGGCGACTGCTCGACCATCCGCATCGCCAATCTCTACGCCAACATCGCGCAGGTGGGCTCGCCGTCGGGCATGGCCGCCTGTCTCGACATGGTGAGCGCGTCATCGGCCAAGCTGATGAATCTCAGGGACTACGGAATTGCTGTTGGCAACAGCGCGGACCTCGTCGTACTGGATTGCGAAAGCAGGGCTCAGGCCGTCGCGGAGCTGGCACAGCCCATGTTCGCGGTGAAGGCCGGCCGTCGCACGGTGACGCGACCCGCGCCGATGCTTCACGGGCCAGCTTGAGAACAGCGGGCGGTTCGCCACCAGCCCGATGCCGGGATGGTGGCGATCTGTCGCTTGTCGATATCAGGAGAAGTCGCGATGCCGGCGAACGACACGCTCAACGCCTTCGTATCTCACGGTCATTTCGAGCGCGCCCCAACCGGTGACGGGCCCTTGAGCGGAACCACCTTCGCGATCAAGGATTTCTTCGACGTTGCCGACGTTCCCACGGCGGCCGGCAGCCCGGACTGGTTGGCCTCGCATCCCGTTCCGCGCGAGAGCACGCCGGTCTTGGACAGGCTGCTCGCGGCGGGTGCGCGTCTCGTCGGCAAGACCCACACCGACGAGCTCGCCTGAAGCCTGAACGGCGAGAACCATCATTACGGCACGCCCACCAATCCGGCCTCGCCGGGCCGCATCCCGGGCGGCTCGTCGTCGGGCTCCGCGGCCGCCGCGGCGGGCGGACTCGTCGACTTCGCCATCGGCTCGGATACCGGCGGCTCGGTGCGGCTTCCGGCGAGCTATTGCGGCGTCATCGGCCTTCGCACCACGCATGGTCGCATTCCGCTCAGCGGAGCCGTGCCGCTCGCTCCGTCCTACGACACGGTCGGCTGGTTCGCGCGGAATCCGGTGCTGTTCGAGCAGGTGGGACTCGTTCTGTTCGGTACGCAGGCGGACGACAGCGCGCCGGGCAAGGTCCTGCTGGCCCGCGATCTGTTCGGGGCGGCCGGTGCGGAGGTGACCGAGGCGTTGGAATCGGCGGTCGCGAAGGTCGCCGGCATCTACGGTCCGCTCGACGAGATCGAGGTCGTCGGGGCCGCGCTGCCGTCCTGGCGCAATGCGTTCCGCCTGATCCAGTCCGACGAGGCGTGGGCCGCGCATGGCGACTGGATCCGGACAACCAATCCGAGCTTCGGCCCCGGCGTGAAGGAACGCTTCGCGGCTGCGGCCGAGCTGGACCGCGCCGAGGTCTCGGCCGCCCGCGATCTGCGTGGTGCCGTGCGTCGCCGCATGGACGAGATTCTCGGGGCCAGCAATCTTCTCGTGCTGCCCACCGCGCCAGGCATTGCGCCATTGCTGAACACGCCGTTCGCCGAGCTCGAGGCCTTCCGTGCCCGCGCACTCGAACTGCTCTGTGCCGCCGGTCACGCCGGATTGCCCCAGATCTCGGTGCCGTTAGCCGCGCTGAACGGCTGCCCGCTGGGCCTGTCCGTGATCGCTCCGCGCGGCCGAGACGAGATGCTGCTCGCGCTCGCGCGCAAGATCGCGGACGCGACGCCTGCGCGCGGATGACGGATCAGACCCGCGGATAGATGATGATCGACAGATAGGTCATCGGCAAATTGATGAGCTTTTCGGGGCCGTGCAGCGCGCCGGCAGGATCGAGTCGCCCGGCCGCAGACGGTTGCTCTTGATGACGTCGAGTTCGGTTACGTCGACTGGCTTGCTGTCACGGATTTCGACCAGCCCGAGATCGCGCAGGATCCACAGCGCGCGTTGCAGGTTGACGGGGTCGTTCGGCACGGCAAGCGTCGCGCCGGGCTTGATGGGCGTCCCCAGCGCATGTTTCTTCGAATAGAGTCCCATGGGCGGGATTGGCACGTGGACGATACCGGTCAGATCAGTCTTCTGCCGTTCGTTGTAGGAATCGAGGAATATCGTGTGCTGCATGACGCTTGCGTCGATGTCGCCCTTGAACACGGCGTTGGTGGCTTCCAGTCCGGTCGAGAATTCGAAATACCGGATGGCAGAGCCCTTCTTCTTGAGCTCCGGTTCGACGCCGGCCTTGAACTCGTTGATATAAGGGCCCGAAACCAAACCGACTTTGAGTTCAGCCTTGGTGGGTTGCTGGGCCAAGGCGCTGCCAGCGACGGAAATGGTAAGGATAAGGCAGGATAGCAGCAGCCAGAATTTCTTCATCATTTTCTCTGTCATTGTCGTGGGGCGCCGATGGCGCTTATGCAATCGCCTGAGCCGGATGAGCGAAGACGCTGGCGGGCCGCTTCAGCCCGTAATGCTCGCGCAGCGTCTTACCGGTGTAGTCGTCTCGGAACAGGCCACGCTTGCGCAGGATCGGAACGACTTGCTCGGCGAAGATGTCGAAGCCGCCCGGCAACCATGGCGGCATCACGTTAAAACCGTCGGCCGCGCCGTTCTCGAACCAGGTCTGGATGTTGTCGGCGATCTTCTCAGGAGTTCCAGCAATGACCCAATGACCGCGCGCACCTGCCAGGCGCTGCACCAGTTGACGGATCGTGGGCTTCTCCCGGTCGACGATGTCGACGACGAGCTTGAACCGGCTGGCTACACCACGTCCGCCGCTGGTGTCGATGAGATGCCGCGGAAAAGGGCCGTCAGGTCGAAGCCGCTAAGATCGAGACCGATCATCTGCCGGAGCTGGGTCAGTGAATATTCCGGCTGGATGAGATCGTTGAATTCCTCCTGCAGCCGATCGGCCTCGGCTTGCGTGCTGCCGATGAACGGGCTGATGCCGGGTAGGATCCTGATCTCATCGGGGCTGCGACCGAAGGCGCCGGCTTGCCGCTTGATGTCGGCATAAAATTCGTGGGCGCTGGTCAGCGTCTGGTGCGCCGTGCGCCGATGATTGCACCGTGGTGGCGACCTGTCCGGCAATTGGACGATCAAACCTTCGCGGCCGACATGCTGCTCCGGGGCGCTGCCGAGCAGAGGTTTCCTCGTAAGAACCCGGCAGACGCCTGGTTCGACTTCAGGGGATGCGATCGGCACAAGGTGGAGGAGCAGTCGTTCCTGTTGCCGGACGAGGAGATCCTGACCGTACTCACGCTGCCTCGTCAGGCGATCGTGCAGTAAATAACCTCATATCGCCAGTCGGCAGGGTCGCGCCGGCTCCTCGGAAACGACCTGCTCGGCCCAATTGTCCAGCGATGCGTCGGCCTCCCGGAAGAGCGCCGCGCGGATCGGATCGTGGAGCATTATCTGCTTCAGAGTCTGGCCAGCGACCGAATCCTTGAACGCAACCTGATGGCCTAGGAAATCTCCGCGGTGCCGTCCGAACTCGTGCGCCAGAAGCCGCACGTCATCGCCGTGAAGGTGTCCGATAAACATCCGGGGCTCACGCGCTGTATCGTGGCAAACGGCCCAGCCCGGCGGGCCTGAATGGTTTCTGCGGCGCTGCCACCCTGCTTCGGAATAGTAGAGACAAGGCAGAGCGAATGTCTGCCCAATCAGGTCCACACTGGACTCGCGTCCGCTAGAACTCTCCATATGCAGAACGACGCGCCCGGTTTCGATCATCGCACGAAAGGTGACGTCGGCGACCTCTTGCTCATGGAATACAAACTTCGTCGGTGAGCAAGAAGAGGCCGAAGCTCGAGTTCGTCCGGATCGTGCGCGCCAAAGGCGGCGGCCCCGTCAGGACCGTCATCCAGGCGGTGCTGAAGAATTCCGACCGGCGACTTCCCTTCGCTCAAGGCCGGCATTCCGCTGCCTTGGGCGGGCATCCCCGAGCGCCACTTCCTGTGGGTCTGCGAGGTCGGCTGGGACGTCCGCACGTTCATGACGCAACCCATGCGGATGGAATTCCAAATGAGCGACGGCGCCGTCCTCATCTACTTCCCGGACGTCGAGCGCATCCTCGCCGACAACACTATCGAGATCGTCGAGATCAAGAAGAAGGAAAATGAAGCCAAGCGCGATCGCTATTACGCGTTCAAACTCTGACTGGCTCGGCATGTCTGCAAGATCCGTGGCTGGAGTTTTCCGCATCATCAGCGCGGAGAAATATCTCGCCGAAGGCCACCGTCTCGCGAACGCGACTGATCGCCGCGTCATCAGCTGGATCATAGATGTGCTGAGGGCCGGCTGCCGCTGGCAGGATTGCCCGTCCTGCTACGGCCCGCCGACGACCATCTATAACCGCTTTCATCGATGGTCCGCGCGCGGCATCTGGCAGAAGCTGTTTCGCGCCTTGGTCACGGCAAGCCCCAATGACGTTCACATGATCGACAGCACCACGGCAAAGGCTCATCGCTCGGCTTCGGGCGGGAAAGGGGGGCGCAGGAACAGGCGATCGGGCGCTCGCGCGGCGGGCGCACGACCAAAATCCACGCCGTTGTCGACAGCCTGTGCCGGCCGCTCGCCGTCGAGATAACGCCCGGACAACGCGGCGATCTTAGCCTCGTTCTGCCTCTTCTTTCCGGCCTGCCAGCCGCGCGCTTATGCGTCACCGATGCCGCCTACGACAGCGACGGCTTTCGGCTCTTCCTACGCCAACGTGGGACCATCCCGGTCATCCCGAACAATCCAACGCGAAAGCGAACGCATCCGTTCGACACCGAGGCTTATAAGCTGCGGAACCTGATCGAGCGCATGTTCTGCACGCTCAAGGATTGGCGCCGTATCGCTACCAGATACGACAAGCTGGCACGCAACTTCGAAGCCGCCGTCAAGAGCCGGGCGTGGTGCCGCTCATACGCCCAAGTCAAGGGTCGCTTCGCGGATGGTATCACCCGTCGCTGTCAAGGTGACCTCCGGCTCGTACAGCAAATCGAACCCCGCATAGAGGCGGTTGCGCAGGAGCTCGACGTCGGCGTTGACGGTCGTTTCGAACTTGTAATTGTGCACATGCTCGCCGCTGGTCTCGTCGATCAGCCGCACATTCGGCTCGAAAGCGAGCGTGACGGAAAACGGATTGTTCGACGTGCGCTCGAGCGCGAGATAGCGAAACTCAGCGAAACCGCCGGCAAACGCCGCGGCGTTGCGGTTATCGAGATCGGTTACGCCACCGATGTTGTGTGTCAAGCCGAGCGCGCCAAACTCGATCTTGACGAACTGGGAGGGCGTGAACTCGTACTCGTATTTGGTCTCGGTCGCGGCATAGTGGCCATCACGTTTGCCAAACCGGCCGATGCTATCGACGGTAAACTCCTTCTCGCCCTCGATGCCGATGCCGGAGCCGGTGGTGAAGCCGAAAATGTATTTGGTCTCGATTTCCTTCCAGGACTCGGCGTCCTCGGCGCGCGCAGCGCCGCCGAGGCAGAGTAATGCGAATGCACCGAAGACGGCGGCGGGACGCCACCCAGAGGCAATTCGCGCTCGCATCGATGCTCCTCCGCCAATGATGGGGACTCTAACGGCTTCGTAATTGCTCACCGCCGGACCCGCAAAAAGACTCGTTCTAAACTAGAGTTATTCTAGTCGTTGATGGGAAGGGCCGGCGGCCGTTGCTGCGGGGCATGGGTCCGAAAGTGTAGTGTGAGATGCTATGGGGCGAGCGGCGCCACGCATTCGGCGGCCGGCGTCCGAAAGCCTCTAAGGGAGGAAACCGCGGTTAAGGGAACGGGAGGCGGTGCGGCAGGCGCTATGGGGATTTGAGAGCCGCAGGGCTGATTTGGATCGAGCCGCTGCAACGAGTTATACGACGGTGAAGCGGTTGACGAATGCACGGCGGATGGCGTCGAACTCCATAAGTTGTCCGACGATTTGCGACGATATCTGGATAGCTGGGCGCGCTCTGCCGTGGCCGGTCGAGAGCCAGCGGGTGCGACGGACGGATTTGCAGGCTTGCGATGCGGTCATGAGGTCTCGATCCTGATGACGCTCGTCGGACCTGTCGGACGGTGCCATGGGGTCGCACCGCGCGCGAAGACCTCGATGATGATCATGCGGCCGCCGCAGCATGGACAGGGTGGCTTGTCCTGATCGACCGCAGCGCTGGTGTGCCGCCCTGCTCGTTGCAGGCGATCAATCGGCTGTTGGCGATGGCGACGCGGTGGGTGTAGCGCGACAGTAGGCCAGCACTGCCTCAGGGCCGCCGAACGGCCGCTTTGCATAGACGACCCACTCGGTCTTACACCGGCGCTAGGAAGGCTGCGAAGTATGGCGCCTCGGCGAGATGGGCGTGGTCGCCGAAGAAGCTGAGACGACCGGCCGCGTAGGCAGCCGAGAGCGTCTCGAGGAACAGCCGCCGGAACAGGCGCGAGAGCACGCGCACCGACAGGAAGAACCCGGCCGGCATGACACCCGACGCTTGTTCGTCGGGCGAGATGCCGCCGCCCGGCACGATCATGTGCACGTGCGGGTGATGGGTCATGGCCGAGCCCCAGGTGTGCAGCACGGCGGTGATGCCGAAACGGGCCCCCAGATGCTTGGGATCGGCGGCGATCGTCAGCATGGTCTCGGCCGAACTTGAACAACAGATCGTAGAGGACAGACTTGTTCTGGTAGGCGATGTCGGCGATGGCCGCAGGCAGCGTGAACACCACGTGATAGTACGGCACGGGCAACAGATCGGCTTCGCCCGGGCGCTGCAGCGAGTAGGCTGAGGGACGCATTAACCGTTGCATCGCAGGAATCGACCGTGATTCCTTATCTGGCACCGATTCGCAGGGGGCGGTGCCAATGGACGGAGAAGCAGGCGCATGGTTTGATCGCGAGCTCGCAGGCTGTAGCCTTGCCGACGAGCGCCTGAACAAGCGGCTCCACAAACTAGTGGCGCAGATCGGGAGCGCCATGGACGAAAGCATTCCGCTGGTGTGCCAGGACTGGGCCAACACCAAGGCTGCCTATCGTTTTTTCTCCAACGACCGGGTCAGTGAGGCCGACATTCTGGCCGGCCACTTATCTTGAACGCGATGTCCGCGTCCTGCAGAAGCGGCGCAAGTCTCGCCACCTTGGCAAAGGCCTGCGCGTCGTCCCATTCGCGCGTGCCGCTGTCGATCGACAGGCTACCGCGGCCGTTCGGCACGGAGGCCTCCGGCCAGACGACCTCGATCGGGCCGAACAGCCCGGTGAATTCCGCGGCAGAATCGAGCGCGCCGGTCAAATCATCGGCCAACAATCTAAGCATTCGTCCTACTCGCCGGACTCCGCTCATTCCCTGACCGCCTTCATCCGCCCGACCAGCAGATCGGCGACCAGCCGGCAGGACGGCGAGCTGTTGCGCATCGCCAATTGCACCAGCGTCACTTGCGTTGCCTCCAGCCGCTTGTCGCGCAGCGGGATGGCGACCAGAAGTCCCGCCTCGATGCCGGGCATGGCGGTGTCGCGCGGCAAAAAGGTGGCAAGATCGGTGCGCGCGGCGAGCGTCTGCGCGAACGCCAGCGAATTGGTCTCGTTGCAGATCTCGAGCTTGATCTTGCCTTGCGCGCAGGCGCGGTCGATCTCCTGGCGGATGCCGAAGGAAGGGTCGGGCACCACCACGCGCAGGCCGGCGAGATCCTTGACCGAGCAATGGTCGCGCGAGGCGAAGGGATGGCGCGGCGAGACGATCAGGCACAGCGATTGCCGCATCCGCGCCAGCTCGATCAGGTCGCGCCGCGGCGCGCGGCCGAACACGAGACCGAAATCGACCCCATTGCGCCCCACCATCTCCGCCACGTCGCGCGAACCCAGCATCGTGATGGAGACCGAGATGCCCGGATAATCGGAGGCGAGATCGATGACGAAATTGGACAGGAAATTCGCCAGCATGCCTTCGACGGTTGCGATCTTGACCTGGCCGCGGCGCAGCGCGTCGAATTCCTGCACTTTGACGCGGATGGTGTCGAGCTGATGACGGTTGTCGACCGCATAGCGATAGAGCAGGTGGCCGGCGCCCGTCAGCACCATGCCACGCGCGCCGCGCTCGAACAGCTTGACCGAGAGTTCCTCCTCGATCGCCTGCATCTGCCGGCTGATCGCGCTCGGCGCGATCCGCAAGGAGGCGGCCGCCTTCTTGATCGACCCGCGTTCGGTGACGGTGCGGAAATAGCGGATGGCGTTGGATTCGATCATCTCTGCGCCCGACGGTGCGTCTGCTCAAGGTCGCGGCAGCGACTGGCTAGTATTCGAATTTTTCGACCTCAGCACTCTAATTTCAATGCTTTTATTCGAATGATTGATTTGCCATCATTTGCCGTGTTGCCGCTATTCCGGGGGAAATCTTGTCGATAATGAACAGAACCTTCTTCGCCCGTTGCACCCGTCTTCTGCCTGTCTTGGCGATGAGTCTAGCCGCCGCGGCCCCGCTGTCACGGGCTGCCGCCGAGGACGTCATCCGATTCGGTGCGCCGCTGCCGATCACCGGTCCGCTCGCGCCGGAGGCGGTCAAGCAGCAGCAGGGCTATAATCTCTGGGCCGAGGAGGCCAACAAGGCCGGCGGCATCTCGGTCGGCGGTAAGAAGTACAAGGTCGAGATCGTCTATGTCGACTATCAGTCGAGCACGCCGCGCGCCGTGCAGGCGACCGAGCAGATGATCACCCAGGACAATGTCAATTTTCTCTTCGGCGCCTTCGGCTCCGGCGCGGCGAAGGCCGCGAGCACGGTGTCGGAGAAATACAAGGTGCCGACGCTAGCGGCCACCGCATCGTCGGTGCAGGTCTATGATCAGGGCTACAAATATCTGTTCGGCACCTTCACCCCGAACGACACGCTGACCATGCCGCTGACGAAGATCATCCAGGTCAAGGTCCCGGAGGTGAAGAAGGTCGCGATCCTCGCCCGCAATGACCTGTTTCCCCTGGCGATCGCGCAGGAGATGGAGAAGTCGGCGAAGGCAGCCGGCCTCGAGGTGGTCTATTTCGAGAAATACGCCATCGGCACGATCGACCATTCAGCGGCGCTGTCGGCAATCAAGTCGCTGTCGCCGCAGTGGATCTTCATCACCGGCTACATCAACGACCTGCTGCTGGCCCGCAAGCAGATGGTGGACCAGGAGATCAAGGCGCCGGTGGTGACGATGATCGCAGGTCCCGCCTATCAGGAGTTCATCGACGGCGGCGGCCAGAGCGCGGAGAACATCACCAGCGCCTCCTGGTGGCATCCGGCCGAGCATTATGAGGGCGAGGACATTTTCGGCTCGACGGCGAATTTCGTGAAGCTGTTCAAGGCCAAATACGGCAGCGAGCCAGATTACGGCCAGGCTTCGGCCGCGCTGTGCGGTGCGCTGTTCCAGATGGCAATCGAGAAGGCCGGCACGCTCGACCGCGACAAGGTGCGGGACGAGCTCGCAAAGCTCGACGTCGTCACCTTCTTCGGCCCGGTCAGATTCGGCCCCACCGGCCAGATCAACTCGCTCGATCCGCCGGTCTTCCAGATCCAGGGCGGCAAGCCCATCGTGCATGTTCCCCGATGCCATCAAGCAGGGCGAGCTGAAGGTGGGGGTGAATTAGTGAAGCGGTTATTCCGGGGCGCGCGAACGTGAATCCCGAATTTCGAGATTCCGCTCTGGTGCTGATGCACCAGCGCGGAATGACGGAATGCGATAGCCGACGTTCAATGAGTGCATCCAGGTAACCCCCATGCAAGCCGTCCAGATCCTGATCAACGCGCTGGTGCTCGGTTGCCTCTATGCCTGCATCGCGATCGGCTTTTCGCTGGTCTGGGGCGTGCTCAACGTCATCAATTTGATCCACGGCTCCTTCATCGTGCTCGGCGCCTATCTCGCGTTCGGCCTTTATCACGCGCTGCTTCTGTCGCCCTGGTACGCCGTTGTGATCGCCGCGCCGCTGTTCTTTGTGTTCGGTTATCTCCTACAGCGGCTGCTTCTCAATCGCGTGATTACCGCGCCGGTCCTGGTGACGCTGACATTGACCTTCGGGCTCGACCTGATCCTCAACAACGCGATGATCTACTTCTTCACCGCGGATTACCGGAAGCTGATCCTGAGCCCACCCCTGGGTTCGGTTTCGCTGTTCCACGTGGTCGTGCCGGTCGATCGCCTGATCGCCACGGTGTCCGCGCTGGCGCTGACCGGGCTGCTCTACCTGCTGCTGCGGCGCTCCCGAATCGGCCGCGCCATCGTCGCGGTGCGGCTCGATCGCGATGCCGCGGTGCTGATGGGCGTCGACGTCAAGCAGGTCTATGCCATTGCCTTCGGCTTAGGGGCGGCGCTCGCGGGCTGCGCCGGCGTCTTGATGGCGCTGATCTTCCCGATCTCACCGCTGACCTCGTCGGCCTATCTCGGCAAGGCCTTTGTGGTCTGTGTGCTCGGCGGGCTCGGCAGCGTCTCGGGCGCGCTCGCCGGCGGCGTGTTGCTGGCATTGGTCGAAGGCATTGGCGCCACCTTCGTCGGTCCCTCGCTCGCGACCACGCTCTCCTTCGTGCTGCTGATCGTCTTCCTGATCGCGCGGCCGCAAGGGCTGGTCGGCCGAAAGGGGTTTGAATGAGCAGGGCCAATCTCGCGCTGATCGTCCTGATCGGCCTGATCGCGACCTTGCCGCTGTTCGGCGGCGCCTATGCGCTGCGGCTCGGCACCATGGCCTGCATGTATGCGATCTTCGCGCTGTCCTGGAACGTGGTCGGCGGCTTCGCGGGCTACCCGTCATTCGCGACCGCGGCCTTCTTCGGCTTCGGCGCTTATGCGAGCGGCGTGCTGCTCGGCGCCGGCCTGCCGCTGTGGCTCGCCGTCATCGTCTCCGGCGTTGCAGCGCTCATCGCCGCCGGCGCGCTCGGCGCCGCGCTGTTGCGGCTGCGCGGCCATTATTTCGCGATCGCCAGCCTGTCGCTGGTCGAGGTGTTGCGCGAACTCGTCAACAACGCGACCGACCTCACCGGCGGCGGCATGGGGCTGAACATTCCGCTCGCCGCGGGTTCGGGAATCATGGCCGATGCGCTGTTCTTCTTCTACGCGATGTGGATCCTGATGCTGGCAACCGCGCTGACGGTGATGTGGGTTGCGGGCTCGAAGCTCGGCTTTGGCCTCGCCTGCATCCGGCAGAACGAGACCGCCGCCAGCATGGTCGGCCTCAACACCACGCTGTACAAGAGCCTCGCCTTCGCGCTCTCCGCCTGTTTCGTCGCCTCCGCCGGTGGCATCTATGCGGCCTGGGTCCATTACATCGATCCCTCCGACGTCTTCGACATCCTCTACTCGGTCAAGCCGATTGTGATGACGCTGATCGGCGGGCTCGGCTCGCCGCTCGGCGCGCTCTGCGGCGCCCTGGTCTATCTCGGCCTCGAGGAAGTGGTCTGGCGCAACTACATCCAGATCCACACCGGCGTGCTGGGCCTGCTCATCGTCATGCTGCTGTTGTTCCTGCCGCACGGGCTGGTGTCGTTGCGCTTGGCGCGGCTGTTCGGAAAGGCGAAGCATGTCTGAGATCCTTCGCCTCGATCGGGTCTCCAGGCATTTCAGCGGCCTGCAGGCGCTGCGCGAGGTTACGCTCGCCGTCAACAAGGGCGAGGTGCTCGGCCTGATCGGACCGAACGGCGCCGGCAAGACCACCCTGGTCAACACCGTCTGCGGCGTCACGCCCGCAAGCGCCGGCACTATCACCTTTGCCGGTCAAGATATTACGCGCATCAAGACCTACCAGGCGGCGCGGCTCGGCCTGTCGCGCACGTTCCAGATCGTGCAGCCGTTTGCGGAGTTCACCGCGCTCGACAATGTCGCCGCGGCGGCGCTGTTCTCGCAAGGGCACGAAAACGTCAAAACAGCGCGCGAGGAGGCGCGGGCGCATCTCTCCTTTGTCGGGCTGGAGGCGCAGGCGGCGCAGCCGGCCGCGAACCTGACGCTCGCCATGCGCAAGCGTCTCGAACTGGCCAAGGCGCTGGCCATGAAGCCGAAGCTGCTGTTCCTCGACGAGGTCAATGCGGGCCTCAACAGCGCCGAGGTCGAGCGCGCCACAAAGCTCATTCATGAGCTCGCGGCAAGCGGCATCACCATCGTCATGATCGAGCATCTGATGAAGGTCGTGCTCAATGTCTGCTCGCGCATCGTCGTGCTGCATAACGGCCGGCTCATCGCCGACGGCACGCCGCGCGAGGTGATCAACAATCCTGCCGTCGTTGAAGCCTATCTCGGCCAGCAATATGCGCAGCGGAGTGCCGCGCGATGACGGACTCGCTGATCCTCGAGCTGAAGGGCCTGCGCGCAGGCTATGGCGAGATCCAGGTGTTGTGGGGCATCGACCTTGCCGCGCATCGTGGCGAGATCACGGCGCTGGTCGGCTCCAACGGGGCCGGCAAGACCACGCTGATGCGGGCGCTGTCTGGCCTGATCCCGATCCAGGGCGGCCATTATATTTCCGAAGGCCGCGACCTCACGGATGACAGCGCCGCCGAAATCCTGGCGCATGGCATCGTCCATGTGCCGGAGGGGCGGCGCCTGTTCGGCGCGATGAGCGTCGAAGACAATTTGTTGATGGGCGCCTATGCGCGCAAGGCGCGCAGCGCCGAGCTCAGGCGCGATCTCGATCGCGTCTATGCGACGTTCCCGAAACTGCGCGAGCGCCGCAGCCAGGCGGCCGCGACCCTGTCCGGCGGCGAGCAGCAGATGTGCGCGATCGGCCGAGGCCTGATGAGCGCGCCGCGCCTTCTGATGATCGACGAATTGTCGCTCGGGCTGTCGCCGCTGCTGGTCGAGCAGCTCGTTGCGGCATTGAAAAGCCTGAACGCCGGCGGCATGTCGATCCTGCTGATCGAGCAGGACGTGACCATTGCGCTCGATCTCTGCCATCGGGCCTTCGTCATGGATATGGGGCGCGTCGTGCGCTCGGGTGCAGGCGAAGAGCTGCTGGCGGATCCCGTCATCCGCGATGCCTATCTCGGCGTGCTGCAGGAATGATCTGCGCCGGATGTTTTCATTCACTCAAAGAGGCACCATGATCGAAACCGTTGAAGCGCCCAATTCCGGCTACCGTTTCATGCCCGGCGTCAGCCAATATTCCTGCGGCGTCGCCGCTCTTCCCGGCTTTGCGATCGAGCGCGTCCGCTTCGCGCGCCCGGTGCCGCTAAGGGCGGGATTTGCGCGGATCGCGGGTATCCTCAAGAACGCCGGCCGGCCGCTCACGGCGTTCGCGGCCTGCGAACTGCGCTCGCCGGCGCCGTTCACCGAAGAAGGATTCAAGGCGTTCAACCTGATCTATATCCAGACCCTGATCGAATGGGATGTGATGAAGGACGGCGTCAACCCGGTCGCGCGCAGCAATGTGTGCCCGAAGATCGATCCGCCGGCGGAGCCGAGCTTTCACGCCTTCTCCTACACTATGCCCGCGGTCGGAGCGCCGGCGTCCTTCGTGATCGCCGGCTCGGGCGAGTCGGTCGAGGGCAAGACCAATTACCGCGACTACATCGTGCGTCCCGGCGACGTCAGCCCGGCCGGCATGCTGGAAAAGGCCAAATGGGTGCTCGACGAGATGGAGCGGCGCATGAGCGCGTTCGGCGGCGACTGGAGCCAGACCACCGCCGTGCAGCTCTACACGGTGCAGGACGTCTATTCGTGCCTGGAAAGCGAACTCGGCCGGCGTGGCGTGCTGCGCAACGGGCTCACCTGGCATTTCAACCGGCCACCGGTCGAGGGACTGGATTACGAGATGGATTGCCGCTGCGTTCACAGCGAAAAAGTCGCGGCCTGATACGGGCAAGATACCTTACGCTTGTCTCTGATTGTAAAGGCTTTCGTAAGGAATGCTTAAAAATACCCGGCTAGGTTGGGTGAAACGGCGGTCGCTCTTTTCGAGGCGCCCGCCTTGTCCATGCTGGGGGGATTGATCTCGCGCAGAGGCTGATCGAAATTGGCAAGACCGACGTGGAATTGACGCCACGGCCGATCGAGCCATCCTGGATCATCGAGGGCAAGCCGGAGGCGAGCGGCTGCGACCTGTCACGGAGCGCCGACGGACTGGCCACGACGATCGTCTGGCACTGCACCGAGGGCAGGTTCAACTGGTATTATGATTTCGACGAGACGATCCTGATCCTGGAAGGCTCGATCGTGCTCGAGAGCGATACCATGAGCCCGACGCGCTATGGTCCCGGCGACGTCATCTTCTTCAGGGATGGCGCGCATGCCAAGTGGCATGTCGAAGGCCATGTCAAGAAGCTTGCCTTCTGCCGCAAGATGCAGCCGCTGTGCTCGGACTGGCCGTACGCGCCTTCGGCAAGCTCAAGCGTATCTTCCTGCCGACCGGCGCCCGGCAGTCCGCGAGCCTGATGGGCGCGGGCTAGCTGAGATCGCGCAGAGCTCACGCCGCCCGCGGCGTGAGTTCTGCTTCTCGTTCGCGCACGAAAGCCTCGAACGTCTTCGGCCTGGCGCCGCCGATCGCTTCGATGGTCTCGCTTATTGCATAGCGCGGATCGTTCGGAGCGATACCGGCGCCGCGCAGGGCCCGCCACAGATTCGACAGATGCTCGACCGCATGCGCGTTGTAGCCGCGCGCCAGCGCGTCGCGGCGCCACTCTTCATCCGAGATCTCCTCGTAGCGCACCTCCTTGCCGAGCACGCGACCAAAGGTCGCAACGATCTCCTGCAGCGAAAGCGTGGCGCCGATCAGCGGATAGTGCGAGCCGGGTGCGGGTTGTGAAGCGGTGAGAAGCCCGGCGGCGACGCGGCCGACGTCCTCGCCCGCGACCAGCGGCAGCACCGTGGTATCGCGGCCCCATGGCAGGCGTACCGCGCCCTGCGCGGGGAGGCTTTGCCGCACCAGCGCCGCGACATTCTCGTAGAACACGGTGGCGCGGATATGCACCGCGCCGATGCCCGCCCAATCGAACACCTGCTCGGAAAGGTAATTTTGGCGCATGCGCGGGGTCGGCGCATCCAGCGAGGATTGCAGCATCACCAGATTCACCAGCCGCGACACGCCCGCCTCCCTCGCCGCGAGTGCCATGGCGGCGGTCGCATCGAGCAGTCCGTCCTGTACCGGATAGGCGAAATAGATTGCGCTCGCGCCTTGCGCGGCGCGCATCACCGATCTGGCGTCAAGGAAATCGCCTTCGAAGATTTCGGCGCCGAGCGCGCGCAGGCGGTCCGATCGCTCGTCGATCGTGTGCACGAAGGCGCGCACGGGAACGCCGCGGCCGAGCAGCAATTCGGCGACATGCCGGCCGGTCTTGCCTTGCCGGCCGCCCGAAGCAGACGTCACGAGAACGGGTCTTGCCATAGCCATACCTTTCTCTTGCATTCGGTTCCGATTTGGTACGATACAGTACCCAAGCCGACAATTAATGGTACCGTCAGGTACCAGAGTCAAGGACGGCCGCGACGGCCGTCTTCACAAGGAAGCGATCATGGCGAAAAAGACCGCGACCAAAACCACCGCCGAACCAACCGGCGAAGCCGCGCTGCGCCGGCGTATCCTCGAAGCGGCGTTTTCCGCGTTCATGGAAGCCGGCTTTGCCGAGACCTCCACGCTCGAAATCGCGACTCGCGCGAAGGTCTCGAAACGAGATCTCTATGCGCTGTTCGGCAGCAAGCATGACATTCTCACCGCCTGCATCCGCGAGCGGGCCAAACGCTTTCAGCTGCCGGGCGAGACGCCTGCGCCTGATGATCGCGAAAGCTTCGGCCGTATCCTGGCAACGCTTGGTGCGAGGCTGATGCGCGAGATCAGCGATCCCGCCGTGATCACGGTCTTCCGTCTTGCCATTGCGGAGGCCTTTCGCGCGCCCGAAATGGCCGAAACGTTGAACACCGCAGGCATCGAGGCGAGCCGCTCCGCCGTGCGCGAGATCATGGCCCGGGCCTGCGCAGCCGGGCTTGCCGACGGGCAGCCGGCCGAGATGGCCGATCAATTTGCCGGCCTGTTATGGCGCAACCAGATGGTGAGCTTGCTGCTTGGCGTCCTCGACCGGCCGAGCGAGCGCGAAGCCCACCGTCGCGCCGAAGCGGCCAGTGCCGCGCTGCTTCGTCTCTATCCGGCACCCGACCAGTCCGCCTAATGCGGGTGCAGTCCTCGCTTATCCGCGCAAGCGGCGCTGCGCGCGCACCTCGACCATGAGACGCCAATCGGAGGTGCCTGCGGGCTTGGCTTCGCCGAGCCAGTGAAAGCTGTTCGAGCGTCCGTAGAGTGCGAGCGCCTCGGCCCGCTCGGGATCGGGTCCCTGCGCATGCAGCGCGGCGGGAAAATCGAGTTTCGTGAGTTCCATATCAGATCTCCTGTTTCGCGGAGACCATCACAAATCCTGCGGGGTGCGCTTGGAGAAAATTGCTGTTCGCTATATGCCATCCAGAATGATTACAGTCGGCATCGATGGCAGGGTCTCGCGCGAAATCCGCAAGGTGCGCTCGCTTGCGCACGTCAATCTCGAACTCCTTGCCGATCCGCTGCATGAATTCTTCCAGCGGCGTGGCGAAGCGGTGCATCGGCAGCACGACGGAGGCGCGCAGCCGGCGCGTGATCTCGGAAATGCCGTCGAGCGACATGGTGTAGGTGCCGTCGATCGGCACCATCACGATATCCAGCCGGCATCCAGCTGGCCGATCGCCGCGAAATGGCTGTCGTCGAGCTTGACATGCAGATGCCCGAGATGGCCGATGCAGAGCCCGGCGACCTCGAAAATGTAGATCGAGTTGCCGTCCTTGATCGTGTCGGCGCCGGAACGATCGCCGTCTCCGAGCCGAATAGATGGGCAATGGGTCTACGGTTGCGCTTGATCATCTCGACGGCCCGTCCCCACATCGTCTTATGTGGAAGCGGGACGGCAAGTGCGGCTGTACGACACGTTGTCCGGTTTACATGCAACCACCAAAAAGAAGGCGGGGAGGATAAGGCATCAGTGCTCTCGTTCGTGTCGCGGATTTTGCGGATGCGCCCAAGAAATTTTCGTAACACGGCGGCTAGAGCGGCCGACAATCGGACCAGCGGCAATAGTCAGCCGGTAGTCCGGCTATCAGGTCCTCGCGCCGTTTAGCTTTGCCTGAGGTGGGATCCCCAAGGCGTCGCCATCGACGATGCTCGCGCGGCCAATCATGTCGGCGGACAGGGCGACGCAGGTTGCAGCAAGAAGCGTCACAGACGCAGTAGACTGGAACGATGTCTGGAAACGCGCGGTTAACGGCCATGAAGCGCATCAAGCCAAAGCGAACACCGCTCCGTCCTGATGGCACGCCGATGACCGAGGACGACTTCCGGACGATCAGAGATCAGATCACCGCTTTCGACGACATCGAATGGATCGACGACGCGACTCGGGACCTCGTCGAGAGGTTCATGCCCGATCTGGTGGGCCGATTGCCGGAAAAGCGGACCGAGACCTTCGAGCAGGCCTTTGGCCGGATGCGGGCCAAGGCGAAACGGAAGGTCACAGCTAAGGATCGGCCAAAGCGGAAAAGCTCAGTCAAGCGTTGATCGGTTCGGACGGGGCGGCAATTCCGACAATGATTATTCACGCACAACGCCGCATCGGGCTAATCGCCGAGCGGCCCCTCACCGCGCCCCCGAAGGTCAACCCCGCCGAAGCAGTTGCCGCTATCCCATCTCCCTATTGCAGCGACGCATCGCTGCTCCCGCTGAACCCGGCTCGACGCGGATCGTGGCCCGACGACATCCGGCACTCCGACATCGAGCCGCGCTTTATCTGCGCAGCGCGCGGCTGACGCGGGGCCGCTGTTGGTCCGGGCACCAGCCACGAGCGACACTCAGGAAAGTTCACTTTTGAACGTTTCTACGGGAGCCTAGGATCATGCCCTTACGTTAAGCACCGACTGCCTGACCGGGACACTAAATTGGAAGAGCTCCCAACCATCCTCGTCGTGGAGGATGACCCTGATATTCAGGGCGTGGTGGAAGACGCGCTGACGGAAGGCGGCTTTCAATGCGTTCTGGTCGCTTCAGCCGAAGAGGCGGTTACCTTGCTTCAGGATGGCCAGAAGTGTCAGGGCCTCGTGGCGGACATCAACCTCCGAGGCCGCATGACGGGCTGGATCGCAACTCGGAGGGCGAGGGAAATGGACCCCACGCTTCCGATCGTCTACATGACCGCTGGCGCAGGCGACCAATGGCCGTCCCAAGGCGTTCCCAACAGCGTTCTGCTGCAGAAGCCGTTCGCCCCCGCTCAACTGGTAACAGCTGTGTCGCAGCTCCTCAACACCTCTGGTTTGCCACCCGCATGACCGGATTTGAATGGCCCGGAAGCCAACAGAGAAAGCTGACGTAACGCTCAGCGCCCCCTTTTCTGGCCAGCCGCTGCGGCGGTCTCCGTTCTGCGGTAGCTCGGACCTTTGGGCCAACAGTGACCTCGACCCGCCAATCGAAGCCGCCGAAAAAAGAACCTCCCTTTCGGGAGGTTAAGGAGATCACTCACTATCGCTCGGGTAAGAAGGAGCAGCCACAACGCCGCAGGGATCATGTCGCGCTGGCGCTGGGGTCTGCTCCTCGTCGGCGAATGCAGCGCCGACTACGCCGTGAACGGCGCAGACGCCGAGACGTTCCGGGGAACTCGTCGGAACACCCCGTAATCCGCGCGGGCTGATCCTGCCGCTTCTCGGGATACCGTGCGGCCAATGTCGGCCATTGCTCCTGACTTGGGGCGGGGCGATTGGAAGTGGTTGGCCGCCCGGGATTGCGCTACACCCGGTGGCTCACGCCATCATCAGAACTGATCCGAGAAGGTACTGTAAGCCGGGCGCGGCCAGTTCTTCCGGGGCGCAAACACTTATCGGATGATCCCATACTTCTTCGCCCCGCCTCTTGCGCGGCCCCGGCATGTCATCGCCCGGATACAGCGCCCGCATGATGCCGATGCCCGGCAGCATGGTGTCGCCGCCATGTTCGGCGACCCGCATCAGCGCCTCGATCGCCGCGCGAGGAGCTGATTGCGACCGGGCCGCCAAGGCGACCGCGTCCAGAAGCGGACCTTGTTTGCACCAAGGACACGGTCATCATGAACGATTAACCAACTATAGTGCTTCGGCGTGAGGCCACCCTCATGGAGAAGGCCATGAGAATTGCTACCGCGTCATTGTTGCTGGCAACGGCGCTGCGATTGGGGGCGGCCGTGGGAATTATGCCTGCTGCTGCCCAGACATTCACTGAATTCACTCTCCCCACCCCCGCCAGTCGCCCGTCCGCAATTGCGACTGGGTCAGACGGGGCGCTGTGGTTCACCGAGGCCGGGGGCAAGATCGGGCGGATCACAACTCGCGAGGGCCTCACCGAATTCCCGATCAAGGGCGGCGGCATCTTGCATTCCATAACAGTGGGGCCCGACGGCGCGTTGTGGTTCACCGAGTTCACGTCAAACAAGATCGGGCGCATTCCGACGACCGCCACGGCTGAAAACTTGCAACTGAGCGAATTCACGGTCCCTGGACCACCAGGGCCGCTTGGCATCACGAGCGGGCCAGATAGCGCGTTGTGGTTCACCGAAGGAGTTGCAGGCAAAATCGGACGGATCACGACTACCGGCATGGTCACGGAATTCGCGGCCCCTACAGCCAAGGGTGGAGAGATCACGACTGGCCCAGATGGCGCGCTGTGGTTCACAGGTGTTCGTGGCAAGATCGGGCGGATTACGACCACGGGCGCGCTTACCGAATTTCCGATTCCCTCGGAGAATAGCAGCCCCGGAGGTATTACGACTGGGCCGGACGGCGCGCTGTGGTTCACCGAGCCGGTCGGTGGCAAAATCGAGCGAATTACCACCGATGGCAAGATAACCGAATTCGCTCTTCCAAATCCCGATGCCCAGCCGTGGGGCATCACGACAGGGCCAGACGGCGCCATGTGGTTCACCCAAGCCAGTTGCGTTCGCCAGCCAGGTCCGCACTGCACCATTGGCAACAAGATCGGCCGAATCACGACCACCGGTTCAATCACTGAGTTCGCGGTCCCCTCGGACGGGAGTGGACCTCACAGCATCACGACTGGTCCGGACGGAGCGCTGTGGTTCACCGAGTACTATCGGAGCAGGGTCGGACGCTTGGTACTTCCCTGATTGTCAGCGACCAATTGTGATTTCCTGATCGACTTCTCCCAAACGCATTATCATCGCGCTTAGTTTGGTCGAGTTGATCTTAACGAGACGTCTTTGGTGGCACTGGTTCTCGTATGAATCCTACGACGACTGACGGGTCGCACGCACCGTCGCTTCGTAAACAGGCAGGCGCC
Organism: Bradyrhizobium sp. ARR65; assembly: GCF_000472385.1. Lineage (GTDB taxonomy): Bacteria > Pseudomonadota > Alphaproteobacteria > Rhizobiales > Xanthobacteraceae > Bradyrhizobium. The sequence goes on from NZ_AWZU01000043.1 coordinate 66,792, forward strand.
CTGGCCGTCATGCCAGATCACCTTCAAAAGATCGCCGCGACGACCACGAAAGCAGAACAGATGACCGCTCAGCGGATCACGCTGCAAGATCTCCTGCACCTGCAAAGCCAAGGACGGAAAACCCTTCCGCATGTCGGTGTAGCCGGTCGCCAGCCACACCCGCACGCCGGCCGGCA
>NZ_AWZU01000044.1 GCF_000472385.1 Bradyrhizobium sp. ARR65
AAACCACTGCGCAGGGAAGGCCGGAGTGTTCTCCGCCTACACCTGTGGTCTTCGCGCTCTTGCGCGTACTTTTTCGCGCGAGGGCCCACGGGTGCCGGCGGGCACCCGGTCTTCCCTGCGCCCTCTGATTTCAAAGAGGGTGGCTATAAGCAAAAGCTCGGGCGCGAAATGCGCCGCGGGAATGCGAACGCGTATCCTAATGCTGTTTGAAAATTGAATCCGTGTACGTCGCGACCCATAAGCACAGGCCATGGTTGTTGCGAAGTTCGACCACCCATCGCGACGGACAAAGTCCGCTGTCCGGATCTCCGCCTGGTCGTGACGACAGGCCGGCCAAAACGAAAATGGATGCCCCCGAGCGTGCTCGGGGGCGTCCTCCCGGGGGCATCCTCAAGTCAAAGCGGTATTCCGGGGAAGGAACGCCCGCGTGCGGATAGAAGAAGCTGATTGCGGCCCGCCCGTCTTTGCGCTGGATCAATTACAAGGCCAAGTCGGCCGTTCGCCGCGCTGTAGAGCGGCGAAGGCGCGCGCCGCTCGGCTTTGCGGTCTTCGCCGCTCAATCCGTGGCGTCCGTCCCGGCGCCGCGGCCGAGGGCAAACTGGCCGACCGGACCTTCGGCGTGGAACGGCAGCCCCGTCGTCCTGGCGAACAGCTCGATATTGCCTGTGCCGATGGCGCAGCCGCCAAGGCCCATATCCGTGGCGGTCAGATAGAACGTCTGCACCATTGCCCCGACGTCCTTCAGGATCAGGGAGTAGGCGATTGCGCTGTATTTCCAGGACAAGCGGCCGAACCGTGCGGCAATGGTGATCAGCACTTGCGGCAAGGTGGCTGCATCCATGGCGAATTGAGCCGCGCCAAGCATTGCCTCCAATTCTGCCGCAGCAGCCCCGATCGTGACCAGCGCATGGGCGGATGCATCATAGTGATAGAAGCCGCGCGACAGGCCGGCGCAATTGGCGACGGCGAGATAGAGCTCGAGTTCATAGGCGCTGCCGGCGGACGGGTATGGACGAGAGGTAAAGCCGACGATCGGACCGCCGCCATCAAAATCAACCGGGCTCTCCCAGCGCGACAGGACGCGGGCGGTGGCATCGAGAAACTGCCCGAGCTCGGCCAGCGTGATCGGGTTGGCCTCGTCGAAGTCGCGCACCGAGTGACGCTCGCGCAAGAGCTTTGGCATCGGCATTGGCGCGCGTGTCGGCGGCTCGAACCCGCTCAACTCGATCCTGTTGCCCGGCCAGCTTGGCCGCTCGGCCGGCAGCGGCGCGATCAGGCCGGCGTAAGGGTAGAGCCCGCCCAGTGGATTGGCCTGCCGCCCCTCCGTCGAGCGGGTGTGGAAGAGGAGATCGTGGAAGTCCCACAGCACGAGATTGTCGTCGCCTTCCTGCGGCCGCAGGCCGTCGCCGTCCTTGGCATCGAGCGTCAGCAGGATCTGGCAAGCGGCGAGCAGCGCGAACAGCTCAGGCCCTGGAAATCCGCGCTGCTGCCGCAGGGTCGCAAGCTTTTGCGGCTTCGACAGTCGGGCAAGAAAGCTCGCAACGGTCGGATCGCAGATCTGAAACAGCGCTGCGGCGCGCGGCGACTCCAGGACCAGCGCATTGCCGCGGCGGCGCAGATAGGCAAAGCGGGAGAGCACGACGGTATCGCTGGCGCGCAGCTTTGCGGCCTGCGGCCAGTAATCCGCAACCTGCGGCTCGATGACGGCCAGATGCTTTTTTCCGCGCGACAGCGGGTACTCGATCAACCCGCTGCGGGCGAGGCGCCGGACCAGTGCAGCGATCTCCCGGTCGAGCGGTTTGCGAGCGGCGGCGAGAGAGCCAAGCGGCAGGCCGGCGCGCAAGCCTGCCGCTTGCTTGATCGCTCCTGCGCTGAACGGGCCAAGGTCGAGCGGATAGCCGTCGACGCTGGCGGCGAGACGGCCGTCGCCCTGCGCCTCCAGGCCGACCCGCTCGTTCAGTCTTGCGGACAGCGTCGCGCTTTGCGTCTTTCGCCCTGTTTTCTTGGAAGGAGCACGCAAGGAATCCGGTTTCCGTCAGGTGTGCGGGAGGAACGGCGTCAGCTCGCTCTCCAGCCGCGGGCGGTCGAGCAGGCCGAGCTTGACCGGGATATCGTACAGCCGGCCGGGGCCAAAGCGGCGATAGAAGTGGCGCAAGCCGGGCACGATCACGCGCGCCACCGGCACGCCGACGTCGGGGCGGGTCTGGTCGAGCACCAGAAAATCGTAACCCGCTTCGCGGGCGACATCGACGCAGGCCTCGACCTGGCCGCGGCTGTTATCGGCGAGCTTGAGGCCCGGCGCCGGCGGCACGACTGGATTTTCGGCCGGAAGGAGGAACGGGTAGTTCTCGAGCCGCAGCGGGGTGACGCCGTCGAGCGACGGCTTCTCGCCGCTGGCGCCGCCCATCATGCCGATGGCCAGGAACTGGTTCAGCTCGGTCAGCGCGCGCAGAAGCGCAATGCGGCGATCGAAATGCGCGCCCGAGCCGAACTCGATGTTCTCGTGACCATCCTGGATCCAATGCATGATGGCGACATAGGTCGGCACGCCGAGATCGCTGGTGACGTCGAGCACCCAGACCTTGCGTCCGGCGGCGGCGAACTGCGATCTGAGATCGCGGACATAGGAATCGTCGAACTGGTCGAGATCGAGCTCAGCGCGGCGCACCTGGTTGTACCACCAGATCGCGTAGGCATCTCGTTCCACCAACTCGAGGAAACCCTGGACGATAGCTTCCTCCAGCGTATTGCCGGCGGCGCAGCCGTTCGAATCCGTGTGCGCATCGTGGTAGAAAAAATACGCGAGGCCCGTCGGGACGTAGCGGAAGCGGTGATCGCGGAGCGACCAGACCGGTGTCCATTCGATCTTCTCGGATGGATCGAGCGGCGGGGGCACGGGATGCTGATCGTCTGCTTGCGGATCGAGCCGCGTCTCGAACTGCCTTTGGCTGAAGAGCTGGACGTCGTTGGGGAGGATCGCTTCGCCCGGCGCAAAATCGGTGAAGCGCCGCTTGATCCTGATCTCGTCGCCTTGGAAAATTCCGGAATAGCGCTCGATCGCTTCCATCAGCGCGCTGGCTTCCGCCTGCTCCGCGGTCGAGCCCTTGCCGAAACTGCCGCCCTGCAATCCGGACCGGAGCTGGTCGAGGCTCTGCGCCGGGGCGGAGAAATTGTGCTGGGCGAAGAAGTTGGTGTTGAGCGGCAGGTCGGCCTGGATACGCTCGAGCTTCTTCACCACGCCGGTGAGCGGGCTCACATGCCTGCGAAAGCGCGCCACCGTGGCCTGGGAAGTAACGGTGCGATAGCCGCCGCTGGTCATGACCAGTTTGGCGCCGGGCCCGAGTTCGATCGGCTTGGGGGCGCGACGCGGGTTCTGCAGCTTTCGTTCCCCGCAATCGGGACATTGCGGCCGTTTCGCCACGTAGTGTCTTGCGACCGTCGCGCCCAGAAGGTCGAAGCTTGCGATGTGATCGTTAAGATCGGTGCGAAAGCCGGAGGCGATCGCTTTGGCGATTTCGACCGCAGCGAAGTGAACAGCGTTTTGACCAAAGGGCTTGCGCACGAGCGGCGAGACCGCAACGGGCCGTGCCGGCCCGCGCTCGAGAAAACCCTTGATCTCGCGATTCCTGATCATACGGTCGAACATACACGTCCAGCAGGCGTTCTCTGGCGGATTGAACACCGGCCCGACCAGCGGAAAGACGCCGGACGGTTGGGCCAGCAACCACGGCGTCCCATCGGTCACCCGCTGCTTGTTCAGTTCAGCGAGCCGCCGCTCCAGATAGTCGTTGACGAGGGTGACGGTGAGATCGGGCGATCGATTGACGATGTTGACGCCGAGATCGCGCAACGCCGTGGTCAGCTCCTTGGCGCCGTCCACATCGATCGCCTCGATGCGCACGCGACACGTCTTGAGAGCCTCTGCGGCGGTCGCCGGAGGAAGGCCGAGGCTCGCCCAATAGCCGGCCACAGGGGCGGTGAAGGAATTCGAAACGGGCACGACGTAGCCGCGCTCGATCAGACGCTTGAGCGCTTCCTCGATCTGACTGTCCGGGAATTTGGGTTTCAGCCTGGCGAGCAGTTGTTGCTGGCTCTTTCCGCGATCCCCGATCGCCTCTGCGAGCGCGCAATAGAGCGCGCCGTGAAGGAAGAATTTGCGATCCTCGGAATAGAGACAGACGACATCGCCGGGCAGCACATAGGCAGTGAAATTCGGCGCGAACTGCAGAACGGCGTCGGCCTTTTTGGTGTTGCGTTTGGCGGTCATCGTGTCAGCACACGCACTCTATCGATGAAGGTACAGCGCCGGAGCATGCCGGCTTCCGCGGCGGGCAGGCGTTCTCATCCTGACCGCGCGCTAGCACGTTTCGCCGTGCTTGGAAATATGCTCGGTCTGCGGCGGCAGAGGCCGCCAAGCCATGGGCGGCGACAGCGCTGTGACGGGCACATGAATTGGCCGGGTCCCTTATCGAGCCCGGCCAATGAAATAAGCGCTTGTTGCTGCGCAATCAGAATGTGCCGCGGTTTAGCACCAACGGCATACGCCCCAAGACGCACAGCAGGCGCCGCAACCAACGCAGCCGCCACAACGGCAGCCCCTGCAGCCGCAACCGCGGCAGCCACAACCGCGGCAACCGCCACAGCGGCAGCCCCAGGCCATCTGCTGCACACCACCGGTGCCGCTCTCTTTATCGAAGAGATGGAAGGTCGCGAGGCTGACGTCGGCGATTTCCTCCTCGCCGAGAACGAAGCGCTGATTCGGCACGGTGTTCAGCGATTGCGGGACGTCTGCTGTGGGCATCGTAGACGCGGATGCGCTTCCCACCATAGAAAGGCCCAGTCCAGCGGCACCCAATGCCGGCACGGCAGCAGCTTTGGTCACGCGCTTCCGTTTCGAAGCTTGCTTCACCCGTGGCATCGTCGCATCCTCCATACCTGTCAGAAGTGTTTTCAAACTCCAGCCAATAAATTCTACGCTTGGCTCGTTCGCTAGGCAAGTTAGATGGCTTCACTAACTCGTTGTAGTGTATTCAGTTCCTGTTCATCTTGATGAATCACATGCTGAATAAAAACGTTCACAATCATGATCGCACGCGCGACGCGTGCACGTTGCGATGCGTTGCCGCATTTGGTTGTTGAGGCGATCGGAGAGAGTTCTGAATGGTCGATCATCCCGCGACCTTTGCCTGGTACGAACTGCTGACGATCGATTTGCCGGCAGCGCAAGCGTTCTATCGTGACGTTGTCGGCTGGGATGTGCAGGACGCCTCCACGGCAAAATTCGCTTACCGGGTCTTTAGCATCGACGACATGCCGATAGCAGGCCTGATGGAGCTGCCGCCAGAAGGACGCGAAAAGGGTGCTATGCCGCGGTGGGTTGGTTATGTCGCGGTGCAGGACGTGGACGGTGCGGTCGAGCGGCTCAGAGATCTCGGGGGCGCGATATATGTACCGCCGACCGACAGCAACATCGGCCGCATCTCGGTTGTCGCCGATCCGCAGACGGCAACGTTCGCCTTGGCCAAAGGGCTAAAATATGGCGGTGCGCCTGCTGGGGAGGCGAGTGAGCTTGGCCGTGTGGGCTGGCACGAGCTCCTCGCCGCCGATGGCAGGTCGGCCTTTGATTTCTACAGCGCGTTGTTCGGTTGGGAGAGAGCGCGGGCTGAAGCTGCTCCGCTCGACTCGTATCAACTGTTTGCCGCGGGCGGGCGCACGCTCGGTGGCATGTTCACCAAGTTTGCTGCCACGCCGGTGCCGTTCTGGCTCTACTATTTCGATGTCGCCGACCTCGACGATGCCATTGAGCAAGTGAAGTCGGCAGGCGGCCGGATCGCGCAGGGACCGGTCGAACTATGGGACGGAACCTGGATTGCCCGCTGCATCGACCCGCAGGGGGCGATGTTCGCACTGCAGGGCAAGCGCAATCCGGACTCGTCCGGGCGGTCCAGCGAGCCGGCGTCCGATGCGACGCTCGCCTGGTCCACGGCTTGGGGCGGTATCTCTTCCCGCGGCCGGCTGATTGGCGACAAGCCCAAGGGCAGAGGACGCCGATGAAGCGCTTCGCCACCTACAGCCTTTCCTAGGTCGGCTTGGGGGCTGCTGCCGCGGCCTTTGCCGCCGGTTTATCCTGCCGCTTCGACCAGGAGATGTAATAGGCAACCGTGGTCATGATGGCGATGCCGGCGACGCTGACCAGGACCTGGGCAAGGAACGAGCCGGAGCTGAGCGTCAGCGTGAAATGAGCGACGAAGGACAAGAAGACGCCGACACAGAACACCGCCAGCGACTGCTGGCCGCAGACGATGGCCGGATCGAAAACCGGCCACTCCAGGCCCGGCCAGGTCTTCGGAATGAAGCGGACCACAAGCATCGCGATGACGATGAAATGGAGGAAGCGATAGGGCGCCATGTAGGTCTTATCGTTCGGATTGAACGTCGAATACAGCCAATCCGGGAACAGCGCTCCGAAGTCCGGAAAGCGGCCAGCCATCGTCATGATCAGCGCAAAGATCAGGTAGGCGATGCCGAGATAAAGCGCAGCCTTGGAATTGATGATCCAGGCTGCCCGCTTGGCACCGCCGAGCGCGCACCACGAGCCGAACACGAACAGCACCTGCCAAGCATACGGATCGAAGTACCATACGCCCGCAGGATAGGCGGTGAAATTCCAGCCGAAATGCCGGGCGACCAGCCAGAGCGCGATCGACGCCGCCATGGTGAGGTCGGGCTGGCGCAGCATGAACCACAGCACCGGCGGGAAAAACCCCATCAGCACAATGTAAAGCGGCAGCACGTCCAGATTGACCGGCTTGAATTTGAGCAGCAGCCCTTGACCCAGGGTTTCCGTGGCATGGTCGACGAGGCCTGCGACATTGAACTCGTTGATCAGCTCGGAATCCATGAAACGCCGCGCCAGGAAACTGATCGCCACGATGTAGATCACGAACAGGATGACATGGGCGACGTAGAGCTGCCAGACCCGCTTGGTGAGGCGGGTCGCGCCGACGATGAAGCCGCGTTCGATCATCATCCGCGCGTACACGAAAGAGGCGGTGTAGCCCGAAATGAAAACGAACAGATCGGCAGCGTCGGAAAACCCCCAGTTCCGAGTCGTGATCCAGTTCACGACGTTATCAGGAATATGATCCAGGAAAATCGCCCAGTTCGCGATGCCGCGAAACAGGTCGAGGCGGAGATCGCGTCCTTTTTCCGGCAGGGTGGCGTTGATCTTCATGGGCGTTTCGCGGGTAAAGTTGTTTCTTGAAATTGAAGCCGGCCGGGGCCCTTGCCGCCCCAGCTTGTCACGGTGCTGTGTCGCGATTGTCACAGCGCGACAGAGTGACTATACCGGGCGGGCGAGGGTAACTTCCCGGGTAGAGGAATCACCGTTCAAAACCACGAGCGGTGGCTCTAGCCTATCTTGGACGTTTCGACCACGCCCTTCAATACGGCTTTTTTCGAGGTCCCGACCATCCATGACTGCACGGATTTTCAAGCCCGCCAAAAACGCCATGCAATCGGGTAAGGCCAACATCTTGGATTGGCAGCTCGACTATGAGCCGGAGCAGCCGCGCGCCATCGAGCCCCTGATGGGCTGGACCTCCTCGACCGACATGAAGCAGCAGGTCACCTTGCGCTTCCATACCAAAGAAGAGGCTATCGCCTACTGCGAACGCAAGGGCATTCCCTATCAAGTGATCGAGCCGAAGGAGCCGGTCCGGCGCCCGGTTGCCTATGCCGACAATTTTTCGTTCCGGCGCGGTGAACCCTGGACGCACTAGCCGCTGCGGGGGCGCTGCTGACCCCGCGGGCCCGCTCTGCCCCACGGCCACACCGGAGTTGCCGAGGCGGCTTTGCAATGACACCTTAACGCAAGCCGCCCTCGATCGCGGCATTTCATGAATCGCCAAAGCCATGCCGCTGCATTCCAGTATCGATCCCGCATCACCGGATTTCGCGCGCAATGCTGAGGCCATGCGCGCGCTGGTTACGGATCTAACCGAGAAACTGACGACCGTCGCAGGGGGCGGCGGCGAGGCTTCCCGAGCCCGGCATACGTCGCGTGGAAAGATGCTGGCGCGTCAGCGCGTCGACCTGCTGGTCGATCCCGGCACGGCCTTTCTCGAATTGTCGCCGCTCGCCGCTTTCGGTCTCTATGGTGGCGACGTGCACTCCGCCAGCATCATCACTGGGGTTGGACGGATTGCGGGGCGCGAATGCGTCATCGTGGCTAACGATGCCACGATCAAGGGCGGCACCTATTACCCGATGACGGTTAAGAAGCACCTGCGCGCGCAGGACATCGCGCGCCAGAACAATCTTCCTTGCGTCTACATGGTGGATTCCGGCGGCGCGTTTCTGCCGCTGCAGGACGAGATCTTCCCCGACGAACGACATTTCGGCCGCATCTTCTACAACCAGGCGCAGATGTCGGCACTTGGCATCCCCCAGATCGCCATAGTCATGGGCTCCTGCACGGCCGGTGGCGCCTATGTACCGGCGATGTCGGATGAGAGCATCATCGTTCGCAATCAGGGCACGATCTTCCTCGGCGGGCCGCCTCTGGTGAAAGCTGCGACCGGCGAGGTGGTCAGCGCGGAGGAACTCGGTGGTGCCGACGTGCATTCGCGCCAGTCTGGCGTCACCGATCATTACGCCCAAGACGACGCGCATGCGATCGGGATCGCACGGCGCATCGTCGGTACGCTCAAGCCGCCGCGGCACAATGTGCTGAATATGCGCGAGCCGCGCGAGCCGCTATTTCCGACGGAAGAAATTTACGGTGTGGTCCCGGTCGACGGTCGAAAGCCGTTCGACGTGCGCGACATCATCGCGCGGATTGTGGATGGCTCTGAATTCGACGAGTTCAAGAAGCTGTACGGCCAGACACTCGTCTGCGGCTTCGCCCATATCTGGGGTTACCCGGTCGGCATTATCGCCAACAACGGCATTTTGTTCAGCGAAAGCTCGCTAAAGGGCGCGCATTTCATCGAACTCTGCTGTCAGCGGGGCATTCCGCTGGTGTTCTTGCAGAACATCACGGGCTTCATGGTCGGCAAAAAATACGAGGCCGGGGGCATTGCGCGTGATGGCGCGAAACTCGTGACTGCCGTCGCAACAGCTTCGGTGCCGAAATTCACGGTCGTGATCGGCGGCTCTTATGGTGCCGGCAATTACGGCATGTGCGGGCGCGCTTACAGCCCGCGTTTCCTCTGGATGTGGCCGAACGCGCGAGTCTCGGTGATGGGCGGTGAGCAAGCGGCCATGGTGCTGAGCCAGGTCCGGCGCGACAATATCGAAGCCAAGGGGGAGATCTGGTCGGCGGAAGAGGAGGAGGCGTTTCGCTCGCCGATCCGCGCGCAATATGAAAGCCAGGGCAATCCCTATTATGCGACCGCGCGGCTATGGGATGACGGTGTGATCGATCCGGCCGACACGCGGCTGATCCTGGGACTCGGTCTTTCCGCCGCCGCGAATGCGCCGATCGAACCCACGAAATTCGGACTGTTCAGGATGTGACGATGGATCGTTCCAAGTTGTACCGTCGCTTCCGCACGCTGCTCATTGCCAATCGCGGAGAGATCGCAGTCCGGGTGATCCGCACCGCCAAACGGATGGGCCTGCGCACGGTCGCCGTCTATTCCGAGGCTGACCGCGGAGCCATGCATGTCGAGACGGCCGACGAGGCCGTGTTGCTCGGGCCTGCGCGGGCCCGCGACAGTTATCTCGACATTGCGCGGGTGATCGAGGCCGCGCGCATGACCGGGGCGGAGGCAGTGCATCCTGGCTACGGTTTCCTTTCCGAGAATGCGGAATTCGCGCAAGCCTGTGCGGAAGCCGGCATCGTCTTCGTTGGCCCGACCGCCGAGATGATGACCGCAATGGGATCGAAATCCGGCTCCAAGGCTTTGATGGAAAAGGCGGGCGTGCCATTGGTGCCGGGCTATCACGGTGAGGCGCAGGACGCGCCGATACTCGCGAATGCCGCCAACAAGATCGGCTTTCCGGTGTTGGTCAAGGCGTCCGCGGGCGGCGGTGGACGCGGCATGCGGATCGTGCGCTCGGCAGACGAGCTTTCTGCCGCGATCGTCAGCGCCAAGCGCGAGGCCAAGGCTGCCTTTGGCGACGACCGCCTCTTGATCGAAAAATTCGTCGATAATCCCCGCCATATCGAAGTGCAGATCGTCGGCGACAGCCACGGCAATCTGTTGTCGCTGTTCGAGCGCGAATGCACTTTGCAGAGGCGGCACCAAAAGGTGATCGAAGAGGCGCCATCGCCGACGCTCAACGCCGCGCAGCGTGAGGCGGTCTGCGCTGCCGCGCGGAAAGCCGCAGGCGCGGTCAACTATGTCGGCGCGGGCACGATCGAGTTCGTCTCGGACGGCAAGGACGTGTTCTTCATCGAGATGAACACCCGCCTGCAGGTCGAACATCCGGTGACGGAACTGATCACCGGCATTGATCTCGTCGAATGGCAGTTGCGCGTTGCCTTCGGCGAAAAGCTGCCGCTGACCCAGGATCAGATCAGGTTGAATGGTCACGCCATCGAAGCGCGCATCTATGCGGAAAATCCCGCCAGGAATTTCATGCCTTCCGTCGGGAAGATCAACGCTTGGCGACTTCCCGAAGAGAGCGAGGGTTTGCGCATCGATGCGGGCTATCGGGCGACCGATACGGTCTCGCCCTATTACGATGCCATGCTTGCGAAGATGATCGCCTGGGCGCCTACGCGCAGGGACGCGATCGAGCGGCTTAACCGCGGTCTGCAGGAGACCGACATCCGCGGTGTGATCACCAATATTCCGTTTCTCGCGGCATTGGTCAGCCATCCGCAAGTTGCTGCCAACACGATCGATACCGGTTTCATCGAGCGCGAATTGCAGGCGTTGACGCCTGCCCCGCCACCTGCGAGCGAACTCGAACTGTGCGCAGCCGTGGCGGCGCTTCTCGGCGAGGAAGCGGAAGCAGCAAAGGCCGAGGTGCATTCGCCCTGGCAGAGCTTTGGCTGGATGCCGGTCGGCCGCCGCGAGCGGGTATTTTCGTTTCGGCAAGGCCACGCGGCTGAGCGGAAGGTGACCCTGCGCTATGGCAAGGGGCCGCTGACGCTTGCGATCGACGGCCGCGAGTATAGCTTTGCGTTCAGCCGAGCCGAACGCGACAGCTTTGATCTCACGCTCGATAACGTGAGAACGCCTGTCGTCGCGATGATCGACGGACATGAGCTTTACCTGCGGACCCGCAACGGGCGCTTCGAATTGCATTGGGTCGATCCGTTCGGCGGGGAAACGGAGGAGCAGACCGGCGAGGACAAGATCATAGCGCCATTGCCCGGAACGGTCGTCGCGGTACTCGCAGAAGAGGGTGCTAAACTGGAGAAAGGCGCCGCGATCCTTACGCTGGAAGTCATGAAGATGGAGCAGACCCTGCGGGCGCCGTTTGCCGGCGTCCTGAAGGCCATTAGGTGCAGGGTCGGCGACATCGTGCAGGAAGGCGTGGAACTTGCCGAGGTCGAGCCTTCGGGCGAATGAGCCGGATATCGAATGACCGACGTGCGCATCATCGAAATGGGGCCGCGCGACGGCCTGCAGAACGAGAAGACGCCCATCAGCGTCGCCGACCGCATCGCCTTTGTCGAGCGGCTGGTTGATGCGGGCTTGCGCACCGTGGAGGTCGGCGCCTTCGTCTCACCCAAGGCGATTCCCCAAATGGTGGGGTCGGATGAGGTGCTACGCAGCGTCGGCCACATTGGAAACGCTGAATTCCATGTTCTGGTGCCGAACGAGAAGGGCTACGAGGCCGCGCGCGGCGCGGGCGCCAAAGTCGTTTCGGTATTCGCCGCGGCCTCGGAAGGCTTTTCGCGTGCCAACATCAATTGCTCGATTGCGGAATCGATCGAGCGCTTCAAGCCGGTGTTGGCACGCGCGAGAGCTGATGGCCTCAAGGTGCGCGGCTATGTTTCCTGCGTGCTGGGCTGCCCGTTCGACGGCGAGATCAGGCCGCAGGCGGTAGCCGATGTTGCAGGAAAATTGTGGGAGCTCGGCTGTTACGAGATCTCGCTGGGCGACACGATCGGAGTTGGCACGCCGCTCAAAGCCAAGCAGATGCTGCGCGCCGTTGCCGATCACGTGCCTGCGGGCAACCTCGCGATGCATTTTCATGACACCTATGGCCAAGCCTTGGCGAACCTGTACGCCGGCATGGAAGAGGGCATTCATGTGCTTGACGCCGCGGCGGGCGGGCTGGGTGGCTGCCCATACGCGCCGGGAGCCACCGGCAATGTGGCGACCGAAGACGTGGTCTACATGCTCGAGGGCATGGGCATCAGGACGGGCGTCGACATGGAAAAGTTGCTGGCGGCGACCAATGAGATCAGCCGCCTGCTCGGGCGCCCGCCGGTCAGCCGCGTGGCCACGGCGCTGAATGCGAAGAAGAGACGGGCAGTCACCTAGCACGTGCTATCTCGCCCCCTCCGGCCCCATGATCAGGTCGGGCAGCCAGGTCGAAATCTCCGGCACGAAGCACAGCACCAGAACCGCGGCCATCATCAACAGCACGAACGGCAGGGTCCCCCAGATCACCTCGCGCAGGGGAATATCGGGCGCGACATTGCGGATAACAAAGATGTTCAGCCCCACCGGCGGGTGGATCAGTCCCATCTCCATCACGATGGTCATGATGATGCCGAACCAGATGATGTCGAAATTGGCCGCCCGCAGCGGCGGCAGGATGATCGGCGCGGTCATCAGGATGATCGAGACCGGCGGCAGGAAGAAGCCAAGCACAATGACCAACAGCAGGATCGCCGCAAGCAGCTCCCAGCGCGGCAGGTGCATTGCGACGATGGCTTCCGCCGCCGATTGCGAGATGTGCAGATAGCTCATCACGTAGGAATAGAGCAGCGACATGCCAATGATCAGCATCAGCATGGTGGATTCGCGAATGGTCGAGGTCAGGATCGGGGCGAGATCGGTCGGCCGCCACACGCCATAGATCATCGCGATCAGCCCGAGCGCCAAGATCCCGCCGAGCCCAGCGGTCTCGGATGGCGTCGCGTAACCGCCATAGAGCGCGATCATCACGCCGGTCAACAGCAGCACGAAGGGAATGACGCGGGGCAGGGCGCTGAACCGCTCCGCCAGCGTGAACTCGTCTCGGGTGAGAATGGCAGCGGGAGGCCCGCCCTTGTTGTAGACGGCTTCGGCTGCGGCGTATTCCCGGCGGAAGCGGATCACGGCATAGGCGCCGAACAGCGACACCAGCAGCAGCCCCGGCCCGATGCCGGCAAGAAACAGGCGGCCCAGCGATTTCTCCGCGGCGACCGCGAACAGGATCATGGTGATGGAGGGCGGCAGCAGGATCCCGAGGGTGCCGCCGGCGGCGATGATGCCGGCCGCGAACCCGCCGGAATAACCGCGCTTGCGCATCTCCGGGATTCCGGCCGATCCGATCGCGGAGCAGGTCGCGGGCGAGGAGCCTGCCATTGCCGCAAACAGCGCGCAGGCAAACACATTGGCAACGCCAAGGCCGCCGGGCACGCGGTGCAGCCACGCATGCAGGGCGGAATAGAGATCCTGACCGGCACGGGACTTGCCGATCGCGGCGCCCTTCAAGATGAAGAGCGGGATCGACAACAAAGTGATCGAGGCCATTTCCTCGTAGACATTCTGCGTCACCGTATCGAGCGACGCCGTGGGCATATAAATGCCCATGAACACGACCGCGACCGCGCCGAGCGCGAACGCGATCGGCATGCCGGAAAACATCGCAACCAGCGTTGCGACCCCGTAGCTCAAACCAATGCCGAACACACTCATCGGCGCGAAGCCCCCGCAAGCGGCGTGATGATCTGCAGCAAGAGCTGCAGGCACAGAAGCGTCATGCCGCACGCCATCAGCGCATAGGGAATGGCGAGCGGCGGCGACCACATCGAGTTGGAAACCTGGCCGTCGACATAGGCCTCCTGCGTCAGGGTCCAGGACTTCCAGGTGAAGAAGGCGCAGAACAGGAAGCTGGCGAGATCGACGAGCCAGAGGCGGATGCGATTGGCAAGCGGCGAGAGTAGCCCGACGAAGGCTTCGATGCTGACATGACCGCGCTTTGCCTGTACGTAGGCCGACGTCATGAAGGTGGCGCCAACCAGCAGAAACACCGCGGCCTCGTCTTGCCAATAATTGGCGGCCTGAAACAGCGCGCGGCCGATCACGCTGTAGCTCAGGATCACGCAGGCCGCGATCAGGGCGATCGCGGCGAAAACGAGAATGACGTTGTTGAGCAGCGCGAGCCCGCTTTCGAGAGCGGCCACCAGCGCGCTGCCGGTGGCCGCCTCGGAGGCGTCCTCACGACCCGGAAGGGGACCGTGGATCATGTGTTGACGTTGGAGGCCAGTTTCAGAAGGTTGGCAGCGGCTGCGGTCTTGGCCCCATAGTCCTTCCACGCAGTGTCGCGGGCGATGTCACGCCATTTGTTGACGGTCGCGAGATCGAGCGGAGCGACCTTCGCGCCGGCCTTCTCGTAGACTTTGGCGACCTCGACATCATCCTCCTGTGCGCCCTTACGCCCGAAGGCCTCGAGCTCGCTGCCGACAGCGACAATGATGTCCTGGTGGTTCTTCGGCAGTTTGTCGAACACCGCCTTCGACATCATCAGCGGCTCCAGCATGAACCAGTAGGACGCACCCGCGCCCGAGGTCAGCGCCTTGGAGACTTCCTCGAGCCTGAACGAGATCAGGCTGGTCGAGGAGGTGATGCCGGCGTCGCAGGCGCCGGTCTGCATCGCCTGATAGATTTCGTTCGAGGGCACCGATAGCACGGAGGCGCCCGCCGTCTGCAGCACCATGTCCATTTCGCGTGAGCCGCCGCGTACCTTCATGCCCTTGGCGTCCTCGGGCGCGACGATCGCCCGTGACCGGCTGGCGACACCGCCGGCCTGCCAGACCCAGGAGAGCAGAATGATGCCTTTATCGGCAAGAAAATCGCTCAGTGCCTTGCCGACCGGCTCCGTCTTCCAGCGCATCCCCTGATCGTAGGTTGCAACCAGGCCGGGCATCAGGCCGATATTCGTCTCCGGCAGTTCGCCGCCGGCATAAGGCATGGGATAGAGGCTGATATCGAGCGCCCCCTTGCGCATCGCGGAGAACTGCGCGTTGGTCTTGATCAGCGAGGAATTGGGATAGATTTCGGCGGAAATGTCGCCGCCGCTACGTTTTGCCACTTCAGCGGCAAACATACGGCAAAGCCGGTCGCGGAAGTCGCCCTTGTCGATGGTGCCGCCGGGGAATTGGTGCGAGATCTTCAGCGTGGTTGCGGCCTTTGCGGTGCCGACTCCAAACCGGAGGATGGCGGGGGCAGCAAGCGCTGATGCGATGAGATGACGGCGTGTAAGCATGGAAAACGTCCCCTTTAATGCAACCGTTGAGCAGGTTTTCAACCCGGCCTTGTGCATCACCTTAGCCGGAATGCAACCCGCATTTCTCTAATCTGATAGTTGGAACCTCGCCGCGATTGGCGGCAGCATTTTGTTGCGGCGCACACTCGCTCCAACCCCTGCCGATGTGCGCGCGCACTAACACGTCCATCACGGGCGAAATTGTGTCGAAGCGGCAAAACCACCCCTTGCGCCGGCCGCAAAAAAGCCGGGACTGCGAAAATTTTACAGATCGCCGCGTAACAAACGTCGCTGTGGCGGCGTCGAGCAGGGAGGCGGCGTCAGTCGCTTGCAAAAACCAGCTCTTGAAGGGATGACCATCATGACCATTCGCACTCGTATCGCGCTCGCTGTTTCGGTCGCCGCAGTTTCGCTCAGCCTGACGCTCGCTCCCGCAGCCTTCGCCGATGACACCATGAAAAAGGACACGATGTCCAAGGACAGCATGTCGCATGACAGTATGAAGAAGGACACCATGTCGAAGGACAGCATGAAGAAGGGCGACGCGATGTCCAAGGACGGCATGAAAAAAGATGACGGGATGATGAAAAAGAACTGAGCGCAGCGCGCCAATTCTTCGTGCTGGCTTTTCGCCAGGACGAGGTCGGAGACCTTCCGATTGAATTTTTAGACCGTGCACATCGCCATGGCCGTCCACGATGGGGAGACAACAGTCCGCATTCTCGCGGCGCCGTTCGCGCCCGAGGTTTGCATTTTCATGTCCCTCCAAGAATACAGAGGGCGCAGGGAAGGCCGGGTGCCCGCCACACCCGCGGCCCCCGCGCAACAAGAATGCGCGGGGCAGAAGCCACAGGTTAGGCGGAAGCAGTCCGGCCCTCCCTGCACGAGTGGTTTACGGCTTATTTCGCGCTCTTCCCCCTGAACCAGCTTGTTTGCCACCGTCGCCCGCGCATCATCTTGCGCGGACTTGGCGCCTGCATGGGCGCGCCAGAACCACACGACTTCGCCGTCCGCATCAATGCCGCACGTCTTACGGCATATCCGCGGCCACCGCATTCCGCCCCACGTTCGTGACGACGCGTAACGCCCCTCATGCCGGCGCGGAACGGGCATAGTAATCCTCAATTTCTGAAAAAACGAAAGCGGAATATTTTTGCGGGAAGATCTTGAACGCACCGATCCGCTTGAGGCGCTTTGCGAAATTGGTTTTTACGCGCGGTCACTTTCCCGCGGTTTTGACCACGTGATCGACACGGCACCGATGAAGTGGGACAGATTTGCCGTCGGAGCGATTTGCCCGGCGGGCGCTCTCCGCTGTCATTCCGGGGCAGCCCTCAGGGCTCCGCCCGGAATCCCTAACCGCTGGTGCGTGTTGTTTGAAAACAGTCATCGAGCTGCGCGTCCAACAATGATGGCCTGTGGTTATGGATTCCGGGCTCGCGCTTTCGCGTGTCCCGGAATGACGCACACGGCCGGTGCCGAACCTACTTCCGCTTGCCTCGCGCTTTACGCGCGGCGTAGCGCGCGTCGCGCTTGGCTTTCTGTTCGGCCAGAAGCGCAGCCTGCCGTGCTTCTTCTTCTTCCTTTTCGCGCGCGATGCGCGCGGCTTCGAGCGCTGCGGCCTCTTCCTCGCGGCGCTTCTGTTCCGCCTTGGCGGCCTCGCGCTCCTGTCGCACGCGCTCACGGTTGGCGGCGATCGCCTCGCGCTCGGCGCGGCGTCGCGCGACCTCGGGATCATCGGGGCCGGGCTGCTCGCGGAATCTCTTGAGAAGATTTTCCCGCGCGCGCTGCGCCGCTTTCTGCCGGTCTGCGAAACCGGGTTCTTTGAATCCACTCATCGAATGGGCCTTGTTACGTCACTCTTCGTTGTTGCAATTGGCTGTGTCGCGCACCGCGAGGTAAGGCGCGAAATCGGCAGGGATTTACCGCGTCGCGGGCCGAGAAGCCACCATCTTGCGCGCGCGTTGGCTCATCAAAATCGAACAAAAATTGCCGAATTGTGATTTCATTCACAGGTACTTGCACAAACTCCGGCCTAGGGTGCGGCTGCTCAAAGAGGAGTGGCGGCCATGGCCGTTCGATCGCAAAACCGCAAGGCAGTTGCGTGGATCGTTTGGGTGGCGGCTTGTGCGGCAGGTGTTGCAGTTGCGCTCAGTTATCCAAGGCCGGTCTCCCATCCGGTTCTCGGCGCTGGCTGGCATTGCAGCCGCACGGCTTTCCTGACGCGTTGTATCCGGGATGATCACAAGTCGCCGGTCGTCGACACCAGCCGCCATATCGACGGGGCGGTGCTTCGGCGGGTGTGAGCTGAGGCGGTAGCCCCTTGCCTGTTTCTCTCGATTTGCTTTTGAGCTATTCCTTGACGCATGGCAGGGCCATGCCGTCGCCGGCATTGCGACAGGGGCGGTCCAGACCTCCTGGATGGTGATCGTCGCCTGGCTGATGCTTCGCCGCGGCAGCAGATCGCCGAAGCAATGACTTCATCGGCGCCGCATTCGTTGGTGCAGCCGATCGAGCCGCAAGCATTGCCATCCGGCGTCTTGGCCTAGAGGCCGGCGGCCGGCCCCGGTGGACCTTGGGCGCCGATGCGTCCGGCCGCCCCGGGCGGGGGGCCAGCCCCTGACGTTCTGGCGGTCCGGCGGCGCTGGCCGGACTGGGCAGCCCGGATCTCGCTTGTCGCCTTTAGCCCCTTCGAAGCACCCAGAGGGGGAGCCGCACGATCACGCCGAGCACCGCAAAAGCAGATACCATCGATGTCCTTCATCCCCTGCCGCCCGTTTCGCGCGAGCTCTGCCTGGGGAACCGGTCGACATGAACCCACCACAATTGCGCTGGCCGCCAAAGCGCGTGCCCTTATGTTAGGCGCGGAGCAAGATGGCAGAAGGCTGCGAACGGAGCATGGCTGAACCTGAACAAGGCGACAATCGCCGTGGCGCGATCGTGGGGCTCGTAATCGCCGTTGTCTTGCTCGGCGTGGGCCTCTGGCTCGCGCGCGAGCTCAGCTCGGCCAGCAAGCTGCAGGATTGCGTGATGTCGGGCCGGACCAATTGCAACGTGATCGAGCCCGCGCGATAAGGGTCTTGAGTGCGGATTCGCCAAGCGCAATCCGCCAACCGACGACGCAAAATTGTCTTGATCTTACATATTTGTAACAAGACAACGCGCGAGAAGCTGTCAGCAATGGAGGCGTGCCCGTCTCTTCACGTTTGAGAGCTGGGGCACGCTAGGGATTGAGCATGACTTGTTCGGAAAGCCACTATCCGCTCTTCCGGATCATGCTCTGATAAAAGGGGGAATGCGAGACATGAACGCGTCCAGCCGAACAAGATTGGTCTTGCCGCTGATTTCGCTGATGGCTGTATGGGCTGTTCCGGCGCAGGCGCAGGAATCGAAATTCGGGAACCCGGGCCAGCCGCCAGCCAATCAGGCCGCGCCGGGAAGGCCGGCTATGCAGGCCCATCCTGCGCGTCCGGGCGGTGGTGGGCCGGGCAGGGCCGCCGATGCGCGTTTCGCGCACGGTGCTGTCGTGGCGCGCGACTTTGGCGGCCATGCCTATCGTGGCCGCGTCGACTGGCACGGCGGGCGCTGGCGCCATGAGATGCACGACGGCCGCATGGGCTGGTGGTGGGATGTCGGCGGCGTCTGGTACTACTACCCCGAGCGGATGGACGGGCCGCCGACTTACATCTCCGAGGACTATGCCGACGACGTGGTTTATGCGGATGCGCCGCCGCCCGACGCTTATGCGCCGCCGACTGCGGCCTATGCGCCCCCGCCGCCACCTCCACCGCCGCCAGCGCCGGATCCGGGTGCGAGCGCCCTTGGCGGCGCAATTGTCGGTGGCGTGCTGGGCGGGCTGTTGACCGGACACGCTTCGGGCGCGGCAGCCGGCGCCGTCATCGGCGGCGCGACCGGCGCGATCGCTGGCGCCACCGCTGCGTCACGGCCCGGCTACTATCTTGCGCAGGGCAATTGCTATTACCGCTATCCGAACGGCCAATACGTGCAGGCCGATCCGCGCTGGTGTTATTGAGCAGAACTAGCCGTTGAAGTTCTGCGAAAGCCGGAGCGCGCGCAAAACGCGCTCCGGCTTTCGTCTGTCCGAGTGAGCGCGCGAGCGCGATGCACGATTAGCCGCTCGGGACGAGTTTCGGAGTGAGCAGCGCGGTGAAATTTTGGCCGCGTGTGTTAACTACGTCACACAACGTTGCCGCGAATCAGCTTATCCTGCATGCCTTTCTCCCTGGACTGGACCCGTCGCGAATGGCGGGCCCTTTTTGATCTGGCAACTGGTCCCAGTCCCCGTCTGCTCTCCTGACATCGACGACACAATCGCCTCGTTAGCCGCGGCGCGTTCTTTTGCATCCAGGCAGCGCATTACAAGCTTTAGGATCAATATCATTCGTGCGGAATT
Source organism: Bradyrhizobium sp. ARR65 (assembly GCF_000472385.1). GTDB lineage: Bacteria > Pseudomonadota > Alphaproteobacteria > Rhizobiales > Xanthobacteraceae > Bradyrhizobium. The sequence continues at coordinate 19,799 of NZ_AWZU01000044.1, forward strand.
AATCGGGCCTGGAAGCTGTGTTCTTCTGAGGAGGTTCCAAATGCACAGGCGCGTCGTTCCTCTGCTCACGATACCTGCCCTCATTCTGGCATTTGGCGCGTCCGGTGCGATGGCACAGGACCGCATGATGCCCGCGCCAGATCAGCAACAAGTGCAATCGCACCCAATGGGCCAGGAGGGTGCCGGTCCGATGGGAGGCCAGGGAGGCATGATGGGGGGACACACGATGGGCCGGGGTATGATGGGAGCCGGTATGATGGGCCACGGCATGATGGGGCCGCCCCCGATCATGTTGCGCATCATGTTCGCCCTGATCGACACCGATAGCGACGGCACCATCTCCCTGCAGGAGTTTCAGGCGGCGCACGAACGAATCTTCAAGGCCATGGATGCCAACAAGGATGGCACACTGACCCTGGAGGAGATGCAGGCGTTCATGCACCCGCAGCATTAAAGCGCGCCCTGCGGGCCGTTCACGTTACTGAAGATCCGGCCGCGGCCGGCGAGTCTCGGGATCCTAAAGGCGAAGTCGTAGGCGGTCCCGCGGCAGCACTGCTCTCTCCGGCTTTTCGACCGGAGAGGCCAATGCCGTCCTCAAGCCGCTCGGCCAGTCGCGTGCAGCTTCACGAAAGAGCCGCGTCGCGGTGCCTTGCCCCGACTATGACTATTAAGTGTCGATCATGTCTGAGTATCAGTCGTGCTTACGGTGGCGCTTGATCAGCCAATAGACCCCGTAGCCAATTGCAAGGATCGGAAGGCCTGCGCCAGCTATTGGCCCTGGGGCTCCCTTGATATGGCCGGGCGCGTTCGCGCAATTCCCACGGTCGTTGCAAGCGTTCGCGGGCGGCGCAACCATGGTCAGAGTGAGGACCAAAAGTGCAGCGGAAATGCCAGAGCCGATCTTCATTTGATTTCTCCTTGCATTTTGCCCAGGTATTAATATTTTAAATTAAATATAGGATTAAAAATTTAACTATTTTAATTTAAATCGAGTTCCGGGTACTTTTTGCCGGCGGTGCAATCGTTCGCCAAGATCGGGAACCGAGTGAATACGCCTGCCCAGAGCTGCCAAACCGTTGAAACGTGCCTTCTATCTCTTGCAGTTCGCGGCGATTGACGTCCGCCGGCCGTGGTGATCATCATCTTGGCCGCGCGGTCGCCTGCTACGCATTGGAGGGGCAGCCATTGATAAAAAATATTGCGGTCGGATGTACCATAGTGTCCTTGATTTTCATGGTCTTGCTTGCCTTTGCCCAAGAACACCATGAGTGCTGGAACGGGCACTTGGTCAAAATATTCAAACCTTGCGGATCACTCAGCCCTTCGATGTGAGCTCCGGCCGTGCGGGAGCGCGCGACTGCCGCAGTCACCGCGCCGCCGTCTTGGCGCGCCAAACCACCGAGGCCCGCGCGTCCTGGACGGCTTGAAAGGCAGGTGCTTTCACCGCACCAGCGCCACCACGACGGCCACGATGAGCGCCAACATCGCAACCACGAGTGATTTGCGGGCCAGGCGCGCCGCGCGGCCGGCATCTGTCGCAGCGCTCACGGCCGTCATTCTCGCGAGCTCAATCCGCTCTTGTTCAAGTTTTCTATCGGTCATTCTCGTTATTGCCGCTGCCATCTCGCCCGGCTCCGCACGGCCCGGGCGGTCGTTTGGTCTATATGTTCCTATTTTGTTCCGATTGCAACGGGAGAATGATCCCTCGCAGGCCCGCCGAGACGCCCTAGCGGCGGCGTAATCCGCCGTTGTCTGCCGCGGGTTCGCCGTCTGTGGTGGATTGATTGGGGCGCAAAATTGGCGAGGCGCAAAGGTTGTCGGTCACCTGAACAGCAAGACACGCAGCGTACCCACCAGGCGGCGCCAACGGAGTATGGCGGGCGCGGCTTGATGACGCTTGGTGCCTTCCGAGCTCCGCCAATTCTCTTATCAGGCTACGAATCGTCTATGAATTCGCTCTCGCGGTTGATGCCTCACGACTGTGCCGGACCCGCAGTCTTCCAACTCGTCGGTTTGGCATCCTAAGCAGTCCCGGCTGGCCGCACCTTTACCCGGTTTGACGCTCCGCTGATCCGGCCAGGCATCGGGGCCGCGGTGGTGATCTTTGGCGATCCCAGCAGGACTCGAACCTGCAACCCGCGGAGTAGAAATCCGCTACTCTATCCAGTTGAGCTATGGGACCGTCTCAAAAGCGGCGCCGCCAAAACGGCGGGCCACTTTCATAACACTGCCAATATGAAAAATCCGCAATTCCGAAAAGAGTTTTCCGAACCGGTTTCGATGAAGAGGCGACAAAGGCGGTAAGAGGTTGGCCGCCAGCGGTCCGCCGCATCTGCGTCCATCTCGAGGGCGCCAAGGTTCCTGGCTATTCTATGTCGATTGCGACTTTCTGCTATTCAAGTTCCCCCGCCATCAGTCCGTCACCTTTTCGCACTTCTTTTTCGGCCGCGCGGCGCAGGTCCGCGGGCCCATGGAGCTCCGTCATGATCGCTTTGGTTCGCGCCGCGGCGGTTTGCGCCACGCTGACGTTTTGCCTGGTCTCTGCATTGGCCGCCGACAAGAGCTTCAAGCGCGACGATATCGCGGATTCCGCCATCAAGCTGGAGGCCCAGATCAAAGGGGAGGCGGGGCCGGTCAGCAAGTCCGCGGCTAGCTTGAGGACCGACGCGGACGCCGCCTTCAGGCGCAACGATTTCCGCTCGGGCCTGCAGATCCTCGGCCAGATCGCGGCCGTCGCGCCGGAGGATGCCGGCAACTGGCTGCGGCTCGCCCGGGTCATTTTCCAGATCGTGCCGAAAAACTCCAGCGAGCAGACATTCCTGCTCGAGCGCGCCTCGACGGCGGCCTATGTCGCCTATCAGCGCGCCGGCAATCCACAGGACGAGGCGGATGCCCTGGCCGTGCTCGGCCGCGCCTTGGCGGAGCGGCATTTGTGGCGGCCGGCGCTGGACGCGCTCAGGCTCTCGCTTGACAGCCGCGAGGTTGCCGATGTCCGCGGTCAATATGAGAGGCTGCGCGACGAGCACGGCTTCAAGCTCTTGGATTACAGCGTCGATTCCGATTCGGCCTCGCCGCGGGTCTGTTTCCAGTTCTCCGAAGAACTCGCCAAGCGCACCGACTTCACGCCATACGTCGCGCTGGCTGGTACCGACAAGCCGGCGCTGTCGTCGGAAGAGAAGCAGCTTTGCGTCGAGGGGCTCAAGCACGGCGAGCGCTACAATGTCGTCTTGCGCGCGGGTCTGCCCTCGACCGTGAAGGAGACGTTGCCCAAGTCGGCCGAGTTCAACGTCTATGTGCGCGACCGCAAGCCCTTCGTGCGCTTCACCGGCCGCGCCTATGTGCTGCCGCGCACCGGCCAGCGCGGCATTCCGCTCGTCAGCGTCAACACGCCGGCGGCCGCGATCGACGTCTACCGGATCGGCGATCGCAATCTGATCAACACCGTGATCGACAGCGATTTCCAGCGGCCAATCAGCCGCTATCAGCTTTCCGATCTCGGCGATCAGCGCGGACAAAAGGTCTGGTCGGGCGAACTGAGCACGGCCACGACGCTCAACCAGGAGGTCACGACCGCATTCCCGGTCGACCAGGCGCTTGGCGACCTGCAGCCGGGTGTCTACGTCATGACCGCGGCGGCCAAGGGCCCAGGTGCCAGCGGCGATGAGGACAATCAGCTCGCGACCCAGTGGTTCATCGTCTCCGATCTCGGCGTGACCGCCTTCTCGGGCAATGACGGCATTCATGTCTTCGTCAATTCGCTGGCATCCACCGCGCCGGTGGCGCGCGCCGAGGTGCGGCTGATCACGCGCAATAACGAGATTCTCGCCACCCGCAAGACCGATGACGCCGGTCATGTGCTGTTCGAGGCGGGCTTTGCGCGCGGCGAGGGCGGGTTGTCGCCGGCGCTGCTGACGGTTGCGGGCGAAAAGGCCGACTACGCCTTCCTGAGCCTTAAGTCCAACCCGTTCGATCTGTCCGACCGCGGTGTGGCGGGGCGGGCGGTCCCCGCGGGCGCGGATGCCTTCGTCTATGCCGAGCGCGGCGTCTACCGCTCCAACGAGACGGTCTATCTGACTGCGCTGTTGCGCGACGGACAGGGCAATGCGCTCGCCGGCACGCCGCTCACCCTCGTGATCGAGCGGCCCGATGGCGTCGAATTTCGCCGTGCCGTGCTCGCCGACCAGGGCGCTGGCGGCCGGACGTTCGCCGTTCCGCTCAATTCGGCCGTGCCGACGGGCACCTGGCGCGTTCGCGCGTTCACCGATCCGAAGGGGAGTTCGGTCGGCGAGACCACCTTCATGGTCGAGGACTACATCCCCGAGCGGCTGGAATTCGACTTAACGTCCAAGGACAAGCTGATCAAAGCGGATGCTCCGGCGGAGCTTAAGGTCGAGGGACATTTCCTCTATGGCGCGCCGGCATCCAACCTGCAGCTCGAGGGCGACATGCTGGTCGTGCCCGCCGCGGAGCGGCCCGGCTTTCCGGGCTATCAGTTCGGCGTCGCCGACGAGGAGACCACCTCCAACGAACGAACCCCGATCGAGGATCTGCCGGAATCCGATGCCAACGGCGTCGCGAGCTTCCCGGTGAGTCTGGCAAAACCGCCGACCTCGACCCGACCGCAGGAGGCGCAAGTCTTCATTCGCATGGCGGAGACCGGCGGCCGCGCCGTCGAGCGCAAGCTTGTGCTCCCCGTTGCGCCGACCACGGCGCAGATCGGCGTCAAGCCGCTGTTCGGCGATCGCAACGTCGCCGAAGGCGATAAGGCGGATTTTGATGTCGTCTTCGTTTCGCCCGAGGGCAAGACGTTGCCGCGCGACGGCCTGCACTATGAACTGTTGAAGATTGAATCGCGCTGGCAGTGGTACCGCCAGAACTCCTATTGGGATTACGAGCCGATCAAATCGACCAGCCGCGTTGCCGACGGCGATCTCGCCATTGCAGCCGACAAACCGACACGCATCAGCTTCACGCCGCAACCGGGCCGCTACCGGCTGGACGTGAAATCGAGCGAGGCGGATGGGCCGATCACCTCGGTGCAGTTCGACGTCGGCTGGTATTCCGACGGCAGCGCCGACACGCCGGATCTGTTGGAGACCTCGATCGACAAGCCGGACTATCAGTCCGGGGACACCATGGTCGTCGCGGTGAACGCGCGCACGGTCGGCAAGCTGACCGTCAATGTGCTCGGCGACCGGCTTCTGACGACGCAGACCCTCGACGTCAAGGAAGGCACCACGCAGGTCAGGATTCCCGTCGGCAAGGACTGGGGCACCGGCGCCTATGTGCTGACGACCTTGCGGCGGCCGCTGGATGCGGCGGCACAGCGCATGCCGGGCCGCGCTATCGGCTTGAAGTGGTTCGGCATCGACAAGACGGCGCGCACGTTCGCGATCAATTTGTCGCCGCCATCACTGGTGCGTCCGAACTCGACGCTGAAGATTCCCGTGAAGCTGACTGGACTCAATCCCGGCGAAGACGCCAAGGTGGTCGTTGCCGCGGTCGACGTCGGCATTCTCAACCTGACCAATTACAAGCCGCCGGCGCCGGACGATTATTATCTCGGCCAGCGCCGTCTGACCGCGGAGATCCGCGATCTCTACGGCCAATTGATCGACGGCATGCAGGGCGCGCGCGGCCAGATCAGGTCTGGCGGCGATGCCGGCGCCGCCGAGCTGCAGGGCTCGCCGCCGACGCAGAAGCCGCTGGCGCTCTATTCCGGCATTGTCACGGTCGCCGCCGACGGCACTGCCGAGATCAGCTTCGACATTCCGGACTTCGCCGGCACCGCGCGGGTGATGGCGGTGGCGTGGAGCGCCACCAAGCTCGGCCGCGCCAGCCTCGATGTCACGGTGCGTGATCCCGTGGTGCTCACCGCAACCTTGCCGCGCTTCCTCCTCAACGGCGATCACGGCACGATCGGCTTCGATCTCGACAATGTCGAGGGTGCGCCCGGCGACTATGTCATCAACGTGAGGACGGCGGGGCCGGTAAAGGTCGCCGGCAATCCGGCGACGACGCTGCATCTCGCGGCCAAGCAGCGCAGCTCGACGACGCTGTCGCTCGACGGCGGCGGCGCTGGCACGGCGCAGATCGATGTCGCCATCCAGGGGCCGAACGGGCTTGCCCTGGCGCGGCACTATGCGCTCGACGTCAAGCCCGCCACGCAAATCCTGGCGCGCCGCTCAATCAGGACGCTGGCGAAGGGCGAAAGCCTGACGCTGACGTCGGACATGTTCTCCGATCTCGTGTCGGGCACCGGCAGCGTGTCGCTGTCGGCGAGCCTGTCGACGGCGCTCGATGCCGCAACCATCCTGCAGGCGTTGGACCGCTATCCCTATGGCTGCTCGGAGCAGATCACCAGCCGCGCCATGCCGCTGCTCTATGTCAACGAGCTTGCGGCCGGCGCGCATCTGGCGATGGACACCGATATCGACCAGCGTATCAGAGATGCAATCGACCGCTTGCTCGCGCGCCAGGGCTCCAACGGCTCGTTCGGCCTGTGGTCGGCCGGCGGCGACGACGCCTGGCTCGATGCCTATGTCACGGATTTCCTGACCCGCGCCCGCGAAAAGGGCTTTGCGGTGCCGGACGTGCTGTTCAAGAACGCGCTCGACCGCATCCGAAACTCGGTCGTGAACGCCAACGAGCCGGACAAGGACGGCGGGCGCGATCTCGCCTACGGCCTCTATGTGCTCGCGCGTAACGGCGCGGCGCCGATCGGGGACTTACGGTATCTCGCCGACACCAAGCTGAGCAATCTGGCGACGCCGATCGCCAAGGCGCAGCTCGCGGCGGCGCTGGCGCTGGTCGGCGACCGCAACCGCGCGGAGCGGGTCTATGCCGCCGTGCTCGACAGCCTCAATCCGAAACCGGTGCTGGAATTCGGTCGCACCGATTACGGCTCGGCGCTGCGCGACGCCGCCGCGCTGATCTCGCTTGCAGCCGAAGGCAACGCGCCGAAGGCGACGATCACCCAGGCCGTCGCCCGTGTCGAGGCCGCGCGGGGACTGACGCCGTACACTTCGACGCAGGAGAATGCCTGGATGGTGCTGGCTGCCCGCGCATTGGCCAAGGAGACGCTGGCGCTCGACCTCAACGGCGAGGCGGTCAAGACCGCGCTCTTCCGCAGCTACAAGGCGGATGAGATGGCGAACCAGCCGCTCAAGCTTACCAACACGGGCGATGCGCCGGTGCAGGTGGTGGTCTCCGTGTCAGGCGCTCCCGCCGTACCGGAGCCCGCGGCGTCGAATGGTTTTGCGATCGAGCGCAATTACTACACGCTCGACGGCAAGCCGGCCGATGTGAGCAAGGCCAAGCAGAACGACCGTTTCGCCGTGGTGTTGAAGATCACCGAGCCGAAGCCGGAATACGGCCATATCATCGTCTCCGATTATCTCCCGGCTGGGCTCGAGATCGACAATCCGCATCTGGTCTCCTCCGGCGACAGCGGCACGCTGGACTGGATCGAGGACGGTGTCGACGCGGCAGACACTGAATTCCGCGATGACCGCTTCACCGCGGCGGTCGACCGTGCCAGCGACGCCAAATCGGTATTCACGCTCGCCTATGTGGTGCGCGCGGTCTCGCCAGGCAAATACGTGCTGCCGCAGGCCTATGTCGAGGACATGTACAACCCCTCGCGCTACGGCCGCACCGGCACCGGCAGCATGGAGGTGCGGGCCGCGAAATGAGTGGTGCTGAGACGAGCGGCGGTGAAAGGGCTGACGTGATGGCGCCTCACGTCCAGCCGTCATGCCCGGGCTTGTCCCGCGCATCCACACTAGTTGCCGCAAGCGGGAAAGACGTGGATGGCCGGGCCCTCGCCTCGCCGAAGGGGCTTCGGCCCCGCAGGCGGGACAAGCCCGGCCATGACGGAATTCTTGGGCGAAGTGTGAGGCGCGTAGCAGCCGTCTTCGCTGTTTTCCTTGTTGTCATCGCCAGCGCCTTCACCGCCTGGGTTATCTCGCTCGGCCCGTTGCCGCTCGACAAGGCACGCCTGGTCTCCACCACCATCGTCGATCGCAACGGCAAGCTCCTGCGCGCCTATGCGATGGCGGATGGTCGCTGGCGGCTGCCGGTCGATGCGAAAAGGGACGTCGATCCGACCTATCTCAACCTGCTGCTTGCCTATGAAGACCAGCGTTTTCGTACCCACGACGGCGTCGACCCGCTGGCGCTGGCGCGCGCGGCGTTTCAGCTTGTGACTCGCGGTCACATCGTCTCGGGCGGTTCGACCATCACCATGCAGCTCGCGCGGTTGATGGAGCCGCGGCGCGAGCGATCACTTTACGCCAAGCTGCACCAGATTGTGCGCGCGCTCGAGCTCGAGCACGCGCTCACGAAGGACCAGATCCTCGACCTCTATCTTGCGCTTGCGCCCTATGGGGGCAATCTCGAAGGCATTCGCGCCGCTTCCATTGCGTATTTCGGCAAGGAGCCGAAGCGGCTGTCGCTGTCGGAGGCCGCATTGCTGGTCGCGCTGCCGCAATCGCCGGAGCGGCGGCGTCTCGATCGTTATCCGGACGCCGCGCGCGAGGGACGCGATCGCGTGCTCGACCGCATGGTGGAGGAGCATCGCATCAGCAGCGACGAAGCGGCGCAGGCCAAGGCGGTGCCGGTGCCGAAGCTGCGCAAGCCGATGCCGATCCTGGCGCCGCATTCCGCCGATCAGGCGGTCGCGATCATGAAGGATGCGCCGATCATCAAGCTGACGCTGGACTATAATTTGCAGAGGGTGCTCGAGCCGCTCGCGCGCGATCGCGCTGCAGCGCTGGGACCGAACATTTCGGTGGCTATCATCGCTGTCGATAACGAGAGCGGCGATGTGCTTGCCCGCGTCGGCTCGGCGGATTATTTCGACGAGAAGCGGGCAGGGCAGGTCGACATGACGCGCGCAGTGCGCTCGCCCGGCTCGACGCTCAAGCCCTTCATCTATGGCCTCGCTTTCGAGGATGGCTTTGTTCATCCCGAGAGCCTGATCGACGACCGTCCGATCCGCTTCGGCTCCTATGCGCCGGAGAATTTCGATCTGACCTATCAGGGCACGGTACCCGTGCGCAAAGCGCTGCAATTGTCGCTGAACGTGCCGGCGATTGCGCTGCTCGACCGCGTCGGCGCGAGCCGGCTGGCGTCGCGCTTGCGGCAGGCCGGCGGCAATCTGGTGCTGCCGAAGGACGAGGCGCCGGGGCTCGCGATGGGGCTGGGTGGTGTTGGCGTCACCTTGCAGGATCTTGCGCTGCTTTATGCTGGCCTGCCGCGGCTTGGAACCACAAGGCCGCTCCGCGAGATCCTCGGCGTCAAGGACGATGCTCGCGAGCCGCTGCGGCTGATGGATCGCGTGGCCGCTTGGCAGGTCGGCAACGTTCTGTTGGGCACGCCGCCACCTGAAAATGCGCCCCATAACCGCATCGCGTTCAAGACAGGAACCAGCTACGGCTATCGCGATGCCTGGTCCATCGGGTTCGACGGCCGCATGACGATCGGCGTCTGGGTCGGCCGCCCCGATGGTGCCCCGGTCCCCGGCCTGATCGGACGCAATGCGGCCGCGCCGATCCTGTTCGACGCTTTTGCGCGCAGCGGAAAACTGCCAACCCCTCTGCCAAAGCCGCCGAAGGGTGCTCTGGTCGCGAGCAATACGAAATTGCCGCTGCCGTTGCGGCGGTTCCGGCCACTCGGGGAACTGGTGCGCGCCGGCGGCGGACAGGCGCTGCACATCCAGTTCCCGCTGGACGGTTCCCGGATTGACGTGGACCGTGCGGACGGCCCGGAGGCCGCCGCGATGCCGGTGAGGGTTTCCGGGGGCGTGCTGCCGATCACCATGCTGGTCAACGGCAGGGCCGCCGGCGAGATCGACGGCCGCAGGCAGCGCCTGATCGATCCGCCGGGACCGGGATTTGCGCGGCTGACCGTGATCGATGCGACTGGCGCGGCCGACACAGTCGTCGTGAGAATCCAATAGCTCCGCCTTAAGCGGTTGTGGGGATAGCGGTTTCGGCGTATGCGGAACCCCATGGCCGACACTTATGCCCGCCCCCGATTTGGCGCCTCGCGTGAGCCCAAAAACCTGGTCAATCCAGGGAGCCGGCTCGCCCGCATGATCGATTTCGTCACCGGCAGCCACACGCGCGCGGTGAGTTTTCTGCTGCTTTGCGGGCTGTTGTTCTTCCTGCCGGGTTTTTTCAACATCCCGCCGGTCGATCGCGACGAGCCGCGCTTTGCGCAAGCGACCAAGCAAATGGTCGAAAGCGGCGACTTCGTCGATATCCGCTTCCAGGAAGACGTGCGCTACAAGAAGCCAGTTGGCATCTACTGGATGCAGGCGGCCGCCGTCCAGACCGCCTCCGCCCTCGGCCTGCCGCGCGCGGAGCTGCGCATTTGGGTCTATCGGATTCCGTCGCTGATCGGAGCGATCGGCGCCGTGCTGCTGACTTACTGGACGGCGCTCGCCTTCGTGACGCGGCGTGGAGCCGTGCTCGCGGCGCTCCTGATGTGCGGTTCGGTCCTGCTCGGCGTCGAAGCGCGGCTTGCCAAGACGGATGCGATGCTGCTGCTCACCGTCGTTGCGGCGATGGGCGCGATGGCGCGCGCCTATCTGTGCTGGCAGCGCGGCGAAGACCCCGCGCATCCGCCCTGGAGTTGGCCCGCGATTTTCTGGACTGCGCTGGCGGGTGGCATCCTGATCAAGGGTCCGCTGATCCTGTTGTTCGCGGGCCTGACCATCGTCACGCTCGCATTTCTCGATCGCAGCATCGCCTGGCTGCGGCTGCTGCGCCCCGTCTGGGGCCTGATGTGGATGCTGGTCCTCGTGCTGCCCTGGTTCGTCGCGATCTTCTGGCGCGCGGGCGATGCGTTCTTCGCCGACTCCGTCGGCGGCGACATGTTGAGCAAGCTCGGCGCGCAGGAATCCCACGGCCTGCCGCCGGGGCTCTATCTGCTGCTGTTCTGGGTGACGTTCTGGCCAGGCGCACCGCTCGCTGCGATGGCGGCGCCTGCGGTCTGGCGGGCACGGCGCGAGCCTGGCGCGCAATACCTCCTGGCATGGCTGGTGCCATCCTGGATCGTGTTCGAGGCGGTGCTGACCAAGCTGCCGCATTATGTGCTGCCGCTTTACCCGGCCATCGCGATCCTGACCGCCGGCGCGGTTGAGCGGCGCGTGCTCTCGCGGTCCTGGCTGATGCGCGGATCGGCCTGGTGGTTCGCGATTCCGGCGCTGGCCTCGTTGATGGCCGTGGTCGGGGCGATCGCGCTGACCCGGCAACCGGCATTCCTGGCCTGGCCATTCGTGGCGGCGGCATTGATCTTCGGCCTGTTCGCCTGGTGGCTTTACGACGATAGCCGGGCCGAGCGCTCGCTTTTGAATGCGGTGGTTGCGGCGTTGTTTCTGGCCTTTGCCATCTACGGCGTGGTGTTGCCGTCCTTGACACCGCTGTTTCCGAGCGCCGAGATCGCACGCGCGTTGCGCAACGTTCGTTGCGTCGGACCGAAGGCCGCCTCAGCGGGCTTCCACGAGCCGAGTCTCGTCTTCATGACCGGCACCTCGACGCTGCTGACCGACGGATCGGGCGCGGCGGATTTCCTGAACCAGGGGAGCTGCCGCTTCGCGCTGGTGGAAACGCGTTCCGAGCGCAGTTTTGCGCAGCGGGCCGAAGCGATCGGACTACGCTACAACGTGGCGAACCGGATCGAAGGCTATAACATCTCGCAAGGCAGGTCAGTTTCGATCGCAATCTTCCGCTCCGAAGGCACGGAATAATGTCCATCTCGGTGCTCGGCGGCGAATCCCAGAACTATTTTGTCCAGCTCTTTGCGCTCTCGCGTTCGTCGGTTGCGCAGCTCGTGCGTGCTCCCTCGCACGCGCGGCGAGGCGCGGCCGCGCGGCATCTCGGGCGTCAGCTCCTGCTGCTCACGGCAATTGGCGGCGCGCTCCTCGTTGTCCTCATGATCTCCTTTGACGCGACCGAGATCACGTTGATGCCGTCGCGCGGAACGCCATCGCTTTGGCCGGTGCGAATTCTCACCGACTTCGGCAAGGACAGCTATGTGCTATGGACCTTGCTGGCGGCGCTCGCGGTGATCGCATTGCTTGCACCCGCCTTGCATGGGGCCTCACGCGCCAGGTTTTTGCGCCTGGGCACACGGGTGCAATATGTGCTGCTGGCAGTGGCGTGTTCGGATCTGCTTTCCGAGATCCTCAAATACGCGATCGGTCGCGGCCGACCTTTCGTGGGCGGGAAGGCGAATGCCTTCAATTTCATGCCGTTTGCCGGAACCGAGGCCTACTTCAGCCTTCCTTCCTCACACGCGGTGACCGCCTTCGCGCTGGCCTTTGCGATCGGCGCGGTCTGGCCGCGGGCTCGCATTGTGATGTACGCTTACGCCGTTGTCATTGCCGGGACCCGTCTGGTGCTGCTGGCGCATCATCCGAGCGACGTGGTTGGCGGTGCCATCGTTGGAATCGCCGGCGCCATGGCCGTGCGCTACTGGTTTGCCGCACGCCGTCTCGGCTTCGCCATTCGTTCCGACGGCAAAATCGTCCCGATTTAAGCCTTTTGCCTGGATTTGATCCGTTTGGGGAAGGGGTCCCGGAGTTCCCCGGATCACGTTCTAAAAGGGTTGCTCGCGCCGCTTCCGCCCCATAAGAAGCGGGCGCAGCAGGTGTCCGGGAACCCTGCGCTTTCGTGCGGCTGGCCATCTCATCTGACGAGCGTCGATTTTGCCTTCTTCCGACAAACCGGTTTCTGACGGAGCCTTGGCGGTTTCTATCGTCGTTCCCGTCCGTAATGAGGCCGAAAACATCGTTCCGCTGATCGAGGAAATCTCGGCGGCGCTCGAGGGCCGCTGGGCCTATGAGATCATCTACGTCAACGATGGCTCGACGGATGCAACGGCTGAGCGGCTCGCCGCTGCCATGAAGCGGTGGCCAAACCTGCGGCAGCTCAAGCATGGGGTGTCGTCAGGCCAATCGGCTGCTGTGCGCAGCGGTGTGCGGGCCGCGCGCGGCGCCATCGTGGCGACGCTGGACGGCGACGGCCAGAACGATCCGGCATTCCTGCCGGACTTGATCGGGGCGATCGAAAAGGGCGGGGTGGGGGTTGGGCTCGCAGCGGGTCAGCGGGTGGGGCGCAAGGACACGGGCTTCAAGAGGCTTCAGTCGCGCGCGGCCAACGCCATTCGCAGCGCAATCCTGAACGACGGTACGCGTGATACCGGCTGCGGGCTCAAGGCATTCCGGCGCGAGGTGTTCTTGATGATGCCCTATTTCGACGGGCTGCACCGCTTTCTCCCCGCGCTGGTACGGCGTGAGGGCTATGACATCGCCTATGTGGACGTGGTCGATCGGCCCCGCCGGTCGGGCGTGTCGAACTATGGCTTCTTCGACCGGCTCTGGATCGGGATCATGGATCTCTTGGGCGTATGGTGGCTGATCCGGCGCAAGAAGCCGACTCCTGTGGTGACCGAGGTGACGTCGACATGAGTGCCCTGATCAACTACCTTCACGACGTCTTTGTCATCAAATTCGACGCCTGGGTCGTGCTGGGCTTCGTGGCGCAGGCCTTCTTCACCATGCGCTTCGTGGTGCAGTGGATCGCCTCGGAGCGTGCGCGCGCCAGCGTGATTCCGGTCGCATTCTGGTTCTTCTCGATCGGCGGCGGCGTATTGCTGTTAGTCTATGCACTCTACCGTCGCGATCCCGTCTTCATCGCTGGCCAGGCGCTCGGACTGCTCGTCTATATACGCAACCTCTATTTCATCATCCTGACCGGCCGGCAGTCATCGAAGGCGTGATTTCGGCCTCGGCGCACAGTCTCTTCCCCTTCAGGCGCTTCCTGGCTCGTCAACCTGCCGAGGCCGCGTCCTTGTCGTCGGTTGCGCCTTGGTCGGGCTCGACGACCCTCAGACGGCTCGGCCGTAGCGCGCCCGCTCGCTCCAGCACCGGATAAGCGACCGAGCAGATGTGCGAGTGGATGCGTTTGAGGTCACGCAGCACATCGAGATGCAACGAACTCGACTCGATGCTCTCGGGGCGACGCTCGCGCAGTCGCTCCAGGTGACTCTCGGCGGCAGCCAACTCTGCCGTGCGCAAAGTCGCCTTCTCCGCAATGAGCTGCCGGGCGATCTTCACATCACCGGACATGAAGACACTGAACGCGAGCTTGAGGTTACTCATCACTTCCTGGTGGAAGGCCTCCAGCTCCGCAGCGCCCTGTTTTGAGAAGGCAAGCTTCCGCTTGATCTTCTTCTGGGCGAGCTCCATCAGATTCTTGTCGATGATATCGCCGATGTGCTCCAGGTTGATGGAGAAGGCGATGATCTCCATTGCACGGTGACCGTCGCGTTCGTCCAGACTCTCTCGTGTGAGCTGCGTCACGTAAAGCTTCACCGCCTCGTCGAGCTTGTCGACCGCGTTGTCCATCCGGCTGACCTCGGCGACAAGGCGGCGATCGTCGGTCATCAGCGCCGTCATGGCCTGACGTAGCATGGTCTCGACGATGTCACCCAGATGAAGAACCTCGCGCTCCGCGCAGGCGAGCGCAACCGACGGCGTACCGAGCGCCGCCTCATCAAGATAGAGCGGTGACGCGGGATTGTTGGGCTTCGCACGTTCGGGCAGGAATTTGGTCAGCAGCGAAGCCAACCAGCCAAGCGGAAGAATGAAGAGGATCGCCAGCGCCAGACTGAACGCGGTGTGGAAGTCCGCGGTCATGCGCGAGGGATTGGGCTCGAAGCGGCCAAGCGCCTCGGCGATCGGATGCAGGAACGGCAGCACCAAGGCACAACCGACCAAGCGGTTGAGAAGGTTGCCCAACGGCAGCCGGCGGCTGGCCGGGTTGCTGCTGTTGCTGCCTTCGATAACCGGGTTGATGGCACTTCCGAGGTTTGCACCGAGCGTCAAGGCCAGCGCCGCCACAGGCGTAATGAAGCCCGAATAGGCCAGCGACATGATCAGCAACACGACCGTGACGCTCGAATGGGCGATCCAGGTCAGCACAGCGGCCATCAGAACGCACAGCATAGAGTCGCCAGTGATCGCCGCGAGAAGCGTTCGAACCACGGGCGCATCCTCGGCCGGCGCAAGCGTGTCGAGCAGGATATGCAACGACAACAGCATTAGCCCTATGCCGATGGCAACCCGGCCGAGATCGCGCGTGCGGGTCTGGCCGCCTCGCTTGAATGCGATCACGCCGACCACAAACAGCAACGGTGCTACCGCCGTGACATTGAATGATAGAGCTTGAACGATGAGCGTCGTGCCAACGTTTGCTCCCAGCATGATGGCCAGCGCGGGAGCAAGATCGACCGCGCCGCCGGTGACGAACGACGAGGTCATCAGGCCGGTCGCCGTGCTGCTTTGCAGGAGCGCCGTAACAGCGAGGCCGCCTAGAAAGGCCAGAAATCGGTTACGCAGGGCTGTCCCGAGAAAGCGCCGCAGGTCAGACCCGAAGGCACGAACAATCCCGCTGTGGACCATGTGCAGTCCCCACAGCAGCAGCGCCACGCCGCCCATCAAGTCGAGCAGGACCATGCTTCCCATCGGTTCTCGATCCCAGCATTGCTCGGAAACGTCAGGCTATCGCCAAATGGCGAGCGATCAGTCTTTTTGTGCGAATATCGTCAGTCAAAACACCGCGTTAACGTCCGACGTGCGGTTGCGTTCCTGATTGGAGGACGATGGTCACCACTGCCACAGGCTTATCTCCGACCAGGGCTGGAGGAGCGGAGATACAGAGCGTATTTTGCCCAGCAGGTCGGGCACTTCCGACAAATCACTGCCGTGTTGCCTCGGTAGATGATGGTATCCGCGATACGTCGAGTTCGCCTTACGCATGACCAAGCCCGCCGTCTTTGCTCCGATTTCCGAAATCCTCCACGCCTATTGGAAGTCCGACCGATGAATGCTGCTCCTGGTCGCCTTGGTCGTCGTGCTCTCGAGTGTGACCAGTGTCGCCGGGCCCTATCTGTTCTCACGTCTCATCGACCGGTTGCCAGGAGAGGGCGGGATCACGGCGCTGGCGTGGGGCTTCGTGTTCTATGCCGTCCTGGTTGGCATCGCCTCGGCGCTCCAGCACATGGTGCAGTACCTGTCGTTTATGAGCGCGGAGAATCTCGGGTTCATCGCCGCCACACGGTTCTTTGAGCGCATCTTGAGGAAGACCGCCGCTTTCTTCGTCGAACACAATCCGGCGGAAATCCAGAACGCCAGCGCCCGCGGGCGCGGCGCACTGACGACCTTGGTGCAGCTCGGGCTCATCGTGTTCATTCCGGGCGCGACGCGGATCATGCTCACCCTCGTTACACTTGGCGCACTGATCAACATCGAAATCGCTGCGATCGTTCTCGTTTACGGCGTCTGCGCCGTTACGCTCACGCTGATCGCGACGCGGCGAGCGCGGGTCTTTCTTGATAAGGCCGTCGAAGCCAGTCAGGAGAATGCACGCTTCATCGGCAACGCCATGAACGCCATGGAGACGCTCAGGCATTTCGGCAGCCACGATTGGCTCAGCCGGCGCTTCACAGCGAAAGCCGGGGAGGTGCGGGACAACTGGCGTGCCTATGTGTTGCGGCGCGTGGGCTACATCGCCCTGCTCGGGCTTGGCCTCACCGTCCAATTCGCGGTCACCTTCCTGCTGCTCTCGTCGCGCTATCAGGCCGGTGCACTGACGATAGGCGACATTGTGCTGTTCAACACGCTGCTGCTGCAGCTTAACATGCCGTTCGAGATGATTGCTCAAGCCATCGACGATGTCGTGCGCTCGCGCGCCGCCCTCGTTCCGTTGGCGACCATGTGGGCGGCGCCGGAGGAGCGACAGGTCTCGCATGCGAAGACTTTCCTTCCGCGCGAGGGGAGGATCGCCTTCGAGAACGTCGGGTACGCATACAGCAATGGCCGCGGCGTGACGGGCATCTCCTTCGTGGCCGAACGCGGCACGATAACCTTCCTTGTTGGCGAGACCGGGTCCGGCAAGTCGACTGTTTTCAAGCTCGCTCTGAAATCGATCGAACCGAATTCCGGCCGCATCCTCGTCGACGGGATCGATCTCGGCGGCATCGATCGCGCCCACTGGTACGCCGCGGTTGCGGTCGTGCCGCAGGATGTCGTGCTGCTCAATGAGAGCCTCGCCGACAACATTCTGCTCGGCCGGCCGCGGGACGAAGTGCGGCTACGCCGTGCCGCCGAGAAAGCGGCGATTCTGCCGTTCATTGAGGCACTGCCCGACGGCTTCGAGACGACAGTTGGCGAGCGCGGCCTGAAGCTGTCGGGCGGCGAGCGTCAGCGCATTGCCATCGCCCGAGCCCTATATGGCGATCCGGCGATCCTTTTCCTCGACGAGGCGAGCTCGGCGCTCGATGAGGCCACCGAGCGCGATATCATGGTACATATCCGCCTGCTCGCCCGCGACGTGACAGTGCTCGCCATTACACATCGGCGAACCGTTATCGCCGAATCGGACAAGGTGATCGACCTGGGCGGCCAAGGGCTACCGGCCGCCTGATGAGAGGCCACGTTGGCGGCCGAAGCTCCAATCGCCGTGATGCCACTGGCGTGCTGACCGAGGTGGCGTTCGAGCGGGAGTGCTAGGCCGCGTTGAACACCGCAAAACCGCGGTCCAAATCGGCCTTGAGATCTTCAACATTCTCCAGCCCGATGTGCAGCCGCAGCGTCGGTCCGCCGGGCGCCCATCGCGTTGCGGTTCGATACTCGGTGCAGTCGAAGGGAATCGCGAGGCTCTCAAAGCCGCCCCAGGAATAGCCCATGCCGAACAGTTTCAGGCTGTTGAGCATGGCGTCGACTGCGGCTTGCGGCTTGGGTTGCAGCACGATGCTGAACAATCCGGATGCGCCGGTAAAATCCCGCTTCCAGATCGCATGACCGGGATCGCTCTCCAGTGCCGGATGCAAGACCTTGATGACTTCCGGGCGCCCCGCAAGCCAGCGCGCCATCTCAAGGCCTGCGCGATGGTGCTGCGCGAGCCGCACCGCGAGCGTCCGCAATCCCCGGAGCGCCAGGAACACATCGTCAGGCCCGGCGCAAACGCCGAGCAGGCGGATGGCCTCGCTGACCCTCGGCCAAGTCTTGGCATTGGCGGAGACGGTGCCAAACATGATGTCGGAATGGCCGCCGATATATTTTGTGGCCGCCTGGATGCTGATATCGACGCCTTGCTCCAGGGAGCGATGATACAGTGGGGTCGCCCAGGTGTTGTCGTCGATGACGAGCGCACCGCGCGCATGCGCCACGGCCGCGATGGCTAGGATGTCCGGCATCTCGAAAGATTGCGAGCCGGGCGCCTCGACCATGACCGCCCTGGTGTTGGGCTTGAATAGCTTTTCGATCGCCCCGCCGATCAAGGGATCGAAATAGGTGGTCTCAATGCCATAGCGGGCGAGCATGCCGTTGCAGAAATTGCGGGTCGGCCGGTAAGCATTGTCGCAGACGAGCAGGTGGTCACCAGTTTTTAACACTGCGAGTAGAGCGGTCGAGATTGCCGCGAGTCCGGAGGGCGCCAGGCCCACACCCGCGCATTGTGGCCCTTCCAGCGCCATCAGCGTTTCCTGCAGCGCTTTCGTGGTCGGCGTGCCATGGCGGCCGTATTGGAACTCTCCGCGATGGGCGTGCAGATCCTCCGCCGTCGGATAGAGCACGGTCGAACCGTGCACCACGGGTGGATTGACGAAGCCTTTCTGCGCCTTGGTGTCGCGGCCAGCGGTCACCAGTGTGGTTTCGGCTTGCTGCCCGCTCGGTGATCCGCTCGAAGAACCCATGTGTCAGCCGCTACCTTAAGTTTTGTCGCCGCTCGCGGCATCAGTCCGATCCCTTCGGGCGGAATTGTTAATAACAGGACAAAGAAGAGGTGCGTCAACCCCTTGACCCGGCGCGCCAGTCGTTCTGTGATGTAGAGGAGCTATTCAGTCGCCGCACGTTGAGGGGCTTGCCGCGACCTCCGATCCATCGCTTGGCCGGTCTGCGCGTTAACCGTGTTCGGGTTAGCGTTTGCGGCAGGGATCGCCGGGTTGGCCCAATGACGTTATGCGTTGAAAAGCGAACGCCCCTGAGGACGACCCCTTGAAAAGGCCCTTTGCCATGAAACGCGTACCCTTGTTGTTCACCTTTGCCCTCGCCGCCGTGTTTTCCGTCCAGGCTGCCAGTGCGGAAACGCTCAAGACGGTCAAGGACCGGGGCATGCTATCCTGCGGCGTGAGCCAGGGTCTGCCGGGCTTTTCCTCGCCCGACGACAAGGGCAACTGGACCGGGCTGGATGTCGATGTCTGCCGCGCGATTGCGGCGGCGATCTTCGATGATCCGACCAAGGTCAAATTCGTGCCGCTCTCGGCCAAGGACCGCTTCACGGCGCTGCAGTCGGGCGAAATCGACGTGCTGTCGCGCAACACCACCTGGACGCTGTCGCGTGACACCTCGCTCGGCGCCAACTTCACGGGCGTGACCTATTATGACGGCCAGGGCTTCCTGGTGAAGAAATCGCTGAAGGTGAACTCGGCCCTCGAGCTGAACAGCGCGTCCGTCTGTGTGCAGACAGGCACCACGACCGAGCAGAATCTCGCCGATTACTTCAAAGGCAACAACATGAAATATGAGGTGATCGCGTTCCAGAGCGCCGACGAAACCGTCAAGGCCTATGAGTCCGGCCGCTGCGACGTCTTCACCTCCGACGTCTCCCAGCTCTACGCCGAGCGCCTCAAGCTCGCCAATCCCGCCGATCACGTCGTGCTTCCCGAAGTGATCTCCAAGGAGCCGCTCGGCCCGATGGTGCGCCATGGCGACGACCAGTGGTTCGACATCGTGAAGTGGACGCTGTTTGCGATGATCGATGCCGAAGAGCTCGGCGTGACCCAGAAGAACGTGGACGAAATGGCGAAGTCGGATAAGCCGGACCTGAAGCGCGCCTTCGGCACCGACGGCAATCTCGGCGAACAGCTCGGTCTCACCAAGGATTGGTTCTCCCGGATCGTCAAGGCGGTTGGTAACTATGGCGAGTCCTTCGACCGCAATGTCGGTGCCGGCTCCAAGCTGCAGATTGCGCGGGGTCTGAACCAGCTCTGGAACAAGGGCGGCATCCAGTACGCCCCGCCGATCCGCTGATCTCCTCGACGCGAACGGCTGCGGCGATGAGTATCGACGACGTCCGGTCACCACCGCCGCAATATGCGCTCCGGCTGAAGCGGGCCCTTGGCGGCCGCGCCGGCTGGGGCGGGTTTGCGTTGCAGGTCGTGTTCGTGATCGCGCTGGCCTGGATCGGCTACGAGATCGTCGCCAATGCCCGCGCCAACCTCGAAACGCAGCGGATCACCTCCGGCTTCGGCTTCCTGCGGAATACCGCGGGCTTCGACGTCAGCCAGACGCTGATTCCCTATTCGGGATCCGACACCTATACGCGCGTGTTTTTCGTCGGACTGCTCAACACGCTGCTGGTCTCGGTGATCGGCATTTTCTTCGCCACCGTGATCGGATTCATCGTGGGCCTGGGGCGGCTGTCGCCGAACTGGCTGGTGTCGCGCGTGGCCGGCGCCTATGTCGAGCTGGTGCGCAACCTGCCGCTTCTGTTCCAGATCCTGTTCTGGTACCTGGCCGTGCTGGCCGCGCTGCCCGGCCCACGGCAGAGCATCTCACTGTTCAACAGCTTCTTTCTCTCAAATCGCGGCCTGGTGATTCCGAGACCACTCGCCGAACCAGGGCTTGATGCCTTCCTGATCGCGCTCCTCGTCGCAGTCGTTGCCGCGCTGGCGCTGCGTTACTATGCGCGTCGGCAATTGTTCCAGAAGGGAAGGGCGATCGACATCTGGCCCTACGTGCTCGGTCTCCTCGTCGGACTGCCGCTGGCAAGCTGGCTCATCTTCGGCGGGCCGCTCAGTTTCGAGGTGCCTGTCCTCAAGGGCTTCAATTTTGCGGGCGGGACGCGCGTCATTCCGGAGTTCGTGGCGCTCACGGTCGCGCTGTCGACTTACACCGCCGCCTTCATCGCCGAGGTCGTGCGTGCCGGCATCCTGTCGGTCCACAAGGGCCAGATGGAGGCGGGAGCCTCGCTGGGCTTGAGCCGCGGCGCGACGCTGCGGCTGATCGTGGTGCCGCAGGCGCTGCGCGTCATCCTGCCGCCGCTCACCAACCAATATCTAAACCTGACCAAGAACTCGTCGCTGGCGGTGGCGATCGGCTATCCCGATCTCGTCTCGGTCTTTGCCGGTACCACGCTGAGCCAGACCGGCCAGGCGATCGAGATCATCGCCATTACCATGGGCGTCTACCTGTTGCTCTCGCTGGTCACCAGCGCGATCATGAGCTTGTACGGATGGCGGCTGAGCCGGAGCCTCGGGCAATGACCGACATGACTGCGTCATCCTTTGTTCGGGATGCGCTGGTCGCCGAGCGGCCCGCGCCGGTCAAGACCACCGGCTTTGTCGGGTTCTTGCGCACTCGGCTGTTGAACTCGCCGACCAACGTCCTGCTCACAATTCTCGGCATTCTCCTGCTCTGGTACACGGTCATCCCGGCCATCAGATTCCTGCTGGTCGATGCGGTCTGGCAGGGCACCGACCGCAATGCCTGCCTGGAGCAGAATGCCGGCCGTCTCGTCGGCGCCTGCTGGCCCTATATCGGCGCCAAGCTCGATCAGTTTATCTACGGCTTCTACCCGACGCCCGAACGCTGGCGGGTCAATCTGACCTTTGCGCTGGGCGCAGTTCTGCTGCTGCCGTTGCTCGTTCCGCGCCTGCCGGGGAAAGGCATCAATGCCGGCCTGTTCTTTCTCGCGTTTCCCGTGGTCGCCTTCTTCCTGCTGCATGGCGGCGAGTTGAACGGCTTTGGCGTAAGCTGGACCACCGCCCTGCTGTCCGCCTTCGCCGACAGCATCAAAAGCGCGGGCGATGCGCTCGTACGAACGGGAGGGGCGATCCCGGTCATCGGACCCGTGCTCTGGCTGTTGGGGCAGGTCGTCGTCCTGCTCGGTGTGACGCTGTCTCTGATCCTTCTGCCGCTGGTTTGGCTGCGCGATCAGATCCAGGCCGCCGGCCGGCCAGTCTGGATCGATTTGACGTTGACCGCGATCATCGTCTCGGGATTGCTGTTTTGGCTGGGCGGCGGCACGCGCGCCGGATGGCGGACGCTGGCCACGAGCCTCGCAAGCTTTGCGGGCATCGCTATCGTGATCGCCGTCATGGGGCTCGACCGCGGCGGCTTGCCGATCGTCGATACAAGATTGTGGGGCGGTCTTCTGGTGACGCTTGTGGTGTCGGTGACGGGTATCGTCACCTCGATGCCGATCGGTGTCGCGCTGGCCTTGGGTCGACGCTCGACTATCCCGTTGATCAGGATCTTTTCGATCACCTTCATCGAGTTCTGGCGTGGCGTGCCGCTGATCACCGTGCTGTTCTTCGCCACCTATATGCTGCCACTGTTCCTGCCAGGCAATTTCACCGTGGACGGCCTGGTGCGCGCCCTCATCGGCGTTGCCCTGTTCTCCGGCGCTTATCAGGCCGAGGTGATCCGCGGCGGGCTGCAGGCGATCCCGCGCGGACAGACCGAGGCGGCGAGTGCACTGGGGCTCTCCTGGTGGAAGATGACGGCGCTGGTGGTGATGCCGCAGGCGCTGCGCCACGTTATCCCGGGCCTGGTCAACAGCTTCATCGCGCTGTTCAAGGACACCTCGCTGGTGTCGATCGTGGCCCTGTTCGACCTCCTGGGATCGCTGCGCGCCTCGTTCTCCGATCCGAATTGGGCGACGCCGACGACCGCGTTCACGGGCTTCGCCTTTACCGGAATGATCTATTTCGCTTTCTGCTTTGGAATGTCACGTTACTCATTGTTCGTCGAGAAACGCCTCAATCCTCACCGGCGGAGCTGAACCGAGATCATCATGACCGAGAACCCGATCGTCAGCATCAAAGGCCTCAACAAGTGGTACGGTGATTTTCACGTGCTGCGCGACGTCAATCTCGAGGTCGGCAGAGGCGAGCGTATCGTGATCTGCGGCCCTTCGGGCTCCGGCAAGTCGACGCTGATCCGCTGCATCAACGCGCTGGAGGAGTTCCAGGAAGGCGAGATCGTCGTCGACGGCATCGAACTGGGGCCGAATCTGCGGCGGGTCGACGAGGTGCGGCGCGAGGTCGGCATGGTGTTCCAGAGCTTCAACCTGTTCCCGCATCTGACGGTGCTGGAGAACTGCACGCTGGCGCCGATCTGGGTGCGCAACATTCCGCAGAAGGATGCGGAACTAACCGCGATGAAATATCTGGAGCGGGTCAAGATCCCGCACCAGGCCC
This sequence comes from Bradyrhizobium sp. ARR65, assembly GCF_000472385.1. Classification (GTDB taxonomy): domain Bacteria; phylum Pseudomonadota; class Alphaproteobacteria; order Rhizobiales; family Xanthobacteraceae; genus Bradyrhizobium. The sequence goes on from NZ_AWZU01000044.1 coordinate 43,073, forward strand.
ACAAATATCCGGGCCAGATGTCCGGCGGCCAGCAGCAGCGCGTGGCGATCGCCCGCGCGCTCACAATGAGCCCGAAGGTCATGCTGTTCGACGAGCCGACCTCGGCGCTCGACCCGGAAATGGTCAAGGAAGTGCTCGACACCATGGTCGACCTCGCCAAGGAAGGCATGACCATGCTGGTCGTTACCCACGAAATGGGATTTGCGCGGGAGGTGGCGAACCGCGTGGTGTTCATGGACGCCGGCCAGATCATCGAGTCCAACACGCCGGCGAACTTCTTCGCCAACCCGCAGCACGCGCGCTCAAAGCTGTTCTTGAGCCAGATTTTGCGGCATTAGCGCTTGCCCCTCACGGTGAGGAAGGAGCGCAAGCGCCGTCTCCGGACGATACTGCGCATCGCCTGGAGAACCATGAGGCCCGATCTCACCCGCGGCCCATCCTTCGAGACGCGGCCTGTTGGCCGCTCCTGGAGATGAGGTCGGGATGTGGGGCGGCACGCTACACAAACGGCACGTCGATCTTGGTCCGCCGCTCCAACCACTCCGGCACGGGGAGGTTTTTCGACCGCATGAAGTCCGGGTTGAACAGCTTTGACTGATAGCGGTTTCCGGAATCCGCAAGGATGGTGACGATCGTGTGCCCCGGGCCGAGCTGCCGCGCAAGGCGGATGGCGCCGGCGACATTGATGCCGGTCGAGCCGCCGAGGCACAGGCCCTCGTGCTCGAGCAGGTCGTAGATCACGGTCACGGCTTCCTCGTCCGAGATCAGGAAGGCGTCATCGACCCTCGCCGTCTCGATGACCGGTGTGACGCGGCCAAGCCCGATGCCTTCCGTGATTGAATCTCCTGACGTCGATTTCGCCTGGCCGTGCTTGAACAGCTCGTACATCGCAAAGCCATGCGGATCGGCGCAGGCGGTTACGACGTCCTTGCTCTTCTCCTTCAGATACCGACTGATACCGGCGAGCGTGCCGCCGGTCCCGACCGAGCAGATGAAGCCGTCGATCTTGCCGTCGGTCTGCTGCCAGATCTCCGGACCGGTCGATTCGTAATGGGCCTTGGCGTTGTCGAGATTGTTCCACTGATCGGCGAACAGGACGCCGTTCGGCTCCTTCTCCCGGAGCTGGTCCGCAAGCCGCCGCCCGAGATGCTGGTAATTGTTGGGATTGGCATAGGGTAGCGCCGGCACCTCGACGAGCTCGGCGCCGCAGAGCCGCAGCATGTCCTTCTTTTCCTGGCTCTGGGTTTTCGGAATCACGATCAGTGTCCGATAGCCCCTCGCGCTCGCGACGACGGCAAGACCAATTCCGGTATTGCCCGCGGTTGATTCCACCACGAGGCCACCAGGCTTGAGCTCGCCCCGTTTCTCCGCTTCCAGGATCATCCATTTGCCGGCGCGATCCTTGACGGACTGGCCGGGATTCATGAACTCGGCCTTGCCGAGAATCGTGCAGCCTGTCTCCTCAGAGGCTCGCTTGAGCTTGATGAGCGGCGTGTTGCCGATGGCTTGGACGACGTCGTTGTTGAAAATCATGTCTTTGGAATGCCGGTCGTTTGCCCGAAGTCCAGCAAAGGTAATAGGGCGATGCGGTGGCGCAAGCCAGCGGATTTATCGCTGCTTTGCGAAGACCACCTGCCGGACGTCGATATTGCCGGAGAGGAATCCGGCCTCGCAATAGGCCAGATAATACTCCCACAACCGGCGGAACCGATCGTCGAAGCCAAGCGGTCTGAGGTTCGGCCAGGCGCCGCGGAAGTTGTTTCGCCAGGCGGCGAGCGTCTTGGCATAATCTTGCCCGAAAATGCGTTCGCGGATGACAGGAATGCCGAACCGCTCGCCCAGCGATTTCAGGACCTGTGGCGAAGGCAGCATGCCGCCCGGAAACACGTAGCGCTGGATGAAATCGACCTCGCGCCGATAGCTCTGAAACATGCTGTCTTGAATCGTGATCGCCTGGATACCGGCCAGCCCACCGGGCAGCAGACGGTCGCGGAGCTGGGAGAAATATTTCGGCCAGAATTGCTCGCCGACCGCCTCGATCATCTCGATCGAGGCGATCCGGTCGTATTGGTCGCGCTCGTCGCGGTAGTCCTGCAACCTGATCTCGACCTTCTCGGCAAGCCCCGCTTCGTGCATGCGTTTTTGCGCGAAATCGCGCTGCTCCTTGCTGATGGTGAGCCCGACCACCTTCGCGCCAAAGCTCTTGGCGACGTATTCGGCAAAGCCGCCCCATCCGCAGCCGATTTCGAGCAGCTTTTGGCCCGGCCTCAGGTCGATGGCTTCGGCGAGCCTGCGATATTTGTTCTTCTGCGCCGCCGTGAGGTCGGCGGTATGGTCGTCGAACAGCGCCGACGAATAGGTCATGCTGGGATCGAGCCAGGCCGAATAGAAGGCATTGCCGATGTCGTAATGCGCATAGATGTTGCGCCGCGCCTGGCGCCTGGTGTTGCGGTTGAACCAGTGCCGCACCATCTGCACCAACCGCATCAGCGGCTTGTTGGCGAGCATCGCCTGGATCAGGTCGTGATTGAGGCAGAAGACATAGAGAAACTGCGTCAGGTCCGGCGTATCCCACTCGCCGCTTAGATAGGCCTCGGCGATGCCGATGTCGCCGCCCTTGAGAAGCCGCGCCGCAAAGCCGTAATCGTGCACGGTCATCTTCGCCGCCGGGCCGGGCTCGACACCCCCGAGCCGGACCACGCGACCATCGGGCAGAGTGACGTCGAGGGTGCCGCGCCTCAGTCGTGAGCCAAATCCGAGTGCCAGCCGCACCAGGCGCGGCAGGTCAGAGAGCTTCGCATCCAGATTGTCAGGGGTTACCGAGATGACGTCAGACATGCAGATCCACCACTCATGTGGCCCTGTGTCCGAACGCACGTGTCTACCGGCGGGCAAGCCTCCACGCTCGCTGGACCAGAGCGCGCCCCCCGCGGGCGGTCAGCGCGGAACCACTATTAGCGTCGGTTCCATGATGAGCCAAGGCTGTTCGGCGATGGCGTGGAGCGCTTGTTGAAGCAGGAGAGGGTGCGGCGTATAGCCGGCCCATGTCAGATTTGAGCGAAAGCCCCGCCGGAGCGGAGCACGTGGCGGAGTGCCAGCGCTGCCAGAAGCCGCTGCCGCTCTGCATCTGCGACAGCATCACTCCGATAAAGAACCGGATATCGGTCCTGATCCTGCAGCATCCTCAGGAGCAGGACCGGGCGCTCGGGACCGCGCGGTTGACCGCGCTGCATTTTACCGACGCGGTCGTCAAGATCGGGCTGTCCTGGCCGAGCCTTGCCAAGGCGTTGGGGCGGCCGGTCGCCGATCCCTCGCGGTGGGCGGTGCTGTATCTCGGCTCGGCGAACGCGGCCGCGCTCGATCCGGGCAAGGAGATCGTCGCGCTCAATCGCAAAGGCGAACTCGCCGATAACCAGCGGACGATCCTGGAGCGAATCGAGGGCGTGGTGCTCCTCGACGGCACCTGGAGCCAGGCCAAGGCGCTGTGGTGGCGAAATCCGTGGATGCTGAAATGCCAGCGCGTGATCCTCGGGCCGAAGCGGCCATCGGCTTACGGCGAACTGCGCCGCGAACCCCGCCGCGAGGGGCTGTCGACGCTCGAGGCGGCGGCGCTGCTGATCGCGGCGCTGGAAAAAAAGCCGGACATCGAAACGACGTTGAACGCCGCTTTCGGGCGGATGCTGATGCGCTTTCGTGAGGTCCAGCGCACAAATCCCGAACTCGCCCCGCGGCCCAAGCCGCGAAGGAGCCGCGATTTCCGCCGGCGGAAGCGGGCGTAGCGGAATTTGTTATGGGCGAATATAGCTGCCCGCCGAGTCGGGAGGAGCGATGGAGGCCACGACCAGAATTGAACTGGTGTAAACGGTTTTGCAGACCGCTGCGTAACCACTCCGCCACGTGGCCCCATTGCGCGGGTTAGATACAGGCGATCAAGGGCTCAGGCAACCGCCCGTGCCAGATTATTGGCAGGGTTCCGGCTTTGTCCAAATCAATGCCTTACGCTAGATTTTGATCGATCAAGGGAGCGGCCCGCGCCTAGCTGGCCGCGTACCAGCCTTCCGGGAACGGGATCAGCGGCCAGGTCGTGTCGTTGTCGTTGGCCGCCTTCGGCGGCACGCGAAGGAGCGGTAGCTGAGCCAGGATTGTTTCCTCCCCTTGGGCCGGTGCAATCGCCGTCCGGACCACATCCAGCATTCGTTCGAACTCAGCTTCACTCATTGCGCTCTTCCCTTTGAAGCGGCGCAATAACGTCGCAAAAGTCGCTTGTTTCGCAGTTGAGCGGATCGCTCAAATTCTAACGATGCCGGCGCTTGGGCCCGCATGGTTAGCAAGCTCTTGCGATTTCGCGCGGACCCTAGTGGATGCGTGCGCCCCGCAGTGTGAGAAAATCCACATTTGCACGGAAAAATTTCCTCCGAGTCAGCAGCCTGCCGCGCCGTTTTCCGGCGATGAGGCGACATCCGCCGCGTCGAACTGGGGCTGTGGACGGACTTATCCCGCCCTGTGAATTCCCGCGCAGCAAGTCCTTGCGATCAGCCGGAATTTTCTTGAATCAGGTCCTGTGCAAATGCTGCGGACAGCCGCAGACAAGCCACCCCATTTAGACAAGCCACCACATTTAAGGAGCCGAGGCCGTCCGCCCAGGGCTCCCCGAGAGGCGGAAGATCGCTAAATTCCGAGCACCCAGACGGCTACGATCGTCACAATCACGGCGATTCCGCTGATCGTCCAACCTGTCACATAGGCCCCGCCATCCGGCTCCGGCCGGTCGACCATGGTGTCGCGCCAATGGTTCATGACAGCCTCCAAGAGCTTTTGCTTCTTCTCAGTTGGGTGCCGCGAAGAGCGGGAAAGGTTCAAACAACGGTTGCAAGTGGCCGGCGCTCGCCCCGCGACACAGTTTTTGGCAGCCGGCTGCCTGAATCTTTGGGGGCGCCTGATCCAATTTTTTGCGCGCCCTCGGACAAGTTTTTCCAAAAGCGTTGGCCCAGGTTTCTTCGATGTCTGGACATAGCAGGCGCCATGGCACGTGATCCTGCACAAGAAGGGCGCGCTTGCGGGGGAGCCCTTTGCCGATCTCAACTATCCCCTGATCGAGACCGAGACCGATTGGGTGCTGACCGGTTTCAGCCATCCCAACTATCTCGCCGAGTTCGGCGCACACGGGCAGAGCGAGTTTTACGCGACGTCCTCGCTCGACCTCGCCATGAAGGACGCGTTCCGCAAGGTGTGCCGCTTTATCATGAACATCAAAGGTCTCAGCGAGGACGAGGCGATTGCCGTGATGTCTGCCGCCGTCGACTTCAGCGTTACGCAGCAGGTCGTGATGGCGCGAATCTATCTGACCCGCTTCAGCGAAGACTTTGCGGCGATGAAGATGAATGAGACCTATCGCCGGTACTTCGCGGCGGATTGGCTACCCGCGCGCACCTGCGTGGGCGTGACCGGACTTGCTTATGATGTCCTGATCGAGATTGATCTGGTCTGCCGGCGCGAATCGGTGCCGTGAGCGGTAAGACGAGGGGGAGCTGAACACCAGTTTACCGCATAGGGTCGCGCGGGCTCTTCCGGATGTTGTGCGCCATGCGACAAGCGGTCACAGCCGCGGATTCCCCACCACATCGCGCGTGCGCCTTTGATAAGATGATACCCGTAGTTGTACGGGGCGCCTGTTCCTCAATGCGGTTACATTCCGCTGCAACGATCCCACGATGAGCGGAGAAGCCGAGTTCGACCATCAACGGGAGGCGGAGGCTGCCATGAAGATGGCGGCCGCTACGAGCGGAGATGAGCGGCTGACATGGGTGCGGGTCGCGCAAGCCTGGCATGAACTCGGTCGCGCCCGAGGGGAAAGGCCGGTGTACGTTAACCGTACCCGCAGCTCCGAACAAACTAAATTGAAACGCTGATCCGCGCGCCCTGTGAAGCCGACTACAGACCCCGCGAAACGCTGTGGAAGAGCCCGCGTGCTGCACGCCGCTCTATTGAACGCATCAATTTCGGGGCCTCACGATGACTGCTGTTGTCGCCGTTCTCTCCCGCTCGATCAGCGAAAACTCCGATTTGTCGAAGGTCGCTTCCGTTTCGCTCGCCGGATTGCTCCTGTCGGCCATCTTCATCCGCTACGGCATCGACCTGGGATCAGCGGTGCTGTCGCACGCCGCCCCGATCATCGCTCGGCATCATCGCCGCTTCTCTCGCCGGCTTTGTTCTTTTGTCGCGATCTCTTGAGCACGTCGGCCTGGGTTCGATAGGCCACGGCCATGGCCCGCAAGCCAGCCGATCTCTCCGGATCCAAAGCTTGGGCCGCTGCGCGCTCGGCCTTGTCCGCTTGCTTGCGCAAGAATTTCGTTTCCTTGACCATGTTGGGCTGGCCCTCCTTGCCGGGTGCAAAACACCCCGATACCCACTTGGTTCATTTGGCTGGTTGGAGCCGACCGTGCCACCAGCGAAACGGAACGCCGATGGGCTGCATGGCGATTGATCGGGGTCGGTTTAGCGCACGGCTGTAGAGGAAAAGCCCCGATAAGCGCTTGGCTGTGGTGAGGTTGAAACTGTTCGCGCGGCGATGTGCCGGAACTGGCTCCCCGGGCTGGATTCGAACCAGCGACCATCCGATTAACAGTCGGATGCTCTACCGCTGAGCTACCGAGGAATGAGCGAAACAAATGTTCGCGAGCGCGGAGCGTATAACAAAGCCTTTTCCGCTTGCATAGGAGAAATCGCGCACTTGCTTGTGAATGTCGCCAGGGGTCGAAACGCAAGGTGCCGCAATAAGTTGCCTGACATTTTTGAAACCGGGGAGGGGAATCCTGGGTCCCCGTTCACTTCTTTTCAGTGTCGCGGGCCGGGCTCGCCGCTGCGACGCCAAATCGACTTATTTGGCCAAGAGCCTTCGGGCACGGGTTTCACGGAGGTGATTCCATGAAAGAGAGCATTGGGGCCCAGCGAACCGATTCGATGCCCTCGATTGTTCCAAGCCACGTGGTCTCGCTGACCGATGACGAATGTGTCGCCCGCTTGGCGCGCGTCATCGAAGAGCATGATTTTGGCCATTTGGACGAGATCGCTCGGCTGATCGGCCGCCTTGCTGTCACAATCGAATAAAGGCAATCCCAAAGAACCGGACCGAGAACACGGAGGGGCCGGCCCTGCCGGTGCCCTCTGTGTTGCGTTTTGGCAGGGCTTGTACCAAAAGATGCGGCGTTCAGCTCCTTCCGCGGGCTTGCTCCGCTTTCGCTTCTGACAAGGTTCACCAATGTCCGGTTTTGCGACCGCGCGCCAGAAAATGGTCGATGGCCAGGTGCGCACCAATGACGTCACCGATACGCGCATCATCGAGGCGATGCTTGCGATTCCCCGCGAGCTGTTCGTCCCGCAGGACAAGCAGGCGCTCGCCTATCTCGACCTCGATCTCGACGTGACCGCGGGCGGTTCCACGAAGCGCTTCATGATCAAGCCTCAGGTTCTTGCCAAAGTGCTGCAGGCGGCTTCGATCGCGGCAAGCGACAAGGTGCTGGTCGTGGGTTGCGCGAGCGGCTATGCGGCGGCGGTGGCCGCCCGCCTGGCGGCAAAGGTGACTGCGACCGAAAGCGATTCGGAGCTGGCCGAGAAAGGCAATGCCATACTCAGCCAGCTCGGCTTTACGAACGCGACGATCAAATCAGGAGCGGCTGCTGACGGTTATCCGGCCGATGCGCCTTACGACGTCATCATTCTCAATGGCGCCACCGAAGTGAGGCCGGAGCACCTATTCGACCAGCTCGCCGAGGGCGGTAGGCTGGTGGGTATCTTTGCAGCGAGCAGGCCCGCTCGCGCCACCCTCGTGACCCGCTCGCACGGGGATCTCGGCCATCGCGCGCTTTTTGACGCCGCCGCCCCCATTTTGCCCGGGCTGGAGCGGCATCCGAGCTTCGTGTTCTAGGCCAGTGGCATCCCAGGGTGGGCCAATGGGACATCCCAGGTGGTGTTAAAATCCCATTTTGAATCAGAAGTGTGGCGCGGATGCTGCAGCCACAGAGTTTCCTTTGGGTTCTGCCCGGAGGTGGTTCCGTAGCGCCTGTGCGCAGCTTATGTTGGGCGGGGCGCTGACTCTAGGGGTGGCCCGGCAAGCTGGGGCGAGCCGGTGCTAAAATGAATGGAATAACAGGAATGCATGGGGTGAAGGTCTTCACCGGAGCTGCGGCTGCGGTCCTTCTGATGGCGTGTGCCGGACCGACGCCGGTCCTTGCGGACACGATCGAGGCTGCGCTGGTCCGGGCCTATCAAAGCAATCCCCAGCTCAATGCGCAACGCGCGCAGGTGAGATCGACTGACGAAAACGTGCCGAAGGCGCTGTCGGGCTATCGTCCCACGGTGAACCTCACCGCCAGTACGGGTTATCAATATACAGACGAGACGTTGAGCCAGAGCGGCGCCAAGCTCAGGGTTCATGGCACGAACATTCCCCGCAGTGTCGGTCTCACGGCCTCGCAAAATTTGTTCAACGGATATCAGACCGCCAATGGCGTGCGCGCGGCCGAAGCCCAGGTTTCGGGGTCACGCGAGGCTCTGCGTGTGCTGGAAGAGACGGTGCTCTTCAACGCCGCCACGGTGTACATGGACTATCTGCGGGATGCGGCCAACCTGGAGGTCCAGAAAAGCAACGTCCGCGTGCTGGAGCAGACGTTGAAACAAACGCGCGATCGCTTCAACGTCGGTGAGGTGACGCGCACCGACGTCGCGCAATCGGAAGCGCAGTTGGCCGCCGGCAAGACACAGGAACTGACCGCCGAGTCGAACCTGACGACGACGCGGTCGAATTTCCGCCGCATCATCGGCACCGAACCTACAAATCTTGCGCCGGGTTCGCCGGTCGACCGCTTTCTGCCCTCTACATTGCAGCAGGCGGTTGACATCAGCCTGATCGAGAATCCGAATGTGACCGCCGCCATGTACGGCATCGACGTCAACTATCTGCAGGTGAAGATCAACGAAGGCGCGCTGCTGCCGAGCGTTACGTTGCAGGCATCGGTCCAGCAAGCCAACGACCAGAGCCCGACGATCGCGCAACAGTTTACCGCGTCTGCAATCGCGAATGTTAGGGTTCCGATTTACCAGGGCGGCGCGGAATACTCGCTAATCCGCCAGTCAAAAGAAAACCTCGCGCAGCAGCGGCTCAACTTGGAGACGACCCGCGATCAGACCCGCGCGAACACGGTCACAGCCTGGGGCCAACTGGTTGCAACCAAGGCGCAGGTGGCGTCGGCGCAAGCGCAGGTGACGGCGTCCGAGATCGCGCTCAATGGCGTGCGCGAAGAAGCTAAGGCAGGCCAGCGCACTACGCTCGACGTGCTGAACGCGCAGCAGGCGCTGGTCAATGCACGCATCGCGCTCGTAACTGCGCAACATGATCGGGTCGTCGCATCGTACAACGTACTACAAGCGATTGGGCGGCTGTCGCCGCAGGTGCTCAATCTGCGTACCCCGACTTACGATCCGAGCGTGCATTACCAGCAGGTTCGCGACAGTTGGGCCGGCGTTCGCACGCCCGACGGACGCTAATCGCGCACCATTCAGCGACGAGTCGTTTTCAAGCGCCGGAAGATCCGTTGGGTCTTCCGGCGCTTTGCTTGCAAACGCTGACAGCCATGACATAGCCTTTCTTTGGGCGACAGAGCGATTCGCGCGTCCGGAGAGTCGTCAGCCGCGACGCTTCGTTTGCCCTCAAGCAAGGGGTGGGGCTTTCGCGCGAGTTGCATCGAGCGGCGCTTGATCTGGGGACAAGTGAGTCCTGGGCGATCAAATCGCCGGCTCCTCGGCCCCGGAACCGGAAAACCCGTCGTGGCTGATGTAAAACAACGCATGCGAGGGCGTTGATGATGTGGAGTCGGAAATGACGCAGCCTGCAAAGGTCCAAGAACCCTCCATGGAGGAGATTCTGGCGTCGATCCGGCGCATCATCGCCGATGACGAGGCGAAGCCGCCGGCAGCCGAAAAGCCTGTCAGTCCGCCACCGGCGCCCGCCGCTGCAAAACCGGAAAAGCCCGCTGCGCCACCGGCCGCCGCCAGGCCGGCAACCGCCGACATGCCGCCGTCGAAGATCCCCACGGCGCCGCCTGCTCCGCCAAAGGTGGCCGCGCCGCCGCCTCCAGCACCGCCGCAATCGGCACCGGCTCCTGCGGTCGCGGCCAGCAACAGCCAGGACGACATCGACGCTCTGCTGGCCGGCCTCGACGAAACCACGACGCCGGAGGAAGTGCGGCCGCCGCAGCCCGATGGCGAGGTGTTCGAGCTGACCGACGAGATGGCGGTGCCCGCGCCGCAAGCTCCGCCGCCGCAACCGCAGCCATCGCAAGCGTCGTTCCAAAAGGTCGAGCCTCACGACGACATCGAGTTCGCCGAATCGGCCGCTTCGCGCGCGATCCATCGGCCGCCTGCTTACGATCGGCCCCCACTTGAGCCGCCGGCGGCGCCCTCAAGGGAGATTTTGTCGCAATCGACGGTGGCCGCCGTGGAATCCGCCTTCAATACGCTTGCCAATACCGTGCTCAGCAACAACGCCCGGACCCTGGAAGATCTGGTCAAAGAAATGCTGCGCCCGATGTTGAAATCCTGGCTCGACGACAATCTGCCGGGCCTGGTCGAGCGGATCGTAAAGGCGGAAATCGAGCGAGTTTCGCGCGGCCGGTAAGCCGTCGGGCAGGGTTGACCGCCCCCATTCAGCCACTAGCTCCGCTCTTATGCGCGATTGGGCCGGTCTGTCCGGTTGACTTGGCGCGCGCGCGCGGCTTTCTAGCCTGTTCCATACCCCGATTGCACGGCCATGATCGAAAAAACCTACCAGCCTGCCGATATTGAGGGCCGCATGTCCCTCGTCTGGGAAGATGCCCGCGCGTTCCGCGCCGGCCGTCCGGATCGGCGCGATGCCAAGCCATTCACCATAGTGATTCCCCCGCCGAATGTGACGGGCTCGCTCCATATGGGGCACGCGCTCAACAACACGCTGCAGGACATTCTCTGCCGCTTCGAGCGCATGCGCGGCCGCGACGTGCTGTGGCAGCCCGGGACCGATCACGCAGGCATCGCGACGCAGATGGTGGTCGAGCGGCAGTTAATGGAACGCCAGCAGCCGGGCCGACGCGAACTGGGGCGACACAAATTCGTCGAGCGTGTCTGGCAGTGGAAGGAAGAGAGCGGCGGCACCATCATCAACCAGTTAAAGCGTCTTGGCGCGTCCTGTGATTGGTCGCGTGAGCGCTTTACGATGGACGAGGGCCTTTCGCGCGCAGTCGTGAAAGTGTTCGTCGAACTCCATCGGCAAGGGCTGATCTATAAGGACAAGCGGCTGGTGAATTGGGATCCCAAGCTGCTGACTGCGATTTCCGACATCGAAGTGCAGCAGATCGAGGTCAAGGGCCATCTCTGGTATCTGCGCTATCCGCTGGAGGACAAGACCTTCAGCCCCGACGATCCCTCAAGCTTCATCTTGGTCGCCACCACGCGTCCCGAAACCATGCTCGGCGATACTGCGGTTGCGGTGCATCCGGACGATCCGCGCTATACCCACCTAGTCGGCAAATACGTGATCCTACCACTGGTCGGACGCAAGATTCCGATCGTCGCGGATACCTATTCCGACCCCGAAAAGGGCTCAGGCGCGGTGAAGGTGACGCCGGCTCACGACTTCAACGATTTCGAGATCGGCCGGCGGCACGGTCTGCCGCAAATCAATGTGTTCGACAAGGAGGCGCACCTCGCCCTGGTCGGCAACGAAGACTATTTGCGCGGATTGCCGGAAGGCTCGCAGGAATTTGCCGAAGAGTTCAACGGCGTCGAACGCTTTGTTGCGCGCAAGAAGCTGGTGGCGCGTCTGGAGGATTTCGGTTTCCTCGAGCGGATCGAGCCGAACACCCATATGGTGCCACACGGCGACCGCTCGGGCACGGTGATCGAACCCTATCTCACGGACCAATGGTACGTTGACGCGGAGACTCTGGCGCAGCCGGCGATCGAGGCCGTGCGCTCGGGGCGAACGGTTTTCGTCCCAAAGAATTGGGAAAGGACCTATTTCGAATGGATGGAGAACATCCAACCCTGGTGCATCTCGCGCCAACTCTGGTGGGGCCACCAGATCCCGGCGTGGTACGGGCCGGACGGCAAGGTGTTCGTTGCCGAGACCGAGGAAGAGGCCGTCAGCAACGCGCTTGGCTATTATGTTGAACAGGAGGTCATCACGCCCGAGCAGGGGCGGGAGATGGCGCTCGACCGCAACAAGCGCGCCGGTTTTATTACCCGCGATGAGGATGTGCTCGACACCTGGTTCTCCTCGGCATTATGGCCGTTCTCGACCCTCGGCTGGCCCGACGATACACCGGAGGTGAAGCGCTATTACCCGACCGACGTGCTGGTCACCGGCTTCGACATCATCTTCTTCTGGGTCGCGCGAATGATGATGATGGGCCTGCACTTCATGAAGGAGGCACCGTTCTCGACCGTTTACATGCACCGTCTCGTCCGCGACGAGAAGGGCGCGAAGATGTCGAAGTCGAAGGGCAACGTCATCGACCCGCTCGGCATCATCGATGAGTATGGGGCGGATGCGTTGCGCTTCACGCTCGCCCGCGGCGCCGCCCAGGGCCACGACATCAAGCTGTCATCACAGCATGTCGAGACCAATCGCAACTTTGCAACCAAGCTCTGGAACGCTTGCCGCTTTGCGGAGATGAACGACTGTGTGCAGCCGGAGGGCTTTGAGCCGACCAAGGTCAAGGACACGCTAAACCGCTGGATCGCGCATGAGACAGCGCGCGCCGTGCGCGAGGTGACCGAGGCTCTGGAGGCGTTCCGCTTCAACGACGCCGCCAATGCGATCTACCGCTTTGTCTGGAACGTTTATTGCGACTGGTATCTCGAGCTCGCAAAGCCCGTGCTGACCGGGCAGGAGGGGCCAGTGAAGACGGAGACCCAGGCCATGGTGGCTTGGGCGCGCGATGAAATCCTGAAGCTCTTGCATCCCTTCATGCCCTTCATCACCGAAGCGCTGTGGGAGACGACGGCGCGTCGCGAAACCTTGCTCGCCCTGACGCCCTGGTCGCGCAAGGAAGCGGAGCTGACACCCGAGCAGGTTTCGGAGATTACGTTGATGACGAGCATGAGCGCCAGCGATCCGCTGGTTCCGCCCGTGCTGTTATCCTTCGATCCCTCCTTCGAGGACACGGCGGCGGAGGCTGAGATCGGTTGGGTCGTCGATCTCGTCACGGCGATCCGTTCGGTGCGCGCCGAGATGAACATCCCGCCGGCGACATTGACGCCGCTGGTGCTGGCAGGCAGCTCCGCCGAGACCAAAGAGCGCGCGCCGCGCTGGAGAGAGGTGATCAAGCGCTTGGCGCGGCTGTCAGAGCTTTCTTTTGCCGATCGGCCGCCCGAGGGGGCGGTGCAGGTCGTCGTGCGCGGCGAGGTTGCCGCTCTGCCGCTGAAGGGCGTGATCGACCTGTCCGCGGAACGTGCCCGGCTCGATAAGGAAATGGCCAAGGCCGAAGCCGACATCAAGCGCGTCGACGCAAAGCTCGGAAACGAGAAATTCGTCGCCAATGCGCCCGAAGAAGTCGTCGAGGAAGAGCGCGAGAAGCGTGAAACAGCCGTGGCGCGCAAGGAGAAGATTCTCGAGGCGCTGGAGCGACTGCAGCAAGTTGGCGTTTAGCATTGGTTCAAGCCGCGCTCGGAAAGGGCTTGCTTAGAAATTTCGAGCCCTTCAGTCCGTAGCGCCAGGGCAGGTCGATGGCCTTCGTGATGCCGATGCGGACGCCGGCGGCCAGCTCCGCCTTGCTGGTCCGTGCATAAAGGGCAAACGGCGAGGCATCGAGCGGCAGGCCGTTATGCGCTTGGGTGATGCCGAGCGCCTCCGTTAGTTTGCCCGGCCCCGAACACAGCGCCCGAAGGTCATGCAGGCCGCGCCGCCGGCGCATTGTTTCGATCCCGTGGGTCGGCTTCAGTGCGCGGATGAGGACCGCGCTCGCCGAGCCCGCCTGTTCGCAGACAAAGTTCACGCACCAGTGGATGCCGTAGGAGCGGTAGACATAGGCAAAGCCCGGAGGACCGAACATCACCTGATTGCGCGGGGTGGGGCCACGGTAGGAATGCGCGGCCGGATCGGTGTGATGATAGGCCTCCACTTCGACAATGAGGCCGCCGATGCCATTGAACAGAAGCGTCGCACCGATCAACTCGGGTGCGACTTCATGCACGCTGCGCCCGAAAAATGTCCGTTTGAGCGGCTTGCCGAGAATGGGCGCAGAGACAGCAGCCGGTTTCGAGTTTTGAGCCATTTTCAAGGAGGAATCGGTAGGGAACAGGTGGTGGGGGTGCGAATATCACTACCATTCTGCTAGTGTCCGGGGCAGCCGGGTTGCGCGGTTCCGGCATACGGATTACCTACAGCCCATCATGGTCACCATTATCGATACCGTTTCGCCGACCCCGTTGCGCCCGCGTCACCCCGAAAAGGTGAACCGGCCGGATGCCTTCTCGCCGCCGAAGCCGGACTGGATCCGCGTGCGCGCGCCGACCACCCGCGGCTATGCCGAGACCCGCAACATCGTCAAAGAGAACGGCCTGGTTACGGTGTGCGAGGAGGCCGGTTGCCCCAATATTGGCGAGTGCTGGGACAAGAAGCACGCCACCTTCATGATCATGGGTGACACCTGCACCCGAGCCTGCGCCTTCTGCAACGTCAGGACCGGCCTGCCGGATGCGCTCGATGCGGGAGAACCCGAGCATGTCGCGGAAGCGACCGCAAAGCTCGGGCTCTCGCACGTGGTGATCACTTCGGTCGATCGCGACGATCTGGCCGATGGCGGCGCTGAGCATTTTGCCAAAACCATCCGTGCCATCCGCGCGCGTTGCGCTTCGACCACTATCGAGGTGCTTACTCCCGATTTCCTGCGCAAGGACGGCGCTCTGGAGGTCGTGGTCGCGGCCAAGCCCGACGTGTTCAACCACAACCTCGAGACCGTGCCGTCGCGCTATCTCAATGTACGGCCCGGCGCGCGCTATTTCCATTCGGTGCGACTGTTGCAGCGGGTCAAGGAGCTCGACGCGACAATGTTCACCAAGTCCGGCATCATGGTGGGGTTGGGCGAAGAGCGGCACGAGGTGCTGCAGGTCATGGACGATCTGCGCTCGGCGGACGTCGATTTCCTCACCATCGGCCAATATCTGCAGCCGACCCGCAAGCATCATGCTGTTATGCGTTACGTGCCGCCGGATGAGTTCAAGGCCTATGAGAAGGTCGCCTATGCCAAGGGATTCCTGATGGTATCGGCGAGTCCGCTGACTCGTTCCTCGCACCATGCCGGCGAGGATTTTGCGAAATTGCAGGCGGCGAGGGCGGCGATCGCCCGTTGAACGTGAACGGCTTGGGCGTGCGACGGCCCAGCTTGTGGCCGCGAGCGATTGCTGTTTGAAGCCCGGACTTGAAGTGTCATGCCAAGATTTGCCAGCAAACGCCTCGTTCCCCACAGCGCCGAGCAGATGTTCGACCTCGTCGCCGACGTTGAACGCTATCCAGAATTCGTCCCGTTGTGCCAATCGCTCACAGTACGCCAGCGCACCAAGAGGCCTGATGGCACGGAGGTCGTGGTTGCCGACATGACCGTGTCGTTCAAGTTGGTACGGGAGTCCTTTACGAGCCAAGTCACGCTGGATAAGCCGGACCGCAAGATATTGGTCGAGTATTTGCGCGGACCTTTCCGGAGCCTCGAGAACCGTTGGACCTTCGAGCCGCGAGGCGAGGACGCCTGCGAGGTCGGATTCTATCTCGCATACGAGTTCAAGAGCCGCATGCTCGCCACGCTGATGGGGGCGATGTTCGATGCCGCTTTCGCGCGATTTTCCGCCGCGTTCGAAAAGCGTGCCGACGCGATCTATGGCAGGAAGCCGGCGGTATCCTCGTGGTAAGTGGCAGCGCTAAGCCGCCTGGGCCGGCCCTAGCGTGTCCGCCATTTGCGCTCCCCTCGCTCCCATCGGCTTCGCCCGTCCTGTCGTGGTGTCGTGCGCCGTCTGGTGCTCCGTCTCGGCGTCGAGCTCGGCGCCGATCAGAACCGCGATGGCGGAAATCCACAGCCAGGTCATGAAGCCAATCGCGGCTCCCAACGAGCCGTAGGTTTGATTGTAGCTGCCAAAATTGGCCGTGTACCACGAGAACAGCGCGGACGCGGCTAGCCACAGAGCGGCCGCCAATGCACTGCCCCAGCTGATCCAGCGCCAGCGCGGCATCCGCCGGCTCGGGCCGTAGCGGTAGATGATGGCGAGCGCCAGCGTCAGCACGACGAAGAGCGCAGGCCAGCGCCCGGCTCGGACCAGCAGGTCGGTACTGCCGGAAAGGCCGAGATAATTCAAAGCGACTGGAAGCACCACGACCGCGCCAAGCGCGACCAAGGCGAAAGCAATTGCCGCGAGCGTGAACAGAAGGGAGACGAGGTTGAGCTTGATCAGGCCGCGCTTTTCTTTCTCGCCGTAGACGATGTTCAAGGTGTCGAACAAAGACTTCATCGCGGCGTTTGCGCTCCACAGCGAGATCGCAAGCCCGATGAGGAACGTCCAGCCGAGCGCCTGTCCGCCTTTCGAGGCCACCCGTGTGAGTTGATCGCGGGCAACATCGATGGCGCCTCCCGGCATGAACCCCGAGAGCGTGTCCAGATGCGCCGTGATCGTCGCGGGATCGGCGAAGAGGCCGTAGATGGCGACCAGCGCGGCAAGCGCGGGAAAAATGGCGAGCAAACTGTAGAACGTCATCCCGGCCGCGAGCGCAAGGATGCGATGCTCGTCGACGTTGGCGTAGACGCGAAGCAGGATGTCTTTCCAACCACGCAGCGGGATCTCGGAAGGGGTGCTCGCCGACCGCCCGCGGTGGCTTTCGGCTTTGTCCTCGGGGGCGGCGGCGCGCGTGCCGGCGCGAGCTTTTGGCGAGGAGCCGTCCGCGATCCAGAACATCGCCGCTATCAACGCAAAGCCGAGCAGTACGGCCCAATCCGATACCGCATGCGCATTGACCCGGCGCCTGGCTCGAACTCCCGGATGTCGCCCTTGTTGCGCTGCCGGCATTGACGACAGCCCTTCCATGCGGCCCTGGCCCAGCGATTGAAGGCAACGACGCAAACCGAATCATGTTCCAGGCCAGAAGAGGGGGCTCGAAGGAGTCCGAAGGGCTCGTCGAGGCGCCCCAAAGGAGTTCGTCGGGAAAGCCCCGCTCACCCGCGAATGAATGCGAGCAGGTCCGGGTTGATCACATCGGCATGCACCGTACACATGCCATGCGGGTAGCCTTGATAGATCTTCAACGTCGCGTTCCTGATGATGCTTGCCGAGAGCACGCCGGCATCCGCGTAAGGCACGATTTGGTCGTCATCGCCATGCATCACCAGGGTCGGCACCTCGATCGCCGCGAGGTCGGAATTGAAGTCGGTTTCCGAAAAGACCTTGATGCATTCGTAATGGGCATTGACGGCGCCCATCATGCCCTGCCGCCACCAATTGTCGATGACGCCCTCGAGCACCTTCGCGCCGGGCCGGTTGAAGCCATAGAACGGGATCGGCACCTCGCGATAGAACTGGGCGCGATTGGCCGCGAGCTGCCTGCGCAGGTCGTCGAACACCGAGATCGGCAGGCCACCGGGGTTTTGCTCGGTCTTCAGCATGATCGGCGGAACGGCGCTGATCAGTACCGCCTTGGCAACGCGGCTCTTGCCATGGCGGGCGACATAGCGCGCCACTTCGCCGCCACCAGTGGAGTGACCGACGTGGATGGCGTCCCACAGATCCAGCGCCGCGGCCAATTCGGCAACATCGGCCGCATAGGTATCCATGTCGTGACCGGAGTTGGGCTGGCCGGAGCGTCCATGCCCGCGCCGGTCATGCGCGATGACGCGATAGCCGTGCTGCAGGAAGAACAGCATCTGGCTGTCCCAGTCGTCGGCACTGAGCGGCCAGCCATGATGGAAGACGATGGGTTGGCCGGAGCCCCAATCCTTGTAGAAGATCTGCGTGCCGTCTTTTGTGGTGATGAAAGGCATATACTAACTCCGTGCAAAGCTGGGCTGGCGGCCGAATAGGGCAACGAAGTCGGCGCGGACGTGGCGGCGCGGCGCACGGAGGCGATTCTGCCGTGTCTTTTGGCAAATTGCTGCATCGTTACGATATTCGCCTGGCATCTTGGGGTGTCGCGATGGCCTTGCGCTCTCGCGTGAACCAAAGTTCGTGACGGCGCCCAAAGTAGGATCAGCCACATGCCCATGTCTTTCCCGGACCTGCTTTTGTTTTGACCGCTCTTGCGGTGAGGCTCCGAGCAGTTGAACTTACGAACGTCGGCAGCGCCGATATTCCCCCGGCGTCTTGCCGGTCGCGCGACGGAAGGCGCGGGTAAAACTTGCCTGCGAGGAAAAGCGCGCGTTAAGCGCGATCTGCACGAGCGGCAGCTTGCCAGCAGCAATCTCCGTCATCGCGTTTTCCAGCCGCAACCGGCTGACATAGCGGTGAGGGGAAACACCGATGGCGCGCGTGAACATGCGGGTAAAGTGAAACAGGCTGAGACCTGCGACCTCTGCGAGGTCCGACAGCGCAATCTCGTCGGCAATATGGGTTGCGATATAATCGAGCACGCGGCGCAGTCTCACCTGGCAGGCAGATTGGGAGGCGGTCCCGATCGGCATGCAGGATCCGCTGTCGGAATATTTTTGCAGGACCCGCGCCGCCAGCATCAGCGATGCCGTTTCCACGTACATCCGGCCGACCGCCGTTTCGTTTCCCATCTCGGAAAGGACAGAAAGCCCGATCTGTCCGATCATCTCATCGCGAATGCCGGCGGCGTAGCGAATGGAGTGGGCAGGGGCCCCCGGAAGATTGAAGTCGTCACTCAGCCGGCCAAAGAGCGCTGTCGGCAAGTAGAGATGCAGCATTTTCGGCAGCGCGGCGCTGATCGAGATCTCGTTGTCACCGACCGCGATGGGGGTCATCCAGATCGTTCCGGTCGTGGGGATGGTCTGTTGGCGCTGACCGGCGCCGGTGCGGCTGACCAAGCCGTCGTCGTTCCCGCAAACCGCGAGCGTCAACTCCATGTGCAGCGGCAGGACGACGGGCGTCTCGCTGATCCCGTGCGATCGCAATTCGGCGGAGAGAGTGGACCAGCCGAGCCCCGCCGACGACTGCAGAAGGGCCGAGGCCGGATACTTTCTCGCGCCATGGGTCTGAAGTTCCATCGAGCTGTTCCGTGTCATCCCCGATTTCCTTCTGAAAGCTCCTGCTTGCCCCAGCCATCTCGCGGGCGGCTAGTCCGCGGCCTGCAGAACGGCGCTCCGCATCGAGAGAATGTCATTCCGCAGCCTGCGCAGCGCCTCGTTGGAAAAGCCGGTTGCGGCCTTGACGCAGGAGGGGAAATCGCGCGCCTTGGTCCGCATTCCCGCGCCCTTGCGGGTCAGGCGCACGCGGACCTGGCGTTCGTCTTCGGGATCGCGGCTGCGGCTCAACAGACCCGATTTCTCCAGCCGCTTCAACAGCGGCGTCAGCGTGCTGGATTCCAGGAGCAGCGTTTCGCCGAGATCGCCGACCGTCTGATCGTTCCGGGCCCAGAGTGCGATCATGACCAGATATTGGGGGTAGGTGAGGCCGATGGATTCGAGAAGCGGCTTGTAGAGGCGGTTGAATGCATGTCCCGCTGAATAGATCGCAAAACAGATGAAATCGTCAGGTTCGGGAACGGCATGCGGCATGGAGAGGCCTCCGGCTTGCGTCGTCTTTGGGCCGTCAATCATCGCACATATGTCGCGAACGATTGAATCGCAAGTCGTTGAATTGCAACTGGCGCGGACCATTTACATCGCACGCGATTGAATCGCGATGGAGATTCCGATGGGCCAGCCGCGGACCAGAGCAAGCGCCGTTCAGCAAGGCAGCGCGCATGATGCGGCGCAGGGCTCCGCACCTGCCGGCGACGCTACGCTCGATCTGCAGACCGACGGGCGGCGGAAATATCCGCGCTCCAGGCTGCTGGCTTCGTCGGCCGAACGCGGCTGGAGGACGCTCGGGGCCGAACTCCGCTGCCATCCACCCGGCAGGATCATCTCGTGCGCGCAAGACTGCGTTGAGATCGTCATTGCTGTTTCCGGTTCGGATGACGGTCTCGTGATCCGTGCCGGAGCGGGGCGGCAGGAGCAGGCGCGGCCGGTCACCGGAGCAATATGGCTGGCTCCAACCGGCGTTGGACGCGAGGACATCGTGCTCACGGCGCCGATGCCCAAGGCGCTGCATCTCTATTTGCCGCTTCGACAATTCGACACGCTCGCCGACCGATATAGCCTTCCGCGATCGCTGGCGCGTTCGATCCAATATGTCGGCGGGTTGGACGACGCGTTGATCCGGCAGATCGGCGCGGCACTGCTCGCCGAGGTGAATCACGAAACCGCGACCGGCCGCATGTTCGCCGAGACGGCTTCGTTGATGCTTGCGGCGCGGCTGATCCACGGCTATGCGGCCAAGGGCCTGCATGAGGGCGGCGCAGGCGCTCCCACGCCGCTCGACAGTGTGCGGCTGCAGCGCGTTCTCGACTGCATCGAGCAGCATCTGGAGCAGGAGATCACGGTGGCGACACTCGCCGAGCAGGCGCATCTCAGCGCCTTCCATTTCACGCGGATGTTCACGGCCGCGCTCGGCGTTCCGCCTTATCGGTATGTGAGTCGCCGTCGCCTTGAAGCCGCAATGGCCATGCTGGCGAGAGGCAAGCTGCCGCTGTCCGAGGTCGCGCACCGCTCGGGCTTTTCGTCGCAGGCGAGCTTTACCCGTGCCTTCCGCCGCGCCACCGGCATGGCGCCCGGCGCCTATCGGCGGCTGATGCGGTGAGGGCGTTCGGCGTAGCCACAAAAGCAGTCCTTCCGATTTGGTCGTCAAACAGCCATTCACTCCGACGTCATCGCCCAGCCAGACCGGGCGGTCCAGTATTCCAGAGACGCCGGTGCTTGAGCCGAAAGGCCGCTGGATGCCCGCATGCATAATCAATCCGCAAATCAGCCAGGGCCCGACTTGCGGGGCATGACGAGGGGGCGAGAGTCAGCGTTCTCGCGGCGCGGCGCGTCCGAGCTTTGCCAGTGACACCGCCCTCCGAGATGAGAGGGCGCAGGGAAGGCCGGGTGCCCGCCGCACCCGCGGCCCCGTGTGCAAAATTGCGCAAAAGCGCACACGGGAGTAACCACAGGTAAGGCGAAATCACACCGGCCTTCCCTGCGCGATGGTTTACGGCTTACTTCGTACTCTCCCCGGTGAACCNGCTTGTTGCCACCGTCGCCGGCGCGAGCATTAAGCATCGTCGCCAACTTGGCGCCTGCATGGGCGCGCCAGGACCACACGACTTCGCCGTCCGCAACAAGTGCTGCTCGTCCATCAACACCATCACGTCCACCGCACCCTGCCCCACGTTTCGTGACGATCGGCCGTAACGCCCCTCTTGCCGGACAGGATGCGCGAGACGATGGCGGTGATTTGCCCGACGGTGCAAGCCGACGGCCTGCGGCAGATT
>NZ_AWZU01000045.1 GCF_000472385.1 Bradyrhizobium sp. ARR65
CGGGGGCGGCCAGGGCGGGCCTCGTCAAGCAGGCCATCGCAGCGGTCCTTCAAAAATCGGCGGCGCCATTTACCAACGGTATGTTCGTGGATGCCGAGCTCAGCGGCAACCGACTTACTTGCTAATCCATCCGCACATCGCAGGATCGCGCGACATCGCTCAGATAACGAGCGGGCAACACGGCGACGACGAACTTGTCTCTCCAAANACGCCCGCTCCTCCNCACTCAGCATCAATGGCGCGATCGGCCGGCCTCTCATACCTGCGTTCGCCACAAGCGCTCTCCTCCATGATTCCGAGCGCTCCTTATTCCCTCATAATGTGACGAACTTGCGTTCCAATGACTAGTACTGCCCAACTCTCGGCGCCCTCGTCGCAACCGGCAAAAAGGGAGTTCTTGGCGTTGAGCTTGATCGGCCGCATCGCACGCTCGACCGCATTCGTGTCCATCTCGATACCCGTCATCAAGGTAGAGCGTCAGGCCGTCCCAATGACGCAGCGCATAACGCAAAGCCTTCGCCGTGTCGCTCTTCTGCGCAAGGTGATCAAGCTTTGCCTCAAACCACTGCTTCAAGGCTGCGGCCAGAGGCCGGGCATGCGCCTGCCTGCCGGCGCTGCGCTCGGCAGCAGATCGGCCGCGGAGTGCCTTCTCGACTGCGTAAAGCTGGGCGATGCGCTCGAGAGCCTCGCGGGCAACCGGAGCCGGCGCCGGAGCAGCCTCGCGCTCGATTTTCACAAACTGGCGCCGCAGATGCGACCAGCAGAAGGCGAGCGTACCGGACAGTGCGCCTGCACGCGTCTCTCGGGTCATGGTCTTGTAAGCCCGATAGCCGTCGCAGTGGATGATGCCGCGATAGCCCTCAAGCAGCCGCAAGCCATGAACGGCTCCACGGCCAGGTGCATAGGCGTAAACCACGCCAGGTGGGTCAGGTCCGGCCCAAGGCCTGTCATCGCGCGAGAGCGCCCAGAAGTAGCCGGTTTTCGTCCTGCCGCGCCCCGGATCCAACACCGGTGCCGGGGTCTCATCGACACAGAGCTTCGAGGAGGCAAGCAGAAGCTCGCGCAGACGATGCCACAGGGGCTTTAATTCCTGGGCGGCATAGCCGACCCAGAGGGCGAGCGTGGAACGGTCGATGGCGATACCATGCGTCGCCAGCATCTGCGCCTGGCGGTAGAGCGGCAAATGCCAATGGTACTTGGCGTCGATCACATGCGCGACGAGCCGCTCGGTGGGCAGTCCTCCCCTGATCAGTCGCTCGGGAGCGGCGTGTTGGAGGACGACGCCGTGACAGGCGCGGCAGGCCAGTTTGGGCCGGCGGGTCACGATCATTCGGTATTGCACCGGAACGACGTCGAGCCTCTGACTCTCATCGCGACCAATCTCGACGAGATCACCTTTGCAGCACGGGCAGCAGGTTGCAGCCGGCATCAGGATTTCGACGATGCGCGGTAAATGCTCCGGAAGCTGACCACGGGCGGCTCTGCGCTCGGCAGTTCTCTTCTCGCGGGTTCTGGGATTGGCGCGATCCTCGGCTGCTTCAAGAGCCGCGACGGCCTCTTCGATGTCCTCCAGAACAAGCTGTAGCTGATCTGCGTCCAGCTTTTCCGAGGACCGACCGAACCGCGCATCTTTTGCAAGCTTGAGCAACCGCTCAAGCTTGGCGCAGCGATCCAGCAGAGCTGCGGCAAAGACGCGCAACTCGGCTGGATCGCTCGGCAGCTCATCGGGCAAATCACTCATTGGCCCGAGTCTGCCATGCTTCGCGCCCCGATGCAGCGAAGATTCTATTTTCCTACGCAAGTGCTGCGGGATTCGAGGCGCGTGCATGCGCGTCCAATCCATGCCAGCCAGCAGCGCCGACAGCTCCGCGGCGTTCATCCGCATCACGCCGGCCACGATGGGAGGCCATTTGAAGCTGCTGCCATCGAGCCGCTTCCAATACAGCACAAGGCCAGTGCCGTCCCAGACGACAATCTTCACCCGATCAGCGCGCTTCGCACGGAAGACCACCGCCACGCCCTTCATCGGGTCATGGCCCAGCGTCTCCTTCGCCAGGAGCGCCAAGCCATCCGCACCCTTTCTGAAGTCCACAGGTTGCGTCGCCACGTAAATCATTAGGCTCGCGGGTGGCGTCAGCATGAACGTGTCCGTCGGAGCGCCAAGAACACATCACTCAACGCAGCAAGGCTAGGCGTCCCACGTACCTCTACCCGTGCCCCCTGGAGCTCGACCGTAACAACGGCTGCTTCCGGCGACACGGAGGACTCCGTAGCCGCCGGTAGCGACGATTCCGACACCAAAGGCACGAACGATAAGGTGTCCACCGAAGCCGGCAGCACCAATTGGCCCAAACGCGCTCGACGCCGCCAGTCATGCACCTGCTGGGGCCGACAGCCATGGCGCCGGGCGACATCTGTGACAATCGCGCCGGGCTCGAGGCTTTCCGCGGCAATCTGTGCCTTCAAATCGTCCGGCCAGCGCTTTCGACCTGCGCCAGCATACACTTCAATACGTGGGGACGGTCGTCTTATGTCGTCCGAATGGTCGTCCATTGTGAGCACCCTTGCCGAAGATGACTCTTCTAACGGTGCTCCCAAGAGGTCCGCACAAACAATCTGAAGGGCCTCAACGCCACGCTTACCATAGATGAGATGCTGAAAGTCCGACGACTGAGTGATATTGTTGTCATCTTTCTTGCGCGGTTGGAATTTGATTACGCCGGGATCCGGATTAGGTTGAAGGCCAGCACCACGTCGGCAGCTGAGTGGACGATGCCGCGATGCGACCGGGGCGGAACACTACGAATGAAGTAGTCAGAATTGACGTCCCCAAAAGAAATGCCAGCCTACAAGGCTAAAGGCGAAGAAGGGCGAGATCGCGCCAGACTCGCTAGGAGCTGAGGCTCGGCCACCAACCATCTACCCGATAATGGCGGACGGTTTTTTAGTAATTTAGGTACGCGGTAACGCCTACTATCGACGCGAGCCCGCGACACTCAATTTCCGACACTCTTCCGCAAAAAGTCTTCGTAAGCGAGCGCTAAGCCTGCATTAATTCCCGTTACGGCCCTCCACCCTAGCCGCGACATCTTGCTTGTATCCAAAAGCTTGCGCGGTGTACCATCGGGCTTCGAGATGTCGAATTCGATCTCGCCTTCATATCCGACAATGGATCGGATCAACGAAGCAATCTCCGCAATTGTCATGTCCTGGCCCACTCCAATATTGAGTAGTGGTGCAACATCCGGGCAGGTCAGCCTCTTGAATGCCTCGTCGGGCAAACCGAGAAGGTGCGCGATCGCGTCGCCCAGATCCAGCGAGAACATGAATTCCCTGCGCGGCCTGCCGGAGCCCCAAACGACGACAGACGGGACCGACTTTTGTTTGGCGGCATGAAATCGCCGAATGAGAGCCGGTATGACGTGAGAGTTCTGAGGGTGATAATTATCCCCCGGGCCGTATAGGTTGGTTGGCATTAATGCGAGATAGTTGGTGCCAAACTGACGATTGAACGACTGGCAGGCCTCAACGCCTGAAATCTTTGCAAGAGCGTATGCGCGGTTAGTCAACTCCAAGGGCCCGGTTAGAATATATTCTTCTCGGATCGGTTGCGGGCAGTCTCTCGGATAAATGCAAGAGGATCCGAGGAAAATCATCCGATCAACGTTGCTGGCGTAAGCTGCGTCAAAGACATTTAGTTGGATGCGCAGGTTCTTATGCAGAAAATCCACAGGATAAGTGGAATTGGCGAGAATACCACCAACCTTTGCGGCGCACATCACCACGTAGTTGGGCTGAGATCGCATGAAGAAGTCATACGTCGCTTGGCGATCTTCCAAATCCAGTCGTTCGTGTGGACAAGTGATTACGTCGTAGCAACCTCGCTTTCGAAGGGCGTGCAGCGTTGCCGATCCAACAAGGCCACTATCTCCGGCAACAAATACTTTCTTGGGTGTCAACAGCCTCTCCATTCCGCTCTCATGAGCTCGTTACCGCCTGCCCTTCATTTCTTAAAGCTAGCTCTTTGTGCCGAGATGGTTCCGCGCGAACCTGACCAAAGGATACCAAAATGCGCGCGTAGCACGAAATATCTGATAGTTGCGCGAGATATGAACAAGCCGGTGAGACAGCTTTCGCCGGATTTGCTCCACGTTGGACGGGTTTTTGCGCGCCAACGCAGGATGTTTATACTTTCCGATAAAAAGCTTGTCGCTCGGGGTCAAAATAAAGTCGATCAGCTGTGGCTCGGATGCCGTCCACGCAAGTGCCCCGATCGACGAGGCTTTCCTTGCGAGCTATGCCATTTTCAGCGGCCGAGCTAAAATCTAGTGGTGTAGGATTTGCAAGGTCGTATAGTAGCCCCATTTACCCCGGGAATTATGTATTCGTTCATCGTGCCGTTCTTGGGCGCAACAACGCATTGACCGCGGGCGAACGCCTCGAGGAAGGATTGCCGATGCCTTCTTCAGCTCGAGGGGCAAAGAACACATTGGCTTTTTCAAGTAATTGATCGAGCTCTGCTTTGTCTCCAAACCAGTTTGAAATAGTTATGTTATGTTGATTGATTTCCGCTTTGGTCGGCGGCCGGGGAGGTGGGGCACCTGGATCTACAGCGAGCTGAAGGTGGAGGCTCGCAAGGTGATTGCGAGATATCAAGGTTCGTATCGTTGACCATGAGATTTCGCACTCACGGCGAAGCCAAAAAGCGCGCAGACGCCGTCAAACGAAGCTGGCCGTGCCTTTGGCTCCTGGTAGTAACGCACAAGATGATTTACGATACCAAATGCCTGAGTCATCGAGTGCAAACGCCGATTGACATATCGACGGCAAAGCGCCAGAAAGAGGTGCCGAGACCACTGGTCGGGAAGTGAGAATTGCTGTTCGATCGGAGGATCGTGGCGAGCGAGTTCCTCGACCCGGGCACGCGCCCGCCGCAGCGGGGCTTCCGCCGCCAGGCGCTCACCAGCAGTTCCGGCACCCCCGAACAACGCCTCGATCTTCCGAAGCTTCTCGCGCAGCTGCGACTCGCTGGTCATTCTGATCCCCGTTGCCCCTCCGAACCGCGATCACCCCATCACCGCGTGCCGGCGGCGTCAATCATCCCGACCGCGCTATCCAGAGCATTCTGCGCGAGTCAACCCCGGGCATCGGTGATCCTTTCGTGACGCTCACAGTTCGTCTGGCCGTCGGCGTCGCTGAGCTGCTCACGGCCCGATTGCGCCCGGAATCACAGGCGCGTGATGCGTCTGGGACCGGCGCGAGCCCCCGACGTTTCAATCACCGAAGGTCCTCCGCAAAAAATCCTCGTAAGCGAGCGTCAATCCCACTCCGATGCTTGTTTTGGCCTTCCAGCCCAGCTGCGACATCTTGCTTGTATCCAAAAGCTTGCGCGGTGTGCCGTCCGGCTTTGAAATATCGAATTCGATCCCGCCTTCATATCCGACAGTCGATCGGATCAAAGAAGCGATCTCCCTAATCGTCGTATCTTGACCCACTCCGATATTGATCAACGGCGTGACATTCGGACTGGTCAGCCTATTGAACTGTTCGTCGGGTAAGCCGAGGAGATGCGCGATGGCATCGCCCAAGTCGAGCGAAAACATGAATTCTCTGCGCGGTTTGCCGGTACCCCATACGGTAACGGATGGAGCATTATTTACTTTAGCCTCATGGAAACGACGAATCAAAGCCGGCAGCACGTGTGAGTGCTCGGGGTGATAGTTGTCGCCTGGTCCATACAGGTTTGTCGGCATTATCGCCAGATACCGGGTCCGATACTGCCTGTTGAAAGACCAGCAGGACTCGACACCTGCGATTTTCGCCAATGCATATGGGCGGTTGGTTGCCTCTAAGGGACCCGTGAGAAGGTAATCTTCCCGTATTGGTTGCGGGCACTCACGCGGATATATGCAAGAAGACCCCAAGAAGATCATTCGTTGGACTCCGGCCGCATGAGCCGCCTCGAATGTACTCAATTGGATTGCTAGGTTAGTGTGAAGAAAATCTACCGGAAAAGTATCGTTAGCAAGTATGCCGCCCACTTTAGCGGCGGCCATGACGACATAGTCCGGCCGTTCCTTCATGAACAGTTCCTTGGTCGCATTCCGATTGACGAGGTCCAACTCGTCATGGGTCCGGGTGACGAGTCTATATGATTTCAAGCGCGAGAGAGCCGCAATTGTAGCAGAACCGACAAGTCCGCGATGGCCGGCGACGAAGACCTTTTTCATTCCGAGCTCTCCACACTAGCGGACCACGTCAAATTCTGCGCGCGAAGCGGATTGAGTTCCTTACTCCTCTCCAAGTTGCCCGGACAAAGGCATACCGACCAAGTACACGCCGCAGCGCGCGGATCAATGAATTTCCGCCTTCAGGGTCAACCGGCACAAATCGCGGGGATGGCGCAGAAGAGATTGTCAAGATGGGGTGTTGGTATCGACCCACATAAAGGCACTCACTTGGGGCAAGGACAAATTGGAGTAATTCCTGTTCCGCCTCTTCCCACAGCCGGCGCCCGACGTACGCTGTCTTTTTAGCTTGACGTCCGAGTTCTCCGACCTTTGAGAAATCGAGCGGCCTGGGATTGTTGATGTCATAGAGCAGGCCGTTCAAGCCCGGTAGGATGTACTCGTTCATCGTTCCGTGGTTTGGCGCAATGACGCACTGCCCCCGCGCCATCGCCTCCAAGAAGGCCTGGCCAATGCCTTCTTCAAGCCTTGGCGCGAAATAGATGTTTGCGCGGGCTATGCGCGCGTTTAGGTCGGCTTTGTCCTCGAACCACTTGGAGGTCGTAATCGTATGGCGCGTCACGTCGTCGGCTGACGGCAATTGGGCATGCGGCGTCCCCGGATCGGTTGCCAAGTGAATGTGAAAGCTGTCGAAGCGCGAATTTCCTATGAGCGTCCGAACTATCTGCCAGGGTAGCTCGTTCTCTCGCCTAATCCAAAAGAAGCCATGTAAACCTTGTCCGGGCGCCGGGGGATAGTCCACCATTGGCGGATAGTAGCGCACAAAGTGGCTGACAATTCCAAAGGCCGTTGTCATGCAATGTAGGGCATTTGAAAAGTTCAGGACTTTCGAGCCCTGGAATGGTTCCCAGAAGCTCGCCAGATTTGAGAGCGGTCCCTTCGATAGACTGAACTGGTCTAACATCGGGACGTAGATTACATTCGGATGCAGTTGCCGAAAACTGAGACCAGCGGGCGGAGGGCAATAAGATTGGAACATAATGACGACATCGTGGGAAGCGACCGCCCCCCATTCGATGTGAGCGCCTCCTTGCCAAGCCTCGTCCCAAAAAAGGTCGACGGTATGACCGTACTTCCGCAATATTTGCGGTAAGAAATCAGTAGACTTGGTGGTCTTGTGATATGAATGATCGACGTATGCGACGCGCGCCATTTCACTGCCTCTTACGGATCAAAGAATACGTCCGCGCCGCTATCCGATACGGTAGTGGGTGCGCTTTGAGGGTGCCTTTGACCCAATCCTTGAAGCTCGGTGCCAAAGGTGAATACGGGCGGCTGTCGTCGTGTGCCGACTGGTCTTGGGATGTCCCCAGAGTTAGCCTTTCGAGTTTTTCAAGGCTGGCCCAAGACAGTGCTTGTAGGAAGTCAGGATCGAACGAGTGCCTAGCAAACAATTCCCTTAAGAAGGTAGTTTGGCTCGCCACCCCACCTGTGAGATCCGGTATCGCTGGATATTTGAAGAAACAGTTGTAAAGGCCGTAAATTTCTGCTTCGGTCAGCATCGGAAATCGATCTCGTACAACTCGCATACATTCAACACTGTGTTGACGAGCATCGCTCGATACTCCGCCCATCGAGTAGTTGACCGTCACCTCTCTCGTGTAGGTAAATGTTGCTTTTGCATCGAGGCTGGCCATAATCCATTTAAAGTCGGCCGCTATCCTATAGGTCGTGTCGTATGGGCCGGTGCTCTCATATACCGATCGAGTGGCATAGATGCCATTATGACAATCATCTGCGCATTTAAAATAGGAGCCCGGATGCACGAAGTCAGGATACCACTCTAGGCCCCCGTCTAGAGTGTGAACGTGCGCGCCAGTTAGCAAGAGCGCAGCGCGGTCGACTAATCTTCTCATGCGATGCGCTGCGATCGCCGCAGCGTCCGGCTCAAGCCAATCATCTGAATTCAGAATGCAAATCAGTTGGCCCTTGGCTAATGGAACGGCCTTGTTAACAGCGTCATATAGGCCCCTGTCTGCCTCGGACGCAAAGTAATCAATGCGATCGGCATACTGCCGGATTAAGTCGAGGGTACCGTCTGTGGAAGCGCCGTCCAACACGATGTGCTCGACATTTCCATAGGTTTGGTTCTGCACGCTTTCAATGGTACGGGCAAGCGTCGCTGTATTGTTGCGCACGACCGTGACATAGGACACAAGCGGACTATCCGCGGTACCGCTCTTGACACTTCCGCGAGTACGCAGGCCGCCTTCAATAAAATTCGAACATGACTGTTGCTGCAGGCGATCCATCCAGCGCGGCCAATCCCTGTTCTGCCGTTTGGTTGATGACGAGAAGATCGGTCCCCGTGCTCCATTCTGATAGTTCAAAAAATTGCCCTGCAGTACCCCATCGGCGTTCATTGCACTCCTGACCAGTACACCAGGAGCCAGCGGGCGACTGCGCCGACGGTGTGGCCGCTTGGAATGACGGGCGTAAGCACTACAAAGCCTATCCGCAATGACCTCGGAGCACGTATCCCAATTGAACCATCTTGTCCTTTCGGAGCAGGCCTTTGTTAAATCCAGCCTGAGCTGCGGAGACGACTCTAGTTGGAGCAACGCATTGGCGACGCCCTGCATGTCATCGGTATCTAACATCAAATCCGCTTGGCCGACTATCTCGGCAAGAGATGAACTGTTAACTGAAATGACGGGAGTCCCGCAGGCCATTGCGTCCAGTGGATGCAAACTGAATTCTTGTCGAGACAGATAGCACATGGCGCCACTATAGAGAGGTACGAGATCGTCATCGTTCACTAGGCCCATGAGTGTGATGCGATCTCTCCAGTGACGAACGGCTGTAAGTGCGTCTAGCAATGGCGGATACTTCCGGTCTGAAATACCGGCAAGCACGAGGTTCAAATTGCTCTTGCGATTTTGTTCCATAAAAAGGACGAAGGCGTTTATGACTTGAATAAGGCTATCGTAGGTTCCTGGTGTTGCTAAGCTGAGGACATAAGGAGCGTCGACGGAAATTCCGTACTTTGAGCGCACTGCGGAAATGGCGGCCAGATCCTTGCATTGATGAAAAGACGATCCCGCTGCAATCGGGATGACGATAACTCGTTCCGGATTGAGATCCGGCCTGGCTCTGAGCAAGTTCTTTCTTGTGAATTCAGAAACAACAAAAACGACAGTATCTTCATCAAGGCTGTCTACGATGTTTTGTATTTCAGATGTGTCTTCACAAGGAGATAGAGTTGGGGCGGGCACATCGTATACAATGTGTGCATGTAGCAATCGTTGGTCCAGTAACCAACTCGTCGGGGGCGCGTCAAAAGGGGATAGCAGAATATCCGCATTATTTGAGGTCGTGTCTGCTGCCGCATTGAAGTGCGGCACCGTCAGGTTTTTTTTTGCAACATAAGACGCAGCTTTTGTCTCGTCGCCTTCCCTGCAGAACAACCGTACGTCAAGGTGAGGTGATCGGGTCAAGCGCGGGAAAAGCTCATCGCACACGCGGTAGATGCCGGTTTCCACCCCCTTCGCCAAAACGTGCATATCGAGTGCTAGGCGTGGAATTAGCTGGCTCGACACGATTGATCTCCAACTCGAGCGCGCTGCATTAATTGCCGATCCACAGTTCGACTCCCTTTGATCCTTTCCAGGTCGAATTTGAGCCTAAATTGCTCGGTGGAGCAACCTGGGCGACGAAAAAAAGGGCAGCGGGGCTCATCGCGCTGCCGGGAGTACTCGAGCTGCGCGAGAAGAAGCGGCCTAACGGCAGCGCGGGCGCGAGTGTCGAAAAGTGGTTGCACGTATGGGGTCGTTTGCAATACAGAGGGGCGCCCAGAGTTAGAGAGTATTCGCCCGGAAGCGCCGCTCGCCGCCGACGCAACGCAATCCATTGGTCCTGTTCGATTGTGCATCGACTTGCACGATTCGCTCATGCGTTTTTTGGCGCTTCAATATGGGATGTGCAGGTTTTGAAGTTTGCTTGGCCAGGTAGGGATGGGCGCCAAGGCTGACTTGAGGTCCCGCCAAGCCTGTACTACAACCGCTGATCAAATTACTTCCGTTTCAAGTTGGCGAATGGATCGATTGTGAAGCTGACTTCTGCCGCGCAGAATCAAGAAGATATCATGCTGTGGCGCGCATTGCGCAGCGTGCGTGATGGCTTTTATATCGATGTTGGAGCGGCTGACCCTTCCTCTTTGTCCGTAACTAAGATTTTCTATGATCAAGGTTGGTGTGGTATCAATTTAGAGCCGAGCCCCACTTACTTTTCCGATCTGAACAAGGCGCGACCGCGGGACATCAACCTCCGCGTTGGTATCGGTCGCGAAGCCGGGTCGCTCACCTTTTTCCACGTGGTAGGCACTGGACTTTCCACCTTCGACCGGCAGATAGCGATGACGCACCGCGCTCGAGGATACGAGGTGGTGGAGGAAGTCGTTGAAATTCAGACGCTCGCTCAGATCTGCCGGCGCCATCGTCCACAGGGCGCCATTCATTTCCTTAAGATCGACGTGGAAGGCACTGAGGGCGAGGTCCTGGCCGGTGCCGATTTTGCGGCGTTCCGCCCTTGGATTGTACTAGCCGAGGCGACGTTACCGCAATCTCAGGAGCAATCTTACTCTGCCTGGGAGGAAATGCTAACCGGGCAGGGCTATTCCTTTGTTTGGTTTGACGGGCTGAACCGCTTCTACGTCGCCGATGAGATGAAGGCTGACTTGGAAAAACATTTTCGCGTGCAGCCGAATATTTTTGATAATTTCATGACGATGCCAGAATTGACCGAGCGCTTGGAGCACGCCGAGCAGGCGCGCACTGAAGCCGCCGAAGCTGTGCACGCAGCAGCAGGCGCCGTTCAACAAACGATTGCGACTCTAGCGGAGACGCAACAACGTGCCGCCCGCATTGAAGAGGAGGCTGTGGCAGCAGTTCAACGCGCCGCCGAGGCTATGCAGCAAGCTGCCGCCGTTTCAGCTGAGGTGCAGGGCCAGTACAGGGACATGAGCCATCAGCGAGACGCGCTGGTCGCTAAGCTGGCCGATGCGGAGCGGCATCGAGACGCGCTTGTTGTCAAGCTGGCTGACGTCAAGCGGAGCGCCGAGGAAACATTGGCGCAGGTACGGCGCAGTACGTCTTGGAGGATTACCGCGCCACTGCGCGTTGTGGGCCGCATGCTCCCCGGTCCGCCCAATCGCATGATTGGTCAATGTTGGAATAAGGAACTTGCACGTAGGGTCTTTCATCGTAGTGCTCGTTTTTTTCTGTGGTTGCCAGGTGGTCGCCGCAGCATGCGACTGGTATATCTCATAGCACCTCGCCCAGTGCACTGGTTGCGGCTTCGCTATCGCGCGTACGAGCAGGGCGCCGCGGAGCGACGTAGGCAATGGACTGCGCAATCGTCCGATTTGTCCTTTCCTCCCTCTACTAATGTTAGTTCTATGCCCATTCCAGACCTGAGTGCGGACGAAACTCGCGCATACTACCAGTTCACAAACGGCGGCTTGGCAGACGCGGAAACGCTTTGAGGGGACGAGTGGCAATACTACCGTGCTCACATGATCCATTGATCCTTCGGATTTAACACGATGCGCCTCGTCATCGATCTGCAGGGAGCTCAGGGTGTTAGCAGTGCGCGCGGAATTGGCCGTTATTCCCGCGAACTTGCCATAGCCATGGCGCGAGAGGCACGCGAGCATGAAGTCATCGTGGCGCTCAGCGGCGCATTCATGGATTCAGCTGAGCAACTCGCGGCGGCTTTCGACGGAATTCTACCGCGTTCCAATATCCGCCTATGGCATCCACCAAGCGGTGCATCTGCATCGGCAGAGTCGCCGCTACGAAATGTTGCGGAAATGTTGCGCATGCAATTTTTGGCGTCGTTGGAACCGGATCTCGTCCACGTCACCAGCTTGTTCGAGGGAGCCGACGAAAACGTTATTAGCTTGCAGCCACGCCATCAGCGGCTGCTGCCGGTGGTGGCGACGTGCTACGATTTAATTCCACTCGTCCGCCACAAGCAGTATTTCGGGGATGAATCCACGCGGCATGCACGTTGGTATTACCGTTGCGCCCAAGAGATGTTGTTGTGCGACGGGCTTTTGGCCATTTCCCAGTCAAGTCGGCACGAGGCGATCCGCTACTTAGCATTTCCTCCTGACCGAGTCTTCAATGTACAGGCCGGAATCGCTCCAACTTTCCGCCCGACCAAACTATCTGGTCAGGAAAAGGTTGATCTTCTTCAACGATATGGCGTGCGGGACTCTTTCATTCTGTTCCTCGGCGCCGGCGATCTCCGAAAGAACGAAGCTGGGTTAATCGCGGCCTATGCGCGTCTGCCGGCTTCGCTGCGCGCGAGCCACCAATTGGTGATTGTTGGCAAGGTGGACCCATCAACACTGCGGAAAAACGCGGAAGAGCTCCACGTTTCGCCACAGGATTTCGTCATTGTCCCTTTCGTGCGCGAGGGAGATCTGAACGCGCTCTACTCAGCCTGCACATTATTCGTGTTCCCGTCGCTGCACGAAGGATTCGGATTGCCACTTGCCGAAGCGATGGCTTGTGGCGCGCCGGCAATCGCAAGCAACACTACCAGCCTTCCTGAAGTGATCGGCCGGGAGGATGCAACATTCGATCCCAGCGACCCTAATGAAATGGCCGCCTGCATGCGGAAAGTGCTGGAGAACTCGGCGTTCCGTGAGGAGTTGGCGGCGTATGGACCGGTTCAAGCCGCGCGTTTTACGTGGCAGTCCTCGGCCGCGCGTGCTTGGGACGCACTAGAGAAGATACGTGCTGGCCGCGCCGTTGAATCGCGTATTAAGCCAGCGCCCAAAAAGCGTTCCAAATTAGCCTTCGTGTCGCCTCTGCCGCCGCAGCCGAGTGGCATCTCCGATTACAGCGCTGAGTTGCTCCCGAGCCTCGCCCGCTATTATGACATCACGCTTGTCAGCGAAACAAATGTCAAAGACCCGTGGCTAGCCGGCGCTTTTCCGCACCTAGAGCCTGGTAGCTTCTTGCATCAGGCCGATCAGTTTGAGCGGGTGCTCTATCAAATCGGCAATTCCAGTTTCCATCGATTCCAGATCGAGGAACTGTTGCCGCGTGTCCCGGGAATGGTGGTGCTGCACGATGCCAATTTGTCCGACTATATGAATTGGGTGCAACATACCAACGGTCAACCTGACCAATTCCGCGCCATTTTACTTCATGCCCACGGTTATCCGGCATTGCGCTTTGATGCCGAGCATGGGCGGGATGCTGCGCTGCGTCGATACCCGTGCTCTCTCACTGTGTTGCAGAACTCAATCGGCGTGATCCAGCACTCTCGCCATGGTGTTGAGCTTCTCGAACAGCATTTCGGGTCAGAGGCGACACGCAACATCGCTGTTATCCCACTTGTCCGAGCCGATCGCGATCGACCGAACCGAGATGCAGCAAGGACAGCGCTTGGGCTGTCCGATGATACGTTCGTGGTTTGCAGCTTCGGTTACGTTGCACGGCCAAAATGCCCGGCGCTGCTCATCGAAGCTTGGCAGAAGGCGGGTATCTCCGGAAAGTTGGTTTTTGTTGGCGGTATCGCTCAGGATATGCGAGAAGAGTTGGGCGATTGGGTAAATTCGGTACCCGGTATTGAGTTCACTGACTGGGTTAAGCGCGAGGAATTGGACACATGGCTGGCTGCGGCTGACGTAGCGATTCAGTGGCGCATCAACTCACGCGGCGAAACCTCGGCTGCCCTTGCCGATGCGTTAATGGCTGGGCTTCCGCTGATCGCCAATCGCTACGGGTCGGCGGCCGAACTACCCGATGATGTCCTTCTCGGATTACCTCATGATGCCGACGCCACCGACATTGCGTCGGCATTAGTCGACCTGCACAAGGATCCGACCAAACGGACCTCGCTTGGGGCCGCAGGCCGCGGATACGCGCTAAAAGAACTTGTGCCGGAGAGGATTGCACCGCGCTACGTTGACGCGATCGAGCAAGCCTATGCGAAGCACGATGTCCCGGTCGTAGCGCAGAGCATGCTAGCCGACGTGCGGGCAGTGGCCGGTGTGCCGAACAGCGTGTCCATTGCCTCGCAAGCCGTTGCCCGTAATTTCTCATCGCCTTGGAGGGGCGGCGGTCGGCCGCGCCTATTGGTCGATATGTCCAGACTGGTGCGTGGTGATCATTCTTCGGGTGGTCAGCGACTGGTGCGCGAGATTGCCTACCGAGCCCTCGAAGCGCCACCTGAAGGCTGGAGGGGCGAGGCGGTTCGCATCCGTGATGGCCGGCTCCGCTACACTTATACGGTGCCCCTCGCAATGCTGGGACATGCGTCACTGAATTTGGCGGAAGTGCCTGTGGACGTTCGAGCGGGCGATATTTTGCTATGCATCGATGTGAATCCAGAACTGACGGCGGCGGAGTTCGATGAACTGCGGCGTTTACGACTGGGAGGCCTTCGAATTGTTATTCTGGTCCACAGCTTATTGCCGTTGCGCCACCCGGATCTGTTCCCGACGGGCGCAGCCGAACGCGCGGCTGAGTGGTACCGACGGATGGTCCGTATTGCTGACGCTGCCCTTTGCACCTCTTGTGTCGCCGCCGATGAGGTTATTGCATGGCTTGATACGGAGGCCGGACTGCGCGAGATGCCGCTGCCGATTGGCCTCGTTCGCCCTGGTGGGGATTTCCATGCGCAGGACTCGGCAAGGAATGTTTCCCTGGAGACCCTCACCGCGCTCAATAGCGCGCGCAAGCGACCCACCGTTGTCATGGTAGGCACCTTGGAGAATGGTAGAGGTCATTCGCAGGTCCTGGCGGCGTTCAAGAGCTTGTGGAAGGCTGGAGAGGATCTCGGGCTGATTATCATCGGTAAGCAGGGCTGGAACACAGAGACGTTCGCCGGCCTACTCCAGAACTCGTCCGAACTTGGCGATCGGCTGCACTGGCTCCAGTGCTGCGAAGACGCTGAGCTGCGGGCGCTTTATGACCTGGGCGCTGGGCTCCTTATGGCGTCGAAACGCGCAAGTTGCGGCTTAGCGATCGCCGAGGCCTTGCGTGCCGGCCTGCCGGTCCTCGCGCGCGACTTGCCGATATTCCGCGAGATAGCGGGCGACCAAGCACGTTATTTCTCCGGCGACGATCCGCATGAACTCGCAGCCGAACTAAGGCGCTGGGCAGCTAATGGTTTCACGCCGCGGCCGACACATTTGGAGCCGCCGCCGAGCTGGGACAACTGCTACAACGAGCTGTGCGAATTTATCT
This sequence comes from Bradyrhizobium sp. ARR65, assembly GCF_000472385.1. Classification (GTDB taxonomy): domain Bacteria; phylum Pseudomonadota; class Alphaproteobacteria; order Rhizobiales; family Xanthobacteraceae; genus Bradyrhizobium. Next base: position 15,455 of record NZ_AWZU01000045.1, read on the forward strand.
TCAGCAACCAAAACTACAAGGTATGGCACCCAAAAAGGCCTGTTACTAGCCCGACGCTGCTAAGTCCTATGAAATGAGTGCAAACTTCCGATAGCATGGACACCGACTATGGTGGGTGGCGAATTCGAAGGTGAACCAGGTAAAAGGTGCACGCCGGGCCGCCGTAGCTCCCGCAGTGTTGTTGGCATGCTTGCGCACCTATGGCTTTGGGAGCCGCAAAAATGGCGAGGCAGAGCCAGATGCTTAAATCCCGTATATGTTCGCTAGACGAGCTGCGGTCATTGGAACCGTGGGTCGAGCGTCTAAGATCGGTTATCCCCAGCTTCGGCATCACGCGGCCTGACGGTTCGGTGTTCATTCACCGCAAAACATGGGAGTGGGGCTATATAGCCCAAGCGTTTGCAGAACGCGGGATGCTGGGATTAGGCAAGCGCGGATTGGGATTTGCAGTCGGTCGGGAGCCTTTGCCGGCCCTATTCGCCGGCATGGGATGCGAGGTCCTTGCGACTGACCTTGGCGAAGTGGAGGCCGAAAAAGCTGGATGGGTCGAAACCGCGCAGCACGCCGACAGCTTACCAACTCTGGAATACCCGGATCTGTGCGCGCCAGCCGATTTTCGTCAGCGCGTAGCATTTCGCCCTCTGGATATGCGTGCGCTTCCAGACGAACTGACCGGCAGCTTTGATTTCATATGGTCGGCGTGTTCGCTCGAGCACCTTGGCTCGATCGACCAGGGAATCAAGTTTATCCTCGATGCCATGCGCCTCCTGCGGCGCGGGGGCGTTGCGGCTCACACAACCGAGTTCAACGTCACTTCGCTACTATACGAGACTGATACGCTGAGCGAAGGCGCCACCGTTTTGTTTTGCCGCGAAGACATCGAGCGAGCGGTATCCCTACTGCGGAGAGATGGCCACCGGGTCGAGCTCGATTGGACTTACGGTGCCACACGAGAAGATCGCTACGTTGATGTACCGCCCTATCGCCATGATCCGCATTTGAAATTGCTCGTCGGTAGCTTCGTCACGACGGCTATAGGGCTGATCATCGAAGCGGCTTGAGGTGGATTCGATCTGTGACATAATCAGCGTGTTCTCTATCAGCGTACTGTTCGCTATCAGCGTACAAAGACGCTCGCGGTCATCCCCTTCCGTCAGTTCGCCCGCATCTATAGTGCCGTCCTCCATTGGGGGTGCGTTTGAATCAAACTCGTGAGCCTGGCGATCGGCTTCGATCACATTAAACCTTTGTTCCGGCCGTGCAGCCGTGCAGCGCCGGCCAACTCAGCATCTTCGCATCTTCGGCGCTACCAATGGGGGCTAGGTGGCTAGGTGTCGCTCCGGCGAAGTAGGTACCGAACGGTTACAGCGCTATGGCAGCCCACGGGTTCGCGCCGCGCTCAAGGGTATCTGTCCGGTGAAGACCGGTGAAGGCCCCCTTGCGGAATGAGGCGTGTTGTTGAGAACTGTCCTTATTGGACCCAACAACCATCCCGCCTGCGTTGGCGCCAGCGTCTCCCGTGCCTCATGCACAAGCCGCCAATCGAAGCCTTCCAGTAGGGCCGATAATTGCGCGAGATCGACACCGTCGCGCGCGTAGATTGCCTCCTGCCGGTACAGCGGCAAGCCGTCGGCGTATTTGGCCACCGCGATCTGGGCGAGAAGTGCTTCGGTTGCAAGGCCGCTCTCGATCAGATGGGCGGGGGCCGGAGCCTGAAGCACGCCATCGCGGTTGCGATAGGCGTATTTCGGGCGGCGCGTCACAATCAGGCGGAACTTCGCCGGCGTCGCGTCCAAGCGCTTCGACACGTCCTCGCCGATCAGGACCTTCTCCAACCCTGCGCAGCCAGGGGGCACCTCGGGCTCGATGACGATCTCGATCCGCTCAAGATGCGCGCCGAACTCCTTGCGTGGCCGCGGCGCGCGTTTCGGCTTGTCCTTGTCGCCAGCATTGGCCAGTTCGGCTTCAATGGCTGCAACCCCGGTGGCGATCTCGTCAAATGCGAAGGCGATCTGCTCGTCGCTTGGCCTGTCACTACGCAAGCGTTCCGAGCGCGTGCCGTACAGCGTGCGCTCGAGAATCTTCACGATCGCCGTCAGCTCCACGATCCGCGCATCGGCCGTCTGGTTGACCGCAGCAAGACTGGCGTTGGCCGCCGCCACTGTTGCCATCTCGGAAGCGATCCGGCTGTTCTCGGCCTCGATGGCCTGCCGCTCTGCCGCTAAGGCGAGGATCAGCGCATGGGCTTCGGCAAGGGTCGTCGGAAGTTCTGGATCGGGCGTCGTCATCGCCGCCCATCAGAGCAGACTCGCCGCCACTTTCCCAAGCCTTTTGGCGCTCTGATTCCATTCGCCGCAGGGTTGTCAACCGACCGTTTCCGGGCGCTTCACAATGATCGGACGAACCTTCGTCCAGTTCAGCCCGTCAACCGGCGCCAGCAACTGCGCGTGATTGAGCTGGATCCGATGCGGACCTATCCGCGGCCAACAAAACTTCGATTTCTCGAGTCGTTTCGAGTGAAGACAGATCCCGGATCCATCCCACCAAACAATCTTGATTCTATCCGCTCTCCTGGAACACGTATAGCGAACCGGTTGAATGGATCCGAGCCGGCGTCGCGCACCAGGGCCGCAAGCCCGTCCGGGCCTTTTCTAGCTAAAATCGACCGGATGGCTGGCGACCCCGGCTGTAGCGTTTCCTCAACCAGTCGCGCCTTCGCCTCGGCTGATCGGCCCCGGCGGCCCCGAAGCGGCCGAGCCTCTAGCGCTTCGATCACCTGACAATTTCTGTCATCAGGCATAGGCTTACTTACAGAAATTTCCATCACCAAATCTCCGGCACTCCACGCCGAAGACTCTCAGATCTCTCGCCAACCCGGTATGTGGGGTCTCCTTGGCGCTTACAATTGATGTCTAGTGTGGCCTGCTTCGTCAGCTGGCTTTTTAGGGCTACGCCAGTTCGGCTCGCACCTTCAAACGTGGTCGGGAGCGGGCGGCCTTCGAGCTCTATAAATGGCGCCGCGCGAGCTCGGTATTTTGGAGTTTTGCTCGAATCGCAAGCTTAGCGCTGGCGGTGGAAATGGAGCTGCACGAGGGCCTCTCATCCGCTGAGCTTTGCTTTCAGTGGGCGACCTCCAAACGTCGAAACAGATCTTGATTGAGCTGTTGCCACGAAATCCATAAATAATTAGACATTATCAAAAGTGACAACCGCGCAACTCACGACCTTTGATAGTCGTCTTCAATCCTGATGATATCGTCTTCGCCCAGATAACTGCCGGTCTGCACCTCGATCAGTTCCAGCATGATCTTGCCCGGGTTTTCCAGCCGGTGCACAGCGCCCATGGGGATATAGATCGATTCGTTCTCGTGCACCGTCGCGACGGTATCATTGACAGTGACCTGCGCCGTGCCACGCACCACGATCCAGTGCTCCGCACGATGGTGGTGCTTCTGCAGTGATAGCCGGCCGCCGGGCTTGACCACGATCCGCTTGACCTGGTGACGGTCCCCATTGTCGACAGATTGGTAGCTGCCCCAGGGGCGGTGCACCTTCAGGTGCTCCTCGGTGACCTGCGGCGCGACTGTCTTGAGTTTTGCCACCAGACGTTTGAGGCCATTGGCGTCCTTCTGACGGGACACGAGCACAGCATCGGCTGTCGCGACAACTACAAGATCATCAACGCCTTCCAGCGCTACCAACGCATGGTCGGTCGAGACATTACAGTTGCGCGAATCTTCGAACACGGCAATCCCGCGCGCCGCGTTGCCCTGCATGTCCTTCTCTGATAGCTCCCACACCGCGCGCCAGGAGCCCACATCGGACCAGCCACAATCGACGGGTACCACCGCTGCACGCGAGGTCTTCTCCATCACGGCATAGTCGATCGAGATCGCCTTGGCCGCGCTGAAAGCCTGGGGCTCAAGCGTGATGAAGCCGAGATCGCGTCCGGCTTTGCTGACTGCATCAGCAGCCGCGCGCACGATCTCACCATCAAACTTCTGATATTCGTCAAGCAGGACGGAAGCGGGAAACATGAAATTGCCGCTGTTCCAGAGGTAGCCTGAGTTGACATAGTCGGCAGCGGTCACCGCATTAGGCTTCTCGACAAATTTAACAACGGCCCGCACGTCGCCCAAAACTGGCTCACCGGCATCAATGTAGCCGTATTCAGTTGCTGGGCGTTCGGGCTTTACACCAAAGGTGACGATGCGTCCCGTTTCCGCCGCGGCGAGTCCCTCGCGGCAGGCTGCGGTAAAGGCATCCTTGTTCTGAACGACGTGATCGGCAGCGAGGGCAAGCACTATCGCCTCACCATCGCGCGCCTGCGCGAACACGGCGCCGGCGGCAATCGCGGGGCCGGAATCGCGTCGCATCGGCTCAAGCAGAACATCCGCCTCAATGCCGATCTCGGTCAATTGCTCAAGCACCATGAAGCGGTAAGCCGCATTTGTGATAACGACGGGCCTACCGAACAGCATGGGGTCGGAAACACGTAGCAATGTCTCTTGAAAGGTCGAGTGCGTGCCGAATAGGGGCAGGAATTGCTTCGGGCGTACCTCGCGCGATGCGGGCCACAGGCGTGTGCCCGCGCCACCGCACATGATCAATGGAATGATGCGTTTTTCCATGTCCATCTCAAACTATACCGCTGACTGCGGCCCGGTTTAGGCCTTCTAGTACCCCGGTTTCGAGAATTGCGCCAGCCTTGTAGGCCGTCTGAATTTGAAAATTCGGAGGATTCGAACGTATCTTGACAGCGAATGCGTCCCTGCCGCTAATCCTGTCGGACCCAATCTCTCCCCGAGGCTAGCCACGTACTTGACCAGAGAGACCCACTCGAAGCTCCGCAAACCTTTGGTTGACAGCTTTCCGGACTATCTCGTCCGCAATGAAGCCGTACGTTCAGCCGTCGTTCTAGAACTCGAGTGGAAAGGTCCAGACCAGGTCCAAAATTGAACAAGCGGAACAGGGCGGCTCAAGGATTACGGTAGCGCAGCCGTGACGAACCCAGTAGAAAGCGAGACAATAACGTTTGGTGTATCTTGAGCCAACAGACCCAAGACATGATTAGCCTACATTTGGAGCGCTCGCTTGTCGCCCTTGAGCGATGTGCGCGCGATGCGGGGATTCTTGCGACAGCGGGTTATATCGCCGAGACCATAATTGCGCGGCTGCGGGCCGGCAATAAGCTCCTGATCGTGGGCAATGGCGGTAGCGCTGCGGATGCCCAGCACATCGCCGCCGAAATCGTCGGCCGCTACAAGAAGGAGCGGTCCGCTTATCCTGCGATTGCCCTAACCACCGACACCTCGGTGCTGACCGCGTTATCGAATGACTACGGGTTCGAGCACGTCTTCGCCCGCCAGGTCGAAGGTTTGGGTATGCGCGGTGACGTGCTACTCGCGCTTTCGACCTCTGGCCGCTCGCCGAACATTTTAGCGGCGCTGCGTGTCGCGCGCGCAGCCGGCCTCGTCACGATAGGCTTCACCGGCAGCAAGGGCCGAGCCATGAGCGCCGAATGCGATCACTTGTTGGTCGCGCCCACTGATGAGACACCGATCATACAGCAAGTTCATCTCGCGGTCGCGCACGGCATTTGCGACGCTGTCGAACAGGCCTCCATAGACGAAAATTTCAGAATATAAGTGAGGCCATCGCACGTGGCTGGATACCGGCGGCGCTTCTCCTCCAAGGAACCCTTGCGGCGAGGACCCAAGCTCTAGGCGAGGTGGTTTTGTCGCTTTGCGACCAACGCCGAGGGCGAGCCAAATGTAAGTACAGCGTGCTCAGGCAGAAGGCTGAGCAAATCGCGCAGCAGCGTAGGTTCACTCGGGAGTTTAAAACTCGATGCGGTTCAAGTTGGTGTGGGAGCGCGCGAGCTCGGTGGAAAGGCCGCGCGTCGCCGCCACCGTTCGCCGCTACCAGGGCGGCGGCATCCATGCGGTGTCTTTTGGGCTGAGTGCTGTACCAATCCCCAAAAAGGTCGCCGGAGTGGGCTTCTAGCCGCGTTGAATCAGCCTGAGAGTGTGATAAAGTTAGCGGGGAGGGACCACCAGTGCTTAGAAAATTTGTTAAGGCGCTGCCGGCGCCACTGCAGCGCTTGGCTTTTCGATCGTACACCCGCTACAATTTTCGCCAGGACGGTTTTAATCTTCGGCAGGAACGCCCACTTCGAAAATTCAACGGTAGCCATGTCGCCGTCGTGGGCTATTTCAGTTCGGGCACGGGCGTCTCGCGTGCCGCCGAACTTCTGTCGCTCACACTCGAATCCCGAGGCTCCAAGGTCACGCGCGTCGATATCTCATCGTCGATTGGCCGTAAAAACATCGTTCCCAAGGGCATTTCACCAGCTGACTGCTACCAACTCGATATTTCGGATGTCGTGTTCTTTGCAAATCCCGGACAACCGGCGCTGCGCCTGTTCGACAAATCATGGCTTCTCAACCGAACGATCATTGCCCATTGGATCTGGGAGCTGGAAGACACACCGTCATTCTGGGCCGAGGCAACGCGCTCATTTGACGAGATATCGGCCGGCACCGACATCCTGATCGATAGCTTCAGGAGATTATTCGCAGAGTCGGATCGGCCATTCCGTCTCTTGCCCTATGCGATCGACAAGGACCCGTTGCCGACGCCATCGCCGGAGCACCGCGCCCGCGTACGCACGGCCGAACAGCTCCCGTCCTTTGTCGCCGGCTACTCGTTTGCCATTGGCTCAAACTACTATCGGAAGAACCCGGAGGCAGCCGTGGCGGCGTTTCAGCGTGCATTTCCAGGCAACGAAGACTGTTGCCTTATTCTGCGGTCCAAAGACGCTCAGGACTGGCCCGGCGAATTTTCGAGACTTCAATACGCGATCGGCGGGGATCGGCGCATACGGCTCTATACGGGCGATCGAAACCTTTCTATTGCCGACTTTTACGCCGCACTCAATGTCTACTTGTCAGCATCGAGGGCCGAAGGGTATGGCCTCAATCTTGTCGAAGCGTCGCAGGCTAACACCCCAGTGATCACCTGCGATTGGCGCATCCCGGCTGAAATACTGTCCCTTCCAGGCATCTACACCGTCGGCTATGACATCGAGCCCGTGAACGATCCACAAGGGCATTATACTGATGTCAAGAATGCACGCTGGGCACGGCCCAATATTGATGACATGGCTTCGCGCCTAAGGCAGATCTACGAGCACACACTAAATCACTCGCGGCAGCCGATGCGGCTAGCTAAAGCATTTTGTCCCAGCTGACACTGTCGACAACTATTGCAGGCACGGGGGTCCCGACCAGTGATCTCGGCACCTTTTTCTCGCGCTTTGCCGCCGATATGGGCTGCGGCCGTTTCGCTATCGCCGGCGGCGACGCAACACGATGATGATCCGTGCGTCACGGGCTTCGTCGATCGAGTCCTGCTGCCGGAGTTCACCGAGCTAGAGGGTGCGCTGCAAGTGTATCTGCACGAGGTGACGCTGCGCGTGATCCGGCGAGGAGATCTAAGACGAGCCAGCGATGTGGCTTGCCGATGGCGTCGGGGTTGCTGATACCGACCGGATTCTAGGAATCACCGACGGCCGACGAGATGATGAACGTTCGCGCGCTTGTGCAGAAGGCCCCGGACGCCGGCCTTTTCGCGAGATGATCGGCTTTGCTGCTCAGCGGCTGGTAGAGCTGGGCGCTACACGAATCTTGCTACAGCAAAAGCGATCTGAACGAGCGCACGGAGCTTTCTCGTAAATCTGATATGACCAGCGGGATGCGTCTAACCGTCAATTGGTGCTGCGCAAAGGTTGGGGACGGACAGGGACGAGCTTTCTCGTACGCTATCTCACGGAATTGGGGCTCGACACGCACATCTCCCGGCGAGGTAAACATGCGTTCTGGGACGAGGCGGCTAATGCTGTATTTGAAGATCTTGCGCTGTCTACCGCACCAGAGGCTTTGCCTTATGTGGTGAAATCGCCTTGGCTATACGAGTACATCGGCGAGCTGATCGCGAGGAAGGCGGTTCGGATCAACGTCGTGATTATTCCTGGTCGCGACCTCGTCGATGCGGCGACCAGCCGATCATTGGTCGAGCTGCGGGCCGTACATCATGCCGTGCCTTGGATCAATCTGCGGTTGCCGCCGTTTTGGGGAATCACATGGCACCAACTCCTGGCGCGCCTGCCGAGGCCAGGTAAACAGTGGCGACGGTCCACCATCTGGCAAGCGATCGGGCAGCGGTCAGGGTTTTCGATACCGAAGTCGGTGAAGGCCTGAACGCCGCGCCGATTGCTACATTAGCGGCGTAACACAGCTTACTGGATAGGTGCGAAAGCCGTGACTGCCTCTTGCGTAGGCCAAGCTTGGTGAGCACAACAGCCGTATCTTGTTCAAAGCACTTCTCCTTGAGTGCCCCTGGTCGAGTCGATAATTTTTCATTCTTTAACTTATGCGCGAACGCAAGCGAGAACTCGTTCGCATGCACACGACTAAAGTCGAGTTCAACAGCGTCTATTGATCTCGCCCGCTGGTTGCGCTTCTATCCGCGCCGGGTCTGGCAGAAGTGATGTTAAGCGGAGCGTCGCTTGTGGAAAGTCCACCTGCGGGGGCAGGTGACGTTGTAGGTTGGAATTGGAATGCACATCGATTTGGGGGCGACTTTGCAGCGAGCACTCGCTGCGCATCGAGCAGGAAACCTGACGTTAGCCGAAGAGCTTTACCGAGCGGTCCTTGGAGCTAATCGCAAGCAGTTCGACGCCAATCGCCTGCTAGGGGTGTTGGAATTCCAACGAGGCAATGCCGAACGGGCTGAGCGGCTGATCCGCAAGGCGCTTAAGGTTAGCCCGAACGATGCCGAAGCAAACAATGATCTTGGCGTCGCGCTCCTCAAGCTGAAGCGTTACGACAAGGCTTTTGCGGCCTTCGCCAAAGCCATCGCGCTAAAGCCGAATTTCGCCGAAGCCAATTACAACTGCGGCGATGCGCTGTTGGAACTTGGGCGCATCGATGAAGCCCTGCTCTTTCTCGACAAGGCGATCGCGCTCAATGCCTCATTCGCCTTGGCGCACTATAATCGCGGCATCGCGCTCGGAAAGCTCGATCGCCATGATGAAGCACTAGTCGCCTTTAACGCTGCTCTAAAACTCGAGCCGAGCGCCAACATCTGGTGCGAGCATGGCAATGTGCTGCTTTACAATCTGCGAAACTATGATGCCGCCCTGCTGTCCTACGGCAACGCGCTCGCCCTCGATCCCAATCATTTCAGTGCCAGTTTTGGGCTTGCCGTCGCGCTGCTCAACGCGAACCACTATGCCGAGGCGGACAGGATCTATGACAAGGTAATCGCGCTCGACCCCGAGCACGCCGACGCGCATTTCGGCAAGGCTCTGATCAAGCTCGATGCCGGTGACTATGTCGAGGGCTGGCGACATTACCAATGGCGCTTGAAGCGCAAGTCGTATGCGCCATGGCTGCGCAGCTTCGAACAACCAGAATGGCGCGGCGAGCCTCTTTCCGGCAGGGCCATCCTGATCCATTCCGAGCAAGGGCTTGGCGACACGCTGCAGTTCTTTCGATATCTAAAGATCCTCATCCTGCGCGAGGATTGCCGCGTGATCTTTGAGACCTATAAGCCGCTGGCGCCGCTGTTTCGGCCACAGCTCGGGAATATCACAATCATCGAGGAAGGTGAGCCGTTGCCGCACTTCGACGTGCAATGCTCGCTCCTCAGTCTCCCCTATCTGCTCGGCGCCGACGTAGTCCCCGTTTTTAGTGCGTATATCGAGGGGGACCGAGAGAAGGCCACATTTTGGCGCGCGCGGCTCGGCGAGTACCGCAAGCCGCGCATCGGCATCACGTGGGCGGGCGGCGGCGCCTTCATCAACGACCGACACCGCAGCATGCGGCTGGAAACGCTTCTACCCATCATGACCGACGCGGTCGAATGGTTCTCGCTGCAAAAGGACGTTCGGGACCACGACCGCGACGCCTTGGCAAAGAGCTCCTTGCACGATCACACAGCGCAGCTCCATGACTTCTCCGACACAGCCGCACTGGTCTCTGCGCTCGACGTGGTGATCTCGGTCGATACGTCGATGTCGCATCTCGCCGGTGCCATGGGTAAGCCGGTGTGGCTTTTGCTGCCGTTTCATACGGATTTCCGCTGGCCGTTCGGCCGCACCGACAGCCCGTGGTATCCGACAGCGCGGCAGTTTCGACAGACGCGGCGCGATGATTGGACTGATGTACCGGAACGGGTCGCGGCGGCGCTACGCGAGCTTTGAAGTTGGATTGATTGGAATTGGAAATGGGAATTGGAAGTAGTTACTTCGGATCGATTGTCGGCATTGTCTTTTTGTTACCCCTCACCCTCATCATCATCGCGATACGGGCACACCGAGACCAACCAAAGGACGAGTGGCATCCGCACGGCCTCACTAAGATGCGGCGCCTGATCAATGATGAATGGCAGTATCGCGAGATGACGGAAGCGGAGAAGCGCAAGCGGCTCATCAGGTCGGCGTGGTGACGAAGGGGTACTCCCCCAACGCAAAAAGCTCCCAGCCGAAGCCGGGCTTTTACTTGTGTTGACTTAGACGCGCTGCACTCCCGCAAGCATGACCATGAGGCCCAGTTCTCTGCGCGTTCGAGGTTGAGAGGCGGCGTAAGGTCCGGGATTACGCTAAATGCCGGATAAGGCCTGGCACCGCACCTTTGACGATCCCATTCCCCTGCCCGGTGGCGGCAAGCTGATCACCCTCTGACGGCGGGTATCGAGATTGGCTTGCCATGATCGCCAGCGCCGCCGCCTGTTTGGCGAAAGGGGCGGTGATGGGCACTGCCATGTCACGCCGGGATGATCACTCTCTCGGCAAGACAAAGTGGGTTTTCCCTCGTCCGCATAGAGCTGGTTCTGTCTGACGCATCAACGAAGCCGCAGGGCGGCGACAAACGCCAACCACCTGAATCCGAACCGTTTGACTTCAGGCTGTTTGATGATCTCGTCTAGCACCGCAAAACCCGCACTTACGAAATCAGCATAGGTGCGCCTTCCGGCTTTCCCGCTAGCGACCATGGCGTCTGCTATTCGCTTCCGCGACGCGCGGTTGTCGTTTTTGGCGGGCAGCTTCTTGCAAACAAACTCAAGAGCTGCCGTCATGTTGGCGATCGTGTTTTGATCGAACTCAATCAGCATCGTGCTACCCCGCCTAAAGACTACTCTTGGAACAAAAGCACGCGTTCGTAACCCGCTGGTTTTGATTCAGAACTCCTGTGGAGAGTAGGCTCCACGAATCTCCTAACCGGCCCAGACCTTCCCCTTCTAGCAGAGTACGCCCAGCGCTCTTGGCGGGGCTCAAGGTTACGGCGAGCGCGGGCAGGGAGCCGCATGCTTCCGCTGATCAGACCTAGTCGCTATGAGTTGGGGCAGCGCATGGCCGGGCGCACATGATCCGCAGCTGGACTGGGCTGATCGTGGGGGCCGCTCACCCTTCTTTTTGAATCTGGCGTCGATTGCGAAGGCAGGCTGCGGTGCTGGCAGCAAGGTCCTATCCGGAACGGCCACGGTCGTCTCGGCTTTCAATGAAGCCGCCGTGTAGGACGTCGCGTTTCCGGACGATATATTGAATCGCGAGTATCGCGGCGGCTAGCAGACCTAGGAGAACAATGAGCAGCAGCGCTGCGGTACTATTATCGTCGACGACGTCTGGGATCATTGCCCTCCCACCAGTCTGATCATTTTCCCTTCGCCTTTGGCTCGAGCTGGGCCCTGGGGACGTAAGTGGGGACCTTTATGCTTTTCCCACCATGCGTCAATCGCTGACGAATTATGCAGCGCGGTGGAACGAAGGCTTCCTCGAGCAATTCGGCAGCGTGAGTGTTACCGCCGATAGCGGCAACGCTTCAATCACCTACCCGCGACGGGTCAACAGTTGCGCAGAGTCGGAGTTCGCAAAAATTAGGAGGCAGAGACTGCCTCCGGCGCCCGCCTATCGCTCTCGCCGCCCGCGCAACCGCTCGCCCTTCGGAAGCGGTCGCCTCGCGCCCCGCACCACCCATCGAAGCAACCGTTCCCGAAACTCTGGCCGCGGCTGCCGCGATAGACGAACCACAACCAGCGCCGCGCAAAACGCGAGCCAGCCAGACACCGCGATCCAGATCATTGATGCTTGTTTTTCCTCCCAGCCTTCCATTGGCTATCAGAATGGGCCCGATTGCGCAACGTCGGCGCCGAGCCGGGGCGGCATCCATAGCGCTTGGTCGGCCAAGCTTCGACCAAGATATTTGGTGTACGACCCGCATGCGTGTGCTCTTGCTGTCATCCGTTTTCGTTGCGATGGCCCTGGTGGTTCTGCACCATCCCAGCCATGCCCAGGCCTGTGGTTTCTGGAGCACGATCGGGATGGCGACGTTTACAAAGGCAGCCGACTTTCAGCGCTAGTGGAAGCGTGCCGCGCGTACGCCGTCCATGCCACGTGTGCTGCCTCCGAATGCAAACCGTGATTGGCGATTTCATGACTCTGGTATCGCGGGCGGATTTCCAATCGGGTGTTCGGTATCGAAGGTCAGGGTAACTGGGCCGATTTTCAGAGGCAGTAATGTTAGTCTTCTCTTCAATGTTGGCCTTCTCGCGCCCCGACTCATTGCATCTTGGCCGCTCGCGACCTCCTCATCGCGTAAAGAGAGTGCAGTCCGGAGTTCATAAGACATTAACCATGTGCGGACAGCCATTGTTAATCCCTCTCCGATAGCAAGAGGAGCGTCAAAGAATTGACGCTGAACCCAGAAGGAAACACAATGTCCGGCATTGTTCTCTCGGCATCGGTTCGCCAGAACCTCCTCTCTCTCCAGTCGACCGCTGATCTGCTCGCCACCACCCAAAACCGTTTGGCCACGGGTAAGAAGGTCAACTCCGCTCTCGACAATCCGACCAACTTCTTCACCGCCCAGTCGCTCGACAACCGCGCCAGCGACATCAACAACCTGCTCGACAGCATCGGCAACGGTGTACAGGTGCTGCAGGCCGCCAACACCGGCATCACCTCGCTGCAGAAGCTGCTCGACTCCGCGAAGTCGATCGCGAACCAGGCGCTGCAGACCACCGTCGGCTATTCCACGAAGTCGAACGTCTCGACGAAGATCGCGGGCGCGACGTCAGCGGATTTGCGCGGCACTACCACTTTTGCTAGCGCCACGGCCCTGACCAACGTGCTCTATAGCGGCGCGGCCGGCGGTACCACCGCGGCGACGTCGGCTTCCAAGCTCGGCGCCACTGCCGGCGTTGACACTGGTACGGCCGTTAAGGCGGCCGACGGAACGACCGCCCTGGCTGGCACCGATACCCTGATCGGCACCACCACCTCAACGACCCTGTCATCGTCCCCGGCGGCCGGCGATACGTTCGTTGTTAACGGCCACACCATCACCTTCGCGGCCGGTAACGCCCCGAGCACCAGTGGCGTTTCGGCCGGCTCTGGCGTCAGCGGCAACATCGTCACTGACGGCAATGGCAATTCGACCGTCTATCTCGGCACCTCCGGCACGCCGAAGGCGACCGTCAACGACCTGCTCACCGCGATTGATCTTGCCAGTGGCGTGCAAACTGCTGCGATCAGCGCTGGCGCTGCGACGATCACCACAAGCGCCGGCCAGACGGCATCGTCGATTGCCGCCGGCGTGGTCACCCTGAACAGCTCGAGCGGCGCCGACCTGGCTCTCACCGGTAAGGCCGACACCCTCAAGGCTCTGGGCCTGACGGCGGCAACGGGCGGCGGCAACATCACAGTGAACGTTAACCGGACCACCAGCAGCACCTCGCTGGGTTCGCTGATTCAGGACGGTTCGAGTCTGAACGTCGACGGCAAGATCATCACCTTCAAAAACGCGCCGACTCCCGCGTCCACGGCCGTCCCGACGGGCTCTGGTGTCAGCGGCAACGTCGTCACCGATGGCAACGGCAACTCGACCGTTTATCTGCAGGCCGGCACGGTTGCCGACGTGCTGAACGCGATCGACCTTGCCACCGGTGTACAGACTGCCACGATCTCCGGCGGTGCGGCTACTTTAGCGACCGCCTCGGGTCAGATTGCGTCGTCGATCAACGCCAGCGGTCAGCTCAAGCTCTCGACCGGCGTCAATGCGGACCTGTCGATCACCGGTACCGGCAACGCGCTGAACGCGCTCGGGCTCGCCGGGACCACCGGCACGGCAACCGCATTCAACGCGGCTCGGACCTCCGGCGTCGGCGGCATCAGCGGCAAGACTTTGACCTTCACCTCCTTCAACGGCGGCACGGCGGTCAATGTCACTTTCGGCGACGGAACCAACGGCACGGTCAAGACCCTGGACCAGCTCAACCAGGCGCTGCAGGCCAACAACCTGACAGCGACGATCGATGCCAACGGCAACCTCACGATCTCCGCCACCAACGACTACGCGTCCTCGACACTGGGTTCGACGGCCGCGGGCGGCGCAATCGGCGGCAGCATCACCAGCACGTTGACGTGGTCGACGGCTTCGGCCCCGGTGGCCGATCCCGTCGCGCAGACAGCGCGCGCGAGCCTGGTCAACCAGTACAACAACATCTTGCAGCAGATCAACACTACCGCGCAGGACGCCTCCTTCAACGGCGTCAACCTGCTGAATGGCGATCAGCTCAAGCTGGTGTTCGACGAGACCGGCAAATCGAGCCTCAACATCACCGGCGTCACGTTCAATGCCGCGGGTCTCGGGCTCAGCAATCTCGTTAGCGGCGTCGACTTCATCGACAACAACGCGACGAACAAGGTGCTGACCACTCTGACCACGGCAGCTAGCACGCTGCGGTCGGAGGCGTCGACCCTGGGTTCGAACCTGTCCGTCGTGCAGGTCCGTCAGGACTTCAACAAGAACCTGATCAACGTGCTGCAGACCGGCTCGTCCAACCTGACGCTGGCCGATACCAACGAGGAAGCGGCCAACAGCCAGGCGCTGTCGACCCGTCAGTCGATCGCGGTCTCCGCGCTCTCGCTGGCCAACCAGTCGCAGCAGAGCGTGTTGCAGCTCCTGCGCTGATCTCGGCAAAGAGCCTACAGACAATCATGGCGGCGGGGCTTCGGCCCCGCCGTTTTTTATCATCTTGTTAACCATCTTCCTTGAAGATCGAGCATCACGATCGAGGTATGTGATGCCCCTGCGATTTGATTTAGGCCCTTTCGAGAAGCTGTACATCGGCAGGAGCGTTCTCACAAATTCTCATCAGAGAACCTGCTTTGTTCTCGAAGGCGATACGCCGATACTCCGCGCAAAGGATTTTCTTCAGCCGAGTGCCGCCACCAACTCGCTCGAACAACTATATTGCTGCATTCAGCAGATGTACCTAGAGGCGGCCCCGGCAAGTTACCAGGGGTCCTATTTGCGGTTGATGGTCCAGGCGACGAAAGATGAACCCTCACTCTGCTCGGAACTCAATGCCGTGGATGGTCTGGTCACCGGCAATAAATATTACAAGGCACTGAAGGATCTCAAAAAGCTGATAAGACCGTCAGCATTCGCCGTATATCCAAGCGAATCCAAAGGGCTTCCTACGACGAACAAGCTGGCGAGGTCGGGGTGATCGGCGCAAAATCCGGCCGATCACCCGTGATTAGCGCTGGCGAGCCTGCCGCCCCTTGGGTTGGATTGGAGACTCGGTTTGGGCTCCTCGAAAGGTACGACCGGCTTGGTTCGCGCCACCGAAATCGGATCTGACAATTCGAATCCTGGTCTTTCGCTGAAACTACTTGCAGCTAAACTCAAGTGCCATTGGTCGCTTCCGTCGGCCGGCGATGGCGCGGCCGAGAGCGCGAACGCTGATTGCGGAGTGCTTGGCGTTGCGTCCTTCACCGTGTTCGTCTGGGCGCTCAGTTTCAATCCCGTCGCCAACATCACCGCGTTTAGAGAGTGCAGCGTGCTGTTCAGCACCCTGATCGGCGTCACTGTGCTCAGAGAACCTTTTGTCATTCAAGAAGCTGGTCAGCGTGGCTCTCATTTCGGTCGGCTTGATCGCAATTGCAGCTCTGAAATGATGGGTGAG
Organism: Bradyrhizobium sp. ARR65; assembly: GCF_000472385.1. Classification (GTDB taxonomy): domain Bacteria; phylum Pseudomonadota; class Alphaproteobacteria; order Rhizobiales; family Xanthobacteraceae; genus Bradyrhizobium. The sequence continues at coordinate 31,490 of NZ_AWZU01000045.1, forward strand.
CAGAAGGTCATGACAACGGCGGCTTACCTCACGGTGCCGCCCGTTAGTGACGAAGCGGTTTGCGCGCGCGGCGGCGAGCGCAGAGAGGCACCGGACGAAGTTTCACAGTCAATCAAGAGATTGCACGTTGTTCCAACAAGCGACGAGCGCTGCTCTTGTTCGCTCATCTCGGCGCTTCTTGGAGCCTGAGATCAACTGTTTGCGCGTGCGTTTGGCGTAGGTCGGCAGTTGGCGTGTAGACCGATGACGGGCAGCCGCCCGTAACTCAGCATCTGTGAGATCGCTGTCGGCGCCTTCAGTGAAGCCACCGTGACGGAATGAGGTAAATGAGAGTTCGCTTCGAAGCCCAGCTGCTGCGGCTATCTTCTTTACGATACTCCGGAGGTAACGCAGATCCTTGCGTGCTGTGATCCACGGGAGCGGGGTACGTGACCTGCGGTGCTCATGATCGCGCCGAAAGACCAGTCCCGAGACGATCGTTTCCTTGATGGCATCGAGCTCGGCCATCAGTTCCGGGAAAAGAGGCGCGCCCCCCTCGTCGAACAGGGGCCACCAGGCCTCCTCGCCATTCTTCGGATGCACAATCCTCACGCTGTTCGGCCGCTCTTTTGGCCGATAGTGAGAGATCTCGAAAGCGCCGAACACGTGTTCCTCGCGCTGCAACCACTCCCAAGTCAATAACGCGGCCGTTCCGACTGAGCCGTATCCAAGCTGCGTCGCGGCCATCCTGAATGCGACGAGCTCGTCCCAAGTTGCCGTGGGCGTCTGACGCGCTGGCTGACCAGGCGCTCGGGCTTTTAGGCCCATCCGCGAGAATGGGTTGATCGCCGGCACTTTCGTTTCTTGAGCGCGCTGACCAACAAACCAGGCGCGCCTGCAAGCGGTCATGGCTGCATTTGCAAAGCGGCGGCGCTCGCGCTTGACTACGTTGCCATCTGCGTCTTCGTGTTCCACGACGAGCAGCTTCGCGTAAACTGCATCCACGAATGCTTTCGTGAAATCAGAAAGTTGCTTTGAGCCCGCGCGGCTACCATCCTTCAGCTTGTGGTTCGCGAAGAGCGCCAGACCCTGTTCGTACAGGCGCTGTGTTTTGTGATCCACTTCTTTCCACTTTTGATGCGCCCGGAAGACACTGACCAACCAATCGAAACTGCCGGGCGTGGGCGAAGCCGGAACCATGTCGGTCAATCCTCTTGAACGCCAGCTGTCGAAGGCGGGCAACAGCACATTTTCGGCTCGGTCTACGGCAGCCGCGTAGTCATCACCCAATGCTTCAGCCTTGACATGGCAGCCCTGCTTGCGAGCCCAAGTCGGCGGCTCAAAGAAGTATGCCCATCGACCACTTTTCAATGGCTTTGGCCGGCAGTAGCGGGGAAGTTTCGACGGAGCTTGGGTCAATTTCATACAAGAGAGGCCAAATCTTCCGATCTGTCATGACCCGTAGCCCTGGTTTGCACAGCGAGGCTATCAATGACGGCCTTCGACCACACTGGCTGTCGCGTGCGCCCAGTTCCGTGATAGGCGATTGGTGGTGGGGCCTCCCCGCGCCGGACAGCGCGTGCGAGTTCAGCTGTGTCTCGATAATCCAGGTAGGCGGCGGCCATATCGGCGCGCATGAGTGCCGGCCACGTGCCGACCGGGGGATACCGGGCGGGGAGGGGAGTACGTGGTGCGATGGACGCCGGTTCGCGCATCAATGCAGTCGATCTGTAAATGTCTAACCTATATCGGTTACTAAGCCGGACGATCTCTTGACTGGTCCTGCCCTGGTGGAAGATCCGGAAAGGGCCGATCGCAATAGCTCAGCGTGCCTCGAGCTTTTTTTGCTTCTGCATGCCTCAATACCTTGCGTTCAACTCCACTTCGATATGGAAATGCAGAAGACTTCAGAGAAAAAGATTCGGCGAGAGCAGATGTGGAAATCGGCTGGCGCGGAGTGCAAATAGGACGCGTGATGCAAACTGACGGGAGGGATCACTGCCTGTCGGGTGCGCGAACGAAGTACAGTGAGGTGCAAGGCAACGCGACAAAATGCGCCGATGTTGCTGTACCAGCACCGAACCTTTTGCCTTAGCCTCTCGTTGGGACCATTAAGCGCGATGCACGAACGTTTCGCATAGCCGGTTGCCCGCCGGTTCAGTCAACATTGTCGCAGATGGACTTATAGACGGACCACACCACGTCGCGCCCTGTCGGCGACACAGCGCGCCCGATGGCTAGATCGACATGGCGATGCGGCAGATTTACCGGGTGTGGCAACGTTCGGCCACTGGAGGAGAGGCGAATGCTTACCTAGCAAAATCAATCGCTATTCCGACAAACGTTCCGCCAAAGCTACATTGAACCTGCAGTTGGATTTCGGCTTGTCGGAATGGCGCGATATCAAATTCGGGCGGTTCCGACGAGCTAAAGGATGGAGTGTCGGGGTTCGTTCAGGGGAGCGCTATGAGCCTTCCTCACACCTGCGAATCTACACGACGTCCTTCTTCCGCGTGGGCAAGTTCTTCGGTGTCTGCGCGATATCGGCTGGCTCGAACGCAACGTGCCGTATTGGAGCTGTTGTACCGCTGAACATCCCGAAGAGCATCCCGAACCTAATCACCAAGGCCGGTCAGGCGAACTTGCAAAGCGCCTAGGCCGTTATCAATCGTATGTCGCGATGATCGAAGGCGGGGAACTGAGGATCGGCGTTCTAGAATTCCTCGATATTGCAAAAGCGATCGGCTTTGATCCTGCATTGGCTATCCGGAACCTAGCCAAAATAGAGGAACCCTAAGGTAAGATGCCACGCGTCTGCCGATCCAGCCTTTCGCGACCGGGTATGCAGGAGTTGATCTGCGTTGCCTTGCGGCTCGGACTTGCACGCCGAAATCCGACAAATCTGTTCCTCACCTGACGTGGAGGCCGCGCCAATCTTCCCTGGTCGGAAACGACAAGTGTTCCCCACCGCACTCCTATCGCTTTGGCGGCCTTGAGAGCGACTGGCCCTAGCTGATCGCCCTCGATTGCCTCCATTGACAAAACTTGATCTGTGCGCGCGCGGCATGTGCCGCGCTGGGCTCTCGTGAACCGAGCCGGTTTCCGTCTCGGCCCTTCGATGGCTTCGATCCCTCGCGCTTCAAATTGTGTCCCTCGCCGGAGGCACTCGGTCCCGGGTCCCGTCGCGTTCCGCGCCGGCGCTATGCTGACCCTCCTGCGGGTGCCTTGTTAACCGGTCTCGGGACAGCAGTCGGTCCCGCGTCCCGCCTGAAGGCGGCGCGATGCTGACGCTCGTACGGCTGCTCTTTTTGCGGGCTCACGCCCGCGAGTTGCTCCGCTTCCAAATCTCTTCCATGTGACTGCGGCCACTGCGGCTGCTCCCGACATCGGGTGCCACTCTGATCGCAAGTTCGCGGATGCCGCTGGTCTAAAGCGTCTGCCTCAGTGCCAATACGGTGCAAGAGTAAGAGTGAAGGCCGGCTTTGCCGTGACGGGTTCGTAGACGCGAGAGAGCTCGCGCCGCCCGTTGCGGAGAGACGCAATGCCTAACCATGATCGAAACTCGCGGGACAGCGCCAGCCAGACCAACTTCTATGAGGAAATTTCGAACAAGATCATCGCCGAGCTGGAGGCCGGGTGCGTGCCCTGGGTGCAGCCATGGGGGTCGGCGGCCGTCAAAGCACCGCTTGCGATGCCGGAGAACGCCGCGACGCGCCGGCGATATAGCGGAATCAACGTCCTGATCCTCTGGAGCGCGGTCATCGAGCGGGGATTTTCAAGCCAGAGCTGGGTCACCTTCCGCCAGGCATTGTCGCTGGGTGGTCATGTCCGCAAGGGCGAGCGCGGCACGACGATTGTCTATGCTGATCGCTTCGTGCCTGAGGAGGAAAAGAAGAGGGCGATTGAAACCGGAGACGAAGCCCAGGCCGTTCCATTTCTGAAGCGCTTCACTGCTTTCAACACGGACCAATGCGCTGATCTGAATGCCAAGAGTTCTGCGGCGCCTACGCCATTGCCGCACATGATCGAGCCGCAGGTCGAAGCGCTGATCGGTGCAAGCGGCATCGATTTCCGGATTGGTGGTAACAAAGCCTTTTACTGTCCTTCCGAGGATTACGTTCAAGTACCGCCGTCAGCGGCCTATTTCGAGCCGATCAATTGGCACCGGACAGCGCTTCACGAATTGGCGCATGCGAGCGGCCATTCTTCGCGTCTCAATCGCGATCTGTCGGGTGCTTTTGGCACGCAGAAATACGCATTCGAGGAGATCATTGCCGAGATCTCCGCCGCCTTCTGCTGCGCGTCGCTGGGCATCGTCCCAAGCGTGCGGCATGCCGATTACATCGGTTCCTGGCTCAAGGCCTTGCACGAAGACAATCGCGCGATCGTGCGCGCTGCCGCGCAGGCCAGCAAGGTTGCCGACTATCTTCTTGGATTCCTACCAGATGCCGCGGCGGCCACAACGGCGCAACCTGCCGACTGCGAGGCCGCATGAACGATCTTCGATTTGTAATCGCGAAAAGAGAGTGAGAGGGCGGAGCCAGTGTCCGCGACGGGTTGAGGCCGAGAGAAAGGCTTTCGGCCGCTCGTCGTGGAGAACAAGATGTCAAGGGCTGTCCAAAAGATCGCGTTGTCGTCCTCGCACGATGCGTCCTTCAGCAAGAAGGTGCTGAGCGAGTTGAATGTCCGCCAAGCGAATGCTCCTTTCTCGATTGAGCAATTGCCTGAGAGCATTGACCTTGCCAGTGGGTCGCCGCTTTGGCGCGTCCGCGTCATGGGCGCACACCGCATTAGGCTCTCGGGCTTCAGCGTGGGAATGCCCGACCGTCTCAGATCCTACAAGCTCTTCCACGAGATCATCTGCTGGAAGCTCCGTAGGGTCGTCGCCGCCGGTATCAGCGCCGCCAGAGTTATGGCTAAGGTCCCGGAACGCTACCCAGTCGACGGCATTTGCGAAGGCGCGGCCGCGTGATGCCACGCGATGCCGCCGAATTGGCACACCGTCTCGCGCGCGAGGCCGAAGCGGTGTGCCGCCACTATCTCTCCAACGGCCGGCGCGTGGGCGGTTACTGGCTGATCGGCGATGCCCGAAACACGCCGGGACGCTCGACGTTCGTCCGGCTCGGTGAGTCGCCGAAGGGACCAGCCGGCAAATGGACGGATGCCGCCACCGGAGAGCATGGCGACCTTCTCGATGTCATTCGCGAGAGCATGGGCTTGAGCGACTTTCGGGATGTTGTTGCAGAGGCGCGACGCTTCCTGAACCTTCCGCGTCCGGATCCGCAGCGACTGGCGCAACCCGTTCTACCAGAGATCGAGGGCAGATCGCGAAGAGCGGCCCGACGACTGTTTGCGATGTCGCGGCCGACTGAGAACACCATCGTGGAGGCGTATCTGCGCCATCGCGGCATTGCCGAGGCGTACCATGGTGGTGCCCTGCGCTTCCATCCACGCTGCTACTACCGTACGGACGACGAGTCGCCCGCAGAGACCTGGCCCGCGATGATAGCTTGCGTCACGGATCTTGCTGGCCGAATTACTGGCGCGCACCGAACCTGGCTCGATCCGGCCGGCTTTGATCCCGCTCGATTGGGTAAGGCCCCGGTCGATACGCCGCGGCGGGCAATGGGCGATCTTCTCGGCAATGCGGTCCGGTTCGGGGTGGCGAATGACGTGCTCGCGGCCGGTGAGGGCTTGGAGACCATGCTCTCTCTACGCTATGTACTGCCGACCTTGCCGATGGCCGCCGCGCTTTCGGCCAACCACCTGGCCGCGATCTTGCTCCCGCCTGGGCTGCGCAGGCTCTATATCGCCCGGGACGCCGATACGGCGGGAGATGCGGCTGTGACAGCCTTGACCCAGCGCGCGGAAGCGGTCGGTATCGAGGCGATCGCATTGTCTCCTCTGCTTGGCGATTTCAATGAAGATCTGCGCAGCTTTGGCGTCGAGGACCTTCGGGCAGCCTTGCGCATTCAGATCGCACCGCAGGACCTCGTCCACTTCTTGCCTTCAGGGACAGCGATCGGGAAATAGGTTCCGGCGTTCGAACTCGAAGTCGACGGCCAGTCACGGCGAGGCCATGCCGTCGGACAGAGCCGCGCCGGCCTTCTAGAGGGCGATCGGACGGCCAGCGCGCCGGACCGGCAATGGCAGAAGTGCGGCTATTTTCCGCCGGCGGCGATCAAGATCAAGATAAGCTTTGGGTGATGCCGCCTTTGCATCGCCAGGCAAAATAGCCGCGCCTCTGCCATCCTCCGCTGCCGCTTCGGCCCTCCGCTTCCACCTACGCCCCACGGGCTTCGGCGGATACGTCGCTGCGGGTTCTGGTCCGTCGCGCTCGCCGTCTGAGAGATCGCCACGAAGGCCGCGATGGGCGCGGCCGATCCGGCAAAGGACCTCTTCCCATGACCGACCATGACGACACCGAATTCGAACCGCCGCACACCTCGTCCCCAACCGATCACGTTCTGACCGAATTGCAACTGTTCGGCTACCGACCGTTCAGCGACGAGCCTGACGCTAGGCCGCTTCCCGAAGGCAAGACGATCGCCATCGCCGTGGCCGACATCTTTGATGCCCTCGTAGCGACCCTGAGCGACACCCGCATGGAGGCCGACCTAGAAGACCTGCTCTGGTCGACTGTCAATCTGTTCCATCGCGCGACGCACCGTATCGAGCGCGACCTCGACGACAATGAACAGGCGCAGCGGAAGAGTCAGCGTGAGCAGGACGGCTCGGAGGTCCGATCGGTCGAACTCGAGCGGCTCACCGCGGAAGGCATTTCGTTGATCGAGCGTCGCAACTGTATCGAGGTCTTCCGCGATCAGGCCATCGAGCGCTTTGAGGCCCACACCGGCTCGCCCTGGCGGCCCCGCTCCGGATCACTTGTCAACCATCGCTCCCTCACCGCGGCGATGATCGACTCCAGAGAGTTCCTCGCTGCAAAACACCGCGCCGAGACACAGGTGATGCTGCCGGCCGGACCCAAGGTCGCACTGACCGGTGGCCTCGACTTCAACGACCACCGTCTCATCTGGGACCGTCTCGACAAGGTCCACGCCAAGCACAGCGACATGATTCTGCTGCACGGCGGCTCGCCGAAAGGTGCCGAACTGATCGCCGCCAAATGGGCGACGAGCCGCAAGGTACCGCAAATCGCCTTTAAGCCCGACTGGATAAAGCACGCCAAGGCTGCGCCATTCAAACGAAACGATGCGATGCTGGCGCTGGTGCCCATTGGAGTCATGGTCTTCCCTGGCACCGGCATCCAGGACAATCTCGCTGACAAGGCGAGGCGGCTCGGCATTCCTGTCTGGAAGTTCGGCGATGGCGGCGCGTAAGCGCCGTCTTGGTCATCGTCAAAATCAGACCCAATTGCGTCGGCAGCCTTGCTGGCTCGACGCTGTCTTCTGCGATCGACCGCGGGAGCAATCGAAGCATACCGGATTTGCCTCGCTTCTTGACGCATCGTCTCGGACGCATTTTGAATAGCGCCCTGGTCGTGGAAGGCGTTACGCTCAGCTTTCAGGTCGGGCCACCACCATGCTTACCATTCGATCAATTCGGATATGCTTCCGGATTGGGTCATCTGCCGGCTCGTCCTTGAACTCGCGGTATGCGCTCTTCCTTTCTTTATTGGCAGTGTGGCCTCACTCCATAGGTTGGCAGAACTATTGGTCCGCTCCTCACAGGCATTGGCCGAAGCTGAGCTGATAAGCGCGATTGCTCCGCTCGTTCCAACCGGCCGCCGTTAGTGCTGTGCCCCATGCTTTTTAGGCTTTTGTTCCCCGGCAGCATTAGCTGGCGATCCTCGGGCATCGCAGGGTCGGCGTAATGTCCTTGTCTGCCGCAAAGCTGTACCTGGACCGCACGTCGACGCGGCTGCTGGTGGATCGACGCCGTCTCAATCGGGCAGGGCGGCTCGCGGCGAGGCTACCTGTCTTTGCGCCCAATACGGACGGCGGGTGATCCTTCGCCTCGGGGTCTAACCGTTTCGTCGGCAGCTGCCTGATCGGGCCTGTCGATCTGTGCCGTGCTGGGCGACCGCTTCGGAGCGCAAGAGGACCGCGATGTTGATCGTTCGGCGCAGCGCGTAGTGGAAAATGGTTCGGTTGCGGTCGCAGCTGAGTTCCGGCAAACGATGTCCGTCTTTTCCCGCACGCTGTTTCTTTCTCTGCGCTGGATCAAGCCGACCTCTTGCATGGTGCAGCCGATATTAGCCACGTCTTCTCCCCGATGCTGTTCGGCGCGCGGACGCACCTCGCCTCTTGATGGCTCAATCTGCCGAAGACCGGCTGCGCCTCGATCGTCTGAGCCGCAACGCCGTCTCAAGACTTTCTTCCCCTGGGCTGAAGCCCATTCCTCGCGGGTCAAGAAAGTCTCCACGACGGCGTCCTCCGCTGCGCTCCGGCCCGCAACTGGGTGCGTCGCCGATCGTCCTCGCCAGCTGAAGCGCCATCGAGGCCCGCGGTGGTCGCGGGCTCGAAACAACTGAAGGAGAAGTGACATGGCTATCATCGGTTCTTTCAAGAAAGTCGGCAATGACCTCCAGGGCGAGATCATCACGCTTAGCCTGCAGGTCAGGGGGGTCCGCATCCTTGCCGAGCCCGATCGCGGAAGCGAGAACGCGCCCAGCCACAGGGTCTACGTGGGCCGCGCCGAGATCGGAGCGGCCTGGTCGAAGCGCTCCGAGGAGGGCCGCGACTATCTCTCGCTCAAGCTCGACGACCCCTCGTTCAATGCACCGATCTACGCGAACCTGTTCGACGACGAAGACGGCGACGGTTACACGCTGCTCTGGTCGCGGCCGCGGAAGAACGGCGAATAGAACTCGCGGTGCCTGCCCCGCCCGAGTAGATCGGGCGGGCTCTTCCTTTGCAGCAGACAGCAGGACACGTGCATGCAAATTTAAGATCGTTAGCGTCCTCCAATTCGGCCCGGAAACGTTTGATGCCGAAAGTCTGGCGCCAGCGTGCTGGTGATCGCCGGCTCATGCTGACCGGACCGCTTGAGTTCTAGCTTTTACGCCTCAGTCTGACTTCGATCGCGAAGGCCGCTTGAGAAGATCGGCTGCTTCAACGCCCAATACCTGGGCTAGGTTATCAACCACATCAATACTGGCGGCATAGACGCTCCGCTCGAGCGCGCTTATGTAAGTCCGGTCGATATCCGCGCGGTGCGCCAATTCCTCTTGCGACAGGCCTTTCACCTGCCGGAGTTTTCTCAAATTTAGCGCCAGTACCTCTCGGATGTTCATGCCCCGGAGGGCAGCCTCTTGCAGAGTATTCCACCACGGAGTATTTTCTACAAAAGGGGAGCCAACCTTTCCCGCCCTGATGGACTAAATCTTGATTGGGGGCTCGATCGGCAGAATGCGGCTAAAGGTGCGGCTTTCAATGCGTGTCGGGCAAGCACACCCATTACCCCGGATCGCATTGTTCTTGCAGGATTATCATGCAGACATCGCCGCTTGAGCCAGATGTCGCGGACTGGGCGCCGACAGATGCGCGGCTTACGTCATACGACGAGCAGCATCTGGTGACATACTGGCGACTGCTTGATGCTGAGGCCGACCGCGCCGATTGGCAGGAAGTGGCACGGATCGTACTGCGTATTGACCCGGAACGTGAGCCCGCTCGCGCTCGAAATGCATATAGCAGCCACTTGGCGAGAGCAAAATGGATGGCAGACCACGGTTACCGCCATTTGCTTCGCGGCGGCGCTGACTAGGAGAATCTGCCATCCGGAAAGTCGCGAGCGAGGTCAGAATTCCTGTCCGACATTGTGATCGCCTGCACGCATCACGTGATGCATGTTTGACAACTCACCCGACAGCCTGTTTTGTGAGATGCCGTTTTCGGGGAGGGATCGGCAACAATTGCCAGGGCGAGATCGCCACTGTGAAGCCATCGGCCAGGCCGTCCCCATTGCTTGCCGACTCCAACCGCTAGAGCCAGAACGGGCGGGGTTTCCGCAGCTGCGTGGACCGGGACCGGGTCGGCGCGCACTCGTCGCGCGACTACTCTCTCGCTAACGCTTGGAAAGTCCTCGTTCAACGCGCCGATCTACGCGAGCTGCCCGACAATGACGACGGCGGATGGGTACACGCTGCTCTGCTTCCGGCCACGTAAGCACGGCGACTAGGACGCGCGCTGCCGAGCTCGCCCGAGTAGGTCGCGGGCGACTTGGTTGGGGAGCTTAGAGCACGACCACTCACGGCCCCCACTTTATCTGTGCAGGTTGCGCCTTTCGTACTGACTCGCTTGGTAGCGGTTCCGTCAGAATAGGTCTAAGCTAGATCGTGGCGACCATTTGAATTTGGCCGCTGCGTCTCCCGGGATCGCGCACTCGGGTCCGGGTGCGGTGTGTCTGCGTCTCCAGCTGGGGTACTCCCCGCCACCTGCTACGAGAAGCGCGAAGGGGCTGGCATTTAGTTGGGCCCGAGATCCAGCAACAGACTGGAATTCCCTATCCAGGTCGGAAAGAATCTTGCTCTGTAGTGTTGCGTGCCCGCCTGGCGCCAATCCGCCGCATTCGCGGAAGATTACGTCTTCTTGCGACGCGAGCGCACCGATTTGCGACCTTTAGGCAATGTCTTGGGCGTCGGCGCTCCTTTGGGGGGTTGAAGAAAAAATTCCGATAAATGTACACCCAACGTCTCGGCAAGCCGATCAAGAAGATCGATCGTCGGGTTTTCCGATTGCCGCTCTAGGCCGCTCATATACGACCGATCGATCCCAGCATCGTACGCCAATTGCTCTTGTGGGATACCGCGATCCACGCGGATCCGGCGCACATTCCAGGCCACGAGCGCACGAGCTTTCATGCGCTAAAGCAGCCATTTGGTAGGCCATCAAACCACTGGCTATAACCAAAGTATTATGGCAATATTGTTAGCGCTCTCAAGGGCTGCAAATGCAGAACCAACATGAATATGGCGCCGCATCTTCCGATATGGCGCTAAGAAAGCGGGCGCTCGCGACCTATGACGAGAAGCATCGGGTGACGTACATGCGCCTTTCTTTGTAGCGGGACTTTAATGCAAACACAGCCGATTGACCCGGACGTCGCGGACTTGGCGCCCACAGATGCGGCTCTCACGCCTTATGACGAGCAGCATCTGGTGACATACTGGCGACTTCTTGATGCAGAGGCCGACCGCGCCGATTGGCAGGAAGCGGCCCGGGTTGTGCTGCACATTGACCCGGAGCGTGAGCCCGCTCGCGCTCGTAGTTCATATGACAGCCATCTGGCGCGAGCAAAATGGATGGCGGACCACGGTTACCGCCACTTGCTTCGTGAGGGCGCTGTCAAACAGCAAGAATCTGCCATTCCGGATGCGCCATCGAGAGCAGGTTTCTCCCGCTGATCACGTGATCGCGTGTACGCATGACCTGATGCATATTTGACAACTCGCTTAGCGACGTGAACTTGCCATTCTGGTTCCGGGGATCCGAGCAATGTCTGAGCTCGAGTTGCGATCACGGAACGTCGGCAACGATCGGCAGGACGAGATCACCGTTCTGAGGCTACAGGTCAGGGCGTCCGCATCGTGGCCGAGCCCAACGGGCAGAACAGAACGGGCGGAGCTCCTGCTTCTACTTGGACCGGCCTAGATCGGCGCGGACTGGTCGAAGCGCCTCAAGGAGGCCGCGAGTACTTTTTGGCTAAGCTCGAGATTCTCGCTCCACGCTCCGATCTACGCCGCTGCGCACTGCTCTGCTCGCGCTGGAAGAGCGCGCTCCACGCCGAGGAGAAGCAAAGAGAAGCAGATCAGGCGTTTAGACCACAAACATGGGATTGGGAGGTAACACGTACTGGGCCCACCTATTTAGGGCGGCCTCTTTTTGTAGGCCGTTTCAGGAACTCATCAGGCTCAACGTCAAGCTTGTCGGCAAGCCGGCCAATGATCTTTATGCTGACGTAGTACGCGCCCTTTTCAAGCTGGCTCAGATAGCTCCGGCTTATCTCAGCCTCTAAAGCAAGTTCGTCTTGCGACCATCCCCTGGCATTGCGTAGACGACGCAAATTGGTGGCGAATGTCTCCCGCAAGTCCATGCGGGAAAGGATGCCGCTTGCTCAGTATATTGCACCTCGATATACTGAACAAAGTGCCGTCGCGCCCTGTCCGTAAGATCATGCAGACCCCGCCACCCGATCCTGATGTCGCCGATTCAGCTCCTGACGATCCAGTGCTCACGGCCTATGACGAGCAACATCTGGTAACGTACTGGCGACTTCTTGATGCCGAGACCGACGGCGCCGATTGGCAGGAAGTCGCACGGATCGTCCTGCATATTGATCCGGAGCGTGAACCGGTGCGCGCTCGTAATGCATTTGACAACCACCTGGCGCGCGCAAAATGGATGGCAGACCAGGGTTACCGCCATTTGCTTCGCGGCGGCGCTGACAAGTAGGAAGAATCTGCCATCTGGAAGGTCGCAAGCGAGGGCAGACTTCTCACCGAAACCGTGCCGCCCTGCGCACGCATCACACGATGCAGAATTAGGCAATCCCCACTACTTTCGCTTCACCGTTTTCGGGCGCTCGTTCCGAAATTCCTCATCAGGCAGAACCAGATCGACGTGACTGATGCCAAGCGTGCTTGCGAGCTCGAACAGTGTCACCACAGTGGGATTGCGCTGACCGCGCTCCAAGCCGCTGATGTACTGTTGGGTAAAACCCGACGCTTCCGCAAACTTCTCCTGCGTGAAGCCCTTCTGCTTCCGCAGCCGTGCGAAATTCCGGCCCACCAACCTGCGCATGTCCATCTGCGCAAGTTTGCGTCTTTACATACTATGAGGTTTACCTCCTATAATATGTATTCCCAGATCGTTCTTGCAGGATTTTCATGCAAATCTCGTCGCTTGACCCAGACGTCGCTGATTTGGCGCCCACAGATGCGGACCTCACGTCCTATGACGAGCTGCACATGGTGACGTATTGGCGGCTTCTTGATGCCGAGGCCGACCGCGCCGATTGGCAGGAAGTGGCGCGCATTGTGCTGCATATTGACCCGGAACGTGACCCGCTCGCGCTCGAAATGCATATGACAGTCATCTGGCGCGAGCAAAATGGATGGCAGACCACGGCTACCGCTATTTGCTCCGCGGCGGCGCTGCCAAATAGGACGAATTTGCCATGTGGAATTCGCAAGCGAGAACAGACTTCTTCTCCTGAAGCCGTGATGTCCTGCATGCATCACGTGATGCATAATCGGCAAGTCGCCCCGCAACCTGGAGTTTTGTAACTCCGCTTTCGGGAAGGGGATCTGAGTAATGTCTCGGGTGCGCGAATTTCGACGAAATGTAAGTCGCAGGCTTCGGCGTCGCGACGATTGACGGAAAATCGGAAAATCTGTGCGGGCCACGTGCCCGTCCCGCCATCCCAGAGCGAAAATTAGGGACGAATCTTGGATGCCTTTTCCTCGAGTAATTCTGCAGGTCGAACTTCGAGCGCTTGAGAAATTTGCCAGATTGTAAGGAGGGTTGCGTTTTGTAGCCCTCGCTCCATGCTGCTGATGAAGGCGCGATCGACGCCCATGCGTTCTGCAACGGCCTCCTGACTCAGGCCAAGGGCCAAGCGAAATCGGCGCGCATTTGCTCCAAAAACCTTGCGAATATCCATCCGCAGGATAGGAAGCAATCGCGTATTTTGGCGCTACGTGTTATAATACGCGGAAGCCAGGGCATCAGCCCGGTCCATCAAACCTCGCTCTGAGGAATTTGTGCTGGACTTGAAGGAGTTAACACGGCTGTGAGGAGATACTCAAGGATTGGGATCAATATCCGGCAGACGAATGTTGGTGAATAGCCATGCAGACCCCGCCGCTCGATCCTGATGTCGCCGATTCAGCTCCAGACGATCCGGTGCTCACGGCCTATGACGAGCAACACCTGGTGACGTATTGGCGGCTTCTTGATGCCGAGGCCGACGGCGCCGACTGGCAGGAAGTGGCACGGATCGTCCTGCATATTGATGCGCAACTTGAGCCGGTGCGCGCTCGTCATGCATTTGAGAGCCATCTGGCCCGAGCAAAATGGATGGCAGACCACGGTTACCGCCATTTTCTCCGCGGTGGTGCGGCCAAATAAGAAAAATCTCCTATCTGGAATTCGCAAGCGAGAACCGATTTCTCCTCTGCAACCGTGATGCCTAGCACGCATCACGTGATGCGATATTAATAACTACCCTGACAACCCCAAGCTTCATAGACATTGCGCCGCAATCGTGCAGGGGATCGGAGCAATGCCTGAATTCGACTGGCGCTCGCCGGAGGCGTATCAGCGCGCCAAAGCAGGGGAGATGACGGACTTGGCCTGGGAAAGCCTGCGTCGTAGTCCCAACTATCGAGCTGACTACCGAGAAGCTTTGTCGATGGGCGGACATGTGAGCTCCGAATTCCGAAGGAGATGGGGCCTCTGCTTTCGCCCATGACCCGGACGGGTCCTTTCACGAGCAGACAATCTTCTGGGCGCCCGAGGCTTTGCCCGCGGTGGTGCCAATTGTTCGCAGCACTTCCGGCTCAGAAATCGTTGGGGCCGGGTTAGGGCTTGCTGATCTTGCATCGGGCAGCATCAGACAGGCAGCTGACGGCTGGCATGCCGTGTTGCGCATTCACGGAGCCCAGCACCATCTTTGGCTGAAAGAGGCGCCGCAGTTGAGTGCCTCTTATGCGGCCGAACTGCCGCTCGATGCGGATTATGTGCTTCGCGCCCACGCCTCGCATCGGTTGTGGCGCGCGATCAACGGCCGCCCGCCAGGACCTCCCTTTCATCAACTTTCAGCGCAGCGCCGCGAACGATTGGTCTTGGCGCTGCGGGCACTCGATGGACACATGGATGGCGCTTCCTATCGCGTCATCGCGGAGGTGCTGTTCGGCCGAAAACGCATCCCTGAACGCGTCTGGAAAACCTACGACCTGCGCAGCCGGACCATCCGCCTGGTTCAGGCCGGCTTGGCCCTAATGCGTGGCGGCTATCGCGCACTGCTCCGCCCGTCATCTCGCAAGGAATAGAGCAGGGGTGCCGGAAATCACGATCCCATCTTCGGCATCCCCTTAAGTATTTCTGCTCCGCCATTGTGGCCGTCGACGCGCGATCAGACTCGCTCGCGCGCCAGACACCACGGAGCCTCTCAAATGCCCGATCCGAACGCCGGCTTGCCGCCGCGATACCTGCGCACGCCCGAAGCCGCACGCTTTCTTGGCCTGTCCGGCCGCACACTGGAAAAGCACCGAACCTATGGCACCGGCCCGACCTACCGCAAGCTGGGTGGCCGCGTGGTCTATGCACTCGAAGATCTGAAAGCGTGGGTTGACCGCGGAGCCAAGACCTCCACGAGCGATCCGGGGGCCGGCAGAGTCTTGCCCGCCAAGCGGCATACACCCATTCCCTATGCAGGCAAGGAGCGGCGCTGATCCATGCCGAACGGCTACTTCTCTGCCGGCGGGTGGTCTCGCTCGAACCGCGAACAGCTGGGTCTATTTGGCGCTCTTCCCTGCGATCTGGCACCGCGCAACACGCAAGATCCGTCGGGTTATTCGTCCCTCTCGCTGGCGCAATCCAAGCGAATTGTAGGGATCGACTTCCGCACGGCGACCATCAGGATTCCTGTCGAGGCCGTGCCCGAAGCCCGCATAGCGAGAACCTGGGATGGGAACGTCCTGATTTGGGCCGCTTCACAACTCGTCGCAGCACCTGAGGTTGGCCTCAAAACATCACTGCTGATGGCCACGGCGCCGTGCGAGATCCTGACCCTCGTCGGTCCCGGTACCACCGTGCGCGATTCCGATTGGCTCAAGGCTGCTCTCGACCTTCTGCTTTCGGCGGCCGGGGTGAGGTCGATCCGCCGGCCAACGGAGTGCCGATGGCCTGCGTTCTCCTGGATCAATGAACGGGAGGAGACGTCATTTAGCCACGCGCATAGGTGGAGCTGCGGCCCAGCCATGCTTCACCACAACCGTTCCGAACGAGCCAAAGCTCCGTCTCGTATTCCCCGACTAGGCGACCTCGTGCGCGCTTGTACGGCACACAAACCGTCTTCTCACAACACCGAGGTGACAGGTGAGCGATTTCACGAGCGTTGAGCTCTTGTGGCTCGAAAAGCGGATCGAGAACCGTGTTCGGTTTGGCCGTCCCGTATCCGAGCGGATCATAGACCGCCACCGGCGCGTTCTCTCGTTTGCGCCAGGCAGCATCTTTGCCTTCGTGCGCTGCACCTCCAATGACTTCGGGGCCGTCTTGTCACGCGTCGATATCTTGCGAGCGCCCGCGCCCGGTCAGCGCTATTCGACCGTTCCTTGGGTCAGTCCCGGCGGCGAAAGTCTGCTGCGACTGTCTGGCTGGTCAAAGGTCGAACGCGTTCTCCAGCTGATCGATGGGATGGAGGCACTTGGGATCGATCCCGCCGATGCAGCCCCCGATTATTGGCACCACGTTCACAACCGTCTCTCGGTCAACGAAAAGCCGCGGCCCTACACGCGCGCTCGCCACCAGGCCTGGCTGCATCGCCGGAGGTTGGCGCCGTGACTGGCCGTTTGATGATCGTTCTTGCGACCTGTGGCGCCGCCGCCCTGACGCTGTTCACGCCCGGAAACCGGCTGCCAAAATACATTTGGAATGCATCAGAAAGCGTTCCGATCGGGCTCTATCGTTTGCAATCAGCGCGATCATTGCAGGTTACCGAGCTGGTGGCCGTGTGGCCACCAGAGCCGCTTGCGCGGTTGCTCGATAGGAACGGCTATTTGCCGATTGGCGTGCCCATGCTCAAACGAGTCCTCGCCTTGCCGGGTCAGACGGTCTGCAGAACAGGGCGCGCAATTACAGTCGACAACATCGAGATGGGAGAGGCGCGCGAGCGCGATGGCCGCGGTCGTCCGCTGCCCGTCTGGGAAGGATGCCGCGTGCTGGCTCCAGGCGAAGTCTTCCTCATGAACTGGCAGTCCGCCAACTCGCTCGATGGTCGTTATTTTGGCGTCATCCCCATCTCGGCGGTTATCGGGCGCGCGCTCCCCGTGTGGATCGAGGAGAATTGATCTTGTTCGAGCTCCCAGCCCGTATCGCAGTTTTCTGCCTCGATTGGTCTCGGGCCCGTTCCTCCTTCCCGGCCGGATTTGCCGCAGAAGTCGCGAACAAAGGCCGGTCAGAGTGGGCACGTGTTCTGCGCTGGATTGCTTTGTCTCGAACAGCCGTGGCGGCGCCGAGACGTTTATGGCGTGGGCGGGTCGGCGTATGTTTGCTTGCAGCGCTTTGGTCGCTCAAAGTGTCGTCGAGCGCGACGGCCCAGGTCGCAACGGCAGCGCCGACCGCGATCTTGGCCACCTTTTCGCGTGCTAACTCGTACGCAGCATTCGTGACGGAAGCATCCCGCCGGTTTGCCATCCCGGAGCAGTGGATCATTGCTGTGATGCAGCTCGAAAGCGCAGGCAATGGGCGCGCTGTATCGCCCCGAGGAGCTCTTGGGCTGATGCAGATCATGCCCGAGACCTGGGTCGAACTGAGCGTCCGCTACGAGCTTGGCATCGATCCCTTTGACCCACATGACAATATTTTCGCAGGAACAGCGTATCTCCGCGAGATGCTCGATCGCTTTGGATTGGAAGGCTTTCTCGCAGCCTATAGCGCAGGCCCGAGGCGTTATGAGGAACACTTGGCGACAGGTCGGCGGTTACCTGAGGAAACGCAAAGATACGTCGCAAGACTCGCACCGCTGCTCGGCTTTGAGCAACGCGAGCGCCGTACTTTGGCCGTCGGACAAATCGTCCCTTGGCAGCAGTCTCCGGTTTTCGTCGGGCTGTCCGGCGGCTCGTCAGCTGGCGGCAGCTCCACATCACCTGTGCGCTCAATGGAGCGGTCGAAGAGCCTGCCTCATGCAGAGGCGCGTAGCCTACAACCTCCCGCGACGGGGCTGTTCGTGCAGCGATCGGAGAAGGTGCAGTCCCGATGATGACAATAGCAGTTCGTCGTACAGAGTCGCAGGTAATCGCAAGTTCGAGAATGGTTGGGAGAGAGCAGGGATCGGACGACTTAAGACTAGCAGGATAAAAGCCAAAAGGTGGGCGGGTCGGTTTGGGCAAGCATTACCTGAAAATTCCAGTGATGTTGCAAACGTTGCGAATAGCCGGCGCAACTTGGTTTTTTTGGCAAAACGCTATTGTCACTTGGCTTTCGACACCCTGCGGAGCGCACCATGACCGGTAATGAGGATTTCCGCATCCGTCCTGGCCGCATCCGTTCGACCCGCGCGCCCCGGACAAAATCCTTTCTGGCGCAGGCGCTCAAAGCTGCGCAGAAAGCCGGCGGTCAGTCGCGGGGCCGCCGCAGTAAAACCAGCCAATTCGGGCGCGGGCGGGTCGCGACCCTTGCTGCGACCCGCCTGAACAATAACCGCGCCCGCACCGCCATGGTCAAGGCCCGGGTGGTGCGCCGGATGCGTTCGCCGGGCGCGCTGCGGGCCCATATCGGTTACCTCCAGCGCGACGGTGTCACCCGCGACGGGACGCCCGGCAAACTTTTCGACGCTGTTGCAGATGATGCAGACGGACGCGCCTTCGCCGAGCGCTGCGAGGACGATAGGCATCATTTCCGGTTCATCGTTTCGCCCGAGGCAGCGAGCGAGCTGGAAAGCTTACGCAGCTTCACCCGGGAGCTCATGGATCAGGCCTCACGCGACCTCGGCACCCGGCTTGATTGGGTCGCGGTCGACCATTGGAATACCGAGCACCCGCACATCCACGTCCTAGTTCGCGGCCGCGCGGATGATGGAAAAGATCTCGTCATCAGCCGTGACTATATGGCAACCGGCTTACGCGCCCGCGCCGGCAATCTCGTCACCCGAGAGCTTGGCCCACGATCGGAGCTTGAGATCCGCCAAAACCTTGAAGCGGAAGTCACGGCCGAACGCTGGACCAGGCTCGATCGGGCGCTTGCTCGGGAAGCGGGTGCGGCAGATGGGGTGATCGATTTGAGGCCGGATCGGGAGGTCGCGCGCGACCCGTTGCGACATATCCGGATCGGACGGATGCGGACGCTCGAGCGGCTGGGCCTGGCGGAACCCGCAGGGCCCGCGCGGTGGGTAATGGCCAGCGACGTCGAGCCCCGTTTGCGCGCGCTCGCCGAGCGCGGTGATATCATCAAGCGACTGCACAAGGCGATTGCAAGGGATGGCGCTGAACGCACACCGTCATCCTGGGCGCTCGAAGGCGAGAGCCATGGCGAGCCGGTCATCGGCCGGCTCGTTGCGCGCGGACTCGATGATGAGCTGAAAGGCACCGCCTTTGCCATTGTCGATGGGATCGACGGGCGCCTGCATCACCTGAAGCTGACGGAGATGGAGGCGGCTGGCGATGGGCCGATCGGTGGGATTGTGGAGCTTCGGCGCTTTGAGGACGCGCACGGCCGAACGCGGATCGCGCTCGCGGTGCGCTCCGAGCTTACTCTCGACCAGCAGGTTGTCGCGGAAGGTGCCACCTGGCTCGACCGGCGCCTGGTTGCGCGCGAGCCTGTCGAGCTCTCACGCGCTGGCTTTGGCGGTGATGTCCGCGCCGCGCTGGAGCGGCGGATCGATGTATTGGCAGAGCGGGCACTTGCCCGCCGCCACGGCGACAACGTTACGCTCGGCCGCAACCTGATCGAGACCCTGCGCCGGCGCGAGCTCGATTCTGTCGGACGATGGCTAGCCGAGCAAACAGGGCTTGCGCACCTACCGAGCGAAGCAGGCGAGCTGATTTCTGGAGTTTACCGGCAGAAGCTGTCGCTGGCATCGGGCCGCTTCGCCATGATCGACAATGGCCTTGGCTTCCAGCTCGTGCCCTGGGCGCCCTCGCTCGAGCGCGAGCTTGGCAGACAGGTGAGCGGTATCGCCGGTCCCGGCAGTGTTGATTGGAGTTTTGGGCGCAAACGCGGCCTTTCGCTTTGACCCACCGATCTCTGCGCTATGGCGCGCGAGCGCGCGATGTCGATGGAGTCGTCCTTGCGCACGCGCGAATGGCAGCAACACTGCCGTCATGTCCGCGACCAAGATCCTATGGGGTCAACTGAGCCTTATTTCGACAATCGTACTCGCCTTCCTGTGGGTGGCGACCGAGTGGACCGCTTGGCGGCTCGCCTTCCAGCCGCAGCTTGGACCCGCCTGGTTCTGGCTTGGGCATTGGCCGATTTATCAGCCGCTAGCGTTCTTCCTCTGGTGGTTCAAATTCGACCCTTACGCGCCGGCGATCTTCCTCCAGGGGGGCGCCATTGCCGCGGGAGGTGGAGTGGCGGCAATGGTCTTAGCACTGGCTCTCTCGGTCTGGCGGGCGCAGGAGGCGAGGAACGTCACGACCTACGGCTCGGCGCAGTGGGCCGATGCGCGCGAGATCAGGCGCGCGGGCCTCCTGGGGGCCGATGGCGTCGTACTTGGTCGCTTTCAGGGCCGGTATCTTCGGCATGACGGGCCTGAGCATGTGCTCTGCTTCGCTCCGACGCGCTCTGGCAAGGGCGTCGGCCTGGTCATCCCAACTCTTCTGACCTGGCCAGGCTCGACGATCGTCCACGACATCAAGGGTGAGAATTTTGCCATCACGGCTGGCTGGCGCGCTCGTTTCGGGCCAGTGCTTCTCTTCGACCCGACGAATGCGGCGAGCGCCGCCTACAATCCGCTTCTCGAGATCCGCCGCGGCGACCGCGAGGTGCGTGACGCCCAGAACATTGCCGACATTCTGGTTGATCCCGAAGGCGCACTCGAGCGCCGCAATCATTGGGAGAAAACCAGCCATTCGCTGCTCGTTGGCGCAATCCTGCATGTCCTCTACGCGGAAGCTGACAAGACGCTCGCCGGTGTGGCCAATTTTCTATCGGATCCGTCCCGGCCGATCGAAGCAGCGCTCAAGGCAATGCTGGCGACCCCCCACCTTGGGGGTGGCGTTCATCCCGTGGTTGCCTCAGCCGCGCGCGAGCTGCTCAACAAGAGCGAGAACGAACGCTCAGGCGTATTGTCGACTACGATGAGCTTTTTGGGGCTCTATCGCGATCCGGTCGTCGCCAGCGTCACCGGCCGCTGCGAATGGCGCATCCACGATCTCGTCGACGGACCCGAGCCGGTTTCGCTCTACCTCGTCGTGCCGCCATCCGACATCGCCCGTACCAAGCCCTTGATGCGGCTCATCCTCAACCAGATAGGCCGCCGTCTGACCGAGAGCCTGGATGTCGACCAGCGCCGGCAAAAACTCCTCCTGATGCTGGACGAGTTCGCAGCGCTTGGCCGGCTGGACTTCTTCGAGAGCCAGCTCGCCTTCATGGCTGGCTACGGGATCCGCAGTTTTCTGATCACCCAGAGCCTGAATCAGCTCGAGCGCACCTATGGGCCGAACCATGCGATCCTCGACAATTGCCATATCCGGATCGCTTTCTCGACCAATGACGAGCGCACCGCCAAGCGCGTCTCGGATGCGCTCGGGACCGCCACCGAGTTGCGCGCCATGAAGAACTATGCGGGGCACCGACTGAGCCCCTGGCTTGGACACCTGATGGTGAGCCGCCAGGAAACTTCCCGGCCGCTGCTGACGCCCGGCGAAGTCATGCAGCTCTCACCCAAGGAGGCGATCGTGATGGTCTCCGGAGTACACCCGGTGCGCGCCACCAAGGTACGCTACTACGAGGATCCGCAGTTCAACGGACGGGTGTTGAAGCCGCCCGGCAAGGGAAGGATGAAACTGCCCATGCGAGCAGACGACTGGTCGGGCCGTGCGCCGATTTCGCCGTCGGCCGAGCTGCTCGCGGGGCGCAGGCGCAAGGGCGATCACGGCAACGGTGGTGTTCGCCGTGAACCAGAACTGCCGCAGCACGAGGACATCGTGATCAAGGCGCCGCTCGCCGAACACGAGTTCGACGCCGGGCCCGATGAGCCCGACGCGGATGCCGTCCAGGCACGGATCCTGAACCGCTCCATGCAGGGCATTGCCCGGGCCGCCAGCCTCGACCCCGAGGATGGGATAGACCTGTGAGCGGGGCAGCATGAGGAAGATCCAGCTCAGCATCTATCTTGATCCGCAGACCTTTAAAGCCCTCGACGCCTTTGCAAAGCGTCGTAATCAGCCGAAGTCGCTGGTCGCCGAGGCCGCGATTGCCTCGTTCCTTTCGCCTGACGATTCCGACCGACGCGAGGCGGCAATCGCCAAGCGGTTGGATCGGGTTGCCCGCGTGCTCGAACGTCTCGAACGCAATGACGGCGTGGCGCTTGAGACTATCGCGCTGTTCATCCGCTTCTGGCTGACCTCAACTCCTGCGCTACCGGAGCAGTCGAGCCCGGCTGCGCGCGCCAAGGGCGCCGAGCGGTATGATCGCTTTGTTGAGGCTCTTGGACGGCGGCTTTCCAGCGGATCAACCTTGCTGAAGGAAGTGAGCATCGACTTGCACGCCTCCGGAAAGACGAGTGAGGCAATTTCCGCGTCTGTCGACTGACCCGTTGTTGCGCTGAGCCGCTGGTTCGACAGTCTGCGTCTAGGTCGGTCCCACCCACGTCCTGGCACAACGGGCGGTCGCGACGAATGCGATGGCAGCAATGATGGGCCAAAAGGTGGAAACCTAGAAACGGCCGCTCTTGGCCGATTGTGTAAGAAGTCCGCGAACTGCCAGGGGCGGGCAACAGGCTAGGCGCACGGGTGATTAGCCTACGCGGCCTGGAGCGCAGTCGTCGGGATCAGTTTGCAACATTGCGCAGGTTCTGCGCGTGGCGGCTAGGGGGAACTCCTCCCAGGTATTGTTGGCGAGCACGCGCTCGGGACAGAGGGTCATCCGCAGGCTGCGTTCTGGGGAGTGATCAGCTCGGCGGGCAGCTTGAGGACCATTAAAGCGTCAAGGGGCTGCAGTCGCGATGAGCGGCAAGTTCGTGATCTTGGCTCGGAAAACCCGTAGCTACGATCCACTCGAACTGCCGAGGATAAGGCCGCGCTATCGTTCTCGTCGGCCGCGCAGCCGTTCTCCTGTTGGCAGAGGGCGCCGCGCGCCTCGCATGACCCACTGCAGCAACCGATCGCGAAACTCCGGCTGCGGTTGCCTCGACAGGCGAGCCGCGACCAGTGCCGCGCCAAATGCGACCCAGCCGCAGATAGCGATCCAGACCATCCTATTGGTTTTCCTTTCAGTCGACTCATTGGCATCAGATCGGCCCAGCAGGTCAATCCCGTGCAACTACTGGTAGCTCAAAGAGCAGCGCCGGCGGTCCGAGTTCAAAGGACGAATCCTCGCGTTTGCTGAAGTCCGACGTGTCGATGTGGTCAAGGACACATGCAAGTCTATGCGCAGCAGCGGCTCTGGCTGGTGAGGAGCGGATCCGATCATCTCGCCCATTTTGACCGATCTCGAAGCGGCTACACTCTGGGACCAAGGCCGCCCGAGCGCACATCAGTGGCAGCTGGCTTTTTGCATCTTTCCCATGCGCCCCGCATGAACGTCCCGGCTGGCGCATCATGAGCGCCAAAAGAATGGTTTTCTTTTGATGTGGGGATCGTTCCGAATGTTGCAGGCGAGCCGCTGTGGCTCGAAATCACCAGCCTGTCCGGAACTAATGTTCTTGGTTGTGAATCGTTTTGAGGGTGCAACTGCTCACCCCTTTAACGGGGCTGGCCAAAGGAGACCCCGTATGGCCTCGGCTCTTGCAGGAACTTTCATCAGTCCAAGTTGGCATTCTGACCCTCCTGACGTTCGAGAATACACACGATGCGCGCGTATCGAGAGAGTATCATCCGTACGATAGATGATCGACGACCCCTTAGCTTAGAGCGCGGTCGATAATCCCACACTCATCTCTTCGGTGAAACTGCTCGACCGCCATGCCCAGAAAACTCAAGAGCTATCAGACGTCGCTGGGCTTCTACGATCTCGCAATTGCGGCGCCGTCGATGAAGGCGGCACTGGAAGGCTGGGGCGCGGAGAGCAATCTTTTCCATCAAGGTGTCGCGAAGGAAGCCGATGACCCTGATGTTATCGCCGCGACCATGGCAAAGCCCGGCGTCGTTCTCAGACGCCCTGTCGGTTCGACCGGGCCGTTCAGGGAGCATGCCAGCCTACCGTCACACCTGCCTGGTGCTGACGTCGAGGACAGGACAGCAAAGGCACTTCGGCAGCCGAAGAAACAAGCGCCGCGCAAGATCGACGACAAGGCCGCCCGGAAGGCCGCAAAGGAGTTCGAGAAGGCGCAGCGGCAGCGGCAAGCCCAGCGACGGAAAGAAGAAGCCGCACAGGAAAGAGAGCGCGAGCGGCGCGAGAGCGCCATCGAGAAGGCCCAGGCAGCGCTCGACAGGGCACAGCGCGAGCATGAGGCCAGGGCAGGCGAGATCGAGGCCGAGCGCGAGGCAATCGAAAAGCGAGCCCAGGCTGAGGATGCCCGCTGGGAGAAACAGAGGGAGAAGCTGCAAGCCGCGCTGCGCCGGGCACGAGAGTAGAGCACCGTAAGGGCACGCCGCTGCTGCGCCCGACCCGTACGTAGGTCTTACGGGCGCTCAACGTCCCGGCCGTTGCGGTCAGGAAGAGTTCCAGCTCAGCCGGTTTTCCGCAGCCTTGGCCCTCCTCAAAAGGCGCTCGCGTTCCTTGCAGGCCGGCAGCTCCGCCGCACGTTTTCGAGCGACGTCAGCCATCATCTGAAGGCGCTCCATGAAAGAAGACGCATGCTCGACGCGTCGCCGGTGCTTGATCGATCCGTGGTCCATGCAGCCGACCGGAAAAGAGAGCTTGTTCTGTCGCACCGACTTGCGGCAGCGCCGTGCTGGTCGAACGCGATCGCGAACCGGCTCCGAGCACTGGCTGCCGATACCGACTACCCGCGCAAACGCGAGAAGCCTTGCAAATTGAGAAGGCTGCGGCTCCGCAAGCGGACGAGTGGTGTCGATCGCGTGGAGCGCGTCGAACTAACCCGCGCAGATCGTGTGCAGCAAACGGTGCCGCAATTCGCGAAACTTTGCGCAACCGCTCATGTGAGGGCGCCACTCACGAGCTTTTTATTTCCTTGTTACCAGATGCAGACCTTCAAAGCCGCCGCGGAAGGCATAAGTCGGTCGTTAGTATGATGATAGTCATCAAATGGATCATGCTCAAACTTGGATTGGAGCGAACATGGGCGAGATCATTCGATTTGTCCCAAAATCCGAAAGGGAGCGAGCGCGCCTGATCAGACAAGCACGCGCATTCTACCACAGCATTTTTCCGCCGACCGACTCGGAGGAGGGGCGGGACAAGGAGCCCGTGAGCCGGCATCAGAGCGGCGGAGGCCCCCAATCGTGATCAAGATCATCGCCGTGCTCTGCAGTCTCTCTTCTCCGACCAATTGCCACGAGCAGACCGTCACCACCTCGGACTTCGCCGGTGTGTCAATGCAGTCTTGCCTTACCGGCGCGCCGCAGCTCGCCGACTGGATGAAGCAGCATCCGGCCGAGCGCCTGGCGGGATGGCGCTGCGCCATCGGCAATCAGGATGGCAGAGGAGCCTAAAGATGTGGCTGCCGACCAGGAGCCGCATCTATTCCAGCCATTGATCTGGGACGGGAAGGGCGTATTGCTTAACCAGCGATGCGCCGGAACGTGATCGAAGCGCCGATGCCAGCTGATGATGCTGCGCAATCTCGGAGCTTCGAAAGAAAGGCCCCGGATTTCGATCGGATAGGCACAACGAAACTCCTGCGCGAGTTTGCGTCCGAGAATTGCGATGAAATTTGACTCGCGGGGCGCGGTGCCGCAAGCTCGACAGGGTCTGGCGGTGGGACGTCGCTTCACGCGCGCTCAAGATGCCGGTCCTCGAGCTGCAGAAACTCGTTTTCGCCTACCTCATTGCCGCGCGAATTTTCGGCTGCATCCACGGCTTTCCCGCGACGGAATGGACGAGCTGGGATTTGAGGCGATGCCCCGTGGGCCGGCTAACTCTCCGAGAAGAACTCGCTCAGCCGCCGCGTCGCGGCATACGGCGCGATCAGCCAGCTTCAGATAGCCCCAGTGGGCCGGAAAGTACAACGCACAAGGACCGCTCCGGACGGGCGGGGCGGCCAAGGCAACGGATGGAAGGGACGTGAGTTGCAGCGATCGCCGGCGGCCATCGCACACAGCCGCGAAGGAACTGGCGCGAAAGATCTTGCGTCCAGTCCGGCCCGTGGGCCATCAGATGCATGGGCGAGGGCGTGAAGCCGACGAATTGTTGCCAGTCATTCATCGATGTCAGCTTCAGGCGGACGCCGCTGCGCGCCCTTCCTCGCGTGCAGCAAGGGAAAGCAAACCTCGGCCGAGCGATACCCCACCAACTCTCCTAAGCGACCGGTAGCCTGTGTGGCCGGATAGCGCTTGCGCGCCTTGCGGCCCTGGCGCCCGTCGGCTTGTCCACCAAAGCCGCTGCCGAGCCTGATTGTGCCTTCGCATTTGCTAGCCGCCGGGCGGGCTGTCGACATCGTGCAAGGCGCAGTAGTACCGACCAAGGAGGAAGCAGTGAGAACGTTTTTCTTGGCAGCTGCATTCGCCGCTAGCGTTGCAAGCTTCAGCCCCGCCCAGGCCCAAGTCATCGTGGAGGACGCGTTCGTGGCTCCGCCACTAGTGACTCCCGGCTCTATCGTCATTCGCGGAGCTCCCATAGTGAGGCCCGGTGTCGTCGTGGTTCGCCGCGCCCCTATAGTGACCCCGGACTTTCTGGTGGTTCACCGCGCGCCCGTTGTAGCCCCTGTGGTGGTTGCACCGCCGGCTTGCCCTTATGCATATGGGTACTGCTAAAAACCCGGCCGGTGCCGATCGCACAAGAAGGGCAGTAAGCTGAAGCAGTCGAGCCGCGGCTCGGCGACGACGGCCCCTTGTGGCGCCTCTATTTATTTGTTGGGCGCCACGACTGTTTTGCCTGATCCTTCGGGTGCGGCCTGCATGCCGGGAGGACTTTGACCCTGTGGACTTTCGGGCGGCGCTCCGCCGGATTTCGTATCGATGGGCCCAGTCCAGCCTTGTGGCTGCAACTGACCCTTTTCCTCGGGAGGGCTCCGGCCGCTATCTGAGGGGGAGCGCCCATCTCTTTCAGTGTTTTGTGCGACAACAGGGCCTGATGCGATCAGCGCGAATACTGCGCACAGCGTGATTGCAAGCGTCCGCACGGGAAAATCCTCCTCGAAGCGAGAGGTCAACGCGCACCGTCGCCAGCTCTTTCGAGCTGGACCTCCTTCCTAATTGCCGAAATTGAGTTCCCAACTTTCGCGGCGATCCGAATTACATCCTCATTAGAGATGCCCAGGCGCTTTCGCATCAACCTAACCTGCGCCTCATCTGCTAGGTCGAGCGTGGTGCGCACCGGGTTTGGCTGTCGATTTCGCATGATGGTCCTTGGCGTATACTGGTCACGTGTGGCCGATGAGCTTCGCGGCAAGCACCGTAGCGCCGAAGCAAATTGGGCCACAGGCGAATGCCGTCGGCAACGCCGTCCCTAGCTCTTGGCGAACACGCATACCATGCCTCAAATAACGAGCGGCTCGGGGCCTAAGTTCCTGAGCCGCCGTCGCGGCTCGGCGCCAATGCGCAAACTCTGCTCGTCAAAGGTGAGCTGCTAAGCCCTTCCTCGGCACTTCGGCATCACCGCTGTCGCCTCGGCAACTTGATACAGGCATTGCGAGAGCAAGACAGATCAGGCCTTGCGCGCCGGGGATTGGCCATTGCCCTGTGAAGCGGTCGTAAACTCGGTGCTACCTGCGACACCGATGAGGCCCGCGCGCGACCAAGAACAGAGCAGCGCTCCTTCTTCCTTGCGCTCACCCTTTCTCACATCTGCGAGGCGAATTTGGCCTGAGCGCGACCGCGCGTACCGTTGAAGCGGTTGCGGCGCCTTCAACTTAGATCTCGGGGGGAGTTTCAACGACATGGATCGGAAGGAGGCTCTGGCCTGGTCCGGCGGAGCAGTCGTGGCGGGACTTGCCATTTCCCGCTTCCTAAAGAGCTCCTCTGAAAAGTCGCGTTGAATGCAGGGCTGGAAATGTTCCTTACCCTTTTGCCCAATCTGAGCCAGTTCTTAAAGATCCCAACATCTTTCCCGCGCTTCGGCTTTAGCGATATAGCGGACCCGCTTCGGCGGCGCAGACCTTCGACTCCATAAGCCCTGATCTGGAGCATCACTGATCTGATCCCAAACCAAAGCAAACAGACTTCATGGCGTTCTCCCCGCAGGCACTTCAGCAGGGAGACAGATTTTCAGGACAAGTGTGGCGGGGCGATTAAGTCTGCGCTCGGTTTCTAGTCACTGGGCCGCATTCCGCGCGTGAGAGCCATTCGTCCAAGCGGGCCACGATCTCGGCTTCCCGGGCCTTACGCAAGAGAGCTTCCTGTTCAGCTCCGGGCTGGAGTTGATTCGCTCGCTCGCGAGCTGCTCTTGCCGAATGGAGTAGGCGTTGCTTGAGCGGCTCTGCTTGTCGGAAGCGCCTCCGCCTTTTAGTCGGTCTCTGCTCCTCCATCAGAAGAGCATTCGCCGCTCCGGGCGAGAAGTCATTAACATAGGACGAAACGGCAGGTTAAAATTTCGTGTTGCGATCTAGGCCGTGTACCATAAAAGCGTCGGCGTGACTCTACGTCCGCTTTGTCCCGATAGCGACCAAGTTTGTGCGGCAACGCAAGACGTCGCGATGGGCCACAGCGGAAGAAGGTGCGAGCGGTGTGCTGCTAGTTGACTGCGCCGACGGGCCTACGCCGGACGCACCGTTGCCAGAACGTGGTCACCGAACTGGTAAGTGAATTGATCAAACCGAGATGGTCGCACTCGAGCTTGCGGTCCCATTATCCGTGAACGCATACTCGATCCCGACCAGCCATTCGCCTTCCGTATGAGAACCGCTCCGAATTGCGCCGCTATGGAGTCTGCGGATGAGGTATCAGTAGGGGTGCTCCCTTCGGATCGTGGCAAAGCTATGTGCTATGCTATGCCCGTGCGTTTGCCGAACACATCCGGAGCAATGACATTGCCACAGGGTCGTCAGGAAACGCTCGCAGGATATCTTCGTAGCCGCGGGCGGCGTGATCCAATTCACCGCGCTCGAAATAGGCTGAGGCTTCCCGGGTCAATTCGCTCAGTTTGGCTGCATCGCCCGACACCTTCAGCTCGGGATCATCGCTGGCCATGATGCCCAGGAGCTCGTAGATCATGAACTCGCGATTCCGACCCTTGACCTGAACCTTCCTGATCGGCCTCGCTACGATGTCCGCCTTGACGGCCTCGACTACGCTGTCGCTGATGCAGATCGTGGTGCCGAAAGTCTTGTTGATGCCTTCCAGTCGTGCCGCGACGTTCACCCCGTCTCCCATGACCGTGTAGCTCAGCCGCTCGCTTGAGCCGACATTTCCGACCAGCACATTCGCACAATGCAGGCCGATGCGGAGGTGCAAGGACGGTCGCCCCTGCTTGCTCCAGTCCGCGTTGATTTGTTGCATCCGCCGGATGGCACGCATCGCCCCGCAGCAGGCACGCAGCACGTGGTCGTCACGATGAACCGGAGCGCCCCAGAATGCCATGATGCCGTCGCCGATGAACTTATCGACGGTGCCGGACTCCTCCGCAATTGCTCGCGAGACGGCTTCGAAATAGACCGAGAGTTGCGCGAGCAGATCATTCGGCGCCATCTGCTCCGCGAGACTGGAAAAATCCTGCAAGTCGGTGAAGAGCACGGTTAAGAAGCGCTGTTCGACGCCGAGGGTCAGCGGGATTCCCGTCTTGATCAGCTTCCGGACCACATCCAGTGGCACGAACGAGGAGAACGAGCGCAGCGAGGTTTCAAACAGAGATACTGCGGTTTGCAGCTCCTTGATCTCCTTGATTTTGGACGACGGCGGGAGCGCATGCGAGAACGTCAGGTCCTCGACCGACCGCAATTCCCGCGACACGCCTTCAATCGGGCGCGACAATCGCCGCGCGAAGATATAGATCAGCAGCAACTCGATTCCGGTAAGTGCGGCGATCAAGACAATCATCTGCCGGTTCGTTCGTTTGAGGGTTCCGATAAAGTCGTCGGTCGGCGTCAGGGTGATGACCTCCCACGGCTTGCCGAAACTGCCCGGAAACGGCGTGAAGGACGCGCTGATCTCCTCGCCGTTCTGCGGCGAGCGGAACAGGAAGTCGTCGCTATTGGTCTCACTCTGCAGCCGATAGGCTTCGCGCATGTTCTCGTCGGCAATGGTGTCCAGTTTAGCGATTTCCACCCTGTTGTTCTGCTTTCGGACGATCTTGTGCAGGTCGGGCGACGCGATGATCGTCCGATTAGCCGGATTGGCTATCAGCGTCGTGCTACGGGCACTGGCGCGGTGACTCGCGAGAAACCGTGACAGCACATCGAGCGTGATATTCGCCGAGGCGCAGCCGATGAACGCGCCGTCTTTGAAGATAGGAAATCTTACCGAGATGATGGGATAGCCGGTGTCCGGATTGATCGACGGCTCCTCCACGATCAACGCGCGCACTTCCTTCGCGGCCTGGTAGCCCGGCAGGGTCCTGATATCGAGGATGACGTCGACGTCGTAATTGCCCACGACGTGAGGCCAGATGTCGAAGAACGTACGATGCCGTACCCGTCGCGGAGAGCCTGAATAGCTGTCGATATAGCTGGAATGCCAGTTCGCCGATGCTGGAATTTTGGCATCGGAGCGCCTGCGGTCGTCGTCCATCCGGGTCACGACCCGATGATAACCGTCCTCGAAGCTGACATAGGCCGCATCGATCTGCGGCGCCGAAGTGAGCGCCTCGTAGAGTAGCTCCCGGCTCTCTTCCTTCTTAAAGGTCTCGGGATCCTCTGCGGCGATTGCCGCGAGCAGCTCGAGCGTCGCTGCGACCGGATTGATAAGATTTTCGGCCTCCTCGATGCTGGCCTGCTTGGTTTTGGTCACGATGTCGTTAAGCGTCGCATTGATCGCGCCGGAGTTTTGCTGGTAATTGTAGACTAGGATGAAGATCAGCACGGGAATACTGAGAAGGACGAATAGTCCTGACATCACCCCGCTAAGCCGCGGTTCACCGAACACGCGCGCATTCCGGCGATAAAGGATCCAGCCCAGCACGGAGACAAGAGCGAGTGCGAGCAGACCCCACAGCCGCGGCTCGTGTAGCCGTGCGCGCCATCCTGTATCGTCGAACGCATAGATCAGCCCCTCTGGCGGCCTCGCTTCGCTCAACATGCCAACGTCGACATAGTCGTTGGCGATGGCTTTCCAGCGCTCGCTGCTCTGATGACCAATCGGCGTGAGATTCGGTCGGATCAGCAGTTCGGTGCGCTTCGCTTCGAACAGCAGCGCGTTGCGGCTCTTTTGGGTGAAGTACTTGCGTCGTATTAGATCGACGATCTCTTCCTTGTGGGCAAGCGCATACGCCCAGCCCCTCAAGCTTGCAGCGCGAAACGCCCGTACCCGCTCAGGATGCTCCGCTACCTGCTGTTTCGAGGTGCAGAGATTGTCGCCGTAAAAGTCGAAGCCATAGGCTTGCGGCGAGAAGAACAGATAGGGCGTGCCATACTCTTCGAACAGGTACGGTTCGCTGGTGCTGTATGCGACCATCGCGTCCGCTTTGCCACTGAGCAAATCACGCGGGTCACCGGCGTGGGTCACGCGGGGCAGGTCCGCGTAATCGACCCCCTCGCGCTTCAGCATCGCCGCAATATCGTCGCTGCCGGGGACATCCATCAGGCGGTGGCCCTTCAAGTCGGAGACCGCATGGATGCCGGCGCGGTGCGGCACCAGGATCATTGCCGCGGAGTGCTGAAAGATCACGCCGAGCACGACGTTGTTCGCGCGCTCGATGCCATTGACGAGAACGCTGCTCGTGCATACGCCGAAATCGACAGCCCCTTTGGCCACCTCGATGCCCGCATCGAGGCCAGGGCCGCCCTCGCGAAGCTCGACCTGCAAGCCGCTGTCGCCATAGAAGCCTTTCTCGACCGCAGCGTAATAGCCCGCGAACTGGAATTGGTGTTTCCACTTGAGTTGCAGCGAGACTTGATCGAGCGCGGAGGCGGGGCTGATCGCCAGGGAGGCGGCGCATGCAATACACAGGCAGACGACCACAACCGCCTTTTGCCACGCCATGCGACATTGTGATGCCGTAAACATGCCAAGCCGCGCGCGCATTGCCAGCCCCCTGTTACAGAGCCGCACAAACACGGAAGCCGGCGCCTTCGGTCGGGAATTGCACGCGACAGCGTACCTGACGAGCGCTCGCGGACGGACCACACAGCCCGACCTCTCCCAGAGCCGACGCCGTACCCTAGCACATCGTTGCAGTTATATCAGAACGTGTGTGCATCGCAGCAAACTTGCCGCCCTATGTCGGGTCATCAGCGTCGATTGCGGCCTCTTACCGGCATTTCTGCTCTACCACCTGAAAGCCGACGTTCGGATGATCCCCGGACTTCGTCGGTGTGGGCCAAGCTGGGGACATCATCAGGGGAATCCGTTGTCCAAGATAGCTCGCGGGCCTTGATCTTTATGATGTCGTTGCAGCGCACGCGTGTTTGATCGACAAGAATATTTTCTTCGCCTCATCGACCGAAAGCTTCATCGATTGGATCACTTCGGAGCCGCCGGCTCCGAATGACATCAAAGTCAATCCCGAACCTCAATGAGGTGACGATTCTGCCGGAGAAAGCGCTCAGCCTGAAGACGTCGTGAGTGG
>NZ_AWZU01000046.1 GCF_000472385.1 Bradyrhizobium sp. ARR65
CCGGTGATCAGGGCCTACTATCAACGCCTGATTGCCAGGGGCAAGCCGCCGCGGCTTGTCTTCATCGCCTGCATGCGCAAGCTGATCGTCATCCTCAACACGATGCTCGCCCGCGGCGAGACATGGNATCCCAGCCGCTACGCGCTCAGCTGAGGGAGCGCATCTGATCGCGCTCGGTCTGCGACCGAGCGCATGCCAAGCCGACAGACCGGTGAGCGGACGGGGTCAAGGCCGTCAGCCGCCGAAGGCGGTGGCGCGTCTCGCGCCAGCCTTGAGGCCGGCCGATCGCCGGGCTACTCACAGCATAGTTGCTCTCCATCGGCAGCGGAACGGGCGGAAGGATGCGACTGATTTGGGGTGTTCGCAAAGCGATTTATTTTTCGCCGGCTATCTGGACGATACTGATCAGCTTGATTCCGCTCGGCAAAATTCAGCTTTACGCGCACACGATTTCTGTATCCTGGCCCCCGCCGCATCCGCGGCCTGACCGCCGAGAAGGGCTACGCCGCCGACTGGCTGCGCACCGACCTGCGGGCCAAGCGCATCACGCCGATCATCCCGCAAGCGCGGCCGCAAGCGGACGATCCGCTACGACAGGTCCCGCTACCGCGAGCGCTGGCGCATCGAGGCCACCTTCTGCCGTCTGAAGGACCTCCGCCGCCTCGCTACGACAAGCTGGCACGGAACTACGCCTCGGCGGTCGCGCTGGCCGCCGTCATCGCCTTCTGGTGCTGACCGCGCACCGCCGTTCCACGGCATCAAAGTCTGCAACAGATGGTTGGAGACGGTCAGCTTCTAGGCGAGAGCATTGCCGAGCGGTCGTCGGCTGACAGCGATAGTTAGTCAGCCGGGATGAAGCAGAGCGTGCCTGCTCGACGCGTTGGCCTGCCGGTGTCGTTCGTGTGATTGACGCCATCCATGACAGGCACCTCAGAGAAATCGAACGGGCTTACCCCGTCCAGGCAAGCCACGTTGACGGCATAAAGATTCTGGTTAGATCGTCGTTGATGATGCGTGTATATTCCGCAGCGAGAACAGAAGAAGTGCTGCGCTGATCCGGTATGGAAGCGGTAGCTTGTTAACGCATCCTCGCCCTGCAGGACCTTGATCCCACCCA
This sequence comes from Bradyrhizobium sp. ARR65, assembly GCF_000472385.1. Taxonomy (GTDB): domain Bacteria; phylum Pseudomonadota; class Alphaproteobacteria; order Rhizobiales; family Xanthobacteraceae; genus Bradyrhizobium. The sequence goes on from NZ_AWZU01000046.1 coordinate 1,118, forward strand.
GTTCCGCCATGACAACGACGGCGCCTCGCATTCGGCAGTAAGAGCAAGTGCAGCGGCGGATCGAATTGAAGCCATCGCTGAGCGTCACCTCGAAACGCACCGCACCGCAATGGCACTGGCCAGCCCGAACGTTCGTGTCGCCCACCACGTTGCCTGTGTCTCCTGTTCAGATCACTTCTACGCCGGTCTTGGCGGGCGGACGAGAACGTCTTGGTGACGTCAACCGGCAGGTTCGCTTATAACCGTGCAGCTATCATTATATTTGCTGACCGAGACCGCTCTCAACACGGACGTATCTCTAAAATTTGAGCCGGACAATTCAAAAGAAATCGCGCATAACGTGAGAAAAACTCAAGCAACTCAAGCGAAGGCTCGGTGCAAACTTTCACCGGTGCTGTGTGCACGAGGTGGTGTCACCCGCCTCAGGGATGATGCGAGTCGCGAACGGGCGATAGTTTCGCTTGATATCTCGTGATCGGCCGGAAACGATCCGAGCGCCGCACGCCGACAGAAAGACTTGGGAGCGTTCGCAATGCCCGTCAACTTCAAGGAACTGCTCGACGCCTATGAACTCTTCGGCATGGCCGGCCCGCCTGGTACGTGCCAGATGGTTTTGTGCAAGGAGACGGGCAAGATCTACTACCGGTCCCATTTCGAGGAGATCGCCACGCCCGACGAGGAACTGCCCGACGACATCGACGACGAGGAAAAGTACATCACCCTGCCGGACCGGCGGGAGCTCGATCTGGGCAACCAACTGGCGTTCGACTTTGCGCGCGAGTACCTGCCGGATGATTTCGATGAGGTCAGATCTATCTTCGGCAGGAGGGGCGCCTATCAGAGCTTCAAGGCCCTGCTCAACCGCCGAGGCGTTCGCGAGAAGTGGTATGATTTCGAGGCGAAAGCGATCGAGGAAGCCTTGCGCGAATGGTGCGAGGTGAATGAAATCGCGCTGACGGAGTAGAGCATCGGCCGGACGAGCGCTGTCAACCAGCCCCGTCATTGCGAGGAGCGGAAGCGACGACCCGCCGTCGCTCGCTGCGCGAGCTATGGCGAGGCGTCGCTTGCGCTCGCAATGACGCCGGAGGTTGAGTGCACGTCCTCTCGATTCGCTCAGCTCGGCGACTCTAGCTGCGAACGTCCAATTATGGGCAGGCGAGGATTGCTTGGTCCTCGGCAGCACGACCGCCTATCTGCCGGCGGGCAAGCTCGGGTTGTGGCGAATGCCGCCAGCGGCGGGCGCATACCGTCAGTAAACGAACGGGACCAGCCGCCAGGTGCGTGCACGATAAGCATCGTATTCGGCGCCGAATTGGGATTGCAGCAGCCGCTCTTCCGAGAGGATGCGGGCGAGGAGCGGCACGAGCATGACAGCGGTGAGCAAGATGCCGACTCCCGAGCGGAAGACAAGCGCCCAGCCAATCATGAACACCAGCGCGCCTAGATAGCTCGGATGACGGATCCTGCTGTAGATGCCGGTGGTGACCAACGAATGTCCCGGCTGAATTGCGACCAGGCCGCTGAAGCGGCGGCCGAGCACAAAGACCGGCCATAAACGCAGGATGCCGCCCGCGACGAAGAGCACCAAGCCGAGCCAGCGAACGCCATCACCGCCGAATGTCCAAAAGCCGATCCGGTCCGTGTAGGCGGGAAGATAGCCATGGAGCAGGCCGATCACCGTGAAGACCGCAAGAACCCAGCGATTGCCGCGATCTTCGCGCATCCCGCGCCTGATGCCGGCTTGGCTGGCGAGCCCCGCGACCGCAAGGGCGAGGGTGACGACCGCGAGCGCCACGAATTGTGGACGTGCGAGAAAGACGCCTAGGCCGCCGGCGCCCACGACAGCAAGGGCGAGATAGAGCAGCGTGAGCACGATGACCAGAACTGCCATCACCAATGAGGTCTTCATCGCCGTCTCCTGTTCCTGCCGGCATCTCTGCCGGCGCGGCTTAGGATCGTTGCCTTTGATCAGAATATTCGATATGTACCGAATATGTCAAATAAGAAGCAAACGGAACTCAGGGCCCGCTTCATCGAGGATGTAGCCCGGCTCATGACAGCCTGGGGTGTGCCGCAGACGGCCGCGCGGCTCTATGGGTATCTGCTGCTGAGCGCCGAGCCGGTGGGACTCGATCGCATTGCCGCCGATCTCGAAATGAGCAAGAGCAGCGCCAGCGTGGCCGCGCGGCTCCTGGAAAAGTACCGCCTGGTTCGCTGCCAGGGCGAGCGGGGCAGTAAGCGGGTCTTGTACGATGCGTCCGATAATTACGAAGGCATGCTCGTCGAGCAGGAACGGATGCTCGAGGCGTTGTCGAAACTGCTGCAGACGGGGAGAGCCGTTGCCGACGCCGGACCAGCCCGCGCACGGCTGGAAGAGATGGCGGAGTTCTACCGTGTCATCCGCGAGTCCATGAAATCAGCTCTCGACAATTGGCGTGGCCGATAGACTGCCGGTAAGCGCCGATCTGGTGGAAGCGCTGATAGGCAGGGTTGAGAGCGCGTCGGGCGCGTTAGCGCGGCATAGCCCACCGGCCTCTCGAATGAGATGGCACATTGCGCTATGCTAATCCGCTTTACGGTCCTGCCGAGCCTCGCCCGACTGCGGCCGTATCGGCCCGACACCATCCGCGCGATCTCGGGGGTCCGGGGTCCTGGCCGCAGAAGGTGATGCGGCCAGAGTCGCTATGGCGTATTCTTGAAACGTCAGCGCCTCGCATCGACCAGCCAACGGCGCTTTCGCCTTGTGAAAGGTCCAGCGATGCCCGCAGATCATGAAATGCCCCATGATATGCGCCCCTTGGGTCGAACCGGCATCCATGTGCTGCCCCTGGGCATCGGCACGAACAAGTGGCGGCGTGCCGATCGTGGGGCGGTGTTAGAGACATACAGGACGATTGGTGAGGCCGGCCCGTGCATGATCGACACGGCCGAGATCTATTTCTCGGAGCGCGTCGTGGGTGACTGCTTGCGGGCCGGTCCCACCCGCGCGGTGATAGCATCGAAGTTCCTCCCCTTTCCGGGTCGAACTTCTCCCCGCCGCCTGATGCGCGCGCTTGACGGTTCGCTCGCACGCCTGGGCCTCAAGACGATCGATCTCTACTATGTCCATTATCCGCTGCCCTTTATCGACGTGGGAGTGTTCGCCGAAGGCCTCATCGAAGCGGTGAAGTCCGGCAAGGCACGCGCGATCGGCGTGGCCAATTTCAATGCGGACAAGATGCGCCGCATCGCCGATCACCTCGCAAGGGCCGGCGTCCCGCTCGCCGCCAATCAGGTTAACTACAGCCTGCTCCGACGAGCAGCGGAAACAAATGGCGTGCTCGAAGCCTGCCGTGAGCTCGATGTGGCGCTGGTCGCGTATTTTCCTCTTGCGTCCGGCCGCCTCACGCAGCCGTCGGACGACATGGGCACGAAAGCGATGGGCACGAAAGCGCTGCTGACATGCCTCGCCGACATTGCCCGCGCGCACGACGCCAGCATCAGCCAGGTCGCCCTGAACTGGCTGTTGGCGCGCGACAGTCACGTGATTCCCATCCCAGGCGCAACCAAGCCTCATCACGCCAGGGCCAATCTCGATGCACTCAGTTGGCGCTTGAGTAAGACCGAGTACGACGCGATCGACCAAGCATCAGCGCCTAGAATGGCTTGAACCACCGGATCGCGCGAACGCGCGCGTCCGAGCGTCGGACCCCCCGGCCAAAAGCGAGGCCGCACCAGTCAAAGCGTGAACGGAGCCGTATCCCACCGACGGGCCCGGTGGAACCTTTTGTCGACTTTATGCAGCGATTTCAAACGCTTGATTTTGGGTGGTGCCCAGGGGCGGACTGTGGTCCGCGCTCAACAACTATAGCAAAATCAATGGCTTAACGCCACCCTCAATGCAGTGCTTGTACCACTCAAATGTGCTCCTGTCGACGGCAAGGCATTGCACAGTGACAAAGCGTCTCGCCTTATCCGCCAGCCCTCGAAAGCCGACCCGAGGGAAGGAATGTTCGAGTCGCAAAAGCGGAATCGAAACAGCGGGAGCTCCAGGCGACTCATTCGGCCTTGCCCCGCCCGGCGAGGACGCCCATCCCTAGCTAGCGATCGGCGGATGATCAGGCGTACTAGCGGCTGGGTGAATTGCCGTGCTCGTGTCGGCGTCGATAGTCGACTTTAGACTTAGTTCGTGGGCCGGGATAATACACCAAACGGATTGTCTGGCACGTTGATCCCTTATCCCCGCAACCCGTAAATCTAGGGCGCTCATCACCGGATAATCCAAGTCCATGCGCCTCCCAGCCACCGTCGTCCTATGTTTCGGCGCAGCTGGCGCCGCCCTAGCAACCGACTTGATTGGGGAAGCCAGCATCATCGATGGCGACACGATCGAAGTCCACGGCACCCGTATCCGCCTCTGGGGCATTGATGCGCCGGAGACCACGCAGCTCTGCCGAGGCGAAGACAGCGAACTTTACCGGTGCGGCGCAAAAGCCGCGAACGATCTCGACGCCCTCATCGGGCGACGACCTGTGATTTGTGTGCCGATGTCGCTGGATCAGTATGGCCGCACGGTGGCGATCTGCTCGATAGATGGCGTTGAACTCGGCGAATGGCTTGTCCGCAATGGCGACGCGCTGGATTGGCCGCGCTATTCCAAGGGGAAATACGATGCGGCCCAGCGCGATGCCGAGCATGTGGGGCGAGGGGTATGGGCGGGCTCCTATGTAGAGCCGTGGCTATACCGGGCGTGCATCCGCGCAGGCGGAACTCCCGGCGCATGTTCGGATGACGCAAATGTCCACCCGTGATGGTGCTCACGCCGACACACTGGGAACTGCAGCGCGAAATGTCCCCAGCCAAAACCAGTTGACGGCCACGAGAATGGGGGCCCGTCGTTTACAGACAACCCGGAATTGTGTACGCCTTTCTGGTACTTAGGCCATTGGCGGGCTTGCGGGGACGGTATCGACGCTGACCTGGGAAGTTCGACTTCTTCCGGCCTGCACCAGCTAGTTGATTTACCCGTCGTTTGATTTTCGGATGCTGAGCGAGAGGTCATAGTGTTCGACCAGACAATTCGCCGGCTGCTTTCACTTTTTCCTAAGGGGGCGACGGATGATCAGCTTGTTTGGCGCCTCAGCGCATCCGGCATTCGGTTGAATGCGTCGGAACTGTTAGCTGGGCTTAGTACTCTGGCCCAGCGCGGAGAAATTGTTCGCGATTCAGCTGGACGGTGGCAAGTGTCTCGTTCGGAGGCCAAGCCAAAGCAAACGACAGCCGAAGGTAAGCCCAACAGAAATGCTGGAACAGCTTTCGCGACACTGACTGCGGTTGAGGCTACCTGGTATCCTCTGCGGCAATCTCTCCCAGACCTTGCTTCGGCCGGACCGGAGACCTCAGGTTCTCTGCCGGATTGGGGGCCGCTCCTGGGATACTACGCGGCGACCCAGCGTAAGGACCCTCGCGGGCGCATCGAAACGTTTGCAGATCGCCACGGGTCGATTTGGCAGCTCTTTCGACTCACAGGCACCTGGTGGTCCGGAGCCTCGATTCGTATCAGCACCGAGCTTCTGCCAGAGGCGTTTGTCCAGGCATTATCGAGGCGAAATCTCTCATCTCCGGCCATCGGTTGGCCTGTGTCGATTTTCCCTTCATCTCAAGGCCACTTATTCATACCGACCCTCATCCTGCCGGTAGACTTCCGCATAGAAGGGACCGAGCTCTTTCTCGATATCGAAGCCGCGGAGCCCGCACTCAATCCTGCGTGGACCCGGGAGATTTGCCGGCACACGTCGTGGAAAGCTGCAGAATTGACCGAGCAGCTTTTCCCGGAAGGAGAGGACAACACGATCGGTACTGTCAGCGATCGCATGCGTCACTCCCTTGCGACGGTCGGTGGCATGACGTTACGCCCCGGCGACTTGGCTTCCGAGATCTCATTGTCTGGCAGCGGCCTTAGAAACGCGGCCGCTTTGTTCCTTCCGGAAGAGGGAAGCTTCACCAAAGCCGTTGCGGAGGATCTCGAGTCAATTCGCGAGTGGCCCATGGACAAGCTGGCGAACACCGCCCTTGCAACGGTCCTGTCCAACACCGCGCCCAGTTTCGGAGCCGACGACAATGTCAACGTGGTCCCTCTCGCCCAGAACGGGACCTTGACCGATCACCAGCTGGATGCGGCGGAGGCCGCGCTTGAACATGGTCTGACGGTTATTCAGGGACCACCGGGGTCAGGCAAGAGCGAAGTCATCTTCGCGTTGCTTGTTTCGGCAGTGATGGCCGGAAAATCCGTTCTCTTCTCAGCGCGGAACCATCAAGCTGTCGATGAAGTCGAGAAGCGTCTAAAGGCGGTCGTTCCTGATCTTCCTCTTCTGACCCGAGCCCGAGATGCTGATGGCGAGCGTGACATCAGCTTTTTGGATGCACTTCGTGAAATTGCTCACGCAGATGCGCGCAATTCGGCCGAACGGCGAGATATAGACACGGTAACGAGCTCACTTCGCACCAGAGCGCGTGAACATCACGCTTGGCGTCGAAAAGGCAGGGATGAAACTGCTCTGCATCTTGCGCTTTCTGAACTGGTAGAGCGTCGCGACTTGATAGGCGGGTACAAAACGCCTTCGGCCCGCAAAGGTGCACGAGCGAGCTTACTTCATCGACTCCGCACGGCGCTCAGGCGTCTCACCAGAAGATCCGGCGCCGCACGAGATCCCTTGCCGGAGAATGCATCACTTCGACAGATCGAAAACCGCATCGCGGACCTAAAGTATCAACTGCAACAGGCCGCTGGCTCTTCCCAGGGTACGGCTCCAACCGATTCTGACTACACGTCGCTAGGTAAGGATGTCGCAGCATTTCTGCCTAAACTTGCGGAGAGTCTGACGAAGCCAGCACACGAAGAACGTCTGCAAATTGCTACGAGAGTAAAGGAGCTCGAATTCAACAATGTAAAGAGCGCGCGCCGCATGCCCCTGGAGGATGCGCAAGTGGTGCTGCGCCACCGTCCGATCTGGGCAGTGAGCACCCTTTCTGTGCCCTCACGCATTCCCCCTGCGCCTGGGCTTTTTGATTACGTCATTTTCGACGAAACGAGCCAAAGCGATATTGCGTCCGCTCTGCCGGTGTTGGCTCGAGCAAAAAGGGCAGTTGTTGTCGGGGATCCGATGCAGCTCAACTTCGTTCGACCGCTCGGCTCCGGTACCGAACATGCGCTCATGGATGCTGCCGGGCTTCCCAAACAGGGGCGATCGTCATTCGCTCAAAGCATCAACTCCCTCTTCGATTTCTGCGCCAGTCGCCCGGCTGCGAAGCGCTTCCTGCTAGCCGATCAATTTCGCTCGGCACCAGCCATTGTCGATTATCTCAATGAGGACTTCTATAACGGCCAACTCATTGGCCGAAGGTGGGAAGAACAGTACCGGCCTCCAAAGGGCTACCGCCCTGGTCTCGCCTGGGAGGATGTGATTGGACACGAGACAAGAGGAGAAGGTGGTCCAATTAATAAGGCAGAGGCCGAGCGTATTTCGCAATTGCTCAAGAAGTTTGCGGTCGACGAGTCCTTCGACGGATCCGTCGGCGTGATCTCACCATTTAACGCTCAAGTGGGGGCAATTCAGAAAACCGTCGCATCGCACCTGTCTCAAGCCGAGCGCGATCGACTTTCGTTACGAATTTCGACCGTCGACAAGTTTCAGGGCGGAGAGGCCGACATCGTTCTTCTGTCTCTCGTGGTAGCGGCAAACTCTTCTCAATCGACTCTGGCGTTTCTGAAGAAAGAACGACGTCGGCTTAACGTGGCTGTAAGCCGTGCGAGGGCACTCTGCATCGTGTTGGGTGACCTGTCCAACGCCAAGACATGCCGAATTCGGCACATCGAATTTCTGGCAGACCGTGCGAGCAGGCCATGGTCGCCCCCCAAACCGCAGCAATTCGACAGTAGTTGGGAACGTAGGCTTTACAGCGCGATGCGGGCGCGTGGTCTTAAGCCACATCCTCAGTATCCCCTGGGTACACGCTATCTAGATTTCGCGCTCTTTGCCGGGAAGACAAGACTCGACGTCGAAGTTGATGGAGTGCGTTGGCACACGGATGTGACCGGAAATCGAAAGACCGCCGATCGGTTGAGGGACAAAGAAGTCTTTGCCCGCGGCTGGAAAGTGCTGCGCTTCTGGGTCCATCAGCTCGCAGAAGACATGGAGGGATGCCTTGACGACATTGAACGAGAGCTCGCCGGTCAGTAACGGACCGGCACTTCAGATCCCCCCAGCTTCATGGAAGTGGATAGGCCTGATCGGCGGCCTGAGCTTTCTCGTTATCTGCCTCAACGCAATGCTGTTCCTCCTTGTACAACAACAAGAGCGCGGAATTGCGAGACGGGAGGACGAGGTACGTCGAAAAGTTGTCGAAGCAGAAGCCAAAGAAGCTCAGTTGGGCGCGATCAACCTCGAGCTAGCCTCACTTGAGGGAAAACGCACTATAGCGGTGCGCCGAAAAGATGATGCAGAGAAGGCGGCCGCTGACGCTGAGCAAGTTCAGGCCGAACGCAACCGGCTCTTTGCCGACAAGCGCACCGCCGAAGCTGATTTGTCCAAGCTCGCTGCTGAACTCGACCGTCAAAAACGAGAGAATGACGCTCTCAAATCAGAAAATGCGGCCGCAATCAAAACGGTTGCGGCCCGATCTGACGAAATTGAGGCACTAGAGACCAGGCGCGACGCATTAGCGGCTGACGTAAAGAAGCTGGGAGATCAAAAGGTCGCGGCTGATCGGGACGCAGACAGCGCCCGCAAGGACGCTTCCGACGCAGCGAAGCTAAAAGCCGACCGAGACAATGCATATCGGGAACGGCAGGAACAATCGGCCGAGGTCCAGCGCTTAGGAGTTCAGGTCGAACGTCTGAAAGCGATGCAAACTACTATCGCCGTAAACGAGGCCGCTGCCAAAAAAGCAGATGAGTTGCGGGCGGCAGCAGAACAATCTCTGGCCAAAACACAGGACGACGTCCAATCCGCACAACAACGGCTGGTCCAGATCAAAGCTGACGTCTCCCGATACGAGCAGCTTCGAACTACTCAGGCCGTTGATGAAGCCGCGGCTCAACGGGCTGCGTCCGCCCGCAAAGAGGCAGAGACATCTCTTGCTGTTAAACGCGACGAATTAACCACCGCAGAGAAGAGATTGGCGGCGATCCAGACGGAGCTCGGTGCGCTGGAACAACGAAGACAGCAAATCGCAATTGACGAGACAGCCGCGAGACGCGCCGAGGAGGATCGGTCAGAAAAAGAAAAAAGCCTCTCTGTTGTACAGGTACAGCTCGCCGATCTTGAGCAGCGCCGCGACAACACTTCAGCGCAACTCGATGACTTGAGACGTCAATTGAATGACGAAAACCGGCATCTTCAGGAGCTGTGCGTAGCAAGCGATACACCGGCCGCCCCTGCGTCCGGTCAACCAACCCCGCCTTTGCGACGTCCAGCACCAGCGCTAACGAATTCGGGTCAACACCCGATCGCGAGCCCGACCCGACTAGTTCCGCGACAGCCTGTCAACACCGCTCCAAGAGCCTCGACACAGCCGTAAGAAAGAAACCACCGTGGAAGCCTCGCAACTCGTCCTTCCTGCAATCATCATGGTAACGGCATTGGCGCTCGTCATGAGCGGCATAGCAATCATGTTTCAGATCCGGCGAGATCGCCTCCCAGATGCGACGCGCTACGAACATATACGTGAGCTGAGAGCCCAGGAAGAAGGCCTTCTTGCCGAGAGGCGGGCGGAACTGAGTCTTGTCGAACAGAAGATCCAGCAGCGGGACCGGCTGATCGCCGAAGTTGCCAGCCTCGAAGAGCGATTGGCGGCGATCAAAGCTGAGCTTGCAACCTTGCAGGATGCGCGGCACGAAATTGAGGAGGTCAAATCTCAAGCGGCGGAGGCAGCTGGCGAACTCGCCAAGGTGTCGCAACAGCTGAATGAAAAGAAGGGCGAGCTTGAACGGATCACCGAGGAATGCCGCCCCGAGAGGCTCGACTCTTTGAGACGGGAGCTGGACCAGGTCAAAAAAGAATACGATTCCATTTCATCGCAACTACCCGCACTTCGTACCGAACGCGACGTTGCTCTTAAGCACATCGAGGAGGCCAAAACGATCATTGCGCTCGAGGCATTGCGGAACGAGGAACTGCACAAGTTAGAGGAAGAGATTGAGGATCTGAAGCGCCAAAAGGAGCCCCTTGAGGCTCAAAAAAAGGAGGCTGAGCGTATCAGAACGGCCCGCGACGCGCTCGCGGAGGAGATAGCGCAACTGGAAGCTCGCAAGGCACGACTGGAGATCGACACAGGCGGCGGAATCACGGAAATCGACAAGGACAAGCTGCTTGATGATTTGATCAAGGTGCCCGTCAGCCTCGGGTTTCCTGCAATCAAGCAAGGAGCGCCTCGCACGGAGATCGAAGCACTGCACTCCGTCGATGAGTACCTCAAAGCCTATAATCTTAAATACAGCACTCGAACAGTTCGCGCTTTTCATACTGCGCTCAAAATCAATGATCACTCGCAGCTCACGGTCCTTGCGGGCGTTTCCGGTACAGGCAAGAGCCTCTTGCCGAGACGGTATGCCGAAGCGATGGGCATTCACTTCCTGCAAATCGCAGTCGAGCCGCGTTGGGATAGCCCGCAGGATCTTCTAGGGTTCTACAACTATATCGAGAAGAATTATCGAGCCACCGATCTAGCGCGTCTTTTGGTCCACATGGATCCGTACGAGTCTGTCCCGGTAGCTACGCCGAATATGGACCGCCACGATCACATATCGCTGGTCCTTTTGGACGAAATGAATCTGGCTCGCGTCGAGTATTACTTCTCCGAATTTTTGAGCCGTCTTGAAGCACGGCCCCGCTTTGATGACGCGGGCGACGAACGCAAACGGGCAGACGCGATGATCCCGATCGATATTCGGGGACTGAAGGAGCCAATCTCGCTATTTCCCGCGCACAATGTGCTGTTTGTGGGTACCATGAACGATGATGAAAGCACTCAGTCGCTATCGGACAAGGTGCTGGACAGGAGCAATATCCTGCAGTTTGCGGCTCCTCATGAGTTCCACAACCTGAAGAGCATGAACGGGGGCGGTCGTCCCATACACGCCCAGTCGTTCAAGTCCTGGCGGACCTGGGTTCGGCCAGCAGCCGGATTCAATGGCGCTGCGCGAAACGCTGTTGACGCTGCGATCAACAAGCTGGCCGAGATCATGGAAGACTGTGGCCGCCCGTTTGGTCATCGCCTGCGGGATTCAATAATCGCATATGTCGCTAACTATCCTAAACCTCAGGGCGATGACTACCGGCTCCCTCTCGCCGATCAGATCGAGTTTCGCATTCTGCCGAAACTTCGGGGCCTCGAGATCGACAGCCACCGCGCGGCTTTCGATCAACTCGATCGACTGGTGCGTGACGAGCTAAACGACGTGCTGATGGCGGAACGAGTCGCAGAACTGCGCGAGCGGCAAGCCAGAGGGACCGGTCTATTCGTCTGGCGCGGCCTAACGCGTGAAGGATGAGCGCCGCCGTGCTGGAAATCTGGCTGAGACCTTGGGCCCTTGTTCAACCTGAGCGGTCTCACCGAATTGTATTGCGCGGTCAGGACCTTGAAATCCGAGACGACCACGCAGCCGCGCTCTGGCTCTACGAGGCCAACGGCGAACGAGCGACCGTAAATGGGAAGCAGGATGCGACCGAACCCGTTTCCGGCTTTGAGTCTGCAGATGAACAGCGGCGTCTCTCGCTGATCCCACTGCCGATCAGGAGCGCGCCAGGCATATCCGCCTCGACCTCCAGCCTTAACATCAGGATTCACTGGCCGAGCGCACCGGAACGTCCGCCCACCAAATTCGACCCTCAGACGGAAAAAGAAAAAGAGGCGCACCGTCTTATGCTAAGAGCCCAGGCCGTCTGGGGGCGGCTCAGAGACGTAGAGACCGCTCTGGGCGACCCAGCAAGGCTTTGGCAGGAATTGCGCCGACGATGGACCGAAGAGGGTGATAGCGTCCCCCCAAGCATGGATGTCATAGCCCAGCACGCTTTCGTGCTCTGGCGAACGCTCGAGGAGCTTGCCCGATCACCTCGGCGTATCTTGCGACGAACCCACCGGCAAATCCCAATATCAAGGGTCCAAGAGCTCGACCGTCGAGCGATGACGTGGCTCGTCCGCCAGCCGGGGGAAACCCTCGCCGAGCGGGCTGGTGACCAGCAGCGAATATTGGCGGTTGCGCGAGAGGAAAATTTCGACACCCTCGAGAACCGAGTGCTTCGTGCCTATTGCGAGCTGGCTTCCCACGCCGCAAGAGACTACCTCGAACTGAACAGAGCGAAGAGTCTAACGACCCGTGCACGCAAGGTCGATTCCTTCGGCCGGTCAAGTCGTCGGCTGGCGCGATACCTGGCCGATCATGGGGTAAGACTTGCCGAACCCGGCGTGACGCCGAATTTCGTGCTTCAGCACAATGTCAATTACCACCGGATCTGGACCTCTTGGCAGGAATTGCTCGACCGCGACCGGGTTCTTGACGAACTCTGGCGCTGGCAAGCTCGGTCGTGGGAAGAGTTCTGTACGCTGGGGGTGGTGGTTGCATTGGCGGGCATCCCAGGAGCTGAGCTGGTAGCTGCGGCCCCGCTCGAATTCCTCAGCGAACAGAAGCGCGGGTCCTGGATCTCTCATGACAATCCACTCGCCACCTTCTACTTGCCGCAGCAAAAGCTGATTGTGGAGGTCCGCTACAGGATGCGCAAACCAGATAGGTATCTGGCGGACTTCGCGGCTCCCATATGGATACGGTTCGGACGAGTTGGCGACACGACGGGATTTCTGGGGAACGTCGTTGTCTGGCCGATTTGGGCTATCCAGGGCGGCCTGGTCGATGGAGAACTGGCTGAACTGGAGCGGGTTCTGGCAATCGGAGCGAGAGCAAATATTGTTGCCGCCGCCGTTCTCCGACCCTCGCGCAGCGATGAAGATTCAAACTGCGAAAGGAGCAAGAGCGTGCTCTGCCTTACGCTCGGAAGCCAAGGCGCAGCGTTGTGGGGTAGCCTAAGCAAGTTAACGCTCTTGTTCACTTCGACGTTGACGCCGGGGGATCGTCGATGAGACGTGTTTCAGGGCTCGACGTCAACGGATGGAGAGATATTGCTGCGCGCGACTGGGACACGGAGGAGCCTGACGTCCAATTGGAAGCAGCTCGAATTGTCAACGGTGGTCTCGGTGCCGTTACGGTCAAGCAAAATTCAGGCGATTGGATGGGGGGACCACAGGCGCTGCTTGCACCTCATGGCCGAGGACAAGGCTGGGGCGAGATTGGAAGCCCAGAACGCCGACTCTCGCTCGCTCCGATGCTCGACGATTTACGGCCCGACAACACCCTAGTGGTCAATGAGATCTATGGCGCAACGGTGAACGCGCTCGCACGAGGGACCGACGAAGTCATCCTAAGCGTGCCTGACGTGCCGAATTACGACGAAGCAGCCCAGTTTCGGACGCTGTCAATCTTCCATCGCGATCGGAGACAGTTTCGGCTTCTTTGGAAGCCGGTCGCAGCATTTCTTCACGCACTCGATTGCCATGCGATCCCGCCGAACGCCGATGGAGCATTGTTCTGCTTTCTGATTCATTCCGGGACGGGCATTGAAGTCCAGACGCTTCGACTTCGTCGCGATTCAGAACATCCCTACCATGTCGCTCCCGAACGTGACGGTTACGGCTCTCGGATACTGCGCAATCTAGGCCTGAAGCAGCTTACGAATCGGGCTCATGCCAGCGTTTTAGGAGCCAATCCGATCCTAGCCGAGGGCTTTTGTGAGAAAAGCACTCTTGCTCTGAAACTGATCTGCGGCGAGCGCAGAACGGGCGATGTCGAAATACTTCGACTGAACAATGGGAACTGGATCGAGATTATCGCGCCCGAAATAGCTGAGGGCGCCATTTTTTCAAACACCGACTTCACCAAAGATCTGGATTTTGCGACATCGGAAACGATCACCGCTACCTTCCTGCTGACGCCCTTGGCTGCCCCTTTCGCTTCTATCCTCTCCAGGCGGCTTCAGGCTTTTTTTCCGAATATGAGGACCCTAGATTGGGACGCCACGGCGCGCGGCAGCCTGCGCGCCGGCCGACTAATTGAGAGGGGATTGCCCCATTACTTTGATCGGCTCACCCCAATAAGCCTTGCTGTCATGAGGAAGGACGAACCGCAATTTGATGACCTCATCGGAAGCAACGCCACCTTGCCAGCAAACAGGGAGTACGTCTCGCCTCCTTATCGCGATTTGAAGTGGATCGCCGGAAAACACGATATCGAATTTTACGTAGTCAAAGGAGACGATGAAATTCGCTTCTGGAGTGTGCATCTGGACGAGGCTCCGAAAAGCGACGTTGCCGTCGAGTTGCGCATTCGACAGACGCCCGGTCAAAGCTGGGCAAAGCTTTCTCTGACCTCGCCGGAATGGGAGCCGCTCCAGAGAGCTCCAATCTTTCTCGACTGGACTACTCTCGATCCAATTGAGGCCTCACCTGAAGAAATACTCGAGAAGCTGAGAACACCACCACCAACGATACCGCTCCGTATTGTCGAGCTCCCCTCGATCGAGTTTTGGACAGGGAGCGACCGCCTGAAGGGCATGAATTCGGTGCTGGCGCAAATGCATCGTGTGGCAAGCTATAATCCTGCCGTCCTCGCGCCACTCCTCTCCCGAACGCTGCGAGACCCCTCGTCTCAGGTCCTGGTCCGACCTGTGGGGACCGACGGTGTATTGCCCAACGAACTATCAGAAGAGGCCCAGAGGTACCTAACCGCTGCCCTAGAGCGATGCGCCAAACAAATTGCTGATGCCTCTCGACGTCCTCTATCCGACAACGGTCCTCTCCGATGCCTGACCTGGACTTTCACTCGATGTCCAGAAAACATACAGGAGATGATCGTGGAAGCCCTGGAGGCAGATTTAAATCAAAGAGAACACCCGCTTCTAGCGCCTCGATCCGCCAGAAAGGTTTTGATACAGGGTGCCGGTCGTGCGGTAACGAGTGTACCGCGATTGCGTCGCGTATTGCAGTCCCTAGTTTCGCGCCCCGCAAACGTAGACACGATGAATGCTTTCGCAATGATCCTTGCGCGGAGAGAGGAGGGACCGCGGGCACTGACGGCGGCGCTGGTCGACAAGATCGTTGATCTCGCATCGAACGAGCTCGTCTATCTTACTGAGACACTCTCCTTCCAAACTCGATTCAAGAATGCGCTATCTGCAACGGCGGGATTGTTTCGATATCGCGAAGTCGAGCCGTTTGCTCTTCTCGCGGGACGAGACGCGGCGGCTCAGATACTTCGCGACAATCTCGAAAGGGCACAGACCATCCTAAAACGTGATCGAAACAGAGTTCCACGATTCGACGAAAAGCTCGGTCTCATTTCAAGCATCAGAGATTTTCTCGATGGCGCTGGCGATCCTGCTATCCTTGTCCGGATCGAAGATCTGGGGGACGGCGAAGCTAACGGCGAAGATTAGCTCCCCCATACCGAGCATCAGACGGCAATATGCGCTCACCGGAATATCAGACTAGGTTCATGCTCAGGCTGAAGAGGATCTCCTTGGCTGTCCCGATGAATTTATCCTAAGTATTCGTAGAGACGTTTCCGTTAGACGAAGAAAGGACGAGCTTCGAATGAGCGCAAGCCAGAATTCTCAACACAAGGACGAGGTATATATCCTCAGATGCGAATTTGGTCAGGAAGAGACCCAGAGGATTTGCATCGGGCACTTACACGAAAAAAGGTCTAATGACGGCGAACTCATCGAGATGTTCATCGAGCCATTCCAGGGTGAGCAGGACAATCTCGTTGGAGACAACCTTCAGTATGTCAAGAAAATCGCTTCCGAACGCTATCGTTTTTCGAACTTTCAAATGTATCCGGACTGCGAGGAGATCGTGGTAGAACCAGATGATTCTCGCAATGATCAGCGGGTATTGGAGCTCAAAGCCACTCTGAAAGAGGCTGAAGAGACAATCCGTCTCGTCCGAGAAAGAAAGCCCATTCAAAAGATAGATCGTAGGGGCACCACCTCTGGACCTAAGATTCAGAATCTAACTAAACCCCTGAGGTCTTTACCTTTTGGTTTCAGGCCGCATTGGAAATAGGAAAGCACGTCAAAGCACCAGCCCGCGGGGAGTGCCGAGCGCCTAGTACCCGCCGTACCTCACGTGGAGGGCGAATGATGTCGAGCGTCACATCATGTTAAGGTCACGCGCGCGCGCTTGCTCGGACGGTGTCATTTGCGACCACCTTGTCGACAATCGCACACACGATCTCGTCAAGGCGCCCGCCTTCTCGATAGTCTGCAGGCGCAATGAAATCAGCGCGTTTGTCTGTAATGAGTTTCTCGGCCCGCGCTTTCTTTTTTGGGCTGCCAGGCTGATAAACAGCAACCGAGTGACCGCCCTGGTCTCTGACCAATCGCATACAGGGAATATCTGTTTCCCCATCGCCGACAAAGATCATGTTGGTAAAGTGAACTGGACGATCTTCGTGTGGCACGAAATCGTTAATCAATCCGTTATCATTTACGCTAAGCGCGCCCTTGTTGATGCGAAAAAGATACTGGGTCTTTGTGGTGTAATTGATCGCGAGTGCGGGCCATCTGGCCGCGCCATTCGCATCATAGGCAAACGATGAGGCGAATACCTTGACGAATTTCTTGCCGATCTCAGTTGCCTCGATCATTTCTCTTATACCCGATGAAATGATGAAGTGCTTCACGTTCACATTTTGCTTTCTTGCGTAGGCATTGACGCGTTCGAACCATTCATCGGCACCCGGAAACAGCTTTACAGACCGACCGTGCGCCGCAAAGTCCTGTCTGCGAACTGGAACATCCGCAGCTGCGGCGCGCTCCAACATGAGCGTCATGTACGAAAGTATCTCGTCTGCCTCATGCTTCTCAGCACGTGCTGTATTTTGCTTCCAGAACGCAGCCTTCGTCATTCCGATAGAGGGAATGAAGCTGTTTTCCTGTATATTTCCCGGCGCTAAGATACCGTCGAAATCATACGCGATAGCCATCGGGATCAGTTTTCTAGGCATCGATCAGCACCGGGTTTTCCTGGCAGACGCACTTCAAATACCATGAGCGCACTAGCGTTCGCGCAAGCCTGCCAGCCCCCATAAGCTTATACGCAAGCCGTTAAGAAATGATCGCGATCCCCTGGCGATCCGAAGATTGCTTGCGGTTAACGCCGCCGGGATGAGTGGTCTCAGCACCGATAGCCGGTCGAGTATGATCGTTGCCGCCAAAACAGCATCAATTGAATTGGTCATGCTCTGCGTGAGAATGGTGATGGCCGGATCACCCAGGTCGACGATCTCCTTGGCAACACCGCTCTGCTTCCAGCACGAGGCAAACGAGGCCAGAGACTGATAGTGCTCGGGAGATGCGCCTCCTAGCACCCGTCAGCCGGCCTGAGGTCGCAAATCCATCATAACAGCAGCCTTCTCCTGAGGCGAAAGTTGGCCGGCGTTGCCATCGATATCAACCGGCTCTTCATCAACGTCACCGGCTCTGTCGGCCGCCTCATCATCATCCGCGCGTCCAAGTTCGTTCCGTTTGGCTCCAATAAGCACCTGAAACCATTGGTCACGTTGCATGACCGCATGGAATATCCGTTCCTCGTATGTGCCTTTGAGAAGCATAAACCGGACATCGATGTAACCCTCATCGGATCGGCCCCAACCGACACGATCCACGCGGCCCTCGCGCTGCTCCATCTTCGCCGGATTCCACTCCAGATCATAGTGTACTATATACCGGCACTGCTGCTGCAGATCGATCCCTTCCTCCCCCACGCGGCTCACGAGCAGCACAAACGGATTGAACAGCTGATTGAAATTTCGTCGGTGCGCTTCTCGGTACCGAACGTTGTCCCCATCATAGCGGCCGACAATGTCGACGGCGCTACACTCTTGAAGCAGCACTAGGCAGGCGTGCTCGGCCATATCGAGAAGCTCGTAATTCGGGCCATCTTCAGAATCCGCTGCGCCAGCGTATGACACCACTATCCGGCGCACGGTCTCCTCAAAGGGGCCGACCACCTCCGAGAACAGCCAACGATCAATCGACTCGTCGTCGGGCTTGTCACACTGATTGATTGCGCGGAGGAGAAACAGAGGCTGCTCTATGCGTCGAAGCAGAGTGCCTTGATAGGCATCAACTATCGGTTTGCCTCTATAGTCTCTGAAATCCTCGTGCTGAAATTCATAGGGGATAGTGCAAAGCATTTCGCCACAGGACTTCTTGAGGCGCTTCTTGACGTCGGACAACATACTCCTCATGCGCGAACGTACGACGGCGGCGAATGAGGCCCGCGACTCGATCCCGGCACTCCGCAGCACAGCTTCGAGATGATTGACAAAAATAGGGGTCAATCGTTTCGTTAATACATCCCGTAGATGGGGGGCTGTACCGCCGATGAGTTTATTGAATACGAGGATTTTGGAGAACCAGCTGCCCGGCGTGGTACTAACCTTCTCAATTTCGTGCAGAGCGATTGCCTCTACCAAATCAGCGAGCGCGTCTACCTTTGGATGCAATTTTACATGCTTGCCGCTATTCCAAGCGTCGACAAGGCGCTTCAGGCGTTTTGCACTGTCAAGGTTCCGATTCAGAAGCTTCGATCGCGCGAGCTGTGGATAGGACGACAGCCCCTGCCGCAGATCCGTAGTTACGAAAGTCCTGTTGTCATTTCCTTCTCGGGCTTGTTCGATCGTTTCATCGATAAGCTCTCGGAGCTCCAAGTAGAACAGCGCGTCGGGCCCTTCGAATGGGAGCAGCGGCGCATCCTTGATCGTGCGCCGGAGATCATCCAACTTGTTGAACCGCTGCATTCTGAACTGTCCAGCTGCTCGGTTTACGAAATAGTACCGCCGTTCGTTTTCCGACTTGGTGTTCCGAATCATATAGCGCCGCAGCAACGCTTGGAGCCCCGCCGAACATGTGCCATCTCCGACGGCGTCATGATCGCGGAGGCGATTTAGCCTTCGTACAGCCTGCAGGCGAAGCGGATCTGTAACGCTGCGCTCTCTGAGGGCAAAGAATGCATCCAGCTCCCGCACATACTGGTCCAGCCCAGCTCGAATTGCTTGCAAGTCACCTTTGTCCGCTCGTATCAGCGCAAGAAGTTGAACTATTTCATGCGGGGTCAGCTCAAATGGTGTTGCTGTGAGAGCCAAAATATTTGCAAATCTTCCACCCGAAAGGCCTTGGTTGTAGTCCGTCATATCTCCGTTGGGGGCGAAGATGTATGCCGGCCTTGTCCACCTGGCGTAGTGGTGCGCCTCATCAATGATGACCAGGTCCCATTCGGTCTCGTAGAGCCGCTTCAGAAACCATCGACTGTTCCGATTTGCTTCGGTGAGCACGTGGTGATTTACGATATAAATCCCCGGCGCAGCTTGCAGCTTACCCCCTTCGCGTATCGATCGGTGATCATCGGCCGCTGCGCGTCGGCCGATGACGTGCACGGCATCGAGCAGCCGGAATACCGGATGATGTTCGGGCCACGCTTCTCCCATTAGATAGCGGGCGAACCCACGGTCGGGTCGCACGCGGCTCAATTCTTCCTGCCACTTTTCTAGAAGCGTCGACTTGCAAAGGATCAGGACGCGTTCGAAGGGATTTTGTGCAGCACGGGAGTGCTCGCAAAGCAGCGCCATAATTGCGAGGGCTTCGTATGTCTTACCGAAGCCGACTTCATCGGCTAACACCACGCCTTTGCGCTGATCGACCAGAATGCCTGAGATGGCGCTGCGGACAGCGTGTTCCTGCAGCTCGTGCCCCGTCCCGAGGCGTAGGCGCGCGCACAGTTTGCGAACTGCTTCTTCAGTGACCGGCATCAGATGCCCCAGCATCCTCAATACTTTTGATTACGACTGCCAGTCGGCCACTCGTATCTGCAATGTAAGGCCCGACCCGCGGATCAGGACACGATTTGAGCCATTCCAATGCCGAACGCAGCGATTTCGAAAGCTGAAATTCCGTCGCTATGTCCTTCAAACGCTGTGTTAGCGGCGCGTTGTTTGCGAACGACTGCAGAGCGCCATCCAGCTCTCTTGCGAGCCTGTCAATCAAGAAGATTCGACACTCGGTTGAAAGATCGATTTGCTCCTGATGAATCGTCTCCCAGCACCACCGCGCTAAATCCTTAATGGTGCGACGAATCGTGTATTCGGAGCTCGGCATGCTACGAACGCGGGTCTTGATACCACGAAATCCTGTCTGTAGATTTCGAAAAAACCTATCAAGGTCGGCCTGATGGGCCAACGCTTTGGGAGCCATCTTCGAAGAAAGTTCGGATGCGCGCTGTCTCTCGATGAAATCTAGCTGCTGGCGATACGTGTATGATGTGCCCCAACCAGCGAATGCGATCCGTTCATCCAGCGTGGACATGGCCGCGCCGACAAGAACAGCTCCACAAAATTGCTCCGGACAGTCGACATTTATGGGTGCTGTTGAGGAAGCAATCACCCCTCCTTCAGAATCCACCAACTGAACCTGCACACGCGTCGACTTGAGGGATAGCAGCTTGGGCCGATCAATCTGAACCAAATCAGGCACGTTCAAAATCAAAAATTTCTCCGCCGCTGCCACCGTTCCGGAGGCAATAGGCATCCACGCGGCGCCTGTCTCAATAAGCACCTGCGCGGCCGAGGCACTCGGCGTGTTTCCCTCCCAGGAGATATCGAGCTTCCGTTCGTGTACATGCAATGTTGCGTCAGTTACCCGAAACGAATCGGGGGCCTGAGGTGGGTCGCGGACGGGCGCTACATGAG
The DNA here is from genome assembly GCF_000472385.1 of Bradyrhizobium sp. ARR65. Taxonomy (GTDB): domain Bacteria; phylum Pseudomonadota; class Alphaproteobacteria; order Rhizobiales; family Xanthobacteraceae; genus Bradyrhizobium. The sequence goes on from NZ_AWZU01000046.1 coordinate 21,954, forward strand.
TGAGCGTTGTCCAATCGTTCACAACGCCGAATAGCTGGGGCAGCCCCAATGCGGATCGGATCCGCGCTGACGCGTTTCGCTTTGCCGGCAATCGTGTCAATACCGCAATTTCTGAATTTCCCACCGGCGGACAGGTTAGAAATGCCGCGCTCGTGAAATTCGGAGAGCCGTGGATAGCAAACAGATACGGCTCGCGATCCTTCCCGGGCGCCCCCTCTATGGCCAAGAACTTTCCATGCAGCGGGCGGGGCTCATCACTAGTGACCAACCGCTGAAATAGAGAGATCTCGCCTTTCCGGCGACGCAGCTTGTCGACGGGCAGCAGCGTCTTTCCTTCAGATTGCTGGAAAAAGATGCTTACCGGCTTCTCCCCATTGGCTGGATGGAATACTAGGTCCGTGAACATCCGGTCGAACAGTCCGTCGTCTGATCCGATACCCGGGTCTTCCTGCTCGACCACATTGGGTTCAAAGAACGGGCTAAGGACGGTTATGCGTGCGATATGCCGGTGTGGAAGGGAGCCGAGCACTTGCTCCCACAAGGGTTTGTCGTAGCTATGAAGAAAAGAGAAAGGGGTGTCCGGAGCGTCTGGGACAGCGGCGAGGACTTCCCGCAGCGCGACCGCAGCATCTCGGAGCGACGCAGCCGCACTTCCGCCGCTCTTCAGCTCCTTTGCAAGCGGTCCTTCGATGTAGCTTAGGATACCTTCAAAGAGCTGGCGGGGGCCACCCTCGCGGCTAATTTCAAACACCGACCCGAGCTCCAAGTTGCGCTCGAGGCCTCCGCGAGTCAAATTTGCGCTCCCAATAATTGCCAGTGCTCGATCTTCCGCGACCAATAGAGAAAGCTTAGGGTGAAACACGCGTGTGCTGAATGCCGCATTGACTCGATGATAGCGGACCGTGGGGGCTTCCGTGATTATGCGGTTCGCGTCTCGGATTACTAATGCCGCCGCGATCGGCCGCTCAAAGAGATCGGGAACGAATGCTTCCTCGAGCCACTTCCCATCAAAACTGTAAGTGAGAAGAAGCGCAGCCCTCAGCGCCTGGCCCGGAGCAAAGCTACCGATCGCGTCCCGAACGAGAACACGCTCAACTAACATCTAGATCACCCATGGCCAATTGCAGGTCGCGACACAGGGAAAATAGCTGCGGAAACCGCATAGCATGCCACCCAACGCCCAACGGCCGGAGATCATCCTTGACGAGCTCCCGACCGTTGTTGTCGAGATAGCACCAGCGCTGACGATTTTTGTTTAAAGAAACATGTTCATGGCGGGTTACCATGGATTCCATCAGGCCTTCAAACGAATCAGCAAGCGGCTTCTCCGACGCCACACCTTCCAGGAGCAGAGAGGGCGGAGTTCCGATCAGATCTGGCGCGTTTGCCCGGAATGCCATGTCCTGTTGCATTCTTCGCAAGAGGACACCGCCCGCCGCCGCCATTTCGACTGACCCATCCGCCACGAACAACGCGTCATGCAGCTCGCGCGCCGCCGGCAACCGGCCCGATTGACCAAATGGGCTCAACCAGAACTTTCCAAAGCGTTTGTTGGCAACAATGGCTTCGAGCAACCGAGAGATCTTATACCGGCCTGAGTTTCCCAACGCGTCTATCGCGTTCTTAAAAATGGCCGAAAACGCAAGGCTCAGCAGCTCATAGACTGCCGCTCTCTGCAACAGCGCGATCTCTGAACTCGGAGCTTCTTCGTAAAAGTGAAGGAGTACTGAAGCGTTGCTAAGCCCACCACTTTCAACTTCCTCCTCAGCGATGTTTGCCGCCTCCTCTGGCAGTGTCTCATGGCCATTGAAGCGCTTCGCTCTGTAGTCCTCGCTAGTCAGTTTTCGAGCCAATAGCAGGCTGACGGTATGAAACCGCGCCTCCGCGGCTTTGCTGTTGCCGAGCAAGAATCCCTCTAAAAAGAGGGACCGGTATTTAAGCTTACCGAACCTCGACATACAAAAAGTTCGACCCCATTCCCGCAGGACTTCGCGCCGAACGAATTTGTCCGATACAGCGAAATCGATGAAACGATCTGGTATTTGCTTTGCAAACTCATTGGCCAAGCGATTGCCAAGTTCGGTCAATGAGAGTGGAAGAAGGCCGTCAGCAGCTAATTCAGGTCGTAGCTCCGCAAACCCCATGCTCGCCAGGGATGTTGTGTAGAGGCGAAGCGAGCCGGCGGAGTCCTGGTTCTTCATGATACGAGGTGGCGGTCGGAATCGATCTTGCACCGCCTGCTGGAGCACTTCGCTCTTGCTCCGCTGCCCGATAATCTGACAGCCGTTTGTTTCGCTGCCGTGATAGATAAATTCACAAAGTACGTAAGCGCGCTCAATCTTGTGGAATAGCTCGCGGCGGACAGGGCCGCTTGACCATCGCTGCTGGTTGAGCTCTCGAACAGCCCAGGCGATCAGCCCGTAGTACGCTATTCGAGTAGTAAAGACCGTCAAACCTGGTAGAAACTCATTTGCAAGCCGCTCTGCCGAGCCCTGGAAGCCGAGAGGATCACGCGATCCGGGTGGCAACCGCTGTGGCTCTAACCATCTAGGCAACAGCGCTTCGAAGGCACGATCGGATGCGGATATTCCGGACGAAACCCGACTATCGTCCGGCCAGATTTGGATCCGTGTGCTTGCGCTCCACTCTTCAGGCTGAAATCGTAGACCATGCGAGCGCAAGAAGCGACGCATCTGCTCGGCGCGGGTACCGCGCAACCGAGTAAGGGGCAGCCTATAAAACGCTTCGCAAAGCTTCTCGCGAGTCAGTGATAGCACTCTCTCGCGGTTACGGAGGTGAGATGTGAGGTTCTCAACCTTTTCGACAGGGACGCTCTCTCGCTCACCGTCGAGGTACTGAATCTCGATCTCAGCAAGCCCGATCTTTCGGACAACCGCGATAAACCAGCGGTACGCTGTCTGGTTGTAACGAACTGCGGACCCCACCGTTAGAGAATCGGCGAGCTTTTCGGAGCGCGAGTCGAGCATATTGAAACAAACTTCTCGAATATTATGTGCGACGATTCGCGGGCCATATTCGGATGGAAAATACCTACCGAGAAAACTCTTTTGATGATTCGTGAGACACGTCGCAATTCGACTTTGGCCGAAATCAAACGGAAATCTTGCTCGATCTATCCCACGCTAAGCGGCGAGGTAGCAGACCAAAGAAGAGTATATGCGGGCACAGCAGCCAAGGGCAAGCGCTTGCCGAAGGCGCTAATCAAGTAGGCGCAGCTTGATCATGCCAATGAAGGACCCCACAATGCCGAGTAAAGACAGAGGATGATTTGATGCCCCTATCCCGACTGTATGATGAGGCCCTAGTCTACGCGTCCGAACTTCACCGAACCCAGGTCCGGAAAGGAAGTGGGATACCTTATATTGCTCACCTTTTGAGTGTCTCCAGTCGCGTGCTGTCCGCAGGCGGCACCGAGGTTCAAGCCATCGCCGGTCTCTTGCATGACGCACCGGAAGATCAGGGCGGCCGAGCCACACTAAATACGATCACCGAACGGTTCGGCAACGAGGTGGCGCGAATAGTTGCCGATTGCACTGACTCCTGGGTCGAGCCCAAACCCGCTTGGCGCCCTCGAAAGGAGGCCTACCTTTCGACCTTGCCAAAAAAGCAGACTTCGTCACTCCTTGTCTCTCTTGCCGATAAGGTAGATAACGCCGAGGCAATTCTGAACGACTACCGCAATATCGGGGACGATATCTGGGCCCGCTTCACTGGCGGACGCGACGGAACGATTTGGTATTATCGGAAGCTGAGCGAAATCTTCAACGCAGTCCTGCCGGGCATGCTGGCTCGGCACCTCACAGACGCGGTTTCTCACTTCCCCGGCTGAACGGATCACCCGCCATCAGAAGAGATACTAGGCTGATTTGCGCTGCAGTTCGACCGTGGTCTTCTTAGTGGCCGCTTCCTTTGGCTTCTTGGCTTCGATCGGCGGAAGCATTTCCTTCTGGTAAGCGGAATCATCCGAGACATTCGCTAATATCGGGCGATCCCCGAGCCTGTCCATCCTGGCAAGGGATTGTGCGTCCACTTGCGCGCCATCTTCCGAATCTGAGAAGGCCCGAAAGCTGACCTATGCCAGCTTGCAAACCTTCTCACACGGAGGAGCAGGTCCGGACCAGGCGCTCCAGTCCAACCAGCACCTTACAGCCTGATCGCGGCGGCTGCCGAGGTAATGGTGGCCGCAGGGCTCGGTCCGAAAATAGCTCGCGCGATCCGCTCGGCTGTGCGGCTTTCCTTGCTCGCCGCGCGCGCCAGCAAGCCGACGATGAAGATCGCGGGATCCAGCCCTGCTTCTATTGCGGCGGCTTCGATATCAGGCCGCGCCGCTGCTAAGCGGATGGTCCCGGCAATGCTGTCCGAAAGTGATGAAAGATCGCCATTCCGCAGCGCGTCCGGCGCAGCATCCCAACGAATCAACTTGACGACCCGTTCGAGCGAAGCGGTAATGGATGCGCGCCAAATGGCATCACCGACCTCGTCCAAATCCATGTCATCGAGTGATTGTTCGAAACTGCCTTCGCGCAAGCCTGGCGCGGAAGATCTCAACGCAAGACTCGTGGAAATGCTTGCCGCCTCGCTTAAACGACTCGTGGCTTCTGACAGCGAGGCGCTGGCGAGCATCGCGGTGCGCGGCCTGCTCATCGCCACCTTGCGTGTCGCGGGCACGCTGTCCCTTGTCTCAGCCGCATCGTCAACCAGCACGAGGCTGGTCAGATGACAGACGATGCACCTCGGCGGCAACTGCGGCGGCCTCATCTTCCTTCATCGAGGGAAGCGAAAGATAGGCGCCCAGCGCGCCGACCCAGCAATCGTACTCAGTTGCGTTTCCGTTCTCGGGTTTCCCTATCAACTCTATCTCGATGCGTGCGCCGCGGCGGATCAAGGCGAGCTTCTCCGGACGTTTGTCCGATGCTGGCACCGAGGCGAACGGCATTCGCGCGGCATTCATCGCTGCGGCAATTGCCGCCGGCACGTCAGACCCTAGTGGCACGAACACCTGCCCGCCTGTGAGGCCTGCGAGATGCGACAGCTCGCCTTCGAGAGCATCCTCGCCGATCAGAACCGCGGTAATGCGAATGCCAGACCGGGCTTATTTCTGCGGATCGAATTCCCACGTCTTACCGCCGGTCACCAGGACGACGTTACGTGAAGCCTCACGAGCCTGGAAGAGCATCAGGCGCCACGCCGAGCTCGGTGCCACCGGACGGGGATTGCAGTTTTCGGATCACGATAGTCCCTCACTGCGATCGATGAACGCTCCTACGAGTGGGCCGTAGGTGAAGCGCCCACGCTCCTGCACCCCGACAAGATCGCCGATCGTCATTTCATTGGTCAGCTTTGACAGCGACTATGCGGCGATGTTGGACTCGCTCTTATGTGTTTCTACTGCGGTGCGGCAGGCTCACTCAGGCGCACTCACACACTATCACATAACAAGAAACAAATTTTAGCTCTGGTAATTTCAGCATATGCCCGTTCCGGGACCAGTGACGCCATTTGACTGAGAGCGCTGCTGACCGAAGCCGGCACGATTTCCCGCAGAGCTTCAATACTTCTGACGAGCCTCTTCCGATATGTGTCAGGTTCCTCATCGTCGTCGAACATCTGCTTCCATCCGTCCTCGTTCCCCTCGGCCAGCTCCAAGAGAATCATACCCATCTGAAGGGCAGCCAGTCCCCATAAATATTGGTTGAGGTCCTGATAGAAAGCTTCCTGATAAGCCTCGTACGAATCTCGCAGCGACTTGTCCATGGCAGCTGTACGACGGTCCTGGAGGGTGAGTTTGCCCTCAAATTTAGTGAGCCATCTCGCTTTGAAGTTTCTCCCTTTGAGCGCGAGCGCTTCGACCCGTTGACTCAATTAGTTAGCGGGTTCGCCAAAATACGATCGATAGCTCGGTCCGACATGGTGACGAGTTCTCCCCCACTTCCTTGGCCGGCCCGCCCGTGTTCGACAGTGCAAGGCTGGCTTCGACATCGTCTGGCCGCATATCGCAGGTCCTCTTCCAACTCGTTCGAGAGCCTTCGTAGGCCATGAGGTCTAGCTGCGCTTTGGCAATTCGCCGAAGTCCTTCCCTTTCAACAGGTCGATCGCGTATATCCTTAGCGAGGAGTCTGAGCCATCCCCAACCGTGCTGCTTACTCGCGCGCGCTCTTTCACAATTTCTTCCAGGAGGTCGACCGACACCCTTTGCACAGCAAAGGGATCTGCTTCTTGAAGGTTTGGCAGCAATTGCAAGATCGGACTGTCAGTTCCTCGCACACTCGTTAGCGCCCCTTTTATCGCGGAGACAAGGCCATCTAGCGATGTTCGAGGGTTGTGAATGTCGTAAGCGAGATAACGATCGGTAAGAAGATCAAATGGCGTCCCGTCCGCGGTTTGGTTGCCGCGGATCATAATTGTGCTCTTCTTTCGGAGGGCATGCCGGATTCCCAACTCATAAAATACGTTGGTGTCATGAATCGTGATGTCGCAGATTACTATGTCGGCCTGTAGAAGTCGGGAGAACATGTCCTCGCGAATATTCCCCACTTCAACTATCTCTCCGATAGTCGTTGCCAACACTGCTGCCTGCTCGATCGCCGGAACGATGAGTTCTGCCTGAACCCGGTCGAAGTCCAGCGTCTCCCCGGAGGTATCTTTCTTGAGGCCGAATGGTCGAATTATAAAGGCATGCATAGCGCTCCTGCCGTGATCAATGTCGCGGTGTTGTCGGACAAATCAATTAACGACCGCGGGGCAGCCTCTGTCTTCGGCGATTGCCGCTTGCGCATGATAGCAGGTTCTGATGCGTCTGAGCCTGAATTTAGGACCATAGGCCGGCCGACCTCGGTAAAGTCCAGTAGAAACACGCTTCAAGTTTGGAATGGAGGAGTCAGTGGCAAAACGGTACGGTGCAATCCTCGCTCGCGTCGATGAATTACTGCATTGGAACTGGAGCCATCAGCGCGTCGCTCACGTGGCGTGAGCGACGCCAGCTATCCGCCCCTCCCTCTCCGGGAGCATCCAAGATCTTCTAGCTGCTCCCCGCGCCTTTCCAATTTCCCAATCTTTGAGCTGCCGTAACACGCTTCAGACAGCCGCAAGGATCGCGGCACCCGCCTGCAGCAAAGCAGAGTCCCGCGCCGGAATTCGTCGACAGTCCCTTGATAGCCCTCCGCCTGGACCCTGCCGGCAAATTACCGTCGTTGTGAATGGGCTCCTTCAGAATCTTATCTTCTCTTACCTTCTTTTCTGCGGAGACCGGCCTAAGCGACGCCAAACGGAACGGTTCAAAGACTACCTCGCTCTGGAATGGCGCGTTCACGAACTAAGCGATTGACTTTCCAAGGCTTCCTTGGTCGCAGCGCCACTGACTATCGCTAATCGAAGTCACGATCGCAGGACGCCGACACCATGATAATTTGCAGAGGGATCGCCCACGGCAGGATAAGCGACCGAACCCAAGGGTAGCTCAACTCGGGGTAGCATAGCTCGCCTCCTTAGGTATATGCTGCGATTTTGGGCGACCGCGTTAAATTGCGCGCGCGATATCTTTGCATCTGCACCCACTTGAAATTTTTTCGCTGCGATTCTGGTTTTCGGCGAGACTCAACCATGAATGAGAAGAAACTCGTATTTATAGCGTTTGCAATCGAGGACGAGCGACAAAGGGATTTCCTCAAGGGTCAATCGCTGCATCCGCGAATGCCGTACGAATTCATCGATATGTCCGTAAAAGAAGCCTACGAAAGCGGCTGGAAAGAAAAAGTGAGATCGCGTATCCGACGATCCCACGGCGTGATTGTTCTAGTGAGCAAGAATTCACTCAAATCGAGCGGACAGATTTGGGAGATCGAATGCGCGAGAGCGGAAGGCAAGAAGATGAGAGGTGTTTGGGCTTATTCTGCGGATCGAACGATAATGCCAGGCGTATTAACTGTTTCCTGGAGTGACGCAAACATCAGCAACTTCATCGATTCGTTGTGAGTAATTCGACCGTGCCAAACTACACACTGTAGTCGCGTTCGAATTGAAGGACGGCCTTATCCCATGCGCATGAACTTAAATGCTGAACCTTTTGAACAAATTGAACTTATCACAATCAAACGACATTGTCGGATCAGCTGGAGCGGAGCACCTGTAGAGACCAGAAACAACGTTTGCGTTTTTCTAGCTCGGAGCATTTTGTGGCGCTCGCTTTTGGTAGCTGGGACCCGACAAAGCCTCCCTTCTAGGAGTCAAAGATGCCCGGGAATGGACCGCTAATCTTCGTGAGTCACGCCGACGAGGATAGAGAGGTTGCTATCCTACTGAAATCTCTGATTACTAGGGCGTCCGGGGGCCGTGCTCGAGTGTATGTCTCATCTGACATCAGCGCCAAACGGTTTGGCGAGAATTGGTTTCGGCGAATTAGAGAGAATTTGTCCGAAGCGAAGGCGGTCATATTTCTGGCATCGCCGAATTCACTAAAGGCGAGTTGGGCCCTGCTTGAGATTGGCGGAGCGCTTTTCAACACGGACCGACCGAAGATCATCCCAATCTGTATTGCGGGGCTAACTATTCCCGAACTAATTGATCCTTTGACAGGATTGGATGCATCGGAGCCATCAGATGTTGTCAGGCTCCAGTCAGTCGTGCGTTCCGTGCTCGAAAGGTGTCGCATCCCAGCGAAACTGCGTCCGACATTGGATTGGGCCAGTGAGTACATCGCTTTTCGCGACGCTCAAGAAGAATGGGTGACGATTGACCACAGGATTTATTCGGCGTGCTCGGTAAATACGCTGAGGCATCTCGAGCCCGTCCTGCAACTGGCTCGATCGGGACAGAACGACGAAAGCCGTTATCAGGAATTGATTGGTCACCTCCTCCAGAAGATGACTTTCCATGGGAGTCCCATAGACGATCGCTTTTGGGCCGTGCACGGAAACGATATTCGAGAAAGGAGGGATTGGGTATTGCAAAGGAAGCTCGCGTATCTCGTCTCTGCCGCGAAGGAAGGAAAGATCGTGACAGCCCGCAAGGACTCCTATGCTGTGATGGACGTACTTAGACAGCAAGTTTCGGAGTATCGCGCTACGGCAACAGACGAGGAGCTTCAACGACCGGAGTCCCAGAAATTTCTGTTTGGGTCGGCATCACCATCTATCTTTAGACTGTTCATTCTCCGCAAGGGAGCAGAAGCGATGTCGGGATTTACCAAAGAGCAAAAGAAGGCCTTAGATGATCAAGTCTTAAGCGGCGTCGAAGTGCGCTTCCTCAGGTGGGAGGAAGAAGCGGCGCCCCCCAACTTCGGATTATACGGCAACGTGGCGGTCGGACAGCTTGCACCAAACGGCGTGAACGAGATCCTGTTTAGTGCAGATGCGGTAAAAAATCGTAGAAACCAGTTCGAGACTCTTTGGCAACGAGGAGACAAGTTGTGATCAATCTCTTCGTCGCAGCTTCCAGGTAAAACAATGCGGATCCTGTGCCTATCGAGCCCAGCTACCGAATTGCTCGAAGCGAAATTTCCCGGAGAAATCGAACGCGCCAGTGCTAACAGTCTTTCATCTCAACTCTGCGCCTCACGCACTCCTGCGATCGTTGTCGCTGATGTGGCATCGATCAACAACATTCTAGCCGACAGCATTCATTCCGCCGAGTCCAAAGGCATATCTATCGGCGTCGTTCCATTTGAGCCCCGTTACACCGAATCGCTTTGGCGGCTCATTGGAAGAAGTGTTGCCGTAGCACAAAGTGAGTCGGTGATCGGCTTATATTCGAGCCGTGGCCTTAGGTACGACTACCGAGAGCCGGAACATGCGCCACCTGGTCGTTTCATTCGCCTTTCTCGCAAGTTCGACGACAAAGGGCGCAGACTTCCTAGCGATGCATCTTACCAAATAACGTCCTATGACTTCACTGCGCTCGCTGTCATTACCGAAGGACGACAGACCTATTGCTTGATAGGGATGGGATGCCTGCATCCAACCATCAGCGAGCCCGAAATCGGGCGGCTGGCGCCTTCGGACATCAAGGCAAAGCACTGGCTGATTCAATCGTGTCACAGCCCCTTCATGTGGCCTGAATTGGGATCCTACCTCACTGTTCCTCTTTCAATCGCCTTGACCAGCGACGCCGAGACGGTCATTTGCAGCACCCACGTTCAAACGTATATCCCCAATCTGCTGAACGTCTTTGTCGAACAGCTCTCGCGCGGATGTGCAATGGGCGACATACTGCGCACTCTCAACAATCACGCAGCATCTGAGGGCGTCGACCACAGGCCGTTTCTGCTTTTGGGCAACCCCGAGTCGAACGCAATAGCTCCTGCCCCTTCGGCAGTCCAAATTCCAGCCTTGGCTAGGCCCTCACTTTCGCAAACGAAGGTAAGGACGAAGCTAGTCCGCCGATTAATCGCAAATGTCGAGTTTTTGTTCGACGAAGGCCATTTCGGCTTTGATATGAAGGACAACTATCTTTTCGAATTTCGTCGAGACATGGCCTGGCTGCCGAGATTGGATATGCGCACGTTATCAAACTTCTTGGGTTCGACAGAAGATGTCGGGGTTTTTTTAGACGGAATCCGCCCGCCAAACGTAACGGTTCCCTTGATCCGCGCGACTGGACATCTAAGCAGAGCCTTCGAACGACAGGGAGGATTCTATAGAGTTGGAGAGCAGCTGGACGAAAACTACAGCGCAACGGGCGCTTCGCAAACGAAAGATCGGTGCGTTGTGTGCGGCGAGCACCTCATCCAGCGGCGACTGGATTATTTCGGGCAAAGTCCTTCGGAAGAATATGCCACAAGATCGATAAAGCTCTGCCCCCGATGCCTCGTGGTGGAGCATGCCAGCCCTATTCACCGGGCCTCCACGCAGTTGCGCGCGGAGCGTGCTTTGGACGAAATGCTGATCACCCTGTCCTACACCAACAACTCGCCAGAGCCTCAGTGGGTGTTTGTCTTCGCGTTTTTGTCTGACCCAAACAACATTTCGCGGTCAACGGCACCCCAGGCCTACAAGGATCTATTGAGAACGATCAAATTCAGAAGGGGGCAGGAACGGCCGCGGTCGTTAGAGCCGGGCCAGACATATAACTTCAGCTTCCGAACGGGGCCAATTCCGACAGAATTTTGGTATCTTTTGATCGAGGTGAACCTGCTGGTCGACTTTTGCTGGAATTGGTACTCTTTCACTTATAGAGCCAAACAGATCGAGGGATGGCTTTCGGATCCTCGGTATCGCCCAACTCTCCCGCCACGGAATGAAAACTGAACATACTCCCTTCTGCGTTCTGAGAGCTCCCGCCACACTAGGCGAATGACTGCCACGAGCTGAGTCATTGATGATGAATACCGCAATCGAAAACGGTAGCAAGGTTCTCTTCATCAGCCATAACGCCGCGGACAGACCTTACGCTGTGGCAATTGAAGCGGCAATCCACGAACTGCTTGATGATGACACTCTGATCGACGTGCGTTACTCAACCAGCGATGAGGCCGGACCGCAGGGCGGTGAAAAGTGGCGTGACTGGATTTACTGCCAAATAATTGAGGCTCGCACTGCGCTATTTGTGGTTACGCCACACGCTCTGGGCAAGCCTTGGCTCCTTTGGGAGGCAGGCGCATGTTCTGGCGCGACGCTCGCTCAGCAGGCGCGGCGGAGAACGACCGAGGGGACAACCGCGCGGCTGAATGTCAGCATCGCCTATGGGCTTACGGAGAACGAATGCCCAGATCCGCTTCGCAATGACCAGATTATTCTCGGCGCGAATCCAGATCGGGTGAAATTTCTTCTGCAGCGCATTCTCCAAACGCACAACGTTCCCAGCAACGTCCTCTTCAAGGCCGGCGAACGGATGCAAGAGGTGCTGCAACGGTACCTGAAAGCAGTTCGCAACGCGCTTCTGCAGGCGCCATCACTGGTGACCGAGGCCAATGTGCAAGATTGGCTTGCGCGGCTCGAGCAGTTGGTGCGGTCCAATCGTTTGTCGGAGCTTGAGGGCTTTCAGCGCTGGATGACACTGGCCTTTGGTCGCGATGGTGAGGCGGCCGGAGTGCCGATCGACGTGCGGCTACACCGGCGGCTTGGTGAGCTGTATCTCGCGCAGAAGGACTTTTCACGCGCTGCCGAGCAACTGCGCCTCGCCCGGCGGGCTGCCCCCCGCGACGTATACGTGCTGCGTCCACTCGTCGAAGTAACAATGAAGCGGCTTCTCGCGGAGAAGGACGAGTCGGTCGAGGCTTCGGTGCGGGAGGATATCGAGTCGTTACTCGCGGCGTTAAAGGAGCTTGACCAGAGTGCGTTCGTGTCCTCTCCGGATGCGGCCGCACTTTACGGTAAGTATCTGCGGCGCGTGGTTGGCGATCCGAGGCGCGCGGCCGGCGTCTATACTGAGTCGCTACGGGTAAACACCAACTCGTATTACCTTGCCGACCTCCTGGCTCAGACCCAGCTTGAGCTAGGCGACGACGACGGGGCGAAAGCGACGTATCGGCACGCAATCGATATCATCGACCGGCTCGAGGAGAACAACGTGTGGAGCCAAGCGACCGCCGCTACCGCGTGTCTCGCGCTGGGCGACATCGATGGCGCACGGAAACACGCGGTCGCCATATCCGCGCTCGGCCCAGTAACTCAGTCCGAGCTCGATGTCATCCGCTCTGGGCTGCGTGAAGTTGCCCAACGCTCGGCGATTTCGAAGAGCGCGATGAGCGAAGTCCTGGCCGACCTCTGCCCCCGAGACAGAGATCGGAGGCTGTGATTATTTCTCGACGTCGGGACCGCGATGGAGTGGAGGCGGATGATCAACATACGAACCGTGACGGTAGAGTTGCTTAGGGCCGGTCCAAGACACAATCAGCTCCTATCACCGCTGACCCAATACCTTGGGGTCTGCGGAGATGCTCCCGCAGCCACGGTGACATTACCCTATGAGCATCGCGACATGGAGCAGTGGCTCCAGGACTTGAACTATCAGGTCATAGCCGACAACGACCAATCCCGCCGCGAGAAGATGCTCGACCGGAGGGGGGACGAGATTGCTGCGATACTGTCGCTCGTGCCGGGATTATCCGGAGCGCTCAACTCCGAGACCGAGCGGCCTCAAACGCTGACCCAACTACGCGTTGTCCTGTCAGCCTCGGAACTCGCAATGCTGCCATTCGAGCTGTCGAAAGTGCCTGCGGGCGCGGGCTCATCGGGTGGCTGGTTAGCACTCCAGGCTCGCATGCCCGTTTGCATAACGCGACATATCCGGTCGGTATCCGCCGAGGGGATGCGATGGCCGAGCAACCCCAGGATCCTGTTCGTTGCCGGGCCCGACACCCCTTTTAATGAGCATAAGTGCGCTCTGGTCCGCGCTATTGAACCGTGGTGCGATGTTGACGAGTCAGTAGGCGATCGACTTCTCGTTCTCGAGCAAGCAACCCTTGCAGATATCTCCCGCGCGATGAAGAAGGCGGCTCAGGCTGGCGCTCCATTTACCCACGTGCATATTTTGGCTCATGGCGGCCGGCTGCACGATTCGGATCCGTACTCGCCGGTTGGGGTTACTCTGCATGACGAGGTGATTTGCGGACGGCGCCTCGCGACTGCGTTAGCTTCAGTTACCGACCAGGGTGTCGGCCGACCAGCCGTGGTGATGATTGCGACCTGCGAGAGCGCGCGGGTGGCCGATGTGCGATCGCCGGACGCGAGCGTAGCGCATGATCTACACGACCAAGGTATCCCGCTCGTAGTGGCCTCGCAATTTCCACTCAGTGTGGAAGGCTCGGTGCCATTAGTTGAACGCTTCTTTACAGGTCAGCTTCAGGGGGAACATCCGCTGGTGTCGCTCTATGACGCTCGACTTCTGCTGCACAGTCGCTTCGGACAAAAGACCCATGATTGGGCTTCCATTGTCGTCTACGAGGCGTTTCCGACGGACTTGCCCGAGCAACTCGAGGAGCTCCGGTATTGGCAGACACAGCGCGCGCAGGAAGGAGCGTTGAAACGCGTCGAGGCGGTGGTTGCCGAATTCGGTTCCGAAGCTGCGGCCTCCTCGAGCAACGAGGGTCCAGGCGCGCCCGATTCGATGACTCCAGAATTGGGTTCGAACCGAGAGCGCTATGAAGGACTGGTCGCGAACGCACGCGAAGCGGGTAAGCAGTTGCCGGACAGCGGGCCCTATGCGCTCGAGTGTGCTGGGCTGCGGGCGGCGGGACGTAAGCGTCTCGCCGAAGGGGCGCTGAGGATTGCAGTCAAGCCAGGTGTCTCCGAGGCTTGGCGTCAGAAATTGTTCTCCCAATGTTTGCGTCTTCTGGACGAGGCGCGGACGGAATATTGGCACGCGACAAAGTCCTTTCTCGGCCCGACGTCGGAGCTCACGAGGAGGAAGGCGAATCTGCATTGGCTTCTCGGCCAGGTGCTGTCGCTTGACGCCATCCTCGGTCGACCGTTCGACTTAGCAGCATGGACAGCAGCACACTTTTCAGCCCAGATCGATGCGGAGAGCCCGAGCGACGACATCCGAGCTTGGGCTTACGTCAGCATCTCGGAACTGGCCTTACTTCGCCTCGCGGATGCAACGATATCGGCGAGCGAACGGGCTGGATACGCGGCGAAGGCGCTCAGCGCCACCAGCCGCATAGTGGATATACTCGGCCGGAGCTCCGAACAGGCGGTAAACACCGCCCGCCAGTTCGAACGCTACAGCAAGCTGTGGGGAAATCCCGAACTCGCTCAAATTTTCGAAGGCTTGGGGATGCCCACACGGGCGCATTGGTACGACGAGAACGGTTTAGTGCCGACAGCGAAGCTACTCCTCCAGGCGCTGCAAGGCCCGCATTCGCCGGCCGCCCAGTCGACAAGCCCCAATCCCGGAGCGGTCTCTGAGTTGAAGGCGGTTTCGAGCGCGTGCAAACCACCATCGGTAGCGCTGACGCTAACGCCAATCGAGACGCCGCTGTCGCACCCGGCAACGATCATGAACTCCGCGACCGTCTTCCACGTCGAGATGCTACCGGCCGAAAATGGCGATTGCCTGTGGATCGAGTATGGAGACCCGAAGGATCCGCGCCGCATCGTGGTTGACTGCGGCGCTGCATCGACAGCGGATATTCTCGCATCACGCTTAAAGGTCGTAGAGGCTCCCTTGGAGCTGTTCGTTTTGACCCATATCGATGCCGACCACATCAATGGCGTCTTACCGCTTTTCGCGGACCGGTCTTTGGACTTGCGCTACAGGGACATATGGTTCAACGGCTGGCGGCAGGTCAACCAGTTCCTAAGCATTGAGCAGGGGGAGCAGTTCTCGGACCTGATTGGCGATCCAGGGCGCAAGCTGCCATGGAATCGCGCCATGAGTTCATCCGACGACAAATATCCCGCGCCGGTCGTCATCCCCAGCGACGGGCCCCTGCCCACGTTTGATCTACCAGACGGCATGCGACTAACGCTCCTCTCGCCGGGACCACATCAGCTTGAGCTTCTTGGACGCGGGTGGAAGAAGGTCTTGCGTGAACTGCGGCCGGAGAAGCTCATGCTGGGTACCAAGCGACCAATCCGACCGGTTACAGACCTCGCCGCGTTCGATCTTAGGTCTCTTGCCGATGCGCCAGTGCGGAAGGACACGAGTGCGGCCAACGGCAGCAGCATCGCGTTGCTAGCTGAATTTGACAGCCGCTCGGTGCTCCTGGCTGGCGACGCCCATGCTGAGGTACTCGAGAAGTCAATCAAGCAACTGCAGCGTGAGCGGGGGAAGCTAGGCCAGAAGCTAAAGCTCAATGCACTGAAGCTTTCGCATCACGGCAGCGCAAATGCAACAACCATCCAGCTACTCGAGCTGCTCGATTGCCCGCGCTATCTCGTATCGACAAACGGCAACATCTTTAGTCACCCGGATCGCGAGGCGATCGCGCGAATCATACTGCACGGCGGCGATCGGCCGACCCTTTGCTTCAACTACCGAACCCCAGTGAACGCACTCTGGGATGAGCAGATCTTGCGCGCGCGTTACGGGTACAATGCTGTGTATCCGAGGAGTGATGACGCGGGGCTTCGCGTCGATTGCGTGTAGCTCAAATCTATGATTCAGGCGCCGACGACGTCGTTGCGTGGACCTCAGTTAGCCACGAGGCAAAGGTGCAGCCAGACTGTAAAATTTCTTCAAAGCACCAGCTCGATGTGATCTCATTCACACCGCGACCGCGTTGAGGTGCCTTAAAGATTTAAGGTTCGAGGAGCGGAGGCGGCGACGACCGGACCGCGGCAGGGCCGAATCTGCAACTGAAGCGGCGCCCACTCTCTAATGCGTGATTTTGAGCCGTCACGATAAAGGAGACCGGCGATCAGAGGCGATCGACAAGTTCGCAGCGCTTGCCGAGGCGGATAGGGGGAGAGCCATGGCATCGAGAATGACCTCTTATGGCGGCGGCTGCCTATGCCAAGTATTTTATATGTTGGCAACCTTCTTTGTCATAAAGCAGATTAGCTTGGACCGGTCCCACGTCGGTCTCGATGGTCTATTGTCAAACATGGCAGGCGCGATTGTTTGCATTACCATTGGGGCTCTGCTGAACGAATTTGAGCGAAAGACGGGAGAACGGAGCCGAACTGAGCGTGCTAGGGAGCTATATGAAAGCTCCATTGAAGCAGCTAAGAAAGGCCAGAAAGTTGACGCACATCTTTATTTGAGGCCATTCGAACTCACTGACAAACTGCATATTGATCAGGCGAAGGTTCTAGCACCAATTTTTCCCTCCTTTTTCGAATCGAGCCAACGCGAATATGAGCAACTCCTTGCGGAATCGCTTGAGCAAATCGCTCCCCTCATTGCGCTTGGTAAACCTGGAGAACATGAAGGTGCTGGACGCATCATGTCGAGCGAATCAGAATGGCACGATGCAGTCGCGATACTCAGCCGCGCATGCCGCACAATTTTTGTCCTACCTAGCCATCATGCAGGAACGATATGGGAAATCACATTCCTCCGCGACTCCGGTTTATTGAGTAAGACAGTTTTTTTAATGCCTAGTTCTAGCTTTGCTAAGGCTTTCGACCTGAAAGGTCATTGGGAGCAAGCATCTATCGCAATTTCCTCGCGATGTGGTCTTAAGCTTCCTCCGTACGACCCGGCTGGCGTATGGTTTCGGCTGAGGGAGGATGGCAGCCTTGCGGCAAGAGTTAAAGATGATGTCATAGGCCTAGCGGCCACGAAGGAGGATCGTGAACCTGCAAAGCCCGACCAAGTAGGTAGGCAATTGGACACAGTTCTAGGCCGCACGTTCGACGAACCGCCCCCGCTCCCACCGCCCATAAAAGGGACTCCGAGGTTCAGTTTTTATTCACTGCTGGGTATGGTGTTTGTCCTTATATGTGCGCTCTCGCTGATGCCTCCGCCAATGGTCATATTGCTGGGAGGTTCGTTTGTAACCATACTTGGTATTTGGGCCGTCCGAAACTTGCGCTAAATCCGTTCAGCGTTTCAGCGGCAGGGATCCAACGATGCACAGACCGCGCCAATGGCGTCCTGGGCGACGGTTGCCTCCGTCGGCAGTCCGTCCTCGATCAACCGGGCCGGCGCCTCGGACTGCAGGACGCCATTTTCGCAGACTGGCAGGCGCATTTGGGGGCGTCGGGTGACGACAATGCGGAACTGCGCCGGCACGAACCTACTGACCTCCCCATCATCCACCTGCTACACTGCATGATCTTCGCCTGCCGACTAGAGGTGTCCCAGTGGCATTACTCGCGCGGCGCCAGTTCTACGGATAGATATCCGTCTGTTCCTGTCTGAACTTCGTATTTGTGTTTGGCCCTGAGGGCGGGCGCTAACCACGGCTTAACGCGGCTGGAGCTGTAGTTGCAGTGGATTGTGCAGTGGGGACTAGCCTTAATTATTCGGGCGAGCGCCACGGCGTCTGGATGGCCATGCACCGCTCCGTTCGTAGAGACGGCGAAATCATTGCATATGACTTGGTCAAACAGGTCGCTCGAGGTATTTCGACCGCTGGCGTGGTGAGACACCTTTAATAGATCAAGCTGTATCTTTTCTTTCCCCGATTGTATGCGCTTTAAACTTCTGAGGATCTGATCTTCATGCGCGTCTGCAGCCATCAAAATGCTTCTTCCACGCCACTTGAGCAGCACCGCTATGCTGGATCCATTAGCTGCGGCATCATCAGGATCGAACGGCATTGCAGAGAGCCTATCGATGTCTAACTTCCCGATTCGACGCTCAGTATAGCCGCCACGCTGCCGAAGATCGCCGCCTCCTGGGAGCAGTCCGGCTCTTCTGCATTCGAGTACCCATTGCCTTTCCAGTTTACGCAGCTTGCTGACATCAGGTGAAAGGACTTCTACCACCATCCCTCCCGGCAATTCGGCCGACTTCAATCGGCCACTGATCACCGGCCGTCCCCCAAAAGCCGCGTTGTGTGGGATGGACAGCTCCCGGATGAGATCTGACAGCCTTTCGCCCTGCGATGCTCCCCTCAGCCCTAAGGCCTCCTCCAACTGCCGATAGCCATTAAACCAGATTTCTTTAATCTGCGGACGCTCTGGGCTTTTAAGAAGCTCCAGTACGCCTTCGATGTGATCCCGGTCGACATGCGTTACGACCAGAAGATCGATCAATGCATTTCGCTCGCTTTGCAATCGGCGCAAGAGTGCGGACCAAGTGCCCCTTCTTCCGCCGTCGAACAGAATGCGAACTGTTCGATCGCCGTTCGGGTATGAAATCAGTATACAATCTCCCTCCCGCGCTGGTAGCATCTCGAACCGAAGGTTGCATTTTCGTTTCATCTTGCCCCCTTTAAATTACCTCTCCGCCGCTTGTGGAGTTTTGAATCGTGAGGATTTTATATCTCGCCTCCAATCCTACGGAGCAGGTCTCTCTTGCGCTCGAACGTGAGATGACCGAATTGCAGCGGCGACTGATGGCCGTCGATCGGCTCGGGACAATCGTGTTCAAGCCCCTGCCCCATCTGAAAATAGACGAATTGTCGACCGTGATCACCGAGTTTCGGCCCGATGTCGTGCATCTGTCGGTTCACGGACGTCGTGGTGGCGTTGTATTTGCCGACGGCGACGACGAAAAGTTCGTCGCAATTCCCCATTTCGTCGCCCATTTCAAGGCGGTGAGAGTGAAACCAAAGCTCGTTTACCTGAGCGCCTGCGATGGGGGCAAACTGGCGAAGGCTCTCTCCGAAGAGGTTCCGTTCGTGCTCGCAATGACCGACAAGGTCACCAACGAGGCAGCCATCAGATCGGCCGTCAAGTTCTACGAGTGGCTCGGGGGCGGAAGCACCATACAGGAAGCTTACGATATCTCCAGGCCGTTACTCGAGACGGTCGAGGAAGGGGCGGTTTCATCAAACCTTTATGCCGGCAAGGATTCCAGCGCCGATAGCAAACTGGTGGACGTCTTCCGGATGATGGCGTGCTTCACGAAGCTTGAGAATACCCGGAGGAAGAAGAAGCCTCCACTGCTTAAAGTTCGCGACCTTTGCGACCGATCTGGCAACTTCGAGATCGAGGCTGGCTTCGTTGGTTGTCCGAGGGACACCCAGCAGCTGATAATGTTCTCAACGGACGACACTTTCGTAGATCAGGAGGCGATCGACGCGGGCGACGACTGGATCGAGAGCCAGATGACCTGGCTTCTCAGGGAGCCTCCCGTTGGCGGAGAGATTTGGTTCGAACATCAGACGATCGAGTCGGAGGGAGATTGTCGAATGTACGGCATTGCTGTCACTTCCACCGAGGAATGCATTACCGTCTCATCAACATTGACTGAAGCGCTCCAACGTTACTATTTCGACGAGAAATACCATCCCCTCGGAGAAAAGCAGCAGGCAATCGTCATGGAATGTATCAAGTCGTTGGTCCTGAATCAGGGACCAAGGGCGCGCAGGGCTTTTCAGGCGGCCACGCAATCCGGAGCACCGCGCGCGAACAAAGGCACGAAAGAAAGCGCGAGGAAGACCGCAAAGAAAGGCGCGCGCAAAAGGATAAGGAAGAGCAACAAAAAGAGCGCGCGTAGGCGTTCGTGATCGGCAATGATAATGGTCGTTCAGATGAGCACGTCGGATCGCCCGAGCTCGAATTCGTACGACCGATACGCGCGCCCCAAGTTCGTCTTGTCTAAGCTCACTGGAAGACACTGCCTAGTAGGCAAGGGGTTCGGGGCTATGGCCGCCCCCGCAAGAGCCTCTAGACTTCAGTCCGGCTGGGTGGACTAAGCGACTAAACCACTTTGTCTTGTAAAGGAACTGTGGCGTGGCAATCGACATTACAAAGGCGCTATCTAAATCGGCTAACGCCTCAACGTTCGGTACGGCGTTTGTTGATGGCTACCTCTCGCCTGCATTTGGTGCGCGCTCAAAATCCGAAATTGATCTCCTTGTCTTTAGTTGTCTGATTGCGGCGGGTGCGATTGATCCGGCGTTGCCAACTTATGAGATTGCGCGGGCATTGAACATCACGCAGTCCCGAGTTCGCAGCCTGGTGTTGAACTGGCAATTGCGCAATACGGCGCGGGATAGCGACTTGCGTCCAGCTGTTGTTGCAGCATTACGCAAGACGCGCTTTAGCAGCGATGGTACATTATTGTCGTTTGGGTCGAGAGTCCGCTCCTGGAGGACATTGCTGCACGTTTGCGAAAAAAGGGGGTCTTCTCGGACGCGTCTTTTTCAAAAGAGATTGTGCGTATGCCGGTCGATGCCTTCGTCGAGTTTCTCGATGAAATCGTAGATGAGGAAACTAAAAACAATGTCCGGCAAACCTTAATCAAGGACAAGCAGCTTCCTGACAAGAGCTTTAAAGCTATAGCGACGGGCGTCCTTTCAAAGCTGGGCGAGAAGGTCGCCGGCGAAGCAGGCAAAGCGATAGCGGGCGAGCTTGTGGGAGAGGTAGCAAGGCTCGTCACGAAGAAGGTTGTCGCTTTCGTCACATCCTTGGTTGCCGGCGACGCAAAGGGAGCCGCAAAGAGCATTTCAAAGGACGATTTTGATAGATGTTTGACGATACGAGAAGCCAAGGGATTACCATCCGAAACGAATGCCAATCACACCGCACGGATCTGGATTAGGCCTGTTCGACTGAGTTTGTGGCATCGGGACGCATGCACCGTTTCTAGGACGCGCCGTTTTTGGACCAACAGATCATCGCTATACCACTGGAGCTAGGTTGGCCGCATTGCTCGCGCGCACATGAAGTGAAATTCAGTCTCCGCCCGATCGTCTACGACCTTGTATTGCTTTCCGGCAGCCTGGACCTGGCTCAGGGTGTCTTCCAAACCGGCGACACGATTACGATCCCGAATTGTGGTAGCTACCGCAAGCGCAATGCCGTCGAAATTTAGCACTTCCTCATGGAAATCCTTCGACGAACCGTGATGCGGCAGCGATAGAACGCATATCTGTTTGGAAAAGGGCTTGAAGAACGAGTGCCAAGGCTGACGCCTTGAGCTTTGTTTGAGTTTAGAGTCGCCGGTCTCTAACCAAGCTGCCGG
The DNA here is from genome assembly GCF_000472385.1 of Bradyrhizobium sp. ARR65. GTDB lineage: Bacteria > Pseudomonadota > Alphaproteobacteria > Rhizobiales > Xanthobacteraceae > Bradyrhizobium. Next base: position 43,434 of record NZ_AWZU01000046.1, read on the forward strand.
CGACGGCCTCATAGTGTACCCGATCGGAGTGTCACCGGCAGGAACGAGCCAATCCGAACCAGATTGAGATCCAAACGATCTTGCGGGACCTGAATAGAGCGACATCGATATCGCGTTCTGGCCTACTTCGAAATGATCATTGTATACCGTGACGAGTCTTTTCCCATTTGAACCCGGCTTGTCGAGCAGGGCGCTCGCGAACGTCTCGTTGTCAAAGGAATTGAGACCCAATTCATTCATGATCGATTGACGAAAAGCCCTCCTCGTTTCGCTTTCAACAGGATGCACATAGGGTAGAAGAATCCAGTCTCCTAAACGCCAACGGTCACTCGCATCTTTTCGCCATTCAAGACGAAAATGCGGCCAACAACGACCCTCTTGATAGTTCGCGGTCCACATCGCGCGGCGGTGTAAGGCACGGGGACAAAGTCTTTTGGAGGCGCCTTCCGCGGCTTATTTACGATGAGGGTGAGCCGTGCCTGAAGTCCCTCCTCGGAGCCCGGAGAAATCGGAAGCGGTCCTTCCGGATCAATCGGCTTGTCTGGCACACCACCACCAGGTGGCTGGTCTTCTCCGTCTCCTCGTTCTACGAAGACGACGATATCTGCTCCATGCCGGACGCCACCATCCGCCCGGGTCACGAATATAGTCGCGGATGGACGCGGTGGCGCTCCCGCCATCTACTTCGCGCATCATTAGTTCGGACAAATCTTCGGGCTCCAAATAAGGAAGCACCACTATCTTGGCGGGTGTCGTGCCCATAAGCCGATCAATCTTGTTTACATGATCGGAATCGAGATGTGATATGAAAAGCAGATCGGTGCGACCTCCCGTCATTCGTTCATGATTTCGGAGAGACCGATCAAAGGACTGAGGACTCCGACCCACAATCGTACACGTAGAATTTTTCAAGGACCGTGGACGACTTGCCCGTGGCATCCTTGGTGTCAAGCAGCATCAATTCCGGTATGTGAAGCTCGTCCTTGCGGACCGTAATCTTACCCGCATGAAACCCTCCATGACCTACAGCATATTGCTTCCTGACAACCGAAGCTGTGAACATTTTTGCCTTCCCTACGGGTGGGGTGGACTAGACTGCGCCAAGTGCACCTTCCGGCCGGACACGATTTCAAGGGGATCAAGCTTGCTTCACTGCTCCAGTGCATCCGATTGGCGCCCCGGGTGCTGCGCATGGCAATGACGTGAACGGTGTGGTGGGCGAAGCCGTCCAGCCTATGGTCGCCCCATCTAAATGCGTTCCTGGATGTTGCGCTGTTGCAAGAACATCCCTCGTTGCCACGCTGGTGCCGGGAGTACTGCCAGCCCAAGTACCATGATCCCAAGACTGAGTTCGGTGTGCATTCATGGCGCCAACTGTCGGATGCTGCACCCCAGGCTTTCGCCCATGTTGGTTCCCAGGTCCAAATGAGTAGAGTAGACGCGCATATGCGATAGGTCTGCTAGGAGGGATGCTGCTGCTTCCCATGTCAGCACCGTGATGAGGCACAACGATTGCGCTTGGGTTCGAAGGGAGCGTCCCTATCTCGTGATAGCCTGCATCTCCGGTCAGCAACCACTGCTTGCCCGAACTTGCGTCCTCCACAATGGCGGCGATCCCCGACCCGTTTCGGAGAGCAGCGGGGCCCGTGCATCGCCGCAATTCGATAGACTGCCGACCACTTGCGAGCGAAATGCGAAGCGTCGTCGGGGCTGTACCCCAAATCAATAGAGTTGCCCCGGCCTTTAGGATACGATTGGCGAATGCAAGATGCTTCTTGGTAATAGATTGACGCGGGGCGATCCACGTCCTCGATCTCGCTTGCGGGTCCGTCAACTCTCCCGACCAATGATCCGAATCCCAGTGGCTTAGCACGATCGCGGCATCCACTCTCCAGCAGAATCGCAGCGGCTTCGGTCTGGTGGGCGCATTCCTGTAAACGCCCCCGCCCAGATCGAAATATAGATGAACATCCTCATTAGCATCGGCCAGACCTACCGCCGCACCCTGACCGACATCAAAGCCAATGAGATAGTCGAAAGAGGGGGCTGAGATCGCCCCCGAGATCTCCGACGAAGTGGCGTCCGGAAAAGAGTCCATCGAAAACGCTGCATCGAGTGCTGCCGCCTCAGGTATGAATCTCTGGACGTCCTTAAGTGATGCGGTTACCGCTGCAGCGAGCAACCCACCAAAGACATCGACTTCGAAGTGCCCGGAATCATCCAGTTCAATAGTCACCCACTCGTCCTCACCTATGGCAACGAGTGCGTCGAACCAGGCATCGCCAGGACTAGCCGTAATCTCCACTCGATAGATCGGAAGCTGATCGTATGGATCAGGCCCGACGATTGGATTATGTTTGAAGAGTCCTTGCCAGTACTTGGTATGGTCAATTTTCAGACGCGGCACGCTTCCAAGGTCGAATAGACCGCCATCGCCGAACCCTGACCAATCAGCATCGACCACGTCAAAGCAAAATACGGCAACCGATGCACCCTTGGGCGCAATCGGCTCGCTCTGGTCTAGCTTGCCATAGGAGCGTCTCGGAAAGCTTGGCCATCCCTCGCCAATTGGTGAGAAGATAGGATTCATTGCTATGTCCTGCCCGCCCCGATTACGGACACTTTCAGCCTTGCTCTCAGCCTCTCAGCCGTTGTGAACGTTCGCGCTCGACTTCGCGAAGGCGCGCCGACCCATTAGAGCGCGGAGATTAGTGGCGCACCGATCCTTCTCAAATCTTTCCCGGTCACAAACCCGACAACGACCACGTTTACTCTGCTTGGGGACGATCACTCAGGATCTGCCCGCCTACAATGTCATAGCGCCATCAAACACCTTTCGCGATTTACGTGCAACCTCCCTGCCGCACATTTCTCAGGCAAGAACCTTTCCGCGTGTGCGTTGCCGGTAGCCATCCTAGGGATGGGACCGGTTGAAAAATCTTGCTCGAATTTTACCAACATGACGACTATACTACCCGAGATTGTGCGCTTCTTGACTAGAGTCTCGATCAGGCAGAGGAGGAGCGGCGCACCTTCGCGAGGGAGCGAACATGGGGGCCAAGAAGACTAAGGCACCTGCTGAAGCTAAGGCAAACGGCTCGGCGGGGAAATCCGATCGGAAACTGACGCGCGCCACCTTGATTGAGCTGTATGCGGCCCGACGTTACCTGGGACTCGCTGCCCTAAAGGAGACCGGGCTGCGTTTGCCAATCGAGGTCTACTTCAAGGATCCGGCTGTAGCCAACGCATCTGAGGGCGCGGGCTTCGACACCGAGTTCACTGCGCCCTGGGAGCCCGGTCTTCGCGACGGTCCGACCAGCGCGCGCTTTGCCGTCGTGGACTATGACGCCACAAGCAACACGCTCACTCCCCCCGCGGTCTGGGACCGCAAGTGTAACTGCTATCGCGCGCCCGACGGTTCCCTCCTTAACAGCAAGACGAAGGATCGCTTCCAGTATCACCAGCTCAGTGTCTGGGCCAACCTGCAAAATACTCTTGAGTTTTTTGAGAGCGGCTTTGCACTCGGGCGCAGGATCAGCTGGGCATTTGAAGGTAATCGGCTGATAGTCGTGCCTCACGCCGGATATGGCGAAAACGCTTACTACGACCGGACCAGCAAGTCGCTGCAATTCTATTGGTTCGGCGATGACAAAAGCCGAGTCTACACTTGCTTGTCGAGCGACATCGTCAACCACGAATTTGGTCATGCACTGCTCGACGGTCTGCGGCCACACTTCTACGAATCGGTCGACGCGCAGACTGCCGCATTTCACGAATTTTTCGGCGACCTCACCGCCATTGTGATGGCATTCAGAAACAATGCTTTCCGCAAGGTCGTGCTCGAGGAAAGTAGCGGCGATCTCAACACCGCCCAATTGCTTGCAGGACTTGCTCGACAGTTCGGCGAGGCAACATCTAACTCGCCCTATTTGCGCAGCGCGCTCAACGATCAGACGATGGATAAACTCAAAGGCAAGCTCGAACCGCACGCGCTGTCAGAGGTCATGACCGCCACGATGTTCGACATTCTCAAGGGCGTTTTCGCCCAGCATCGTGAGCGCGAGTTAGAGCGTCACAAGGAGGGCCGAAGCAGTAGACCGAGCGATGTGAGGGCGCTGGCCGACACGGTCCCACGGATGCAGATGCTCGCTTTTCAACCACTTGACTTCTTACCCCCTTGCGCTGTGACCTTTCGTGACTATGCGTTGGCAGTACTGCGCTCCGAGCAGGTTGCGAATCCGACAGATCCTTCCGGTTATCGTGCGCTCATGCTCGATTGCTTCATCAGGCGCGGCATTCTCACCGAAGGCGACAGGACGGAGTTGCTTGAACCGGCGCCAGTGTTTCAACGGCCGCCCCTGGACGTATTTCATCCAATCGACACTATGGCCGCTTCGCGAGGTGGCGCCTATCGCTTCCTCGATGACAACCGTGCCAAACTATTTATTCCGCCCAACGCAGATCTGGTCGTCACCGAAATCATTCGCGCCAGCAAGTTAGCGCGAGATGGTCGATCGTTACCCGAGCAGATCATCGTGCAATATATCTGGCGCGAGGATCTTATTCTCGCAGGTAAGAAATTCGGCCGCTTCGACAACGAGCGGACGGCGATGCTTTGCGGCGCAACCATGGTACTCGACCAGAATGGCAATCTGATCCACTGGGCGCGCAAGCCGGGCAGCGTTAGCGTCGGCACCAATGCCGCAGCCACTGCAGAGCAAGTCAAGGGCGCGGCTCGACGTGCTGAGCTTCTGGAGACCATTGCAGCGCGGGTCGCGGCAGGAGCTATCGGCGAGACGATCGGCAGTGCGTTTGGCCTGGTTGAGCGAGCTACGCCGCCGTTTGGTTTTCAGAAGATCGACGGAGCAATCCGCTTTCAGTTGGCACCTCATTTTTCACTTCGTGGCGACGTCGAACTCGACGAAACAGGGGATCGGCAATGGCAGATAAGCTTCTGATCCGGATGTTCGATGTCGGCCTGGGCGATTGCATTTATTGTCGAATTCCCAAGGCTCATGAAGAGGGTCGTGACTTCCACATCCTCATCGATTGCGGAACGCTGAGCAGCACGGATTATCTCTCGGCGGCGGTCGAAAACCTCAAGACTTTATTGCCGTTGATCAAAGGCAAGCGCCGCATCGATCTCTTAGTCGTCACCCACGAACACAAGGATCATATGACCGGCTTCGGGATGGACCTCTGGGATGATTTCTCGTTTGGGGCTATTTGGATGAACGCCGCGATGGATCCCAGTCATCCTGAGGCGAAAAAGGCCAAGAAGCTACATAGTTTCGCCGCCGGCGCAATGGCCCAAGCGCTGCGACTCAACCTAGCACTTGGACCGGAATTGAAGGAGCTTGCGAATGTGATGGCTCTCAACGCGGACGCCATGCAAACGCTTCGCGTGAAGTTGCCGAAGGCCAGCGGTATTAAGCCCACCTATGTTCATGCGGATTCGAACAAGTCCGATCTTTCCTTGCCGCTTAAGAGCGCAACCATTAGCGTGCTCGGACCGGAGCGCGACATCGACTTTTACTATCTTGGGGATGAGGGAGACCCTTCGCTCCGTCATGCTCTGGCGTTCATCGACTCGGGGCTACCACCGGTGGAGGCGGCAGTTCCGGAAGTGCCCGTATCAGCTCCTGACAATCTTGATCCTGCCGACTTCCGCCAGTTGCGCTCGCGCATGCTATCGACGGCACTCGCCTTTGCAGACCTCGACGGGAAAGTCTGTAACAACACGAGCGTTGTGCTTTTGCTTGAATGGAAGGGCAAGCGACTTCTTTTTGGCGGCGATGCCGAGTGGGACGGAGCGTACAAGAAGGGGACCAAGGCAAATTGTTCATGGAACGTGATGTGGAACTTGCGGAAAAACAAGCTCAAGGGGGCGCTTAATTTCTACAAGGTCGGACATCACGGGAGTGTCAATGCGACGCCCTGGGGACAGACCGACGCCGCCAGCAAGGGGGAGCCGCTGGCCATCCTCAATGCAATCCTTCCTGAGGCGTCAAAAGCGAGCGCTAACGCAATCGTTTCAACTCATAGGGCCAACTATCCAACGATTCCCCGCACGGACCTTCTCGCCGAAATTGGCAAACGAGTATCGAATACCAGAAATTACGCCGCTCTTTTCAAAAAGGCCAAGATGACGACCTCGGAAGTACCGCGTTTCGCCGAATACGAGAAGGAGTCATTCGCTGCGCCCCAGCCGGTTCGCACGGACCTTGAGCGGATGCTCGGCTCGCAAGGCTTCATCGACCTGGAGGTCGAATAGATCGCGACGAGATCGAAGAGGTCGAAAGGAACGTCACTACCACCAGAGCAAACCTTTGCGTCCCGCTGATCACGTCGACAAACGACGCAAGATTGGAGCATCAAATGTCATTGGACGAATTCATTGACGAGCGACCTGCTCAGCCTGAAGACGGAATCGGCCTTGCGCTTTCGGGGGGAGGGTATCGCGCTATGGTCTTCCACGCTGGTGGACTGATCCGCCTCAATGAGGTTGGACTTCTGCGCAAGGTCAAGCGGATCTCCAGCGTCTCGGGCGGATCGATCACGGCCGGCGTACTCGGAACGAGTTGGAAGGATTTGCAATTTGCCGATGACGTCGCCGTAAACTTCGAACTCGTCGTCGAACGGGTCAGGCAACTCGCGGACACCACAGTTGATTCGGGCGCAATCATCGGCGGCATCTTGCTCCCTGGCTCGATCAGCGACAGGGTTGCCAAGGCGTACGACAAGGTACTCTTCAAGGGCGCGAGGCTGAATGATCTGCCAGACGATTCTCAGCCAGGGAACCCCCGTTTTGTCATCAACGCCACAAACATTCAAACGGCTGCGCTTTGGCGTTTCTCGCGTAACTACATGGGCGACTACCGCGTCGGTTTGATCGAACGGCCTGATGTCCCTCTTGCCATCGCAGTCGCGGCATCTTCTGCATTTCCGCCGGTGCTTTCGCCCTCCGAACTCGACATCGAGCAGCCAGTTGTCAACACGCCGGGAGCGGATCTGCACAAGGAGCCTTACATAGAAAAGGCAATCCTGAGCGACGGTGGCGTGTACGACAATTTAGGGCTTGAGACGATAACGAAGCGCTACGTCACACTTCTGGTCAGCGACGCCGGCCAGAAGATTGCCCCAGATCCAGATCCTCATCGCGACTGGGCGAGACATTCGCTGCGAGTCCTGGACACCGTGGACAATCAAGTCAGGAGTTTGCGCAAGCGTCATTTAATAGATTCCTTTGAGCGCAAGGACCACAATGGTACTTATTGGGGTATCCGCACATCTTTCGCAGACTATAAGTTGGCCGACGATCCTCTGAAGTGCTTGACGAGAAATCCGGTCCCGCTCGCCGAAATTCAGACCCGGCTCGAGGCTATGCCTCGCAACGTCCAAGATCGTCTCATGAACTGGGGATACGCCATTTGCGACGCCGCACTGCGTGCTCACATTGACGACGCCCTGCAGGCCAAATTGGGCGTCAAAATCGGCCTGCCGACGAAATTTCCCTTTGATGGAGGCTATTGAGCAGCGCGCGCGACCGGCGCTCCGTCACTGTGCACAACACGCCTGGTACGGATGGTGCGTTCGACTGGGAAGCTTGGTGAATTCCTACTCTTTGAGAACGGCGACTGGCGGCACTGTCTTCGGCAAATCACCTTCTTGCGTAGCCGCCTGCACTGTCTGGAGCACGAGATCCAAGGTCTGGAGCGACCGCTCCTCAGTCGGAGATCCGAAATTGGGTCGGGGAATGTACCAACTTGTTCCGTTGTGTCGAATGATGACGGCAGCACCAGCCAACGGTTCACCGTGGATTACAACAAAAAGAGGCACATCGACGAAGGCCCGAGTCGGACCAATAGAACGTCCATACAGAACCAGCGGTGTAAAGGGCTCCTCGATATAGTTTTGAGCCGCAATCAACTCGCCCAAGTAGCCAATCATTTCAAGAGGCGACCGCTCCTTCGCAAGAAGACACTGCGGACCGGGTCTTTCGCTGCAAACTGGATAGTTGGTAAGCCTGACCTCCTCGAGGAAAATTCTGAATCGAGTGTAGTGACAATAGTTGACCGCCGTATTGTAGTATATTCCGTGATCATCGTTAAACTCACCAATGCGAGCGCTTAAGTCGACAAAATGTGAGTTACAGCGTGATGTGAATTCTGCAATTTGCTCGTTCATCCTTTCGCAGCGTGACGCTGCGCCGGTAGTTGTTGGCGCGAGGCATTGGGATCTGCGTCTCGCATCAACAGCTCTGAGGATCTGCTCTGTTGGCTTAAACTCTTGGAAATAGACGAGGTCCAATAGCTGGCGGGGCCATCCCGTGCTTTCGCGAAAGGCTGCCGTTATTTCTTTCCTAACGGGAGCTCTCATGGCCAACATGAACTTCTGAGCATTCAGATTTCCGAGAGAAAACTGACTGTAACCAGCGCCGGCGCTAGCCGAGGGATTGAGAGAATACGTTTGCAATCCAGCGAGAGAGGTGAAGTTCAACGTGCTAGCAAGACTCCCCGATACTGGTGGGCTGGCAGCAAGTTGACCGACGGAGGTGAAGGACTTTGGATAGTGCTGGCTTGCTCTCACGGCATTCAAAAGGAGGAGCTGATTGGCCGTGTCAGCAATTGCGTTGTCATAGGTCAAAACGTTGTAGCCCATCTGTACTTCGGCGCAGCCACCTAAAAAGCAAGAAGCAAGTGCGATATACAGAGATTGAACTACGATTCCACTCACATTCCGGAGCAAGCTGAGCATTGCAAGCCTTCAGCGTTCGATTCAGGATGAACACGTTAAGACAAAAGGCGCCGATGAAGAGCCTCAAGCCAAAACGATGATTGGCTGCTCGGCTAAACGCGATGTGGCGGAATGGGCGGCCGAAGGCCGTCCAATCGCCAACGCAATTTGGCGACGAATAGGAATTTTAGTGCGGGTCCATGCGCGCTCTGAGGATTCAATAATCCCCATCGGCACACGCTCCCCAAAACAAGCTGTTGCCATGCCGAGCCCCCTTGGTGAATTATAATCTCGCATGAGTTCGAGGCGCAACTGGTGGTTTTTAGTCCGAATGCACCGACTTCGGGTTGAATGGCTGACAGCATCATGTCTGGGCGTCCGCGACTGGCATCAATCGATCATCGGCAAAGTTGGCCTCGCGAGCCGCACCTGGACGGAAGGTTGGTTTGACGGCTTCGTAAGGTCGCTTGATTCGTGATCAAAGCGGCCGCAAAGTAGCTGACAGTCCACCGCCCTGTTGCTTCAGTCGTCCTGCGACGAGCAGACGGAGAGCCGAAGGCCCAGCGCCTCCAAGGGAGTTTCGCTTTCACTTGAACTCTTTGTGCAGATTAACGATAAGCTCGCGATTTCCAGGAGCGTGAATGATGCCCGGCAAATCCGACCGGAGGGTGGGCGAGCTGTTCCATCACGTGCGCCACGCAGTGAATATCCTGGAGGACCTCCTAACCCGCCCGGCCGCTACGACAGAAACGCCGCCGAGGGCTGAACCGAAGCGACCCCAAAGGGAGCTTCCCGCACCGGCAATTCCGGACAAGCTTGCGTATTCTATCAAGGAGGTCATCAAACTGGCCGAGGTGAGCCGGACTATGTTGTACCGGGAGATCAGCGTGGGCAGGCTCCGTGCCGTGAAACGAGGCAATCGGACTCTTATCCTGTCGGCTGATCTGCGAGACTGGATCGCCAGGTGGCCGACATCTCGATAGGAGAATTCGGCTCCGGGACGACATTCGCCAGCGCCGCAATCGACGACGGCCTATCGCACCTCACGCTCGGACCGAAAACCGGTCGAACGCCGTAAGGATTTGCAAGCGGGGCTCCACTTCTCGAAGGTAAATCTCGGACTTGAGAAACGCGATTTCATCGTCCAGCTTGCTTTCGTCGACGTCGACGTACCATGACCTCGATCTGCCATCGCTGCCGTCGCTCCAACGATAGCCGCGCGGTTTGAGCGTGTCTTTGAGCTCGAACGGCGACTGCTCGGCCCACACTCGCATCGTCTTCTTGCGAGCCTGCTCAAGCAGGATGCCAAGCGCCGGCGCGCCGGCTGTCGGCAGTTCCAACGCAAGGATCTCGAGGAGAGCGTGGCAATCGTCAACCGCCCTGTGAGCCTGGTGAAAGAAACCGGCATCGTTCAGCAGGTACCCGAGCCGCGAGCCCTCGAAACCGTGCTTTCGCCATTCGATCTCAGTCGCCGAACACCCCCAAGCTTTGCGCTGAAATACCGGCCAGTAGCGTTCGGCAAATTTGCGGTCGAATCCGGCATTGTGGGCGATGACGATCACGGCATCGTCCGCAAAGTCTGATACCATCGTCTCGTCTATCCGATGGCCTGCGACCATCTCGTTCGTGATCCCGGTGAGTGCGATTACATCGGACGGTATTGGCTCGGAAGGTTCATTGAAGGACGAGAAGACATCCCGGAGCCCCGCGATACGACCATCGGGTAGGTAGTCGAACTTGACCATTCCGAGCTCGATGATCTCGTCCTTCTGCTGATCTAGGCCGGTCGTCTCCACGTCGAGCAGGATGGCTGTCTTGCTGCTTTGACCTGTGATCCGAGTGGAAGTCTCGCGGTGAACCAAGCGCCGAAGGACGCGGTAGTCAGCGGACTTGGCCAACCTTTCGGCCATCGCGGCCAAAGTTAAATCAGCTTCGAGCATTCGATTCTTACCGCTCCTCGGATACCTGCGCTGCAGGTTTGGCGTCCGCCGTGAACCTACTCCGGATCAAAGCCCGAAATCCAGCTGCGGCTCCGCACCATTCCCGACCTGCAAGGACGACAATGACACCCCCAAAAGCCGAACTGGCTTCGGAAAAGGCATCTTGTCCTGCAGCAGGCCGACGGCCAATTCGGCGAGGCCATCGCGGTTGGCCACAGCCGAAGAGACGGATCGGCTGCGCGTGATGATCTCGAAGTCGGCAAACTTCACTTTGAGCGTCACCGTTCGCCCACGCGTGCCGGCCAATTCGCAATGTCGCCAGACCTTGTCGATCAGCGGTTCAAGCTCGGAGATCATGGCCTCGATTTCGGTAAGGTCGGTCGAGAAGGTATTCTCCGCGCCGACGGATTTCCGGGGCCGGTTGGATCGAACAGGCCGTTCGTCGACGCCGCGCGAAATCCAATAATAGTAGACGCCCGACTTGCCGAAGTTCGCGTTCATGAACTGCAGCGTCTGGTTGCGCATGTCGAGACCGGTGAATATGCCCAAGGCGTTCATCTTGGCGCTCGTTGCGGGGCCTATCCCGTGGAATTTGCCTACAGGAAGCGTCTCCACGAAGGCCGGCCCCATCTCAGGCGAGATGACGAACTGCCCATTGGGCTTGCGATGATCGGAGGCGAGCTTCGCCAGAAATTTGTTGTAGGAGATGCCGGCCGAAGCGTTGAGGCCAGTTTCCGCCTTGATCTTCTCGCGGATGCGCAACGCGATGTCCCTGGCGAGCGGGATGCCTTGAAGGTTTTCGGTCACGTCGAGATAGGCCTCGTCGAGCGACAGAGGCTCGATAATCATTGTGTGCTCGGCGAAGATCTCGCGGATTTGGCGGCTGATCACCTTGTAGACCTCGAAGCGCGGCTTGACGAAGATCAGGTCGGGACACTGTCGCTTCGCGGTCACCGACGGCATTGCAGAGCGAACACCGAATTTTCGGGCTTCGTAGCTCGCGGCCGCCACGACCCCCCGCTCCGCCGAGCCGCCCACCGCGACCGGCTTTCCGCGCAAGTCGAGATTATCGCGCTGTTCCACCGACGCATAGAACGCATCCATGTCGATATGGATGATCTTGCGGTGGGGCGCGTTGGAGTCGCCTTGCACTGAATCGGTCCGGACCATCCCTAGATCATAGACGTTCGCCGTCCAGCTGTCGCAGCTTAGACCTGGTCTTTGGGCGAACACTCAGGGCAGGTATCGCCGACGGAACCCAAGATCTCTGTGATTGCACCTGTCGCTTCGTCGGGAGAAACGCCTGCCGGTCGATCCCGACGAGCGATATCATAGGCGCGATCGCGCGCGTGCGGGTCGGCGCGATCCTGCATCCAACCGTGCTCCTCGCATTCGCGGATAGCGCCGGCTTCCTGCAGCACGGAGGTTGCCCAGCCGCGCAGCGTCCAGATTGCCAATCTTCTCTGTTTCGTCATCAGCATCGAGATCGCTCCCGCCGGACGAATCCTCGCGCCGCCCGCGTCGTTCCCGGCGGTTAGCACAGGGCAGGGATTCGAAATCGCTGGAGCTGCCGCTTGTCCACGTGTTCCGGCGCCAGGTGCACAGCCGCGAACTCCAATTGGAAGCAGCTTGCTGCAAAATGCCTTACTCACGCTGCCATCGCCGGGTCTTCCTTCTCGCCCGTGGCGACGATCCGCAGCGAGCCGTCCGGGAGGGGCCGCTGCAGCGACTGCGCCTCGTCCCAAGGGGCGCGGAGCCAGACCTCGAATTCCTCCGCAGTCGCGAGGATCACCGGCATCGCCTTGGGATGGACGCGCTTGACCTCCGCGTTCGGCTCGCAGGTGAGGAATCCGAAGAGATCGGCGGTGATCTCGCCTTCCTTCGCCTTGCGCACACTGGTCCAATTGGTCCACAGCCCGGCAAATGCGATCAGAGGCCGCGTCTCGTCCAGAGCGAACCAGACTGGCACTTTCTTGCCGTCGATCGTGTCGTACTCGGAAAACGACGTGAATGGAACCAGGCAGCGATGCTCCGGACCTAGCCACCGCTTCCAATGAGTGCTGCTGACGTTCCTGATGTTCGTCGTGCCGCCGTCCGGCTCCATCCGGAGCAACTCCTTGAAGTCGACGGTCTGGCCCTTGGCCTGCAGCTTCTCCGCGCGCTTCTTCGTCGCGTCCATCAGGGCCCGCTGCGAGCTCGGCATGCCCCAGCGTGCCATGACGATCTCGCCTCCCTCGGCACCGTTGCGCACGATCGGTGCAGGGTAGTCGGGAAAAATGCCTGGCATCGATGGCAGGTTGCCGACATTGCTGTTCAGCGCGCCGAACAGGCGACGGATCGCGTCGACGTTTTTTGTCATCGAGTAGAGATTGCACACGATCAAGTCTCCGGAACGGCCAGGCGGGGGCGCGACATCAGTTGCAGCAGCGTGGCCGAGGGCCGAGGCCCGGCCTTAGCACATTTGCTGCAGCGGAGCCGGCCGGCCAAGTCGTGGACAAACGTGGTCGGCGGATGCCGCAGCGCCGCCAAATCGACGTCCCGTCGGGTCTTGCATCGCGAACATTCGATCTCAAGCGAGGCGAAGCCGCCGTTGATCGCTTGGTCGACAGTCGGCGATGGATCAATGGGGCCGCCATTCGCCCACATGCGCTCGTTCCAGGATTCGCAGAGCAACTTGTCGGCCTGACGAATGAGAGCTTCGCCTTTGGCCCGGGCTTCGGCAGCCTGTCCCGCGAGGATCGTCGTCATCGCGCGTGCCCGGCCGAGCTCCTTGGTGAGCGCCTTGCGGTCTCCTCCGGAGAGGGGTGTCGGGTGATGCTTCGGTGCCATTGCAGCATCCAGTTCCGGTCGCCGGCGACTACTCGAACACAGGCCAGCAGCCGTCTTCCTCATAGCGCCCGGTCCGCTGGGTGCAGGTATTGTCCAACAGCCGCTGGCCCACATCCTTCCAGAGCGCGTCCGGACCATAGAGGCGAGCGGCATCTAGCTTCTGGATCTCAACCACTCTGGCGCAGCGGCGGCAGCCCACCCTCAGAACATGTCGAGGAATTTGGCTCAGCCGTAGCGTGCCGCCGGAGAGGCTTGCCGGCCTGGCTTCGGCGCGGGGGTCGTCCAGAAGCGCCTGCCAGTACTCCGACGGCAGATCATCATCCGGAGCCAATCCGGGCTTCGGGTGCACGATTCTGCGGACGCCAGGGGCCATCTTTTCCATTTGCTTGGGGGTCGGCATGCGCCAGCTCGCGGGTCGATCGGTCATGTCTAATTAGAACATAACAAGAACATTGGAGTCGAGTCCCGGTCAGAAAAAATGGTCTTGCATCCTGGTCGGGCTGTCGGAACCATGCCCTGCCGTTCGTCTTGAATCCGGCCGCCCTCGTTTCGGAGTACCGCGTTTCATGGCCCCCCGTGCCAACTGGAAAGGCTTTCTGCGTCTGTCCCTGGTGACCTGTCCGGTCGCGCTCTATCCCGCGACTTCTGAGAGCGAGAAAATCTCTTTCAACCAGCTCAACCGCCAGACCGGACACCGCATCAAGTACCTGAAAGTGGACGCCGAGACGGGCGAGGAGGTGTCCAACGAGGACATCATCAAGGGGTACGAACTCGACAAGGGCCACTACATCGAGGTCACCAAAGATGAGCTCGACGAAATCGCTCTTGAGTCCACGCGCACCATCGAGATTGACGAATTCGTCGACAAGGACGACATCGACCCCCGCTACCTGATCCGCCCATACTACCTGCGCCCGGACGGAAAGGTGGGCCACGATGCCTTCGCCGTGATCCGCGAGACCATCCGCGAGATGGACAAGGTCGCGATCGGCCGCGTGGTGCTGACCAACCGCGAGCACATCATCGCGCTCGAACCGCTCGACAAGGGTCTCGTCGGCACGCTGCTCCGCTACCCCTACGAAGTGCGCGGCGAACAGGAGTATTTCGACGAGATCCAGGACGTCAAAGTGACGAAGGACATGCTCGATCTCGCCAGGCACATCGTGAACCAGAAAGCGGGGGGCTTCGAGCCCGACAAGTTCGAGGACCACTACGAGACAGCGCTCATTGACCTGATCAACACGAAGCGCGCTGGCAAGCCGATCACTCCGAAGGAGCGGCCCGCGGTGACCAACGTGGTCGACCTGATGGAGGCGCTGCGGCGGAGCGTCGGGCGGGAGGCCGCGCCAGCGAAGGCCGCAAAGCCCGCCAAGAAACCGCGCAAGGCGTCGAGCGGACAGAAAGAGATGCTGATGCCGATTGAAGGCAAGAAGCCGAAGGAGACGGCGGCGAAGAAGGCAGCCGCCAAGCCGCAGCGGAAGTCAGCCTGAGGTCGGAACAAGAGGACCGCATGGACGTGAGAGAAGCTTCCGCGATGACCGAAGCCTCTGGCCTGGTCGACGATCGGGACGCTATGGGCGCACCGCACCCGAGCGGCCAGACGGAGTCGGCCGGGACCCGAAGGTCGCTGCGCCAGTCTTCGAACGAGGCGGCGCTGCGCTGGGCCGAGCGGCTGCGCAAGGTGACGCTGCAAGCCCCGTTGTCCTCGCTCTTTGTCGCGTTCCTACTCGGCATCTGGGTCGCGCAGCGGCGCTAGGGCGAAGCCGCGGGGCTGTCGACATCGATGAAGGCGGAGCTCGAGGTCGCGGGGGTGTGCATGTTCTGCTGGCTTGATCCCTTCTTGAACCTCGACCGCCATTCAGCCTGCAGGGACCGTTTTCACGCGCGATCTTCGTGCCCGTGATGCGGTTTGCGGATAATCTCGAGGTCGGAGCGCACTGGATCAATGAGGCCACGCGGTTCAGGCTGGACGGTTACCCGTTCGGCAGCGGCATTGGGCGAGAAGGCGTCCGATATGCGGTCGAGGAATTTTCTCAGCTGAAATTCGTCGGATTGACGGCTTAGCAGTTACAATGCCGGGATCACGGGAGTGTGGCATCATTTCTAGCGGCGTGGCCACGGCTTCTCGTCACCGATTTGCACGAAGATGCTGCCGGATTCGTTCAGAAGCTCCTTCGCCAGGAGGAGTCGATACCGTAGATATGTATCGCCCTCCCCGAAAAGATCCGCTCCATTCTTGAGTTCTGGGCTTCGATCGTTCCCGCGCGGAAATCGGCATCGGAGATTGCGCTCCCACTGACGTCCAAGATCGGGAGACCGGCTTCCAGGTGCATTGGACCGCTCATCCTGGCAATGCCGGACCGCGATATATCGCTGGCCTTGAGCAGGCCAAGGCCCGAAAAGGAGAGAATTGGTCGGTCGAAGCCGATCGATTCCAGAGCCAACGAGTTCTGCCGTGCGACGTTAAGGTTTATCGGCGCGGTGACTTGTTCGAAAAGCGGAGACAACTCGCTGAGGCCTGAGCCGCTTATTGCGCAATGTGCGCCGGGGCGGCTGGTACGCCACTGTCAACGCCAATGCGTACACGGCATGAGCTTAATTCGCCGATGACCGCCGCGAGTCGCATACAACTATATCGAACCGCTAAGTCAAATAGCGGAGAGTCATATGTCGAGTGAACATGGGGGAGGAGCTATGTCCGTCAACGACTTCGCCAAATGGGCGGGGATCGGGCGAACGACAGCCTGGAAGGAAATTCGAGAAGGGCGCTTGCGTGCGGTGAAGGTCTCCACCCGGACCGTAGTTGCAGTCGAAGACGCGCGCCAATGGCTCGCAACAAGACCAGCTCTTTCGCCGTTCTCAAGAACAACGCCGGGGCCTAGCATGAAGAAGTGCCGACACCCTCTTTTTTATGACAATGACTCCATTGAATTGAGAGCAAATATCCTCCGACTAGTTAAGCTCAGATATTTCGTAAAGCGTTGTAGTCCGCATCACCTGAGGATTGAGCGCGTTAACTTCTGGCCGACCACCGGTACAATACACGTTGACGGCGAGGCCCCGCGTCATGATCGAGGGTGGGACGCCCTCATTGCGCTACTTACTGCTGTTTGTCCCAAACCCGCATACCAAAGAAGTAAACCGCATCGCGTTTTGGCGAGGCCCGACCTTGAGAGTCGTTCTCCGATCGATCTGGTCGACAACGACGTTTTAAGGGTTGATCTGAGCGGATCAGTGACGACGCCGACTGAAGAGGATCCGACGGAGATCGCTATTGTTCTGAGCGAAGACTGATACGAGCTGGCTCTCTCAGTATTCGGCCGCTCCCGACAACTCTATCAATCACCCTGCGCGCTTGCTGAAAGATGATGGCCGGCGCAATCTTAATAGCCAGCCCCTTACGGGCACCGGTCCTCGACGCTAGCCAGGCGATATCGGGAGCAACCGGTCAATGCCGGATGGCACCGGCACAAGCGCAACTCTGTTGCAGCAGGAGTGGGCTCCGGGCTGCCCCGACCCACAGATGACGATCTCGCAGATTGATTGTGCGAAGTTGTCCATCCGCGTCAGAATGAAGCAGCGCATAAAGGCCGACCGCCTGACCCCGGCCTCCCCATAAAGGGTTGCGTTCAATCAAACAGCTTACCGACGGCGTGGCTCCGAGGTTCGGATTCATCAGGTAAGAAGGCTTCGCCCCTGCAGGCGAAGCCTTGCCCTTCGGTCAAGGACAGCCCCTCAAGCGTTCACCAAGGTTCGATTGACTGCCCCTGCACCCTCTACCCCTAGACCTCTCTATGGAGAGAGGTCTCCCTGCCGCAGCTTTGAATATCGGGCAAACACAAATCCCGCCCAGTGCGAAAACGTCAGAACGAATTCCACACCTCTCGCGCGAAATACACCTGGATTGTCAGTATCTTAGCCTGCCGTAAGAACAGGCGTTTTCCAGTTTTGAGGGCGGGAATTTCCAGTTTTAGCGGGTCGGGGCACTGCTGGCGCCGCCCTTCTGGCGAGTTCCTTCTTTACTCTTGGACCGCCCCGCTGGGCGAGACAAGGCAGCGTCTCCCACCAGCCCTGCCACGCGGTCCGCGGCCAGCAGTATGGCGCACGTTCGGACAGATTGTGGATGCGCGCTTCCCTGATCCATTGCAGCACCTGTCGCTGCTTATTTTCATCTGCGCGCAGTACCCCCCAATCTACGCCTAGTTTGGTGAAGTAGCCCGGAAGGTCTGGATCGTCTTCGCTAATGAGGAGTTGTCGGTTGAGCCAATCGGGTGTCCCCATACGCACAGGAAATTCATGCATCTCCCACCCGAGGTGAGGCGAATCGAGATGCAGATATGGCCACGCCCGATCTTCAAACGCTGAGAGCGCCCGTAGTCCCTGACGAGCAACTGCGGATCGAGCATTGAACCAGATCGTCTTCGAGCCACCAATTCTCTGACGAAACGGGATAACACCAGCTGGGCGCCTGTAATTCGGCCGCTGCCCGATGAGATCGAATAGTGGGGTTAGTGCGCCCGTTTGAAGGTCACGATCCATAATGGCGGGATCCAAACCTTTCGTCATGTACTGAACGCGATCCCACTGCCAGCTCGCCTTCGTCCCAACGGTCTTCGGGTCCTTCAGCCGGAGGTCAACTCCCGCCGGCGTCATCTTTGGACAGTGACGCTTGAAGAATGAGTGCTGATCGTCCTTCGCCCACTGCGTGAATGCGCGCCTTAGACCCTCCGGGATGTGCACCAGTAGATGTGTATGCAATCCATTCTCTGCACTGCATTCGTGAACATAGGCTGCATGCCACTGGTGCCCCCATCGCTCTATCTGATCGCCGGCTTCGTCCAGAAAATCGGTAAGCAGCTTTGTCATCAGACGATCGTCATCAATTCCGAGAGGCTTGTAGGCAATCGTGATAAAGCCGTTCATGAACAGTCCGTATTCCTGAGTGAGGAACGAGACAGCATCGTACAGCTCTTGAACATCGGCTCTTGTGAGATACGCCGCGGCCCTCGCCTTGGCGGCCGCCGCAGCTTGCTGCTCTAGCAGCATCTCATTGGCCAGCTCCTCATTCTGAAGCGCTCCACGCAGATATGTCTCGAAGTCCGCGCCCGTAATGGCGCCATTTAACGCGCCTTGCGGACCGCTGCAGTTCGGTTCGCTGAAGCCAAAACGTCCCGCTTCATCAAACTCAAGCATGCAAAATTCACGACGAAACCGCTCACGCTCATCTGCATCCTCGATGCTCGCCAAGAATTCGTCGGCAGTAACTTCTCTGTCGAAATTGGACATCTTACGCCCCCAATTTAGAGGTATCAGCCGCACCAACCTTTCGCACGGTCATCGCGCTTAACGTGACCGGCCAGTTGATGACACGTCTCGTTTTCGTGCTTCCCCAGTGCCTTTTAAGAGCGGCCCGAAAATTCCACAGGATGATTCGTTGCAGCGAACCAGATGTCTCCAGCCGTCGCACGACGGGCCATGCAGCCATGTAGTCCACCAATTCCGATAAATTCCAAACGGACCGCATGATCATCCGCTTGCGATAATGAGGAAGTCGATCGTTAGCGTCCGACAGTGGATAACCGGTGGTTCGAAAATCATCCCGGAAGAACTGTTCGTCGAAAGTGAGAAAACGGTTCAAAAAGCGAGTCATGTGGGATTGCAACAACCCATTGATGTGGCTTACAAACATCTCGTCCTTTGCCGGACGCGACTTGGCAATCACACTCATATTGGCGTAGCTGACGAGAAGAATTGTCCCGCCTGAACATGCGATGCGGCAGGCTTCGGCCAAAGTGCGTCGAAGATCCGCAAATTGACCTTGCTCGATAACCACAAAAGAACAGGTCGATGAAGGCAAACCGGTGCGGTCGAGCGACCCTGTACGATAGGTCAGGCCACTTCGGAGAACGTACGGAACTGTCCCAAAAGGCCGGGTCGGTTTGCTATCGAGATACTTCTGAACGGCGCTTCCGGACCCAAGCGGCTTCTCTTTTGCCAGTTGGATGAAGTTCACATCCGGACTTACAACTGTTGCCCTGCCCAGATATTCGGCAAGCTGGACGGCGAACGCACCGCCTCCATTCGATAAAATCGCCGTTCTTCCAGAGCACCCCTGGGCTGCAAGCGCACTGGAGATATAACTAAGTAACTCGTGCGAACCGAGCGGTCCGGCAAGGTTCGCATGCGATGACGGCTGAGGGAGGCTCGTTTCGGAACCGGCCGGGCCAGCCTCCAAAATTGTGCCGCCATCGATCGCTGAAGGAGCCGCTTCCCAAACCTCTCGCGCTTGGACGGCCTCAATAGGACGCGGGCGGCGCTCGAGATCGTAGTTTTCGGGTGGATGGCCGTGATTGGATGAAGGTGACATGACTGTTCTCCTGGTTTAGGCAGAGGAACAGCACGTCAGACAAACCGACGGGTGGATGAGACGGACGGTACCGATCTCTGCACCTATTATTCAATTTAGGGGGGTCAAAAATTGCGGGCTAAACGCAAAAAAACCGGGACTGCGACATTCGGTCGCAACCTGGGCCCACGACGGATGGCCATCTCGCGCCTTGTCCGCTTCGGCCCCAAGCCAAGCTGTCGACCGACCAGGCCGTCAAACTGCTGCCCGGCTCCCACGCGGCCATGAATTCCTCGTAGCCAGAACTGAATTGCCACTCAGCAAGGAGTGGCAAAGATGCGCGACGTCTATAACCGGGTCACCAAGCAGATCATCTCATCGCTTGAGACAGGCACCCGCCCATGGATCAGACCTTGGAAGGTTGATAACAGCTCTGGCTCAATCCAGCGCCCGCTGCGCTCGAACGGCATCGCCTACCGTGGCATAAATGTCTTGCTCTTGTGGTCTGAGGCCTTCGTCAAAGGCTACAGCAATCCGACCTGGATCACCTTCAAGCAGGCTCTGGATCTAGGTGG
>NZ_AWZU01000047.1 GCF_000472385.1 Bradyrhizobium sp. ARR65
TCCCTGCAACAGGAGCAGGAGCGGGCAGCGCGGCTGGAGGAAGATCTTGCGGCGGCTCGGCGCGACATCGAGACACAGGCGGCGTTAGCCACGAAGGCGAACGACGATGCGGCTCAGCTCAAGCAGGCCGCGGAAGGCGACGCGGCGAAGCTGAACAAGTCCCTGCAACAGGAGCAGGAGCGGGCAGCGCGGCTGGAGGAAGATCTTGCGGTGGCCCGGCGCGAAATCGAGACACAGACGGCGTTGGCGAAGGCGAACGACGATGCCGCTCAGCTCAAGCAGGCCGCGGAAAGCGACGCGGCGAAGCTGAAAAAATCCCTGCAACAGGAGCAGGGGCGGGCAGTGCGACTGGAGCAAGATCTTGCGGCGGCCCGGCGCGATGTCGAGACCCAGGCGGCGCTGGCTACCAAAGCTAACGACGAGGTCAGCCAGCTGAGGCAGGCCGCGGAAAGTGGCCCAGCGGAGTTGAGACAATCGCTGCAGAAGGAGCACGACAGGGCCGAGACGCTGGCGCAGGATCTCTCGATGGCGCGTACCCAAATATATGCGTACGAGGCCCAGACTAAGGCCAGCGAGCAGGCGGCCGAGGGGGACGCTGCGGAGCTGCGCAAATCCTTGCAGCGGGAGCGCGACAGGGCAGCGCGGCTGGAGCAGGATCTTGCGGCGTCGCGGGGCGATGTCGCGACACAAACGGCGTTGGCGGCGAAGGCGAACGACGATGCCGCTCAGCTCAAGCAGGCCGCGGAAAGCGACGCGGCGGAGCTGAAAAATTCCTTGCAACAGGAGCAGGAGCGGGCAGTGCGGCTGGAGCAAGATCTTGCGGCGGCCCGGCGCGATATCGAGACACAGGCGGCGCTGGCCACCAAAGCTAACGACGAGGTCAGCCAGCTGAGGCAGGCCGCGGAAAATGGTCCAGCTGAGTTGAGAAAATTGCTGCAGAAGGAGCACGACAAGACCGAGGCGCTGGCGCGGGACCTCTCGACGGCGCGTACCCAAATATATGCGTGCGAGGCTCAGACTCGTAGGGCCAGCGAGCAGTCGACCGACCCCAAGCAGGCCGGGGAAAGCGACGCGGCGAAGCTGAAAAAATCCCTGCAACAGGAGCAGCAGCGGGCAGTGCGGCTCGAGCAGGATCTTGCGGCGTCGCGGCGCGATGTCGAGACGCAGACGGCGCGAGCGGCCGAGGCGCACGAGGATGCCACCCGGTTGAAGCAGGTCGTGAAGAATGACTCCGCGGAGTTGAAACAGTCCCTGCAGAAGGAGCACGACAGAGCGGAGGCGCTGGCGCAGGACCTCTCGATGGTGCACACCGCGATCTACGCGTACGAGGCTCAAGCGCGTAAGGCCGGCGATCAGGTGACAGGCTTCAAGCAGGACAGCGCGGCGGAGCTGCGAACGGCGCTGGTGCAGGAGTGGGAGCGCGAAGCACGGCTGCAGCAGGCTCTCGCGGCTGCGCGGCGTGATGTCGAGAGGCAGTCGAGGCTGGCGGCCAAGGCAAACGACGACGCTATCGAGGCCAAGCAGCGCGCGGAAAGCGACGCGGCGAAGCTGAAAAAGTCCCTGCAACAGGAAGGGAAGCGGGCAGTTCGGCTGGAGCAGGATCTTGCGGCGGCCCGCCGCAATGTCGAGACGCAGGCGGCGCTCGCGGCCAAGGCGAGTGCCGAAGTTGCCGAGCTGAAGCAGGCGGCCAAGAGCGGCGCGATGGAGCTGGGCAAATCCTTGCAGAAGGCGCGCGACAGGGCAGCGCAGCTTGAGCGGGAGCTTGCGTCCGAGCGTAGGACGAAAGATGGGCCCACGGCATCTAGGGTCGCAACCGCCAGTCAGGCTGCGCAAGGTGGGCCGGAAGCGACCAAGCCAGCTGCTGCGAACGATGCAACCGTCGCAGCGGCTCGCGGCAATGTCCAGCCCAATCCTGAGGGGGCTGCGGAGGTCGCAAGCCTGGTGGCGCGCGCGAGCGTGCTGCTCGGTCAGGGCGATATCGGCTCGGCGCGACTTGTGCTCGAGCGCGCTGCCGAGACGGGCAGTGCTCTGGCGAGCTTTACGCTCGCGGAGACGTATGACCCTCTCGTT
Organism: Bradyrhizobium sp. ARR65; assembly: GCF_000472385.1. GTDB lineage: Bacteria > Pseudomonadota > Alphaproteobacteria > Rhizobiales > Xanthobacteraceae > Bradyrhizobium. The sequence goes on from NZ_AWZU01000047.1 coordinate 2,071, forward strand.
CTTCGCAAATGGGGCGCATATGGGACGCGCGGCGACACAGCCAAGGCACGGGATCTGTACGCGAAAGCTCAAGCCGGCGGAATCGGGGAGGCGAAACAACGGCTCGACGCGCTGCGTCGTTAGGTGCCAGGCCGGATAGCCGCATCGCGGGATCGCGAAGGAAACTCGCCCGGATTGGAGTTGATGATGAACAGGTTTCCTAGATTACGGCCGCCGCTCTTGCTCGCGGCATTCGCTTCGTTGCTGCTCCTCCTTCATCCGTCCTGGGTGGAGGCGAAGACCAAAAAGCCCTGGACGCAGCACGTCCACCTGATGCGGCATCAAGCGCCGCAGCCGACGCCGCAAGTGGCGATGAACGCCTGGACAGTCGGTCTTGCCGGAGGTCTCATCGAGGGCGCGCCTATCCGTCTTGCCGCAGAGATGTCCCGCGTGGTCGATGACGGAGACAATCTGCATGTGCTGCCGATCGTGACACGTGGCCCCACGGAAAATGTGAATTCACTGCTCTATCTGCGCGGCATCGACGCGGCGATCATCAATGCCGACGTGCTCGACGAATACAAAAGCCAGGTGCCGGATATCCAGCGGCGGCTGGCCTACGTGCTCAATCTATTTCCCTCTGAGCTGCATGTTTTCGTCCGGCCGGAGATCCAGAGTTTGAACGATCTCACCGGCAAGAAAGTGAATTTCAACACTCAGGGCACCGCTGCAGCCTATTCGGGGCCGTTGATCTTCAGCCGGCTCGGCCTTGATGTGCAGCAGACCTTTATCCCGCACCAGGTCGCGCTGGAGCAGATGCGCAAGGGCGAAATGGCAGCGGTCGTGTTCATTACGTCGAAGCCGGTCGATGCGTTCGTGCGCAGGCATTGGGACCCGGGCTTCAAGTTTTTGGCCGTCCCCTACGAGAGCAGGCTTGAGGATTACTATCTTCCGGCGTCGCTCGACGCGACCGATTACCCCGCTCTGATCAAGGAGGGCGAGCGCGTGGCGACGATTGCCGTACCGACCGCGCTGGTTGCCTTCAATTGGCCGGCGAATACGAACCGCTTCGAGCGCGTCGCGCGTTTTGTCGACCATCTTTTCTCGCGGATCGATGAGCTGCAGGCGCCGGGTTTCGATCCGAAATGGAAGTCGATCAATCTTGCTGCGACGGTTCCAGGTCTTGCGCGCTTCCCCGCCGCGCAGGCCTGGCTCGATGTCCACGCGCACGCAACGCAGGCCTCGCAATGAAACGCGCCGTCGTCTCCGTCTCGGCTGCATTCGCAGCGGTGGGCGGGATTGCGCTGGCACAGGGGCTCGACGATCCGATGGCACGGCTTCGCGCCTGCTCGCTGATGGAAGGCGCGGACCGGCTGGAATGCCTGGACAGTCTGTCGCGTGCCATCGCCCCTCGGGCCGCTCCGACACCCAAGGAGGACCGCTGGATCATCAGCCAGACAATGTCGCCCGTGGATTTCACGCCGATCGCCACCGCGACAATACCATCGCGCGAGGTTCCAGGCGGGAGCGCGATGCAGCTCTCAATTCGTTGCCGCGGAGGGCGCACTGAACTTGCGGTCGCAGGGCCTGCCGTCTCGGGTCGTGGCGATGATTATGCCGTTTTCTATCGCATCAATGGCGGTCCGCCTGCGCAGATCGCCGCTGCCGTGCCGGCATTTGGCGCCGGAGTCTCGCTCAAGGTCGATGCGGTTGCCATGATACAATCGCTTCCGCGCGATGGCGAATTCGCTGTGCACCTCTCGCCCCGCGTGGGAGCCGCTCAGGACGGAATTTTCCCTCTGTTTGGGCTGGAGACGGTGCGCGCCAAGATTGCCGCGCCATGCAAATGGCCGCACGCCATCGCGAAGCCGAATAACTGACGCTCAGTGGAAGACTTTCTTCGACAGGAAACGGATCATGAGCATGTTCGGGCATATTGCGAAGGCAGCGACGATCGGCGCCACCGCGCTCCTGCTGGCGATGTCGTCATCCGTGGCGCAGTACCATTATTGGACACCGGCAATGAGCCCACCAACCGTCACGGATAAGCCGCACATATCTGCGAAGCCGCACACAACCGCGCACAGGCGGAACCGGTTGGCCTTTGCGCGCCTCGACAAGCCTTCTGAACAGAAACCCAAGTTGCACCGTCTGATCCTGCAGGTGAATACCAACGATCCGGCGGCGATGAACCTCGCGCTTAATAACGCGACCAACGTGACGCAACACTACAGGGAGTTCGGCGAGAAGGTGAAAATCGAGGTGATCGCGTTCGGGCCTGGCCTGCACATGCTGCGCGACGACACCTCGCCGGTGAAGGCTCGGATCGAGACGATGGCGCTCAGCACGCCCGAGGTCTCGTTCAAAGCCTGTGGCAACACCCAGGAGAACATGCACAAGGCGGAGAACAAGGACATACCGATCATTCCACAGGCGCAAGTGGTCAAGTCCGGTGTCGTCCGCGTCATGGAGCTGGAAGAGCAGGGTTGGACTTACGTTAAACCATGAGCGAGCGAGGCTACGAGTTCGCCGCGATCATCGCCGCGCCATCGCTTTGACGGACGAGGCGGTCAAACTCGCCGTGCAATCATCTCGACGAGCGCGATCAACCCCTGGCAATATTCTGCGCCATGAGCCCGCGCGCGATCAGACGGCTTATGATGGGTGCGCCATGGGCTTTGGCTTCGAGCGCCCAGATGATTGGTGCGCGTGTCGTGCCATCCTTCCAGCTCTTGTGCAGCCACTTAATGATATCATTGCGCTCGCCTACGCCTTCGGCACCGTAGCCTTCGGCATCGTAGCCTTCGGCCGTAGCTTTTGGCGTTGTGTGTGAAGAGACGAGCAATTATAGGGTTGTGCAGAGGAGCCGGATATCTGCCAGCTAACCATCCATGCTCCGAAATCCACAAAGGTGACCGCGGTGGGTTTGCTCTGCCGGCGCAGTTCAGGGTCGCCAAAAAATTCAATCCTAGCGCGACGGCATGTTCAGCTGCTAGCTGACGAACTCGTCGCGCGTAAAAAGTATATTGGCGGCCCTTAGAGTTTCTCACCGCTTCGGGCGTCTCATGACTACTGTCCCATTCCAGACACTGAGGATCCCGAGGCAGGGAAACGCCAATCGCCTTGTCATTGACAGATGTGCCGGAGCTGGCTCGGCGCACCGCATGGCCGATTCGGCGCGGTGTCTCTGTAGGGTCAGCCGAGTCGGATGAGACAGTGTGAGACGTCTTAGCCGGGATACATCAGGCCGAGTCCTCAAATCGGATCCTCCGCGCAGCATAATTAGATCGTTCGCAAGACGCGCTTGGGCGAGGCGTTAAGTTAAACAGCGGGCGAGCGCGATCTTCAAGCCTTTTGGGTGACCCATAGCATACCCCATCATGGCAGCTCGCTGGGTAGCGTTGGCTCCCGGGAGCAAACCGGACTCGGCGAAAGCGCGGCCAAATAGACGCTCATGAGCCGTTGCTGAAGTTGTCTGTGCTGAGTTGGTCCGCTTTGCGCCAAAAAGCTGGCGAATTGACCAGGTCGCCGGTTGAAGACCTATCTTGAGATGATTGTCCTGAAGCTCCGCAAATCTTGCCGCCAGCGTCGATGTGGCAAGGACCGCCCCCATGTACTGCTGCACCTCGTCCGGCACATTGTAGTCACGCATGGTAGCGCGGCTGTCGCGCAACGAGGTCGCCCCTACTGCGGCAGTTCGGTTTGCAGCAAGAGCTGCCGCTCCGATAAGCCGCGCTAAGGCCCTAATAGAATTGCGGCTAAATACCTCGCCCAGCTCTCGTCGTAGCAGCGGACGCAATAGTTGCCGCGTCGCTGTCGCGACCGGAGTCACAAGCCGATTTTCTTACCCCTCGTTTCATGCGAACTGACACGATTTGCTACGTCAAATGATAGCCGGCGGGGGAATGAAAGGTAACTAAATAAGATCGAAAATGGGTAGTGCCGAAGCGCGGAGCTTGTGTCGTTGAGAAGCGCGGAGTGATGGTTGTGCTAACCGCACTTGCGCTTACAAAGTCGTGAATTGAATTTGCTATTCACCGGCTCATGCTTTGTTTTCGAGCAGGTCGTCTCTTGTATGACTTGAGAAATTTTTTGGAACCGAGCTGGCGCGGTCCTCAACGTATTAGTCAGCCCCACCCTGACATCTTTCAGCGCGGTCTGCGGTAATCGCCGTGCTGCTGGTGCGGTCCACCATCGCTCATCGAAGTTCCGGCCCGGCACGCGTCCGATCGCAAAGGCTCGTTTGTTCGCGAAGCACATCTAATCACATAAGCCTCTGTGGCGGAGTAACGATCATTGACCTTTATCAAGAGATCAAAAAGTCAGTCATGGGGGACGACCATATTGCCTAGTCCAAGTGTTGACGATGTCCGACCCACGATTTTTGATTCCGGAGGTAAGTCTCTGCCGAACCATTAGCTATGCCGGGGGTCTGGTCGCAATTGGAGCGATCTATCTCGCCTCGGCAAAAGGCGGCCTTGCCCTGGCCTCTATTCATCCCAGCGCAACGCCAATTTGGCCGCCGACGGGTGTCGCGCTGGCGGGGGTCCTGTTGTGGGGATATCGGATTTGGCCCGCAATTTTCGCGGCAGCAATGATCGCGAATGCGACGACAGCCGGCTCGGTTGCCACCGCAATTGCGATTGCAACCGGCAACTCTCTTGAAGCGGTTGTTGGCGCTTATCTCATCAATCGCTGGTCGGGCGGCTGTAACACATTTTCAACGCCAAATTCCGTTGCAAAGTTTGCTCTGATTTGCGTCGTGATCGCCACCCCCATCAGCGCGAGCATTGGGCTGAGCAGCCTGGCAGCGGCCGGGTACATCAAACAAACGAATTTTGCGGACGCCTGGGTCACATGGTGGCTGGGAGATGTGACCGGCGCGCTGGTTATTGCCCCTGTCATTGTGCTTTGGGGATCAAGCCACTATCCTGCTTTCAACCGCAATGGATTTCTGGAGACGGTCGGCGTCCTCGCTACCGCAGCGGCTGTCGGACTCATTGCTTTCAGTCCCCTGGTGGAACAAACCCCGAGCCGAGATCCACTGGGTTTCCTTGCGATCTTGCCAATGTTGTGGGCCGCGCTGCGCCTCGGTCCACGCGACACCGCAACCGTTGCGCTGATGCTTGCGGGCATCACGATCTGGGGGACCCTCGCAGGTGGCGGCCCTTTCACGACCGCGGATCTCAACGCTTCATTCCTGCTTGTGTTGATGTTCTTGATCAGTATTACCGTTCCAAGCTTATTGCTGAGCGCCGATGTCGAGATACGCAAGAAAGCGGAGGAAAGTCTGCGCCGCGCGCAGGTCGAACTCGAGCGGAAGGTAGCAGAGCGCACGCAAGAACTGGAGCTCGCCAACGCAGCAAAATCGCGCTTCCTTGCTATGGCAAGCCATGATTTGCGGCAGCCGCTACATGCACTAGGCTTGTTCGTTGCACAGCTGCGCACGCCGCTCAAATCGAGGGAAAGGACAAAGACGATCGAGCAGATAGATGCGACGCGCAAAGAAATGGATGAAATGTTCAATTCGCTCCTGGATATCTCAAAGCTTGATGCTGGGATTCTTACCCCCAGAATTGCCGAATTCCCGATCGCGCGCCTGTTGCAAAAAATAGAGACCACGTTTGATCAGGCAACGCGAAAAAAAGGACTGCGTCTACACGTCAGGCGAAGTGACGCCTGGGTGCGGAGCGACGCTATGCTGCTCGAACGTATACTGCTCAACCTGGTATCCAATGCTGTGCGCTATACGTTGCGGGGCGGGATCATCGTGGGATGTCGTCGGCGCGGTGAAATGTTGCGTATCGAAGTATGGGATACAGGCCCCGGCATTCCTGACAATCAGAAGCAGAATATCTTCGGCGAGTTCTTCCAAGTTCCTGCCCCCGAACGGAACCGGCACGGCGGCCTGGGACTTGGCCTGGCCATTGTCGACAGGCTTCGCCTACTTCTCAACCATCAAATCGACTTAACTTCGACCGTGGGCCGAGGTTCGCGGTTCGCGATCCTGGTTCCGATAGTCGACGAGGGCGTCACGTCCACAGCGCCCGTTGTCTCACCTCTCCCAGGCGCTTTTGCGGTCGAAGGCAAGGTAGTTCTTGTTATTGCCGATGCTCAAATTGTGCAGGAGGGAACGGGCGGCTTGCTCGGCAAATGGGGATACTCCGTCCTTAGCACCGGATCCGACGAAGCTGCACTTATGCGAGTTGCTCAGCGCCAACAACGCCCCGATCTTATAATCTCGGACTATCATCTTGCGAGCGGAAAGACCGGAATCCGCGCAATTGAACAAATCAATGCGGCGTTTGGTTCCTCAATTCCAGCTATTCTGATCAGCGGCGATACGTCAGCTGAACCATTACGTGACGCTAACGAGAGAGGATACATTTTGCTGCACAAGCCTGTTGATCCAATGCGGCTCCGCGCTGTTATGCACGAACTCTTTAGGGATCATGGAGGATAGGAGAGACGCCGGAGCAATCTTATGAGTCAGGTTTTGGCGGCAACTCCCAGCCCATTTTTCCTACCTTTATTATCGCCTCGGTACGGCTCGTTACCCCGAGCGCCTTGAGAACGACCGTGATGTGGTTCTTCACTGTCGGTACTGCCATATTGAGCGTCTTGGCAATGACCTTGTTGCTTCTTCCCTTCATCAGGAGCGCAAGCACCTCAATCTGCCGATCGGTCAACCCGATACCCCTGAGAGAGTCGCGCGCCGCTGGCTTATCTGTAAGCCGAGGACTCCTCGTTTCCTCCAACATTTGTGAGGGAATGTAAACGCCGCCGGAGAACACCAACTTGATAGCGTTAAGTATAACCTCACGTTCGGTAGTTTTCGGGATGAAACCCAGAGCGCCAAGCTTGAAAGCGCGCTTGACTGTGTCTTGATCATCCGATGACGAGAGGATGACGACAGCAATGGTCGCATGGCGCTCGCGCAGTTCGCGGAGAACAGAAAAGCCATCTCGATCGGGCAAATTGATATCAAGCAGAATGAGGCTGATGTCCGGATGTTCCTCGACGATGCACATTGCCTGATGGCTGTTCGAAGCTTCAAAGATGACTGCTTCTCGGTTCAGTCGCTTCAGAACAGAGTGCAAGGCCTCGCGAATCAATGCGTGATCGTCGACAACCAGGACCTTCATGAAAAGCTCTCCGTCATCCTGCACGGAGATCCAATTTAGAAATCATACACCCGCCTTCGGGTCTTTGGCGACACGAAGGTGGCCGAGGATTGGCTCCCGAACCGCCCATCCGCCATCCCTGACCCGAGCAGGTGGACTGTCGGGCACTCAAGATGGGAGCCGAAGGGCGTTGTGTCCACACAGTACAACAGCGAGAAAGGCGAGCGCGGACCACGAGGGTCCGTGCGAGTCGGCCTCCCACTTGGCCTATGCGCAATGGTGACATGCCTATAACGTGGCCTGAGCGTCAGATTGAACCCGAGAGCTGTGCGGTACCTTGATCATAGGACCAAGGGATCTCTCAGTGTGGACTTCGGGCTGATTTACAAGCCGTGCCGGTTGAACGATGCTCCTCCACGAACAGCGTCAGCGCTAAGAGCTTCTGCCAAGCGCCACCTTACGATCGTTGTCGCAATTGCGGTCATGGCCGCGTTCGGCGTGAATTAGCTCTAAACGGCGGCGTTGTTGTGATTCCGCGGATTTTTTCTCGGCATTGCCTTTCCCAACAGGTTAGGGGATTGCAAAAATGATGATGCCAAAAATTGCTGCAGCTATTGTCGGCGCTGCTACCGCTGGCGGGCTTCTCATCACGCTTGCACCGGATTTCAGCGCCGATTTTGCTCTCGCGGTTATCGCGTGCTTTTCATAGCCGTAGAGAGTTCGGCTTGCGTCCCTCTTGATCGTTCCTCTTGAAGACTGCTCGCACGCCGGACGGGGCAACCAGATGCATGATCGAACTGCCACCCCGAGGCCATTTGTAAGCGCGCTGCCGGAGCTGAAAGGTTCCAGCCGCGATCTGCGAATTGATGCCTGCCGCGGGATCGCGCTCTGGTGCATCTTTCTCGACCATGTTCCCAACAACATCGGAAGTTGGTTGACGCTGCGGAACTACGGCTTCAGCGATGCCGCGGAAGTGTTCATGTTCGTCTCGGGTGTGACCTGCGCACTGGCCTACGGCAAGGTGTGGCGCTGCGACGGCTGGACCGGCGTGATCAGGCGGACGCTGCGGCGAAGCTGGGATATTTACGCCGCATTTCTGCTGCTCACGCTCTCCTGTGCGATATTGGTTTACCTCGCAGGCGGGGACCGTCTTGCTGACGAGAGCAATACCCGTATTCTGTTCGACCAGCCAGGCGCGGCGCTCGTGCACGCGGCAATCCTGCAATACTGTCCGGTAAATACCGACGTATTGCCGATCTTCGTGCTTCTTCATCTCTTATTCGCGCCGTTGCTGTGGCTGCTGCTGCGAGGGCCGAACGTGATGCTCGGCGCCTCGCTGGCGCTTTATGCCCTGGTGCATGTATTCGGCTGGACGGTACCGGCGTGGCCGAGCGGCCACTGGGCCTTCAATCCCCTAGCCTGGCAGCTGCTCGTTGTACTTGGCGCGTGGTGGATGATCGAAGGCGAGAGAGTGCGGCCATGGGTGACGTCACGCCTGGCGCTTGTGCCTGCCGTTCTCTATCTGGTGTTCAGCCTGATCATCGCATTGAGCTGGAGGATCACACTGTTGGACGGAATAGTCCCACAGGCGCTGCTGAACCTGTTTTATCCCATGGATAAATCAAATCTCGACCCATTGCGGCTGCTGCATTTTTTGGCCCTTGCGGTTTTGGCGGTATGGCTCGTGCCTCCCAATCGGCGAGGGCTGACGGCGACGGTGATGCGCGGTGCGATTCTCTGTGGCAAGAACTCCTTGCCGATCTACTGCCTCGGGGTCCTGCTTACGCTCGCCAGCGTCCTGGCGCTGCTCGATGTCTCGGAAGGGCTGGCGATGCAGATCGCGCTCAGCGTTGCTGGCGTCCTGATGATGATCGTGGCGGCGACACTGCTGAACTTGATCAAGATCAAACCGAGTCAGCAGCTGACCTTCGCAGTGCCTATGAGTGTGCGCGCCGAGCGAGAAGGCTGGGGCGTCGTCGGCTGGCGTTCCTGGAGTCGTTTCGCCGAGTGCCACGCGAATTCGGATGGACCGGCGGCCAGAACCTCGTCACCACTTTCCGGTTTGCGGAGGGGCAAGCCGAGCCAGCTGCCCGACCTGCTAGACGAATTTGGTCAGGCTCAAGGTGGATGGGCGTCGCCGAAGCCTGCAGCCATGGGGGCCAAGGATAAGACAGCGACGGTTCCAGTCGGAATATAGCTTTTGAGAACCTGTCCAGAAGGGGCTCATGATGAGCCTTTCGCGTGGCGTGGATATCATAGGATTCTCCTACGAGTCGGACCCGGAAATTTTCGGCAACACGTCGAGCTGCTCAGGGGCGTCATTCCTCAGGTCCGACATATGCCGTTTTCCAACTCGGCCGGTCCGCGCGCCCATGATAACTGACGTCAAAATCGCGCCCAATCGTTTGGGCGTGGCGCACGGACGGATGGCATACAGCACATCCCATTCGCTCCCTGTCGTTTTAGGATTTGTGCGTGGCAGAGGCTGAACTTTCTAACGGGAGCTTTGCGCCAGTACCTGCCGATCATCGCAATTCCGGTTGTGTGCCCATCGCGTCGATATTGGCGGGCTGCGCTCAGGTCTCCTTCCGAAGACAGAGCTGACGTGATTTGCTGACCGCGAGTATTACGGCTCGGGACCCGAAGCCGTCATTGGCCGGCGTCAGTCCGCCTTGCACCTGACTATTTTTGGCCCGCATTTCGGTTCCTGCTGCTATGAAATCCGCGAGCTGGGAAGCACGGCGGCGCCCTGCGCCGCAAGCCAGGCCTTCATATTAGGATTGGTTAATGGTGACGGTCTCGATGAGGACGGTGACGTCGATAGAAAAACCCGCCGAGCCGAGGCCAAGCGGGGTCATTGTCGGCAAACGGCGACATTATCACCCCGCGAGATTGTTGGGGCCTATTTGTAATAACCGACACCGCAGCCCAGATCGCCGACCCTGGTGACGAAGCTCACCTTCGGAACGGGCGGCGTGGTGGTGCCCGGCCTAGGGAACTCGTAGCTGACCTCGGTGATTTGACCTTCCGGCTTCTGCGCCGCAGCGTACAGTTCCTGGCCATATATCTTACCGGTGGCGTCCTTGAGGGTCGTGACGTCCGTGCCAGCATGGACAGCCAGTGGCGTGGCGAGGGCCTTTCGGTCCGCTACTCTGAAGCAGAATGGATAGAGGTCGCGGTCCTTAAAGCCGCCCTCTCCCTTGGTGAACATTATTAGGGCCAGGGTCTCGTCCGCCTTTACAGCGGCGACCGCCTTGTCGAGCATGGCCCGAGCCTCCTGGGCCGTGCCCCCTTGCTGCGCGAACGCGGTGGCTGAGAGCACGAGAGCCGTCGCCGATACCGCACTAATCATGAGCGTTCGGATCATTGGTCCTCTCCGTTGTTGGGTTGAGCGCCGCAAGTGGTTCGCGGACGCATTGCCTCGCTGCTGAAAGAGAAAATTGAGTTTCACAGTGCTGTCGCGCCTGGTGGCGACGGCACCAACGCTGCCGCTTATTCAAGGAACGTCGGCACGTTTCGTTGGCAGCTCGCTCCGAAAAAACTACATCAGTCTGCCGCGCTCAGGGCGATGGAGCCCCGATGCACGGCCGCGCTTTGGCCGGCACCGCACGCCGCGGTGGGATGGACGCGGCTACTTTTCGACTTCGACGACGTACCTCCGTACGGACTTGACCGCCTTATCACGCTCGGGCGTAAGGTCCGTCCAAGCTTTCGACTTGTAGAATGCCACAGCCTCATCCAAGCTATCCCATTCGACGATCCCGACGTTCTTGGGGGCTGGCCCCCCCCTCGATCTGGACAACCCTTCCTGCCGCGGTGCGCAAGGCGCGACCATGGGCTGCTTCTATCGCCTTCCGGGCAGCAGGCAGGTATGCGGCTTGGGCCGAAGCATCGAGGATTTCGATCTCGGCCACAGAGTAAGCCTTCAGCTTAGCTCCTTGAGCATGGAGGCCCTCGACCGCGATAGCTCCAATTGCGACGCCTGCGAGCAATACCATTGCGAGCCTGTAACTAGATCTCATGGCATTTCCTCCCGATTGTGCAATGTGGATCTGAGACGTATGCTCCCATTGTTCCGGTCGTTGTCCTAGACGTGAGTCGGGATGGCCAACTGAAGGTTCAAAGCAAACGGGCGGCTAATGCGTCAAAACGGCTTGCCTATCTTTAGCGAACGGACGGATGAGCGACGCAAGCGTTAGTAACAGCATTTGCAAGGCGAATGTCTGAAAGTGTGCCCGACTCTGACCTTCCTTAAACTCGGCTTTTCGGCCGCTGCTGCGAGAATAGCTGACGTTCAACGCGCTCTTACCAGAACGATCTCTTGAAAAGTTCGGTTGACGGCCATGAAGCGCATCAAGCCAAAGCGAACACCGCTCCGCCCGATGGCGCGAGCATGACGGCGGACTACATCGCGAGCTGCACGAGCAGATCGCCTCTGTTGACCAAATCGAATGGATCGACAACGCGACGCGCGAGAGGATCGAGGCGTTCATGCCTGATCTCGTAAGCCGATTGCTCGCGATGAGAACCGGCGTGTACCTTGCGCCGTGCATGCGGCCAGCGTAGAACTTGGTTGCTGAAGTATGAAGACACTTTCTTGCAGGTATGGAGATGCGACCATGCCAAGAGTGAAGCAAACTTCGAAGCAGAAGCGCACAACCAAAGCCGCCAGCGCGAGGGCACTGGGTGCCGCCGGACTGGGTCTTTCGCTGATGGGGAGCGCATCTGCATCTACGGTGCCCATTGCTGATGTACCGCGATCGGACAATACCGCGCTCAATCATCGCTTCGTTCTCGGCGAAGAGGAAATGGCCGACGTCAGTCTCGCGACGTTCCATCTCTTCGATAGGGAGAACGTTGGCAGTGGCGTGCAGGTCGCCCGAGGATGCGGTGGATGTGGAGGCTGCGGTGGATGCCGAGGCTGCGGTGGATGCCGAGGCTGCGGTGGATGCCGAGGCTGCGGTGGTTGCAGAGGTTGCGGTGGCTGCGGGTTCGTTGGTTTGGGTTTCGTTGCCTGTGTGGGTTGCGCGGGCTGCTGGGGTTGCGCGGCTTGCGCGGGCTGCTGCCTATCGTGGGGAGCGTGCCGCTTGTGCTAAGCCCCGCCGCCAAAAAACAACCTCCCTCCCTTTCGGGAGATAAAGGAGATCATTAGTATCGCTCCAGCTCAGAAGGAGCAGCCACAACGCCGCAGGGGATGATGTCTTCGCTGGCGCTGGGGTGTGCTCCTCGTCGGCGAATTGCGCACCGACTACCCAGCTGAACGACTCAGACGCGGAGGCGTTCCGCGGAACTGGTCGGAACACCCCGCAATCGGCACGGGTTGACCCCGTCGCTTCTCCCGATACCGTGCGGTCAATTCGCGGGGCCGGTTGATCTGCTTTCTCAGACTTGCGGCTAGCTCGAGTTCTTCTCTTAGGCCCACTTCTCGGCAGATTGCCCACGCGTGAGCGTGATCAATGTCTATCCGGTTGCGCATGGGGCGTTCGTTCCGGTGAAGCCGTGAACCAACATGGCACGCCTTCCCACACTTTTTCTAAGCTGCAACTCTGAGCAGCGCCGTCAAGTGCACGCCCTGAAATGGAGATCGAGACGCGTCGCTTTTGGCTATCTGTCGCGAGCGCTTGTGGAACAGCGGCATGAAGCCTTTGGCTATCTGCGACAATGCGTCGTCCTTGAACGGCGAACGACGGTTCCACGCAACAACGCCCCTCGTGATTAGCAACGACGCCCTCGTGATTAAATGTTCACACAGCTTGGACCTGGAACGCGAACGCGGGAACCGAGGCCGCTTTCGCCCTGAAGGGGACAGCGTCACTGCTGGATCCTCGTGCTTGCGCACAGAGGGCTGAGGCCATGTTTGTGCTCGTCCGCTAAACCTACGGCGCCAACTCGCGCGAGCGTTCCGTTCCTATATACCTGCTACAGATCAGGAGCTTCCGATGCCCGAGAGACGAGAACTGTATCGTAGCCCAAACGGTGATGCTTGGTTCCTTGGGCGCGAGCCGACCACCGGCAATGCGTTCATCATCCATCAGCCAAATGCGCCTTCCGGTGGTCGATTGTCGCACATTGAGCTGGGCGAGTTCTTGCGGAGCGAGGTGAAAGGACCCGAGCACCAAGCCTTGTTGCGGTTGATCGGCACGCTGGTTGACGTGCCACCATACGCCTAAAGCCGCCGCAAGTTGTTTATGGCTCGGCCGCTTTGTCTTCCTTGTCCAGCGCGGCGCATCACGATCTGGAGCGTTCAAATCGGCCAACGGCTGCCGCGGTGATCGAATAGTAATTTCAAAAGGCTGACGGATAGCAGCAACAGCCGCGAGATTTGAGCGCTCGTTTTCGTGGCCCAACAGTTTGTGCGTGATCCGATTGATGAAATGGATCTTGCCGCAAGTCGGACAGTTCACCGCGACAAAGCAGTCGAGCCCTGCCGGGTCTCCATCGATCCAGTGCTGAACGTATTCGCCGGTAGCGGGGCAGCGGACCGTGATCCTGATCACGGCGCAGCATCGGTCTGGCGGCCGTAGCACCATGACTCAGGTAATGTTCTGCTACTATTTCTCAGGTGGCCTCAGCGGGCCGTTGATCCAGCCGCGAACGCTGGGAGATTTCATCAGATCGCAACCGGCTCCGGCGAGGACGGAACAGCCTTCATCGGCTTGCCGCAGACCGGGCACGCCTTTTGCGAGAATTCAGCCGCGTGCTTGAGCGCGCAATTTGGAGTTCCTTTGCGCTACGTCAAGAATACGTTCGGCGTGTCGCGCTAGTAAAGCAGCGTAGCCGAACAACGTGTCTGTCGAAGGCCGTTGAGGTTACGGGGCGCGGGCTCCTAGGTACTCCAAGCCCCGTTCGGTCTGAGGAGGCCGACATGTCCGTAAACAGCTACGCCGATGATCTGAGCTCCGCCGTGCACTACGCGCTCGAAACGACCCACGCCATAGCGGTATGCCCCTTCCATTTGGAGGTGACGATCCGTCTCGGCGACGACGCCGCGGAAAGCCATGCTATCGCGCGCGCAAGAAAGCTCATCAAGAGTGATGGCACGACATGGGAAGGAGAAGCCCTTCGGAAAGAGTTTGGACGGCAACTCAGCGAAGCCGCTGACCGCTACTGTCCTCATTGCGCGCTGTCGGGCGGCCCGCTGGCAATTTACGGCGCTGCTGACGTGAATCCTTTCAGTGCTGGTTCCGATCTTGAGCATCAGAAAGCGACACCATGGCTTCACGACGAACCGGAATTTCCGTGCGAGGGCTGCGGCGATCTCGTTGTGCTTGAGAAAGCGAAGCTGCTGGGCGAAATCAGGAGGCTGATTGGGCGGAAGCGCTTGGTCAAACGCTTCATGAAGCAAGCCAAAGTCGGGTATACTTCCTGACATCGAACAGCCTTTCAATCTCCAACCGTAGTGCGCGCTCGTCCTCTGTCGCACCGGGATGGCGGTTGCAATCGCCGCTTCCTCGGTTGTATTGCTCGGCCTGATCATTTTGTGCCGTCACAGGGATCGCGAATACCGCCGCCAGCGCAAACGTTGGATCGCAAATGTTGGATAGAGTACACGCCTCATTTGTCTCTTTCCCGAAAACCCAATCACCGTTCCCCCGGCCATCAGGTCGATGACGGATCCCTTCCCGAAATCTTGTTAGGCCGAAGCGCAATCAAGTGGCTGCCCTTTGTAGGGATATCGGCGTCCCTCTGAGCAGTCTTTAGAGCGCATATAGCGCTCCGTCGTCTTTGGCCGGCGAACGTCGTCAAGCGCCACTGTCTGATCGATATCGCAGCCAAGACAGCGAACCTCAAGGTAGCCGTAGCCAGCGTTGAGTGCATCGCCGACCGTAGGGGACGGCTGCGCGGGCCTTCGAAGGCGAGCATCCGCTTGTTCCAAGCATCACAGGCGTCTTGTCGGCCTCTCGGCGGGCCGCAGTGGCCCGTTCGGCCGCCATGCCGACGACGAACGTTAGAGCCTATCGCGTGATTTTGTCCCTATGCGGGTCATGATGGGCGAACGGAGCACGGCGGCAAGGCGCTACCGATTGTAGAGAGCCGCCGAACCGCTACGATGTCTGCGCCGACCCGCTTAGTTAATCAACCGTTAAGCGATTTGCGGCCATCATCGGAGCCTTGATCGGGCCGGGTAAACGAGGGGATGTTGAAATGAGCAATCTGGAACAGTCCATCCGCGAGCGTGCCTATCAGCTTTGGATCGAAAGCGGCTGTACCGATGGCAACGCCGAGGTTCACTGGCTCTCAGCCCAGCGCGAGATACTGCAAGCCTCCCTCGGCAACCTTGGTAGCGAAGCGGCGCCCGCTAAGCCGAAGAAGGCGAAGGCACCTCGAACGAAGAAGCGGGCGGCCTGAGGACATAGCTCGGCACTGGCGACAGAACCTCATGTGGTTCAATCCGCTTGCCCTTCGATTTACTGGTAGGGGAACTTGTGATCGCGTTGCCTCGTTCGGTTAGCGACTGGCATTTTTGCCCTGCTGCACAAACCGATGGCTTTTCGCGACGCCAATCGTCAGCCTAGCTGGCGCTATCATGTGAAGGCGCACTCGTTTCGCACGTTCACGGTGATCCTAGCGTGGGTCCTAATCCTGACTGGCACACAGCGCACAGCGCCTGCTTCAACGCGGCATTGAGGACATTGGCGACGCAATCCCCGCCCCCTGGGAACCGCGCATCGAATTCGTCTTTCGAGAGATAGGTGGCATGATCTGGCTCCAGATCACGCTCCTAGTGATCGTGCTCCGGGTCGCACTTTCAGCAGTTGCCGCAACGTGGCGCGCGATCAGCCGACGAGATCAGTCGCTTCCATAACGATTGCTCTTAGGGGCTTCCATAGCAGCCCAGGCAGCGGACTTCGAGGTAGCGATAGTACCGTAAAGCCTGTCTCGGGTGTTTGGCGCCTATGCACCACAATGCGCCGCGTTCCAGCGGCTTCGCAAGCGGCTAGAACTTTAGTCTCCGCCAAGGGGGAACGCTACTCCGAGAGTCAAGCGCGCAGGTCGTGGGCCTCCATTTCGCGCAGCACTTGGCCGTCGGAAAATATCCGGACGACTACGTTCGTGCTCTTTCCGATCAACGTTCGGGCGACGGTGTTGGCCTCACGCTCGTTGCTGTAATCGATTTGCGCGCCGCATAGGATTTGCCAATTGGGCGGCGCATTGAGCCACGGCGAATTTGGTACAGGCTTAGCGGCGAGCGAGTCTGCAAGGGCTCGCTCTGCAACTTCGCGAGACAAGCCAACGAGCTTGCGATTGCGCACTACAGCTGGACCACCTCGAACGCAATCCCCGATCATCACAATTGGTTTGCGCTTCCTGCCCTGATGAGAAAGCGGGGCATTTCGGCTGCCGTCATAGGTTGCCCTTACCGCAGTCTGACTTCACGCGACACGAGGGAATGGCCGGCGGACCTCACGCCGCCGGCCATCGCTCGCGCTGCCCGGGGCAGGGGGGCTAGTTGGGCAGCGCTGCGTTCCCGTGGCGAGAAGCCTGCCCCTCAGTTCTTAACGAGACCTCAACCAATTTGGGCGCGCTCAGGGCCTTTCTGCGGCCTTATGCGTTGCAGCTTGTACACGAAATGTTGGCTCCGCTTGAGAGTGCGCGAGCGGCGCCGCGGCCGCGCGTGGCCGCCACTGGCAGGGCGCGAAAACCTTAGATTGCAATTGACCGCTCAAAAGCGAACTATATCGGGCGGTGGGGGAAACCATCTTCCCAACTAATCTCGACGAGAGTTACCGATCGAGATTTCGATCCCGCTTGGGCGATACAACGGCTCATCCAACAATCGGGACCCCGCGCGCGTTTCGAATGGTCTTCGATGAGCTAGCCATTCTCGGCTGGCGATTGACGCTCCTGAAAATCGCGGACAAGCTTTCCACAGTTGCCGCGTCCAACCTGCTGCCGTTCGATGGCTCACTTTCGTCCAGGGTTCGGCGCTGGCTGCGGGACCGACGCGAACAATCAGAAAGCTGAGGGGCGCCAATGTTTTGGCCCACGAATTTCTTCAAGATCGCTAGACGCCGTTCGACCACGCTACTCATCGAAATCGCAATTGATAGGAGGCCGGCGACAATGACTGGGCCACGCGGTTTACAGGCACCCGCAAAATTCGTGCCGGGCGATCTTTCCATGATGGCAGCTTCCCGCTCCACCGCTGGGGCTGGGGGCCGTGGGTAGCGGTGGAGCGGTTAGCCAGAGACCAGCGCGGCATCTGACGGACCGTTAATTGCGACGATGATTCGGGCGCATTGCTGACGGATGCAAGGCGGCAAGTAGTCAGCGGTGCACCTGACGTGTTCGTGATCAGTCGACGATCCGGTATTTCTTCGCGGGCTTCTTCCGCGGCGACTGCAGGCGGCTAGCTGATGATCTCCTTGACCCTGATGCCGCGCAAGGCCTCGACGCAGTCAGCTACTAAATGCAGGAGCTCTTGCCGCTTTATGCTTTTCACCTGCCGACCTTCCATATTGATGAGAATGAATTTCGCCATCTCGTAGGCGACTTCGAACTGCGATTTACCGGTAACCTCGACATCGATTCTTTCAGCCATTTCGCTCCCCGCTCATTGTGATTGGAACGCATCTTGATCAAGCTGGACTATGCGAAACGGCCCAGCTCCATTGATCCGCGTCCACTGGCCCGCCGGGCGGCCGCCGATCGAGTCGACCCGCACGTCGCCATGGAACACGCGCCGCCGCTCTTCGCGGGCATCAGGATCGCGGCGGCGGCGCTGGTTGTGGCTTTCCAGCCTGCGGCGCCTGCATCATCGCGATCCGCGCCCTCATCACGATTCCGCGCTTCTCGGCCGCGGCGATGAGGCACGCAATTGCAGTCTGCCAATGTTCAAGCTCTGCAACGGCTCGGGGCAGCGCGGTGATATAGTTGGCAGCATCACGCAGCGTGCACAGCGGCTTGCCTTTGCCGAGCTCGATCGGCTCGTCGAATTCGATAAACCAGGACATGGATAGGAATACTCATCAATTATGGTTGAGATATAGGCGCCAGCGGCGAAAATGCTAATCCGATCAAGCGCCAATATCTTTGTACCTTTGAACCAATGCGCTGTGAACGGAGTCAATCATGGACCAGTTTCCATCAATGGAATTGTGTTATGACGCGGCAGCGGTTCATTCAAAAAGCTTCGCTAAAGGCTCGGCTAGACCTGAAAGCACAGCAGTTGCGCGATGAAGCCAAATCCTTTCCACCGGGGCACAAGCGAGACAGTCTGCTCAGGAAAGGCCCACATAAGGAAATTACCAATTTAGCCGAGTGGCTGATATCACCGGATCTCCCGCACAACGAGTAAGGCCGCCTCAGTTGGCGGCCTTTTTCATGCGTGCTTGCGTATCCTGCCAATCCGGCCTGACGTCGGCGCCGCGACAGCCTTGGTGCCGCTTGGCGGCGCGCCGGAAAACCGCTCACGGGCGCTTATGGGCGGGCGGCGCGAGTAGGTCCAAAAGCATCCGCCGCCCGCTACATTGCCTAGCCCACTGAGTGGCAGATACCGCTATCGGAGTTGCCCGAGATCAAGCTGTGTCCCACCGAGGAGTTCGCCAACTTCCTCGATAAATACCGCGTCAACTTTGATTGGCTGATCGGTGGCGCTCTCAAGGGACCGCAGCGGATGAGCAACGAGCGCAGAGCACGAAGGTTCAATACGGCAACCATCACGAAGACCGATGCGTGAAGCGGCGGCGCCGATCATATGGGAAGCGCAACCGGCAGCGGCTGGCGAGCCATGGCCGCTGGTTGGGCCGCTGACGATCCCAAAAAAATACGCCGCCGGGCTCGAAATGTGCTGTCCCGGCGGCGCCTGTCTCAAACTGGGACGCTGAAATCCCCAGCAACCGGATTTGAGCAACGGCCGTGCCAATCGCTCAGGTGTTCGGCGGCTGGACCGGTGACAGAACAGGTCGCGGGGCTTTGGTCCCGTGCTCTCGTTTCTAGCCGCGGACATGAAAAATCGCCCGCAAAACGGACTAATCCGCCGGGCGTTCTGATCGGGCCGTGTCCGGGCGGGTGCGTTCCCCGACCAAGCTCTGGCGCTCGCGGCCTGGCCGCTTCGCATCCTCGTCCGCGAGGGTGGGGATCGCCGCCATGCTGCAATGCTTCGGTTCGCGGCGCAGCCAGCCGAGAAAGGAACGTTTGAGCAGCTCAGCGTCGAGCCGATCTTTCTTCGCCCGCCGGTTGCTCGCGCGACACCGGGGCGCTCGACGGGTGGATCACGTAGGCCTCGATCGCTCTCGCGCGCAGCCAGCGTGCTAACCAGAAGCCATCGCGGCCGGCTTCATAGGCGACGACGATCCGTTTTGATCGCGCGTCCAGCCTGCACCGCTTCCTTCTGCCAACGATGCTGAAGCTGCAGCAGCGCATCGGGGTCCGGCCTGAGCTTCTTCAACGGATTGCGTTCAAGTCCCGGCACAATACTGGC
Organism: Bradyrhizobium sp. ARR65; assembly: GCF_000472385.1. Classification (GTDB taxonomy): domain Bacteria; phylum Pseudomonadota; class Alphaproteobacteria; order Rhizobiales; family Xanthobacteraceae; genus Bradyrhizobium. The sequence goes on from NZ_AWZU01000047.1 coordinate 21,598, forward strand.
CACCAGCCAACTCGACTGGCCTATTTCGATCACGGCGATCACTGTCGCGTCTTGCATCTGCTCAGATCGTTCTGCTTCGCCGTGGGGTGCTCCATCGCTTTGTTGCCGCGAGATGGTGCCATTGCCTCGCCGCGCAGCCCATAGCATCTAAGCTATCGCGAGCAGCACAATCCCGACTACCAGCACAACAAAACTCATCGCCGCCGCAGCGGCGAATGATCGCTCTACGTTATCCACCATGCCACCCCTTATCGGCGAGCCGAGTTCCCCAATGGCTCACCAAACGCGCACGTTGTCGCGAATCGATGTGTCCTAAATTATGCGAGCGAGTGTCCTAATTAGGACAGCACCTTCCCTCTACCTGCGAACCGAAGAGTTAGTGTGGCTCCGGATGGGCTTGTGTAACCGCAGGGGCGGTCCCGCAGGTTCTAACTCCCCGCCGGGGTATGTGGCCGAGCGCGAGTTCCTACGAGGTGGCGACCAATCACCGCCTTCGCGCTACCAGCACGCCCAGCAAGAACGCGACCGCTAGCGACTGGAGCGGAGCTTCAATCGTCATTTGGCGCAAGCGATCGGAGAAGCGCTGCGGGGCCCGTTCGGAGTGCGGCGGGAGGGAGTTGTCCTTGATTTCGTGAGTCATACCCCTGATCGCTTCCGAGGCGTGCTCGATGCGTGCGGTGTCGTTCGTGAGACCCGAGGCTTCCGTCATGTCAGCGGCATCCGTCGTCATCATCGAATCCTCCCGTAGCTGCCCGTGCACCAACCCTGCGCCTGGAATGCTAGTTCCTGTCCTGATCAGGTCGTCCGCTCTTCCCTTGATGCGCCAACTGATCCCATTCGTTGGCGAGCCTTAACCAAGTCTCCCGATCAATGGGATTGATCGCCTTCTGTGCCTGTTGGCGACATTCCTCTGCCTCGCGGCGGCACTGCGCTGCGTCAATCTTGCCCATTGCAATTGGAAACGAAGCGGCCCGGGCATTGGATGCCGAGGCCGCTGGATCTTACACCAATGGAACACCATAGTAGTCATCGACGGCGCGTGCTCTTGCGGGATCTGACCAATTCCAGTCGCTGTCGTTGCTATACTTGGGAGCTCCCTGAAGTTGGCTCTCAGTCAGCCCGGTAACGTAGCCGCCGAGACTGGTGTCGTACTTCAAAGATTGCCAAGGCAGTGGATAGTGGTCTCCTCCGAGGCCAAAGAACCCGCCGAAGTTCAATACGGCATAAGAGACCTTGCCGCTGATCTTGTCGATCATCACTCGCTCAATGGAGCCGATCTTCTGATTGTCGGCGCCGTACACGGCAGTCCCTTCGACCTTGTCGCTGCCGATCAGGTTTACTGTTTCCCGCTCTTCCATTGCCATCAAAACCTCCTCTAAATTGAACTACTCCATTCAACCCGATCTGGCCTGTCGGCGTTCCGCAGCCGCGATGGCTTTAATGTCGCGTCCCTGAGTTACAAAGTGCTCACAACCGTTGGTAAAAACCGAGAACTAGAGGGGGTCTGGTTGTTTCGGTTGCTTCCCTCGCCTGGCCAGCCGCACAGCTCCGCCGCTGGCATTCTCATTCAACGCCGGCCTTCTTGAGAGCCATCCGAAATGACCGAGCTCGAGGACGACGACAGCTGCCATTTGAGGGCGGTAGTGACAGCGAGCAATCGCTCGGCAGCTTCGATCGAATGACCGATCCGGAAAAAATCCTGCTCCCAGCAGATCAGCCGGGAGGGGTTCGGCCACGACTTTGAAGCGGATGACTGCGATCGTGAGGACGACAACCGCAAGAGCTGGACGATACCGGCATCCGCGATATGGACGGCTTGCTCGAGGGGGTCGGCAAGCTGAATTGGCACCCGCTTGCGTCGAATTTTGATCCGCCCACGCCTTACAGACTCGGGTTACTTCCGGGACTGCGGTGTGCGAGCTAGGTGAGTGTCGCTTCCAACAGCGGACGTGCCGCCAAATTGCGATGCTCTACGCGGTGACCTTCGCCTTCCTTCGCGGCGATCTTGGGCACCTGATAAGGCCGTTGAAGCGCCTCATGCCACGGTGCGCGGATCCAAACACAGTGCTCCTCATCAGTGGTTACGATCACCGGCAAGGCTAGCGGCTTCAAACGCTAGCGGCTTCATAAGTGCATTCAGATCCGTTGGTGGGAAGCCATAGACCTGATCCGGCGCACGGGCACGTCTTTGCAGCGCAGCAAGATTGCTCGCCGCCTTCGCCTGACGCTGAATGGTTGAGGATCTCGCTGGGCCTCCGATGCTTCTTCTGGCGTTGTTGCGCGCCGTGGGCGACAGCCGGCATCAGGCGCCGATGCGCATCAGCGTCCTGTTCGCCGCCGCGCGCGGCCACCAACGTCAGGGGCCGGATCACCGCGCCATGCGAAGGCTGTCCATATTCGCAGTTCGGCAGCTGGGCGATCTGGTTGGCGGCGTCGCGCCGGACGCGGAGCTCGTGGCCGGCCGGCGATCGGATCCGCCAGCCGTTATCGCCTATCGAGCCGCCGAAGAGCGTTCCAGATTTAACCTTTGGCACAGGTATCAAGCTTAACGCGCGACTTTCCTTGCGCCATTGCGGCGAGCGGATAGCTTGCTCGGCATTTTAGTCGAGTTCGCAACGACAACAGCGTCGTTCAGCTTTCTTTTGCCGCTGTCGTCCTTGCCTCAAAGCAGGCGTTGTTCTCATGACTGGCGACCCATCCCGTCGTGGCACCAATTCTCGAACGCCAAGCGCGCAGACTTATCCGGACCCGCTTGAAGCAGAATATCGCGAGCTATTGGAATTGCGTGAGTGCGTCAGAAAGGCTGAAGCCGCCGCACAGCGCAAGAGGCGTAATAGCGCAAAATTGCGACGTTCTCGTCGCACTTAGAACGGATTCCCTCCATGAAGAAGAAAAGGCGCGTTGCTCTTGAAGTAAAATGCCACGCCTGCAATGGCACCGGATTTCCGCCCGTGATACAGCCAGCCCGGCCTGGTCGCAGAATCTATCCGCCCCCGTGCAAGGTCTGTGGCGGGAAGGGACGTATCAGGAGTCCAGCAGCCAAACACAACGAGCCTCGCCGTGAGTAAGCGAGCATTAGAAGCCGCAGCTCTTCGTCGCGCTACGAGCCCCATTCGGAACGTGGAACGCTCCAGGAACGGATGCGCGACTAATAGCGTTCGCTGAGGAAACTGAGAAGCCCGTCATAGCACCCGGACAAATGGCTGAAATCGTCGGGTCGGATTTGTGGAATGGCTATTGGGAACGACTGACCGCGATAGCAGATGCACTGAAGGCTGCGCAGGAAGATGCGGAGAAGATTCGTGTTATTCTTTAAGCCGAATTTGAGAGACGCGTCAAAGCAGCCTCTGATACGCTTGAGGATGCCTGACGCCAAAGTGCGCGTCGAATACTTACTGATTGCCTGCGCGTTCACGGTGCTTGCGCCGGATGCACAGGCCGGCAGTGGATTACGGCTAGTGCGTTCTGCCTTCCAGAACCGGACGTTTCGCCACAACACCAACGGGCCACCCACTCCAGCCCTCCTGCTTTAAGGAGAACGCCGCAACGAAATCGCAACGAATTGGGTGAAGCGACTGCCAACAAAACGTGGTGGAAACGCACGTCACGGCAAGGAAAATCAATAGTTTAGAAGATGTTCACTGCGTGCGGTACGCAGGACCATCGTTGGCCTCCGGCTCACTCACTCGTGCAGCGATCCTAGGGATCTGGCACTCGATCAACAGCGGCAAAACGTCGAAAACTCAATCTTATCGATTTCGAATTTGAACTTCTGCGCCAATACGTTCTCAGCTCCATAAAATCGGGATAACGAGATCGATCGGTCCGTTCTTGTAAAGCCGTGCGAGGGGATATCACTGAATCGTCGCGCAAGACACGCACCGGCCGTGTGGCGCGAGAGGGGAAGCTTCTGCCAAGACCAGCCCTAAACAACGGAGGCCGGCAACGCGGGGATCGGTTCAAGGCTCCGCGAACACGGAAGATGAATCAAAACTGTGATGGGCCGGCGAGACCTTCAGCCGCTCATCTTCCTTTGTCGACACGGCTGCTGTCATACGCGCCCAAGCGCGCCAGGCTGCCGGCTCGGTCTATTGATGCCAACCGAGGCCTTGAAAAACCGAAGGTGCCTGGGCATTCTGAGCGGGCGGTTCCTGTGCGCCTGCATCTTGTGCGGGCCGGGCCTCTACCCGTGCATTTTGCTCGCGATGGACGCTTGCTCGGTGCTTCTGAACGTGCCGCGCATTTTGCGCGGACTTTCGGTGCTTTTGCGTGGGCTGCTCAGGCAAACGGTTATTTTCCACGACCTGCGCTGGAGGGGCTCGTGGGGACTCTAGTGGCTGTGCGGGCTTCTGTTCCTGTGTATCTTGCTTGGCCGCCCAAGCCTGGAATTGGCTAAACAGCGCTTCAGATGATGACTGATCACTTCCCGTCTGATTCTGGCCGGGTGGCTGAGGGGCGGCAGCAATTTCGTCATGGGTTGGTACCTCGCTTGCAGCCGGCGCAGAAACCTGAGCATCGTCCTTTGAATGAACGACTTGAGCGTCAGCGCTATTTTGAATTGTCGGTGTTGCTTGATTGGTGCCGGGCTGTGAGAGCGAACTGTCAGTTAGCGAAGCCATGACGTCTGCAAAGACCCTCGCCGGATTTCCCAGCAATAGGGTGATCGCTACAGCAGTCGCCGTTGCCGCTACAGCGAAAATACTCGCCTTGAAGTATCGCGACGTGCCCCGTTGCTCGTGTTCATCAGTATGATCACAGAGAAAAAGAGGCAGAGTGTGGTTCGGATCAAAGCCGTCCTTCGTCGGCATTGCGTGAGCCTCCGCTTAGTGTTCTTGCCGACGGTTACCGCGGTATCGAGGTCCAAAAGCGGAGAAATCTTGATCTCACTTGGGCCGGAGGAACCCGCTCGATGATGGACGGCCAGATAGGAATGCCAGCCTAGGCTAGACGCCAGTTTAGCTATGATGTTGTATTTCATAATATCTCAGTGTTTTGAGCTGTCAGGTCAACCCCAATCGTCCGTGTTCTTTGCGGTCCTACCGGAGGCAACATAGGACAGTCGGCCCCAATTCCTCGGTTGCAGCAAAAACACCTTCGCGGCTTTAATGAACGGCGAGGGTGATCAAGGGCCGCTCGCACCAAGTCGAATCAATGCGTCCTTGAAGATCCTCAAGGACTGTCAATTTAGCGCGGATGAGCGATGGTCATTACTGCCTTTTGAGGAACCTGGGTCCCGTGAAAGGCGGCAAGGGCATGAAGCACCAGGAGGCCATCATCGATTTTAATAGGAGCGGGATGGTGGAGCTCTTGCGGCGGCTGATTGGAAGATACCACCGGGCACTAAAGAGCCACGATCATCGCTGATGCCCGAGACCAATTCCAAGCTTCAATGCCTTCTGTCTCAGAGAGCCGACAGATCGTTTCATCTGTTTTGAGATCTTCGATACCGGCGTTCGCGATTTCGAATGTTGTTTCAGCAGCTTGACGTCAGCGGCGGTGAACGGCTTGGGTGCTGATCTCTTCTTTTTGGCTTTGCGCACTCTCTTATCCTCAGTGCAATCGTTCTGATACGGTACTCTGCGCGTGAGTAGGACCTTGTTGGAACCGAAGGCGGTCCTAGCCTCGCCGCGAATCTACGCTGCCCGCCTATTATCATAGAAGCAGAAGCAGCGAACGCTTTTTTCGTCAGGCAGGCCCGTCACGAAGCAATACGCTCTACTATCCAGATCGTCTATGTATTTTCTTAGTTCGTCTTTGTGCTCCATGACGCATGGGTGCATTCGCTGTTTTGATGGGCGCCGAATGGCACGCGGCACCTATCTATGTAGACTAATCACGGTTGCAATAAGTCAACCTCCTCCGAAACGATGGACACCTGTAGGCTCGAAGAGCCAGGAGGTGTCGGATGGAAGGACGTCAACGTCGGCCGTTTACGGACGACTACAAGCGGCAAGCGGTTGATCTCGTAGCGTCGAGCGGGCGCTCGATTGGATTTGTGGCCAAGGAGCTTGGCCTGCGCGATTCCGAGCTGCGGCGGTGGCTGGAGCAGCGAAGGGCCCGGCTGGAGCCGACGTCAGCGACGCGGCGTGGGGGAAGAAAAATCACATGGTTTAAAGACGCACCCGTAAAACACCGGAACTGGCCAGCGAGCCCAACCCAAAAACGGGCTGCGTGAGTCTCCTTAGGCCCGGCGACCTCGGCCTTAAGCCGGGGCCAATGTGAGGGTGCGGGTACGCCCGTGATATCGCCAATGATATCACCAAGCTGCCGAAGCACGAGCATGGCGCGCCAGAATGGCACGCGGCGATCGAGGCGCCGATGCTGGTGGCTGAGCATGGCGGCGATACAATGCTGCCGAGGATCGGGGCCATGCGAGCGCTGTATCCGGGCGATGACGTGCCGGGGCGTGCAAGAAGCGGGCGAGGAAATATCGGATCGTAAGATGAGCATTAGACATGCCAGGCGGGGCCAGTCGGCTATTGAACGAGGGCGGCGATCTCGGTCTCGGACACTTCCGACCTGGCCCCCCGTCAGACGTTCGACCAACGTGGGCGTTATCAGCCCACTTATCGATCTCAACCTGCGAGGAGAGCGCGGCCGAGAGTACCATCAGCCGGAAGGCGTCGTGTTTGATTTTGTGAATTCGGAATTTTTGGCGGCCTTTTTCCGCGCTCGCCGTTTTTTGGTTGCGGTCTTAAGTGACATCAGCGGCTGCACTTGAGCGTTGAAGGCACTCTTAAGCAATCTCTTGAGACAGTCCTGATATTCGCGTTCGCTAATCCGATCTTTAATTCGATTTTTCTGTTTCATCACCGACCCCACTTCGCTATCAAGAGCCTGTTAGGCAAGCCCGCTTTGAGGCAGCGCTGGCCATAAAAATTGGCGGTCGGTTCAAGAGGCAGCGCAAGAGTTATGGGACGCCTAAGCACCGGAGATGCACGAACTGCGGCCGGAGATACACGAACTGCGGCAGCATTACTGCCTGATAACGCCGATGGCCGTGAGCATTGCGCACCCGCCGGTTGAACTGCGCGCCGGCCTCGCTGGATGAGTATCTTCCAGCCTCGTTTGCATGCCCACTTATTCTTGCTGAAATTTTAGATGCGAGCCTCGCTGAGAGATGCTTCTCGGGGCTGCACAGGCGTTTTTTCGTTTTTCGCTGCGGTAGATCCGTTCGGTGATCATCCATTTTGTTGGTCGAAGACGATCTGGAGCTTCGGGAAGCTATGTCAGGCATGCTTCAAGAACTCGGGCATCGCGTGAGCCGAGGCTGGTAGGTAGCGATTATGCGGTCACAGCCGAATACGACCTAGCCATTCTCGATATCAACATCGCTGCTATCGCATCGATCGAGTCTAGTGCAAAGGCGGCGACGGCCCATCCTGTTGATCACTGAGTACAGCACACGTTGGCTTCCGTTTCTATTTCGAGGACACGCCGTCATGGCAAAGCCTGTTGCGATCGAGAAAGTAACCGAAGCGATCGAAGAGATCGGCTGCCAGACTGCGCCGGACGAATGAAAATTGCCATCCGAGGCGACAGTCTCCGAGGGCATCCGGATCGCATAGGACTGGATGCATCCGCTGCACCTGATCTCGTCGTCGCCTTGTAGCCGACCGCGCGTGAAATCCCGCACGCGAACTGCAGTCCAGCCAAGTTCAGCCATCAACTTGGCAAGGTGCCGATAAGTGCCCGCCGTGCGCTGGCGCTGTGGCTCCTCCAGGATGTCCATCAGAGTTTGCGTGCTGACCCGCAGCAGTGCAGGGAAGCGAGCGACGTTCTGCTCACTGACCAGAGCATCTACATCCAGGCGATCAATTATGCGACAGGTCCCCGCGGGACTGAGCGGCTGCGCATCACACCCACGCGCTATCACGACGATGCGCTGATCGACGTTCTGGCCGAAGCGCTGGTCGATGTATGGGACGGCTCGGGTTGCCATGCAACACCCACTCGCGGCAGAGCGACCCACTTTGCGCGGCAGCATTAGAGACGGCCGACCTTTGTGGGTCGCTTGCTGCCAAAGCTCGCCGTTTTGTCGCTCGACTTCGGCGCCCATTCTCATCGCGGGGACGCCGGCCATGAATCAGACTATCCCGATTGCTGAATGCGACTCTCTCTCGGTACGATGGCGCGATACCGGCGTGCGATGGCCTCCGCCGTGGTGATGAGATAACCATATGCCAACGGCACGGAATGTTGGGAGTCGCAGCAGAACCGGACTCACGCGCCGGCAGTTGCAAGAAAAGGTCGCCGGCCGCTCACTGCTGGGCCGTTCGCCCGGCATAGTTGCCGCAGGTAGGGTTCACAGAAATTTCACTTCTGAGCCTGTGCTAGCGGGCGGGCGACAGAAAGGAGTCCCTTGGTGAAGCAGCCAAAGACCTGCGCTGAACCTCAGGATATGATTCATCCGGGCTCATATCAGCCTCGCGGTGGCCGTAAGCCGCGCAGATGAACCTGGGCTCGTCATCGGACAGGCGGACGTCATCTTCCCGTTGATCGCCGCCAAGCCGGATCCAGTGGCGCGGGCCTGCTGGCGCGGGAAATAGCTGCACCGCGCAACACTTAGGTGTAGTCTACAGTGCGAAAGGAAGGCGCGGCGATGCCCAGGGAGAACTACGTCGCCAAGCAGCTTCGGATTGGCGAGCGCCTGACGCGCGCGATGGCCAACGCCCACATGGATCGCAGCGAGCTTGCCACACTGACGGGCTACTGTGAGGCGCAGATCGTGCGCTGGGAGCGCGGTCGCGCGCCGCTGTACCCGACCGAGCTGATAAGACTGTGTCATGCGCTCGACGTGATGCCAGAGTGGCTGCTCTGCTGGGAGCGCCGCGGCCACTGATCATGCTCCGAATCCGTGAAGCATCCGTGTCGAAGGCACCAAAAGACGGAGGGAAACATGCCTGGTTTCAGATTGGCTTTCGTATGCGCATTCGCCGGAGTGTTGATGGCCTGCAATGTCGCTTCGCTCCATGCAGCTCCATTGCCGACCAACGTGATTGCGATGAAATCGATGGTTGCGGACAGCTCGATTAGGGTCCGCTGGCGCGGCGGCGGTTCGGGATACAGAGGTTTTGGAGGAGGTTGGGGTTGGGGAGCGGGAGCGTTGGCTGGCGCCATCATCGGCGGCGCGATTGCGAGCAGCGCTTACGGATACTATGGCGGTCCTTATTACGGCGGCGACTATTCAGACCCCAGCTACTATCCGGCATATCTCGGCTATGGTCCCTATTACGATTACGGCCCTTGGCAAGCAATCCAGGAACCCGGGGCCGCCCGCTTCTATAGGCCTTACGGGTACGGTTGGCGGCCCTGGGGGTATTGGTAACAGCAGGGCTTCTGATCGCAGCCCAAGGCGTGCGCCCTCGAGAGCGTCGGAGCCAAATTCTTCGATGAAAACCAACGCGCGTAGGGGTTCTCGGCGGAACTTCCGAGGGCGGTAGATCTTCGCCAAACGCGAACGCATCGATCACGCGTAAGAGGAGTCGGGTTTTCCCGGGTATAGCCTTGATAGGCCACACTCGGTCCCTCAGCAGGTTTGAGCGAATGGGATCGGCTCCGGCCTCGTAAACGGACGTTCACGAGCGACGGTCGGCGTCCGCACCACGCGGTTAGCCGTTAGCCGCGTTCGATGATCTTGGCGCCCGGGTAGACCCGGCGGGCGTACGCAACGACCAGCGCCCGATCCTGAGTCTCCAAGAACGGAGTTCGGATCTGACAGGACCCGACGATGAGGTGCCACAAGCCATTAAGCTTCTGGATAATGACGTTCATGTCATGGTTCCTCCGCCGCCTGAGAGGTGTTGCGGACGACTTAACGCGGCCGATTTTGTGTGCACATAAACGAGCGTTACATGTCCTGATCCAATCGTGCGGGCAAACGCGAACAGACTGGCGCACGGACGCAGAAATTAGTGCTATGGTCGCGGGGTAGGGACAGGAGGGGTAAAGCCGATCCCAAACCAACGCCGCCTCATGCTGCACCTGCAGATACGTTTCGCGGTGCTGTTATTCCACCCGGTCCTCAGATTCGCTTGCAGCCGACCGAGCCAGTACCTTCGCGTCGGCGCGCGCGGCCTTCTCGGCCAGCCGCTCATAGTCCTCAGCAAGCGTCTTAAGCTGGCTCGCAACGTGTTGGTCGGTCATCGATTGGGCCGCCCGGAGTATAGTCCGTGCTGTGTCCAAATATTCTTTGCTCAGCATTTCGCCTCCACGATCCCAGTTCGAACGGCATGATGTCGTCGAGCTACAACCAATCACAGAGAGGCGGACTGTACCATTGCACAGGCGTTCATTAGTCCCTTACATTCGTTTGAGAGGAGGATACTTAGGTTTAGCACCTATCCTCCAAACGCCTGATCGAACCTTTCAATTTGACGTGTGGGGTCATTGATCGCGTTTTGCCGGCCCTTTGCGTCTGCCAAGGGATGAAGTGAACTTTTTTCAGATTGCCCGATGCCGACGCTGACGCCCCTGAACGTAGGGTGCGACCGTTGCATGCCTTTTGAAGGTCCGGCCTGTCCAGACGACGCACGGCTCGCAGGAGGGCAGGGATGTGAAATTCGTAACAGGTTTGCTCGCGCCGGGTCTGTTGCTGATGAACGTGGGAGCGAGCCATGCGGTCGTCTGTATCTCGGGTGATCACGGAGGCCGCATCGATACCTACCTCGAAAAATTCGTACAGCTTGCGCACTACCGGCGAAACCGTGATCATCGACGGTTTCTGTCTCTCGGTCTGCACCATTGTCCCAGCTTCGGTTCCTCACGACCAGATCTGTGTGACTCCGCGCGCGACGCTCGGCTTCCACCCAGCGTATGAACACCTCGATGGAATTTTGCATCGCGGACGACGGCACCAAGGCTATTCTCTCGTGCTGCTGCGGGCGGAGGGCAACGGGGATCACGGTCTCAATTCAGTCGCAGCCCAGTCTGATCCTTTGCAAGCTTTGGCGGTTCGCTTCAGTCGTGATTTCTCTTGTATCTGGATCGTCAATGTTGAGATCGCATTCCGCTCAGGTGTGCAGCCCAGTGAATGGAATCGTCACTAATATCTTACTTCGAGAGGGAGACTACGCGCGGGAAAGGCGCCGCCAACGGCAAGAACGGCGAGAACGGAACTCTATTTCAGGGAATGCGCGCCGATCTTGAGGCGAGCTTCTTTGGATTGATCGGTGGAGCTTCGGTACGGCCTGGCCTTGGTGGCTCTTCGCCACGATCCATTTGAGAGGCCTTCCTCCCCCAAAACCAACTGCGTGTCTGCCTCAACAGATGGCACGATCCCGCGGCGCCTGTCCTTTAAAGCGCCGGCCCCCTGCAGGGCGGGCGCGCGAACGTCCGTGGCTCAAGGTCAAAAAGCACCGCCGTCCGGCTGTGGGTGCGGGTGCTCGAGAAATACAGACGATAGACGGGAGCCACCAGCGAACGCTACGCTGAGCGGCCCAAAGCTTCTCGAGCGCCTGGCTCATGCCGCGGAAATTGAAAACCTACGTGACGTCGCTAGGCTTCTTCGATCAGGCGGTCGCGGCGCCGTCGATGAAGGCCGCCTTGGATGCCTGGGGCGCCCAAGGCAAGCCTCTTTCACGAAGGTGTTGCGAAGGAGACGGACGATCCCGATGTCGTCTCCGCAGCGATGGCCCACCCTGGCATCGTTCTCCGCGTCCCGTCGGATCGACTGGGCCGTTCAGGGAGCACACCGAGCTGCCCTCGCACTTGCTCGGCGGCAAGCGGAGACCGGAGAAGCTTCGCGCGAAGCCGAAGCGCGCTGCGCCTTCCAAGATCGACCGACAAGAACGCCCGCAAGGCAGCACTGGAATTCGAGGCGCCGCGACGGCGACCGCTGGGTGGTAAACCTGTCCAGCGCGCAAACACCGTTTGGCAGGTCCGGTTTCGGCCGCGAAGCCGACCGCCAATGCTCCGTCTGAGCCTTTCAGTTCGTGACCCAATCCACTCTTTAGTCCGTGACGGCATCCCGCAGTCCGGTGAAGCCCCTTCACGTACACCTGCAAGGCCTATGTCTGGTTTGTCTTGAGCATGCCGATAGGTGTGCGGCAGTCGTTAGCGAGAGGTCTTCCGATGACGATCGCACTCAACACACCATCGTCCCTGCCCGCGACAAGACGGCAGCGGCGCAATTTTCGCGCGCATTTTTGACCTCCATGCCGATCCGAAAGGCCGTTTCGCGCCGCTGCTTATCAACGACACACGCTCCTTTTCGACGACGACGAGGAATTCGAGAGCCACCACTACGTCTTCCACGTCAGCGATGTCGAGTTCGATGCCATCATCGGCCGCATTCGCGAAGCGAAGCTCGCCCATGGCAGCGCACCGTGGAGCCTCGATGACAGTAAGCTCAACGACTGGAACGGCGACTATGTTCGCGACCCTGATGGCCATGTACTCGAAATCATGACCGCACCGCAGTGAGCTTCAACCCCTCGGCTGCAGTGATGAGGTAATGAAGTAAATTATCGTTGCGCAGTGCGCGTCAGTCAGGCCCTGTGCCCATCGGCGAAGTGCCACTCAATATCCGATTTCGCTATCCAGCGGCGTTATGCTCCACATAGGTTGCGCGCGGCCGACGAACCAGATAACGCCACACCATGAAATTTGTCGCCATGGTGCCCATTCGCCGATCCTGACGCTGCTGCGCGCAAGCTATCGAAATCGCAAAGTCCACTCCGGCCGTGCAGGAGTCGTAGAGCCTGCCAGTATGATATCGCCCGACCGAAGGTCACTGGTCACAGAGCGCTTTCGCAAACGTCGCAATTGTTTCCTCATTTTGAGCCTCTCCCGAAGCTGGTCTGTGCTAAAGACGATCTCCGACCGCAACGGCCGTGGAGATCGCGGATGAGAAAGAGGGATGTCCTGCTTGGCCTGCGGGACTTAATGGAGAGGCAGCACGGTGACAAGCTCGTCGCGTACCGCCTTACCATTCAGCCCAGCATTAAAGGCATGCGACAAGGAACAGAGGCGCTGCCGCATAGGTACCTGCCGACGCTCGACAGACGGCACGTGGACGGCAGTGAAAGGAGCCTATAAGATGAAGCCAGAAGGAGCGTTCGATGAGTGCTCTGGAAGACGTATTTAAAGGCGGCAATATCGCGACAAGCCTTGGAGTGGCGATCGGCGCGGGCGTCATTGCTCCTATGATCATGTCGCTATTGCGTCCTTTGGCGAGATCTTCTGCCAAAGCAGGAGTTATCACCCGCGGCCGGGGAACAGCTGCGCTCGCGGAACGGAAGGAGCGGACCAGCGATGTAGTAGCCGAGGCTGGACCTACCGGGGAGCCGACGGCCCCACGGGCCTCCAAGTCCGCGAAGAGAACCAAAAGATCGAAGCGCAAGGCGGGCTGAAGCCGTCTCGGCTAATGTTCCAACCTGTTTCCTTTTCAATCGGTTCGTGATTGCGGCCCAACGCTATTCAGCGAACTGGAGCAGAGGAGCGTACGATGGCTATTCTGGAAGACGCATTCAAAGGCGGCAATATCGTTACTGGCATTGGTCTTGTGATCGGGGTGGCCGTAATCGCTCCGGTCATCATCCCCATGTTGCGGCCCATTGCGAAATCGCTCATCAAGGCCGGCGTCATCGCCTACGAGCAGGGACGAGTCGCTGTCGCCGAATTAAGCGAGCAAGCGACCGACGTGATGGCGGAGGCGCGGTCTGAACTCGCAGAAGCCGGGCATGCCACGGCTGAGGGTGCTACGGAGGGCACTGCTCATTAGATCCGTTGCTCGCTGGCCATTAAATGATCGACACACGACGGATCATTGCGATCCGGCACGACGCACCGGCTATAAGCGGCCATACGCTGGCACGTTCCCCCGTGATAGCGCCATCTTAGGGAGCGTGGTTGATCTGCCCGCGCAGCCGGACAACAATCTGCGGCCGCCGTACTTCCGGCTGTTCGCTCGATAGGCCTGCAGTTCTGCCGCAAGGGCCTGAGCAGACCTGACACACACACTCTCTCTCTCTGGGCAGAAGTCCCCCCAGCATACTGCGTTGGGTCATTGCACCCGGTTCAAGCATGGCGCGGCGGGTGCTCCAGCTTCGCGACCACCTCGATCACGACGTCCTCCCGGCGGGCCATCCGATCCAATCGGCGGGGTCTGATCGAGATTGACACCCCGCGGCTCGAGGCAGCAGCATGTTATTGCTACAAAGCCATGTGCCGCAGAATCGATCGTATGGTGTTGTCGGCACGAAGCAAGTTTTGCAGTTACGCCGCGCCGCGTGGACAGACTCCACTAGCGTGATCCCATTTTATCCCAAGCCCAAGTTGGACCAAGCGCAGCGGGAAGCGAACCAACGAGGCGATTAGGTGGTGGGCAAGAGGCCATGCACGGAATTGAAGGGCCAACGCATTCTCGTCATTCCCCCAACGCACGGCGCCTCGCCCCGATGGACCGATATTTCGTGCAACGGTGGGAGAAGATTCGCGGTGCTATCGAGAAGACAATTAGGCAGCGGAGCGCTGCGCAAGAATTATACCGAGGTACGCCTTTCTCATCGAAAGGGATCGAACGAATATCCAGATTGTGGGTGATTGGAGATCGACGGTTACTGGTGAACGCAGGCGCGAGCCGGACTGGATGCTGCCGCCGTGCGGCCCGGACGTGTCGCCGCAATTACGCTGGTACCCTGTTGTAACTCTTTTTCAATTGATCGCATCGCTTGCCACCCATGCAAGCTCGAGCATTGAATCGCACAGCCCGCGAGAAGTCGCCGCGCCGCACGGATGGAGGCCCTTGCGGGCTGGCCAGCTATGGGACGGCATCGGCGCGGCGAGCACCGCGAGGATCAATTGATCTCGCATCTAGCACGTCAAGGACGCCGGCGGCATCGTAGTGAAGATGTCGCTCGACGAGACGACGGAGAAAATCCTGCGCGACGCCCCGTGTGGCAGCCGCGCCGGCCGGCGCAGCGGCCGGACCGCCAGGCTGATGAGTGACCGCGTCTAGCGTCGTCCGCCCATCAGCCGCAGCATCATCAAGAACAGGTTGAGGAAGTTGAGATAGAGTGACAACGCCCCAATGATCGCCTTACGACCGCCGGCAGTTTCATCATGCCGGATATCGTACATGGCCTTGAGTCGCTGCGTATCGTAGGCCGTGAGGCCTGCAAAGACCCCAACGCCAATGATCGAGATCAACCAGTCAAGCCCGCTCGAACGCACGAAGAGGTTGACCAGAGTTGCGATGATGATCCCGATCAAGCCCATAAACAGGAACGTACCGAGTCCGCTCAGATCACGGCGGGTCGTATAGCCGAAGACGCTGAGTGCTCCGAATGTTGATGCTGCGATGAAGAAGACGCGCGTGATCGAGGAGCTGGTATAGATGTGAAACAATGTGGAGAGGGACACGCCGACCAAGGCTGCATAGACGAAAAAGAGCCAGCGCGCTGTGGTCACTGACAAAGTATTGATGCGCGCACTAATAATGAATACCAGGACCAGGGGTGCGAAAACAAACACCCACATCAGCGGTTTCTGCAGCAACGCGGGGTCAGTCACCTGATACGTCAGCCACGCGACCAGCGCAGTCAGACCGACGCCCGCACCCATATAGCTGTAGATGCGGAGCATGTAGTCGCGAAGGCCGGCGTCTATCGGGATAGCGCGGCTATCCACCGCTCCAGAAGATGTTGAGTTTTGATCATAGGTTGACATTGTCACTCTCTATCAGCGCGAGCTCGACACTCCGAAGATTGCAGTAGCATCTGTCTTGAGCGCGTACGGACTTCGCGCCAGGTCGACGATCCGAGAAGCATAAGCTTATGACCTTTATGACCCGGCCGCATATCGGATGATCACCGGAGTACGGACGGCGGAATCACCTTATTCTTGCGCGTTTGTGCACGCTCTCTGAAGACGTCCGCTTGGCGGACACCTGCCTGGAAACCGCCTTTGTCTTCAATGAACTGCGTCGAACCGGTGAGATCACGGCAACGTCGGATCCTCTCGCATCAGTCCGATACGCGTTCGCGTCCTGTTCCCCGCCGTGCCCGACCACCAACGTTCGTGGCCGGATCACGGCGCCATTCGAAAGCTACGCAGTTCGGCAGCTAGGTTGGCTGGCGGCTTCGCGTCTCGGGTGCGGAGCTCGTGGCCGGCAGGGATCGGATCCGTCGGCCCTATCGCCTTATCGAGCTCGAAGAGCGTCCCAGAGGGCGGGCTAAAGTGTGCTTCCAGCGGAACGGACCGTCTCCGAAGCGAATTGACTTACCGACATTCTGCTGGAGATCGGTCATGAAATGGATATTCGCGTCCGCCTGCGTTGCCACCATCGCGCTCGCCTCATGCGGCGCAGCGGAAGCCAAGGGATGCATCAAGGGCGCGCTCGTCGGCGGCGCTGCCGGGCATATGGCCGGCCACGGCAAGCTCGGTGCTGCGGCGGGCTGCGCGATCGGCCATCACGAAGCGAACAAGGCCCAAGCCAACAAAAACTCGGGGCAGCAGCCTTCCGGTCAAAGATAACACCACCTTGATACCGTCGCGAAGCGCAGCCCGACTCCATGGAGACTGAGCGTGATCGAAACCGAGAACTTACTCGAGAAGTGTCCCCGCTGCGGCGCCTGGCCCATGGCGGCCAAGCTGCCGAAGGCGACCGCGCCGCAAGTCGAGATCCGATTGAGGTGTCCGCAGTGCGGCTATCAGGAGGGCGGCCGCTTACGGCGCGCGGAGAGCGCTCGAAATTTCGCTGAACAGCCACAGCAGACCGGCACGTAACGTTGAGCCCGATGATGATCGACGAGATCGAAACGACCGTAGCCCCGTCCGCTGTTGAGCGGGCGATGGTGGTGTATGAAACGTTCAAGGAGCGTGACCACGCCGAGCTCGTCCAGGCACGCAAGGCGCTGACCGAGCACATCTTCGGCCAGGTCGCCGCGGGCGAGACCGACGAACATAAACTGGTGGTGGCGGGACTGGCTCACCTGAAATCGCTGGAGCGGATGGCCGAAAGCGCCGCCATCCAACCAAGCCGAGCCGCGAGGGAAGGCTGATCCGCCTCCTTAAGTGTCCGAGTCAAAAGGCGTGCAGCATTTTTCAGGACCTGGCGAGGCGGCGAGTCAACAGCCTGAGATCGGCGACGAGAAGCCAAGCGAACTCGGTGGGGGCGGAGGCCTCAAAGTTTCTGCGTCGGCATTTGCCGAATCTTGCAAACATGCGCTCGACACCGAATGTCTCGGTCCCAGCGGCCGGCGCGGCATCTTCAGCAATCAGTGCCCACTCTGGATCCGTCAGATCGCTTGCGTAGCGCGGTCCGGTGCCGCCTCGAAGATCCTTGAAACGGCGGCCAAAGGCAGGATCTCGGTCGAGGACCGTCGAGCAAGTCGGCATCAGAGCCCTGATCGGCATCCCCATCGTGTGGCATCGACGGCGCGTTCCCGGCGGGCACAAGTCCCAAGCTGGGCGTCTGCGCCTTAAGAGCGTTCTCATCCTCCTATCCCCGAATGGCCAAGGATGTCATGGCCAAGGATGTCGCAGCGTCAGCTTTCCTGACCAATGTTCATGCGGCATCGCTCACGGGCGGCGATGTGCGATGATGTGGTCCTTTGCGCCAGGAACCACACTCTCCCTGCCAAGTTGAACTTTGATCCTGAGGGTAAGTTTGAGGAAATTCATTATGAAACGCTCACTCATCGCACTGGCTTGCGTCCTCTTTGCAGCGCCTGCGCTGGCGCAGTCGATCGGCGAGAAGACGGGTGTCAATTCGACGCTCGGCATTGCCCCGAGCACGGCGGATTTCATCAGGGAAGCGGCGATAAGTGATATGTTCGAGCTGCAATCGAGCAAGCTCGCTCAAGAGAAGGGGACCGCACAGGAGAAGAGCTTCGCCGAGCAGATGATCGCGGACCACACCAAGACGACCAATGACATCAAGAGTCTTGTCAACAGCGGGAAAGTTAATGCCGAGATTCCGGCCACGCTCGACGCCTCGCACCAGAGCAAGCTGGATAAGCTAAAGAGTGCGAACGGCAAGGACTTCAGCTCGGATTTCGACTCCGATCAGGTGAGCGCGCATAAGGATGCGGTATCGCTATTCGAACGGTACGCCAAAGGCGGGGACAATCCGGAACTTAAGGACTTTGCGGGCAAGACCTTGCCTACGCTGCGGCATCACCTCGACATGGCGCGGGACCTAGGGAAGGCACCGAATGTTGGCCAGTCGAGATAGGCAGGTGCAAGCTGAAGCCGCGGTCACGCTCACAAGTCTCAATTTTAAGCGCCTTACCGGTCGAAGTTGAAAACACTTTTTCCGTGTTGGGTCGGCGCGCTTCTAGCTAGCTCCTGATCAACACTACCAGGCCCGAATTGATCGACGCCGTATCAGGGCCAAAAGGTCATCGTGAGCATTCGATGAGGCGTTTTCGGGAGCGACCCACCGTTTTATGGAGTCTTCCTGTTTGGCTGTTACTGAACGGTTGTGGCGCGACGCAGCCTGAGTGCGACTCGGCGGATACGCGCAATTCAGTTGTTAAGATCATTTCTGAGAACAGCAACAATGCGCTTCTCAACTACGCGGCCAAGAATTCGAACTCGGTTAAGGCGAGAGTCAATAATGCGGGCACAGAAGCTGAAAAATCAGCAATATGGGAGACGGCGAGACAGGGAGCGTTATATAGGTTGAGTGACGAAATAAGCACAAACTCAAAAAGCAAAGACAAGCGAGTTGTGACTTGCAGTGGGGAATTGTCTACGACTGTAGAGGACGCGACAGCGCAAAAACAGGTCGATTTTACGGTAGAAAAAACACCGGGTGGAAGGATGTCAGTTTCGGTTAGCCCGTTTCGATTTTGACCCATTGCGCGATCCAGCTTCGTTAGTTTGCGCTCCGACGCGGGATCATCGGCCTGTATCGAGCCGACGATGAGCGACGACCGGAGCCTTGCAAACCAATGCAGCTTTGGGAGCTTCGCTTTGACCTTCCTGAAAAGCCCGTCCGCCAGCAGCAGACTTGCGCCATACGCAGCGATGATGACGGCCGTACCAGTGAACCAATGGCCCTCGCGAGCAATGGCAACCGCAAGAAGTTGAAGGCGGCGTGGCGTAAGCAGCGAGACATAAGGCTGACCCCGACCTCGCGAGGGAAACGAGCGCGGTTTCGGTGCGGTAGCTGCGGCGGCATTCGCCACGTTCGGGCGGCGCGTTTAAGCCAAGCCGACCGACCTGTTATGTCAACGTCCGACGTTGCGCGCGAAGCACTGCGACCCTGCGATCTCGCTGCCACAGTTCGATGTCCCGTTCATCCAAAAGGCCTTCGATTTGCTTCTTTGCGTCGTCATCGTCGCTGCAACATAGGTCGAAGGCCGTCCAAACGTGTCCGTTCTCAATCAGGTACGCGCGATAGAGCGGCATATCTCTTGGCTCCCGGCTACCGAAAGTGACGCACTTCGTGACCAGAGGCACGGCCCGCTCCTAAAGATGGCTTCCGAAAGCGGGGCCGTACCGGACCACGGTGCTGGGCAGGATGGGATGTGGTCTGCCAAACAACCGCAAGGGTATGTAGATGGTTCCAGAGCCGGAACTCTTCTAAACGGGCAGCGGTAAAATAATAATCCAACCAGGCGGTGCACTATCCTGGCAGCACGCAGATCGGGCTTGCCTTGTGGCCGTCCTCGGCAGTGACGCAGAGATAGGGCGGACTATCCCGGCCGGAATTGAGCGGCATGCGGTGGTCCACCACGTACCGGCCGTGCTGGTTCACGTCCGGGAATCGATAGATTTCGATCTTCCGGGAGAGGCGTTCGCCCGCGGTGTCGACATGGCGGGCGATGATCGAGTTGCCCGGACCATGCATCGCCGACCTTCGTACCTTGGATGTCGCGGCGATGAAGAAGTTCCTGGTCGAAGAGTTCGGCCCGGACGCCAATGTCGCCAATGTTGCGCCCGACACCGTGATCGACTTCCAAGCGACCCGCCGTGGCTTCGGCGTCGCAGGCCCGCTCAAGGTCAGGGCAGCGGAGCGTGCCAAGCTCGTCGACCTATTTGACGCAGCACAGCGCGGCGACGCGGCGTTTCGCATATTCGGATCTCAAGCTGAATCCAGCAGGCCCGGCGCACGGTTAACGCGAGATTAACCGACAAGCTCTAATGCTTCCGGAGCCGGGTGGCTGCTCGAGTGATGAGGAAGCCCATGGAAGCCCAGAGAATTGCGGTGGACGCCGTGGTGGTGTTGACCGATTGCGACCGTGACGCCGCGATCGCCTTTATTCGCCGGCTTTATCTGTCAGGCGTGAAGGACCCCAAACGCCTGACCTTTAAAGGTCTTCAGGCGCTCGCGCGTAGCTGAGGATGCGAATCAGTACGAAATCTGGCCGGATTCGGCACAGGACCGTGCAGTTTTGCGCGCCCGTCTGGTTCAAGCGATCCTGATCTCGGTCTCTGGAAATCCGTCTCCCCCCTATGGTAATGGAGGCGTTCTCGCCGGTAAGCCGCTCCGCACGAGTCGGCTTTCACGGAAAGAGATGATCGGGCAATTGGGGAATTGGGGCCGATCGCAGGGACGGACCATGCTGAAACAGCTTCTCGCGCCACAGCTCATTGGCGTTTACATTCTCGCTGCCTCAACCATTTACGTGCATTTTCGTGGCAAGGAGCGGCTGCGCTTTGCCCGGCAGTTAGGCGATCATTCGACATATCTCGCCCCCTACAATGTGCTGATGTATGCGGGCTCGGCCGTGCCGAACGAGCCGGTGATTCCGGTCGATAACTTTCCCGAGCTTTCAAAGCTGACGGACAATTGGGAGACGATCCGCGAGGAGGCGGTGCGGCTGTTCGACGAGGGCTTCATCCGGGCCGCGGCCAAGAACAACGACTGGGGCTTTTATTCGTTCTTCAAGAGCGGCTGGAAACGCTTTTATCTCAAATGGTATGACGACTTTCTTCCCTCGGCGCGTCAGCTCTGTCCGAAGACGGTCGAACTGCTTAATTCTATCCCGAGCGTGCACGGCGCCATGTTTGCGATGCTGCCGCCCGGCGGCAAGCTGGGTGCGCATCGCGATCCCTTCGCAGGGTCCTTGCGCTATCACCTGGGGCTGGTCACCCCTAACTCGGACAAATGCCGGATCATCGTCGACGGCGTACCCTGCGTCTGGCGCGATGGGGAGGCCTTCATGTTCGATGAGACCTTCATCCACCACGCCGAGAATGCGACCGACCAGAATCGCATCATTCTGTTCTGCGATGTCGAGCGTCCGATGAAGTATGGCTTCCTGACCTCTATCAACCGCTGGGTCAGCCACCACGTCGTCAAGGCTTCCGCCACCCAGAACGTCGAGGGCGAGCATGTCGGCGTGCTCAACAAGGTGTTCGGCGGGCTCTACGAGATCCACCTTGCCAGCCGCCGCATCAAACAGTGGAACCGCAAGGTCTATTACGCGGGAAAGTGGATGCTGATGGTTGCCGTGGTTGGGCTCATCGTGGTGTCCGCGTTCAGGTAGCTCCCATCCGCAGCTCTCCCGCCTGTAGGCAGAGTCGCGTCGCATCGTCAGATGCGATGCGGGTGAGGTAGACTCTCCGCGAGCTCAGTGCTCGGAGAGTCTTCCATACCTGAACCCTCTCTCTGCAGGCCGGGAAAGGGAAACACGCGCCCCTTTTAATCAGGTCAAGCCGGCTCGCCGATCGACACCTTCAGCGTGCCGACGCCGTCGACGCCGCATTCGATCCTGTCGCCGGGCTGAAGCGCGGCGACGCCGGCCGGGGTGCCGGTCATGATGATGTCGCCAGCCCCGATCTCCACCTGCTGCGACAGCTTCCAGATGATTTCCGGCACGCTCCAGATCAGCTCGGAGAGGTCGCCCTTCTGCCGTTCGGTACCGTTGACCGACAGCCAGATCTTGCCCTTGGAGGGATGACCGATCTTCGCGGCCGGCTGAAGCGCCGAGCAGGGGGCGGAATGGTCGAAGGACTTGCCGATTTCCCAGGGCCGCTCCTTCTTGCGCGCGGCGAGCTGCAGGTCGCGGCGGGTCAGGTCGATGCCGACCGCATATCCATAGACGTGGTCGAGCGCCTTATCGGTGGGGATGTTCAGGCCCCCGCTTTTCATCGCCACGATCAGTTCGACCTCGTGATGCAGGTCCTTGGTCAGCGGCGGATAGGGGATGGTGGCGCCGTCGTGCTCCAGCATGTCGGCATGCTTGGCGAAGAAGAACGGCGGATCGCGCTCGTCGTTGCCCATCTCGCGGATGTGCTCGACATAGTTGCGTCCGACGCACCAGATGCGGCGCACGGGAAAGGACTTTCCCTCGCCCACGACGGGCAGCGAGGCTTGCGGCGGGGCCGGGATGACGAAGGCGCTATCGTTCATGAAAGGGTCTCGGCGGGTTTGGGAAGGAAGCCTGTGATTTACGCGGTTGCGCTGAGCGGTGCCAGAGTGGCTGTATCACGTTGCTGCAAGCGGAAGAAGGAGGCGTAGCGCCCACCGCGACGCAACAGGTCGTCATGGCGGCCGCGCTCGACGATCTCGCCGGCCTCGACCACCAGAATGGTGTCGGCGTGCATGATCGTGTGCAGGCGGTGGGCGATGACGATGGTGGTGCGGTTCCGGCAGAGATGCTCGATCGCCTCCTGCACCTGCTTTTCGGACTCGGAGTCGAGCGCCGCGGTCGCTTCGTCCAGCAGGATTATGGGTGCGTTCTTAAGCAGGGCGCGCGCCACCGCGATGCGCTGGCGCTGGCCGCCGGAGAGCTGTGTGCCGTGCTCGCCGACCGGGGTGTCGTAGCCGAGCGGGAAGCTCATGATGAAATCATGCGCGCAGGCCGCCTTCGCCGCCTCGGTGATCTCGCTCTGCGTCGCGCCTTCCTTGCCGAAGGCGATGTTGGCGCGAATGGTGTCGCGGAAGAGATAGACGTCCTGGCCGACATAGGCGGTCTGCTGCCGCAGCGAGCGCCGCGAGACCTTGGAGATCGATTGGCCGTCGATCAGGATGTCGCCCGTGCTCGGCTCATAGAAGCGCAACAGCAGTGCCAGCACTGTCGACTTGCCGCCGCCGGAGGGGCCGACCAGGGCGGTCATCTTGCCGGGTTCGGCGATGAAGCTCATGCGGTCGAGCACGAGTTCGTTCGCGCGATAGGCGAAGCTGACGTCGCGCAATTCGATGCGGGCGTTCGTGAGCTCGAGGGCCGGCTTGTCGTCATCGGCAAGCTCGCTCGCGGGGCTGTCAACGACTTCGAGCAGCATCCGCGCGCCGACAAGCTGGCTGTTCAGATCGATGTTGAGCCGCGCCAGGCGCTTGGCGGGCTCGGTCGCCATCAGAAAGGCAGTCATGAAGGAGAAGAACTGCCCAGGGGTGGCGCCAAGCGCGACCACGCTGTAGCCGCCATAGAGCAGGCAGCCGGCCACCGCGAAGCCGCCGAGCATCTCCATCAGCGGGTTGGAGCGGTTGGAAACCCGCGCCATTTTGTTGGCGTTGCGCTCGACGATTGCGATGTTCTCGTCGATGCGCCGCTGCATGGTTTCTTCCAGCGTGAACGCCTTCACGGTGCGGATGCCCTGCAGCGACTCCTGCATGGTCTCCAGGATGTCGGCGGTGCCGGTGAACTGGCTGTGGGCAAGGCCCTTGATCCGCTTCACCAGCTTGCGCAGCATCAGCATCGCCGGCGGCACGGCCACAAGGCCGATCAAGGACAGCAGCGGATCCTGCATCACCATCACGCCGACCATGGAGATCAAGAGCAGGAAGTCGCGACCGACCGAATTGATCAACATGTTCAGGACGTCGGCGATCGATCGGGCGCCGGCCGTCAGGCGCGCCAGGAACTCCGACGAATGGCGCTCGGAGAAGAAGGCGATGCTCTCGCTCATCAGCTTGGCAAACAGCCGCCGCTGGTTGTTGGCGAGGATCGCGTTGCTAATCTTGGACAGGATCACGGTGTGGCCGTAGGTCGCCACGCCCTTGATGAACAGCAACAGGACCGTCACGCCGGAGAGAATTGCAATCCCCGGTACGTTCTTGTCCACATAGGCCTTGTTAATCACCTGGCCGAGGACATAGGTGGCAGCGGCGGTGGCGCCGGCCGCGATCGCCATCAGCGTAAATGCGATCAGATAGCGTCGCCAATAGGTCAGCCCCTGTTCCATGACGAGGCGGCGAATCAGAATCGCCGCGCCATAGGGATCGTCAGTGATTTTCTTCGGAAATTCGGCCATCCACGTCCCAATCGGCCGCGCCAGGGCATACTCTGCCCACGGGGGCTTAGCGGCAAGGCTTCCTTGCCCGCTGGACGCGCCTTTTTCAAGCCCAATTAAGGGCTTGCACAGGCCGTGATTCTACGCCGAGGCCACCTCTTGGATGTTGCCGCTAGCCTCGCGCAACAGCCTTTCTTCCCAGGCGAGCGCGTGCGCCGCGATGGTTTCGATATTGTCGTATTGCGGCGTCCAATCGAGCGTGGCGCGGATGCGGCTGCTATCGGCGACCATGGTCATGACGTCGCCGGCCCTTCGCGGCGCATAGGAAACTGCAAAATTGCGCTCCGAGACGCGCCGCACCGCCTCGATGGTCTCCAGCACAGAATAGCCGCGGCCATAGCCGCAATTGAGGGTCACCGAGGCGCCGCCGGCGCGCAGATAAGAGAGTGCGGCGCGATGCGCCTGCGCCAGATCGCTGACATGGACGAAATCGCGGATGCAGCTTCCATCCGGCGTCGGATAATCGGTGCCGAATACGTCGATCTTGGGGCGCTGTCCAGTTGCCGCCTCCACCGCGATCTTGAGCAGATGCGTGGCGCCGACGGTCGCAAGGCCGATGCGCGCCAGCGGATCGGCGCCTGCGACATTGAAATAACGCAGCACGACATAGTTCATGTCGTAAGCGGAGGCGACGTCATGCAGGATGATCTCGGTCATCAGCTTCGAGGAGCCGTAAGGCGACAAGGGTCGCGTTCGCGCATGCTCGGGTACGGGCACCTGTTCCGGATCGCCATAGACGGCCGCGGTGGATGAGAAGATGAAGCGCTTGATGCCGCGCTTGACCGCGGCATTGAGCAAGCTGCGCGTGGTCATGGTGTTGTTGCGATAATACAGCAGCGGATCGCGCATCGATTCCGGCACCACGATGGAGCCCGCGAAATGCATAATGGCATCGACCTCGTGCTGGGCGATCACGCCCTCGACGAGGTTTTCGTCGCCAGCGTCTCCAATGAACAGCGGAACGCCCTCCGGCAGATGCGCGGAAAACCCGGTGGAGAGATTGTCGATCACGACCACGTTTTCGTTCGCTTCATGCAGCGCGCGAACGGTGTGACTTCCGACATAGCCGGCCCCGCCGGTAACAAGCACGGTCATTAGCTCAACCCGTAAACCCATCGTCCAAAAGCGCGCGGATGCTAGCCGGATCGCAGTGAAGAGGGGGTTTCGGAAAGGGGCGAACTGGCCTCTATGCTTAATGTTGCGTATAGGAGAGCGAGCCGAAAACGGAGTGTTGTGTGCCGAGTAAGAACGATCTGGCCGATCTCGAACTCATCGTGCCGAACCTGCATAGGCGCTATTCCGGCGTGACGGCCACCAACAGGATGGTGGCGCCGAAACTCGCCAAGCGCCTGCGCGCCGCATGGTTCGGTTCCAATCGTCCCGACGGCATCGCACCGCTCGACGGCCTTGATCTTCTCAAGCTCTGGGGCCGCGAGCGGCCGTTGATCTGGCATGCGCGGCGCAACAACGAGATGATCGCAGGCGTCTTGCTGCGCGCGCTCGGCTGGCGCGTAAAGCTCGTGTTCACCTCGGCCGCGCAGCGCCATCACACCTGGATCACGCGCTGGCTGATCTCGCAGATGGACGCGATCATCGCGACAAGCGATATCTCCGCGTCCTATCTGAAGCGCAAGGCGACCGTCATTCCCCATGGCGTCGACACCGACATCTATGCGCCGCCGCAGGATCGTGCCGCGGCGTTCGCGGAGAGCGGACTGGCCGGGCGTTATGCGATCGGCTGCTTCGGCCGGGTGCGGGCGCAGAAGGGCAGCGACATTTTTGTTGATGCGATGTGCCGGCTGTTGCCGCGCTATCCCGATTTCACCGCCGTGCTGGTTGGCGCGATCACGCCGGAGCAGACGGTGTTCGCCAATGACCTGAAACGGCGCATCGACGCGGCGGGGTTGCAGTCGCGCATCGTCATCTTGGGCGAATTACCGATCGGGCAGGTGCAGCGCTGGTATCAGCGCCTCACGATCTACGCCTTCACCTCGCGCAACGAAGGCTTTGGATTGACGCTGATCGAGGCGATGGCGGCGGGCGCGGCGCTGGTCGCCTCGCGCGCCGGCGCCGCCCAGCTCGTGGTCGAGGATGGCATGACTGGTGTACTGACGCCGCCGGGTGATGTGGATGCGCTGGTGGCGGCGCTGGAGCCCTTGATGCGTGATCCTGCATCCGCGACGTCGATGGGGCTGCGCGCGCGGCAGCGCGTCTTACAAAAATTCAGTCTCGACGTTGAGGCAGACCTTATCGCCAGCGTTTATCGGACGCTCGTTTGAGCGATCACGTCGGCGACGAAAGCATCGAGATCGCCGCCCGCGAATAAGAAGCCCGGCAGGCCGGCGGCTTGCGCTGCTTCGATGTCGGTCGGCCGATCGCCGATCACAAAACTGCCCTCGTGCCGCACCGGCCAGTGCTCCATCAGATCATGGATCATGCCGGGCGCGGGCTTGCGCCAGGGATGCGCTTCGAGATAGCCGGCGACACTACCTTCGGGGTGATGCGGGCAATAGCGGATATCGTCGATTTGCGCGCCCTGCGCGGCCAGTTCGCTACACATCCAGGCGTGCAAGACTTTTACGTCGTCTTCGGTGAAAAAGCCGCGCGCCACGCCCGATTGGTTGGTGAAGAAGAACACGAAATAGCCGGCATCGTTGAGGCGTCGGATCGCTTTGGCCGCGTTCGGCATCCAGCGGATCCGCTCCTTCGTGCCCATATAGCCGTCGTCGTGATTGATCACGCCATCGCGGTCGAGGAAGGCTGCGGGCCTCAACCTCGCCTGGCCGATGCCGGTCAGATCTTTCGCTCGTTCGTTCAAGGCGTACCCATAATTGGCGTTGCGCCTTGGTACCGGTGGCGTGGCGGCTGCGCAAGCAGGACAGATCTCAACGCGTGTGCTTGGCCGTAACCTCGGCCACAACCTGCTCGGCAATCGCTGCCACATCCTCGGCAGGGATATCGCGCATGCAGCGATGATGTTTCAGCCGGCAGACCGGCCGGTGACAGGGCTGGCAGGGTACGACCGTCTTGGTCTGGATGGTGGCCGCGAGCCCGTTCAGCGGTCCCCAGAGATAGGGATCAGTCGGGCCGAAAATGCCCATCGTCGGTGTACCTAAGGCCGCGGCCACATGCATCAGGCCGGAATCGTTGGAAATCGCGACGCTCGCCGCCGCCAGGGCCAAGATGCCGTTACGCAAATCTGTTCCGGTCAGATCACGAACTCCTGGTCCGCCGGCGGCCACGATCTCGGCCGCGACAGCCTTTTCGCCGGGGCCGCCGACCACCCAGACGTCGAGCCCGTGCGCGGCGAGGAGCCGCGCGGCCTCCGGGTAATAGGTCCAGCGTTTTCCCGAGCCCACGGAGCCGGGGGCGAGTGCGATGGCTGGTCCGTCGCTCAGACCGTGCTTTTCTCGCCATCGCACGACCTCGTCGGCGGGAAGCTCAAGCTGTGGAAGCGGCCATTCCGAGGGCTGCGGCGCGCCCTCGGGCAGCGCGAGCACGGCTTGTTGGTCGATCATGCGGGGCAGGGCCCTTTCGCCCCAGCGCCAGCGGTTGAGCACCCCAAAGCGTGCCTCCCCAACAAAGCCGACCCGCTCCGGAATGCCTGCCAGCGCGGGCGCCAGGGCCGATTTCCAGGTGCGGGGCATGATGAGGACGGTTCGATAGCTCCGCGCCCTCAGAAGGCGCGCCAGGGCCCATTGCTGGGCCAACGCAAGCCGGCCGCGGGGCAGGTTCCAGACAACGCCCTGCCGCACGCCGGGCATGTAGTCGAGCAGCGGCGCGCAAAGCGAGGTGGTCAACATATCCACCGGCCGGTTGGGCCAGCGCTCCTTCAAGACCCGCACCACGCTATGGCCGCGCACGAAGTCGCCGATCCACATGTAGGGAATGATCAGAATCGGGCTGCTGTCGTCCCGGTCCACCTGCAATTCCGCATCTGGTGAATAAAAATTCATTCTTTAAGGTGCCACAATCCAAGGCCTCGGTAGCCGTTCGGCGGAGCGAGGTAAAGCCGAAGCTCGGACAGAGTCTTGCCGTCACCAGGTTGTAAAGCGCAAGCCCTGCGGTGTTGGCGACAAATCCACCGGGGAACCCCCGGTTTGCAGTTTTTGGTTCATGCGCTGAAGGCTCACGTTGCCTGCGGGACGAGACTGGGGCAAAGCTTTCGCCGCGTAGTCAAGGCAGGGGATGGAATGTTGCTGGTGACCGGCGGCGCCGGTTTTATCGGATCAAATGTCGTAGCAGCACTCAACGACGCCGGCCGCACGGATGTCGCGGTTTGCGATCTGCTCGGCCATGACGGGAAATGGCGCAATCTGGCCAAGCGCCAGCTCGCCTATTTCGTGCCGCCCTCCGAGCTCGACGCGTGGCTGAAGGGTCGGCGGCTCGATGCGGTGATCCATCTCGGCGCGATTTCGGAGACCACCGCCGTCGACGGTGATCTCGTGATCCAGACCAATTTCAATCTCTCGATGCGGCTCTTGGACTGCTGCACCGCGAGCGCGACGCCGTTCATCTATGCCTCCTCCGCCGCGACCTATGGCGACGGCGCGCAAGGCTTTCGCGACGACCCCTCGCTCGCCGCGCTGAAGCGGCTGCGTCCGATGAACCTCTATGGCTGGAGCAAGCATCTGTTCGACATGGCGGTCGTGGCGCGCGCGGAGAAAGGCGAGAAGCTGCCGCCGCAATGGGTCGGCTTGAAATTCTTCAACGTCTTCGGCCCCAACGAATATCACAAGGGGGCGATGGCAAGCGTGCTGGCGCGCCGTTTTGACGACATCAAGGCCGGCCGGCCCGTGCAGCTGTTCAAATCGCATCGCGACGGGATCGCTGACGGCGACCAGCGGCGCGATTTCATCTATGTCGATGACGTGGTGCGGGTGGTGATGTGGCTGCTCGCCACGCCTTCCGTTTCCGGCCTATTCAACGTCGGTACCGGGCGTGCGCGCAGCTTCAAGGATCTGATGCTGTCGGCCTACGCCGCGCTCGGGCTTGAGCCCAATATCCACTATATCGACATGCCCGAGCAGATCCGCGGCAGTTACCAGTACTTCACGCAGAGCGAGGTCGATCGGCTGCGTGCGACCGGCTATAACGGCGGCTTCACCGCGCTGGAAGAGGCGGTTGGCCTTTACGTGAAGGGCTATCTCGATGCCGCCGACCGTTTCCGCTGAAACTAAGACATGACGGAGCCCGATGTTCGACTTTGACGCCTTGTCGCATGCGATCGCGCGCCAGACGGTGCTCTGCATCGGCGACCTCATGCTCGACGAATTCGTCTATGGCGAGGTATCGCGCATCTCGCCGGAAGCGCCGGCGCCCGTGATCGCCGTCCAGCGCAGCGAAACCAATATCGGGGGCGCCGGCAATGTCGCGCGCAACATCGCGAGCCTTGGCGCGTCTTGCATTTTCGTCGGCCTGATCGGCGAGGATGAGACGGGGACGCAACTGAAGGCAGCGCTTGACCGGGAGGAGCGCATCGAAAGCGTCTTGATCGCTGATCCGGCGCGGCCGACCACGCGCAAGGCGCGCTTCGTCTCCGAGCATTTTTCCACCCATATGCTGCGTGCCGACTGGGAACTGGCGGCGCCCGCCGCCGCCGCAACCGAGCAGAAACTGATCGATGCGGTGCTGCCGCTCGTTGCGCGCGCCGATATCGTTCTGCTCTCGGACTATGCCAAGGGCGTTCTCACCGCGCGCGTGATCCGCAACGTCATCGATGCGGCGCGGAACTTGGGTAAACGTGTGATCGTCGATCCCAAGAGCACAAATTTCGCGATCTACCGCGGCGCGACGCTGCTCACGCCCAATCGCAAGGAATTTGCGGAAGCCACCCGCAGCCGGGCGGATAGCGCGGAAAGCATCGCTCTGGCCGCAAGGGACGTGATGCAGCTTGCCGATTGCGAAGCGATCCTGGTGACGCAGAGCGAGCACGGCATGACCTTGGTGCCGCGCCAGGGCGAGACCATCCATGTGCCGGCGCATCCGGTCAGGGTTCGTGACGTCTCCGGCGCCGGCGATACGGTGGCTGCGGTGCTTGCGGCCGTGCTGGCGACGGGGGCGGATTGGGAGACCGCCTTGCGGATGGCCAATGCCGCCGCGGCCGTCGCGGTCAGCAAGCAGGGGACAGCGAGCGTGACCGCCACTGAGTTGCGGCGGAAGATCCTGCCGCACGCCTTTCTGGCGGCGGAGGAGAAGCTTATCGCCTCGGAGGCCGAGCTCGCTGCGCAGCTTAAGGAATGGCGCAAACAGGGCTTGCGGATCGGCTTTACCAATGGCTGTTTCGATGTACTGCATCCCGGCCATGTCAGGGTGCTAACGGAAGCGCGGGCCGCCTGTGACCGGCTGATCGTGGGCCTCAACAGCGACGCATCGGTACGCCGCCTGAAGGGTGATGGACGCCCGCTGCAGAGTGAGCAGGCCCGTGCGGAAGTGCTGGCGGCGCTCGAGGCCGTTGATCTCGTTGCGATCTTTAGCGAGGACACGCCACTTCGGCTGATCAGTCAGATCAAGCCCAACGTGCTCGTGAAGGGGGGCGACTATACCCGCGAGCAGGTGGTCGGGCACGAGATCGTCGAAGCGGCTGGCGGAACGGTAATGCTGGTCGATATCGTGCCAGGTTTTTCCACCACCTCGCTCGTCAATCGCGCGAAGGGAGAGCTGGCGTGACGGTGATTGCCGAACATCCGAAAATGTCTCTGCAGGCGAGGCTGCGCGATCCGGCAGCCTGGATCAGGACGGTCGACATCCTCGTGATCCTGCTGGCGCTGTCGTTGCCATGGTCGACGTCGCTGGTTGGAATTTTCGGCGTTGTAATTGTCATTGCGATGTTGCCGTTCTTCGACGCCGGCGCGTTCGTGCGGACGGTGCAGCGGCCGATCAGCTGGGTCCCGATCACCCTGTTCCTGCTGGCGCTGCTGGGAACGTTGTGGTCGGACGCCGCTTGGGGGGCGCGGCTTTACGCCGTCGGCCCGACGGCAAAACTCCTCGTGCTTCCCTTCCTGCTCTATCATTTCGAGCGCTCAGAGCGCGGTTTGTGGGTTTTCATCGCCTTCCTGGTGTCCTGCACCGTCATGGTGATGGCGTCCTGGACCGTCGCGGTGTTTCCCGACCTGACGCTCAAGGCCAAGGACGTCGCCTCGCGCGGAATTTTCGTGAAGAACTATATCGACCAGAGCCAGGAGTTCGCGCTTTGCGCGGTGGCCCTGGCCTATCCAGTCGTTATGTTGTTGCGCGCGAAGAAGACCGTGCCGGCGCTGCTGCTCTGCGTTCTCGCATTGAGCTTCATCGCGAACATGGCCTTTGTCATTGTCTCGCGCACGGCGCTGGTGACGATCCCAATCATGGTTGCTGTATTTGGCGTCCTGCACTTACGCTGGCGCACCACGCTGATGATCCTGTGTGCGGCGGCCGCGGCCGCTGTCCTCGCCTGGTTTGCCTCGCCGCAACTGAAGGCAACCATCGACAGCTTCAGGCGCGACTACCAGCTCTACATGGAGCAAGGCACGCCCACTTCGATGGGCGAACGCCTCGAATACTATCGCAAGTCGCTGAAGTTCTTTGCTGAGGCACCGGTCATGGGCCACGGCACGGGCTCGACGCGTGGGCTTTTCGAGGCGGCCGCGACCGGACCTGCGGGCCTTGCGGCCGCGCAAGTCGTCAGTAATCCACATAATCAAACCTTATACGTCGCGGTGCAATGGGGCGTGATCGGCATCGTCGTCCTCTACGCGATGTGGCTGTTGCACCTGCTTCTGTTCCGCGGCGAGGGCGTGGCGAACTGGATCGGGCTTCTCGTGGTGGTGCAGAACATCTTCACCTCACTGTTCAACTCTCATATCTTCGATTTCCACGAAGGATGGATGTACGTGGTGGGTGTTGGCGTCGCCGGCGGCATGGTGTTGAAGGCGCGCGCGCCTGAAAAGGCCGGTACAAGCAGTGTTTCGTGAAGCCCGCGCGGCTTTCCAGCGCGCACGGGATGGGCTATCAGCAGCACGGGAGCGCCGTCGCAGAGCTCTTCGCTTTCCCGCCACTGGTCCGTGAATGACGCGTCTGTCGCATCTCACCTTGCGCAATCTCTGGATCGCCCTCCATGATGTGGGGGCAAGCGCGCTCGCGCTCTTTGCCGCGTTTTATCTGCGCTTCGAGGGCGGCGAGTTGTTTTTCGAGCGCCTGCCGCTGCTGCTGCGCATCCTGCCGTATTTTTTGGCACTCGGCGTCGTCGTTTGTTACCTCTTCAACCTGACGACCACGAAGTGGCGCTTCATCTCGCTGCCGGATGCGCTCAACATCCTGCGCGTCGCCACGGTACTGGCCATCGCTCTGTTGGTGATGGACTACGTCCTGGTCGCGCCCAACATGCATGGCACCTTCTTCCTCGGCAAGGTGACCATCATCCTCTATTGGTTCCTCGAGGTCTCATTCCTGAGCGCGTTGCGCTTTGCCTACCGCTACTTCCGCTACACGCGGGTGCGCCATCACGCCATGACCGAGGACGCTTCACCGACGCTGCTGGTCGGCCGCGCGGCCGATGCGGAAATCGTCCTGCGCGGCATCGAAAGCGGCGCAATCAAACGGATCTGGCCGATCGGCATTCTCTCCCCCTCGATTGCCGATCGCGGCCAGTTGATCCGCAACGTGCCGGTGCTCGGCGGCATGGATGATATCGAGGAGGTCGTGGCCGACTTCGCCCGGCGCAACAAACCGATTGCACGCGCGGTCATGATGCCCTCGGCCCTAGAGGCCGAAGCCCGCCCCGAGACCTTCCTGATGCGCGCCAAGCGGCTGCGGCTGATTGTGAGCCGTCTGCCCTCGCTGGAGAGCGGGGACGCGCCGCGGCTCGCGCCGGTGGCGGTCGAGGACCTGTTGTTGCGGCCGAGCTCGGCCATCGACTATGCCCGGCTCGAGGCGCTGGTGAAGGGAAAGGCGGTGATCGTCACCGGCGGCGGCGGTTCGATCGGTTCGGAAATCTGTCACCGCGTCGTGACGTTCGGGGCGTCGCGCCTGCTGGTGCTGGAAAACTCCGAGCCTGCGCTTTACGGCATTACCGAGGCGCTTGCCGCACAGCAGACCGAGGCGGTCGTGGACGGGCGGATTGCGGACATTCGCGATCGCGAGCGCGTGCGCCAGTTGATGATCGAGTTCAAGCCGGACCTGGTGTTCCATGCGGCGGCGTTGAAACACGTACCGATCCTCGAGCGCGACTGGAGCGAGGGCGTCAAGACCAACATTTTCGGGTCAATCAACGTTGCGGATGCTGCGCTCGCCGCGGGCGCCGAAGCGATGGTGATGATCTCGACCGATAAGGCGATCGAGCCGGTCTCGATGCTAGGGCTGACCAAACGCTTTGCCGAGATGTATTGCCAGGCGCTGGATCACGATCTTGCGCAGAGCGCAGGTTCGCACCGGATGCGGCTGATCTCGGTGCGCTTCGGCAATGTGCTGGCCTCCAACGGCTCGGTGGTGCCGAAATTCAAGGCGCAGATCGAGGCGGGCGGGCCGGTGACCGTGACGCATCCCGAAATGGTCAGGTATTTCATGACCATTCGCGAGGCCTGCGATCTCGTGATCACGGCGGCCACGCACGCGCTGGCGGCACAGCGGTCGACGGTCTCGGTCTATGTGCTCAACATGGGCCAACCGGTGAAGATCGTCGATCTGGCCGAGCGGATGATCCGCTTGTCCGGCCTGCAGCCGGGCCACGACATCGAGATCGTTTTCACCGGAATGCGTCCCGGCGAGCGGCTGAACGAGATCCTGTTTGCGAGCGAAGAGCCGCCGGTCGATATCGGCGTTGCCGGCATTATGGCCGCGAAACCCAACGAGCCGCCGATGCAGGCGCTCAAGAAATGGATCGCTGCACTCGAGCAGGCCATCGAGCGGCACGATCCTGCCACCATCAAAACCGTGCTGAAGGACGCCGTGCCGGAATTCGGCTCAAACGCCGCGTGATATTTGCCTGGCCGCGCAAACGGCAGGGCCATCGCACATGATTTGCGTCGGCTATTGCATTGGAATGCAAGACGGGGTCTGAAGGCGACTCCCGGATCATGGAGAAGTGGATGCAGAAATTGAAGTAAGGCCTTTCGGCAGTCGTCGAATGTCACGAGCAGGCAATATGACGACCTTTTGTAAGTGCTGTTCACCGCGGTCGCCTCGCGCTGCACCCGCTAAGACGATTCCTTCTTACTCCACCTCCTGTCTTCCAGAAGACGATCCAAACAGCTAGCCAATGAATCCTTCAAAGGCGGCAAGCTGACGTCGAACACAGATTGCAGCCTTTTCGTCGATAGTTGGGAATTGGCCGGTCTGGGTGCCGAAGTCGGGTATTCCGACGTTGAGATCGGCTCCACAGCACAGAAGGGAGCGCCCCGTTTAGCCGCCTGTTTGAATATCTCGCAGGCGAACTCGTACCAAGTGACCGCCTCAGGGCCGGCTGCGTGAGTAACGCCTGCGTACTCAGGTCGCCATGTCATCAGCTTTCTCGCAATACCAATAATCGCGCTTGCAATATCGAGTGCATAGGTCGGGCATCCCGTTTGATCATTGACGATCGCAATGGGCTCGCCGTGGCCGGCAGCTCCCAATATGGTGCGGACAAAGTTGTTTCCGAACGGCGCATATACCCATGATGTTCTTAGGATAACGTGACGCGGATTTGCGCTCGCAACGGCGATTTCGCCCTCGAGCTTTGATCTTCCATACGTTCCTAAGGGACGGGTTGGATCAGTTTCTACGTAAGCACCCCGCTTCGTTCCGTCGAAGACGTAGTCTGTCGACACCTGAATGACCGGTGCGCCGCAATCGCTTGCGGCGCGAGCGACGAGCTTGGCTCCGTCACGATTGACCCTGAATGCATACTCAGCCTCCTGTTCGGCCTTATCGATGGCGGTGTACGCTGCAGAGTTTATCACGACGTCCGGCCGAAACGTCGCAACCGCCGCCAGAACTGAATCCGGCTTTACCAGGTCGACGTCCGGGCGGGAGCCGAAACCCATCACGACATCCGGATGAGCGGCCGCGACTTGGCGCAGCGACCGCGCGACCTGCCCTTTAGCGCCTATGACGTAGAGCCGCATGATGTCATACTCTAAACAGTCCGGGACGCTCGGGCTAGAGACCCCGTGAGGCCGAGACGGGAATGATCCGGGCTTGTGAGAAGCGATAAAGCAGAAGTGCAACGGCGATTGAGCCCACCAGAAGCATGAAAACTTCCACCGTTGTTGAGTTCAGCCGGACCGAGGCGAGCGCTAGAGCCGCAAGCACGACGTTGAGCGCGAACACCTCCGCGACCACGCGCGAGACCGTAAAGCCGTTGTCGGTCGCGCGCTGGTAGAAATGCGTGCGATGCGCCGCCCAGAACGGCTCGCGTCGCGCCATGCGCCTTAGCAGCGTTAGCGTGGCGTCAGCGAGGTAATACAGCGGCAGCAGCAGTGCTGCCGCGACATGCTGATGCCACGCAAGCTGCAGCAGGCACCAGCCGAGCAAAAGCCCGATCGGCAGGCTGCCGACATCCCCTAAGAAAACCTTGGCCACGGGACGGTTGAAGGGCGCAAAGCCGAGCATGGCGCCGCCGAGCGTTGCGGCGATGATGGTGGCAAGCAGAGGGGCATCGCCAAGCCACCCCAACAACACGAGGGCGCCGGTGGTAGGGACGAGCTCGGCCACCGTCATCAGGTCCAGCCCGTCCATGAAGTTGACGAGATTGACGAACCAAAGCCCGGCCAGGAGCAGCAGCGCGCGTTCGAGGCCGAAGGGGATCACCGGGACAATCCGCAGCTCCGAAGGTGCCCCGAATACGATTGCCGCGACCGCGGCCGCCTGCAGCAGAAAGCGCGGCAGCACAGGAATTGTTCTGATGTCATCGACGAATCCCACCAGCGCGATGAACACGGCGGCGCCGAACAGCACGAAAGGAATGGGCTGGCCGATCGCGACCACATAGCCGCAAGCGACGAGAATGGTCGCCGCGATCACGGCGATGCCAGCCCCTTGCGGCGTCGGCATCACATGGGAGGAGCGTGCATTGGGGCGGGCAAGTGCGTAGCGCTGTAACAGCGGCCGCAGCAGCACGATCAATCCGGCGCAGATCAGGGCCGAAGCAAGCGCGGCAAGCAGGAGCAACGGACGAGGATGATCGAGGCTGGTCATGACGGCGATCGCAACAACCTCTCAAGAGCCAGGCCGACGCAGCGCAATCTGTTCCAGGCTGTGCCGGTTGCGCGTGCGCTGGTGTGCCAGAAGCCTCTCCATGAGATCGCGATACGCGCCCAAAGAGGCGTTCGCGGTATAGCGGCTGGCGACCTCTGCGGCGCGGCGCCCCTTTTTCGTGGTCTGTGCCGCATCGGATGCAGCCAGTAGAATAGCATCCGCCAGCGCCCTGGGATTTTCGGGCGGGGTCACCCAGCCGATGTCTTCCTCCTCCAGCAGCAGC
This sequence comes from Bradyrhizobium sp. ARR65, assembly GCF_000472385.1. Taxonomy (GTDB): domain Bacteria; phylum Pseudomonadota; class Alphaproteobacteria; order Rhizobiales; family Xanthobacteraceae; genus Bradyrhizobium. The sequence continues at coordinate 58,220 of NZ_AWZU01000047.1, forward strand.
GCGGCCTCGGCATCCCTCTCCGAACAGACGATGACTGGACGCCCGACCGCGAAGATGTTGTAGATGCGGCTCGGCACCGACACGCCGGTATTGTTCTTGCGATAAGGTACGACCCAGACGTCGCCGGCGGCAAGAAAGTCCTCCAACTCGGAGTCCGGGACCCGTTCGACCAAACTTACGTTGGGGCAGGGCGAGGCCGCGTGCATCTCCTTGATCCTGCTCCAGCCCACGCCATGCCCGGATAACAGGAAGCGAATGTCCTTACGATCCTGTAGCAGACGTGCGGCTTCAAGCACCGTGAGCGGATCATGGGTGTACCCGGCATTGCCCGACATCGCGACGATGAATTGCCCGCCGGCGCGCTGGCGGAACGGATTGTTGTCGCTGACCTCGCGATAGCCGGCCGCCATGCTGGCCCAGTTCGGAATCAGGCTGAGTTTTGCGGCGCTCACCTTGGGATAGGCGAGCAGTTTCGGTGCCATGTCGCGGCCGATGATGATGATGCCATCAAGCCGCGCGAACATAAGCCTGTTGAGCGCCCGCAAGCTCCGCGTGAGTAGCGAGCTTGCTCGGAGCATGCCAGCCATGACAAGCGAATCCGGATAAAGATCGTGCATGATTAGAACCGCGGCGCTCTTGCGCAGGCGCGTGGCAAGGGCGACCGCATAGGGCAGGGTGAAAGGCGCGGTGACGGTGAGCAGCACGTCCTCGCTCCGCGCATGCCTCAGCACGGCAAGCAAGGCCTGAATCGAGAACAGCATGTCGGCAAAGGAGCGCGAGACGAGCGCGCCCTTGCCGGGCCACCAGCTCTTGATCTCGATGATTTCGGGCTTGCGGGGCTCAAGCGGAACTTGGCTGGCCGAACCAGGCGCACCCGAGATCACGATGACCTTGCTATCTTTTGCGAGCTCTTCGGCGATCTCGGTCATATAGCGCGAAGTCGTGCTAGGGAACGGCACGTAATATTGGCTCACCATCACGATCTTGCCGCAAGGCGAACAAGATCCAGCTGCGGACGAGCTCGGCTTCAGCGATGCACGCCCGAGCTTCCTGTAAACCTGGATGATAGACTTGACGATGGGCGACGCCAAACGCGTATCCTCAAACAGCTCAACTTTCAACGACGATAGGTGACGTCTGCAACTCTTGTGGGGGTTCGAACAGAGAACGGCCGACGTCTTCTCGTGGAGAGGTCATGGGCTGCCGCCACCTTGAACGTGCAAGTGTGCAATCTCGATCGGGGCTGTGGATCTTGCCGCTTTTTCGGCACTAAAGATCCAGACCAATCCGCCGAGCGCACCCACGAAGAAAGAGACCGCCCCGAACAGGATCGAGACTACCGTGCCGTCGGTTTGCGCCAGCCCTGCATAGCCGAACGCCACCGTCATCGTCGCCTCGCGTACGCCCCAGCCAGCGATCGAGATTGGCAGCATGGTGATGAGCATGATCGGCGGTATCAGCATGAACAACTGCTCGAAATTGGCAGGTGCTGCTATCGAGCGCACGCAGCACCATGCGATCGCGACCGCCAGCACATGAATGGATAGCGAGAGCACCGCGAGTTTTGGTCCGCTGCGTCGGCTGAAAATGACCTGATTAGCGATGACCGAGCAGGCGTGAATGTGCCTGGTCGGCCACCACCTCTTGAGCCAGACCCAAGGCAGACGCCCGAGCAGCAAAAAGCCCAAGCCGCCGAGTAGGGCCGCAAAATCGACGAAGACGAGCGCGAGCCGACCTTTTGCGTCGCTAATCAGGCCGTAGCTCCAGGGCAGGCTGGCCACAATGATGAGCGCGAGTGCAATGAGTCCCACCGCGCGATCGGTCAATATCGAATAGGTTGCCGCGCGCCATCCGGCGCCATTGCGGCTGACCAGCCAAAGCCGCACCGCGTCGCCTCCGATCGAGGAGGGTAGCGTTTGGTTGAAGAAGGAGCCGATCATGTTGTAGCGAAACGCCTGCATGTCGGTCAGCGGCGCATGACAGAGGTCGGAGATCTCGCGCCAGCGCAGTGCACCAAGGAAGATCTGGAAGATGGTGACCAGCACCGCAAAGCCGATCCACAAAAGGTTGATCTGGCTTAGGCGGGCTTGGATGCTTGTGAAATTGATGCCGCGAAGCGCGAGATAGAGTAGCGCTAGCGACACCAGGACTCTGGTCGTAAAGATCAAAAATCCACGCATTTCCGGGCCGGTTCGCTCACGTTTCAACGGAGCCAAGGCAAGATGCGCTCCTGCCATGGTATCGCCTCGAAGACCTTGTGGAAGTAACCCAAACGGTCGGGCCTTCCACGCCTGCGGTCCCCATCGTAGGCTGGCTAAACAGTCAGCGAAATGGCGTCAATGGTGTCTCGAAAGCCTGGAACATTATTTTATGTCACACGGCCGGAAGATTGCCGTCATTGGATTGGGTTACGTGGGCCTGCCGGTCGCAGCCGCATTTGCCCGTGGCGGCAGCCCGGTTGTGGGATTTGACATCGATACCAGGCGGGTCAAGGAGCTGCAGGCGGGGAGGGACCGCACACTCGAGGTCGATCCGTCCGATTTGAAATTCGCCTCACTCGAATTTACCGCGGATGCTGCCTGGCTTCGATCTGCCGATTTTTTCATCGTGACGGTTCCAACTCCGATTGACGGGGCGCGAAGGCCCGATCTGACAGCCTTGCTCGGGGCATCGCGCTTGGTCGGCGCGGCGCTGAAGCAAGGGGACGTTGTGGTCTATGAATCAACAGTCTATCCCGGCGCGGTTGAAGAGGAATGCGTACCTATTTTGGAGCAGGTATCCGGTCTGAAGGCGGGCTCAGGCTTCGGTGTTGGCTATTCGCCCGAGCGAATCAATCCCGGGGACAAAAAGCATCGGTTTGACACCATCACCAAGGTTGTCTCGGCACAGAACCCACAAACACTTGATATCATCACCAACGTTTATGGGTCGGTGGTCAGCGCGGGCATTCACCGCGCACCTTCAATCAAGGTTGCGGAAGCGGCCAAGGTAATCGAAAACACTCAGCGCGATCTCAACATCGCTTTTATGAATGAGCTGTCGCTGATTTTCCAGGCACTCGATATCGACACCGGCGATGTGCTCGCGGCAGCCAGCACCAAATGGAACTTCTTGCCTTTTCAGCCTGGTCTCGTGGGCGGACACTGCATCGGGGTCGATCCTTACTATCTGACTTATCGTGCTGAGAAAGCCGGCCATCATCCAGAAGTGATTCTTGCAGGCCGCCGCATTAATGACGACATGGGGCGCCGGATTGCGCGCGAATGTATTCGCGGTCTGTTGCGGCGGAAGGGTGGGAGCGGGTTGGTAACGATCCTCGGCATGACCTTCAAAGAGAACGTGCCGGACATCCGCAACTCCCGCGTCATCGACATCGTGCGCGAACTGCAGTCGTTCGGCGTCAACGTTCAGATCGCCGATCCTTTGGCCGATCCGCACACCGTCGAGGAGAAGTACGGGGTTCCACTGCGCGATATCGATGAGCTGGAACGGTCTGATGCCGTTATCCTGGCGGTCCCGCACGACGCTTACGTCGAGGAAGGCTGGCGGATGGTGCAGCGATTACTGCGCGATGGTGCGGGCCTCGTTTTCGATGTAAAGATGAAGCTCGATCGCAGCTCCAAGCCATCGGGCGTCGAGCTGTGGCGGCTTTGAGTACCAGAGCAGAGATGTCACAGCGAGCAATCCTCCTCACTGGAGCGGCCGGTTTCATCGGATTTCACGTCGCACGACGGCTGTTGGCCTGCGGAAACGAGGTGGTCGGCATCGACAGCATCAACAACTATTATGATCCGAAACTGAAGGAGGCGCGGATCGATCTGCTCAAGCGTGACCCGAAATTCAGCTTCGTGAAGCTTGATCTCGCGGACCGCGCGGCGACGGAATCGTTGTTCGCGCAACACGGCTTTGCCGAAGTTGTGCATCTGGCCGCGCAAGCAGGCGTTCGCTACTCGCTGCAGCACCCGCACGCCTATATCGATGCCAACATTCAGGGCTTTCTGAACGTGCTGGAAGGCTGCCGCCACAATGGCTGCAAGCATCTGTTGTTTGCGTCCTCGTCCTCCGTCTACGGCGCCAACAGTAGATTGCCATTCTCGGTGCACGACAACGTTGATCACCCCGTGAGCCTTTACGCGGCATCGAAGAAGGCGAACGAGCTGATGGCGCACGCCTATAGCCATCTTTACGGGCTCCCTACGACGGGGTTGCGCTTCTTTACCGTCTATGGGCCGTGGGGCCGGCCGGACATGGCGATGTTCATATTTGCCAGGGCAATCCTCGCCGGGGAGCCGATCAAACTGTTCAACCATGGGAAGATGCGCCGCGACTTCACCTATATCGACGACGTCGCAGAAGCCGTTGTGCGCCTGATCGGGCACCCGCCGCAGGGCGAGTCGGCCTGGGACGGCAGCCAGCCTGATCCCGCGACGAGCAAGGCGCCGTGGAAGATTTTCAACATCGGCAATAGCCATCCCGAGGAGCTGACTTATATCGTCTCGCTCCTGGAGAAGGAATTTGGTAAAACGGCCAAGAAGGACCTGCTCCCCATGCAACCGGGCGATGTGGAGGCAACCTATGCCGACATTTCAGCGCTCGAACGCGAGATCGGTTTCAAACCCGGAACCAGAATCGAAGACGGCATTGCGCATTTTGCGAAATGGTATCGTGAATTTCACAGGATATAACGGCAAAGCCTTGGTAGTGCCGATACTTTTACAAGTCGTTGCGGTGTTCCTGACGATCTAGCCTATGGCCATCGACATCTACTTATCTAAGCTTTTGGGAGACTGTTCTTGCACTTTGCTTCCTGCTTGCGCCTTTCCAACCTCTCGGTGATTGAGATCCACAAAAAGGCGAGGGCCAAAACGGGCATCAGACAAACGGCCGAAACTATGTAGCCGGCCGACCTAAGTTGATCCATTGACTTTCTCTGATGAAGGCAGAGTCCTTGCTCCGATCCTCGACAATTAAAAACGGGGCCATCCATCGGGTTGTCGAACGATAGGCGCGTGTGCTGAGTAGGACCGTAAACCACCGCCCATATTTCGGATGTTCGGGTGGCGGAAACTAGGGACATGCATTAGAGAACCGTTCAACTTTACTTTATCTCCGTTCAAGTCGAGCCGACCGGGACTTCAGCTCGGGATGAGCCGAGGGGGACGACGATCAGCCGTTAGCGGCGCTTAGATCCCACCTTCAGCGCAGCGGGTTGATCGGCGATTGTCCGACCGCTGAGTCGAGCGGGGTTAGGCACGTGTCGGACACTGAGCTTTTGCACAAATCTAAGCCCGAGCCGGTGCGCCGGCTGGAGGTTTTCACCGGNACNGGNCGNCGGCGCGCCTGGACGGCGGAGCAGAAAGCGGAGATTGTCGCGGAGAGCTACCTTGATGGCGAGAGAGTCACCGCGGTTGCACACCGGCACGGGCTGACACCGCAGCAATTGTTCGGTTGGCGGCGGCAAGCCCGCCAGCATGCGCTAAGAGAGGCG
>NZ_AWZU01000048.1 GCF_000472385.1 Bradyrhizobium sp. ARR65
AAGCCCGGCCATGACGCAAGCGGATGCGGTGGGGGAGCGCTTAGCGAATGTCCATCGCCGACAAACTGGTGTTGCAGCGGCAGCGTCATTTGAAATGGCGGGCGCTGGACCGGCTCGAACTGGTGCTGATGATCCTGTGCGGCGTGCTCTGCTTCGGCTTTTCGCTGTCGGTCACCGCCGACATCATCACGCGAACGAGCGGCCATCCCTGGCTGTGGCTGCAGGAAGTCACCTCGACGCTTTTCATTTACGCGATCTTCATCGGCGCCGCGGTGGCCACGCGACGCAACGATCATCTCTACCTCACCGCGATTTCCGAGGCGATGCATGGCACGCCGCGTCTGATCGTCGAGATTGCGATCCGCATCGCCGTGCTCGGCGTCGCGGCCTGCCTGGTCTGGTATGGCTATCTCAACTACCTCCGCGGCTTCGGCAGCTTTCGCTTGCCGTCGGGTACACCGATCGCCTCGCTTTATGCGGTGATTCCGATCTCAGGCCTGTTGATCGCGCTGTTCACGGTCGAGCAGCTCGTCAACGGCATCATCAACGGTTTCGACCATCCGGAGCCCGCGGACGACGGCGCTAGCGCGTCGCCGATCGAGGCCGGCATTCGTCGGAGATCGGGCCCGTGAGCGCGCCTGGCATCCTGGCGCTGATGTCGTTCTGCTTCCTGTTCTTCGGCTATCTCGGCGTGCCCGTACCGTTCTCGCTGATGGCCGGCGTATTCGTCGGAGCCGCCTTGGCGGACGTGTCGCTCGCCGCAATCATCCAGAAGATCTTTGACGGCGTGGATTCCGAGGCCTTGCTCGCGATTCCCTTCTTCTTGCTGGTCGGCGAGCTCATGAGCTCGGCCAATGTGGTGGTAAGGATCGCCAACCTGTCGGTCTCGCTGGTCGGCCATATCAGAGGTGGGCTGTCGCAGGTCGTTGTCGTCTTCAGCATGTTCTTCTCGGAAATGTCGGGATCGACCACCGCCGATGTCGCGGTGATGAGCCGGGCACTCGGCGGCCCGATGCGGCGCGAGGGCTACGAGTCTGCCTTCATCGCCGCGATCATCGCCTCCGCGTCCACGATCGCGGCGCTGGTGCCGCCCAGCATCACCGCGGTGGTCTATGGCGCGGTCGGTAATGTCTCCATCGCCGGCCTGTTCATGGCGGGGGTCGTGCCCGGCTTCATGATCGGCTTCGGGCTGATGATCTATTGCTATTTCTTCGGCCCCTCGGGCCTGCGCAAGCCGCGCGCCACCTTCAAGCAGGTGGCTTTCGCAACAGCGGACGCCGCGCTGCCGCTGATGATTCCGGTGATCCTTCTCGGCGGCATCCTGACCGGCTGGTTCACGCCCACCGAAGCTGGCGTGGTCGCGGTGGTCTGGATCATTCTGGTCGTGATCCCCGCGCTCAACCGGGGGCATCTGAAGAAGATCCCTTACGACTTTTGCCTCGCCGGGCTGATCTTCTCGCTGCCGCTGATCACGATCGGGGCGGCCAACGCCTTCGGCTGGATGCTGGCTTACCTGCGCGGTGCCATGGTGATTGCCGACTGGATCACCTCAATGGCCGGCAATGATCCGCATTACATCATGCTGCTGATGGTGGCGTTGTTCACGGTTGTCGGCGACTTCATCGAGCCGGTGCCGACCATCATCATCTTCATGCCGCTGGTGAATGCGTTGACCCAGGCCGGCGACATCAATGGCGTGCATATGGGCGTGGTGCTGATCGCAACGCTCGCCTTCGGTCTGATCACGCCGCCTTATGGTCTGGTGCTGTTGATGGCCTCGAAATTCGTCGGCATCAGCTTCGGCAAGGCGCTGCGTGCCGCATTGCCGATCTATGTGGTATTCCTGGCAACGATCACCTTCACGATCTATTACCCGAACGTGGTGCTCTGGCTGCCCAAGCATGTGATCCCGGAATCGGTAGGCTGCTTCAAATCGCCGGCGGGAGCGGGGTATATCTGCCCGAATTGACATGGATGATGTTGGTCATGCCCCGCCACCGGGTCGGCGCGAAGCGCCGCCCGATGACAGGCTCCGGCGGGCCATCCAGTAACCACAGGCAGCTCGGCCAATTTGCAGCGCCGCGGGGTACTGGATCATCCGCTTGCGCGGATGATGACGGCCACCACAATGGAGGCGGGGGCGGGCACGAGCCGCCGTTCTGCGAGCGAAGCGAAGCAATCCAGAGCCGTAAGAGACTCTAGATTACTTCATTCGCCTCGCTCCTAGGAATGACGGCGGTGCTACTTCCCCCTACTCAGGAACTTCTTGACCGCGAGGCGAAAGTCTTCGGTTTGCATGCAGTTGATGATCGCGTCGCGCTCGGCGTCGAGCTGCTGTTCGATCGGCGTCATGGGCGAGCGATAGATCAACGCTTTGGTCGCAGCCGACCCTGCCGGCGCGTTTTGCGCCAGGCGCAGCGCCAGTTCGCGGGTTGCCGCTTTCAGTTCGGTCGCGGGAACGACCTTTGCGACCAGCCCCCACTCGAAAGCCTGTTGCGCGGTAAAACTGTCTTCTGCGAGAAAGATCTGCAGCGCGCGGCGGATGCCGACGCTGGCGACCACGCCGACCGTGCCGCCGCCGTCCGGTGATACGCCGATCTTCCCATAGGCAGGCGTGAAGCGGGCATCATCGGCAGCAATGCAGAGATCGGCAACGAAGGCGAGCGACAATCCCGCACCCGCTGCCGACCCATGGACGCTCGAGAGCACGATCTTCGGCATCCGCCGCAGGCTGGTGATGAAGGCGTGATAATGCGCCAGCATCTCGCCGACGACGGGCGCGATATTGTCCGCGGCGGCCGCAGCGCCGATGGTCTGCAAATCGCCGCCGGCGCAGAAGGCGCGGCCTTCGCCCTGGATCACCAGCACCTTGATATCGTCGGATGCCTCGACATGGGCGCCCAACTGTTCGAGCTTCCTGGCGATCGACCGATCGATCGAATTGAAGGCCGCGGGGCGGTTGAGGGTGATGGTGGCGATCGCACCGTCGATGCTCAGCAGTGCGGGATCATCGGGCAGGGACGCGGGGGCTGGTGTCGGCATGGTGAAATCCCGGCATGAGATTGTGCCGCAAATAGATCGCAGAAGGCGCGGGGTGACAATCCCCACCAGTCCCGCCGATGGGTTTCCGCCAGCAAGCGCTCTTGCGCCCGCCGGAATTATGGGGCCAAATGGTGCCATCGTCGTTCGGGACGGACACGAGCGCCGCTCTGTCGGACGAGGATAACCAGCCAAAATCGGTGAGAGGATACGACATGGGTAATTCCTGTGCCCTAGCAGTTGGGCTGTCCCGATGACACAAGGACCGGTTCTGATCGTGGGCGCGGGGCATGCGGGCTTTCAGGTTGCAGCCTCCCTGCGCCAGCTCGGTTTCGCCGAGCCCGTCTTTCTGATCAACGACGAAGCGCATCTGCCTTATCAGCGGCCGCCTTTGTCCAAGGCCTATATCAAGGGCTCCGCCGGCCCGGACAGCCTGTTCTTCCGGCCGGAGAAATTCTATGCCGACCAGAAGATCGCGCTGGTCTCCGATCGTGCCGTCGCGATCGACCGCGCCGCGCGCAAGCTGAAGCTTGCCTCAGGCCGCTCGCTCGATTACGGGCACTTGGTGCTGGCGACCGGCGCGCGCAACCGCTTGCTCGATCTGCCCAACGCCAGCCTGCCTGACGTGAAGTATTTGCGCATCCTCGACGAAAGCGAGGCGTTGCGCACCTGCCTTCCCTCGCATCAGCGCGTCGTGATTATTGGGGCGGGATTCATCGGGCTGGAATTTGCCGCGACCGCACGCATCAAGGGGCTCGAAGTCGACGTGATCGAGCTGGGCAGCCGCGTGATGGCGCGCGCGGTGACTGCGGAAGTCTCGGATTATTTCCAGGAGCGCCATCGCGCGGCCGGTATCCGCATCCATCTCGGCGTGCAGGCGACAAGCATCGAGGCCGCGAATGGCAAGGTCACGGGCGTCAGCCTCAGCGACGGCCGCCATCTGCCGGCGGACCTTGTGGTCGTCGGCGTCGGCGTGCTGCCGAACGTCGAACTTGCAGCGGAAGCCGGCCTGCCGGTGGCGTCCGGCATCATCGTCAACCAGCATCTGCTGACTGCCGATCCCAATGTCTCGGCAATTGGAGATTGTGCTTTGTTCGCAAGCCCGCGCTTCGGCGGCTCATTGCGGCTGGAGTCGGTGCAGAATGCCACCGATCACGCCCGTTGCGTGGCAGCGCGGCTCACCGGCGATGACAAGCCTTACGACGGCCAGCCCTGGTTCTGGAGCGACCAGGGCGAAGACAAGCTGCAGATCGCAGGCCTCACGACCGGTTACGATCGCGTGGTTCTGCGCGGCGAGCCTGCGCAAAAAGCGTTCTCGGCGTTTTGCTACAAGGGCGACAAGCTCCTCGGCATCGAGTCCATCAACCGCGCCGGCGACCACATGTTCGGTCGGCGGTTGCTCGGAATGGACCGTTCGATTGCGCCCGAGCAGGCGGCGGATCAAGGTTTTGATCTAAAAAAGGCGCTGGCCTAGCCGGTTGAGAAGATCGTAGGGTGGGTTGAGCGAAGCGAAACCCCATCAGCTTGAGGGACGACCGCCCTTCCGCCAAGCCCGCAGCAAGCCGCTCGCGAGCGCGCCTCCACACAGCGCCGTAGCGCGCGAGCGGCTTGCTATCTGGCGGCCGGCCCGTTACCCCATCTACAAATCGGGGTCGTCGGGAGCGAGCGCCTCACTCACTTCCCCCGCGTCCGGCATCGACGGCGCTGCGCCCATTCGTTGCACGCAGACCGAGGCGGCTGCGTTCGCGTAAACAAGGGCATCGTGGAGCGTGGCCTCAGTCGCGAGCTGCGCGGCCAACGCACCGACAAAGCAATCGCCTGCGCCGGTGGTATCGACCGCCTTCACCTTGCGTCCGGCAATCACATGGTGCTCGCCACCCGCGAGCGCCACCACGCCGCGGCTGCCGAGGGTCACGCAGATGATCCTGGCGCGACCTGTTTCGAGTGTCCTGGCCGCATCGATGATATGCGCGATCTCGTCATCCTCGCGCAGCTTGATGTTCGCAAGCAAACCAAGCTCGGTTTCGTTGAGCACGAGGATGTCGACCAGGTCAAGCAGCTCCCAATCGCAAGCGCGTGCCGGCGCCGGATTGAGGATGGTGAGCGCACCCGCGACGCGCGCCTTGCGGAAAAAGGCCTTGATCGCCGGCAGCGGAATCTCGAACTGGCTGACCGCGACATCGCCCTCGGCCAGCGCTGCCTGGGCAACGTCTTCGGGACTGACCATGCCGTTGGCGCCCGGTATCACGACGATGGTGTTGTCGGCATTGGCGAGCGTGATGATCGCCGTCCCGGTGTGCAGCCCCGTCTGCGCAATCAGGCTCACATCAACGTCTTGGGCCTGAAGAAAGCCCCTCAGCTCCGCACCAAAGGCATCGTCGCCAAGCCGGCCGATCAGCGTCGTCTTTGCACCGAGCTTGGCGGCGGCGACCGCCTGATTGGCGCCCTTGCCGCCGGGGAAATACAGCACCGCGCTCCCCGCAACCGTTTCGCCGACCTGCGGGTGGCGCTCTGCCGTCGCCACCACATCCATGTTGATGCTACCGGCGACGAAGACGCGTCCCATGTGCTGATTCCAATAGGCTAAACCCGAACCTCGAATTCCTGCCGCACCTGCCCGATATCCGCAAGTGTCGGCAGGCCCGCCTCATTGCCGAGGCGCTGAATCTTGTAGGTGGACGCTGCGCGGGCGAAGTCGAAATGATCCTGCCAGCTTTTGCCGGGATTGGCGAGATAGGAGTAGACATAGGCGCCGTGAAAGACGTCGCCCGCGCCGTTGGTGTCGATGACGCGCTCGCGCGGGATCGGCAGTGCCGGCATGGCCTGGACTGCGCCGGTCTCGTCGTACCAGAGCAGGCCTTTCTCTCCCATGGTGACCCCGCCGACCCGGACGCCGCGGCTTTTCAGGTAATCGAGCATCTTCTCCGGCGTCAGGTCCATCTGCTCGCATAGCCGCTCGGCGACGATGGCGACATCGATGAACTGCAGGAGTTCATGGGTGTTGGTGCGCAAGCCGCCGCCGTCAAGTGAGGTCAGAATGCCGGCCTCGCGGCACAGCTTGGCATAATGGATCGCGGCATCCGGCTGGTGACCGTCGATATGCAGCGCGCGACAATTGCCGAGATTGAGATGCGGAAAGGGGTGGATGTGCTTGTCGTCGCGGCAGCGCACGATGGCGCGCTTGCCGTCTTTCGGCATGATGAAGGACAGCGAAGAGGAGTTGACCTTGCGCCCGTGCAAGGAAATTCCGTATTTCGCGCACATGTCCTGAAACATCCGCCCCAGCCAGTCATTGGCGACGGTCGCGATCAGGTCGGGCACGATGCCGAGCTTGGCGCAGCAGAAGGCGGCAGTGACCGCGTTGCCGCCGAACGAGACCGCGTAGGCTTCCGCGACGTGCTTCTCATCGCCGGTCGGCAAGTGGTCGGTGATGAAGGTGACGTCGATATAGGTTTGTCCGATAAAGAGGGCCTGCATTTGGCTTATCCGTCATGCGCTGATGGGTGGTCCCGGCCGACGCCCGAGATTAGCACTGCAAATATACTTCAAACGTTGAAATTATTCGCAATTGTGCCGTCTCGATCGCTTGAGGTCAGGACCATCCCCGGGCATCGTCGGCTTGCCGAGCAGCCCGTCAACGGGCCGCCGGCTGAGCCGGGTTCCGGACGCGCGCTTACAGGGAGGGATCAATGACCGTCTACTTCCACGTGGGATTTTGGCCGTGATCACCGCTCTCGACCACATCGTCGTCCTGCTCGAAGATGTCAAGGCAGGGACGGCGGCCTACGAAGTGCTGCTCGGTCGCGCGCCGTCGTGGCAAAACAGTGGCGACGGCGCCGATCGCGTGCTGTTCACGCTCGACAATATGAGCCTGGAATTGATGGCGCCGCACGGCTCCAGCGCCGAGGCCGACCGCATCCGCAGCGTGATCAAGGCTTCGGGCGAGGGCCTCGCCAGCATCTGTTTCCGTACCCCCGATATCGCCAAGATGCATCGCAGGCTCGAGCGCGTCGCGCTCAAGCCGGAGCCGATCGCGGAGCTTGAAAACCGCGACTCAGTCTCGGGCGCGACCTTGCGCTGGAGGCGCACCCGTGCCGCGACCGATCTGACCCGCGGCGTGCGGATGTTCTTTCTTGAGCTTGCGGGCGAGCGTCCCCGCTCGGTCGCTACGGTGCCGACGCCCGTGCTCGGGCTCGACCACGTCGTGATCGCGACCGAGGAGTCCGAGCGGGCGGCCGCGCTCTATGGCGCGCGGCTTGGGCTCGACATGGCGCTCGACCTCACGCATGCGGACTGGGGCCAGTTGATGTTCTTCCGCTGCGGCGATCTCATCGTCGAACTCGTGCGCCGCCCGGGGACAAGCGGCGATCGGCTGCACGATAAATTGTGGGGATTGAGCTGGCGCGTCGCTGATATCGAGGCCGTGCGGGAACGACTGGTGGCTTGCGGCATCGAGGTCTCGGAGGTGCGCGACGGCCGCAAGCCGGGCACGCGGGTGATGAACGTGCGCTCAGGCACTCGCGGCATCAATACGCTGTTCCTGGAACGAACGCCGCCGGAGCCGTGAGATGCTGCGCGCGACAGGACAAAGGCGGGCGAGCATGCTAAATGCGTCGTGCGAACAGATTTGAGCGACCGTTTTGGCCAAGACAAAACGCATCTTGAAATGGCAGCGCGACCCCGAGGGTATGCGGCTTCGCATTCTCGAGGCCGCCAAGCAGGAGTTCGCCGCGCACGGCCTTGCCGGCGCCCGTGTCGACCGCATCGCGGCGAAGGCCGGCGCCAACAAGCGCATGCTGTACTACCATGTCGGCAACAAGGAGAACCTTTATCTCGCTGTGCTGGAGGGCGCGTATGAGAAGATCCGTGCCGAGGAACGCGGGCTTGATCTCGAACATCTTGATCCGCCCGAGGCGATCAAGCGGCTCATCGAGTTCACCTGGAACTATTTTTTGCGCAATCCGGAATTCCTTGCGCTGCTCAACACCGAGAATCTGCAGCGGGCGCGGCATCTGAAGCGCTCGACCAAGGTCAAGTCGCTGCACTCGCCCTTTGTCGAGATGATCCGCACCGTGGTCACCCGCGGCGTCGAGAGCGGCGATTTCCAGGTCGCGGTCGATCCGGTGCAACTCTACATTTCGATCGCCGCGCTCGCTTTTTTCTATCTCTCGAACAGCGCGACCTTGAGCGTGATCTTCGGCCGCGACCTGCTGTCCCAGCAGGCCAAGCAGGAGCGGCTCGACCACATGGTCGGCCTCGTGCTCGCGGCCCTGACTGGAAAATCATTCGCCATTTTCGGCCGGAACAAGCCCGCGAGGCTGCGCGTTCCGCTGCCGCAGACGGTTTGAGCGTCGCGCGGACCCGCCCCGCACTTTTTCATTGCCCACCGCATTCCGGGATGATGCGAAGCATCGGACCCGGAATCTCGAGATTCCGGGTCCGGTCCTTCGGACTATTCCGAAGTGACGGTACACGGAGATGGAGATCGCCCGGTCAGGCCCGCCTAAGACCACCGCGCGCAATTGTCGCTAGACAGTATTTATCCAGCGGGTTAATTTCTTGCCGAATAGAAAAAAGCCGGGGAGAGACGCGTGGCGGAGGCGAGAGCCCAAGGCACTATGGCCAAGGCGCTGAACGCCGCCTGGGTGCGGCCATTTTTGTTTCTGATCTTCATCGTGGTCGCCTGGGATTTGGCGATCCGGATCTTCAGGATTCCAGCCTATCAGATTCCGGCGCCCGCCGATGTCGTCGCGGTATTGTGGAACGACTGGCCGGAACTCCTGGGCCAAGCTTGGCCCACGACGTATGCGACGATCTATGGTTTCGTGCTGTCGGCTGCATTCGGCATCCCCGTGGCCATGCTGATTGCCGGCTCGAAAACTGTTGAGAGCTACATTTATCCGCTGCTGGTGTTCTCGCAGTCGGTGCCGAAGGTCGCGATTGCACCGCTGTTCGTGGTGTGGTTCGGCTTTGGCATCATTCCAAAGGTGATTTCCGCCTTTCTGCTCGGATTTTTTCCCGTCGTGGTCTCGGCGGTGCAGGGGTTCAAGTCGGTCGACCCTGATATGGTCGATCTCGCCCGCGCGATGCAGGGCAGTCGTTTCCATGTGTTCCGCGCGGTAAACCTGCCGCACGCGATGCCGGCGATCTTCTCGGGCCTGAAAGTCTCGGTGACCCTGGCCGTGGTCGGCGCGGTCGTTGGCGAGTTCGTCGGCTCCAATTCCGGCATCGGCTATGTAATGCAACGCTCGATCGGCACCTTCGATCTCCCGACCATGTTTGCAGCGCTCGTGATCCTGGCGCTGCTCGGCGTCGTCCTGTTCTGGATCGTCGACCGTATCGAGCGCCTGCTGATCCCCTGGCATGTCAGCCAGCGCGAGGAGATCATTTTCGCTTCGTAGACGACAAACGGCCAGCCCGAAGAAAATGTGATGGCCTGAAAAACACGAATGGGAGGAGAAGCAGATGAAGCGATGGACGGCGGTCGCAACGGCCTTGGGCATGGCAGCGCTCTGGATGGCGCCGGCAGCGGCGGCTGACAAGGTCGTGCTGATGCTCAATTGGTATGTCTATGGCGAACACGCGCCGTTCTACTACGGCAAGTCCAAGGGCATTTACGCGGCCGAAGGCATCGATCTCGAGATCCAGGAGGGTCGCGGCTCGGCTGCGACCACGCAAGCCGTGGCCGCCAAGACCGCTGACTTCGGCTATGTCGACGTTCCCACCATGATGCGCGCGGCGGTGAAGGGCGCCCCTGTCATTGCCACCGGCGTATTGTTGCAGACCAGCCCGATGTCGGTGATGGGCTTTGCCGACAAGAACATCCGCAAGCCCGAGGATATCAAGGGCAAGACGGTCGCGATCACGCCGGCGGATTCCATGACCCAGATCTGGCCGCTGTTCCTGAAGAAGACAGGGTTGAAGGAAAGCGACTTCAAAACTGTCGCGGGCGACGGCCAGACCAAGCTCAACGCCGTGATCAACGGCCAGGCCGATCTGCTGCTCGGCTACGTCATGGACCAGTCCATGAAGATCAAGGACGCGACCGGCAAGGACGTCTATCCGATCAAGTTCGCCGACTACGGCATCAACATGATCTCATCGGGTATCATCGCCAATACCGACTACGTCAAGGCGCATGCGGATCTGGTGAAGCGCTTCATGTCGGCGACGACCAAGGCGGTCGAGGCCGCGGAGAAGGACCCCAAGGCCGCCGCGCAGGCGATCCTCGACGCCAACCCGAAGGGCGGCAAGATCGAGACGCTTACGCAAGGGTTTGAGCTGACTATCCCGCTCTACCGCACGGCGGAAACCAAGACCAAGCGGCCGTTCCAGGTCACCGACCAGAACATGACGGATACGGTCAATCTGATGGTCGAATATGGCGGCCTCGACGCCAAGGCGAAGGAGAACCCGAAGGCGTTCTACACCAACGATTATCTGCCCAAGGGCGACTCCTGACGGGATTGCCGCATGAAGCCCGCGACGAGAATGAGTGCCGATCAGAGGTCAGCGCATTTGCGCCTGGTGAGCGATCGCGCCGACGCGTCCGGCATCAAGCTGTCCGGCGTCTCCAAGACCTATCGCACGCGCGATGGCGACGTGCCGTCGCTGCGACCGCTCGATTTTCATATCAGGGACGGCGAATTCTTTGTCGTTGTCGGCCCGTCCGGCTGCGGCAAATCCACGCTCTTGAAAATGATCTCGGGCCTTTTGCCGCCGTCGACCGGCGACATCCTGGTCGAAGGCGAGCGCGTGACACAGCCGCACGGCAATGTCGGTATCGTCTTCCAGAACGCCCTGCTGCTGCCCTGGCGCACCATTCTCGGCAATGTCCTGCTGCCGATCGATATGAAGCGGCTGCCGCGCGGCAAATATCTGCCGCGCGCGAAAGAGCTGCTGAAACTGGTCGGGCTCGAGGGCTTCGAGAAGAAATTGCCCTGGCAGTTGTCCGGCGGCATGCAGCAGCGCGCCTCGATCTGCCGCGCCTTGGTGCATGACCCCAAGATAATGCTGATGGACGAGCCGTTCGGCGCGCTGGACGCGATGACGCGCGAGCGCATGAATGTGGAATTGATGCGCATCCAGCGCGAAACCCGCAAGACGGTGCTGCTGATCACGCATTCGATTCCCGAAGCGGTGTTTCTGGCAGACCGCGTGCTGGTCATGACCGAGCGGCCGGGTGCGATCGCGGCGATCTATGACGTGCCGCTGCCGCGGCCGCGTTCGCTCGAGACCATGGCCGATCCGCTGTTCACGGAATTGGTGCAGCGCATCCGCAAGCACTTCTTTACTCAGGGCGCGCTGGACTAGAGGTGCCATGCCGTTTCGCCTTGCTGTTCGCGATATCTCCTTGTTTGAGCGCCCGGTGCATTTCGCCCGGCCGTTCCGTTTCGGCGCGGTGACCATCAATGCAACCCCGCAGGCCTTCGTGCGGGTCGAAATCGAGGTCGAGGGCAGAGGGCGAGCGATTGGCGGGAGCGCCGAGCTCCTGGTGCCGAAATGGTTCGACAAGCGCCCCGAGCTTTCCCCTGATGCGACGGTCGCCGAGCTGCGCCGTTCGCTCATGATCGCGCACGGTCTCTATCTTGGCCATGCCGGCTTTGAGACCGCCTTCGGGCTGCATGCGGCGTGCATAGGCCCGCTCCTCGCGGCCTGCACCAGGGAAGATATTCCACCACTCGCCGCTGCTTACGGCGCCGCGGAGATCGACAAGGCCATTCTGGACGCGCTGCTGCGCGCCGCCAATCTCGATGTCTTCGACGGCATGGCGCAAAACATCGCCGGCATCGACGCACGCCTGTCGCCCGATCTGTCGGGTCGCGACATCAGCTCATTTCTCGCGCGCAGGCGTATGCTGGAACGTGTCGCGGTCCGGCATACGGTGGGCCTCGGCGATGATGTCGAGGGCGAGGGCGGCGTTGCCGACACTAACGAAAATTCCGGCGCGCGCTATTTCAAGCTAAAGCTCGGCGGCGATCCGGACAGCGATGCGGCTCGGCTTGCCAGGATCGGCGGAGAGCTTGCGAGCCGGCTGCATGATTACAAGGTCACGCTCGACGCCAACGAGCAATATGCGGACCTCAATGCGCTGGGCGCACTGGTCGACCGGCTCGACCGTGATGCCGCCTTGCGTCCGATCGCGAGCAAGCTGCTCTATATCGAACAGCCGATGCCGCGCGATATCACCAGGCAGTCGCCGCTCGGCGCGCTCGCGGCGCGCGATTTCATTATCGACGAAGCGGATGATTCCTACGGTGCCTTTCCGACCGCGCGGGAGCTCGGCTATGCCGGCATCTCCTCCAAGTCCTGCAAGGGCATCTATAAATCCGTCATCAACGCGACCCGCGCCGCCAAGTGGAGCGAGGAGGGCAGGCGCTTCTTCATCACCGGCGAGGACCTCACCTGCCAGGCGGGCCTAGCCGTGCAGCAGGACCTCGCACTCGGCGCCCTGATCGGCGTCACCCACGCCGAACGCAACGGCCATCATTATGTCGATGGTTTTGCCAGCGCGCCGCTCGCGGAGGCGCAGGCCTTTCGGACCGTGCATTCCGATCTATACGCAGGCGAGGGGGACAATATCCGCGTTGCCATTCACGATGGCGATCTCCTGACGGGATCGCTGGCCGTACCAGGTTTTGCCACCTCCGTTCATCCGGACTGGTCGGCGCTGTCGCCGCTCGAAGAAACAAAGCCAAGAACCCTGCAGGAGCAAATGATATGACCACCCGACGCCTCGGCCTGATCATGAACGGCGTGACCGGCCGCATGGGGCTGAACCAGCATCTGATCCGCTCGATCCTTGCAATCCGCGAGCAGGGCGGCGTCAAATTATCGAACGGCGATCGCGTGATGCCGGATCCGATCCTGATCGGACGCAATGCCGAGAAGGTCGAGCGGCTTGCAAAACAATTCCGTATCGAGCGCTGGAGCACCGATCTCGACAAGGCCTTGGCCGAGAGGGACGACACCGTGTTCTTCGATGCCGCCACCACGCAGGCGCGGCCCGAACTGCTGACCAAAGCGATCAACGCCGGCAAGCATATCTATTGCGAAAAGCCCATCGCCACGACGTTTAAGGAGGCTCTGGGTGTGGTGCGGCTGGCCAATGCGACAGGAATCAAGCATGGCACCGTGCAGGACAAATTGTTCCTGCCCGGTTTGAAGAAGCTCGCCTTCTTGCGCGACTCCGGCTTCTTCGGCCGCATGCTCTCGGTGCGCGGCGAGTTCGGTTATTGGGTGTTCGAAGGCGGCTGGCAGGAAGCGCAGCGACCGTCCTGGAATTACCGCGCCGAGGATGGCGGCGGGATCATCCTCGACATGGTCTGCCACTGGCGCTACGTGCTCGACAATCTCTTCGGCGAAGTCGAGAGCGTGTGCTGCATCGGCAACACCGATATTCCCGAGCGCTTCGACGAGGCAGGCAAGAAGTACAAGGCCACTGCCGATGATTCTGGCTACGCGACCTTTACCTTGAAAGGTGGTGTGATCGCGCACATCAACATGTCCTGGGCGACGCGTGTCTATCGCGATGATCTCGTGACCTTCCAGGTCGACGGCACGTTGGGCTCTGCGGTTGCGGGCCTGACCGATTGCATGATCCAGGCGCGGCAGGCGACGCCGCGGCCGGTGTGGAATCCGGACGAGAAGCGGCTGCATGACTTTTATGGCGATTGGCAGAAGCTGCCTGACAACGTCGCCTACGACAATGGCTTCAAGGAACAATGGGAGATGTTCGTCCGCCACGTCTGCGAGGACGCGCCCTACAAATACACGCTGCTGGAGGGCGCCAAGGGCGTGCAGCTTGCCGAATGCGCTCTGCAGAGCTGGCGCGAGCGGCGCTTCATCGACGTCGCTCCGATCGAGCTTTAGGGAGGAAGGTCATGAACAAGCCGGTCCTGCCGATGTCTTCGCTGTCCTTGAAGCTGCCAGGGGCCGACGGCTCGCTCGAAACCTATCGCCTCGCTGCCTCGCGGAGCTTTCCCGCAAGGCTTGAAGGCACGCTGAACCGTGTGGCGTTTTCCGCGGTGCACGTCGTTGCCGATCCGCTCGCCGATGTCGATCCCTGGCTGTCGGTCGCGGTCGATTGGGACAAGACGATCGCGTTTCGCGAACATGTGTGGGATCTCGGCCTCGGGGTCGCCGAGGCGATGGACACAGCCCAACGTGGCATGGGGCTGGATTGGCCGACGTCGCTTGAGCTGATCACCCGCTCGGTGGCGGCGGCCAAGCGGCGCGGCAATGCCCTGATCTTTTCCGGCGCCGGCACCGATCATCTAGCTGTGGACGACGCGCGAAGTCTGGACGACGTTGTTCGCGCTTACGAAGAACAGATCGCGGCCATCGAAAAAGTTGGCGGCCGCATCATCCTGATGGCCTCGCGCGCGCTCGCAGAGCTCGCCGGCAACACCGACGATTACGCAAAGGTCTACCACCGCGTGCTGTCGCAGGTGCGCGAGCCCGTGATCATTCACTGGTTGGGGGATATGTTCGATCCGGCGCTTGCAGGCTATTGGGGCAGTGCAAATCTCGATGCTGCCATGGATACGGCAGTCGGCATCATCAATGCGAATGCGGCCAAGGTCGACGGCGTCAAGGTGTCGTTGCTCGACAAGCAGCGCGAGATCGACATGCGCCGGCGGCTGGATCCGCGCATCAAGATGTATACGGGCGACGATTTCAACTATGCCGAACTGATCGCCGGCGACAGCTACGGCTTTTCGCACGCGCTGCTCGGCATTTTCGACGCGATCGCCCCGGCGGCCTCCTATGCGCTGTCGCGGCTCGCCGCAGGCGACGAGGCCGGTTTCCAAGACGTGCTAGGACCGACCGTGCCGCTGTCGCGCCACATCTTCAAGGCGCCGACACGCTTCTATAAGACGGGCGTGGTGTTCATGGCCTATCTCAACGGCCATCAGGATCATTTCACCATGGTCGGCGGGCAGGAGAGCGCGCGTTCGACGCTGCATCTGGCCGAACTGTTCCGGCTCGCCGACAAGGCGGGACTGCTCGCGGATCCGGAATTGGCAACCGCGCGCATGAAGGCGGTGCTGACCTTGCGCGGTATCGAGGCGTGATGCGCGACTTTTCTTCCGATCATCGCTGGCTCTCGCTCAACACCGCAACCGTCCGCAAGCAGGGTGATCTCATTCACATCATCGAGGCCTGTGCACGCCATGGCATTCGCGCCATCGATCCCTGGCGCGACCAGGTCGCAGCGGTTGGGCTTGAACGTGCAGTGCGTGCGGTGCGCCACGCTGGACTGGAGCTGTCGGGCTATTGCCGCGGCGGCATGTTCACCTCCGATGCGGCGCGGCGCGGCGAGGTGCGCGACGATAATCGGCGCGCCGTCGATGAGGCTGCGGCGCTTGGCGCCTCCTGCATCGTGCTCGTGGTCGGCGGCTTGCCGCAATATTCCCGGCCCGGCAGCGTGACTTCGAAGGATATCGCGGCGGCGCGCGCGCAGGTGGATGATGCCATTGCCGAGATGCTCGACTATGCGAGGGCAGCAAAACTGCCGCTGGCGATCGAGCCCCTGCACCCGGCCTATGCCGCGGATCGCGCCTGCGTCAACACGACAAAACAGGCGCTCGATATCTGCGATCGCCTCGATCCCGGCCACACCGGCGCGCTCGGCGTCGCGCTAGACGTCTATCACATCTGGTGGGATCCGGAGTTGATGGCGCAGATTGCGCGCGCCGGCCGCGACCGCCTGCTCGCCTTTCACGTCTGCGATTGGCTGGTGCCGACAAAGGACATCCTCAACGACCGCGGCATGATGGGTGATGGCGTGATCGACATCCGCTCGGTCCGCGCCGCCGTTGAGGCGCAAGGCTTTGCCGGCTACTCCGAGATCGAGATTTTTTCGAACGATTGGTGGGCGAGGCCGATCGACGAGGTGCTGCGCACCTGCATCGAACGGCATCGCACGGTGGTGTAGCTTTCGTGGGGTGGGTTGAGCGAAGCGACACCCATCATGTGCGACATCAAGGTTGTTGGGTTCTCGGCGCTCAACCCATCCTTCACGTCAATGATGAAAGAAGACCAGAGGCAGGAAAACATACGTCCATAGGACGAAAACCGCCAATCCGCCTAGGACGGTGGCGTCCTCAAACACGTCGTGCATATCGCGACCTCCACGAGTTCGTGAACCGATGCGACCGGTCATCCGAGCCAACGCGCTATTGCGGCATGCGTTGCATCAATTCCGGTTGCCGTGTCGCTACAGCCCGGTTCGGAGCCTTCCGGCGCCGGCCGGAATAAAGGACTATGCTTCGGTCACGCACGGCACGCTCAAAAATCCTCGGAACCGAACTCTGCCGCCGCGCACCGGCTCGCCGTTCAATGCGTAGTTCGGAAAGCGCGCCAAAAAACGAGAGATGGCAATGGCGGCTTCGAGGCGCGCCAGTGCCATGCCGGCACATTGATGCGCGCCGGTTGCGAAGGCGAGATGGCGGTTGGGGGTGCGCGCGATGTCAAACGTTTCAGGATCGGGAAATTGCGCGGGATCGCGGTTGGCGGCGCCGATGCAGAGCGTGATCGGCGTGCCCGCGTCCATCATCACGCCGCCAAGCTCGACGCGTTCGGTGGTCATGCGGTTGCCGAGCTGGTTCGAGCTCTCGTAGCGCAGCATCTCTTCGACCGCGGTCTTGATCAGGTCCGGGTTCTGGATCAACCGCTGCTTTTGCGTCGGATGCTTCAGCAAGGCGACGAGTCCGTTGCCGATCAGGTTGGTCGTGGTCTCGTGCCCAGCGTTGAGCAGGAAGATGCAATTGTGCAGCAGCTCCTTCTCGCTCAGCCGCTCGCCGTTGGGCTCACCCTGAATCAGGCGTGTCAGCACGTCGCGCTCGGGATTGCCCGGTTTTGCACGGCGGCGCGCCACGAGGGTCTCGAGATAGGCGAGGAAGCCCGCAACCGCCTTGTTGCCGCGGGCGGACGCTTCCGGGCCGATGACCGGCTCGAGCGCGCCCAAAATCGCCAGCGACCAGTCGCGCAAGGGCTCGCGCTCCTCATGTGGCACATCGAGCAGATTGCCGATGACCTCGACGGGAATGGCGGAGGCGAAATCGCCGATCAGTTCGAAGCTTCCCTTCGCCGCAATAGCGTCCAGCAGCCGATCGACCAGTGCGACCAGTGCGGGTTCCATCTCCGCGATCGCGCGCGGCGACAGCGCGCCCATGATCAGCCTCCGCACGCGGGTGTGGATCGGCGGGTCGTTGAAGACGAGGCTGGTGGTGTGGTGCTCGTAAAGCAGGGAAGAGCCGTATTTCGGTGCGAATTCCTTCCTCTTGTCGGAGGAGAACGCGCGTGTCGCCTTGTAGGCCGCAACCAGGTCGTCGTAGCGCGTCAGGAAATAGGAGCCGTTGGGCATCCGCTTGACCGGCTCGTTCTCCCGCAGTGCACGATAGGTCGGATAGGGGTTCTCGTAGAATTCGGGCGTCAGCTTCTCGAGATCGAAGCTCGCCGCCAGCTCTCGCGCGTTTCCATTCATCCGTCACACCTTGGCGGCCGGTTATTAGTTTCACTTGCAACGATGTTAGACGGCAGCGCTGCGCCCATGCAACACAATTCGGCCGGTTTGGGAACGCCTTGACCAACTCGGCTGCTCGCTGCGCAGCCAAATGGGGCGATCGTTACCGCAGAGCCTTATGCCGTTTTTGCGCTTTGAGGAAACAACCGGCTCCGTCTACAGTCCCGCCGTTGTTGCTCGCCAACTGGACCCAACCAAATGCACGCGTGCGCCGATGACTCCGTCGATACAGCCCCCGCCTGGCCCGACGATATCTTTGCAATTTTGCAGCGCTTCGAGGTTCGTCAGGTCCCATACGTGCCGGATGCGGGCCATTCGCAGTTGATCCGCCGCGTGCTTGCGTCGTCCACCATGCGCGGCATTCCCTTGACGACCGAAGAGGAGGGCGTAGCGCTTCTGCTTGGCGCGTGGGCCGGCGGTCAACGCGGCGTACTGTTGATGCAGTCGAGCGGTGTCGGCAATTGCATCAACATGCTGTCGCTGACGCAGATCTTCCGCTTTCCGTTCCTGACGCTCGTCACGATGCGCGGTGAATGGGGCGAGTTCAATCCCTGGCAGGTGCCGATGGGATCGGCGACGCAAGCCGCTTTCGAACTCGCCGGCATCAAGGTGTTGCGCGCTTCGCATGCGCAAGAAGTGCGCGAGGTGGTCGAGGCCGCGGCAAGCCAGGCCTATAACGCGTGCACGCCGACCGCCGTGTTGTTGTCGCAGCGCTTGATCGGCGCCAAGGTGTTTGTCAAATGAGCAAGCCAAACCTTCTCCATCGGCGCGACGTCGTCAAAGCGCTGCTCGCTGACCGCAAGGGCGCGATCGCAATCGGCGGGTTGGGGGCGCCGACCAACGACATCACCGCCGCCGGCGACCACGTCCGCAACTTCTATCTGTGGGGCGGCATGGGCGGTGCCGTGATGATCGGGCTCGGCCTGGCGCTCGCGCAACCGAAGCTGCCGGTGGTGGTCATCACAGGCGACGGCGAGATGCTGATGGGCATCGGTGGCCTTGCGACCATCGGCCTGCAGAAGCCGACCAACCTCTCCATCGTCGTGCTCGACAACGAATGCTACGGCGAGACCGGCGGGCAGATGAGTCACACGGCCGTGGCCGCCGATCTGGTCGGTGTCGCCAGATCGTGCGGGATATCGGACAGCCGCGCCATTTCGACGATGCCGGAGGTCGAGGCTTTCGCGAAATCCATGCAGGACGTCTCCGCCGGCCCGCGCTTTGCCAGCGTGAAGATCGATAGCGCCAATTTGGAGCGGGTGTTGCCGACCAGAGACGGTATGTTCATACTGGCGCGGCTGCGCGGCGATCTGGGCTTGGCCCCTC
Organism: Bradyrhizobium sp. ARR65; assembly: GCF_000472385.1. GTDB lineage: Bacteria > Pseudomonadota > Alphaproteobacteria > Rhizobiales > Xanthobacteraceae > Bradyrhizobium. The sequence goes on from NZ_AWZU01000048.1 coordinate 18,896, forward strand.
TCTGAACACGCCTAAGAACTCCAAACACGCACGGAGCGAGTTGCGGCGCAGCATAATACCTTGACTTTTGTCGTAGGTGAGTGCTTACTCACAAAGATGAGCACCCTCCGCATGACCAGCGACCTGCGGCGCCAGTTAATCTTGGGCGCTGCCAAGCGTTGCTTCGCCCGCCATGGATTTGCCGGCACAACGACCAAGAGTGTCGCGGCGGCAGCGGCGATTTCGGAAGCGCTGCTGTTCAAGCATTTCCCATCCAAGGCAGCGCTGTTTGCGGAAATCCTGGCGGAGGAGTGCGAGGCCGATCCCGTGCTCGCTGATCTGCTCGAGCGGGAGCCTTCGACCGCGACGCTGGTCGAGTTCGTCAGGACTATGGTCCAGCACTTCCTGCAGGTCTCGAATGGACCGGACAAGGAGGACGAGCAGCGGCTGCGGCTGATGGTCACGAGCCATCTGGACGACGGCGAATTTGCCCGGCTCGTCTATGCCAAGGTCGAGAGTCTGATCGGCGGCATCTTCGTCGCTTCGCTCGAGCGAGCTGTCGCCGCAGGCGATGCGTCACCCATCGGGATCGCGCCGCTCAACCTGTTCTGGTTCGTTCATCATACGCTGCTTTCGACGGCGCTCATGCGGCTTCCCGCCACGCCCTGTCTCGCCTACGACAATGTAATTGATGTGGAGCGCCAGCTCTGCGAGTTCCTTTTACGTGGAATTGGACTTAACCAGGCCGCAATTGCTTCACATTTGGACCGCCAATTGAAGCCGGCGTCGGCTCAATCGGTGATTGCAGAAAGTGCATGACATGAATATCGCGACCGAACCAAAGCTCTCGGGAAAGCCGATCGAGGAGAAGCCGCGCACCCGGCCGGTGCGGATGGTGCGTTGGTTTGCCATCGTCGGCCTGTTGCTGCTGCTCTTGGTCGGCGCGCTGGTTGGCTTCAATGCCTTCCGCAGCCACATGATCGCGCAGTTCTTCGCCAATAATAAGCCGCCGCCGTTCAACGTTGCGGTCGCCGAGGCGAAGGCCGAGGTGGTGCCGAACCTGCTGACCGCGGTGGGCGAACTCGCGGCCGTGCACCAGGTCAACGTCACCTCCGACGTCAGCGGCCGCGTTACGCAAATCCTGTTCACGCCGGGCTCGCGTGTGACGGCGGGCACGCCGCTCGTGCAGCTATTCGATGCGCCCGACCAAGGCGACCTTGCCAACTACAAGGCGCAGGCCACGGTGGCGCGGCTTTCGCTGGACCGCGCCAAGCAGCTCGCCGAGCGCCAATTCGGTCCGCAGGCGACCGTTGATTCGGCGCAGGCGGCATACGACCAGGCCCTTGCCGGCATTGCCAAGACCGAGGCCATCATCTCGCAGAAGCTGGTGCGCGCTCCGTTCGAGGGCGAACTCGGCGTTCGCCATGTCGAGGTCGGGCAATACCTGACCGCGGGCACGGCCATCGTCTCGTTGACCGATCTGTCCGAGCTCTACGCCAACTTCACAGTGCCGGAGAAGGACAGCGGCCAGTTGAAGGTCGGACAGACCGTTCGCCTTGGCGTCGATGCCTATCCGGGGCGTACCTTCGAGGGCAAGATCACGACGATCGAGCCGCAGGTCGCCACCGACACCCGCAACATCCGCGTGCAGGCGACGATCGCCAATCCTGACCGTATCCTGAAGCCGGGCATGTTCGTCACCACTACCGTGGTGCTGCCGGACAAGCCGCCCGTCGTGACCGTCCCCGAAACCGCGGTGGATTACACCCTCTACGGCGACTCCGTGTTCCTCATCACCGAGAAGCAGGAGAACGACGGCAAGACCAGCCTGACCGCGGTGCGCACCTTCGTGCAGGCCGGCGACCGGGTGAACGGTCGCGCCGAAATCCTCAAGGGCCTGAAGCCGGGCGACCGGGTTGTCGCGGTCGGCCAGCTCAAGCTGCAATCGGGCGCGGCAGTCGCGATATCGACCGATCCGCCGCCGCCGATTCCGGCGCAGCCGCCGCGTTACTGAAAGACGCGTAGATACGCGTAAAGAACTGCGCGCAACAGCGTCATGGCCCGTCCTCGGCTTCGGGTCATGCCGGAATATTTGAAAGAACGAGATCGTCGCGATGGCTTTGACCGATATCTTCATCAAGCGCCCGGTGTTGGCGGTGGTGGTCAGCTTGCTGATTCTGCTGATCGGCCTTCGCGCGGCAACCGTCCTGCCGATCCGGCAGTATCCGAAATTGTCGAACACGGTCGTCAACATCACGACCTCCTATCCCGGCGCGTCCGCGGAATTGATCCAGGGCTTCATCACCACGCCGATCGAGCAGGCGGTCGCCTCCGCCGAGGGCGTCGACTACATGACCTCGTCCTCGGTGCTCGGCACCTCTACGATTCAGGTCTACATCAAGCTCAATTTCGATCCGAACCAGGCGTTGACCGAAGTGCTCGCCAAGGTGAACTCGGTCAAATACCTGATCCCGAAGGAATCCAACGATCCGATCGTCACCAAGACCACCGGCCAGACCACGGCGGTGATGTATATCGGCTTCTCAAGCGAGGAGCTGACCGGCAGTGCGATCTCCGACTATCTGACGCGCGTCGTGCAGCCGGTGCTGTCGACTGTCGACGGCGTGGCCTCGGCTGACATCCTGGGCGGCCAGACGTTCGCGATGCGGCTGTGGCTCGATCCCGTGAAGATGGCCGGGCGCGGGGTGTCGCCGGCTGATGTATCGGCCGCCATTGCCGCCAACAACTTCCAGGCCGCAGCCGGCCAGGCGAAGGGCTATTTCATCGTCTCCAACGTCTCGGCCAATACCGATCTGCAGAATGTCAGCCAGTTCAAGCGCATGATCGTGAAGGCGAAGGACGGCGGCTTCGTCCGCATGGAGGATATCGCGACCGTCGAGCTCGCGGCGCAGAGCACCGATGCTAGCGTCGCCTTCAACGGTGAGCACGCGATCTTCATCGGCGTGCAGGCGACCCCGCAAGGCAATCCGCTCAACATCGTAAGAGGCGTTCGCGCGCTGTTCCCCGAGCTCGAACGCAACCTGCCGCCTTCGCTGAAGATGAAGGTTGCTTACGACTCCACCAAGTTCATCCAATCGTCGATTGACGAGGTCGAGAAGACGCTGGGCGAAGCCGTGGTGATCGTCGTGGTGGTGATCTTCCTGTTCCTGGCATCGCTGCGCTCGGTGGTCATTCCCGTCGTCACTATTCCGCTGTCGTTGATCGGCGTCTGCAGCATGATGCTGGCGATGGGCTTCTCTTTCAATTTGCTGACGCTGCTCGCCATGGTGCTGGCGATCGGGCTCGTGGTGGACGATGCGATCGTCGTCGTCGAGAACATTCACCGGCATCTGGAAGAAGGCGCCCCGCCAGTGCAGGCCGCCATGAAAGGCGCGCGCGAGATCGTCGGCCCGGTCATCTCGATGACCATCACTTTGGCCGCCGTGTATGCGCCGATCGGCTTCCTGGGTGGCCTTACTGGTTCGCTGTTCCGTGAATTCGCCTTCACGCTCGCAGGCTCGGTGATCGTCTCGGGCGTGATTGCGCTGACGCTGTCGCCGATGATGTGTTCGGTATTCTTAAAGAGCGCGGAGGAGGGGCGGTTCGCCAGGCTCGTGAACAAGGTGTTCGGCGCGATGACGCGCTGGTACGGGCGCAAGCTCGATCGCACGCTCGACTATCGCCCGGTTACCGGCCTGTTCGCGTTGACGATCCTCGGCTTGGTCGGCTTCCTCTATATGCACACCTCGAAGGAGCTGGCGCCGGAAGAGGACCAGGGCATCGTGTTCGCGGTGACCAAGGCGCCGAAATACGCCAACATCGATTACCTCGACTATTACGGCGACAAGCTCGACAAGGCCTTCCAGAAATTCCCCGAGACCGACCTGCGCTTCGTGCTCAACGGCATCAACGGCCCGCAGGGCGGCATCGCCGGCATGCTGCTGAAGCCCTGGGACGAGCGGAAGCGTTCATCGATCGCGCTCAAGCCCCTGGTGCAGGGGGAGCTCTCGAAGATCGAAGGCGTCAACGCCTTTGCCTTCAACCTGCCGCCGTTGCCGGGCGGTCCGGGTGGTCTGCCGGTGCAGATGGTGATCAACTCGACGCAAGGTTTCCAGGCCGTTTATGAGCAGATGCAGAAGCTCAAGGATGCCGCGCGCAAGAGTGGCCTGTTCATCGTCACCGACAGCGACCTTGAATTCAACCAGCCGGTGGTGCGGATCAAGATCGACCGCACCAAAGCCAATGACCTCGGCATCACCATGCAGAACGTCGGCGGTGCGCTGGCGACCCTGCTCGGCGGCAACTATGTCAACCGCTTCAATCTCGAGGGACGCTCCTATCAGGTGATCCCGCAGGTTCCTCGTGAAAAGCGGCTGACGCCGGAATCGCTTGGCAATTACTACGTGACGACCTCGACCGGCCAGCAACTGCCGCTGTCGACGGTGGTGTCGATCGAGACCGCGACCGATCCCAACTCGCTCACCCACTACAACCAGTTGAACTCCGCTACCTTCCAGGCCGTGCCGATGCCCGGCGTTACGGTCGGCCAGGCCGTGGACTTCCTGGAGGGGGAGGCGAAGAAACTGCCGGCGGGCTTCAGCCACGATTATCTCGCGGACTCCCGCCAATATGTGCAGGAGGGCAACCAGCTCGCCATCACCTTTGCGTTCGCCTTGATCATCATCTTCCTGGTGCTGGCGGCGCAGTTTGAAAGCCTGCGCGACCCGCTGGTGATCATGATCAGCGTGCCCATGGCGATCGTCGGCGCGCTGATCCCGCTGTTCTTCGGCGCCGCGACCATGAACATCTACACCCAGGTCGGATTGCTGACGCTGGTCGGGTTGATCTCCAAGCACGGCATCCTGATGGTGGAGTTCGCCAACGAACTGCAGCTCAAGGAAGGTCTCGATCGCCGCTCGGCGATCGAAATGGCCGCCCGTGTCCGGCTTCGCCCGATCCTGATGACGACGGCGGCGATGGTCACCGGGCTGCTCCCGCTGTTGACCGCCAGTGGCGCCGGCGCCGCAAGCCGTTTCTCGATCGGGCTTGTCGTGGTCGCCGGCATGTCGATTGGAACGTTGTTTACCCTGTTCGTGTTGCCGGCGGTGTATGTCGCGATCGCGACCGATCACCGCGCGGAGGCCGAATCCGAACGGAACAAGGAGATTGCCGAGCTCGATCTCGGCCGCCAGCTCAAGCCGACCTGATCAGGTACAGCCTGATCGGATGTTGGTTAAGGCATGGGCGGCCCTTGTGGTCGCCCATTGTCGTTTGAACCTCCTCTCGTGATATCCTGCGTACGCAGGCATCCGCATGCGAATGGAATAGCGAGAAAGGCAAAATGATCAGCGTATTTGCACCCGGCAATTACCGGTTCATTCCGGCCGTGTTTCAATATTCGAGTGGCGCGGCCGCCGAGGCCGGTTATGAGATCGAACGCGTGCGGTTCGACAGGCTCGTGCCGCTGGCCGAAGGCTTTGCGCAAATCGCAAACCACATTCAGGCTGCAGGCCGACCGTTGACCGCGTTCTGCGCCTGCGAGCTGCGCTCACCGGCCGCCTTTACCGAGGAAGGCTTTCGCGCCTTCAATCTGCATTATGTGAAGACGCTCGCGGAGTGGGGGCTTTACGACGGCTCGACCAATCCGGTGGCGCGCAGCAATGTCTGTCCCGAGATCGATCCGCCTGCCGAGCCGTCGTTTTATGCCTTCTCCTTCACCCGCGCGAGCCAGGGCACATCGCCGAGCTTTGTCATCGCGGGCGGCGCCGAAGCGCGTGGAGGTGCCGGCAGCTATCCCGAACGCATCGTACGCTATCGCGATCTCTCGCCGGAAGGCGTGCAGGAGAAGGTTCGCTTCACCGCCCGATCGATGGAAGAGCGCCTCGCCGCGTTCGGTTTTGCCTGGAAGGACACCACGGGCGTGCAGGCCTACACCATCCGCGATTTCCATCCCGTGTTCGCCGACGAGCTGGTCCGCCGCGGCGCCGCGCGCTCCGGCCTGACCTGGCATTTTGCGCGACCACCGGTGATCGATCTCGAATTCGAGATGGATTGCCGGCGGGTGCTGCGGGAAGTTGTGATTTGAGCCCGCGGATGTGCACAACGTCGTGTCGACCCGTCATCCTGAGGCGCTCGCGTAGCGAGCCTCGAAGGATGAATGGCCCCCGCTGTGAGAGCCGGGCCGTCTCCTTCGAGGCCGTCGCTTCGCGACGGCGCCTTAGGATGACGGGGATGGAGATGCGTTCGCTCAACTACCGCTGGCGCGGATCGAGCGCGTCGCGCAAGCCGTCGCCGACTAGATTGAGCGACAGCACGACCAGAAAGATCGCCAGCCCCGGCCAGATCGCCATCCACGGCGCGTTGGTGAGAAACCGCTGCGCGGCGTTGAGCATGCTGCCCCAGGACGGCGCGGGCGGCTGCTGGCCGAGGCCCAGAAACGACAGTGCGGCTTCCGCGATGATCGCGGCTGCGATCGACAGCGTCGCCTGCACCAGCAGCGCGGGCAGGATATTCGGCAGGATATGGACCAGCGCGATCCGCCAGGGTGGATTGCCCACGGCGCGCGCGGCCTCGACATAGTCCTCGATCTTCACCGCCATGACCTGTCCGCGAGTCAGGCGGATGAATACCGGCGTCGCGGAAATGCCGATCGCGATCATCGCATTGCCGAGGCTGGGACCCAGGAAGGCGGCGAGCGCAATCGCCAGGATCAGGAACGGGCAGGCCAGCATGGCGTCGGTAATGCGGCTGATCAGAGCGTCGACGAAGCCGCCGCGATAGCCCGCTAATAACCCCAGCGGCACGCCGATCGATAGCGCGATGCTGACCGAGATCAGGCCGGCGAGCAGGGAGGCGCGGGCGCCAAAGATGACGCGGGCGAGAATATCGCGCCCCAAATCATCCGTGCCGAACCAGTGCAGCGCGGAGGGTGGTTTTCGTACCAGTGTCCAGCTCGTCGCAATGGGATTGTAGGGCGAGATCAGCGGCGCAAACAGGGCGAGCAGGATGAAGGTCGCGATCACGACGAGGCCCGCAATCGCGCCCTTGTGCTTGAGGAGCCGGCGCAGCGCGCGGCGGGCCGGGCTTTCCAGCGTCTCATTCGAGGCGGTCACGCCGATGGCGGCGAGAGCGGCGTCGCTCATGATTCAGCCTCTCAGCCGCGGATTGACGAGGATATAGGCGATGTCGGCGACAAGGTTCAGCAGGATATAGACGGTCGCCGTCACCAGCACCACGCCCTGCACGACGGCATAGTCGCGGTTGAACACCGCGTCCACGATCAGTTTGCCGAAGCCGGGGATCGAGAATATCTGCTCGGTCAGCACCGCGCCGGAGAGCAGCGTACCCAGCTCAAGCGCGCCGAGCGTGATCACCGGCGTTAGGGCATTGCGCATGGCGTGCTTGAGGATGACGGAACGTTCGGACAGCCCTTTGGCGCGCGCCGTACGCACATAGTCGCTCTCGAGCACTTGCATCATGGCGCTGCGAGTGTGTCGCATCAGGATCGCCGCGATCGCATTGCCGAGCACGAAGGCCGGTAGGATGGTCGAGGCGAGGCTGCCGCGTAAGCTCTCGGTGAGCGGCACGTACCCGGAGGCGGGCAGCCAATTCAGCTTGATGGAGAACAGGAAGATCAGGAGGATCCCGAGCCAGAAATTCGGTGTGGAAATGCCCCAGAGCGCGAACAGATTGGCGCCGTAATCCCAGGCGGTGCCGCGCTTGACCGCCGAGACGATTCCGGCGGGGATGCCGATCAGGAAGGCGATCACGATCGCCATCGAACCGAGTTGCAGCGTCACCGGCAGTTTCTGCGCGATCAGGTCGCGCACCGGCGCCTTGATGCGCAAGGACTCGCCGAAGTCACCGGACAGCACGCCCTTGAGCCAATAGGCATATTGCACGGGGATCGGCTGATCGAGCCGGTACAGTTTCCGGATCTGCTCGATCACGGCGGGATCGCGCTCCTCGCCCGCCATCGCCAGCGCGGGATCGCCGGGCAGGAGATGCTGCAGCGAGAAGATCAGGACCGACACGAAGAACAGTGTCGGAACGAGCTGGGCGAGGCGGCGGGCAAGAAAGTTCAGCATGAGGTGCACGTGCCTCCATGCAAAGCGGAGAGGGTGCGCATGCTCATTTCAGCTTCAGCCCGACCACGCGCACCAGGCCGTCTGGCATCGACCGATAACCTTCGAGCTTCTTGGTGTGTGCGATGAGGATCTTGCGGTGGAAGAGATAGATGATCGGTTCATCGTTGAGCAGGATCTTGGTCAGCTTCTCGTAGATCGCCTTGCGCTGGGCGGGATCGTTGACGAGGCGCGCGTCCTCCATCAGCTTGTCGGCCTCGGGATTGGAATAGCCGCCGTCGTTTTGCGGCGCCTTGGTATGCATGAAGACATAGGAATTGCCGTCGGGATCGATGCGGCCGCTCCAGTCGATCTGGAAGATCTGGAAATTGCCGGCCTGCGCATCCTTGAACGAGGTCGCAAATTCTATCGTCCTGATCTTGAGATCAAAGCCTGCTTCCGCCGCCATCGATTGCACCACCTGCGCAACCGCCTGCTCCTCAGAGCCTTGCGGAACCATCATGTCGACGGTGATGGGGGGACTGACGCCAGCCTCCTTCAACAGCGCCTTGGCCTTCTCGACGTCGCGCCGGGGAATCGGAAACGCCTTCTGATAATAGGGATGCTCCGGGCTGACCCATTGATTGCCCGGGGTGAACTCGCCGTTGAAGACGACCTGGTTCAATGCCTCGCGGTCGATCGACAGCTCGAGCGCCTGGCGCACCTTGGCCGACTGGCTCAGCGGGCCTTTATTTTTGTCGTTGGCGATGTTGATGGTAAGCCCGAGATAGCCGAGGGAGGGGGCGGTTGCCAGCACGAGGTTCGGATCGGAGCGCACGTCCTTGATGTCGGTCGCGAGCACACGTTCGATCAGGTCGAGACTGCCGGATTTCAGGTTGGCAAGACGAACCGTGGCATCGACAATCGGCTGGTAGACGATGCGGTCGATGAAAACGTTGTCCTTGTTCCAATAGTCGGCGAATTTCTCGAACACGATGCGGTCCTGCTGCACGCGCTCGACGAACTTGTACGGACCGGCGCAGACGGGGTGCAGGCCGAACTTGTCGCCTTCCTCCTTCGCTGCCTTCGGCGAGACCATCATGCCGGCGCGATCGGTGAGCTGCGTGATCAGCGGCGCGAAAGGCGTCTTCAGCACGAGCTTGATGGTCAAGGGATCGACGACCTCGACGTGATCGACGCTGGCGAGCTCCGACTTGCGGAAGGAGGTCGGCAGCGTCATGTGACGCTCGATCGAGAATTTCGCCGCTTCCGCATCAAGCGGTTCGCCGTCGTGGAATTTGACGCCCGGCCGCAGCTTGATCGTCATCGCCTTGCCGTCGGCGGACGTCTCATAGGACAGCGCGAGCTGCGGGACGATGTTGAGCTTCTCGTCGATATCGAACAGCTTGTCGCAGAAGGCGGAGAACACGATCCGGCCGACATAGGTGCGGCCGATCGAGGGATCGAGGATGTCAGGGTCCTGGGCAATGCCGACCCGCAGCGTCGTTTGGGCGAACGCGCCTGCATCGCAGGCGAGGCACAGCGCCGTCGCGAGCCCCGCCAAACCCAATTTCCTTATCGCACTTGTTCTCATCACTCTCACCTACAACGCCTTTGTCGTGGTCTTGCTGGTACCAACCCCGACGCCCGTCTCGACTTCCTTGCCATCGCTGAAGGCTGAGATCAGCCTTTCCAGGGCCGGCGAAAAGCCACCGTCGGACGGCACGATCGCCTCCGCCGGCGGCAGTTCCGCCACGCGATGGCAGGCGGTTGCATGACCCGTGCCATCTGACATCAAGTGAGGCTCTTCGTCGCGGCAACGCGCGACCACATAGGGGCAGCGGCTATGAAAACGGCAGCCCGAGGGGGGATTGAGCGCGCTCGGCAGTTCGCCCTGCAGCACAATACGGCTGCGTTTTGCCTGCGGCTTGGGCACGGGAATGGCCGACAGCAACGCGCGGCTATACGGGTGGCGCGGCGAGGCAAACAGCGCATCCGTCTGCGCGGTCTCAACGATCTTGCCGAGATTCATCACGGCGACGCGGTCGGCGATATGCTTGACCACCGCGAGATCATGAGACACGAAGATATAGGCGAGCCCCAGCCGGTCCTGCAGGTCGCGCAGGAGGTTCAGGATCTGCGAGCGGATCGAGACGTCGAGTGCGGACACCGGCTCGTCGCAGATGATCAGTTTCGGCTCGACCGCCAGCGCGCGTGCGATCGCGATGCGCTGGCGCTGGCCGCCGGAAAACTCATGCGGATAGCGGCGCGCCGCGTTCGACGCGAGCCCGACCAGCCGCAGCAATTCCTCCACCCGCTGGCGGCGCGCCTGCGGCGGCACCAGATCGTGCAGCGCCAACGGTTCGCTCAGGACCTGGCCCACGGTCATGCGCGGATTGAGCGAAGCGTAGGGGTCCTGGAAGATGAGCTGGGCCTTGCGGCGGAAGGCGCGCAGCTCGTTCGCATCCAGCGCGAGCAGGTCGCGACCCTCGAAACGGATTTGGCCCGCATCCGGTTCGATCAGGCGCAGCACCAGGCGGCTGACGGTGGATTTGCCGCAGCCGGATTCGCCGACCAGTGCCAGCGTCTCGCCCGCGTCGACGCTGAAGCTGACGCCTTCGACCGCTTTCACGAACGAGGTCGGCCGGCCGAACAGTGAACGCGCAGCGGCAAAATGCTTGATCAGGCCTTCGGCTTCAAGCAACGCGGTCACGATACCAGCCTTTCCAGCGGCGCCTTGATGCAGCGTGAGGCGTGATTTGCGCTCACCGCGACCAGCGGCGGCGGTGCCTTCAGGCAGATGTCGCTGACGAAGGGGCAGCGCGCCGCGAAGCGGCAGCCGGGTGGCGGCTGAGCCATGTTCGGTACCATGCCTTCGATAGTGGCCAGATGTGTGGTGCGGCGATCAAGCCGTGGGATCGAGCCGAGCAGGCCGACCGTGTAGGGATGCTGCGGCGAGGCGAACAGCTCATCGACGGCGGCGCGCTCAACGATCTCGCCGGCATACATCACCGCGACCTCGTCGCAGACCTCCGCAACTACGCCGAGGTCATGGGTGATCAGGATGATCGCCGCGCCGCTCGCGGCTTTCAGCTCGCGCATCAGGTCGAGGATCTGCGCCTGCAGCGTGACGTCGAGCGCGGTGGTCGGTTCGTCCGCGATCAAGAGGCGTGGATCGCAGGCAAGCGCCATCGCGATCATCACGCGCTGGCGCATGCCGCCCGAGAGCTTGTGCGGATATTCGTCGATGCGCTTCTCGGGCGAAGGAATATGCACGCGGCGCAACAGCTCGATCGCGCGATCACGCGCGGAGCGGCGCGATCCGCCGCGATGGCGCAAAACGGTCTCGACGATCTGGTCGCCGATGGTGAAGCTCGGATTGAGCGAGGTCATCGGCTCCTGGAAGATCATGGCGAGGCGATTGCCGCGCAAATCGCGCAGGGTCTCGTCCGGCGTTTGCAGCAGATCGAAGCCGTCGAAGCGGATCGAGCCGGAAATCTCGGTCGAACGTTTGGGCAACAGGCCCATGATCGCAAGGGATGTGACGCTCTTGCCGCAACCGGATTCGCCGACCAGGCCCAGCGTCGCACCATGGGCGACGGAGAGGTCGACGGCATCGACCGCGTGCATGGTGCGGCCGTCATCGTCGCGAAAGAGAACGCGCAGGCCCTCGATTTCGATCAGCGGGTGCGTGGTCATGGCTTGCTCGCCTGTGCAGCCTGAAGGCTTGCGTCGATAATGGCGCGGTCGGTGATCCCGGCCGGGCTGTCGCGGGTCGGCAGGAATTGTCGGAAATGCACCCAGCGCTCGCGGCTCACCCGCTCGAGCCGCTCGAGCTCGATCAGCGGATCCGGATGATCGTCGACGCGCAGGTCGAGCGCCGGCCACTCCTCGCTTCCGTAGATCAACAGCGCCGCCGATTGCTTGCCGCGCTTGTCGCCGCCGGCCGCCTCGCCGGCGCGCATCGCCGCGATCAGCCGCTGCGGGAATGGCAGGCTGTGATTGGCGGCGTAGGCGCTAGCCGTGTCATCCAGCACATGGGCACCGGCAAGCATGTTGCCCGCGATGGAAAGACCGTCGCCCTGGACATGGCCGCACCAGTCGATGCATTCGCGTCCCGTATGCGCGGCGATCCGCCCTTGCACATCCAGGATGTGGAGCTGCCGGCTTTCGCGGCCCGGATCCGCCGCAGTCAGGCTGTTCACGATCTCCTGCGGGCTCTTGCCGTCGCGCAGCAATTTCAGCCCGTCGATGCCGTAATAGGGATTGACCAGCGCTTGCGTCGCGATGCCGCCGAAGCCGGCCGCAACGAACGGCACGTGCGCGCCGGCCGCAAAGAATTTCGTGGCAACCGCAATGCCGATCTCGCCGTTGGCACTATCCCTCGCGATGATCGACCAGGTCATGCCGCAGAACCTGTCAACGACCGGCCGCGTAGCCCTGCATGCCGCGCGGATTGGCGGCGGCGCGGCGGCGGCGGCCGACACGGGAAGCCGCGGTCAGGCGGCCTTCCGACCAGTCGGGACCGATCTCGACAATGTGGCCGCGACGCTTGAGCTCATCCATGGTCGCTTTCGGTACGCGGTTTTCCAGCACGAGCACGCCAGGGCGCGCGGTGCGCGGCCAGAACGAGATCGGGAAGTGCTCGGAATGCCAGGCCGGCGCATCGATCGCTTCCTGCAGGTTCAGTTTCGCGTGAACGTGGCGCAGGAAGAATTGCGTGATCCACTGATCCTGCTGGTCGCCGCCGGGCGAGCCCCACGCCAGATACGGCTCGCCGTCGCGCAGCGCCATGCTGGGCGAGAGCGTCGTGCGCGGGCGCTTGCCCGGCGCGAGCGAGGCCGGATGGTTCTCCTCCAGCCAGAACATCTGCGCGCGGCTGCCGAGGCAGAAGCCGAGCTCGGGTATGACAGGCGAGGATTGCAACCAGCCGCCGGAGGGCGTCGCCGAGATCATGTTGCCATCCTTATCGATGATATCGAAATGCACGGTATCGCCGCGCACCTCGCCAAAGCGCCCGACGGTCGGCTCGCCGGCGCCCATAGCGCCGACCGCCTCGCGATGCCCCTCGGCGCGGCGCAGCTTGACGACCGAGCCAAAACCTTCGACCGAGCCTGGAACGAAATCGAGCGAAGCCTTCTCGCCGACCAGCTTGCGCCGCGCGTCGTTGTAGGCATCCGACAACAGCGTGGTGATCGGAATGTCGGTGAACTTGGGATCGCCGTAAAAGGTCTCGCGGTCGGCGTAGGCGAGCTTGGCGCATTCGATCTGCAGATGGATGAAGTCGGGCCCGGCGGGATCGAGGCCGTCCAGCTGAAAACCCTTGAGGAGCGCAAGCTGCTGCAGCATCACCGGTCCCTGGCTCCACACGCCGGCCTTGCACACCGTGTAGCGGCCATAGTCGTAAGTCAGCGGCGCCTCGATCGTCGGCTGCCAGCGCGCCATGTCGTCGGCGGAGAGCACGCCTTTGTGCGGCAAGCCTGAGACGTCCATCACCTCCTGGGTCCGGCAAAATTTGTCGATCGCTTCCGCGACAAAACCTTTCGACCAGGCCGCACGCGCGCGTTCGATCTGCGCCACGCGATCGCCGCCGCCGCTCTCGGCCTCTTTGAGGATGCGCGTGTAGGTTTCCGCAAGCTGCCCGTTGGTGAAGATGGTACCGCGCTTCGGCACTTCATTGTTGGGTAGATAAACCGCCGCGGATGTCGGCCAGTGCTGCCGGAACAATTGCTCGACCGTCTTGATGGTGGCGCAGGCGCGCTCGACCAGTGGATAGCCATCGCGGGCATAGGCGATCGCGGGCTCGAGCACGTCGCGCAGCCGCATCGTACCGTAATCGCGCAAGAGCAGCATGTAGGATTCGAACGTGCCGGGCACGCACGCGGCGAGCAGCCCGGTGCCGGGCACCATGTTCAGCCCCTCGCTCTTGTAGTGCGCGATAGTGGCGCGCGCCGGCGCCGGACCCTGGCCGCAGATCACTTCGGTGCGGCCTCGCTTGACGTCATGTACGATGATCGGCACGTCGCCGCCGGGGCCGTTGAGATGTGGCTCGACCACTTGCAGCGTGAAAGCCGTGGCGACACCGGCGTCGAACGCGTTGCCGCCTTTTTCCAGCGTGGCCATCCCGACTGCGGTTGCGATCCAGTGGGTCGAAGTCACAACACCGAAGGTGCCCTCGATCTCGGGGCGGGTCGTGAACGGATCGGGGTTGATATGATTGGCCATGGCTTATCCATTGGTTTGGCATTTGGCATGCAACGCGAGCGAGCGCACTTGATCACAGCAATAAGCCGCTGCCAACTGGCCTCGCCGCAAGCCTGTTTCGCATCTGCGTCATCATGCCGGTGCGGGCGCCGTGTTGACGGCGTGGCAGGCGACGCCGTCGATCAGTTCGGGCGTTTCCTTGCGGCAGAGGTCGAAGGCGAGCGGACAGCGCGGATTGAAGGCGCAGCCTTGTGGCGGATCGATCGGGTTGGGGATCTCGCCCTTCACCGGGATGCGCTGGCGGCCGGTCATCGCCAGATCCGGCACCGCGCCGAGCAGCATCTTGGTGTAGGGCATGCGGGGTCGGCTGAACAGCTCGCGGCCTTCCGCAATCTCCACGATGCGGCCGAGATACATCACGCCGATGCGGGACGCCATGTGGCGCACCACGGCGAGGTTGTGACTGATGAAGAGATAGGTCAGGCCGAACTTGTCCTGCAGATCGCGCATCAGATTGAGGATCTGCGCCTGCACCGACACATCAAGCGCCGAGGTCGGCTCGTCGCAGACAATGAACTCGGCTTCCGAGGAGAGCGCACGCGCGATCGCGATGCGCTGCCTCTGTCCTCCGGAAAATTCATGCGGATATTTCAGGCCGTCGTCGGGATGCAGGCCGACCAGGGTCAGCAGCTCGTCGACGCGCTCCTTGATCTGGCGTTCGCCCTGGATCAGGTCGAAGGCACGGATCGGCTCGGCGATTGTGGCATCGACCCTGAAACGCGGGTTCAGGCTCGCATAGGGGTCCTGGAAGATCATCTGGATGCGGCGGCGCAGACGCTGCCGCATCTGCGCCTGGCGCGGATCGGTCATTGAGACGCCGTCGATCACGACATCACCGGAGCTGGGCGGCAGCAGGCCGACCACCATGCGCGCGACGGTGGTCTTGCCGGACCCGGATTCGCCGACCAGCGCAAAGGTCTCGCCCTTCTTGATGTCGAAGCTGATGCCATCAACTGCTTTCAGGAACTCGAGATGGCCGCCCTCGAGTACGCGGTTCAGCCACGGCTTGGAGACGTCGAACACGCGCCGCAGATTCCTGATCTCGACGAAGCTCATGCCGCGCTCTCCTTGAGCGAGCTGTCGTAGAGATGGCAGGCGACCGCCTGGGCTCCCCGCTGGATCGGCTCGGGCCGCTCGACGCGGCAGCGCTCGAAGGCAAAGGCGCAGCGTGGATTAAACGGACAACCCGGTGGAATAGCGGACAGCCGCGGCATCGAACCGGGGATTTGCACCAGCCGGAGGTCTTCGCCCGTCAGGGTGGGGATCGCGCCCATCAGCCCCTTGGCGTAAGGATGCAGCGGATTCCTGATGACGTCCTGCACCGGGCCGATTTCGGCAATGCGCCCCGAATACATCACGGCCACGCGGTCGCAGGTCTCGGCGATCACGCCCATGTCATGGGTCACCAGCATCACCGCCGTGCCGTGATCGCGGCCGAGCCGCTTGATCAGGGCGATGATCTGCGCCTGCACCGAGACGTCAAGCGCGGTGGTCGGCTCATCGGCGATGATCAGTTCCGGCTCGGCGCAGATCGCGAGCGCAATGACAACGCGCTGGCGCATGCCGCCGGAGAATTCGTGCGGATAGCCGTCGATGCGTTTTTCCGGCGCTGGGATGCCGACCTCGGCGAGCAGGTCGATGGCGCGCTTGCGCGCGGCCTGTTCCGACATGCCGATGTGGGTCCTGATCGTCTCCACGATCTGGTCGCCGATCCGGTAGAGTGGATTGAGACTGGTGAGCGGATCCTGAAAGATCATGCCGATCCGTTTTCCCCGGATCTTTCGCATCTCCTCCGGAGGGAGGTTGTCGATGCGTAAGCCCGAGAGGTGGATTTCGCCGCCCGCGATCCGGCCGGGCGGATCGATCAAGCCGACCACCGCCGAGCCCGTCACCGATTTGCCGGCGCCGGATTCGCCGACCACGCCCAGCACTTCGCCTTTGGCGATGTCGAACGAAATGCCGTCGATGGCGCGCAACCTCTCGCGGCGGGTTTTGAACTCCACCTGGAGGTTACGCAACGAAAGCACGGGTTGGGTCATGCGGTCAGGTCTTCAAGAAAAGTGGCGGCTCATCTGAGCTTCGGATTGAGCGCGTCGCGCAACCAGTCGCCAAGCAGGTTGATGGACAGGATCAGTGCGGCCAGTGCAAAGCCGGGAAAGGCCACGATCCACCATTCGCCGGAAAACAGATAATTGTTTCCGATCCGGATCAAGGTGCCGAGCGAGGGCATGGTGTCGGGCATGCCGGAGCCGAGAAAGGACAGCGTCGCTTCCGTGATGATGGCAAGCGCGAGATTGATGGTGGCGATCACCAGGATCGGGCTCATGGTGTTGGGCAGCACATGGCGCAGCATGATAACGGGCGCGGGCAGGCCGATCAGTTGGGCTGCTGCAATGTAATCCTTGCTCTTCTCGACCAGCACCGAGCCGCGCACCGTGCGCGCATATTGCACCCAGAAGCTCAGGCCGATCGCGAGCACCAATACGCCCAGCATGCTCGCAGCATCGAGCCGGTTGCCGAACACCGACTTGACCACGCCATTGACCAGCAGCGCGATCAGGATGGCAGGGAAGGTGAGCTGCACGTCGGCGATCCGCATGATGAGACTGTCGACCGCGCCGCCGACATAGCCTGCAATCAGGCCGAGCAGGATGCCGAGCGCGCCGGAGAAGGCGACGCCGAGCACGCCGACGACGAGCGAAATGCGCAGACCATAGAGGATGGCCGAGAGCACGTCGCGGCCTTGCTCATCGGTGCCGAGCAGGAACGGCGTCTGGCCGTCAGCGGTCCAGAGCGGCGGAATACGCGAATTGATGAGCTGCAACTGCGCCGGGTCGAACGGATTTTGCACTGAGATCAGGGGCGCGAAAATCGCGAGCAGAAAGAACAGTAGCGTCACAAGTGCCGCTGTTATCGTTAGCTTGGAACGGCAGAACGAATAGAACAGGTCGCTCTCGATCACGCGCGTGAACCAGCCGGACGCCGAGGCGTGTGCTGCTGGTGCGCCGGCATCGGTTTTGTGCGGTACGACGGCGTCGCTCATGCGTCAGGCCGGACGGCTGATGGTTGCGCGCAAGCGCGGATCGACGACGGTGTAGAGGATGTCGACAACGAGATTGATGGTGACGAAGATCAAGGACACCATCAAGAGATAAGCCGCCATGATCGGGATATCGACATTTTGCACGGCTTGCACGAAGAGAAGGCCCATCCCCGGCCACTGGAACACGGTCTCGGTGATGATCGCGAATGCAATTACCGAGCCAAACTGCAGTCCTGTCACGGTGATGACCGGAACCAGCGTGTTCTTCAGCGCATGCCCGAAATGAATAGCGCGCGTGGTCAATCCGCGTGCGCGGGCGAAGCGGATGTAGTCGGTGCGCAAGACTTCCAGCATCTCGGCACGCACCAGGCGCATGATCAAGGTCATCTGGAACAGGCCGAGCGTGATCGAGGGCATGATCAGGGCCTTTAGCCCCGAGAGCGTGAGCAGCCCCGTGCTCCACCAGCCGATCTTCACGACCTCGCCGCGGCCGAAAGAGGGCAGCCATCCCAGCGTGACCGAAAACAGATAGATCAGCAAAATGCCGATCAGGAAGGTCGGCAGCGAGATTCCGATCAGCGAAATCGCCTGGAACGCCTTGGCAAGCAGCGTATCACGGCGCAGCGCCGAATAGACGCCCATGAGAATACCAAACACCATCGCGAGGATGGTGGCGCAGGTGGCGAGCTCCAGCGTCGCGGGCATCCGCTCCTTCAACAGGTCGGCAACCGGCAGGCGGAATTGGTAGGAAACGCCGAACTTGAACTGCGCGGCATTGGCGAAGTAATGGGCGAACTCCACGATGATCGGATCGTCGAGGCCGAGCGATTTGCGGATCGCTGCGCGCTCGGCGGCCGATGTATCGATTGAGACCATCTGGTTTACCGGATCGCCTGCGAAGCGGAACATCGCAAAGGCGATGATGCCGACCGCGAGCATCACGCCGATCGCCTGAATCATGCGGCGAAGAGTGAAAGCGAGCATCTCTTCCTTTTACGTCTCTTCTACGTCTCTTCAAGACGCGCCGCGCCGGTGCGGCCAACCCACAAGTGCCGGGAAGCGAATGCTTCCGGGACTTCACGGGCACCGACGCCTACTCTTCCTGTTTGGTGGCCCAGTACAGCAGCACCTGGTTGTCCGCGCGCTGGGTCAATTTCACTTTCTTCGACACGCCCCAGGACAGCGCCTGCTGATGCAGCGGGATATAGGCCCAATCCTTGATCGCGATCTCGAAGGCCTGCTTGATCATCTGGTCGCGCTTGGCGGTATCGCTCTCGACCAGGATCTTGTCGGCCAGCGCATCGAGTTCCTTGTTGCAATAGCCGGCGAGATTGGCTTCGCCGCGCGTGGGGTCTTTGGGGTCATCGCGGCAACCGAGGATATCGTGCAGCACGTTATGTGAATCCTGGGACGCCGGCGTCCAGCCCAGGAGGTAGAACGAGGTCTTGTAACCGCCCGGCTTCAGCACCTTGCCGAAGTACTGTGCCTTTGGCTGCGCCAGGAGATCCACTTTGACGCCGATGCGTGCCAGCATGCCGACCACGGCCTGGCAGATCGCGGCGTCGTTGACGTAGCGATCGTTGGGGCAGTCCATGGTGACCTCGAAGCCGTCAGCGTAGCCGGCCTCGGCCATCAGTTTCTTCGCACCGTCGATATCGGCTTTCGGCCGCGTGAAATCCTTGGACAAGGCGAAGAGTTGCGGCGCGATCATCAGGGCGGATGGCGTCGACAACCCGCGCATCACGCGGTTCTTGATCAGGTCGACATCGATCGCCTTGTAGAAGGCCTCTCGGACACGGATGTCCTTGAACGGGTTCTTGCCCTTGACATTCGAATAAAGCAGTTCGTCTCGCGCCTGGTCCATGCCGAGAAAGATCGTGCGCAGCTCCGGTCCGTTCATGACGGTGGCGACGCCGCTGGCGTTGACCCGCTGAATGTCCTGGATCGGAACCGGCTCGATCACGTCGACTTCGCCCGACAGCAGGGCGGCGACCCGGGTCGCGTCCGAGGCGATCGGGGTGAAGATGATCTCCTTGAGGTTATGTTCCGGCTTGCCCCACCAGTTCGGGTTGACCTTGAACACGGTCTTCACCCCCGGCTGATGGCTCTCGATGATGAAGGGGCCGGTGCCGTTCTCATGCAGTGCGGCATAGCTCGGCGTGGTGGCGGAAGCCGGCGTCGGCGCGATCGAGTCGTGCTCCTCGCTCCATTTCTTGTCCATGATGTACCAGCCATCCCATTGCGAGATCAGGATGGGGTTGGGCGCCGAGAGCATCACGTCGACGGTGTAATCATCGACCTTGACGAACTTCGCGTCCCCCGGGACGTTGGACAGGAAGTTGGAGCCGTTGGCACGCACCCGGTCGGCGGAGAACAGGACGTCGTCGGCGGTGAAGGGATCGCCATTGTGGAATTTGACGCCCTTGCGCAGGTGGAAGCGCCAATGGGTCGGATCCAGGGTTTCCCAGCTCTCCGCGAGCGCCGGGACGATCTTCAAATCCTTGTCGCGCCCGACCAGGCCCTCATAGACATGGGCGTGATGGGCGATGGTCGTCGTTTCCTTCAGCGTGTAGGGATCGAGCGACTTCAATTCGCCCTGGTTGGCATAGCGCAGCACCTGACTTGAAGCCGGTGACGCCGCGACAGCCACCATTGCGGCGACAATCGCCGCGAGCAAGTTTTGACGTACCGACATTACCAACGTTCTCCAACATTCTCCGCTGATGGCGCTGCTCGTCCAGCATCGCGACCTTGCAAGGATTGAGCCATGTTGGATCGAGTTTTCCACCCGCGCAAGCGCGATTTCCCCGAGAAACCAGCGGTTTGCACCTGCGAGCGACGGCTTTGCAACTGCAGCGGAGGGACGAGTCTTGATTGGCGGCAAATGGGTAGCGGCAGCGATGTTCACCTTGAGCACGATCAGACCATCAGTTCGCTTGCGCAGCACGGGTCGTCGCGGCGATACTGCAGCTGGCCAGCACAGCGCGCTCAGGAGTGGAAATGAAGGTCAATATCGAGATCGATTGCACGCCTCTCGAAGCCCGGCAATTTTTCGGATTTCCCGACGTCGCGCCCATGCAGACGGCGGTGATGGACAAGCTGCAGCAGCAGATGATGACGAACATCGAAAAGATGTCGCCGGAGGCCTTGATCCAGAGTTGGCTGACCTTCGATCCCAAGCTTGCCGAACGCTTTCAGGACATGTTCGTGACCATGGCCGGTCTCGGCAGCTCCCGCCCGAACGACAAGAAGAAATAGCGGCAGCCGCGGGCCGAACGCCGGGAGGCAATCATGATCGATATGCCGCCGCTCCAATTCGCGCATGTGAACGGCATCCGTATGGGCTTTTATGAAGCCGGCCCGAAGACCGACACGCCGCCGCTCGTGCTTTGCCATGGCTGGCCCGAACTGGCTTTTTCGTGGCGGTATCAGATCAAGGCGTTGAGCGAAGCCGGAATTCGTGTCATCGCGCCCGACCAGCGCGGCTATGGCGCGACCGACTGCCCGGAGCCCGTCGAGGCCTATGACATCGAGCATCTGACCGGCGACCTCGTCGGCCTGCTCGATCATCTCGGCATCGACAAGGCGATTTTCGTCGGCCACGACTGGGGCGGTTTCGTCGTCTGGCAGATGCCGCTGCGGTACCTTGAGCGCGTTGCCGGGGTCGTCGGCCTCAACACGCCGCACACCAACCGTGCCTGGGCCGACCCGATCGAGCTGTTGCGTGCTCGTTTCGGCGCGGACATGTATATCGTGCAATTCCAGGACGGCGCGCACGAGCCGGACAGAATCTTTGGCAGCCGCGTGGAGCAGACCTTCGACTTCTTCATGCGCAAGCCGCTGCCGCGCAACGACGCACCATCGGCCGAGCCGCCGGTTGCGGGCATCGGCGCCTTGCCGAAGGTCAATCTCGCTTTTCCGCAGATCGTCGCCAGCTATGACGGAAAACTCGATCCCCGACAGCCATTTCTTTCGTCGGAGGAGATGCAGGTCTTTGTCGACACCTTCACGCGGACCGGCTTCACCGGTGGCATCAACTGGTACCGCAACATGTCACGCAACTGGCAGCGCTCGGCCGATCTCGATCACATCGTGCGCGTGCCGTCCCTGATGATCATGGCCGAGAACGATCGCGTGCTGCCGCCGTCGGCCGCCGACGGAATGGAGAAGCTGGTGCCGGACCTGGAGAAATATCTTGTGCGCGACAGCGGCCACTGGACCCAACAGGAAAAGCCGGACGAGGTCAGCGCCAAGCTGATCGAATGGCGCCGACGGCGGTTCGGGTAGACGTGCACTCCCTTTCGTCGTCCCGGATCGCGCTCGCTCGTCCGGAACGACGAAGAAGATGCTACGCCGCCTTCGCCGCCGCCCCGTGCGCGTGCGCTGCGATCGCATCGATGATCTGCGGCCACAGCTCGACCGCGAGCACATGCCCCATGCCTTCGATCATCAGGAGCTTTGCCCCGGGAATAGATGCCGCGGTGTCCTTTCCGCCAAAAGGGTGCACCAGTGGATCGGCCGTGCCGTGGATGACAAGCGTCGGCGCCTTCACCGATGCCAGCCGCTCCTTGCGGCTGCCGGAAGCGAGGATCGCGCGCAATTGCCGCCCGCTGCCGGCGGGGCTCAGGCCGCGCGCAAAGATGCGTTCGGCGCGGGAGCGGTCGAGCGCTTCATCTTGCGGAAAGCGGCCGGTGCGCAGAATCTTGTAGGTCTGCGCAAAGCGCGTGATGAATTCGTCTTTCGTGTTGGGCGGCGGCGCCATCAGGACAGCCGTCGCCTGGCGGCTCGGCGGCGGCACGCGCGGATTGCCCGTGGTCGACATGATCGACGTCAGCGAACGCAGCCGGTGCGGGAAGGAGATAGCCACTTCCTGGGCGATCATGCCACCCATGGACGCGCCGACCAGATGCGCCGAGTGGATGCCGAGCGCATCCATGACGCCAACCGTGTCCTTGGCCATGTCATCGAGCTTGTAGGGCGCAGTGACCGGAATGTGGAGGAAACGTAGTTTGAGCAGTTCGAGCGGGGTCAGCCGCTTGCCGCCGGAAAGCTTTGAGGATCTGCCGATGTCGCGATTGTCGAAACGGATGACGCGGAAGCCGCGCGCGGCGAGGTGCGCGCAGAATGCGTCGTCCCACAGCACCATCTGCGCGCCGAGCCCCATGATGAGGAGCATGGGTTCGGCATCGGCAGCGCCAAAGATCTCGTAACAGATGTCGATGCCGTTGGCGCGGACGAACTGTTCTCCCTGATGGGCGACTGAGCTCACGTCGGTGTTTCCTCTGCAGGTTGGCTTTGCGAGGTCATACTTAAGGAGAAGGGTTCAAATCACGGCCTTGAGTATCGCAGAATAGATGCCAGCGGTATTGCTGTTTCGGCCACGGAGCTTGAGCACTCGGCTCGGCTCGTCGCAGCCGCATGGCCGGCCGACAAGCGGACCAGCCGCGTGGCCGACCAACAACAAGGCCGCAAATCCCGCGCGATGCGGAGTTGGCATGGCTGAAAGACCAGCGACGCTCTCGCGTTATGGCAAAAGATGTTTGGCGAGATGCAGAAGGGGTTCAATTCCCTCGCCAACTGGGGCGTGGCTGCAGAAGGTGCCGGAAGCCGCAGCCCGGGCGCCAAGACCGTCGCGGTCCAAGGCCTCCGCCTTCGGCTGAAGAAAATAAGTGAGCGACGCGACCGCAGTTTTAGCGGATTAGAGGTATCATGAAACCTATAATGATCACGGATGCGTGATACCGCAATGCAACATATATGTTGCGATGCACAATCAATTTTGGCATAACGAGCGTGTGCCCTGGGCCAATCCGGACGGGGTGAGCCCATAGCTCGAATCTGAGGATGGAGAGAACCTATGACCACTGAGACGAATTCCGTGTTCGACAGTGTGAAGGAAGCCTTCGCGCCCGTCACCGAGGCGTTCAAGAATCTGCAGAACGCGGAAGTTCCCGAAGCCGCCCGCGAGTTCGTGAAGCGTGCGGCCAATACCGCGAAGGAGCGGGTTGCCGAAGCCTATGCCGGCTCGGAGAAGGTGACTGCCGTGATCGAAACCGCCGTTGCTGATTCCATCAGCGAGGCGACCAAGATCGGCCGCAACATTCAGCAGGCGATCTATCAGGACACCGAGGCGTTCTTCGCTGGCATCGACAAGCTGGCCTCCGCCAGGACCTTCAACGAAGCGGTGCAGATCCAGTCGGACCTTGCGCGCGCCAGCGGCGAAACCTTCCTCTCGCGGGCCAAGTCGACCGGCGAGTATTTCGGCAAGCTCGTCGCGAACGGTGCGAAGACCGTGCAGGACAACTTCGCCAAGGCCTACAACAAGACGGCCTGATTGCACTTCAAATCGGCGGATCATTCGCAAGGCCCGCTCCGCGCGGGCCTTTTTTTCTTCGTGCGAGGGGCGCAAGCGACGACGCAATCCAGACAGCCCGCCCCATATGGTCCGCTTGAATGGCGGAGAAGTCGGCCTAGCTAAATTGAAGGCCGCAGAGTGCCCTCATGCATCGGCGCACTCATCCGCCGGAGAGGCGAGATCAAGCGAGAAAATCGAGGATGTCCATCCCCGCGCAAATCCCGCGCCCACCGTCCAAGACTTTGATGCTGCTCGAGGGCAGAGCGATCCACGAACTCGGCGCTTTTATCGGCAGCCTGCCGCTGCTGAGCCTGGCGCCACGCGGCGACGGTCACCCGGTTCTCGTATTGCCGGGTCTTGTCGCTTCGGATCTGTCGACACGGCCGCTGCGCAGCTTTCTGAAGAACCGCGGCTACGCGGTGAGCGGCTGGCGCTTGGGGCGCAACTATGGCCCTCGCGACGGTGTGCACGAGGCCATGGTCGATCTGGTCCGCGAGCTGAACGACGCGCATGGGCGCAAGATCAGCCTGGTTGGCTGGAGCCTTGGCGGTCTCTACGCCAGGCAGCTTGCCAAGATGATGCCGGAACGGGTGCGCAGCGTGATCACGCTGGCAAGCCCCTTCGCGGGCCATCCCAAGGCGACCAATGCCTGGCGCGTGTATGAACTCGTCAGTGGCCGTCGGGCCGACGAGGTCGATCCGCGCTTTGGCTCGCTTGCCGAGCCGCCGCCAGTGCCAACCACCGCGATCTACAGCCGCAGCGACGGCATCTGCGCCTGGCAGGGCTGCATGGAAAAGAAATCGGCCAATTCGGAGAGCATCGAGGTGCAAAGCAGCCATTGCGGGATGGGCTATCATCCCGCGGTCGTCTATGCGATCGCCGATCGCCTGGCGCAGCCGGAGGGCCGCTGGCGGCCGTTCGACCGCAGCGGTTGGCGTGGTCTCCTCTATCCCGATCCACATAGGTAGATCGCTGCGCGACGTTGTGCCTAGGCTGAAAATCGCGGTAAGCGTGGGCGCATGCCGCAGCCTGCCGCGCTCAGTCGCATCATCCATCAGCTCAAGCGCGAGCCCTCGCGCACCGGCTCCATCGTCATCACCGTGTTCGGCGACGCCATCGTGCCGCGCGGCGGCTCGGTGTGGCTCGGGACGCTCCTGGAATTCTTCACGGCCCTCGACATCGATAGCGGCGTGGTGCGCACGGCGATGTCGCGGCTCGCCGCCGACGGCTGGCTGGAACGCGAAAAGGTCGGCCGCAACAGTTTCTACCGATTGGCCGAGAAGGGCAGGGAGACCTTCGCGGCTGCGACGCGGCACATCTACGATCCGCCGCCGTCGGACTGGAGCGGACGCTTCGAACTGCTCTTGATCGCTAATGGCGAGGACCGCGAGGCCTCGCGCGAGGCGCTGAAGAATGCCGGCTTCGGCAGTCCGTTGCCCGGCGTGTGGGTGGCACCGTCAGGCGTTGCCGTTCCGCAGGAGGCGAGTCGCGCCATCCGTCTCGAAGTCTCGGCCGAGGATGACAGCGGCCGGCGGCTCTTGCGCGAGAGCTGGCCGCTCGAACGCACTGCGGACGCCTATCTGAAATTCATGAAGACCTTCGCGCCGCTGCGCGACTGGATCGGCCGCCGTGAGCGGCTCACCGACCTGGATGCCTTCATCGCGCGCATCCTCCTCATCCATTATTACCGCCGCGTGGTGCTGCGCGATCCGCTGCTGCCGGCAAAGCTCCTGCCGCGGGATTGGCCGGGGAGTGCGGCGCGCCAGCTTTGCGGCGAGATCTATCGCGCGCTGCTGATCCCGTCCGAACAATGGCTCGACAGCCACGGAACCAACGAATCCGGGCCGCTGCCGCAGGCGCGCGCGATATTGTCGCGCCGGTTCGCGGTCGCGGATTGACCGATATGTTACAAAAATATCTTGATTGACGATGATTATGATATATATTTCCCTTCAATTAATTTGGGAGGTGCGCCATGTACACCCAGGCGCTGAATACGTCGCATGCGGACGATCGCAGCCTTGAGGATGCCGCGCGCGCCGCGCATTTCCAGGCGCGCGTCGATGCGGAAGAGCGCATCGAGCCGAACGACTGGATGCCGGCCGCCTACCGCAAGACCCTGGTCCGGCAGATCTCCCAACACGCTCATTCAGAGATCGTCGGCATGCTCCCGGAAGGGAACTGGATCACCCGCGCGCCGACCTTGCGCCGCAAGGCGGCGCTGCTCGCCAAGGTTCAGGACGAATGTGGGCACGGGCTTTATCTCTATGCCGCCGCCGAAACGCTCGGCGCCTCGCGCGAGGAACTGGTCGATGCGATGCTGGCCGGAAAAGCGAAGTACTCTTCAATCTTCAATTACCCGACCCTGACCTGGGCGGATATCGGCGTGATCGGCTGGCTGGTCGACGGCGCCGCGATCATGAACCAGATTCCGCTCTGCCGCTGTTCCTATGGCCCTTATGCGCGCGCCATGATCCGGGTCTGCAAGGAAGAATCCTTTCACCAGCGCCAGGGCTACGAGATCATGCTGACGCTTTGCAGCGGCTCCGACGAGCAGAAGGCGATGGCACAGGATGCGCTGAATCGCTGGTGGTGGCCGGTCTTGATGATGTTCGGTCCGCCCGACAAGGCGAGCCAGCACGGCGACACTTCCACCAAATGGAAGATCAAGCGCTTCTCCAATGACGAGCTGCGCCAGAAATTCGTCGATGCCACCGTCCCGCAAGCGCAATTTTTGGGGCTCACCATTCCGGATCCCGGCATGACACAGGATGCGGACGGGCATTGGCGTTACAGCGAGATCGATTGGGATGAGTTCAAGCAGGTGCTCGCCGGCAACGGCCCCTGCAACCGCGACCGTCTGGCGGCGCGGCGCAAGGCGCATGACGAGGGCGCCTGGGTGCGCGAAGCCGCCGCGGCTTACGCGGAAAAGCGCAAATGCCGGCAGGCCGCACAGGCCGCCGAATAGGTCTTGAGGGAGGTCAGCATGGCCACGCCGAACACGCCATTGTGGGAGGTGTTCATCCGTAGCCGCAACGGGCTTGCGCATAAGCATGTCGGCTCTCTGCATGCGAGCGATGCCACCATGGCGCTGCAGGCTGCGCGCGACATCTACACCCGCCGCGGCGAGGGCCTTTCGATCTGGGTGGTGCCGTCGAGCGCGATCACCGCGTCCGATCCGGCTGACAAGGCCATGATGTTCGAGCCGGCGGCGTCCAAGATCTACCGGCATCCGACGTTCTATGAAGTGCCAGAAGAAGTCGGGCATATGTGACTTTCAATCCTCATGGTGAGGAGGCGCGGCAGCGCCGTCTCGAACCATGAGGCCCGGAGCCCATCCTTCGAGACGCCTGCTCACGCGGGCTCCTCAGGATGAGGAAGGAGCAAGTTGATCGATGGTCTCCAATATCCAGGTCTCCGAAACGCCGCTGGTGCTGTACACGCTGCGTCGCGCCGATGACGCGCTGGTCCTCGGGCATCGGCTGTCGGAATGGTGCGGCCACGCGCCGATGCTGGAGGAGGACATGGCCTTGTCAAACATCGCGCTCGATCTCCTCGGCCACGCGCGCGAGCTCTATTCCTACGCTGCCAAGGTCGAGGGCAATGACAACGAAGAGGACAAGCTCGCCTATCTGCGCGACGTCAGGCAATACCGCAACCTGCTGCTGCTCGAACAGCCGAACGGCGATTTTGCGCGCACCATGGTGCGGCAATTGTTCTATTCCGCCTTCGCCGATCTCTATTGGCGCGCCATGACCAGATCGAGCGATGCCACGCTCGCGGCGATCGCGGGCAAATCGGAGAAGGAGAGCGCCTATCATTTGCGCCACTCCTGCGAATGGATCATCCGGCTCGGCGATGGCACAGAGGAAAGCCACGCGCGCACGCAGGCCGCGATCGAGGATCTCTGGGCCTTCACCGGCGAGATGTTTTCGGTCGATGACGCCGAGCGCGGCTTGATCGATAACGGCGCCGCGATCGATCCGGCCGGCTTGCGCCAGCAGTGGCTGACGACAATTTCCGATGTCGTCGGCGAAGCGACTTTGACGCTGCCAAACACTAGCTGGATGCAGCAAGGCGGCCGCAGTGGCCGGCACAGTGAGCATCTCGGCCACCTTTTAAGTGAGCTGCAATATATGCAGCGGACATTTCCGGGTCTGACATGGTAGCCGTGCAGGACAAAGTCGATCACGAAATCGACGACCAGCGACGCGCCTGGGAAGCGGCCGCGAGCGTCGTCGACCCGGAGATTCCGGTTTTGACGATCGCCGATCTCGGCGTGCTGCGGCATGTCGCGGTCGCCGGTGATCGCGTCGAAGTTGCGATCACACCGACCTATTCCGGCTGCCCCGCCATGAACATGATTGCGCTGGAGATCGAGCTGGCCCTGGAGCGCGAGGGGTTTCGCAATCCCAAAGTGCGCACCGTGCTGTCGCCGGCCTGGACGACTGACTGGATGAGCGACGAGGGGCGCCGCAAACTAAGGGAGTTCGGCATCGCGCCGCCTCTGTCTGCGAGCTCGCGCCGCGCGCTGTTTGGTGTGCAGCAGGTGGCTTGTCCGCATTGCGGTTCGGACAACACCGAGCGGCTCTCGGAGTTCGGCTCGACCTCCTGCAAGGCCCTGTGGCGCTGCAAGAGCTGCCGCGAGCCTTTTGATTATTTCAAATGCCATTGACGTCACGCGTGAGACTTTGGGTTGCTTCGTCGCTCCGCTCCTCGCAATGACGCCGGCATGTGTATTGAGAGCAGAATTGTAATGTCCCACGCCCCTCGCTTTCATCGCCTCGCGGTCGACGATCTTCGTCGCGAAACTGCCGATGCAATTTCGCTCACCTTCGCGATCCCTAAAGAGCTCGCCGATGACTATTGTTTCACGCCGGGCCAATACCTCACCCTGCGGACCACGCTGGACGGTGAGGAAGTGCGTCGTTCCTATTCCATCTGCTCCGGCCCCGATGATGGTGAGCTGCGCATCGCCGTGAAGAAGATCGACGGTGGCGCGTTTTCGAACTGGGCCGCGGAGGACTTGAAGAAAGGCGATCAGCTTGACGTGATGACGCCGACCGGCCGCTTCGGGGTCGCGCCATCGGCCGCTGATGCACGCACATATCTCGGCTTTGCCGCAGGCTCCGGTATCACCCCAATTCTGTCCATCATCAAGGGCGTGCTCGCCCGCGAACCGAAGAGCTGCTTCTTCCTGTTTTACGGCAACCGTACCACCGAGGGCATGCTGTTCCGCGAAGCGCTCGAGGAGTTGAAGGACCGTTTCATCGACCGTTTCTCGGTGTTCCACGTGATCTCCGGCGAGGAGCAGGACATCGCGATCCTGCATGGGCGGCTGGACGGCGACAAGGTGAAAGTGTTGCTGCGAGCGATGGTACCGGCCGAAAGTGTCGATCATGTTTTCATCTGTGGCCCGATCGGCATGAGCGAGGAGGTCGAGGCGACTTGCCGCGCGCTCGGCATCGCGGCCGAGCGCATTCATGTCGAGCGCTTCGTCTCCGAATTCGGCGGCAAGCCGCGGCCTAAGGCGCTGGTTTCGGCCTCGGCGCCGCCGAAAGCATTCGCGTCACTGATCATCGACGGGAAGCGCCGCGACGTGCCGGTGGCGGAAGGCGAGGCCATCTTGGATGCTGCGTTGCGCGCCGGTATCGATTTGCCATTTGCCTGCAAGGGCGGCATGTGCTCGACCTGCCGCGCCAAGCTTGTCGAAGGCAAAGCGGAGATGGACAGCAACTATTCGCTGGAGCCGTGGGAGTTAAAAGCTGGATTTGTTCTGACGTGCCAGGCCAAGCCGGTGTCCGAGCGCGTGGTAGTGGACTACGACCACGTCTAAAATATGAGGCGTCGTTGACTCATCGGTCGCTTCGCCGCAGCATGCAATCTCAAGAGGCTTGCTCGAACAAGCCCGAGAATCCGGGGAGTTGTAGGTGAACGTCAAGGCCACACTATCGCCCGACGATCTTGCGCGCGCCTGTGCCGATGCGATGTGGAAGGAGGACGATGCGAGCTCGGGGCTCGGCATGGAAATCCTGAACGTCAAGCCGGGCGAAGCGACGCTCGCCATGACCATCCAGCCGCAGATGGTGAACGGCCAGCGTATCGCCCATGGCGGATTCATCTTCACGCTCGCCGATTCCGCATTTGCCTTTGCCTGCAACAGCCGCAACGAGCGCGCTGTGGCCGCGCACTGCCAGATCAGCTTCATTCGCCCGGCGAAGCTCGGCGATCGCCTCATTGCCGTCGCGCGCGAAATCTCGCGCAATGGACGCTCCGGAATTTACGATGTGCGTGTCACCGCGGGCGACGAGGTGATCGCCGAGTTTCGCGGCCATTCTCGCACCGTTGTAGGGACGTGGCTGCCGGAGAGCGAGAGCAAACAACAATGAAAATGTCTGGGGAACGCCGAGGACAACGAGATGGCTACGACAAGCCTGAAAGTAAGGGCCAGCAGTTATAATCCCGAAATGGATGAGGCGGAGCGCGCCTCGCGCGACGAGATCATAGCGCTGCAGACGCGGCGCCTGAAATGGTCGCTCGCCCATGCCTATGAGAACGTCGCGCACTACAGAAAGGCTTTCGACAAGGCCGGCGTGCATCCTTCCGATTTCGAAGAGCTGTCGGATCTTGCCAAATTCCCGTTCACGTCGAAGACAGACCTGCGCGAAAACTATCCTTTCAACATGTTCGCGGTCCCGCGCGAGAAGCTGGTGCGTGTGCATGCGTCGTCGGGCACGACCGGCAAGCCGATCGTGGTCGGCTACACCAAGGCGGATATCGCAACCTGGTCGAGCGTGATGGCCCGTTCGATCCGCGCCGCTGGCGGCCGGGCCGGCATGATCATCCATAACGCCTATGGCTATGGTCTCTTCACCGGCGGCTTGGGCGTGCATTACGGCGCGGAAGAGCTCGGCTGCACCGTGGTGCCGATCTCTGGTGGCATGACCGAGCGGCAGGTGCAGCTCATCAATGATTTTCGCCCTGATATCATCACGGTGACACCGAGCTACATGCTAGCGATCCTCGATGAGTTCAAGCGCCAGGGCCTCGACCCGCGCAAATCGTCGCTCAAAATCGGTATCTTCGGCGCCGAGCCCTGGACCAACGCGATGCGCGCCGAGATCGAGGACGCCTTCGACATGGATGCGACCGACATTTACGGGCTATCCGAAGTGATCGGTCCGGGCGTCGCGCAGGAATGCGTCGAGACCAAGGATGGTTTGCACATCTGGGAGGACCACTTCTATCCCGAAGTGATCGATCCCGAGACCGGCAAGGTGCTGCCTGACGGCGAGAAGGGCGAACTCGTCTTCACCTCCTTGACCAAGGAGGCTTTTCCGGTGATCCGCTATCGCACCCGCGACCTCACGCGGCTGTTGCCGGGCACCGCGCGGCCCGGCATGCGGCGGATGGAGAAGGTGACGGGACGTTCGGACGATATGATCATCCTGCGCGGGGTCAACCTGTTCCCGACCCAGATCGAGGAGGTGCTGCTCGCGACCGACTGGTGCGGCGGCCATTTCATCCTCGAACTGACCCGCGACGGCCGCATGGATGAACTGACCATCATCGCCGAGTCTCGCCCCGAGAGCTGGGACGGCCGCGGCCTCGTCGAGCACGCCGAGCGGATCACCGCGCATATCAAGAACACCATCGGCATCACCGCCAAGGTGAAGGCGGTCGCGCCGGAGACGCTGGAGCGTTCGCTCGGCAAGGCCAAGCGGGTTTACGACAAGCGCCCGAAGGGGTAACAGCAGCCGGAGTGAGAACTTCCGGAATTCCCCTGATGTCACCAAAGCCCGAACTCCCACCCATTGCGGTCGAAGCGCGCTGCGTGCGGCTGAACGCGAAGGCGGCTGATGCCGCTTCGCTTTCACCGGTGATCGAGCGACGCACGCTGTCGCGCCGTGACAATGAGGTGCTGATCGAGATCAAGGCCGCCGCGGTCAATCCGTCGGACGTGAAGGCCGCGACCGGGCTGATGGCTTACGCCGTGTTCCCGCGTACGCCGGGACGCGACTATGCTGGCGTGGTGATCGATGGCCCGGAAGGGACGATCGGGCGCGAGGTGTTCGGCTCCTCCGGCGACCTCGGTATTCGGCGCGATGGCACTCATGCCACGCATCTCGCCGTCGAAGCCGGGGCCGTGGTCGAGAAGCCGAAGACGGTCTCCTGGGAAGAGGCGGCGGGGATCGGCGTTCCCTTCGTCACCGCGATGGAAGGTTTCCGCCGCGCCGGCATACCGAATGCCGGCGAAACCGTGCTGATCATGGGCGTCAACGGCAAGGTCGGCCAGGCGGCGACACAGATCGCGACGTGGCATGGCGCGCGGGTCATCGGGGTGGTGCGCAAGAACGAAGCCTATGAGGGTCACGCCAACGCAACGATCGAGGTGATCGACGCCTCCGCGACCGATGTCGCCGCGAGGGTGCGAGAGCTGACCGATGGCAAGGGCGCAGCGATCGTCTTCAACACGGTCGGTGATCCCTATTTCCAGGCGGCGCACAAATCGCTCGCCCTCCGCGGCCGGCAGATCCTGATCGCAGCCGTCAATCCGGTCGTGCCGTTCAACATCCTGGAATTCTATCGCGGACAGCATACTTATGTGGGCGTCGATACACTGGCGCTGTCGTCGGTCGCGACTGGTGATGTGTTGCGGGAACTCGCGCCCGGCTTTGCCAGCGGGCACCTGAAGCCGTTTTCGATCAATTCGACTGCGATCTATCCGTTGGAAGACGCCGGGCGCGCCTATCTTGCGGTCGCCGGTTCCTCGCGCGACCGGGTGATCTTGCGGCCGTAATACGCGGTCATTCCGGGGCGATGCGAAGCATCGAACCCGGAATCTCGAGATCCGGGTTCGCCTCTTCGAGGCGCCCCGGAATGACACTGAGAATACTCAGCGGATACTTTGATGGATTCCTCTCACCTCGTCGTTCTCGCCGGCCTCGCCATCGGCCTCATCTACGGCGCGATCGGGCTTGCGAGCGGCTTTTGCCTGATGAGCAGCCTTCGCGGCTGGTGGGCGAAGGGGGACACGCGCCTGGTGCGCACATATGCGCTTGCGATCGCAGTCGCGATTGCCGCCACCCAAACGCTTGCCGCCTACGGCCTCGTCGATCTCGGCAAGTCGATCTATCTGCAGCCGACCTTCTCAGGCCCGCTGATGTTCTTCGGCGGTTTGTTGTTCGGCTACGGCATGGTGATGGCGAACGGCTGTCCCTCCCGCGCGCTGATACTGCTCGGGCGCGGCAACTTGCGCTCCTTCGTCGTGGTCGTCCTGGTCGGCATTTCCGCGGAGGTGACGCTGAAGGGTCTGATTGCGCCGATGCGCATCGCCGCGCTGCAGGTCTCGCAGAGCACCGTCACGGTCACCTCGCTGCCGGCCTGGCTGTCGAGCGTTGGTCTGCACGGCGCGCCGGCGCGGATCGTGGCCGCTGCCGCGATCGGCGCAGCCTTTCTGATCTTCGCCTTCGCGCATCGGCCGTTCCGCCGCGCACCGGACCAGATCGGGGCGGGCATTATGATCGGCCTCCTGGTCGCGGCCGGTTGGTTTGCGACCGGTTATCTCGGCGCCGATGAGTTCAACCCGGTGCCGATAACTTCGCTGACTTTCATCGCGCCGATCGCCGACGCGTTGCAGTACGTGATGTTGTCGACCGGTCTCACGTTGAATTTCGGCATAGCCACCGTTGCCGGCGTGTTCGCCGGCAGTGTTGCGACCGCGCTCGTGACCGGGCGTTTCCGCCTGGAAGGTTTCAGCTCGCCGCGCCACATGTTGCGGTCGGCGGGCGGGGCGGTGCTGATGGGCGCGGGCGGCGCAATGGCCCTTGGCTGCTCGGTCGGGCAGGGGTTGACCGGGCTGTCGACGCTGGCGCTCGCCTCTTTCATTGCGGTGGCCGGCATTCTGGCGGGGACGGCCGCGGGCCTGCGCGGCGCGCTGCGGGTGCGGCCGCTAACGCCCATGATCGAAGCGCAATCAAGCCCATGGACCTGAAGCGCCAGGCCGCCGGATCTTTGTCAATCGGCGGGCCTGGTCAGGATGCGGACTTCGGACGTCAGCGTGCGGTGCACCGGGCATTTGTCCGCGATCTCCATCAGTCGCTTGCGCTGCTCGGTATCGAGCGCGCCTTCGATGCCGATCACCCGGTCGATCTGGTCCAGCAGGCCGATCTTGGTCTCGCACTCGGCGCAGTCCTCCGCGTGAATCTTGCTGTGGGCAAGCGTCACGGTGACGCGGTCGAGCGGCAGAGCCTTGCGTTCGGCATAGAGCCGCATGGTCATGGAGGTGCAGGCCCCTAACGCCGCCAGCAGGAAGTCGTACGGCCCCGGTCCTGAGTCCTCGCCGCCCGCCGCAATCGGCTCGTCAGCAAGCAATTGATGCGGCCCGACGGCGATGGTCTGCTGGAATTTGCTCTCGCGCGTTTCGCGCACCACGACGTGGCGCGGCACCTCGCCGAGGTTCAAGGTCGCCGCGGGACCGGCGGGCTCCAGATATCGGCTCGCCCAGGCTGCGATGACATCGGCGACGTAGGTCGCATCGCGCCGGATGGTCAGCAGATGATCGGCATCGTCAAGCGAGACAAAGCTCTTCGGATGCTTGGCCGCGAGAAAGATGCGCGTGGCATTCTCGATCCCGACGGTGTCGTCTGTCGGCGCATGCATGACCAGGAGCGCCTTGCGCAGATGCGCAATGTGCCGCATCAGTTCATGCTCGGCGACATCGTCGAGGAATTCGCGCGTGATGGGGAACGGGCGACCGGCGAGAGAGACTTCGGCCCGGCCGTTTGCCCTGATGTCCTCGAGACGATCCTTGAACAGGCCGGTGACATGGTTCGGATCGGAGGGCGCGGCGATGGTGACCACGCCGAGCGCCTCCGGGATCTTTTCCGCCGCGGCCAGCATGGCGGCGCCACCCAGGCTATGGCCGATCAGGATCGCCGGTGCTTTCCGCGTTTCGCGCAAATGATCGGCGGCGTGCACGAGATCAGCGACATTGGAAGAAAAGGTGGAATTGGCGAAATCGCCTTCGCTGGACCCGAGCCCGGTGAAGTCGAACCGCAGCACGGCGATGCCCTTGGCGGCAAGCGCCACCGCGATCCGCTTCGCCGCCAGCACGTCCTTGCCGCAGGTGAAGCAATGCGCGAACAGCGCGTAGGCGATGGGCGCACGATCGGGCAGGTCGAGCGTTGCCGCGAGCTGGTGGCCGCCTTCGCCTTTGAATTGGAAGCGTTCGCTCGGCATGAGCTCCTCCCGCTTGGTTTCACCTCTCCCGGTGAGAGGTGAAAGGCGTCAATCGCCGGAATAGCGTTGCTCGGCCCAGGGGTCGCCGCGGTTATGATAGCCGCGCACTTCCCAGTAGCCCGGCGCGTCCTTGTCGAGGAATTCGATCGCTTGTAGCCATTTCGCACTTTTCCAGAAATAGAGATGCGGCACCACCAGCCGCACCGGGCCGCCATGTTCGGACGAGAGCGGCTGACCCGACCAGCTATGGGCGAGCAGCGCGTCCTCGGCGGCGAAATCCTCCAACGCCAGATTGGTGGTGTAGCCGTCGTAGGAGTGAAGCACGACGAAGCGCGCGTCCTCGCGGGGCTGGCAGGCCGTGAGCAGGTCTTGCGTCGCGAGCCCTTCCCATTGGTTATCGTAACGCGACCAGGTCGTGACGCAGTGAATATCGGAGGTGAATTGCCTCTGCTGCTGCGCCATGAACTGGGCGAAATCCCAGAAGATCGGCTGCTCGACCGCGCCGTAGACGTCGAGCCGCCAGCGCTCCCGCGAAATTTCCGGCGTCAGTCCGAGATCGAGCACCGGCCAATCCCGAGTCAAATGCTGCCCGGGCGGCAGGCGCTGTTCCTCGGGACGACTGACCTTCCCGGTGAGGAAGCGACCCTCCTGGGCCCAGCGCTGCTTGGTGCGGGTCAGCTTGCTCTCGGGGGGCTCGTTCTCATCGGCCATTTCCTGCGGCCTCCGCTATTCGTGCCGGTGCATTGCCGATTCGTGCTTGGTGTCGCGCATCGTCGAGTAGATCAGCAGCGAAAGGAAGATGATGCCGCTCAGATAATAGTAGAACCAGGTCTCGTGCCCGATGCTTTTGAAATAGAGCGCAATCGCCGGCGCCGTGCCGCCGAACACCGACACCGTGATGGCGTAAGGTAGCCCAACCCCGAGCGCGCGGACATTGGTGGGGAACAATTCGGCCTTCACAATGGCGTTGATCGAGGTGTAGCCCGCCACGAAGATCCAGGCCGCGCAGATCAGAAGGAACACGATGAACGGCGACTTGGTCTCCTTCAGCGTCATCAGGATCGGAACGGTCGCAAGCGTGCCGACGATGCCGAAGAACACCAGCAGCGGCTTGCGGCCGATCTTGTCCGACAGCGCGCCATAGGTCGGCTGCAAGAGCGTCGCGAACACCAGCGTGCCGAAGATCACGATCGTCGTTTGATCCTCGGTGAGCCCGACCGAAAGCTTTACAAACGTCTGCATATAGGTCGTGAAGGTGTAGAACGCCGCTGTGCCGCCGGCCGTGAGACCGACGACGAGCAACAGCTCACGCGGATAGCGGAAGAGGTCGCGTAGCGAGCCCCTCGGCTTGACGGCTTTCTTGGCTTCGATGAAAGCCTCGGTCTCATGCAGGTTGCGCCGCATCACCGCGGTGAAGATCGCGAGCAAGGCGCCGATGACGAAGGGGATGCGCCAGCCCCAGGTCTTGAGCTGCTCAGGCGTGAGAAACACCTTCTGCAGCAACAGCAGCACGATGATCGCAGTGAGCTGGCCGCCGATCAGGGTGACGTATTGGAAGCTGGAATAGAAGCCGCGGTGCTTGGCGTCGGCGACCTCGCTCAAATAGGTGGCGCTCGCGCCGTATTCTCCCCCTAAGCTCAGGCCTTCGATGACGCGGGCGAGCGCCAGGATCGCCGGCGCGGCAAGGCCAATCGAGGCATAGGTCGGCGTCACCGCGATCACGAGCGAGCCGAAGCACATGCACAGCACCGAGAGCGTCAGCGACAGTCGCCGGCCGAAATGGTCGGCCAGATAGCCGAACAGCCAGCCGCCGAGCGGCCGCATCAGGAAGGTGGCGGCGAACAGCACGGCCGCGTTGAGCTGCTGCACCACCGGGTCGGCGGCGGGAAAGAACGCCGGCGCGAAGTACAACGCGAAAGCGGTGTAGGCGTAGAAATCGTACCACTCGACGAGGTTGCCGGCCGAGCCGATGAAGATCGCACGAACCCGGCGCTCGACGTCGGCGACGTCGAGTTTCTCGGGGGCCCGGGTTAGTGTTTGATCTGTCATTGTCGGGCCTCCGAATGCCTTGTTGTGGGTTTCGGGGCCTCAGGTAGCCTTTTCGAATAGGATCGGCAACTGTCTGGGTCCGCGCACCGTGCCCTCCGACCACGTCACCTTGCCGGCCGGGTCGAGCCAGAAGTTAGGAATGCGCTTCAGCCATTCCTGAAGCGCAACCGTCATTTCCATCCGCGCCAGATTGGAGCCGATGCAGCGGTGAATGCCCAACCCGAAGGCAGCATGCGGGTTGCTCTTGCGGTCGAGCACGATCTTGCCGGCATCGGGGAAGACGGCGGGATCGCGGTTGGCCGCCGGGAACGACAGCAGCACCATATTGCCGGGCTTGACCGGGCAGCCGGCGATCGTGGTCTCCTTCATCACCTCGCGTGCCATGGTCACGGGCGAATAGGCTCGCAGCAGTTCCTCAACCGCCGTCGGCATCAGTTCCGGCTCGCTCACCAGCCGCTCGCGGTCGGCAGGCGTCTTCGCCAGATGCCAGAGTGAGGCGCCGATCGCGCTCCAGGTGGTGTCGATGCCGGCGATCAGCAGCAGCCGCAAGCTGCCCAGGACATGCGTGTCGTCGAGCGGCTGGCCGTCCTTGCCCTTGGCGCGCATGAGGGTGGTGATCAGGTCGTCGCTCGGTCGCTGCTTGCGCTCTTCGATATGGGCGGCGAAATAGGCGGTCATCTCCTGCACCGCCTGCTTCAGCATGCCTTCGTCCTTGATGCTGAGCTCGAGGATCATGTGGATCCAGTTGATGAAGAGATCGCCGTCCTTCTCGGGGATGCCGAGCATGTGGCAGATCGTGCGCACCGGGACGTGCTTGGTGTAGCGCGCGGCCGCGTCGCACTGGCCGTCGGAGATGAATTCGTCGATCAACTCATTGCAGATCGCGCGCACCCGCGGCTCAAGCTTCTTCATGGCATCGGGGGTGAAGGGCGGCAGCAGGAGCTGCTTGGCAGACTTGTGCTCGGGCGGGTCGGAGGTGATCGGCGGCGCGGCATTCTTCTGGATCTCGGGGCGCTCGTCGCGGACGATGATGCGGCGCGAGGAGAAATGTTCGGTATCGTGCGCGATCTGTTTCACCGCCTGATAGCTGGTCGGCAGATAGCAGCCCTGAAAGCGCTTGGTGTGCACCACGGGGCACGTCGCGCGTAACTCGTCCCAGATGGGAAATGGGTCTTCGATCCAGCGCGGGTCGGTGTGGTCGAAATCGTGCACCCAGTCCGTGACGGGCGGATGCTCAGGGAGGACGCGGTCGGAGTCAGGCAAGGCGTGGGCGGAGTCGGACATTAGGGCTTCCTCTTGCTTCGTTCGCTCTGGCTCAATCGAGGGAAGTTTCCGAGGAGGTTCTCACTCCTCGATGACGTCGATCGCGATTTCCGGGCAGTTCGCCTTCGCAAGCCAGGCCTTGTCCTCGAGCCCCGCCGGCACCCTACCGTCGCCGTGCTCATGCGCGTTGCCGTATTCGTCGAGATCGAACAATTCGGGCGCCAGCGCTTTGCAGCGGGCGTGCCCCTGACACTTGTCGGGATCTACGTGGACTTTCAGTGTCGCGGACATTCGAACGTTTCCTCGGTGATCATGCGCGCCTTTTGGCGCGGGCGTATTGTGGTTTTGTCGGCGGCACGGGTCCGTCGTCGTGCCGCTTGTGCTGCACCGCCAAGTTATAGCATATTACATTCGGCCAGGCCTCGTCCTGTCAAGCCAAATAGTTGGGAGATCACCATAACGCGATGTCGCAGCCGCTCGCGCGCAAGCCGCTCAACGCTTATCATCACGGCGACCTCCGCGAGGCGCTGATCAAGGCCGCGCTGGAGGAGGTGGAGAGAAGCGGTCCCGAAGCCGTCAGCCTCAAAGCGCTTTCGAAAAAGCTCGGCGTGTCGCAGCCGGCGCCTTACCGTCACTTTGCCGACCGCGAGGCGTTGCTCGTGGCAGCCGCGGCGGAGGCCTTTCGCCAATTCAGCGCGGAACTTCGCGGCATCATCGACAAGCCCTCGAAACGTTCAAAGCTGTCGCGCTTCGC
Source organism: Bradyrhizobium sp. ARR65 (assembly GCF_000472385.1). GTDB lineage: Bacteria > Pseudomonadota > Alphaproteobacteria > Rhizobiales > Xanthobacteraceae > Bradyrhizobium. Next base: position 57,907 of record NZ_AWZU01000048.1, read on the forward strand.
GCGCGCCACGCTGGAATTCGGCCTGCGCCGCAACGGCATCTATCGGTTGATGTTTGCCTCGCGCGTGATGGCTTGCTCGGCAAAGGACAGCGAGCTTCATGTGGCGGGACGGGAAACCTTTGCGCTGCTCGTAGAAGCACTGGAAGCGCCGGCCGTCGGCCTCTTACGCGAACGCTATGCGCTCAAGATCTGGGCCTCGCTGCATGGCGTGATCACGCTGGCCGAACAGGGCCTGTGGACCGGCCAGATCGCCGGCGCCACGCGTGAGGAACTGGTCGAGGATATCGTTGCGGAGACGAAGCTGGCGCTGACGGCTGCGATCGAGGCGGCGCAGCGCGATGGCGAAGTGAGGGCCTGAGACGAGCTGCGCTCCCGCCTCACGATGACGGGCTTCATGTTGTGCGCGCTGCAGTTCAAGGCCTGCAACACCAGGGCGCTTTAACCGCGGTTATTCACCTCGGCTCCCTCGGATCAATGGGCGTGGTGCCGCGCAGGCCCAAAATATCCTCCAGCACTTTGGCGCCGGCGAGAACCTGCGCTTCGCCGCGCGGCGGACCGACGATCTGCAGGCCGACCGGCAGGCCCAAATTGGTGAAGCCGCAGGGCAGGGATAGCGCGGGGCAGCAGGCGAGCGTGATCGCGTAGACGATGCCGAGCCACTGCACGTAATTGTCGAACTTCTTCCCGGCGCATTCGGCGACGTAGCGGTTTTGCACCGGGAACGGCGCGACGATCGTCGTCGGCGCCAGCAGCAGATCGTAGGTCTTGAAGAATTCCACCGCGCGCGCCGTCATCGCGACGCGCTGGGCTTCGGCGCGTTGAATCTGCTCGACCGTCAGCTTCAGTCCTTCCTCGATGTTCCAGATCACCTCGGGCTTGAGCAGGTCGCGATGTTTGCGCAAGAGCGCGGCTTTGCTGATCGCGAAATCAAAGGCGCGCAGCACGTGGAAGCATTCATGGGCCTCGCTGAGATCGGGATGAGCTTCCTCGACGATGCAGCCGGCCTCCGTGAAACGCTCTGCCGCCTTGCGGGTGATCGCGGCGACTTCGGGATCGACTGGGGTAATCCCGAGATCGGGGGAATACGCCACGCGCTTTGGCTTGTTGCCGGATCTCGCCGCGGACAGAAACGATGACGAAAGCGCGGGCAGCGAAAGTGGATCGGCCGGGTGTTCGCCGCTCATCGCGTCCAAAAGCAGCGCCAGGTCCTCGACATTGCGCGCCATCGGACCTTGCACGCCGAGCGTGCGGTCGAGCTTGAACTTTGGCGTATGCGCGACGCGGCCGATGCTCGGCCGCATCCCGACCACACCGCAGAAGCTCGCCGGATTGCGCAACGAGCCGCCCATATCAGAGCCGTGCGCCAGCCAGGCCATGCCGGTGGCGAGCGCGACCGCCGCGCCGCCGGACGAGCCGGCTGCCGAGCGTGACGTGTCGAAGGGGTTGAGCGTGGCGCCGAACACCTCGTTGAACGTGTTGGCGCCGGCGCCGAATTCCGGCGTGTTCGACTTGGCGTAAACCACGGCGCCATTGTCTTCGAGACGTTCGACCAGGATGTCCGAGCGCGCCGAGACATGGTCCTTGAAAATGGGAGACCCTTGCGTGTTGCGCACGCCCGCGACGTCGCTGAGGTCCTTGATCGGCATCGGAAGGCCAGCGAGCAGGCCGCGCTCGGAGACCGGCTTTCTCATCAGTGCCTTGGCGTGCTCGCGCGCGCGCTCGATGCAGAGGATGGGCAGCGCATTCACCTTGCCGTCGACCTCGGCGATCCGCTTTTCCAAGACGTCGAGCAGATCGACCGGGCTTACTTCACCGGTCTTCAACTTGGCGACGACGTCACAGGCGCTCTGGCGGATCAATTCCTGCTGGCTCACTTCATCTCTCCGTTCGCTCCGCACTTCACAAGCGGACCAGCTAGTCCTGTAGAACATTTTGCGGCAGAGTGGCAACGCACGACGTATCGGAGATTTCGGCATGACGATGCCACTCGATGCGCCAGACTGGCGCGAAATGAACCAGGACGAGCTCGACCGTGGCCTCAACAACAGCCTTGCGGTTGCCGACAGCGGCGAGATCGTCGCTACCTGGGAGCGCCGCTCGGCGGAGCTGCGCAAGCGCCACCCGGACTACATCGATCTCCGTTACGGCCCGCGCGAGCGCAATCGGATCGACTTCCTCAAGGCCGCAGATCGCGCGCCGACGCTGCTGTTCATTCACGGCGGTTATTGGCAGATGCGGGCGAAGGAAGCCTTTACGCTGGTTGCGGAAGGGCCGATGGCGCACGGCATCAATGTGGCGCTGATCGGTTACACGCTCGCGCCTGACGCGACGCTCGACGAGATCGTTGCGGAGATTCACGCCGGGATCGATTTTCTTTCCGCGCAACTGCCTGTGCTTGGCGGCGACGGCAAAGGCATCGTCGTCTCCGGCTGGTCCGCCGGCGGCCATCTCGCGGCGATGGCGCTGGCGCATCCGAAAGTCGCGGCAGGGCTCGGCATCAGCGGGATCTACGAGCTCGAGCCGATCCGCCACAGTTATCTCAACGCCAAGCTGGGGCTCGACGAGCCTGCCTCACGGCGCAACTCGCCGGCGACGCAGGACAGCGGGCCCGCAAAGCCATTGTCGCTGGTCGTCGGCTCGAGCGAGCTGCCGCTCTTGCGCAAGCAGACTGCGGATTTTGCCTGTTACCGTGCCAGCCACGGCTTGCCGGTGACTTACGAAGAGATCCTCGGCGCCAATCATTTTACGATCATGAATGAAATGATTTCGCCGGCGGGGCGGATCACGACGCTGATCAGGCAGTTGCTCGAGCGGCCGGCCGCTTAGGCCGTCCATTGCGAGGGGCGAAGCGACGAAGCAATCCAGAGGTGCGCGTGCGGCCCTGGATGGCGTCGCGGAGCCCGTCATCGGGCGCGCGTTCGCGCGATCCGGTGGCTCGCAAGGTCGGCGGGCGGGGCGAACCACTTCCGTCATTCCGGGGCGATGCGACAGCATCGAACCCGGAATCTCGAGGTTCCCCGATGCGCAATTGCGCATCTGAGGTCTGGTGCTGACGCGCCATCCCGGAGAACGACGATGAGAACTTCACCACCCCGCGCTAATGCCGCCATCCACCGTGAAGATCACGCCCGACGTATAGCCGGAACGATCGGACGCCAGGAACGCCATGAGGTCGCCGATCTCGCGCGCATGTGCGGGCCGGCCGAGCGGTAGGCCTTTCTGGAACTCGGTATAGCGGCTTTCGTCGCCGAATTGATTCTTGGCCCGGGTCTTGAGTAGCGTTACGTGTCGATCGGTGCCGACCGGACCCGGATTGATGCCGACGACGCGGATATTGTCGGCGAGGCTCTTGCTGCCGAGCGCGCGGGTGAAGGCCATCAGCGCGGCATTGCCGGCGCTGCCGCAGATATAGTTGGCATCGAACTTCTCCCCGGCCGCACCGATATCGTTGACGATGACGCCGCCGCCACGCGCCTTCATCTGCGCATAGACCGCGCGCGTCAGGTTGATGTAGCCGAACACCTTGAGATCCCAGGCGTGGCGCCAGGTCGCCTCGTCGATCTTGTCGATGGAGCCGCCGGGGATATCGCCCGCATTGTTGACGAGGATGTCGATGTCGGACGCGTCCTTCGCGAGGCGGGCGACATCCTCGGCTTTGCGCAAATCGACCACATGGGTGGTGGCGTCGATCTGATGCGCCGAGCGCAGGCGCTCTGTGAGCGCCTTGAGCTGGTCGCCGCTGCGGGCCGCCAGGCGCAGATGACAGCCTTCTTCGGCAAAGGCTTCGGCCGCCGCGGCTCCGATGCCCTTTGAAGCGCCGGTGATCAGGACGCGCTTGCCGCGCAGATGCAAATCCATGGGTGTGCTCGCTGAATGGGAGGGATTTGTTCAGCAAAACCGTTAGGCGGTGCCGGATCAAGCGGTCAACATTGCACTGCAGCGTTGCGCGCGGGTCAAGTTTGGTCCATTGCAATTTGCGTCAACGCAGGGCCTCGCCGGCTCAAGCCCAAATTTGTCTCAAGGAAACTCTCGATGAGTAGCGCAAAGAAACAATATCGGATCGCGGTCATCCCCGGTGACGGCATCGGCAAGGAGGTGATGCCGGAGGGTCTGCGGGTGCTGGAGGCGGCGGCGAAAAAGCACGGCGTGTCCGTGCAGTTCGATCATTTCGATTTCGCTTCCTATGACTATTACGCCAGGCACGGCCAGATGATGCCGGACGACTGGAAGGAGAAGATCGGCAAGCATGATGCGATCTATTTCGGCGCAGTAGGCTGGCCGGCCAAAATCCCCGATCACATTTCCTTGTGGGGCTCGCTGATCAAGTTCCGGCGAGAATTCGATCAATACGTCAATCTGCGCCCCGTGCGGCTGATGCCGGGCGTGCCGTCGCCGCTGGCCAACCGCAAGCCGGGGGATATCGATTTCTGGGTGGTGCGCGAAAATACCGAAGGCGAATATTCCTCGATCGGCGGGCGGATGTTCCCGGATACCGAGCGCGAGTTCGTGGTCCAGGAAACCGTAATGACGCGGGTCGGCGTCGATCGCATCCTGAAGTTCGGCTTCGAACTCGCACAGTCGCGGCCGAAGAAGCACCTCACCGCAGCGACGAAGTCGAACGGCATCTCCATCACCATGCCCTATTGGGACGAGCGCGTGGAGGCGATGGCCAAGAAATATCCTGGCGTGAAGTGGGACAAGTACCACATCGACATTCTCACGGCGAATTTCGTGCTGCATCCGGACTGGTTCGACGTCGTGGTCGGCACCAACCTGTTCGGCGACATCCTCTCCGACCTTGGCCCGGCCTGCACCGGCACGATCGGCATCGCGCCATCGGGCAATATCAATCCGGAAGGCGATTTCCCCTCCGTGTTCGAGCCGGTGCACGGCTCCGCGCCCGATATTGCGGGCCAGGGCATTGCCAACCCGATCGGCATGATCTGGTCGGGCGCGATGATGCTGGAGCATCTCGGCGAGAAAGCCGCAGGCGAAGCGATCGTCACCGCGATCGAGCGCACCCTCGGCGAACGCACGCTGCGCACCCGCGATCTCGGCGGCAACGCCGACACGACCGCCTGCGGCAAGGCGGTCGCGGAGATGGTGGAGTAGGAGGCTGGTTGCTTGCGTCATGGCCGGGCTTGTCCCGGCGAGCCAATCGCTTTATGCCGTCTATGTGGAG
>NZ_AWZU01000049.1 GCF_000472385.1 Bradyrhizobium sp. ARR65
CTCGGCGAGCTTGCGCACCTCGGAGGCCACCACCGCAAAGCCCTTGCCATGCTCGCCGGCGCGCGCGGCCTCGACCGCGGCATTGAGCGCGAGCAGGTCGGTCTGGCGGGCGATCTCCTGCACGATGGTGATCTTCTCCGCGATCGTCTGCATCGCCTGCACCGCGCGGCCCACNGCGGCGCCGCTCGCCTCGGCATCCTTGGCNGANTGCGCGGCGATCTTNTCGGTCTGGCTGGCGTTCTCGGCNTTCTGCTTCACGTTGGCGGCCATCTCCTCCATCGAGGAGGAGGCCTCTTCCGCCGAGGAGGCCTGCTCGGTCGCGCCCTGCGAGAGCTGCTCGGCGCTGGCCGAGAGCTCCTGGCTGCCGGCCGAGACGTTCTGCGCCGCGGTCAGGGCTTCGGCCACGATCTGCCGGAGCTTCTCGACCATCATATTCAGCGATTTGACGAGATCGCCGATCTCGTCGTTGCTGGATACGTTGATGGTCTGATTGAGATCGCCGCCCGCAACCGCTCCGGCCAAGCCAACGGCCCGGCTCAGGGCGCGGCTGATATTGAGCGAGATCCAGACGGCGGCAGCGATAGCAATGGCGATCGAGACGAGCGCGAGCGTCATCAGCAGGAACTGAGCGCGGCTACCTTCTTCCCTGGCCGTCGCAGCCTGCTCCGCCATGGCTTTGCTGGTGTAGGTGATATAGGCTTCGGCGGCATCCACCGTGTCGTTGACGACCTTCCGGCCCTCACGCGCCGATCGCTCGGCAGCCGCTGCCTTGTCGGTCTTCGCGAGCTTGAGGGTTTCGTCCTGGAATGCATTCAGCTTGACATAGTTGGCCGCGAAAGCGTCGAGCAGCTTCCTGCCGCCTTCGCTTGCGATCGCATAGACCCCGTCCTTGGTCTTCATCACCGCTTCGCGGATCGGGCCAATATCGGCGACGAACTGATCGGCCTCGGCGCCGGACGTCAGAAGGGCGTTTTTCTCGGCGCGGACCTGCCGGAGCACTTGCACCTCGATCTGGCCTGCCTTTTCCATCCGCCCGGCGCGCAGCACGATGCTTTCCGCCGTGGCAGCCATATCGGTCAGCCTCATGTATGAGAGGCCGCTCGCCACGGCGGACAACACGATGATGACGCCGAACGCGCTGGCGAGCTTCGCCTTGACTGTGAATCTCATTTCAGCCCCCTCCCGTCTCAGCCCCGAGACGTCCCTCAATTCAGAATGCGTTCCATGTTGGGAACGATGACGAACTCTTCGCGCCATTTGGTGATGAAGCGAATGAATTCGGGTTTCCAATGCATGCCGACGCGCGGCGTCTGCTGCACGTTGGTCCGCGAGATCTCCGTCACCTCGTACACCTTGTCGGCGGTCAGCCCGACCAGGACAGGCTCGTTGTCGATAGCGAGTTCAATGACGACGATGCGGGTCTCGGCGGTATCCTCGGTCATCGGCATGCCGAAGCGGATGCGCAGGTCGGCTAGAGGAATGACGTTGCCGCGCACATTGATGACGCAGGGTACGAACGCCTTGGCCCCCGCGACCCTGGTGGCGGGGATCGGATCGATGATTTCGCGCACCATCCCGGCATCAAGCGCGAATTTTTCGTCGCCAACGCCAATCATGACGACCTGGATCGAACCGTCCTGGTTGACCGCGGCCTCTTGCACCTCAGGAGCGGACATTTAGGCAGCCTCGTTCATCTGTTGTTTTTCCGACTGCGCCTGCGCGAGCGAGACGAGCTGCGCCACGTCCAGGATCAGCGCCGCGGTGCCGTCGCCGAGGATGGTCGCGCCCGAGAAGATCGTGACGTCGGAATGCAGTTTCGACAGCGACTTGATGACCGTCTGGTGATTGCCGATGATCTGGTCGGCGACCAGGCCGACGCGGGTCTCGCCGGTGGAGATGATGATGGTCTTTTGATGCAGCTCGGGCTCGCCTTCCGCAGGGAGGATCTCGCGCAGGCGCAGGAACGGCACGAGATTGCCGCGCACATTGAGGAAGTTGCGCCCGCGCGAGCGCTGGTCCTCGGCCATCAGCTCGACGCATTCCTCGACCGCCGACAGCGGGATGATGTAGCGGCCCTCGCCGACGCGGATCAAAAGACCTTCGATGATCGCGAGCGTCAGCGGCAGCCGCAGCGTCACACTGGTGCCTTGTCCGGGCTTGGTCGACAGATCGATCGAGCCGCGCATGTTCTCGATGGTACGCTTGACCACGTCCATGCCGACGCCGCGGCCGGACAGCGCCGAGACGGTTTGCGCCGTTGAAAAGCCGGGATGGAACAGGAACTGGTGGATCTCGTGATCCGACAGCGCCGCACCCGGCGCGATCAGGCCCTGCTCTTCGGCCTTGGCGCGGATGCGCGCGGTGTTGAGACCGCCGCCATTGTCGCGCACCGTGACCAGAACCTGCGCGCCCGAGTGAACCGCGTGCAGTTCGATGCGGCCCTGCTCGGTCTTGCCCGCGACGGCGCGCGCAGCCGTATCCTCGATGCCGTGATCGATGGCGTTGCGGATCAGGTGGACCAGCGGATCGGCCAGGCATTCGATCATCGTCTTGTCGAGCTCGGTGTCCTCGCCCGAAGTGACGAATTCCACCGGCTTCTTGAGATCGCGCGAGAGATCATGGACCAGACGACGGAAGCGTCCGAACAGCGAGCCGATCGGCACCATGCGCGCACCCATGGTGGTGTCGCGCAGACTGGCCGCGAGCCGCTCGATTTCTTCGGCGATCATCTTGATCGAGAGATCGGAGCCGGCCGCCGCCAACTGGCTCAGGCGCGCCTGCGCAATAACCAGCTCGCCGACCCGGTCCATCAATTCGTCGAGCCGCTCGGCCTGCACGCGCACGGTGGCGATGCCGCGTTCTTCGCTGCGCTTGACCTCGTCACGCCGGGTCTCGGCCCGGGCGGCCGGCTGCGGCGCCGCTTCCTTGGCGACCGGCTCGGCCTTCGGTACGGCCGCGGGCTCGACGGTCGGCTCGGCTTCTGGCATGGGCTCGGCGACCGTTGGCGCGGGCGTCGCGTCGGCCGAGGCCGGCTGCATCGCAGTCTGCGGTACCGGCTCCGGCGCAGGCTGCTGTGCCGGCAGCTCGGCCTGCGTCAGCGGCGTGAGCGTGAGCTTCATCTCGTCGGCGACGAACATGAAGACGTCATCGATCGCGCTCTTCTCGCAATCGGCGTGCAGCGTGACGTCCCACTTCAGGTAGCAGTATTCGGGCTCGAGCTCGTCGAGCAGCGGTACGTCGTCGGTGACGGGAACGACGAAACAGGGTCCGAGCTTGCAGAGGTCCTCGAGCAGATCGAGCGGATTGGAACCGTTGCAAAGAATGTGGGAGTCGAACTCCAGATGCAGACGCCAGCCTGCAGACCGCTTCTCGCCCGCGGCCGCCACCTCCGCGGTAGCGGGCGTCGCCACTTCGGACCGCGGGGCGGTCGGAGCGACGAGCTGCTTCAGATCGTCCAGAATGGCTTCGCCAATGATGGCGTCCGTCGTCTCCGGCGCCTCGATCAGTGCGCGGATATAGTCCTTGGCGGCCAGCGCCACCGCGATCAGTTCCTGGGTCGGCTTGATCTCGCCTTTGCGAACCAGCTCGAACGCCGTTTCGAATTCATGGGTGAAGGCGGCGACCTTGTCGAAACCGAACATCGCGCCGGATCCCTTGATGGTGTGCAGCGCGCGAAAAGCCGAATCGACCAGCTCCCGATCGTCCGGTCGCTGGCAAAGATCCAGCAGGGCCCCTTCCAGGGTCTCGAAAAGCTCGCTTGCTTCCTGACGAAAGACCTCTGTCGGGTCCAGCGCGCTCATGACCGCACCAGCTTGGCGACGACCGCGAGCAACTGCTCAGGCTTGAAGGGCTTTGTGATCCATCCGGTCGCCCCGGCGCTCTTGGCTTCCTGCTTGACCGCGTCGTTGGATTCCGTGGTCAGAAAGACGATCGGCATCCCGGTCAGCGCGGGCAGCTTCCGCAACGCGCGGATGAGCTCCAGGCCGTTCATCGTCGGCATGTTGAGATCAGTGATGACGAGGTCCGGTCGCTTCGCCTGGCACTGGGCGAGGCCTTGGGCGCCGTCACCGGCTTCGAGCACGCTGTGACCAGCAGGCTCGAGGACGACCTTGATCATCTGGCGGATACTGGGGGAATCATCGACCGTCAGAACGGTAGCCATCAGACGCCATCTTTCTTTTCGTTGAAGGGATGGTTCGCAATCGCCTCGCTGGAGAAACCGGCGCGGCGAAGCGTGTTGCGGAAGTTTTGCGAGAACGAGGTGAGCACCACCGGGCGCCCCTGCGCCTGGCCGGTCTTGGTCGTGGACAGCAATAGCTGGATCGACGTCACATCGGCCTTGGCGACGTTGGAGCAATCGATCTCGAGCGGGTCTTGCCGGTTGAAGGCCTCGCGGATCAGGTCGTAGACGTTACGGATTGCCGCGATGCTGCAGTCTGCCGGAAGCCGGAGTGACCACTTCGACTCGGTGGCATTAGGCGTCATTGCGTCCCCCGTCCCGAATTCGCCATCCGTCCGGCGCGAATTCATTCCCACGGGACTTTCACAATGGCTGATGAGCAAACTCCTAACTATAGAGCCCGTGTAAATACGGGGTTAAAATAACTTTAGGTTGCACAGCCCACATCACTGGGAGCTCTCATCCGCGCGAGTAAATCAATCTTCGCGCGCAACACGTGCGAGCTTGCCGAAAACGGATGCATCTTCCTGCCAGACGGCCGCGATTGTATGCGCGGTATCGAGTTCGACGGTCGAGGAATCCGAATTTAAGTTCGATCGTCACTTCGCCGGCGCAAGAAAATTCGGCCTCCAGCAGCGATTAATAACTTATAAAAACACGTTGAGGTTGCTGCCACGACGGACAAATTGGCAAAGCCAGCCGTCATGAACTTGTCGCAACTTCTGATAGCCGCGACCGCCGCGCGGCCGATCCCGACCGAAGCCGCGACAGCAACGGCAGTTCTCAGCTCGACAAACGGAGAGTTAGCCAAACCTTCACACCTATCACGCTAGTGTGACGCAGGGGAGCGATGCGGATTCGCATCGCTCGAAGGGGGAAAACGCCGTGCAGAAATTCTTCCGCAGCATCAGCAGCCGGATTCTGCTCATACCCATCCTCGCGCTGCTGGCATTGATCGTGACAGGCCTGGTCTCGATCCGCGCCATCTCCAATGTCACGCTGGAGGAACATCAGGCGCGGGCTCGTGCGGTGACGGATGCGGCAACGAAGATCGTTGAAGCCTTCGAAGCCAAAGCGGCGCGCGGCGAGATGCCGGACGACGCTGCCAAGGCGGCCGCCAAGGACGTGCTCCGCGCCATTCGCTACGACGGCAATGAATATGTGATGGCGCGCCGCCTCGATGGCGTCATCGAAGTCAACGGACTGTTCAAGGACAGGGAAGGCGCCCCATCGCTCGAATCCAAGGATGCCAACGGCTCTTATTTTGCGCGCGACATGATCAAGGCGGCCGAGGCCGGCGGCGGCTTCACCTATTATCTCTGGCCGAAAATGCCGAACACGCCGCCCGTGCGCAAGGCCAGCTATGCAAAGCTCAGCGGCCGCTGGAAGTGGGTGGTGGGGACAGGCGTCTATCTGGACGACGTCGAAGCGGCCACCTGGGCCAGCGCGATCAACGCGGCATGGATGATCGGCGCCGTGGCTCTGCTGACTTTCGCCGTGGCTTACTTGCTCGGCCGCCGCATCACCGGACCGATCCTCCGCCTGACCGAGGCCACTCATCGCCTGGCCGAAGGTGATGCGGCTACCGCCGTGCCCGAAGTGGAGAGGCGGGACGAGATTGGAACGATGGCACAGGCCATTGCAATTCTGAAGGAACGATCGGCCGAGGCGACGCGTCTGGCCGCCGACCAGGCTCGGCTGAAGGCCGAAGCCGCGCTGGAGCAGCAAGCGGCGATGCACAAGCTCGCCGACGGGTTCGAGGCGTCCGTGAAAGGCGTGGTCGAAACCATCGCAGATTCAGCGAGCGAGATGAAGGCGTCCGCCAACGCGATGACCCGCGCGGCGACGACCGCCAGCGGCGAGACGACCGCGGCGGCTTCCGCTGCCGGTCAGACCAGCACCAATGTCGGCACCGTGGCTACGGCAACGGAAGAGCTATCGTCCTCAATCCAGGAGATTTCCCGCCAGATCACCCATTCCTCGCAAATCGCCTCGAGCGCAGTTTCGGAGGCCGATCGTGCCAAGGCGACCATGGCGCGCCTCGAAAATTCCGCCCAGCGCGTCGGCGATATCGTGGCGCTGATCAGCGGCATTGCCGAGCAGACCAATCTCCTGGCGCTGAACGCGACGATCGAAGCCGCGCGCGCCGGCGAGGCCGGCAAGGGCTTTGCCGTCGTCGCCTCGGAGGTGAAATCGCTCGCGACCCAGACCGCGAAGGCGACAGAGGAAATCCAGGCCACGGTCGCCGAGATTCAGTCCATGACCGGAAGCGCAGTCGAAGTCATCCAGGGCATCGGCGGCGTCGTGGCGCAGATCAATGAGATCACGTCGGCGATTGCCGCCGCCGTCGAGGAGCAGGGCGCCGCGACGAGCGATATCGCAGCCAATATCCAGCAAGCCGCCGCCGGCGCGCGACAGGTCTCGGAAAGCGTCTCCGCAGCACAGGGCGCGGCGAGGCAGACCGGCAACATCGCAAATGATGTGCTGGGCGCAGCCGACAGGTTCTCCGGTGAAGCCGAGCGCCTGCGACGCGAAGTCGCCGGCTTTCTCGCGCAGGTTCGTGCGGCCTGAGCCGAGGCGGCACGCCGATTGCAAAACATTATAAGCTGCACGCATCGATTGATGGACGGCGGAGGCTGCCGCCCGGGATCGGGCGTTCGCATGCGGCATTCGGATAGGCCGCATTTAGTTTTGCGTTAAGTTTCTCCGGGATACCATTCCAAATTGCTAAAATGCAATTGACCCGCGCGACCCAAGAAACCGGCCGATGCTGACCCAGGCGCTCCTTGTTGATGACAGCCGCTCCGTGCTCGACTTTTTGAAACGGCACATCGAAGCGGACGGCATGGTACAGGCAACTGCTTTCCTCGATCCCTTGCAGGCGATTGCCGCAGCCCGCTCGCGCGATTTCGACATCGTTCTGGTCGACTACGAGATGCCGAAGATGGACGGCATCGCCTTCATCCGCGCGCTTCGCAGCCTGCCGAGATGTGCCGAGATTCCCGTCGTGATGATCACCTCGATCGAGGACGATGAGGTGCGGATGCAGGCGCTGCAGGCCGGCGCCACCGATTTCCTGCCCAAGCGCCCGCAAAGCCTGGAGATGAGGGTGCGCCTTCGCAACCTGGTCCGGCTCGGCCTTGCAGTCAGAAAGCTCAATGATCGCACGGTCCACCTTGCCAGCGAGGTGGCGGCGGCCACGCAGAAGCTTCAGGAGCGCGAGGAGGAAATCATCCTGCGCCTGGCGCTCGCGGTCGAATATCGGGACAACGACACCGGCGAACATACGCTGCGGGTCGCCAAATACAGCCGCCTCATCGCCGAGGAGCTCGGCCTTTCGGAGCGGCTGTGCCGCGACATCTATCTCGCCGCGCCTCTGCATGATATCGGCAAGGTCGCGATCCCCGACAACATCCTGCTCAAGCCTGGCCGGCTGAACGAGGAAGAGATGGCGATCATCCGAACGCATGCCGCGATCGGCGGACGCATCCTGGCGGACAGCCACTGCGAATTGATTCAGCTCGGTGCGGCGATCGCCGTCGGTCATCACGAAAGATGGGACGGGACCGGCTATCCCCGCGGCCTGAAGGGGCCGGAGATTCCGATCGCAGCCCGCGTGGTCGCGGTGGCCGACGTGTTCGATGCGCTGACCACCAAGCGGCCCTACAAGGAGGCGATGCCGCTGACGGACGCGCGCGACTATCTTCTGAAGCGAAGCGGGCAGGAATTCGACCCGGCCTGCGTCGACGCGTTCTTGTCGCGCTGGGACGACGTGCTGGCCATCGCGCGGGCCCACACCGCGCCGCTTCCGACACTTAAGGACGCGGGCGCCCTCGCCCCGCAATGAACGAAGGGAGTAGCGGGAATTCGCGGCCGTGCGGCTATTTTGTGTGCGATCGCCCTCCGGCCAATTCGAAATAGCCTTCCCGCCATACGCAACGTTTCGGCCTTCTCTACGTTGAACTCGCCACACAGAGGCGCATTCCCAAAGCTTCCGCGCGATGGTATGCCGGCCTCATTGCGGCGGGACGGAGAGCTTCGGTTCCCGCAAGAAGCGGCAACCCGACAGGCGCGATGACGGCAGAGGGATGATCGACAGGGTTCTTCTCGCTGACATTGGCGGCACCAATGCGCGCTTTGCGCTGATGGACCGCGGCAAAATTGGGCCGATCCAACACATGCGGGTCGCCGATTTCCCGCGCGCGAACGACGCGATCGCGGCCTTTGTGGCGCGTCACGCCGCGGAACCGCCCACGGCCGCCGTGCTGGGCGTCGCGGGCCCGGTGGAGAACAATCGCTGCCTCATCACCAACAGCGGATGGCTGCTCGACGGCGCCGAACTCACAAAGCTGTTCGGTTTTGAGAGCGTCCATCTGCTCAACGATTTCGAAGCGCTGGGCTGGTCGCTGCCGGGATTGCAGCCGGCCGATCTCTTTCCGCTCGGGACGCAGCCTCCGATGCCGGGCGCGCCGATGCTGGTGCTCGGGCCCGGCACCGGCTTTGGTGCCGCCGGATTCCTGATGCAGGGCGCGCAGCCCCTGGTGGTCGTCACCGAAGCCGGGCATGCGACCTTGCCCGCAACGTCCGAGCGCGAAGAGCAGGTCATCGCGCAATTGCGCAGGCAGTTCGGACATGTGTCGATCGAACGGGTGCTGTCGGGTTCCGGCCTTGAAAACCTCTATCACGCGCTGGCAACGATCGAGGGCATCGCAGCGGCAGAGCGCGATGCCGCCGAGATCACCCAGGCCGCGCTTGACGGCAGTTGCGCCATCAGCGCCGCGGCGCTCGATATGTTTTGCGCCTTTCTCGGCGGTGTCGCCGGCAATCTCGCCCTGACTTTTTGCGCGCGCGGCGGCGTCTATATCGCCGGCGGCATCGTGCCTCGCTTCGCGGATCGTATGGCGGAAACGAAATTTCGCGAGCAGTTCGAGAACAAGGGACGCTACGACGCCTATCTGCGCGCCATCCCGACCAACGTCATCATCACCCCCGACACCAGCTTCATCGGGCTCAAGATCTTCTTCGAACAGAGCGCGGCGGCAAGCGTATCTGCCGTGCAAAGCCGATAACGGCCCTCGTCGGGATCACCCGCAAATCCAGTGGTCGACCTTTTCAAGATTGGTTGAGCAGATTGTCCCGGTTGCCAAGCTGCGGGCCATCTCACAACGACGCGAGCGACATCGACGTGGCGCGGCTCATCAACCCGCCCTCGCGCCAGAAAGCGGCTTCTCGATGAGGGCCAGTTTCGTTTCGGCGAATTTTGCCGGCAGTCCACGTTCCCCGGTAAACTCCTTGTAGGCTTGCATGGCTCCGTCGTACGCTTCTCCGACGCCATCCACCCACATATGTCTGGGCTTTGACCAGCAATCGTCGACAACGATGATCCCGTCCGGGCTAAGCCGCGGATAGATCCTTTCCAGGCCAACCCTGACCGGTTGGTAGAGGTCCACATCGAGCAGACAGAACGAAATACGGTCTGGCAGGAGAGAATCCTCCACCGTCGAGATGTCGGCCTCCAGGACCTTGATGTCCGTAATGTGCCGTCTAGCAAGCGACTCCTTGAACCATGCGGCACTGTTGTTCTTGAATTCCCATTCGTAGTCCTGGACTTTGCCGCGCTGCTCCTTCTCGACGTGAATGTCTTGGGGTGTGAAGCCGCAAAACGTATCGATACAAACGTATTCTTTGTGAATGCCGGAATCCGCAAGGTATTCATAAAGAAACGTGGTGGTCAGGCCATGTGCACACCCGATCTCGACAATTGAACCGTCTACGTCGGCGGTGCGGTCCAGGCAGTGCGCGAGGAAGCACAATTGTCGCGGGAAATACTGAAATTGATAGCGGGGATACCAAAGCTTACGAAAATAGCCCCTCAACATGAGTTGACGGTACCCTTTCGCCGCAATTGCATGCGCAATTTTCCTGATCACGTTTCACTCCCGAAATTCTATGTTCACTTATTTGCTCAGGCCGGAAGACGAGCAGGGACCTTTTGGGTTGTCTTCCTCAGAGAAGCCTTCGTAGCGCCAAGGCAGGCCAGGATATAACGGCCGGACGTTACACGCGCAGATTGCACTATCCAACCGCACCAATCGTCGAGAATCAAGTCTGTGCGTGCTCGCAAAATCGTGAGCTATTCCTCGGCGATTGCAATGTGCGTCGACGGGGATCAATGCCGGCCTGCTGACGGAACTGCTCGGCCGATCACGCTTTTGACGGTTCTAGCGCCACCAGAACCGGTGACAATCTTGCCCCAGCGGATGTTCCATATGGGCGGGATCTTTTGTTGGCCCGGTTTCCCTAGCCGCTCAGCCGCGCCCGCGCCAGCACGGCGCGAACGGCCGCGACCGGCACCGCGAACCCGAAGCCCGGCGCGTCCGGGCGGCGGCTTCGCGCGACATTGATCCCGACAAGCTCGCCGCGCCCATTGATCAAGGGGCCGCCCGAATTGCCACGCTCGATCAAGGCATCGGTCACGATCAGGTCGGCGTTTTCGATGCCCGGACATGAGCGATGCAGCGCGCTGATAATGCCGAAAGTCGTGCTTTGCCCACGCCCCAGCGGATGGCCGACGGCAAACACAACGTCGCCGATCTGCAAACCGTCCGCGTGTCCAAGCGCAAGCGCGTTGAGTCTCCCCGGCGCAATCTTGAGAATGGCGAGGTCGTCGCCTTGAGAGGCAGCAATAACGGCCGCGCCGAGGCGGCGGCCGTCGGAAACGGCGACCGTCACGGCTTCGGCATCTTCGACCACGTGCTGGCTGGTCACGATCAGGCCGAGGTCGGCGTCCACGATGACGCCCGAGCCGATCACGTTAACATCCTGTGGCAGCGGCGCGTCTGGAAATCCTGCGGCGGGATCGACCGACAGATGATCATTGGGCGGGCGCTTGGTGCTCGTGACCGCAACGACCGACGGCAAGATGCTGTTGACCAGCGGCGCAAGCGAGGACTGCGGAAACTCGGCATGGCTTGGCTGCCTATGCTCGCTATAGGTCGGCGCTGCCATCAGGACCAAAAGCAGAGCCGTGCAGGCGCCGATACGCCTGCCCGAATGAAAGATCATCAAAGCCATCTCGCATTACGCTCGCGCAGATCTGGAGAGGCTATGCGAAGGCGGCAAGTGCGCGTTGAGGCATGTCAACCTTGCCCAGCGCGCAATCCATGCGCAACAATCCGGTTAAGGAGGTTCCGATCCAACCATTCCTCGCGGCGGCGCTTGATTCATATCAACGCCAAGTGCCGGACGGCTGGGATGATCGGCCCGCTTCCGGCGGAGGAACAGCATGATCAAGGATATCCTGGTACAAATCCCGACGGAGCGGGCGGCGCGGCCCGTCGTCGATGCATCGGTCTCGCTGGCCGTGGCCTTCGGCGCCCATCTCGATGCGCTGGCGGCCGGTTATGTATCGGCGAGCACCGCCTATGTGATGGATGGAAGTGCGGGCGCCGCCGTTGCCGCCGTGTTCGAAATGGAGAAGGAGAGAGCCGCCCAGCATGCCGCCGCGGCGCTCGACGTGTTCGAGGCCGAGGCCCGAAGCGCCAAGATCTCCTACGAACGACATGCGATTGAGGAGGCACCGGCGGATGCGGCGAGCTCGATCGCCGCATCCGCACGAGTTTATGACTTGACCGTCGTGCCGCAGCCCGAGACGGGAGTTGACAGCTTCGACAACACCATTCCAACCGAAGTGCTGATTCAGGCCGGCGGGCCCGTGCTGTTCGTGCCCCACATCTTTCGCGGGCCCTTCACGGCCAAGCGTATCGGCATTTGCTGGGACGGAAGCCGGCAGGCGGCCCGTGCGCTGAGGGATGCAAAGCCCCTCCTCGAGAAAGCGGATGCGCTGGTGGCGATTGCGATCAATGAGGAGAGCGCACCGACGGAAGCATCGGCCGCAAACCTCGCCAAGCACCTCGCGCGCGCCGGACTGCCGATCAGGATCATCGAACTTGCGGCGGCGCGCGCCGATATTCAACCCACCATCCTATCGTTGGCGGCGGACGAAGATCTCGACATGCTGGTGATGGGAGGCTACGGCCATTCGCGCGTGCGGGAAGGCGTCCTGGGCGGCGTCACGCGGGCGATGCTGCGGGCCATGACCGTGCCGACGCTGATGTCGCATTGAGCCCGTTGAACCGCGATCGCTTTGGACTAAGACAGGCTCGATCTCCGTCATCCCCACGTAAACGGCTTCGCCGTTTGTCGCTGGAGGCGCTCGCCACCGGGTCCGCGCGAAGCGCGGCCCGATGACAGGCTCCGCGGGCCTCGAAGGAGGACGGGGCAGCTTGAGAGCCGTGTCCAGCTAACAGGCGTCTAAATCTGCGGCTTTGCGCGGCCGCTTTTTTCGGCGGCACGGCGCAAGGCGTCGGCAAGCGCGCCGCCGCCGGACTGCTCCTGCGGTTTGCGGCTCGCCGTGGACCGCATCGAGGAACCGGCGCTGTCGCGCGTCCCCTTGCCGTCCTTCTTCGGACCGACCTCGTCATCGAGCCGCAGTGTCAGCGAGATGCGCTTGCGGGCAACCTCGACGTCCAGCACCTTCACCTTGACGATGTCGCCGGGCTTCACCACCTCGCGCGGGTCCTTGATGAAATTCCTGGACATCGCCGAGACGTGGACCAGCCCGTCCTGATGCACACCGATGTCGACGAAGGCGCCGAAGGCGGCGACGTTCGTCACGGTGCCCTCCAGGATCATGCCGCGCTTGAGATCCTTGATCTCCTCGACACCCTCCTTGAACACGGCGGCCTTGAAGGCCGGGCGCGGGTCGCGGCCGGGCTTTTCCAGTTCGCGCAGGATGTCGGTGACCGTCGGCAGGCCGAACGTCTCGTCGACGAAGGCCTGCGGCTTGAGCTGACGTACGATCTCGCCATTGCCGATCAGCGCCTTGATGTCGCTCTTGGTAGCGGCCAGGATCCGCCGCACCACGGGATAGGCTTCGGGATGCACGCCGGAGGCGTCGAGCGGATCCTCGCCGTCATTGATGCGCAGGAAGCCCGCGCATTGCTCGAAGGCCTTCGGTCCGAGCCGCGGCACCTCCTTCAGCGCCTTGCGTGACTTGAACGGGCCGTTCTCGTCGCGATGCTGCACGATGCTTTGCGCCAGCGATGGGCCGATGCCCGACACCCGCGACAGCAGCGGGACGGAGGCGGTGTTAACGTCGACGCCGACCGCGTTCACGCAGTCCTCGACCACCGCATCCAGCGAGCGCGCTAACTTAGCCTCACCGAGGTCATGTTGATATTGCCCGACGCCGATCGCCTTGGGGTCGATCTTCACGAGCTCGGCCAGCGGATCCTGCAACCGCCGCGCGATCGAGACCGCGCCGCGCATGGTCACGTCGAGATCAGGCAATTCTCCCGAGGCAAAGGCCGAGGCCGAGTAGACGGAGGCGCCGGCTTCCGAGACGACGATCTTGGTCATCTTCAGATCGGGCAGCCGCTTCACCAGTTCGGTGGCTAGTTTGTCGGTTTCCCGCGAGGCGGTGCCGTTGCCGATGGCGATGAGGTCGACGCGGTGCGCGATCGCGAGCTTGCCGAGGATGGCCAGCGCCTCGTCCCATTGCCGCTGCGGCTCATGCGGATAGACAGCGGTGGTCGCCAGCACCTTGCCAGTCGCATCCACGACGGCGACCTTGACGCCGGTGCGGTAACCCGGATCGAGCCCCATGGTGACGCGCGCTCCCGCAGGCGCGGCGAGCAGCAGGTCGCGCAAGTTGGAGGCGAACACGCGTACCGCCTCTGTTTCGGCCGCATTCCACAGCCGCATGCGCAGATCGATGTTGAGATGGAGCTGGATCTTGGTGCGCCAGGCCCAGCGCACGGTCTCCAGGAGCCAGCGGTCGCCCGGCCGACCCTGATCCGAGATGCCGAAGCGCTGCATGATTTTCAGCTCATAGGTGCCGGGCACGCCGGCCGCCGGCGCTTGCGGTTCGGGATCGATCTGCAGGTCGAGAATTTCCTCTTTCTCGCCGCGGAACATCGCGAGAATCCGGTGCGAGGGAAGCTTCTGCAGCGGCTCGCTCCAATCGAAATAGTCCTTGAACTTCTCGCCTTCGGTCTTTTTGCCCTTGCGCACGGTCGAGACCATCCGCCCTTGCGCCCACATCTCCTCACGGAGCGCGCCGATCAGATCGGCATCTTCATCAAAGCGCTCGACCAGGATGGCACGCGCACCGTCGAGCGCGGCGGCGACATCGGCGACGCCTTTCTCCGCATCGACAAAATCCTTTGCCACCTGCCTGGGATCGTTTTGCGGCTCCTTCAGCAGCAGTTCCGATAAGGGCTCGAGACCCGCCTCCTTGGCGATCTCGGCTTTGGTGCGGCGCTTCGGCTTATAGGGGAGATAGATATCTTCCAATCGCGCCTTGCTGTCGGCCGCCATGATCGTGGCCTCGAGCGCGGCATCGAGCTTGCCCTGCTCGCGGATCGACTCGAGGATCGCCTTGCGACGCTCTTCCAGCTCGCGCAAGTAAGTGAGCCGCTCCTCCAGTGTGCGCAATTGCGTGTCGTCCAGCGCGCCGGTCAGTTCCTTGCGATAGCGGGCAATGAAGGGGACCGTGGCGCCGCCATCGAGCAGCGTCACCGCCGCCTCGACCTGCTGCTCCCGAACACCAAGCTCTTGCGCAATCTTCTGATTGATCTTTGCCACGCAAACTCCCTCCGGCGCGAAGCAGCCAGCCCTGCCGGCTGCGAGGACGCCGCTTATGGACCAACTCCGATTGATTCCTCAAGCGGGTGCGCGCGACGCAAAAGGCACACTCGAAAGCGTTGGGGATATTGTTGGCCGGCCGGTGGGCCCGCTTCCGCTGCAAAGGGAGAAACGCAGCGCCATAGTGATGGCCAGATGATAAGTAGCTGAAATCGCGTGCTTAGTCGGGGAGCACGGCGAGTGGCGATCCCGGCATGACTCGAACATGCGACCTGCGGTTTAGGAAACCGCCGCTCTATCCAGCTGAGCTACGGGACCGCGCGCGCCGCCGCGCTGCAATGTCCATAGCAGAGCGCGAGGCGGATCGGAAGCCTCCCGGAGGTAGGTCCTTGCCGTTGTTTTCCTGCGGTGGGATACCGGGAACGCGCGACCCAACCGGCAGGCGAGCATACGCCAGCCGCGCGTCCCGGTCAGGCGCGTCCCAGACGCTGCACCGAAAGCGCAAGCGGCCGCTAGTTACTTCTGATCGACAACGTGCCTCAGGACGAGATCGGATAGCTGCGTCACAAGCGCCCGCAGCCGGGCATTTTCCTCGAGCAGGGCAATCACATCATTATCCAAATCACTATCCGACTTGTCCTCATCGCATTGCAGCCGCGACGGCAGAACCCGATCCTTGGTCGACGGCGAATAAACGTTTCCCATGACTGACATCCCCTGGCCAACTGAACTCCGCCGAGTCAGGTCTGTTACGGATGGTCGGGAACGTGGGCTGAGTCGGCGTCGAAATTTGGACCGTTCCAAGGGGAAATTAGAGCGGCTATGCAGCGAACACTTGGCGCAATCAATTTGCCGCGGAAATCAGCGCTATCGCGGGATGCGCCAGTTCACATAGGTTAATCTGACAACCATCCTGCCATAGGAAGCGGCAGGGTATCTGGCGCAATCCTAAGAGGACGGAATGCCGTGCCGATACTCTTTCGGCACGGCATTCCGATACGGGCCGGCACCGTGCCGCCCTCAATCGATTGCTCAATTCCTGGCGTCTGCGATTCGCGCCGTCCGCGCGCTCATCACTTAGCCGCAGCGCGTATTTGCCGACAGAATGTCGTGGAGCACCTGCTTCTGCATCGACGGGAAGGTGGTCACCGAAATATGTCCAAGCTCCGGGTTGCTTTTCATGTCCACATTCTTGAGCGAGCCGTGAAAATGATCGCCCGGCTGCACAGTCGTGCCGACCCCGTCGGAAACATAGAAGTTCTCGAGGCTATGCACATTGGCGGGGACGGCGCCCTTGATCACGGGATCGAGCGTCACGATCAGTGCGACATGCATGCCGGCCTTGTTGAGACGATCGGCCATCATCAACGCGCCGGTCGCGCCGAAGGAATGGCCGACCAGCACGATCGTGCCGACCCGGCCGCTTCTGCAGTCCTCGATGGCCTCGTTGGCAAGCGACAGCGCAAAGATGTGATTGGCGACCTCGGTCTCGATATTCCTTTCCTTGAGCTCTTGCGCGAGCTGGTCGATCCCGGGCGACAGCACGTTGGTGAAGCCGCGCAGCAGGAAGACCTTTTCACGTGGCGGGCCGGCCGAGTGAGGCTGCGATTGCGACAGGCCGGCGCGCGCCGACAGGCAGGCCAACAGTGCGACAAAGAGGAAAGCAGCAACACGCGCCATCGCAGACATCCCAGATTCCGTTCCTGCTGCGATCTTATTGCAATCGAACGGAGGCCGGAAGTGATCGCTTGGCAACAGCGCCCTGACGAATCGCAATGTGCGTTGCCGTCAGATGACCGCGAGCTTCACGTCGTATTCGACGGCGCCCTTACGGAGATGGGCGCTGATAGAGATTATAGAGCACAGCGACGCCAAAAATGTGAGCCAGCGCGCTGCGTCGGATCGAGCCGCTATCAATCCTGCGACGATGGCGCGGATGGCGTAAGCTGGGCCGGCAGCATCAAAAGCTGCGGTTGCCGCATTTCGGCAAGCCGCGCCCGACAATATTCCCGGTAGATAAGGTTGAGCAAAGCCGACATGGCTGAACTCCTTCTTGTTTTTGATTGCCGCCGGACGAGACCGGCGGGAGATGGACGTACTCGACCGGATATACGCAATCCGGCCGCCTGACGTTACAGCGCAGGTAGGATTCAAGAGGCGGCTGCTGTCCGCCTGTGAGCTACGGACTAAATAGGCGCTGCCCGCGCGAAATAAATGAGTGACGGGCGAAAAGACTATTTCGTGTGGACAAACAATCACCCGCAAATCGCGGCGGCGTGATCACCACTGAACGGCGCGGCCGGTCAGGTCGAACACCGGGGCGAGCCCGCAAGCCGAACGTCAGCATCCTGTCGCCGTCATGGCCAACATCCGCGACGTCCGATGGCGACTTGGTGTGCCGCCGCCGCGCGCCGCCATCGCCACCGTATAGATGGGTGCATCCGCAATCACCTTCATCGGCCGCCGATTGGGTGCTGCTCGGCTCGCCCCAGCGTCAGCGCCAGCGCGACGACCCTCAACGGCTTCATGGTACAGCGTCCGAAGTGGCTTGTGCCGGCGTCAGAACCGGTTCCGGCGTCCGGCCCGGACGATCGCGGCGCTTCCCGCCACAATCAAGCCCCGTTTCGGAGATGAACGCTTTTTAATTCGAACCGGTTCGGCCGAGCCGGCCGCGATAAGTTGTTGACGCTTGGCGCCGCGGGCCGCGCCGGCTCTCTTGACCGGCGGGCGGCGCAATGTCATCGCAAGGTCAGCAAGCGGCGTTTAATCCCCTCGTCTGACCGGCCGCGCAAGCAAGCGCGTTCTCGTTATCTTCCATCCCCAGGGAATAGATCAAGGGACATAGATGATCATCAGGTCGCTCGTTTTCGGCATGCTCGCCAGCGCGGTGGCGGTTGCGGCCGCGCACGCGCAGGACAATCGCAACCTGCTGGAGTCCAAGGAATCGCTCTACAACAATATTTATGTGTACGAACAGCCGCCTTACGTCAGCATGACGTTCGGCCACAACCGGCGCATCTACACCGAAAGCGTCTACAACACCCACGACGACAAGGACCTGCCGGTCGACTACACGCGCTACATGACCGCGAGCCTGATGTACGCCAAGGACGTGCATTCGATCCTGGAAATCGGCTTCGGCGGCGGCCGCACCGCCTGGTATCTGCACCGCTTCCTGCCCAATGTCCCGATCACCTCGGTCGAGCTCGATCCGACGGTGGTGCAGCTCGCGAAGAAATATTTCGGCATCAAGGACGAGCCGAACTTCCAGGTCGTCAACCGCGACGGCCGGCTGTTCCTGCAGGAATCCAAGGACAAATACGACGTCATCCTGATCGACGCCTATCGCGGTCCGTTCGTGCCGTTTCACCTCCTGACCAAGGAGTTTTATCAGATCGTCAAGGACCATCTCGCCGAGGGCGGCGTGGTCGCGCAAAACGTCGAGCCTTCGACCATGCTATTCGATTCCGCGGTGAAGACGATCAATGCGGTGTTCCCGCAGCTTGATTTCTACCGGGCCGACGGCAACATCGTCACGGTTGCCTATGACGGCGCCGAGCGGAGGGGTGAGGATCTCGCGGCGTTCGCCCACGACCGCGACAAGGCTTACGGCCTGCGCTACAGCCTTGCGGACATGCTCAACGAGCGGCGGCGTATCGATATCGCAAGCGGCAAGGTCATCGACGCCAATGCCAAGGTCCTCACGGACGATTTCGCGCCGGTCGAAGCCTTGAAGAGCATCGAGCGCCACAACAGGAAGCTGCCTTGAAGCCATTGTCTGCAACGCTGTCGTTTTCCATCTACGCCTGCTCCTTTCTGGTCGGCGGCGTCTTGATGGGATTTGAGATGCTGGGCAGCCGCTATCTGTTTCCCTATTTCGGCGGCGGCATCGGCACGTGGGCGAGCCTGATCTCGACGGTGTTGTGCGCGCTCGCGATCGGCTATTTCGCCGGCAGCGCGATCGTGGCGCGCCATCCGACGCAGCGCTCGATTGCGCTCGCGATCCTGATCGCGGCCGCCTATCTCGCCTGCGTGCCGGCCACCGCCGATCCGGTGATGGAGACGATTTTGAACTCGCTTGGGGACGGCGCCTCGGCGACGCTGTTGGCGTCGACCGCCCTGCTCCTGGTGCCGTTGACGTTGCTCGGCACCTTTTCGCCGATCGCAGTCAGCCTCCTGACGCGCTCGGCCGATGAGGCCGGACGTGTGGCGGGACTGGTCTACGGCGTCTCCACCATCGGCAATGTCGTCGGCACGCTGCTCACGACATTCCTGCTGATCCCGACCGTCGGCTCGCGCGCTATCACCTATTACTTTGCCGTGGTGCTCGCGGTCTGTGCCGGTGCCCTGCTTCTCAATCCCGTCAAGCGGTCCGTGTGAGGTTTGGCATAATATGCGGCAGACAAGCTCATCTCGGTCGCAAAGAGTGATCGCGGCGCTTGCGACCGCCGCCACGCTCGTGCTCTCGGCGGCCGCGGGCGCACAGGACAAAGGCGACGCAAAAATCGAATTGTGGGACGGCCAGCGCGCGCTCGCGCATATTGCCGATCTGTTGCGCTTCACCCCGCGCGCGATCGATACACCGGGCCATCAGCAGGCGATCGACTACATCAAGACCGAGATGGCCAAAACCAGCGCGGATGCGGTCACCACCCAGCGCTGGGACTACAAGGATGAGGCCGGCAAATCGCATGCGATGACCAACATCATCGCCCGCTTTCAACCGGCCAATCCGCGCCGCATGATCGTTGCGACCCATTATGACAGCATCGTGCACGCCTATCGCGACGCCCAAAATCCCAAGGCGCGGATGCCCGGCGCCAACAACTCGGCTTCCGGCGTCGCCGTGCTGCTCGAGACCGCGCGCGTGCTGTCGCTCCTGCCAAAGCCCGCCGTCGGGATCGACATGATCTTCTTCGACGGCGAGGAAGGGCCGAAGGCGCTCGGGGCCGGCGATCCCGACTGGCACCCGATCGGCTCGCCTTATTTTACCGCGCATCTGCACGACTACTATCCGACCGCCAAGCCGGAAAAGGCCGTGGTATTCGACATGGTCTGCGACCGGGATCTCGAGCTGAAGCCCGAACCTTCCTCGCTGGCCTCCGCCATGCCAGAGGTGAAGAAGTTCTGGAGCGCAGGACTTGCGATCGCGCCCAAGGCGTTTTCGACGAAGACAACGAGCTATCCGATCAGCGACGATCACACCGCACTCGCGGCCGCCGGCATTCCGAGCTTTCTCGTGATCGATTTCGAGTACGAGCCCTATTTCAACACCACGCAGGATACGATCGACAAATGCTCGGCCGGCAGTCTCGAGGCAGTCGGGCGGACGTTGCTGCAGTATCTGTATTTGCCGTAACTGCGCCCTCTCCCGCGCCCGGGACGATGGAGAACCCAGCGGGGGACCTTGATCTCTCCGGCGGTTACGCAAAAAGGGACATGCAAGGCGGAGGCGTTTGCCGCGCCGCACGCAAAGCAATTTGCTGGGAGGAGAGGATGAGCAAGACATTTACGACGCCGACGCCGTGTAACGCCGGCGGGATCAACGCAAGCAGTGATGCCGGGCTGTCGCGACGAACCCTGCTCGCAGCGCTGGCGGCGGCTCCCGTCGCCGCGGCGGAGATGCAGCCGGCCGTCGCCGCCGAAGCGGGTCCGGCCGATGCCGTGCAAGCGGCGCAGACCGCGCTGAAGAACGCAAGCGGCACCAAGCTCGTGATCCTCGGCACCACCGGGGGACCGGCGCCGATGCTGCCGGGCCGCACCCGCCACATGACCTCGCATGTCATGCTCAGCAACGGCGCGGCCTATGTGCTCGACTGCGGGCTGGGTGTGACCAATCAGTATGCTCGCACCGGGATTCCCTTCAGCGCGCTCAAATCGATTTTTCTCACCCATCATCATCCCGACCACAATGTCGAATACGGCCCGCTGCTGATCGTCGGCTGGGTGCAGGGCATGCCGCTCACCGTCCGCGTCTTCGGGCCGCCGCCGCTGAAACAGATGACCGAGGATTTCCTGCGCGCCTACAAGCAGACGGTCGAGTTCTGGTCGGAAGACTTCCACCTTGCGCCGCTCACCTCGCTCGAGGTGCAGGAGATCTCGAGCGTCGGCCCGGTGATGCAGGACGACAACGTCAAGGTCTCCGCCACCATCGTCAACCATCCGCCGGTGACGCCGGCGCTCGGCTATCGATTCGATTTCAGGGATCGCTCGATCGCCTTCTCCGGCGATACCACGGCGGTCGAGGCCATGGCGCAGATCGCGAAGGGCGCCGATGTCCTGGTGCACGAGGCGCTCTATTTGCCGGCGCTCGACGCCTATTTGCGCGATCGCATCGCCAAGGGCTTTCCGGTCAAATACGACGCGTTCATGGCGCATATGAAGGCCGATCATGCACCCGTCGAGGATGTCGGCCGCATCGCCCAGGAAGCCGGCGTCAAGACGCTGGTGCTCTCGCATCTGACGCCGGGCCTCGACAGCATCAAGGAAGAGGATTGGCGCGACGGCGCGGCCAAGAATTTCAAGGGCGAGATTATCGTGGCGAGAGACCTGATGGTGATCTAGCAGAGCCAGGCGAAGGCTAACGCAGGATGGTCCTGCACTGAGGCAAATGTCAGTGTTCCCCCTTGAGGAGGCGCGTTAGCGCCTGTCTCAAAGGGCGACGGTCCGGCGCTCGCAGCGAGGCCGTTCATCGCTGTCGCGAGACTCGAACAATGACGGGGCAGGACGGTCGTTTGCTTCAGCCAAGCGACGGCACTCTAAGCGAGCCCCGCCCGCTCCCGCAGCATCGCATCGAAGGCGTGCTTGATGGCGCGGACGGCTGGGTCCTTGTAGGGGAAGTCCGGATTGTCGTTGTGCACCAGCATCGAGGCATTGACCTCGAACACGACAAGGTTGCCGTCGCGGTCGAGGCCGCAATCGATGCCGAAATAATCCAGCCCGATCCGCTCGCGGATCGTACGCAGCGCCTGGAAATTTGCTTCCGTGAAGACGGTGCCGGGCTCGGCGAGAAACGCCGCCTCCTCCTGCTGCATCCAGGGGCGATCGCCCATATCGGTATTATCGTGATGCAGCTTCCAATCGCTTCCGATCGCGAGATGATAGGGCAGGATCTCGTTGCCAGCGAACAGAAAGCGGTATTTCCGGAAATATCCGTCGCCCGAGGCGTAATCGATATATTCGATCAGGTAGCGGTCGCCATCGCGATGTTGCGTCAGAAAGGCCGCGAGCTCATCGAGGCTCGCGGCCTTTTCGAAGTCATCGCCGCCATGCGTGCCGGCCGGCCGCGCCAGCACGGGACATGCGAACGGCAGTGCTTGCGCCAGCGCCTCCGGCGAGACATCGGCGCCGGCATCGAGGCGCAGGATCTGCGGAATTCGGCAGCCGGCAATACCGGGCAGCAGCTCCGCGACGGCATCCCGCGTGGTGCGCTGTATTCTTGCGGGATCATTGATGACGGGCTTGTCGAGCTTTGCGACCAATGCTGCGGCCAAGGACAAGGTCGCGCCGGCCTGGTCCGGGTCCGAAATCAGGTTGACCACAAGCTGGACATCGCCGAGCGAAGCGACATCCACCGTGCCCTCCTCGAACACCGCCAGCGTATCCGCATCATAGGCCGCGTCCGAAAACAGATAGTTGGATGGCGTATTGCCGCCGAAGGGCGCGTAGAGGGCGAGCAGGCGAAAATCCGCAGGCGATTTCGCCGCGCGGCGCCGGATCAGCGGCTGGATCTGCGCGGCTTGCGCGTAGGCGAGCCGGGCGGCGTCGGCCTCGCCCATGTCCTGCCTGATCCCGCCGATCCAATAGAGGCTTTCGGCATCACGCGGATTGACGTCGACCGCCGCCTGGAAATGCGACAACGCTTCCTTCGTCTCGTTCAGCGCGAAGCAGGCTTTGCCGAGCTGGTGGCGAAGCTGCGCGTCCTGCGGCCGCTCCGCCGCAAGTTCGGACAACAGGGCCTTGGCCACGAGATGTTGCCCGGTCGCCATCAAGGCCTGGACGAGATTGGTGCGCGAGGGCCAATGCCCAGGGTTCAGCTTCAGTGCTTCGATATAGAGCGCGATCGCAGCCTGCGCGTTGCCGGTCTCGAACTGCGCATTGCCGAGATTGCACCAGCAAGCGGTGAGCGTCGGCTTCAGCCGCAGCGCACTCTTGTACTGCTCGGTTGCGGACAAGAACTGCCGGCCGACCATATAGGCGTTGCCGAGCCTGGCGTAGAGCTCGGCCAGGATGTCAACGGCGATCTGATCGAGGCCGATTGTTTCGGCGTGATCGAGCCCGCTTCTATAAGCAGCGATCGCCTGGCCGATCTGGCCCGTAGCGTAATGCTGTTGTCCGATCAGGATCTGGCGGTTGATGTGTGACGCAACCTCTTCGACAGAGGAAGGGGCGACGGGTAGCGCACTAAGATTCACAGGGAAGGCTCTCGGCAGGAAATGGTTAACCATGCCCACGGTTTGGTAAACAAACCGTTCCGCCGGAGATCGCCGGCCGCGCCACAGCCGCTGCCGTCGCGCCTTCGCGGGCGCCCTCGATTGTGGCAACGCGACCAGGAAACGCGCGAATCGGCGCGAACGGGACGCGATCGGGGCCTGCGAGGCCCCATGAAAATCGTTAAGGAACTCTTTCGCCCTCCGGCCCACGCCGGGAAAAAGTCAAGCCGTAGATCGAGTTAGCCGCAGACAGCACGAGTCGGACACTGTCGCGCCAATTTCATGACCGACTGCCACAAAATGGCGACAATCGGAAAACCAATTGTTACCTGTAAAGTTTGGGGACCAGCGCCAGTGTTCGGATCGCGTCAAGCTGCACTGATGGCAGCAGCGATGGCCGTCGTGTTTGTGCTGCAGCCGTCGCGCGCGGTTGCGGGCTGGTGGAACCGCGCGCCGGCCGATTTCGAGGAATGCGCCGAGCTCGCCGGCAAGGCCGCAACCCAGCAAGAGCGGACGTCCGCGCTCGCCGATTGCAATGCCAAGTTCGCCGGCCGACGCAAGCCCGGCGGCGGCTATACTTATTATGATTTCCTGCAGGACCGCAGCTTCGATATCGCCGGTCCCAATCCGACGCCGGAAGAGCAGAGATATATCGACCAGCAATATGCGCTCTATCTCGAGCGGCAGCGGCGCAGCAACATCGTGGCCGCTTTCGCCGCCAAGCAGCAGGAACAGGAGCAAGAGCCGCAGCCGGTGTCGCTGCGAACGCCAACGGAACGCGTGCCGCTTCCGCAGGCGCGGCCGAGCAAGCTGATCGCCAATCAGGCCGCAAATAATTCGCGCACGCGCGATTGCGTGAAACCGTCGTTGTCCTGCGAATGGCCGCGCCTGTCGGAAACGATCAACGACCTGAAGAAAAGGCTGTTCGGCGCAACGACGCCGACCAAGGGCAAGAAGAGCTGACGGCGTCTGGGCGCCGGTCCGCGCTTGCGGACCGAGAGGGACACGTGAACCGAAAGCATCGCTCTGTACTGAGGCGGGCTCCCAACCATCGCCGCGATCCTGAGGTGCCGTCGCCAACGGGTCCGCGCAAAGCTCGGCCCGATGAAAGGCTCCGCGGCGGCCTCAAAGGATGACGGCGATGGTTGGGAGTCCTTTGACTTGAGCAATCTCCCTTAATGCCCGTGCGTCCGCTTCACATGATGGCGTTGCAGCGGGGCCGGCGGATTGGCCGGGACCGATGACGGGCCGGCCGTAAAGGTCGTCGATGTCGCCCTTCTCTGCTCCTGCAACCGCGCGTCGTAACCGGGCGACGGCGTCACCGTGGGCGGCGCAGCATGCGCGGCGACGGTGAAGCTTGCGGTCGTGAGAGCCAGGATGGCTGCAGCCATGGATCGGCGCATCGTCTTCCCCCCTTGATCTCGGCGGTCACGCCGCCACTCCTTCGACATCCAAGCGCAGCCGTTTCAACGCCGCAAGTCCTTGCCTTGTAACCGTCATCAGGCACCGCTATGGTTCCGCTCACAGTGGGGCAGCCTGGCGGTAGGAGCGAACGATGGGTTTACTCGACGTCCTCAACGGCATGCAGCACGGTCCCCGCGGCCCTTCAGGGCCGAGCGAGCAGCAGAGCAGCGGCGGAATGTCGCCGCTTACCATGGCTATCTTGGGCTTGCTGGCCTGGAAGGCCCTCAAGCATTTCACCGGCAATCAACAGAGCGCGCCAAGCACGGCGCCGACGCCTGCACCTGCGCCACCTCCCTCAAGCACACCCGGCGGGGGTGGCCTCGGCGACATCTTGAGGGGCCCCTTGGGCGGCGCGCTCGCTGGGGGTGCCGCAGGCAGCGTGCTTTCGGGTGGACTGTCCGACCTGCTCAGGCAGTTGCAGCAGGCCGGTCATGGCGAGACGGCCAATTCCTGGGTCAGCCCGGGGCCGAACAAGCAGATCGCGCCGGGCGATCTCGCCAATGCCCTTGGCGCCGACCAGATCGATCAGCTTTCGGCACAGAGCGGCTTGTCGCGCGACGATTTGCTCAATGGCCTCAGTCAATATCTGCCGCGCGTGGTCGATCATCTGACGCCGGAGGGACGGCTCCCGACCGAGGATGAGATGTCGGAACGCATCTGATCGCCGCGGCCACTGCATTTTTGTTGTTGGGAAAGGGACAGCAATTATGGGCGGCATAATCTACATCATCGTCGTCGGCTTCGTGGCCGGCATCATCGCGCGTTTCCTGTCGCCGGGACCGAACAATCCGTCAGGCTTCATCCTGACCACCGTGCTCGGCATCGCCGGCGCATTTCTGGCAACCTGGGTCGGCCAGGCGATCGGCCATTACAGCCCGGAGCAGGGCGCCGGCTTCATCACCGCCACCATCGGCGCCCTGGTGGTGCTGTTCATCTGGAATCGCCTGGTCGCCAGCGGCGTGATCCGCGATTACAATCGCTAGCACGATCCGTCATTCCGGGGCGCTGCAAAGCATCGAACCCGGAATCTCGAGACTCCGGGTTCGCGCCAGCGCGCCCCGCAATGACGTGCATCAGTTTCAAAAAATCAGATGCATGCCGGCATCCATGCGGACGCATTCGCCGGTCATGTTGCTCGAGGCGGGGGTCGCTAGAAAATAGACGAGCTGCGCGATGTCCTCGGCGGTCGAGGCGACCTTCAGCGGCACCTTCGCCACCACCGCATCGCGCACTTGCTTGGCACCGGCTTCGCCGCGCCCCTTGGTGAACCAGGGCGTGTCGATATAGCCCGGGCAAACCGTGTTGACGCGGATGGCGGGCGCGAGCGCACGCGCCAGCGACAAGGTCATGGCGTTGAGCGCGCCCTTGCTGGCGACATAGGCCACCGACGAGCCGCCGCCGCTGATGCCGGCAACCGAGGAGACGTTGACCACCGTGGCCGCGCGCCCCGACGCCTTCGCGCTCGCTTCCAGTAGCGATCGCGCGGCGCGGATCATCTGATACGGCCCGATGGTGTTGACCGCGTAGATGCGCTGAAAATCCTCGGCTGACAGGCCGTCGAGATTGTCATGCGGCACATGCTTGGTTGTGCCGGCATTGTTGATCAGCGCGTCGAGCTTGCCCCAGGGCGTCGCCGCGGCAACGATTTTCTTGCAATCCTCGTCGCGCGACACGTCGCCCTGCACCACCAGAACCTCGGCGGCGCCCGCCTTGCGGCAGGCTTCCGCAGTCGCCTCGGCCTCGTTCTGGCTATTGGAATAATTGACCACGATGCGCCCGCCGGCCTTGGCAAACAAGCCCGCGGTCGCGGCGCCAAGCCCCGACGCCGAACCCGTCACGATCGCGCACAAACCATCCTTCGACATCGCTTCCCCTTGATTAGTTTTCAGGCCATCGGCGGCCAAGCCGCGCTTACCATATCGCGCGGCAAAATCGCCGCAAATCTCCAATACTCCATTGCGCGGAATTTCATGTTCCGAAGCCGCACCGCGATGGCGGCTGCCGGCTGCAATCATGCCCG
Source organism: Bradyrhizobium sp. ARR65 (assembly GCF_000472385.1). Lineage (GTDB taxonomy): Bacteria > Pseudomonadota > Alphaproteobacteria > Rhizobiales > Xanthobacteraceae > Bradyrhizobium. The sequence continues at coordinate 26,744 of NZ_AWZU01000049.1, forward strand.
CACCGCAAGCGCCCCTGCGACCAGCGCTTGTCAGGGCCATGGCTTTTCCCCATCATCCGGTGCAAGAAAAGCTCGCAGTCTGGCCCCCTTCTATCCGGGCGCGGACGCGCCAATATCCCTAAAGCGAGGAACGCTGTGGCGGAGAGTGAGAACATCGTCGTCGAGACCGCGGAAAAGATTTTCACCGATCTCGCCGACGCGCAAACCATCAACAGCGACAAGACTGGAGGTTGGAGAGCGCCGCTGTGGCAGGCGCTCAGCGAGGCCGGCCTGCCGCTGTCCTGGGTTGATGAAGACCTCGGTGGTTCAGGCGCCTCGCTTGTCGACGGATTTGGCGTGCTCGGCGCGGCCGGGCGGTTTGCGATCGCGGTGCCGCTCGCGGAGACCATGCTTGCGGGCTGGCTGCTGGCGCAGGCCAGGATCGCCTCGCCCGCGGGCGAGATGACGCTGGCACCGACAAGCCCGAAGGACCGCATCACGCTCAACGCCGACGGCACGCTCACCGGCCGCGCCCGCGGCGTGCCGTTCGCCAAGGCCGCCAAGCATATTGCCGTGCTGGCACACGGCGCGGATGGCGTTTCGATTGCACTCGTCGACGCCGCCAAGCTGCGCATCGAACCAGGCCTCAATCTTGCGAACGACAACAGCGACGTCGTGACCTTCGACAAAGTCCAGCCGATCACCGCAAAACCCGCGCCGAAAGGCTTCGACCAGAACGCGCTGATGCTGATGGGCGGCGTGGTGCGCAGCCTGCAGATCGCGGGCAGCCTGGAATCCATGCTCGACATCAGCGTGCGCTATTCGAATGAGCGCGTGGCGTTCGAGAAGAAGATCTCGAAGTTCCAGGCGGTGCAGCACAATCTCGCGCGGCTTGCCGGCGAGTCGGCCGCGGCGCTGGCGGCCGCGACTTCGGCGGCCGATACGATCGCCACCAACCCGTCCTTCACTGAGGACGCGGTTTTCCTCGAAGCCGTCGCGGCAAAGATCCGCTGCGCCGAGGCCGCCGAAAAGGGCGGCGCTATCGCGCATCAGGTGCACGGCGCGATCGGCTTCACCATCGAACACATCCTGCACCGTTACTCCTTGCGCGCACTGTCCTGGCGCGACGATTTCGGCTCCGAGAGCTACTGGGCCGTCGAGTTGGGAAAACGGATCGCCGCGCGCGGCGCCGACGAATTGTGGCCCCTGGTGGCCTCGCGCTAAACGAAGGTTTTCGATATGACAGCAGCGCTGCGTTTCGATCCGATCCGCCTGCCGCCCAAATGTGAGGAGCTGCGTAAGGAAGTGCGCGCCTTCCTTGCCGAGGAAATCGCGGCCGGCACTTTCAACCCGTTCAAGCCCAACCGCGAGGACACCGACGTGCCGGCCTTCTCCCGCAAGGTCGGCGAACGCGGCTGGATCGGCATGACCTGGCCGAAGAAGTATGGCGGCCACGAGCGCTCGTTCCTGGAGCGCTATGTGGTGACGGAAGAGATGCGGGTGGCCAACGCGCCGACACGGCGCTTTTTCGTGGCCGATCGCCAGAGCGGACCGATCCTGCTGAAATACGCCCCGGAGCACGTCAAGATGGACATCCTGCCGCGCATCTGCCGCGGCGAGCTCTGCTTTGCCATCGGCATGAGCGAGCCGAATTCCGGCTCCGACCTATTCGCGGCGAAGACCAAGGCGACCAAGACCGACGGCGGCTGGCTCATCAACGGCACCAAGATCTGGACTTCCTCAGCGCAGATCGCCGACTACATGATCGCGCTGTTCCGCACCTCGCCGCCGACCAAGGAGAACCGCCGGCACGGGCTGACGCAGTTCCTGGTCAAGATGAAGCAGCCGGGCATCAAGGTGAATCCGATCGGCCAGATCACCGGCCAATTCGAGTTCAACGAGGTGGTGTTTACCGACCATTTCATTCCCGATGACTATGTGCTCGGCGAGATCGACGGCGCCTGGAAGCAAGCGACGAGCGAGCTTGCCTATGAGCGCTCCGGCCCCGAGCGTTTCCTGGAAACCTATTACGTGCTCACTGAACTGGTGCGCGCCGTCGGCGAGAAGCCGGATACGCGCAGCGCCGAGGGCATCGGGCGCCTCGTCGCCCAGCTCCATACGATGCGGCGAATGTCGGTCTCGGTGGCGGGCATGTTGCAGGCCGGCAAGGAGCCGGTGGTGGAGGCGGCCATCGTCAAGGATATCGGCACGGTCTGGGAGCAGCAATTGCCGCACCGCGTGCGCGACCTCGCCGCTTTCGTCGAGGAGGACGTCGGCAATCGCGAGACGCTGGAGAAACAACTGTCGTTCGCGATCAAGACCGCGCCGAAACTGACCATTCAGGGCGGCACCACCGAAGTGCTGCGCGGCATCATCGCGCGCGGACTAGGCCTGCGTTGATGTGAACGAGAAGGGTCGCGCCGCACTCTCGCTCCGCCTCTCCCCGGTGGGGAGAGGCGAACCGTGCCGTCGCCGAGATACCTTGATTACTGGAGATAACGGATGAGCAAATACACAGATGTCGGCGTCGAGAAGCACGGCCATGTCGGCCTGATCGAGATCCGAAAGCCGCCACTGAACTTCTTCGACGTCTCGCTGATCAACCAGATCGCCGATGCGCTCGAAGAGTTCGATCGCGACATTGAGATCCGCGCCTCCGTGCTCGCCGCGCAAGGCAAGGCGTTCTGCGCCGGTGCCAATTTCAACGATCCGGCGCGGCACGAACAGGAAGAGCGCGCGGCGTCCGATCCGGCCGCGAACCTGCCGATCAATCATCTCTATGTTCAGGCAGTACGCATCTTCCGCAACAAGAAGCCGATCGTCGCCGCGATCCATGGCGCGGCCATCGGCGGCGGCCTCGGCCTTGCGGTCTCGGCGGATTTCCGCGTCACCTGCCCCGAGGCGCGGTTCTCCGCCAACTTCACCAAGCTCGGCTTCCATCCCGGTTTTGGGCTGACGGTCACGCTGCCGGAGTTGATCGGCAAGAACAATGCGGAGCTGATGTTCTATACCAGTCGCCGCGTCACCGGTGAGGAAGCCTATCGCTGGGGTCTCGCCAACGAGCTGGTGCCGCAGGATCGGGTGCGCGCCGCCGCCATGAAGCTCGCCGGCGAGATCGCCGAATGCTCGCCGCTCGGCCTCGTCTCGACCCGCGCCACCATGCGCGCCGGTCTCGCCGACCGCGTGCTGGCCGCGACCAACCACGAGTTGGTCGAACAAACAAGACTGCGCGCAACGGAAGATTTCAAGGAAGGCGTCAAGGCCACAGCCGAGCGTCGCGTGGCGAACTTCAAGGGAAGATAGCACCAGCCGCTTAACCTGCCCGCCGCAAACTCAGACGCCACAAGGGGCGGGGTGTCGCTGCCCCGCGAGAGCGTCCGGCGATCAAGTTGCAGACCCCGACGAGCGTCTTCAAGCATACCCGTCATTGCGAGGAGCGAAAGCGATCAAGCAATCCAGACTGCATCCGCGGAGAAAGTCTGGATTGCTTCGCTTGCGCTCGCAATGACGCCGGAGGTTGGGCGCGCATCTCCTCGATTCGCTCAGCTCGGCGAGTGCGCCAGCCTCAACATCATCACGCCACCCGCTGCAGCGGCCGCGACACCACGGTCAGACCATTCGACAGCGCATTGCTGTCGATCGATGCGATGGTCCGCGCAATGAACTGCGGCAGGCCTGGCACGGCGGCGAGGTTCGGAAACACTTTGCGGACCAGGAACCCATGCAGGCTCAAATCCTTCTTGATCCGCAGCACCTCATATTCCGCGGAGGAGAAGCAGGTGCGCGCCGCGCGCTCGTTGAAATAGTTCCAGTGATCGACGAAGTAGGATAACGGCCGGTTGTTGCCGCGCAGCCACGCCCAGGCGAGTTCCGTCTTGCGGCGCCAGCTTCCTTCGTTGGGAAAGCGGAAGATCAGCACGCCGTCCTCGGCGAGCAGCGACTTGAGCGAGCGCAAGGTGCCGACTGGATCGAGCATATGCTCGAAGACCTGGTCCGAGACGATGCAATCGAAGCGCTTGCCGCCGAGCACCTCGCCGATCTTGCGCCAGTCGCCTGATACGATGGTCACGCCGTTCTCGCGCGCCACTTCCGCGCGCGCAGGATCCCCCTCGAAGCCGACCACGTCGAAGCCGCGCTGCTTCAACATCGGCAAGAGCTGCGAGGCGCCGCAGCCGAGATCGAGGACGCTCCGCCCGGGCGCCCAGCGTTCGATCAAGGGGATGAGCGAATAGGGATAGTCGTTCTCGTCGAAAATGCGCTTCCAGGCGAAGTGCGCGCGTTGCTGGGCGACGCGTTCCGGCGTGGCAAAGGTCTCCGCTGCCTCTTCCTCGACCTTTTCAATTCGCGTCGGCCGATCGGCCACGAAACGTCCGGTGCACGATCCGCACTCGTAGACCAGATAAAGCCGGCCGCTCGCATCCTCCAGCGCGCGCAGATTCGTATCGTGGATATCCTCAGACGAGCAGAACGGACATTGCGAGATGATCGGGAACCGTGTGACCTGAGAGTCCATTTGCGAAGTCTCCCTTCAGCACACTTCATTTCTTGGCCGAAACGCATTGCTGTCCGTCTATGAAGAAATTTTTCTGTGCGGAAAGCTCGGCGTTCTCTTGGCAAATTGTTGGCGAGTCCCGTGCTTGCGACGGGGCAGAACCGCGAACGCGACGCTTGACGTCAGCCGCAACGGAACGACTGCTTAAAACGACAGCATAGGTTAAGTTCGGCGCTTCACCACCAGCGCATCCACGATCGTCACGCCCTGCCCTTGCGCGTGCACCAACACCGGATTGACTTCGATCTCGACGACCTCGTCGCGCAACCGCACGGCGAGTTGCGAGAGCTCGGAGATCAATCGCGCGAGCGCCGCGACGTCCGCCTTCGCAGCTCCGCGAAATCCCTTCAGAAGGGGCGCGGCTTTCAGCTCATCCAGCATCGCCGCCGCCTCCTCCGTGCCAACCGGCGCCGGCCGATACACCACGTCGCGGAACAGTTCCGTGATAATGCCACCCAAGCCGACCATGACCATCGGCCCGAAAGTGTTGTCCTGCAGGGTCCCGATGATGATCTCGACACCCTTTTTCGCCATCGGGCCGACCAGCACGCCCTGGATCGCGGCGTCGGGTCGCGCTTTGCGCGCATTGTTGAGCAATGCATCGAAGGCGAGAAACACCTCGCCCTTGGTGGCGATATTCAAGCGCACGCCGCCGACCTCGCTCTTGTGCGCAATGTCAGGCGACTGCACTTTCATCACCAGCGGCAGACCGACCCGCGCGATCGCGGCATCCAAACCGCTTTTGTCCGTCACCAGCACTTCCTCAGGCAGCGCGATGCGGGCGGCGCGTAACAGCGCCTTGCTATCGGCTTCCGACAGACGTGGCGATTTCAGATAGTCGGAGAGATCACGGTCGGGCAGGCTTGCGCTGACAGCAGCCGGCGGTAGCCTGAACTTCGCATGATCGACCAGCCGCCGCAGCGCCGTGGCGGCCTGGGTCAGCCCCGACAACACCACTACACCCGATGCCGCCAGTTCGCGGCGCGCGAAATCCGACGGCAGCGTATAGGAATAGAACACGACCGGTTTGTGTTGCGCCTCCAGCACCGGCTTCAGCTCAGGTTGTCTGAACGGCATCCGCACCTCGCTCGACATTGAGAGCATCACCAGGATGGCATCGACCTCATCGGACGTGCTGAGCAGGTCGATGCTCCTCTGCAGACCGCCGCTGTTCACGCCTTGAGCCGTGACGTCGATCGGATTGCGCGCCGTGCCGTAGGACGGCAGCAGCCTCTTGATCTCGGTCTGGATCGGCGCCGATAGTTCCGGCACCTGCAGCCCCTGCTGCGACACCGCGTCCGCGCCCCAGATGCCGGCGCCACCGGAGACCGTGAGCACGGCGACGCGATCACCCCTCGGCAGCGGGCTGGTGCAGAGCACCGCTGCGATGGTGATGGCCTCGTCGAGGTCATTGGAGACGATGAAGCCGTATTTCGCGAACACCGCGTCATACGCCGCCGACCAGCCGGCCATGCTCGCAGTGTGTGAGGCCGCCGCGCGCTCGCCGGCGCCGGAGCGGCCGACCTTGGTCACGATCACGGGCTTGCGCAGTTCCGCGGCGCGCCGGGCTGCGTGCAAGAACTTCTCGACGTCGCGGATACCCTCGATGAACAGCAGGATCACGTCTGTGGATCCATCCTGCACCATATAATCGAAGAACTCGCCGGCCCCGAGATCGCTCTCATTGCCCGCGCTGACGACATAGCTCACGGCGATGCCGAGTGCCTTCGCACGATGATAATAGGCAAAGCCGATGCCGCCGCTTTGCGCGACGATGCCGATCCGCTTCCTGGTCGCGACCAGCGGCGGCACGCCCGGCTTGACGTCGACCGCCGGGCTGAAGGTCGCGGCAACCCGCGGCACCGCGCTGTAAAAACCTTCCGCATTGGGTCCGGAAATGCGCATGCCTGTTCGCTTGGCCAGCGCCGCGATCGCCTCCTGCATGGCCGCGCTGTCGCCGCCCTCTTCGGCAAAGCCGGAGGAGATGATCACGGCATTCTTCACACCGACGGCGGCGCATTGTTCGAGCGCGGCCAGCACCCCGCGTGCCGGAATGATGATGACGGCGAGATCGATCGGCGCACCAATCTCGGCGACCTGTTTAAAGCATGTCAGCCCGTCGATCTCGTCGTAGTTCGGATTGACCGGATAGATCTTTCCCGGAAACTCGTTCTTGCGCAGCATTGCCAAGAGGCGCCCCGGGATTTTCTCATGATCGCGCGAGGCCCCGATCAGCGCGATGCTTTCGGGGGCGAAGAAGGAGTCGAGCGGATGGAGCATTCGTTATTTCCCCTTGTTTTCTTCATTGGCACATGGGCGCTGTATCCCCGTCATCTTGAGGCGCCGGAGCGCAGCGGAGGCCTCGAAGGATGAACGGCGCCGCTGCGAGAGCCGGGCCGCCGCCCTTCGAGGCTCGCGGAGCCTGTCATCGCGCCGCGCTTCGCGCGCGCGACCGCCTCAGAGTGACCAGACCAAGGTGACGGGACCAAGATGCGCGAATCACTGCCTTAGCTTGAACGTCACGCCCCCGATCAGAAATGCGCTACCTGTCACAGCATAGCCCTTGGCCTGCGCTGCCTCGCAAACCGCAGCGACATTGGCGACGCGAAAATCGAGTCCGCGCATGATCTCCGCCTCGCCTTGCACGAAGCGGAAGCCGACATTGGGTAGTCTCAGTTCGGGCGTCCCGTCCTGCCCGCGCGTAGCCGGCACCTCGATGATTCTGCCCCAATGCTCGGCCAAGCCGAGCGCATCCGGACTTTGCATCTCAACGCCCGTCAATGTCCGCGTCACGTCGTTGCGAATGAACTTCTGCCAATCCGGTCCCGCCGGCGGATAGGCGCCCAAGATGTCGTCGCTGCCATCGGTGTGATTGAATTCGATGAAGGCGGCGCGGCAATCGCGCGGGTGGAGCTGCACGCCATGATAGGGCGCATGCCTGATGACATTGGCGGTGCGCACGCCGAGCGCATTGGCGCGGGCAGCGCGCTCATCGGGATCGTCGCAGGCGAAGATCGCCATGTAGCCGCCGCGGCCACCGCTCTTCTGAAGGAAGCGGCCGGCCGCCGTGCCGTCGCGGAACGGCGCGACCACTTCCAGCAGGATGGTGTCGACCGGTAACAGCGCGTTGACGAGGCCATATTTGGCGACGTTGCCGTCGCGGTAGCAGACAGAAAGACCCATGATCGCCGCGATATCGGCAATCACCCGCTCGAGCTCCGGCGCGACCAGGCAGACCTGCCGCAATCGAATGGCACCGGTCACCCTAGGCGCCCCTGAACACCGCCCTGCGCTTCTCGACAAAGGCCTTGGCCGCTTCCTTATGGTCGGCGGTCTCGCCGGCGCGGGTGTGATGGATGGCCTCGGCATCAAAACAATCTTCGAGCGAGAGATGCTCGGCATTGTTGATGTTGCGCTTGATATAGCCGAGCGCGACCGACGGGCCCTGTGCGAGCTCCATTGCGAGCTCACGCGCTGCCGCATCGATTTCACTATCTGCCACCACCCGGTTCACCATGCCGAGCGCGAGCGCTTCGCTGGCGCTCAGCACCGGCGACAGCAGATAGAGTTCGCGCGCCTTGGCGCTGCCGAGGAGCTGGGTGAGGAAGTAGGTGCCGCCATAATCGCCGGAGAAGCCGACCTTGGCGAAGGCGGTGGTGATCTTGCAGGATTCGCTGGCGACACGAAGATCGCAGGAGAGCGCGATGGAAAGGCCGGCGCCGGCCGCGGCGCCGTCGAGCTGCGCCACCACGGGCTTCGGCATCTGGTGCAGGATGCGCGAGACTTCCATGCCGCGGCGCAGGTTCGCGAGCCTGGCTTCGAAGGGGAGCGGCGCCCGCCCGTCCGCCATCGCCTTGACGTCGCCGCCGACGCAAAAGGTGCCGCCGGCGCCCTTGATCAGCACGGCGCGCACATCGTGATCCTCGGCGGCGCGCCGCGCGGCTTCGACGAGCCCGCGCGTCATGTCCGGGTTGAGCGCATTGCGCCGGTCCGGGCGGTTCATGGTGATGGTGAGCAGACCGGACTCGAGATGCTGCAGGACCATGTCAGTTGAGCTCATAGGATTTTGCCTTTGTTGTTGTTTGTTGAACCTTGCACCGTCGTTCCGGGGCGGTCGCGAAGCGAGCGAACCCGGAACCTCGAGATTCCGGGTTCGGTGCTGCGCACCGCCCCGGAATGACGGAAAACTTAACGCACCGCTCGTGATGACGCGCGCTGCGTCATTTCTTCACCAGCGGACAGCGTGATTGCTCCAGCGATTGAAACGCCTCGTCGCCGGGGACGGTGGCGAGCAGCTTGTAGTCATCCCAGCGCCCGTTTGATTCCGACGGCTTCTTCACCTCGAACAGGTACATGTCATGCACCATGCGGCCGTCCGCGCGGATGTGGCCGTTCCTGGCGAAGAAATCGTTGATCGGCGTTGCCTTCATTACCTTCATCACCGCCGCCGAATCGGTGGTGCCGGCCGCCTTCACCGCTTGCAGATAATGCATCACGGAGGAATAGACGCCGGCCTGCGCCGAGGTCGGCGGCCGCTTCACGCGCGCAATGAAGCGCTTTGAAAACGCACGCGTGTCGTCGTTGAGGTCCCAATAGAAGGCCTCCGCGAGCAGCAGCCCCTGCGCGGTGTCGAGCCCGATCGAATCGATGTCGGTGACGAAGGCAAGCAGCGGCGACAGCTTCTGGCCGCCCTTCATGATGCCGAACTCGGCGGCCTGCTTGATCGCGTTCACGGTGTCGCCGCCGGCATTGGCGAGCCCGATCACCTTTGCCTTCGAGGCCTGCGCCTGCAAGAGAAAGGACGAGAAATCCGAGGTATTGAGCGGATGGCGGACGCTGCCCAGCACCTTGCCGCCTGCCTTGGTCACGACGTTGGTGGTGTCCTTTTCCAGATCGTGGCCGAAAGCGTAATCGGCGGTCAGGAAGAACCAGGTGTCGAGCCCTTGCCTGACCGCGGCAAGGCCAGTCACATTGGCCTGCGCGTAAGTGTCGAATACGTAATGCACGGTGTAGGGGCCGCAGGCCTCGTTAGAGAGCCGGATCGAGCCGGGACCATTGAAAATGATGATCTTGTTACGCTCCTTGGCGATCTCGCCGGCCGCAAGCGCAGTGGCGGAGGCCGCGACGTCGTAGATCATCTCAACGCCCTGGTTGTCGATCATGTCGCGGGCGATGTTGGCGGCGAGATCGGCCTTGTTGAGGTGGTCGGCAGCGATGACCTCGATCTTGCGGCCCAGCACCTCGCCGCCGAAATCTTCCGCGGCCATCTTGGCGGCCTCCAGGCTGCCGGGGCCGGTGATGTCGGCATAGAGGCTCGACATGTCCAAAATGCCGCCGATCTTGAGCGGAGGCTTATCCTGCGCCGGCGCGGCGCTCGCCGTCAGCGCCAGCGCGGCAGCAAAAATTGCCGAAAGAAACGTCTTCATCAAAATCCTCCCTCTCGGCCGCGATTTGCATGGCGGCCTTATTCAGTTGCGCGCGATCATGCCGCATGCATCGGACAGCGGCAAGCGAAGGGGCGCGCCTTGCGGTTTTCCGCTAAGCGGAATGGATGAAATGTGCGAGCATGTTCGCGATGCTTTGGATGCCTGTGATATCTCGACGTCAACGTGCGCGCTGCCCGGCCGTATGCCTCTGCCTGTTGCTCGCTGCTGCCGCGCAATCGGCCTTCGCCGCGGCTTGCGCGCCGCCGCCACAGGGCGAGGGCCGCGTCGCCGAGATCATCGATGGCCGCAGTTTTCGCCTCACCGACGGGCGCGAGATCAGGCTCGCGGGCATCGAACCGGCCGGCATCACCAAGGCGGAGCGCGTCAACGCGCTATCGGCGCTTGTGGCTGGTCGTGACGTGAGCCTGCGCGGCGATGACGATGCGCCCGACCGCTACGGGAGGCAGACGGCCTTCGTGTTTCTCGCGGCTTCGGAGGTGCCTGTTCAGGCACAGCTCGTGTCACAAGGCCAGGCGCTGGTCCTGCCCGATATCGAGAATAGGGATTGCGTGGCGGCCCTGATGGCGGCCGAAGCGGAGGCGCGAGCGGCCAAACGGGGAACCTGGAGCGTTAACGATGTCATAAAAAACGCGGAAAGTGCGGACGATATTTTGGCGGGCGTGGGGCACTTTACGGTCGTCGAAGGCAAGGTTCTGTCCGTACGGCAGTCGGGGGCTACCACTTACCTGAACTTCGGACGTCACTGGACACAGGACTTCGCTGCGACTATTCCAAGGCGCGTATTGCCGGCCTTTGCAGCGGCCGGGATCACCCTTAAGTCCTTGGAGAATCGGCGGATTCGGATCCGGGGCTGGGTCGAGGCGCGCCCGGGACCGCGCATCGAGGTGATTCGGGTGGGGCAGATCGAGGTGCTGGGTGGGAACTGACCCAAGGGTAGTTCAAGGGCAATCCCAAGGGCAATTTAAGACGTGACAATTCAAGAGTAGCCGCGAGTGGATGGGTTTGCGGGACCGCGCGACACGGCAATGAGCCGCCGCCTTTGGGCTGCGCTGGCGGCGCTTGGCCTTGCGCTGTCGCTTGGCGCCTGCGGCGACATGGGGCGGCTGCAGTTGGCCACGCCTGCGCCTGCGCCCGCGCCGGTGAAGCCCAAGCCTGTGGTCACGAACACGCCGGCCACCGAGCGGGAGCATGAGCGGATCCTCGCCACCTATGGCGGCGCCTATGACGACCCGCAGTTGGAAGCGCTGATCGGCAAGACGGTCGACCGCCTGGTCGCCGCTTCGGAGCGCCCCGACCAAGGCTACAAGGTGACCATCCTCAACTCCGGCGCGGTGAACGCCTTCGCGCTGCCGGGCGGCCAGCTCTATGTGACGCGGGGGCTGATCGCGCTCGCCAACGACACCTCCGAACTCTCATCCGTGCTGAGCCACGAGATGGCGCATGTGATCGCCAGGCACGCCGCGATCCGCGAGGATCAGGCGCGCCAGGCCGCGATCGTCACCCGCGTCGTCACGGACATGAGCACCGATCCCGATCTCACCGCGCTCGCGCTCGCCAAGACCAAGCTGACGCTTGCCACCTTCTCGCGCAACCAGGAGTTCGAGGCGGACGCCATGGGCGTTGCGATTGCCGCGCGCGCGCATTTCGACCCCTACGGCGCGGCGCGTTTTTTGACCTCGATGGAGCGCAATGCCGAACTGAAGGCCGCCAAGGCTTCGTTCGATCCGCGCGCCCAGGATTTCCTCTCCTCGCATCCGGCAACGCCCGAGCGCGTCGAGAACGCGCAGAGCATCGCCCGGCAATATACTTCGCCTGATAACAGCGAACGCGATCGCGAGGCCTATCTCTCGGCGATCGACAACATCGTCTACGGCGAGGACCCGAGCGAAGGCTTTGTGCGCGGACGGCGTTTTCTGCATCCCAAGCTCGGCTTCACCTTCCAGGCACCGGATAATTTCACCCTCGACAACACCGCGCAGGCGGTGATCGGCGTGCGCGAAGGCGGCACGCAGGCGATGCGCTTCGACGTTGTGCGGGTGCCGGCGGAACAATCGCTCGGCGACTATCTCAACTCGGGCTGGATGGAGAACGTCAACAAGGCCTCGACCGAGGATCTCAGCATCAACGGCTTTCCGGCCGCGTCCGCCACCGCGGATGGCGATCAATGGCATTTCAAGATCTACGCGCTGCGCTTCGGCAGCGACGTCTATCGCTTCATCTTCGCGACCAAGCAGAAGACCACGGAGAGCGAGCGCAACGCCCGCGAGACCGTCAACTCCTTCCGCCGCCTGACGCTGGATGAAATCCAGGCCGCACGCCCTTTACGCCTCAAGGTGATCACGGTGCAACCCGGAGATACCGTGGAGTCGCTCTCCCACCGCATGGCCGGCGTCGATCATCCCATGGAGCGCTTCCGCATGCTCAACGGCCTCAGCTCGCATGCGGAGGTGAAGGTCCGCGATCGCGTAAAGATCGTGGTGGACTGACGCGCGTCACGTCACGTCGGGGATGCGCGGCCGAATCCGAAAATGTCGGCCTGGATTAAGACTCGTCGTCCCGTGCAAGAGATCCGCCGTAGCTCGAAGAGCGAAGGCGGAAGCGCGACCCGGAACCACCCATAACCACATGCGGTTTGTTGGTTTATAACTACACGCGGTTGTTGGTTTACGTCGGCTTTGACACGCGTGTGCCGCTGATAGACTCCGCGGCATGGTTCGGGCGTTCCGCAATGATGACGTGCAAGAGAACTCCTCGCTTCACAAGAGGAATGAAACCGAGACCACGGTTCCCCGCAACGCGCGACGTCCGGAACGAAGCGCGCTGATATCCACAGGCGGAACCGCTTGCGCGACAAATCTACTCGGGATCATCACAATTCGGGAACGCTTCCCCGGTTGGATCCGTTCGTTCCACTTGATGCTTCGAAGAAGTGGGAGCAGCCGATGAAGTTGAACTCGACCCAGGTGGAGCAGACATTGAACCAAATGAATGCCCACGTTCTTCCCGACGACCATCCAGCGGTCACGCAATTGACCGATGTCTTTGGGGACCACACGTTCTTTCTCGACGAGAGTGGTCTCAAGGTCCTGGAGCCGGCCGAGGCACCGGAGATGGAGATTCAATCCGGCGAGGTGGTCAGTCTTGCGGATTGGACCGACTCGACCCTTACCAGTTTGACGCCGCATGCACCTGAGCTGACAGGCACGACGATCGTCTTCCGCGAAATCAAACATTGACGGCCTTGTCATCTTTCACGGCCAAATGATTTGATCTGCGATGCTGGCGTGATGGCGGCCGCCACGTTGCGCTCTCATCCGAGTGCGGGTGGCCGGCCACCATCAACTATCGCCAGGGCGTTCTCCGGGATAATCCAGGTTAAGGCGGGAACCCGTTGGTTCCTGCAACCTTGGGCCTGACCGCGAATCAATGCTCGCGTTCACCGGAGAGCCATCGCATGTCAGTTCGTGAGATGCCGATCGCCGCAACGCATTTGCTTCTGGCATTCGCCTTGATGATCGCCGGCGCATTCGGCACCGGAGTTCCGATCGCGCTCCTGATCATCTGGCTTTGCTCCTGAACCTGCCGTGCACGTGGCTTGACGTGCCACCCGCATCGCTTGCTCCTGCAGACAAGTCGATCTTCAGCGGCGCAGCTTCGCCGAAGCGCTGGTCGATACCGGGATCAGCAAATCTGTTGGCTTGGTATCGTGATCAGTCGATTCGCAATGAACGCACAATGAAGCCATCATATCGCGTCATTGGCTCGATATCGCTCCGGCCGGGGAACTTGCTCCTGCGGAAGGAACAAACATGCGACGCTTTCGGTACGTCCTCGGGCTACTTGCCACGCTGCTCATTTCGCCCATCGCCCAAGCTCAAATCCTCAGCATTACGATCGCTCCGCCCGAGCTTCCGGTCTACGAGCAACCGCCGCTTCCCGCGCCCGGCTATATTTGGACGCCCGGTTACTGGGCTTACGGCCCGGACGGATATTACTGGGTGCCGGGCACTTGGGTTGAGCCGCCGGTCGCCGGCTTATTGTGGACGCCCGGTTATTGGGGCTGGCGTGACGGCGTTTACACGTGGAATGCCGGCTATTGGGGACCGCGTGTCGGCTTCTACGGTGGCGTCAACTATGGCTTCGGCTATGGCGGCGTCGGTTATGAGGGTGGCCACTGGGACAACGGCGTGTTCGCCTATAACCGCACCGTAAACAATTTCGGCAGCGTCAACGTCACGAACGTCTACGAGAAGACTGTCATCAACAACAACATCACGCGGGTCAGCTTCAACGGCGGCAATGGCGGGCTCACGGTCCAGCCGACGCCGCAAGAGCAGGCTGCTGCGCAAGACCGCCACATCGCTCCCGCGCCCGCGCAACTCCAGCAGCAACATCTGGCGAGCACCAACAGAGCACTGCTTGCCTCCGAGAACCATGGCCGCCCGGCTATCGCCGCGACAGCCAAGCCGGGCGAATTCAGCGGCAAAGGCGTTGTCGCTGCTCGGGAAGCCAAACCGGGGCCAGCGCCGTTGCCGCAGCCGGTCGCGGCGGCGGCTCCCAAAGGGCCTGCCAACAATACTCTCACCAACAGGTCGCTCGAGAACAAGCCGCTGACAGCCAACCCGCCAGCGAACAAGCCTCTCGCAAACAATCCTTCGGCTGCGAACAGCACAGTCGAAAGCCGGCCCGTTGACAACAAGGGATCGGCCGGCCCGGAGCACACTGCGACAACCAACGGCGCGTTGCCCAAGCCGGCAGGCGCGGCGGTCAGACCGGACGGCAAGCCGCTGAATGCTGCAGCGAGGCCGGCCAATGTCGAAGCAAAGCCTGCGGCCACGGCGACTGCTCCCAAGCCGCCCCAGCATCCAGGTGCGGCGCCACCCCGACAAGTCGCCGCGGCGCCGCATCCCGCGCCCCATCCGCCCGCGGCGAAACCCAAAACCGCGCCGCACAATGAAGCGCATTAGTCTTACTGCGTCAGTAAATCCTCATGGCGAGGAGGCGCGAATGCGCCGTCTCGAACCATGAGGCCCCGATCCCGGCCTCATCCTTCGAGACTTTCTGCGCAAGCTTCTCTGGATGAGGGGATAGAGCCGCATATGACGCAGTAAGATTAGAGCGTGATCCGGAAAAGTGTGCAGCGGCTTTCCGAAAAGATCACGCTCAAACAAAAAACTCGAGACGCGCGATGAGGATTCAACCTGATCTCATCGCGCGCCAACGCGTGATCCCGCTCGTGATGCGGAGTAGAAATAAAGACGAGGTTCGGGAGGGCTGGGTTCCCGAACCTCGTCGCCGGAGCCCTCACGCAAATGAGCGCCGGAAGGCTACGCAACATGAACGAGCTTCCGTGAGCCTTTCGTGATGTGGAGCATCGCGCTCAAGGTTTTTCTCTGCGCATGATCTTTTCGGAAAGCCTCGGCACAGTTCCCAGATCATGGTCTAGGGCATTGCCCGCCCCGTCAATTCGACGAGGTCAATTCGCCAATTCCGTCAACTTCGCTGCAGCCGCCGCGATCGCGCGCATCGTCCAGGCGCAGGCTGTTTGCTGGGCGATCTGAAATTATGGCAATTTAGGGGCTGTCAAAAACATAGCTGAGATTATCCACAGTATAGCTCTGATATGCCTTTGCCGTCTGGGGGTGCTTACCGTCGTATTCGGAGGACAGATATATGGGGAATATCGAACAACTTCGAAAGACTCCTGAAGTCAGTTTGGCTCAACTCGAAGCGGACATCTCGATGGGGCGTCCAAGCAGTTCATTAGCCTCGATTGCATTGCCTGATTACGTCGAGCACCAGGACGGGGTCCCGCGCGTCGGCGCCCTCAGTGCCGAGGCAGTGGTCCGCGATTACGAGGCCGCTGCGAAAGAGATCGAGGCCATGGGAGCGGAACTGATCGATGCGGCAAAAAAATGCGAGGCGATGACCGCCGAGGTCCATAACGCGATTGCCTATATGCGCGATACGGCAGCGGCATATCGTGAGGAAGCCAAAAAGATCTTCAAGCGCATTGAAGATTGTGCGCTGTTCACCGAAGACGTCAGAAAGACCTGCGAACAGGTCAAACGCAGGATGATGGACGGCCCGAACGCCAACTGAGGCCATCCCGCCCAACGCAAGACCACCAACGGCGGCCCGTTCCGCAGGTCCGTTTGCGGAACGGATTCGTACGCGATCCAGGGCGGTGGGTCGCAAACGGCAAGCACGCTCGCGCGAGCCGGCACCGACCTATTTTACTCCCTCGTTGGGATGCGAGGCCACCATGAGCTTTTTTCACGATGAAGCTGCAGGAGGAGGCTCCCACCTGTGAAAGGTGCGGAAACAAGCCTCGCTTTATTGGCAGAATGCTCGACCCGAAACAGGGCGGAACCGTGCGCTTGTTCATCTGCGAATGCGGTGAACTGATCAAGATGGAGTGCGATTCGCGCTGAAATCCAAAATGCCCGGGTAGAGGTAGAGTTGCCGGCCTGATCGGATCGCTATTCCGCGCATGGTGCCTGCGGAAAGCCGCGGCAAATCTGCTGTGCATCGCTGACAGCCTCGTTCTTCGAGACGCTTGCTCCGCAAGCTCCTCAAGATGAGGGGATAGAGCTGCTTATGACGCAGTAGGACTAGTGCAACGTTAAGCTGACCAATGCAGCACTATGGATTGCGAGCGCCTTGCGAAAGCCGGCAGCAAGATGCCGATAGTGTGCAGCAAGGCGCTTGTACTTTGTCTGCGTCGCGCTATCACCAGCCATCTGCGCGAGCGTCTCGCATTCGGACGCCGAGGTCTCATACTGCTCAACTCGTTTCAGTCGAACGTCTGTTGCGGAGGTACGCATTACGGTCCCCTGAGCGGGGTTGTCTTGAACGGCGCAATTCTGTCCTGCGCGGCCAGAGCAGGGACCCTGTGCTCAGAGTTTGGCATTTTTACAGCCGCTCGCTTCCACCAAAGTCTATGCTCCGGTCTGATCTTTGTTGTTTGCGCGAAGCGTCAGCGTCGTCGCTATTGTCCGCCTCGCGAGATATTCGCGGCGTCCGAATGCAATCTCCAGGGATGTTCGAGATTTCCCAGGCGAGCAAGGATCACTTGCTGACGTTGCAGAACTTGGCGCGCAGCATTGGCTCACGCTGCCGGATGGACAAACTCACCACGCCGCACATCATGATCCGATTGGACGCAATCAGATGATGATCTAATTCTCTTTGTTTGAGCACGAGCTTTTCGGAAAGCCGGTCTCCACTTTTCCAGATCATGCTCTGGGGCTGCGACCCGCAACATCCCGGGTGCATTCCTGCCGGACATGTACCGACGGGCGGACGGGCCAGTTCGTCGGATTGCAATGATCTTCAATGGTTGTGCCGCCGCTTATGGCGAGCCCCGGATTTGGGATAAGGCTTGGCGAAATATGGATTGACGACGCACTGGGCCGCCCGGCCCGACGCGGAGGCCTGACACTGGGCTATCGATGTATAGCTGCACTCGAAGTAGTAGTGCACCATATCGTCGTAGACCTGGAGGCAGACCGGGTAGTTCGGATCGTAGGTCTGAGCCTGTGACGGCGCGGCGCTAAGAACCGTCCCTGCCGCCAGAACGACCAACACAAAAATACGCATCAGACTTCTCACACCCGAACGTCCAATTCCGGTCCATCTCATCCTCTTCCTCCTCGCGCCCGCTGCCGATCGTGTTGTCCGCGCCGCGCATCACCATCCTGAGCCCATCATCCGATAAGGGGAGCTGCAAGCTCCTGACTTTGTTCCTTCGCGACATCTAGAGATCGCGGACCATGAAAGCCGTCTCCAGGCCTCTCCAGTTGGTGCGATCATGAACCACCCAACCGAGCCTCTCATAATAGCCGGCAGCATCCGTGGTGTAGAGGTGGATCCGAGAAAATCCCCGTTGCCGCGCTTGATCCTCGATGGCTCGAACCAAGACGGCGCCCGCTCCCTTTCGCCGATGCTCCGGCACAACGAACAAGCCCGCCAGCCATGGCGACACATCGTGGTTCGGCTCAATCTCCGACTCCACCAGAAGACACGTCCCGATCGGCTCGCCATCGGCCTTGGCAACCAGAGCGACACCATGGCTTTGATCGGAAGCAAAGAGCTCGAGCGCCCGCAATTCGTTCTCGAAGGAGGTCTTGAGAACCGAAAAGGCATCGACGCGCCAGCGCGCGCAAATGGCCAGCTCCGGTGTCCCGGGCTCAATGATGAACGTCTGAACGCCGGTCATCGAGATCTCCTGGCAGCGGGCAATCTTGCTTACCTGCTTCGTGATGCTCTAGCTTCACTGTCCCGACCTGCACACTCCCACGAGGGGAGATGGCGCCGACGGCTTCGCTAGCAGGTCGGCGCCGCTGCGAGCGATGCCCATCAAACAAAAAGCCCGGTCGTTCGGACCGGGCCTTTGTCTTTCCGAAAAACTCCAGCGCGCTTACGCGGCTTCGTCCGCGACCGCGGTGTCATCACCGTCGCTGTCATCAATGTCCTCGACATCGCCCTCGGCGTCAGCCTCGCCCTCGGCTCCGGTCTCGGCCTTGGCGGCGCCGCGGCGCGGGCTCTTGGCGAGCTGGCTCTCGATCTCTTTGACCGCTTCGGTCTCGGTCGAGTGCTGCACCACCGCGATCTCGCGCGACAGCCGGTCCAGCGCCGCTTCATAGAGCTGGCGTTCGCTATAGGACTGCTCGGGCTGCGACTCCGAGCGATAGAGGTCGCGCACCACTTCCGCGATCGCGACGATATCGCCCGAATTGATCTTGGCTTCGTACTCCTGGGCACGACGCGACCACATGGTGCGCTTCACGCGCGCGCGGCCCTTGAGCGTCTCCAGTGCCTTCTTGACCAGCGCGGGGTCGGACAGCTTGCGCATGCCGACATTGGCGACCTTGGCGGTCGGAACCCGCAGCGTCATCTTGTCCTTGATGAAGTTGATGACGAACAGTTCCAGCTTGGCGCCCGCGATCTCCTGCTCCTCGATGGCCAGGATCTGGCCAACACCGTGAGCCGGGTACACCACGAACTCGTTGGCCTTGAACCCCTGACGCTGGGTCACGACCTTCTTTTCTTCCGCCTTGGGCGCAGGTGCGGGCTTCGCGGCCACGGCCGGCTTGGTCGCGGCCGGCTTGGCGGCGGCCTTCGCCGGAGCCTTGGGAGCAACTTTCGGGGCAGTGGTCTTGGCGACCGTCGCTTTCGCGGCAGTCTTGGCAGCAGACTTATGTTGCATTTCGCTTCTTTTCTTAGAGGACTTTGCGGCCGAGACCGCCTTGTGGGCGGTCCGGGTGTCCCTTAGGGATGCCCGGGCACGGCTTTTGGTTGCGCTGCGGCTGCTGGCCGCGGCAGCTTTCTTGGTGGTCTTCGAAGCACTCGTTTTACGCGTTTTCTGTGACACAGCCTGCGCGCGGAACTGCCACGCCCCTGTTGAATGTTTTTCACGGGAACCCTGAGGGGCCAAAGCGGGCTGACGGGGTTCAAGCTTGAAATGTGCCCAATATAACACATTTCCCGCAAAAATCAATGATTTAGAGCTTTTCGGGGGCGGTTTTTGGCTGATTCGCCGCTATTAGGGTTAAGTTTGGCCGGTATTTGCTTAGTCACCGGCCCCCGGATTCGGGGAAAAATATTTCTCGAACTTGCCGTCCATCCCATCGAAATCCTTGGCGTCCGCCGGGGGGTCCTTCTTCTGGGTGATGTTAGGCCAGCTCTTGGCGTACTCATTGTTGAGCGACAGCCATTTCTCCAACCCCGGCTCGGTGTCGGGCTTGATGGCATCCGCCGGGCATTCGGGCTCGCACACACCGCAATCGATGCATTCGTCGGGGTGGATGACCAGCATGTTCTCGCCCTCGTAGAAGCAATCTACCGGGCAGACCTCAACGCAATCGGTGTACTTGCACTTGATGCAGGCTTCAGTGACGACGTAAGTCATCCAAGGCTCCGAGACGGTTCGATTTTCTTGGCTGGAATTTTCTTGGCGAGTTTTGGCTTGCGTAGCGCAGGAACATGCGTGCTGCAAGGGAAGCCAAGCCTCGCGAACGGCCTAATCCGAGCAAGTTAGCAAGTTATTGCTCCGCTCAGATAATCATTTTGGGCCGCCTTGCAAATCCTCGAACAAGACGCGCGCAGCCTGCGCGTCGCCGCGCCGCTCGGCAAAGCCGATCACCTTGAGAATGCGCACGCTGCGGTCGAGCCCGATGGTAAGGACGTCGCCGAGCTTCACGCTGTGACCGGGCGCCGTTTCGCGCACGCCGTTGATCCGGACATGACCCGCCTCGACCAGCGCGGCGGCGCTGGTGCGGGCCTTCACGACCCGCGCGTGCCATAGCCATTTATCAATGCGCTGGCGGTCCGTGGACTTGATCCTCTGTTTGACGCGTTGTCTTCACGCGAACCGGTTTCCGCGACGCTTAAAAACGCTAGTCCTTCCGATTGGCCGTGAGCTGTTCCTTCAGCGCCGCGAGCTTGGCGAAAGGCGAATTGGGATCGACGGCGCGTTCTCGCTCGCGCGGCGCGCTCGAGGCATAGGGCCGATGCGACGGACCGACGTCGCGCTTGTCGCGGCCGCCTTTGTCGCGGCCATGATCGCGCGGGCCCCGCTCGCGGCCGCCATGGTCGCGCTCGCCGCCGAACTTGCCCTTCTTGTCGCGGTTCTGATCCTTGCCGAAACGCTCGCGCGGCCGCTCCCCGTCCCCGCGATGCTCACGCTCGTCGCGGCGCTCGCGCCCCTGGCGCGCCTGAGCGCCCTCGGCGCCACTGGCCGCCTCCGCGCCGTCCTTCTTGCGGAAATCCCGCCGCCCGTGATGGCGATGATGCTGGCGCTTCTCGCCCTCGCCGGCTTCGCCTGCTGCTGCCGCGTCGACCTGCTCGCCAGGCTTGCGATCCTGATGGCGATGGTGGCGGTGACGCGGGCGCCGCTCGTCCATGCGGCCGCCGGGTCGCCAGACCTCGACCAATTGCGGCTCGGCCGCCGCCGCAGGCGCGGCTTCCGCCGTGGGCGCGGTTTCCGCCACAGGCGCTTCGGCCGTCGCGGCCTCGACAGCCGCGGCGGTTTCCGCAGGCATAGCCTCGCTGATCGCGGCCACCTCGTCGGTCGAATCGGCGGCTTGTGCCTGCTCTTGGGAGGCAACCGCAACTGCGTCAGCAGCCGTGGCGGCCTCCGCAGATGCGGGCGACGCAGCCTCTTCCTCTGCCGCGACCGCCGGTTCCGGCTCCTCGCCGACCGGGACCGGCGAGACTTCCGGCAGCAGCGCGGCCGAGGGCGCGAGATTACCGGGCTGTTCCGCCGTCTCCAGCACTGGCTCGACCAGCGCATCCGTTGTTGATGGCTCCGTGGCCGCCTCAGGCTGCTCCGCCGGCGTGTCGGCGGGTGCCGCGGCGGCGCCTTCAGCCGGCGGCGCCTCGGGGGCGACCGTCTCGGTCACCACGGCAGGCTTCGGCGGCAGCGGCGGGCGGCGCTCCATGCGATAGCCGAGCGCGCGCAGGATCGAGGCAAAGTCCTCGCCCGCCGAGCCCGTGAGCGAGGTCATCGCCTGCGTCACCACGAAGCCGCGGCCGTCGAACGCGCCGGCCGGCTTCTCGCCGGGAGAACTCTCGCGCCAGGCCAGCGCCGGGCGAATGAGATCGGCAAGCCGCTCCAGAATGTCGACGCGCACGGCGCGCTCGCCACATTGCCGATAGCCCAGCACGCGATAGGCATCGCGCGGCAAGGTCTTGTCGACCGGGAAAGAGGTGCGCCCCGATGAGGCCATGTGCTGCGCGCCGGAGACCGCCTGCAGATCGACATTGTCGTGCTTCAAGGCCCAGAGCAGCGAGGCCAGCGCGCGCGCCGCCGGCTTCAAGAGCGCCGGGAAATAGATGTGATAGGCGCCGAACCGCACGCCATATTTGCGCAAGGCCGCCCGCGAGGGCTGGTCGAGATCCTTCATCTCGGATGCGATTCTGGCTCGCTCCAGCACGCCCAGTGCTTCGACGAGCTGGAAGGCAATACCGCGCCCGATGCCGGTGATGTCCTCGGCCTTGGAGAGCTCGAACAAAGGTCCCAGCAGCTTTTCGATATGCGTCTTCAGCCACAGATCGAGCCGCGCCTGCACTTTTTCGCGCGATGCCCCGGTCAATCGTTCGTCGGCGATGATGCGAATGCGCGGATGCAGGGCGTCGTCGGCCGCGACCAGCTTTGCCACGGCGTCCCCGGTCCAGCGAATGGTACCGTCGGAGGTGAGCACGAACTGGTCGTCGGCCGCATTACCAAGCTTTTCGGCGCGTGCGTCGATCTCGCGCGCCAGCACCTGTTGCGCCGCGGCCTGCAGCGCCTTGGCGTCGGACCCCGCCTCCGCCGCGTCTGGTGCAAAAGTGAATCCGTCGAGCCGGCCGATCGCATGGCCCTCAACAATGACTTCGCCGGTCTTGCCGATTTCCGTATTCAAAACGACGTTCTCCCGCAGGCGGCGCATCAATACACTGGTACGGCGATCAACGAAACGCTCCGTGAGCCGTTCGTGCAACGCGTCCGACAATTTATTTTCAACTTCGCGCGTGATTCCCTGCCAATGCTCCGGATCGGCCAGCCAATCCGGCCGGTTGGCGACAAAGGTCCAGGTGCGAATCTGCGCGATCCGGCCCGAAAGCGTGTCGATATCGCCATCGACACGATCGGCCTGGTCGACCTGGGCGGCGAACCAGCCGTCCGGGATCCGCCCCCCTTTCATCAGGAAGGCATACAAAGTCGTCACCAATTCGGCATGTGCCGCCGGCGACAGCTTCCGGTAATCCGGTATCTGGCAGGCGTCCCAGAGCCGCTCGACCGCGGCCTTGCCATGCGCCATGTCGCGCACGTCGACGTCGCGCGCGGCGTGGTCGAGCACGCGCAGATCCTCGGCGATCGGCGCCCGCGTCAACGCCTCGTGACCGGGCGGCAGTGCGAGCGACACCTGCAGCGCACCGAGGGATGAAAAATCAAGCTTCGAATTGCGCCATTGCAGAACCTTGACCGCCTCGAATGTGTGGTTCTGCAGAGCATTCACCAGCTCGGGCTCGAACGGCGCGCAGCGCCCCGTGGTACCGAACGTGCCGTCGCGGGTGGCGCGTCCCGCTCTTCCTGCGATCTGCGCGAACTCCGCCGGATTGAGCCTGCGGAACTGATAGCCGTCATATTTGCGGTCGGAGGCGAACGCGACGTGATCGACGTCGAGATTGAGCCCCATCCCGATCGCGTCGGTCGCGACGAGATAATCGACGTCGCCGTTCTGGAACATCGCCACTTGCGCGTTTCTGGTGCGCGGCGACAGCGAGCCCAGCACCACCGCCGCTCCGCCATGCTGGCGCCGGATCAATTCGGCGATCGCGTAGACCTCGTCCGCCGAGAACGCGACGATCGCGGTGCGGCGCGGCTGACGGGTGATCTTGCGATCGCCGGCAAAGGAGAGCTGCGACAGCCGCGGGCGCGTCACGATGGACGCGCCGGGCAATAGCCGCTCGATGATCGGGCGCATGGTGGCGGCGCCCAGCAGCAGCGTCTCGTCGCGCCCGCGCCGGTTGAGAATGCGGTCGGTGAAGACGTGGCCGCGTTCGAGATCGGCGGCGATCTGGATTTCGTCGACCGCAAGGAACGACACATCGAGATCCCGCGGCATCGCCTCGACGGTCGAGACCCAGAAGCGCGGATTGCGCGGCTTGATCTTCTCTTCGCCCGTGACCAGCGCCACGGCCTCGGGGCCGGCGCGATCGGCGATCTTGTTATAGACCTCGCGCGCCAGAAGCCGCAGCGGCAGCCCGATCATGCCGGAGGAATGCGCAAGCATGCGCTCGATCGCAAGATGCGTCTTGCCGGTGTTGGTCGGGCCGAGCACGGCTGTCACGCCGGAGCCTGCAGCGCGCTCCGGTGTGAACGAGGACGAAGGAGAAAGGGCCATAATGTGTGAGGTATTCCGCTGGTGCTGGCGTTACGCCAAATCCGTCATCCCCGCGCAAACGGCCAGCCGTTTGTCGCTGGAGGTGCGAGCGAGCCTCGAAGGATGAACGGCCCCGCTGCGAGAGCCGGGCCGTCGCCCTTCGAGACGGCCGCGTTGCGGCCTCATCAGGGTGACGGGGATAGTTGGAAATCCTTTTCGATCTAACACGCTCGTGCCCTGGCACTTCATCAAGAAACAAGATGGGGAGCAAATCCGGAAATTGCGAATACGATGCGGGCTCCGGGCCCGCAACTGTCTCACTTTGCTACGGATATAGGGTCCCCGCTTAAGCTCTGGAACGAGTCTAGAACGAATCGCGGCCGAATCGCTGACTCCATCCCATTTCCGGCTTCGTTCACCGCAACATCTCGGGAGGGAACCGAAACCCCGCACTAGATGAGGTTTTGCCGCCGCCCACAGCTGCGGATTTTGGCTGCGAATTTCTTAAATTCTTGATGCGCCGGAGTCGAATCAGAAGCGGCAAAGAGTCAACAGGATTCCGACTCTACCGCAGGCACCGTCGTTCCGGGGCGATGCGCAAGCATCGAACCCGGAACCTCGAGATTCCGGGTTCGGTGTGCATCTCGCGCCACAACCTCCGGATTCCGGGTTCGCTCGCCGCCGCGAGCGCCCCGGAATGACGGTGCGGA
Organism: Bradyrhizobium sp. ARR65; assembly: GCF_000472385.1. Taxonomy (GTDB): domain Bacteria; phylum Pseudomonadota; class Alphaproteobacteria; order Rhizobiales; family Xanthobacteraceae; genus Bradyrhizobium. The sequence goes on from NZ_AWZU01000049.1 coordinate 51,303, forward strand.
GGTTTGGCCGCGCCAAGGCGGCGCCAAGCGCAGCAACGCTACTGCGTCTTCGGATTCTTCGGATTGGCCTGGGTGATGAACTGCGTCGCCTCCAGCACACCCGTGCCGAAGGGCGTCGGCACCACCATGCGGAACGGCACCAGGAACCGCGTGCCCGGGATCGGCACGAACGTGACCTCGATGTTGCGTGCGGTGGAGAGATATTTGATCACCGGGCGGTCCGGGATGTAGCCCGCGATCGGCTTGAAGTAGATGGCGCAGACCACCGCGGGACCGTAATAGCCCTTTTCCGCCTTCACCATGCTCATGCGCTTGTAGTCGAGCGAGAGCTCGTAGCGCATGCGGCCGTCGAACACCGCGGCGCTGGTGCGGCAGGCATCGGGCGACAGCGGATCGCCGGTGCCTGATACGCGCAGCAGCGAGGCCGTCATCGGATCGAACACGCCCTTGCGATGCGCATCGGTGACCGGAACGCGGTCGGGATCGACCGGCGGGGTCGGATCGATGCCGTATTCCTTCACGGTGCCGTTGTTGAGCACGATGTGGATCGCCTCGGTCTTCTTCGAGGTCGTGGTCGAGGCGGTGTAATTGGTCGCAACCAGGGCGCCGTTGACGACGCGCCCTTGCGCGGCACCGGTGCCGGAGGAGTTGGCGATCGCTTTCAACAGCCCGGCCGTGCCGCCGAAGGCGGAGGCCGAATATTGGTCGTCGCCGATGTCGATGGTCCAGGAGCCGCGGCCGATGGGAATTCCGGCCAGCGTCGCCTCATATTGCGCATCCACCCGCGCCTGGGCATGCGCGGCGCCCGGCAGCGCGCCGGAGAAGGCCAGGCTTGCGCAGACGCTCGCGAGCAGCAGGAACGCCGACCAGCGGCGGGCCGGCCGGGCCGAGATCGGACGTTCCGGGGTCACGGAAGGCAATCCTGCTGCCGGCGCGATCGTTTGGTTTGAACTGTCATCAACACAGGAAACGGAGCAAAAAACCAAGGCGGCCGGCGGCCTTATGCCAAAATCGGTCCAACAGGGGTCCAGCGCCGGGAACATTTCGGAAGCGAAGATCGGTCCCGAATGCGCCCTTTATATGATCCGTTAAGCATCGGAAATGCCTGCGAGATATGGCCATTTCGCAACCCTTGCGGGCTCGAAAACTTGACGGATCGGCCATTGCGCCCTATACGTCCGCGCACTCCCGGTAGGACCGATGAATTTTGACCCCTGCGGCCGCCCGATCACGGGCTGTGAGCTGGCTGGGATGGAAGAGGATTTTGCGATGTCACGGCGCTGCGAACTGACGGCCAAGGGTCCCCAGGTGGGCCACAAGGTCAGCCACTCCAACATCAAGACCAAGCGGCGCTTCCTGCCGAACCTGTGCAACGTGACCTTCATCTCCGATGCACTCGGCCGCAACGTGCGCCTGCGCGTCTCCACCAGCGCGATCAAGAGCGTCGACCACAATGGCGGGCTTGACGCGTATCTCCTCAAAGCCAAGGCCGACACCCTCTCCCCGCGCGCGCTCGAGATCAAGCGCCAGATCGAGAAGAAGGTCGGCGGAGCGCAGCCGCAGCAGCAGGCGAGCTGAAGAGTTTTACGAGCTGGGGCTAGGGGCAAGTAGCGTCTAGTCGCGTAGGCTTAAGCGTTGAGTTCTAAGTGGCGGCCGGGTCGAAAGACCCGGCCGTTTTGCGTTTAGGGAATACCAAGGTCCTAAAGGACATCTCTTGCGGTGGAACAAACACCCGGCTTCAACAAAACTTAGACCGCTTTCAACGGTCAAAACTGTCGCCCGCAGCCCGAAACTTCTCCGACGTAATCGATCCAGAATACTCACTCTCCTCTGGCTTTCACGTGATCTTTTGCAAGAAGAATGCAAGTGACCTGACAAAGCTAAATCAGAAGCTGGAAAGAATCCGAGACAAGGTAATAATCGATGATGAGGCCGATTTCGCTACGCCGAATGCACTGATCAATAAAGGTGACGTGACGCGAATCAACGCGTTGATCAAGCAACTCATCAACGATGACGGGATCTATGTCGGCGTAACCGCAACGCCGGCGCGATTGGACCTAAACAACACTTTCGATAACGACAACGAGAAGTGGGTCAATTTTCCACCTCACGACGCTTACACTGGCCAGGACGTATTTTTCCCTCTCGACGCAGAGGTCAGCTTCTCACTGCACACGTTACCCGACACCGACGATAGCCCGAAGTATTTGCGAGAGGCGATTTTCCGATTTCTGGTCCGGGTGGCTGCACTTAACCTATCCACCGGCGTCGACGAAAATTTCTCGATGCTTATACACACGAGCGGCAAGAAGCTCGACCACAAGTCGGATAAGAAGCCTATTGACGACGTTATGAATGCATTGGCTGACTTTCATTCGAAAAAATTTGAAGCGTACACAAACGAGATCGATAGAATTGCGACCAAACTTTACGGCGCGGAGCAAGCGGCCCGAATCCTTGCCTACATTGTCAAATATTGTGATCAGACCACTACAATCATAATGAACAGCGAGAGGGATAAGAACGTCGACTTCAAGTCGGCAACCTCCCCTGCAGCTATGTTTACATTCGTGATTGGCGGCAACATCGTGTCGCGGGGTGTCACCTTCGACAATCTACTGTCGATGTTTTTCACTCGAGACTCGAAGCACAAGATACAGCAGGACACGTACATCCAGCGCGCTCGTATGTTTGGATCAAGGAAGAAGCATCTTCCTCACTTCGAACTGACTATACCCCAGCAGCTCTATCTTGATTGGCACCGGTGCTTCGTCTTTCACAAACTTGCACTTGAAGCAATTAAGACGAAGAAAGGATCTCCTGTCTGGCTCGCGGATCAGCGCATTGCCGCCGTGGCATCAAGCAGCATCGACAAAGCAAATGTACTTCTGGACAAAGGCGAGATGTCCTTCCCCATCTTCGACTATTCGCCTGAAGTCGAGCGAATCGCTCGCGGAAACAGCGATTCATTGAGCAAGCTCAAGCTACTGCAAGCCAAGATCGGAAACGACGCTCTTCCAGACTATCTGATACGGTATGTTCAGCGAATCCTTCCTAATGGACTGAGCTCTATAGCACTTCATCCATCTAGCACGATCGAGAACATGAAAGACGCTGATAAGGACAAAATCGAGCGAACTAAGGGGTTGTTCGGTCAGGTTCAACGTGACTTTCCTGACGCAGTGCACCACTTCAAGATTTTTTACAACTCGAAAGACAAGGCGCGACTAATCTACAAATTCAACGGCAATATCAGCTTCTTGAAGAACCAAAAAAATGCTCGATGACTACGAGTTCTATCAGGGGGTGGTTCTCCGGCACTTGGCCCTCGAGGCCGACTATTCCGTCTCATTTCGGCCATTTGTCCGTGAGGGACGCATCAATGCCTTTGTGGTGAACGGCAGGCTCGGGGTCTACATCAAACATTCCTCCAAGAGGATGTCGCCGTGGCGGTTCACGTTCACGATCGAGCAGGCTGCCGACCTACTCGATCTTGAGCACAAATTCTCCGACTCATTCGTTGTCTTTGTCTGTGGGACGGATGGGCTCGTAACGTTGTCATTTGCAGACTTGCACTCGATCGTCAGCTTTCAGGAGAGTGAGAACGCTTGGGTAAGTATATCGCGGCCGCCGCGCACCCAATACGAGCTGGCCGGGAACAGAGGAGAGCTGAAATATAAGATCTCCAGAGGAATAGGCACAATTCCTGAGACTCTGAAGGTCCGTGCGAGGGAACGATATGCAGCGGTTTAATGCCATCGCCTCAGGGGGCGGCGATGGACGCTCTTCTCGCTCAAACGCGCCGATCCTCGGGTCGAGAGGATTACGATGAGTAAGGCCTATAAGAAGACTATCCATGAAACGCTAGGCCGCGATCCCGTCCATCCATTTCCAGCCCGAATGGCTCCTGGAATTGCGCTCGACGTACTTGCTGCCGAGCCCGAACCCATCCGAGTACTTGACCCGATGATGGGTTCGGGAACCGTGTTAGCCGTCGCGCGTGCGCGGGGTCATATGGCTTTTGGCATCGATATTGACCCTCTTGCAGTTCTTCTTGCGCGCGTTTGGACTACCGCGGTGGACCCAGCCAAAGTTAAGGCTCAAGCAGCCGCGGTACTTGAGCGAGCAAAGGGCGATTTTAGCGTTCGCCGCGCCAGCGACGCTTATCCTTCCCATGCAGACGCAGACACGCGGAGTTTTGTTCGATATTGGTTTGACGATTATGCGCGCCGTCAACTAGCGGCGCTCGCGGACGCAATACATCGTGTCAGAGATAGTCACATTCGCGACGCGCTGTGGTGTGCCTTCTCGCGACTCATCATAACAAAGCAGGCCGGAGCATCCTTGGCGTTGGATTTATCTCACAGTCGGCCGCATAAAGCGTTTCAACGGGCCCCTATCAAGCCGTTTAACAAGTTTGTTGCCGCGGTTGACCATGTACTCAAGAATACCATTCGGATTGATCAGCTGAAGCGAGGTCCTGCGACGCGAGTCTCTCTGGGAGATGCCCGCAGCTTACCGATCGCGACCGGGACGATTGATCTGGTCTTGACCTCGCCGCCCTATCTAAATGCGATTGACTACATGCGATGTAGCAAATTCTCACTTGTTTGGATGGGACACACAGTTGGAGCACTAGGAGATATTCGCACAGAAAGTGTCGGCTCCGAGACTAGTGATGAATCCGCTCAGGACGACAAGGATATCCAACAAATTATCTCAGATCTGAAACTAAGTCCCAAGCTTTCTGGGCGACATGAAGCGATTCTTGCCCACTACATCAAAGACATGCGGAGCGCAGTGCGAGAAGCCGCACGCGTCCTCTCTCCTGGGGGAAAGGCGGTATACGTAGTCGGTGAGAACACGATTCGCGGCACGTTCATTCCGAACGCGAAGATCGTAGTTGCTGTTGCCGAGCAATCAGGTCTCTCTACTGAAAATCGACGAGCGCGCACGCTTCCCGCCAACCGCAGATACCTACCACCGCCGTCGACCCGAAGTGCACGGGTCGCACTTAACGGCCGAATGCGGCGCGAGGTAATCCTATCGTTTTGCAAATCTCCATGAGCGAAGTCGCTCCTCCTAGGAGAGACGCAGTCTTCAGACGCTGAAGAAACGATTGAAACAATGATCGATCTGCACGAGCGCCTTTCAGAATTTTCTTGCTACGGCGTAACTCGAGAGACGGAGCAGCTCCTCGCCGATGTTGGCGTTCGCACTGTACCGTTCATGCCAAGTCTTCTCCAAGAGAAGCAGATCGGCTTCGATGTCGGCTTCGGTAGTAGAGGCGTGCCACTTCTTCTCCAATTCAAACTTGGACAGTCGTTGCACCGATTTGTCCGTGTCGATAAGCGTTATCCCGCCCCAGCACTTGAAAAACCATTTTTTCGGTTCAGCATAGATACAGGTGAGCCCGACGGACAATATGAGACGCTATTGAAAGCCCAAGTAGACGGCGCCGAGGCATATTACGTTGCGCCACGCTTTTCTGATTGGCCGAAGTACGTTAGTTTTTTCGAGAATGGCGAGGTATTGCAACGCTCCGTGATGGTCCCCCCAGGTGAAATTCGAGGAGCGCTGGTCTCGAAAGGCTCGCCGGACGGGCCGCATCGAATCGTCTACGATCGAAGTAGTGTTCATATCTGCTCAGAACCGGCCCCACTCCGAGATGCACAACCTGAAACGATAGCTCGTGACATCGCCTCGCGAATGGAGAGCGGCCAAAGGAATCTGGGGCAAACCGTACATAGGATTTACATTGGGCTTGAAGATAGATCAGCAATAAGACGACGCACTGGCATCGCCGACTCGGGCGAAGAATCAGAGATTGTTGAATTGGCGATGGACGAACGTGTTCCTGATCAGATTAGGCGGGATGAACGTGACCACCGTCTCGAAAAACTAAGAGGGCGGGCGCGAAGTGAAGAAGACGCGGTGGCGGCAGCGCTCGGTCTCGAACTCTGGCCCCTAGGTATCCAGCTCTTATTTGCGACCAAGTAGGTGAAGCCCGGCCCCGCGCAGCTAAGGTCCTCCGGCAGAGCACCACGGATCGCGCCATCTACGCGCAGACGGCGCAGCGATCCTCCTTCTTTCACCTCGGCCCCACCCGCATCGCCTCCGGCAGCGTCTCCGGCAACCTCCCCGCCACCTGCAGCGCCGCCTGCATGGCGACAATATACCCATATGGCCCGAGCCCCGCGATCACGCCCTTGACCGCCGCCGAGAGCTTCGAATGCCGATGCAGTTCGTCTCTCGCGTGGATGTTGGAGATGTGGACCTCGTAGATCGGCCCCTCGAAAATCTTCAGCGCGTCGTACATCGCGATCGAGGTGAAGGAATAGGCGGCGGGGTTGATGATCAGCGCGTCGGCCTCCTGGCGGGCGGACTGGATGAGATCGACCAGCACGCCTTCGTGGTTCGACTGGTGGAAGGCGAGCTGTACGCCGGCAAAGGCGGCGAACTCGGCGCATGAGGCCTTGATCGCGTCCAGCGTGGTCGAGCCGTAGATATGCGGCTCACGCACGCCGAGCAAATTGAGGTTGGGGCCGTTGATGATCATGATGCGCATGGTGTCCTCCCCGGGGATTGGCGGCCAGCCTGACGCCGTTCAACTTAAGCGGCAGCCTGATTCGATCAACGGATTGATGGCGAACGCCGGGTTGTAGGGTGGGCAAAGCGCAAGCGTGCCCACCGCTCGCGCTGTCCGCCGCGACCGCGGTGGGCACGGCGCTGGCGAGCCTTTGCCCGTCCTACACGACCTGTCATCTACGCAGCCTCTTGGCCGGTCACCGGGCTGATCTTGTCCAGCTCTTTTCCGATACGACTTTTTGCTGTCCGCATATCGAATTCGTTCTGCAAGTTCAGCCAGAGCTGCGCCGATGTGCCGAGCGCCTTGCCGAGCCGCAGCGCAGTATCGGCGGTGATTGCAGTCTCTTCGTTGGCAATTCTTTCGATACGGGTGCGCGGAACGCCACACGCTTTTGCGAGCGCGCCGGCCGACAAGCCCAACGGAATGAGAAATTCCTCGCGCAGGACTTCGCCGGGATGCATCGGCGGAAGCTTCTTGGCCATATACAATTCTCCCTTTGATCACCCGGTGCGGGCTAATGATAGTCGACGAACTCGACGTCTTTCGGCCCCTCCACCGTCCAAACAAAGCAAATGCGCCACTGATCGTTCACCCGGATTGAATGCTGCCCCCGTCGATCGCCCCTGAGAGCCTCCAATCGATTTCCAGGAGGAGCCTTAAGATCGTTCAACGTCGTCGCCGCGTTCAGATAGCCAAGCTTCCGCCGCGTGACCGCGAGTAGATCGGCGGGGAAGCCCTTCGCAGCGACACCCTCAAAGGCTGCCCTTGTCCGCTCATCTTTGAAGCTCCGGATCACATCTTCTCATGTATCATAATGCGATACATAAGTCGAGCCAAATGTATCGCGACATGATACACGCGTGGCGCCGTCGATTGGGAATCTCGGCCAGGGCCGGTTGTTTGACAAGGCTGTTAGCCACACGACGCGGTGGGCGACCAGGCTGCCCAACGCCGCCCGCCACCGGCCCGTCTGGTGATTTGTGCGCCGCATCGAACACGCGACGAGCCATCCCGGCCCATTCGTTCGTGCTATAATTTCGCAACAACAGAACAGGGAAGACGCCAGGGAGGACGTCATGTCTCATACCATGGTTCCCAGCGATCGTGTGGAGCACGTCGCCGTTTACGGGCGCGACGGGGCGAGGCTCGGCACGATCGAGCGGCTGATGCTCGACAAGGTGAGCGGAACGGTTGCCTACGCGGTGGTCAGGACCGGCGGGCTGCTCGGCACCCACCATCATCATCCCATCCAGTGGAGCGCGCTCAAGTTCAATCCTCAGCGCCAGGCGTTCGAGACCGGGCTGACGCTGGACGAGCTGCGCGCCAGCCCGTGCGAGTTCGACGGCGACGCCTTCGACTGGGGCGACCGCTCGCGATCCTACCCGCACCCGCAATACTGGACGGTTTAGCTGGAGGGTGCGCAAAGCGACTCGTCGCGCCGAAGCTCGACGAGGGAAGGCGGAAGCGTGCCCACCGCTTCCGATCGCAACGACCACGATGGGCATGGCGCCGACGCGCCTTTGCCGCGCCCTGCAACTCCGGTGATGGTGCTGCGAGCTCGGTCCACCTCTCCCGGGGGGAGAGGTGGATTTGCTCCCGGCGATGCGAAGCATCGTCCGGCACAAATCGAGGGAGGGATTGCGGTCCCTCGAGAGACCAAATCCCCCTCACCGCATCTGACGATGCAATCCGGCCTCTCCCCAACCGGGGGAGAGGTGAGCAGACCGCGGCTCCTTTTGGCGAGGGGCATGGAGGCACAACAACTTTCGTAAATCTGCGCTATGCTCGCCCAGGTAGCATGAGGGAGCAGCACGGGGGAGACAGCCATGAAGAACATCGTCATCTGCTGCGACGGGACCGGCAACGAGATCAGCGAGAACATTTCCAATGTCCTCAAGCTCTATCGCTGCATGCGCAAGACGCCGAAGACACAGCCGTTCCAGGCGGTGTTCTACGATCCCGGTGTCGGCACGCTGGCGCGGCCCGACCCCTGGCACAAGCTGCGGCAGGATTTCGTCGCCATCCTCGGGCTCGCCACCGGCTATGGCCTCGATGACAACGTGCTCGCGTCTTACGAATTCCTGGTGCACAACTACGAGGACGGCGATCACATCTTTCTGTTCGGCTTTTCCCGCGGCGCCTATGCGGTGCGCGTGCTGGCGGGGCTGATCCACAAGGTCGGGCTCATTCGCCCGCAGCAGGTCAATCTCGCGGGCTCCGGGCTCACCGCCTACAAGCAGTTCTCCAGCAGTGGACAGCAGGAAGCCCCGAAACCGCTGCTGGAGGCGGCCGACGATGAGGGCCCGCTGCCGGTGAGCCGCTACGACCAGGCGGCGCAGTTCGCGCGCATCCTGTCCTCGCGCTGGCCGACCATTCACTTCGTCGGCGTCTGGGACACGGTGGCGAGCGTGATCGTGCCCCGGCCTGACCGGCTGTACTGGCCGAGCCTGGAGGAGCTGGCGTTCACGATCGCCAATCCGAGCGTAAAAATCTTCCGCCAGGCGATCTCGATCGACGAGCGGCGCTGCATGTTCCGCCTGAAGAAGTGGGAGGAGCCGCAGACTTTTGCGCACAACCGCTTCAACGACGCCAAGGCCGAGCCGCAGGATATCAAGCAGGTCTGGTTCGCCGGCGTGCATGGCGATGTCGGCGGCGGCTATGCCGAAAAGGAAAGCGCGCTTTCAAAATATCCGCTGCTCTGGATGATCGACGAGGCGGTGCGATGCGGCCTCACCGTCAATCAGCAGACGGTCAATCAGCTCGCCTGGGGCGTGCAGCGCAAGGGCAGCCCGTTCACCTATGTCAAGCCTTGCGTCCGCGGCGAGGCGCATAATTCGATGACAGCGGCCTGGCGCATTCTCGAATACCTGCCGAAGAAGGACAAATACAAGGAATGGCCGGAGCGAAAATCCCATTTCGGCTTCTACATCCCGGATGCCGAGCCGCGGCTCATTCCGGAAGGCGCCTTCATCCATGAATCCGTGCTGAGGCGCATGGAGGCGCTGCCGGACTACAAGCCGGTGAACCTGCCGCTCAAGTTCGAGACGGTGCCGATGCCGGTGGGACCGGAGGGGAGTTAGCGGTGATGAGACGAGGGTTGACCAGACCTCTATTTAGACTCATTGGCCCATCCCCGGACTCCATACACCTCTCCCCGGCGGGGAGAGGTGACCTTCGTCACGGCCCAAATCGCCTGCGCGCAAAAACTAATTTTGCAAGCTGCATCAAGCTGATTAGCCCGTTCAAGATTTCGCGTGAAAAATAAATCGCTTTGCGATCCCCCCAAATCAGTCGCATCCTCGTTCGCGTCTCGCCTCGGCAAGAGGGGCGTACGCGTCGTCACGGACGTTGAGTGCGGGATGCGGTGGACGCGAGGGTGCCAGGACGAACGGCATCTTTCGCGGACGGCGAAGTCGTGTGGTCCTGGCGCCCCAAGGCTGGCGCTAAGTCGCGAAGATGCGTAAGCGCATCGCGCTGATGACGGTGACAACAAAGTCTGGCTCACCGGGGAGAGCTCGAAGTAAGCCGTAAACCACTGCGCAGGGAAGGCCGGTGTGAACCCGGCTGTACCTGTGGTTATCACCCGTGTGCATTTCTTAGCGCATCTGCCGCACACGGGGCCATGGGTGCGGCGGACACCCGGCCTTCCCTGCGCCCTCTGTTATCGAGAGGGAAGAGGAGATGCAAAACTCGGGCGAAAGTCGCCGCGAGAACGCGAACGCATGTCTCTCGCTCGTCATTGCGAGCGAAGCGAAGCAATCCAGACTTTCTCTGCGGGTGCAGTCTGGATTGCTTCGTCGCGGAGCCTGTCATCGCTCGCGCGTTCGCGCGAGCCGTTGGCTCCTCGCAATGACGGCGACTGCTGTTTGAAAATCGAATCGGAGCAGTAGCTGAGCGGTCAGCTTCATCCCCGTCATTCTGAGGAGCGCGAAGCGCGTCTCGAAGGATGAACGGCCCCGATGCTGCAGCGTGGCCGTCTATCCTTCGAGGCTCGTGGAGCCTGTCATCGGGCCGGGCTTCGCGCGGACCCGGTGGCTCGCGCCTCCAGCGACAAACGGCGAAGCCGTTTGCGCGGGGATGACGGATCAGAGCATGATCCGGAAAAGTGTGAAGCGGTTTTCCGAAAAGATCATGCTCAAACAAGAATCTAAAGCGCGATGGCGATTCGACCTAATCCCATCGCGCTTTAGAC
>NZ_AWZU01000050.1 GCF_000472385.1 Bradyrhizobium sp. ARR65
TCCTCGAGCTCGAGGTCCTCGACGCTGCCGGCATTCGCCGCGAGGCTCAAGATCGTGTCCTGCGCCTTCGCGTGCAGGATCAGGCGGGTCGAGTCGGCCTTGGGATCGCAGCCNACGATCAGGATNTTTTGTCCCATCTCGGCCAGCGCNGCCAGCGTGTTTTGCGAGGTCGTCGACTTGCCGATACCGCCCTTCCCGTAGAATGCGATCTGCCGCAGTGAAGCCATGTTGCTCTCCATCAACCGATTTGCCAAAGTTTGCGCGCTCCTCGCGCGCGAGCTTGTTTCTTTCCGAGAAACCGGCACACGGGTTCAAGGGAAGGAGAGCATCGCTCGTCTTGCGCGTCTGCGTGCACTCAGCCCTCACTCAGTGTTGCTGCAGCACAATAGCAATGGCCGTGCCAGTGCTCTCCGCGGATCTCTAAGCCACTGATTTCGCACGGACAACACTTCGCGCGGTGCCCGATTACGCCCGGTGTTTTGAAGATGACCGAAACCCTGCCGCTGTCAGAAACCCGACACTCGATCGCTGGCCTCAAACAGCAGAATTCGACTGACAGCACGCTCACGTGCGGAATGGAAACTGCTATCCGGAAGTCGCATGTGTGAGTGCTCGCGAGTACTTCGGCATGCCGCGAGAGCATTCATGCAGACAGAAAGCCGCGCAGCAACACATGTGCGTCGATCACCGAAGTGTGGAGGCATTTTTCTTGCACCCGCCTCCTGATCGTCTGCGACAAGCCTGACGTGACCACCGTTTTTGAAGGCAGCGGGGCCGGACTGCACAGTGCAGCTCACCAATGCTGAGGATGCAAGCCGACCAGGAAACTCATCACCATTGTCGGACGCGACCGCGCCGCGCCGATCGTGCAGCTTCCAGTTAGCGATGACCACCATTATTTTCTACCAAAAGCCCGGATGCGCGACCAATGCGCGCCAGATGCAGGCGCTGAACGCGGCCGGCCACAACGTGATTGCAAAGGATATCTCACAGCAGCCGTGGTGTGAGGACGAGCTGCGCTCCTTCTTCGGCGATACGCCGGTCGCATCCTGGTTCAACCGCGCCGCGGGCCGCGTCAAGTCAGGCGAAATCAATCCGGACACATGCGACGCGGCAAGTGCGATCGCGCTGATGCTGGCCTATCCGCTTCTGATCCGGCGACCGCTGATCGACGCAGATGGTGCACGATGCGCGGGATGCGATCGTGAGCCGGCATTATCGCTACTTGCGGGGAGCACCCGAAATGATCTGCAGGGCTGTTCGCGCGAGGGAACCGGGGCGCAATGCCCGGGGACGTGAGAACCTTCAGAAGTCACTGAGCTCGGATACATGGCGCAGAATCGGCGAGAAGGCCTGCCCGAGCGGCAACTGCGGGTCGGCCGCCGGTCCTCCGGCAGCATGGGCTGCACTCGCTACGGGCGTGTGCGGCGCTCTCGTGTCGCGCGGGGTACGACCGAATTGGTTGAGACGGCAAAACATGCCTTCCCTGACGTTGCCGTCCTTGTAGGCGCTTTGTTGTAGCAATGTGCATGCTTGCGGGTCGGATTTGGGGGCATGCCGCATTGATCCGCTGGTGCATGATTTCCTGCCGCGGGCCTCTGGCGTCAGTGCCTCGTCGATGATCCTCTTCGGTCGATCATCTATGATGAGGAAGCGGCGGGCTCCCTCGCGCTCATGAACGTTTCCAGCACTGGCGGCAGTTTAGATGCGTCCAAGCGCGTCGGTCAGCGCATGGCTTTTGGTCGTTGGCTCCCACGCGAGCAGCCCGCTGTCATTGATAAAGATAGCCGGTTTTCCGTATGCAGAGCGGCGCGCTTTGATGCAGGTGGAGTTGACACAACCCGATCCGTACATTCCGGTGCTGATCACCGGGCAATCGTCTACAGGCTGTGGACCTCGGCGCCCTCGCCACTAGCGGCTCCGCATCACTTCTCTATGCAATCTATAGTTCAGGGGTCAGGCGCTTGGTCGCCAGCCGGAGGCCCGCTCACATCGAGTTATCGGATGGGGAATACTGTCAGCTTGCCTTCCGTAAAGGCGGTTTCCGCGCGCTCCAACCGATTGATCAGCTGAATTCCCTCAAGGATCGCGTCTGTCGCGCAGAATTTTGGCACAGATTCCACGCTCATTGCATCAATCACGAGCGAAAGTTCAGTATGGTCAGAGCGCTTGGCGAAGCACCTCCAGTGGAGCACTGGGCTACGCCTGTGAGGCGCATGAGTCGAAACTCTTGTGCCCATGTCTGTGCATGCCGTGAGACTTGGAATGGCCGGCGCCGCGCGTCACGGGCGGGCGCGGTTCTGCGGTGAAAAAAAATCGAGGTCGCTACCGACGTAGCTCCGACAGGAGGCGACAATGCGTAACAGCTTCCAGAGTTCCCGACACGGTTCGGTAAATCGCTGCGCAATGTGCGGCGGAAAGTTCGGGCTGATCCGTCACTACTACTGGCGAACACCCCTTTGCTCCAAGACATGCGTCGACCGCTTCATGGCGCGCCGGGCGGCCGACCAAAAATGGTTCGCTGGTCGCGACTTGTTGAATACATGGTCGCGCGCACCAGACAGACTTTGAAGGGGAATGGATTGAATGCCATGCACTAAATCTCTGATGCGGAAAGCCGAGTCTCCGAAGACATCGGTTCACCTTAGCGAGGGGAGTTGCAATTATCCACGAGATCGGGGCCGGAGGCTATCTTCCAGCGATCATGATCGCCACGAGCTCAATCCAAGAACTCGAGACCAGCTCGATGTAGGGTAGGATTCTACTGCTGCTACCAGCTGGTAAGAGACAAATCGGCGCACCATAAGCGTCGCTCTGGGAAGATCTGGGATTCAGCGCGACCTCCAAAGCTCGGATCACTGACAAGATCTCGGACCGAAATGGAGCACACCAGCGGACTTACGGTATGAAATTTGTCCTCGTGAATCATAGAACCCCGCGTGGCGACAGAGCCTGCACCGGATGTTCTCGCCCGCTTGGTACGGGATACCTGCGAGATGTGGCAACCTGGCGTGAGTATTGCGACTACGATTGCTATCGACAGCGCCAGTTAATGTGCTTCGCGTTCCCGTATACGCAAGATCTCGTCCCTTTTGGAGTTGCCGCTTTGCTAACGGCGGCTTCGTGCTGGTATCAGGTCGGAGTAGCATCCATGTCATGGATCAATACAGTGGCGCATCGCGCAAACCCATCTACGGCTGAACGGCCTCGCTAGACCTAAGGGTCGGCGAAGCCGTCGGGATCAGCTAGTGTGTCAGAGGCCACACCAGGCGTTCTCAGCGACTAAGGCCAGCCTAAGGAAATAGCCCAAATGTGCGTCGAGAGCTGGGGCGGGCTCAATCTCTGGATTCCAACTATCTGGCCATAGCGCGCGAAAGTCCTTACACCAGGATCATGCGAACGTGGCCTTCCGTTACATCTGCAGCTGTTGCAGGGCCCAAGCCATAAAATCGTTCAGTCTGGGTGAATCATGATGTCCATGGTTTCGTCGGCGGCATCGAACGCATCGGGAAGCTGGTCGTCTTCGACGAGCTTCACGCCGCATACGCAGATATCACCGCCGATTACGGCGACCGCGAGCGGCTCAAGGATTTTTCCGCTGCAAGGACCACTGATGCAAAATCCGTCTGATTATTCAACGATTTCAAGGTGCATTTGGAAAAAACGCCGAAAATGGCTTCTAATGATATCAATAGGTTGGCGGCCGTTTCCAAAAAGCTCGCTACCCATGACCTTGCCAGCGCAGTGTTTGGTCATAGGTGATCATGCGATTTGTGAAGGCACGTGGTTTGGCGGCTTCGGAGAAAATCCTCGCGGAGCAGCCCTGGCCCATCCCGCTGCCGCCCGCCGATCAGATGCGTGTCACCCGCGTCTGCATCGCGCTCGGCGCCGCCGAACGTTGCAAGACCGGGATGGGATACGCCACGCTAGAGCTCTCGTCGCCAACGCTGGACGATGAGAGGCCATTTCGCTGTCGGACGCCTCAGCAATACGCATGGCTGGGTTCATGTCTTCGATGACACTACCCTTCCCCTCATCCTGGCCGAGCTTTCGACCGTCGCCGACTTTCTCGATTACCTACGGAAGAAGGAAGCACTCTACGACGAAGGGAAATATATTATTCTCCGAACTTGATCTGCTGGGCTATCTCCTCAATCCGTCTCTTCGGACCGGGCAACGCTATGCCCTCCTACGATCCAGTGCGATAGCCACCACAATTACGGCACTTGAGTTCGGATCGGCGCAATTTTCGATTGCGAATTGCTGAAGCTACAAATAGCTTCCCCGATCAGCGCGTTAGCTTCACGTAACCATTTGATCCGAGTCTCGGTTTAGGACGTAACGTCATGTCCCTTCGTCAAGCGGTGGCGGTGACCCTGTCGCTTATTTGCATGGTGACGGCGTTGAGTGCGACGCCGCGCAGCGGGCCCGACAGACCTTTCACGTTCGAGTTGAAGACCGCTGTTCCTCCAGCCCCGACGTTACGCGCTCTTGCGCTAGCGACGGACGGCTTGGGTGGGGTGATTGTCGGTGATCGCGGCGCTATTCTTCGTACAGAGGACGCAGGGAAGAGTTGGCGCAAGCCAACGATCGTTCATCCGTCGGATGCAGCTCTCACCGCCGTGAGGTACGTCAGCCAAGCAAGGGTCGTGGCTGTCGGGGATCTTGCAAAGATCATTTATTCGGAGGACAGCGGGAAAAGCTGGGAGGCTGCGACCTCCCCGGCTGGTTTAGATGCAGTCCTTACTGCGCTGGCATTCAATAGCGCGACTTCCGGCGTTGCCGTGGGGGACAAAGGAACGATCTTGCGAACAGAAGACGGCGGAAAAAGCTGGTCTAGGGCAGCCACACCGCCGAATTTAGAGGCGACCCTCACGGATGTTGCGTTCGGCAGTTCGACAACTGGCCTGGCGGTCGGCAACGACGGCACAATTCTTCGGTCCACGGACGAAGGCCGAAGTTGGAAAAGCGTTGCGCCCCCGAACATCGCGACCGACTTTCGAGCCTTGGCGTACGTGGACGGCAACAGCGCGATCGTGGTCGGCGTACGGTATCGGGACCAGGTCCTTAGCGAAATGGCGGGTCCATGGAGGGGCGCCACACCCACTTTTTTGAAGACCGAAGATGGCGGCGACAAGTGGATTGCCGTGACGCCTCCGCCGCGAATGGGTTTTGACTTACGTGCGGTGACGGCGCGCCCGGGAAAGATCCAGCTGGCCGTGGGTGATCGCTTGATTGTCTGGTTATCCGAAGACGGCAGCGTGCGAGGCTCTTCGGTGGCGGGAGGAGGAATATTATTTTCGAAGGACGGCGAGACCTGGCAAATCGGTTCGACGTTCAGCTTCGCGCAGTTATATGCCGTTTCTTCCGTCGGGCAAACTGCTGGAGTGGCCGTGGGCGGCGGTGGGTATATCTATAAGACCAACGACGGCAAGGACTGGGCAGCGGCGAGCCGGCCCTCTTATTTCGAGCACGACCTCTTAGCCGTATCCTTCTATAATGAAACCGTGGGATTAGCGGTCGGCGAAGGCGGTGGATTACTGCGAACAGAAGATGGGGGCAGCGTCTGGAACGCAGTGTCGACGCCTTCTGGATTTGAAGCCGATCTTCACGCTTTATCAAATGTCGGCCCGAACGTCGCCGTGGCGATTGGCGATGCCGGCACCATATTGCGGACGCAAGATGGTGGTCAGACGTGGGCAGCTTCCACGACGCCTCCGGGGGTCGATTCAAGGCTTCAAGCCATTTCGTTCGCCGATCCCACAACGGGCGTTGCGGTGGGTGAAGGACCCATTCTGCGGACGCACGATGCTGGCGTTCATTGGGAGCGCAGCAAGACCGTTCCACCCGGAATCTCGAAGCTCGAGGCGGTGACTTTCGTCGACGGGAAGACCGGCGTAGCTGTCGGAGCAACTGAGCCTATTTCGACCGGAGGCGCAATACTGCGAACGCTGGACGGCGGTGAGAGCTGGACCCAAGCGACGCTTCCCATAAACGTAGGACCGCTGTCGGCGATTGCCATCGTCGATAAGGCAAAGTGGATTGTCGTTGGGGACTCCGGAACAGTACTCAGGACCCGCGATGCTGGACAAAACTGGGAGCGTGTAAAGCTAGCATCGCCCGTGGCCTCCTCGTTGCGCGCCGTTGCTTTCGCCAACGGCGCGACGGGCGTCATCATAGGCGAAGACGGGATCGTCCTGCAGACAAAGGACGGCGGGGAAAATTGGCGCCAGCCTGTACTGCCGCCAGAGATGGATACTCGGTTGCATGCCGTCGCTTTTGCCAGCCCCAACGACGTGGTCGTCGTCGGAAGTAACGGAACCATCCTGCAGTCAGACGATGGTGGGGACAACTGGACAAAGGCGACTGTGCCAAACCATATGGAGGCGTCAATCGTCGACGTCGCTTTCGCAAACGCGACGACGGGCCTCGCTGTCGGCGAATCCGGAACCGTGCTTAGCACGCGGGACAACGGCAAGACCTGGTCGAGGGACGCCGAATCCGATGCACGCGATATCGAGAGAGTCGCCTTAAGCAAGATCGTACTAGCGCAGGACGAGAGAGGCGCTGTTATCATTGGGCAGCGCGGTGTACGACTAGCCGCTGTAAGCACCAATTATGCCCCCTATTTGAAGAATTGGGAAAGCGCCGTCCATCAGACGATCGGCAATGAAATTGCGGTCGAGGTTGAATTGACCGATGACGAGGGTGATCCCATCAAGAACGTCGTTGCCGAATACGCCGTTGTTGGTGAGCAGGGACCCCTTACGTGGAAGAAACTTCCAAAGACCTTGGAAAGGTCCCAGCACGATGGGTTCTGGCGAGCGAGCTGGTCTCCCCAGGGCGAGGGAATTGCGGATGGCGTGGTCATACGCCATCGAATCTCAATCAACGATGGTGGCCCTGTCTTGGGGGCACTCATGTTGAAAGACATCACCTATAGAACACTTTGGGATCGCATTTGGGCTGATCACAAAACCATAGCTCTATCTGTCCTTGGTGGACTATCGCTTCTTGCCATCTATCTTCTGCCGATCGCTGCATTTTTCTCGATTGCTCCAGCCCGTCTTGCGCTCGCTGGAATTGGAGACCTGGATATGGGATCTCTTGCGGACGGTGGACTGGCCTGGACAAAGATTCCGGCGACGTTGATACGCCAACTGACGATTCCATGGCTAAAACGCCATCCACGGGTACGCCGCGCGTGGCTTGAGACATACCGTAGGCGTGAGACGGAGCTTGCGAAGCTTGCAAAGGATGTTCGCGAGGATTTCCTGAAGAGGGATGACGTTCTGGACGCGTGGGTCGAACGACGCCGGTCACGAGCTGCGGAAGCGCTGGAAAAAACGGACATCTTCGCGAAGCGGAAGATTTTCGTCGCCTTGTCCTTACACATTGGGGACCAAACCGACGGTCGCACTATCACGGACCCAGGACCGGAGGATCTTCGATTTGTATTTCTGCGCGATCGAGCGGTCGTGAAGATTCTCGGTCTCGGCGGGTGTGGCAAAACGACGTTGGCCTGTGCCTTGGCCCGTTGGTGCCTTGCCCAGGCCCCGGAGGAATGCCTGCTGCCGTTTCCAGCGATACCCGTTGTGATATCCTCAGACACGACAGACCTGCTCGCTGCAACTTCAGCCGCGTTAAAGATGATGCTCGGGACCGAGCAGGAATTGGAGCCGGACGTGGTCGCGGCACTGCTTTCAAAGAGACGGGTCGTTGTGATCGTCGATGGCCTTTCGGAGCGCAGTCCTGAAATGCAACAGCATCTGGCCACGCTTTACGGAGGCGATACCCCGATAAATGCTCTCGTTGTGACATCGCGCTTAGATTTTGAAGTGGGGCCTGTGGATCATGTCGCGATTAGACCGCAGCCAATCGACTTGAAGGACCTCACCGCCTTCATTTTCGAGTATCTGAAGAGGCGCGGGTTAACGCGCAATTTTGAACCCGAGGCACAGTTCGAATTTGCCCAGCATATTGTACGAATTGTGAAGCTCGGTGGCGGTTTGGCGATCACCCCGCTGCTCGTTACGCTCTTTATCGACTCCTTGGAGGGCCCGAGGGAAGTCGGTCCTGCTCTGGATTTGCCGCGCAACGTCCCGGAGGTCTACCTCGAATACCTGCGCCGCTTGAACCCGGTGGATCCGAAAGCACCAAACCGAATTGATCATGACGTCCTAAGAACGGCGGCTTTCGCGTTAGCCGAACTAAGCCTTCAGTTGGATTTCGTTCCGAAGAGCTTCCGTCGCGTTGACGCGGTGAAAGTACTTGACCGTCAAGGTCTCGCGGCGCCCTCCGCGATTATCGATCGACTTCTTTTGAACGGGATTTTCTCAAGCCAGGATATGGCGGGTGTCACGCTGCTCCAGTTCCAGCTCGATCCAATCGCGGAATACATGGCTGCGATCGCCAAGTGTCAGTCATTGGGCGATAGCAGCAAGGCCTGGGGCAATTTCATGAAAGAGCTTACGGAGGCGCCCGGGTACCCGTTGCGATGCGGCGGTTTCCTGTCCGCTATGTCTGTCTGCTATGCCAGCTATCGAGTTTCTCTGGCGCTAGCGGATGTGAAGCTGCCTTGGGCAACGAACTAGGGCGTTCGAGCGCATCGGCTACAACTGCTTTATAAGGGAAATTGGTGCATATCCGATCTGATCGCAATTTCGGGCTTCCGGTCCTTCGGACCAGAGGTCCACAAGATTGGTTTGGCGGCTGGCCTGACCGGCATTGTTGGCCCAAATGCTTCAGGCAAGACCGCGCTGCTTCAGGCACTCACAAAGCTGTTCGGCATCAGCCGGGCACAGCGGACCATCTACCGCGCGGACTTCCATCTCCCTGCAGACACACCGCCTGACGACCGCTCGACGCGTGAGTTGTTCATCGATGTGGTCATTTCCCTGCCCGAGTTGAGCAAGGCGACCGCCGATACCGTGGCGCCCGTGTTCAAACACATGCAGATCAAGGGGTCAAAGTCCGTGCCGCGATGCCGCCTGCGGCTTGAGGCCAAATGGGAGGACGACGGCACTGCCGATGGCGAAGTGACCCAGGAGCTTTATTGGGTTCACACGCTCAATGACGACATCGAAGATAAGGATAAGCACAAGGTTGCGGCGACCGACCGAGGCTTGATTCAGGTCTATTACACTCCAGCCGCGAGGGACGCGGCAGCACAGATCCGCGCCACGACTGGCGCACTGGCGGCGAGGCTCCTGGGCGCCATCGAGTGGTCAAAGAAAACGCGCGAGGCCGTCGACACAGCCACAAAGGAACTTTCTGGCGCATTCGGAGGCGAGGCTGCGATTGTGGCCATCAGCGGCGCGCTATCCGAGCGCTGGGACGAACTGGACGATGGCAGCGACGCTGATCCGCGGCTGGCGCTGATCGCGCAACGATTCGATCAGGTCGTCGCCAAGATTCAGGTTCTATTTCAATTTGGTTCAGGCAACATCGAGCGCGGGATCGATGTACTCAGCGATGGCCAGCAGTCGCTTTTTTATTTCTCACTAGCCGCCGCGGCCTTTGATCTCGAACGGAAGGCGGTGACAAAATCGATCAAGGGATTCCACGCGGACGCGCTTCGTGTGCCGGCACTCAGCATTTTTGCCATCGAAGAACCTGAGAACCATTTATACCCTTACTATTTGCCGCGGATCATCAGCCAGGTGAGTCGCTGATCGACACGAATTCGGCGCAGGCGTTGGTCACCAGCCATTCTCCCGCCGTGCTGAGCCGTGTCGAACCTCAAGAAGTCCGTTATTGCCGCTGCGATCCGAAGACGCGCGAAACGACTGTGCGGTCCGTGAAGCTGCCGGAGGATGACGAGGAAGCCAGCGGGTTCGTGCGCGAGGCCGTCTTGGCATTCCCGGAATTGTACTTTGCGCGCTTCGTATTGCTGGTCGAGGGCGATTCCGAACAGGTCGTCATGCCGAAATTGGCCGCCGGCAAGGACATGCTGATCGATCAGTCCTTCGTGGCCATCGCGCCGCTCGGCGGGCGGCATGTTTAGGATTTCTGGCCCTGCTTGGACATCTCGGGATTCCCTACGCTACCCTACTCGATCTCGGCCGGACGGGCGGCGCATGGGGCCGGGTCAAGACGACGGTCGAGCAGCTCCTCGCTAACGGCGCGCCCAAGGATAAGGTTCTGGCCGTCGAGAACGGAGTCTTGTCCGACGAAAATCTAGCCGAGATGCATACATGGGAGGCAACAGCCCACGAGAACCTGAAGCTTGGATTAACGACCTGCAAAATTACGGCGTCTTCTTCTCGCAACCGCTTGATTTCGATATGGCTCTACGCCGCCTATCCGCACGCATACGAAAAGGATCATCCCCGAAGGCGGTGGACCAAAACTCGACGTTGAAACCGCCGCAAAAGCGGTTCTCGGAAATGACGGCAAGGCGCTACCGGATTATGTCGGCCCGGCGGAGGCGTTCAAGACGCTGATGCCCGCCTATCGCTACCATTTCATGACGTATAGCAAGCCTGCGACGCACCTGCAGGCGTTCGCCCATCTCGATCCCGGAGCAAATCGCAGAAAACCTGCCAGAGCCTTGGAAAGCTGCTGAAGCACATTCGCGACAAGGCATCCAGGGACTGATTGCGATGCTGCTAACCGCCCGAAGGATACAGCCCGCCGATTGGAAACCCGTCGACGTCGAGGAGCTTGAGGCGAATGCCCTTGATGTCGTTCGCTCGACAAATAATCGCTCGGTCATCGCCGGCCCGGGCTCCGGCAAAACAGAGCTCCTGGCCCAGCGCGCCGCTTACGTTCTGCAATGCGGGATTGCCGAACCTCCGCGGCGTATTCTCGCCATCAGCTACAAGCGCGATGCCGCGCGGAACATCGCGGCACGCGTTCGACAACGCTGCCATCCGAGTCAAGCTTACCGGTTTGACTCGCAGACATTCGACGCTTTCGCGAAAAGCCTGGTCGACCGGTTCGGTCAGGCGCTTCCGGCCCGATGGCGGCCGACACCCTATTACCGGATCGCGCAGGCGCGTGATCCGATTATCCGAGATTTTCTGCAGGGTCTTGCGCCACCCGCAGCTATCGGAAAGAGGGCCGACATCATTGCCATCGCCGTCAAGACGTTTGAAAAGCGGCTGGCGCGTGGCGCTTTGCCCGAGCAAGGGTTCGACTCCAAGACCCCCGCGGAATGGGCGGTTGAACAATTCTGGCAGTCCTGGCTGCACGGACGGGCGCGCAGCAGCCTTACATTTGCAATGATCAGGAGGCTGACCGAACTGCTTGTTCGCACGACCCCGGTCGTACGTGAGTCCTTGCGGCTCACCTACCCTTTTTTGTTCATGGATGAATTCCAGGACACGACCCGGGTTCAATATGATCTGCTCAAGACGATCTTTCGTGGTTCGCAGACCGTCGTGACAGCCGTCGGCGACAAGAAGCAGCAGATCATGCGATGGGGCGATGGGGATGGAGGATCCGTTCGGCGCTTACGAGGCCGATTTTGGCGCCGTACGCACGCCCTTGGTCAACAACTACCGATCTTCGCCGGCGCTCGTAAAAATTCAGGGCGTCCTCGCCAGGGCGCTTGATGATAAAGCCGTCCCGCCGAAGTCAAAATCCACCGGTTCCATTAGCGGCGATAGTTGTGCAATTTGGGATTTCACGACCCCGGCCGCGGAAGCCAAAGCGCTCGCGTGGTTCGTGGCAAGCGAGATGGCCGCGTACAAGCTCAAGCCGCGCGATTTCGCCCTGCTTGTGCGGATGAGGGCCGCGGATTTCGTGAAGGTGCTTGAGCCTGCGTTCGCGGCAAAGGGACTTTCGCTACGAAACGAGGCCGCAATGGTCGGTGAGGTCGAGCTGCAGGTGCTGCTTGCCGAGGATTTTTCGCAGTTGCTGACGGTGTTCCTGCGCCTGGCGACAATGGAGCAAGCAGGTCCGCGCTGGACTGCATGTATCGACGAGCTTTGTTTCCTGTGGGGCTTGACCGAGGAGAATACCGCCGAGCAGGCCAGGGCTGCGCGGGAGCTGGACCTGTTCACGGTGCAATTTCGCGCGGCATATCCAATGCCCGCGGCCGACAAAGCCGATGCGATGGTGAAGTTCGTGATTGATTTTGTCGGTCGCCAGAACATCGTTTCCGCCTCGCCGGCTTACCATAATGGCGATTGGCTGGATCAGGTGATCGATGCGGCGACGCGACACTTGCAGGCGTCTTGCTCCGGGGCGAAATACTGGACTGAGGCGTTGAACCGCTATGAAGGTCTCGATTCTGTGCCGCTTATGACCGTGCACAAGAGCAAGGGTCTTGAATACCACACCATCATTTTCGTTGGTTCGAGGATACGGCTCTGTTCAATTTTCAAAGCCAGACCGACGAAAAGACGGCAGGCTTCTTCGTCGCTTTCAGTCGGGCGCGTCAGCGCGCCTTTTTTACTTATTTACTTATTGTGCGGCCCGCGGCGGCCGCAATACGATCGCGCCGGCGTGAAAACCTTCCAGAAGGGCTAGAACGCCGGACGGTGGCGGGGCCGCGTCCAACATGAAGAGTCCGATCTCGGCAGACTGAGAATAGCCGCTGCGATCATTCAGGCCGAACTAGGCCGGATTCACTCAATTTTTAAGCATCTGGAACCGGGAGTACCGTCCATACTGGCTCCGTCTCGTCGGCCGGATCTTTCCGCCACCTGCGTCCAATGTGGGGCGACAAAAGAGATTCTGTTTGGGGCTTGAAATCCGCCCTTACACATATTACAGATATTACAATCATTTCAGATGGAGATCGCCTATGGTTGAGGCTCTGACGCGATTGAAGGTCCATGACACCGAACGAGAGGAAGCAAGAAAGGGGGTCTCTTTTCTGGAACGAGCTTCTATTCTGTCGCATGGCGGGCTGTTTCTGACCAAGGCAGACGGAGAGAACGTACTGGTGGAAATGCCGGTATCGCTTCTGACCGCCATGAAGAGTTTTTTGGCGGCGTTGGCGGAAAGCGGCGAAGCTCTGGTTCTTAAGTCGGATGCCGAAATCTCGCCTGAAAAGGCGGCGGAAATCTTGGGAATATCCCGCCCTCTAGTCTACCAACGGATGGATTCAGGCAGGCTGCCCTTCCGTCAGGTCAGCACGCACCGACGCATTCGGGCAGCCGACGTCGCTGCGCTTAAGCTGTTCGAGGATCAACGACGTTCCTTCGCGTCAGCACTGTCCGCCGATACGGAAGATCTCGAAGAGAATTATGCCGAGTCCGCCAAGAGCGCTTCTTGACGCCAACGTTTTCTATTCGAACCACCTGCGCAACCTGTTCCTGCAGTTGGCACAGAACGATCTTTTCGATGCCAAATGGAGCGCGATGATCGAAGACGAGTGGCTGCGCAACATGGAGCCCAGGACGCGGGAGCGTATCGAATCTCGCACGCTCCCGCTCATCCGCACCTGGTTCTCCGATGCGCTTGTCGGCGGGTTCGATCCCGCCCGCGAAGTCGGTGCAACAGACGCGAAAGATCGTCACGTCACATCGGCCGCAGCGGCAATCGCCCCGTGTGTACTGGTCACGGAAAACCTAAGACACTTCGATGCCAAGGCACTCGAAAGCCTGGGGTGACGGTACGATCACCGGACGATTTCCTCTGCGACCTGTTCGACGCCAAACCGGACGTGGTGGAGGCCGCGACGCGCGAGGCCGCCGCCGACTTGGGAGGAATATCTCGGATCGATCGCCGAGCGCTGCAGACTTACGAAGTTCGCGGATCGGCTCCGGAAATGGACACCGCAAGAGGATCAGGGCTTTCAACCCACGTGAACGACCGCCTTTTCTGCCATGGCATGCGTCGGATCAGAGACCGAAGTCCCAGGTGGGTACGCCAAAGTGACTGCGTATCAGCCTGGCGAGAGTGTCAACAGCCTGCGTGCTGCCCGCGACCAGTTTCGACAGCCGCTTGCCGTCATCTAACTTATCGACCGCGAAGAGCGCCAACGCTCCCTTCACGACGCTTTCGCAATCGTCGTCATCGCCAAGAGATCCAGTATACTCAACATGGTTGAAGACGACCGATATTGGATATCGCACACGCCCATGTCGCCGGACGATTGGCGACCCTACCCAGACGGCCTCAAGGCGCTTCTCTTGCGCGAGGGCATCAAGTGCGACACGGGGCTCACGACGGACATCGCTCGCATCCTTCGCGTACCGGGGACGTTGAACCATAAGTATGACCCACCGAGACCGGCGGAGCTTTTGCATTTTGGTCACCTGTACGACTTCCCCGCGGCACTCGCCGTACTGCGTGGCGTCGCCCCCTCCAACTCGGTGACTGCTCGGGCGTCGGCGCCCGCCGTCCCGGTGATTGAGCCGGGGCACGAAGGCGATTTCGCTGGCGGTCCAGATCCCGCCTTCACAGCGCTATACGGCGCCGATGATCTCGCCAAAGGCATCATCACGCGCAGAAGCGTTCCGCTCGACCCGGCGCCCGTCTTCCAGAAATGCGGTTTCATGCGACAGCCAGGAACACGGGCGGAGCTGATTACCACAATGCTCTCTGGATGTACTCCGTACTCTGCGCCTCATTCTTGGAGAATGGAAACGCCATCGCACACGAGATTTCGAAGGGGCATCCCACCTACAGCGCGGCTGAAACCCAAAAAATGTACGAGCGCAAGCTCACCGAACGCGCTCGAGGCGTTGCCTACCCCAACCTGTCCACGACTCCCACAGAAGTACTCGTTTGTGCCTTTAGCGATCATCCGATATGGACTAGGACCAAACGGTCAGCCATCCTTCTCGCCGAGCATAGTCATCCGTCTCGGCTCTGTAACTTATAGGTGGACTATAGTCATTACCGCGTCGTTTTACGGCTATCACTTCCCCCCGGAGCCAGACACTATGGTGATCGAATCTTGTTGGATTCTGAGTGATTGAGCAGATCGCGACATTCATCGCGTTCGCCTAAAGCACCGGACCTCTAGATAAGTGTAGCCCGCATTGAGAGCGTCGGCGACGGCTGCGCCGGCCCCTTGAAGGCGAGCATGCGCTTCCTCCAATCATCGCAGGCGAGCTTGTCGGCTTCATTGCGCGCCTCACCCGCTATTCGGACTGAGGTGCCATACAGTCCGTTGCGGGATTTGGTGCCCACACGCGGAGAATGGCCGCGCGAGTCCAGTAAGGCAAGCCGCTAAGAATTGCGATTTCGGAAAGACACCGACCCCAAGCCGTCTTGCACGCAGTTTAGCGCCGGCCGGAGTGCCACGCGCTCGCTTGCAGCCTATCCGCGCCGCGAGCGCGATCCAGTTGGATCAGTACAGCAGCCCAAAAATGGCCCTGCTGTGTAAGCTAGATCACAATTATTCGCCCCTGGCAATGCTACCGTAATCTGGAAAAATTTCGGCCGTCGAGTACTGATCTTCCACCGTGATCGTCAAGCGGAGCCGTGCGCCGCCAAGGAATGATTCGGCTCGAATACCTACAAACTGCCTAGGAACTTCTCGCCCTTCTTGAGAGGCTCCGTTCTGCCCTTACTCGGTGGACTCGCGCTGCTTCCGCTGCCCACCTAGGAGTATTGCGCATGGCGGCTTCGAAGACGGACAGGCCCGGCTCGGGAAGCGACCAACGTGTTGCGACACTGCCGCAGGCCCTCGCAGGCGAACATAGCCTCGCTCGCTCGGTCGCTGGGATACTTAGCAACCCAGATTTCGATTGGGATGCCCTGGCGCGTGCGGTGGAGGAGGTTCGTGGCCGCGAGCCTTCAACGGATCCGGGACGTTCCGCACTTGATCGCGCAGCAATTCTAGCAATGCGGTTAAGAGGCGATGCCGCACAAGGCGCGGCTGAAATACTCGCCGCATGTGTTTCGGAGAGCGAGCCGGAGCAAATGCTCCGCAGAATGCTGGCTGTCCTTCCGAATCACATTCCTTTCGATACTTTTAGCTACAGCGAGTATTCTTATGGGGCGCCCAGCGATCCGATATTTGTGCAGTCGCGCTTTGCGCTTGACGGGAGCGAAGAGTTTCGGTGGCCGGCGCGCTGGATAGAAGTGCCTCCTACAATCGTCGCCTGGGTAGAAGGCACTGATGGTAAAAATAAATCTGGCGACCGCTTCATCTCCGACGTAGAGAACTTTTACGCAGAGCGGCCCGAAGCCGATCGTGTGAAATCAAACCTCGTGGCTCAAGAGTACGCGAGGCGAGGAATTACTAGTTTTCTGGTTGCGCCTCGCTTGGATGGTGGCCGTGTCACCGCCGTGCTGACGCTTGGTCGTCGTGCCGGTCAGCATCGCCCGTTTGATCGTTATGATCAGGACCAGTTGGACAATCTTCGGGTGGAATTGGCTTTGCGCGAGATCGGCAAAGCGTATGAGCGCCGATCCAGCAATTTGGTGCAAGAAATCATCGGCCTCTTTACTCCTGCGGCCGACCCCGCAGAACTCGCGCAGACAGCCGTGCGAAAGCTCGGAGAGGGGTACGGTCTCGAATATGTCGGGCTTTTCAGGGTGAACCGCGCTCGCGGCCGTTTTGAATTGGTCGCCGAGCACGACCGTCACGGCGAACTCCAGGTTTCACTGGAGTACACCCAGGACCTGCAGAAAGGCATGCTGGGCCACGTGCTGCGGGAAGGGCATGAGCTTTATGCTCGTAATGTGCGCCAAAAGCCGGCTCCCTACGACTACATAACGACCCGGACGGCGCAAGCTAGCGCATTGTGTCTGCCCATACACCGGGGCCGAGATCGAAATTCCGAGATTGAATGGATTCTGGATCTAGAATCATCTCAATTCGACGCTTTTCCGCGCCCAGAACAAGAGTCCCTGAAGAAGATCGTAGCAGAGGTAGAACGGTCCCTTCAGTTGTGGTTCGAGGCGCGGCTGTGCAAGGCGCTGCTCAATCTGGTCGAACAAGGAGTAGTTGTGCTGGGCGAGCAAACCCGGATTGAACGGGCGAACGCCGAAGCCCGCCGATTGTTGGGTTTGCCTGAGGGCTCTAAACTTCCATTAAATGATGAGTTTGCGGACCTGGAAGCTTTTGCGGCCGACGAAGCTACCCGCGAACTGATCCGGGAGGGTTCCCCCTCCAGTGCCGGTGCTCTTCTTCGGCTGAAAGGCCCGGACGGTACCGCACATCGCGTACTTGCTGGAAGCTCGTATCGGGACGAAGCATTCAATCGTCGCATCTGGCTCTTGCGCGATGTCGAACAACCAGAATGGGTGGGAGCACTGCATTACATGGAGGCTGCCGTGCGGACGGTAGCCGCGCAAGCTCATGGCGGCCTTCGCCTAGCCGGAGCGCTGCTCCGCAGCGCCCGGTCCACACTCGACCCGGGTATGCCGGTATACGCGCTCGTCGATCGGGCGATGCGCAGCATCACGATGGCAGATCTAACTTACGAGCGGATCGCTTGCGTTTACGACGCTATAAGAACGCCTTGGCGACGCGAAGGCGTTCTTAACGTCGGAGCCATGCTTTTGCAGTACCAGAGCTCCCTGCCTGCTGATGATGCACAAGGTCTGAAGCTCGACATTCCAGAAGCGCCAATTGTCGTCGACGCCGATCCGGAACGGCTCTCTTTCGCCATGCGCTCGCTGCTCGGTTACCTCTTGGCGTTGAGCCACCCTGGGATGCAGCTACGGGCTTCAGTATCTGCATCGCAGCACAAGGCGCTAGTCGCCATAGAACTTACAGGCGTGCCAAGTAATCTGATTGCCAGACTTGATCGGCTCTCGGTGGGAGAAAAGGATCTGACAACCGACAAAATTGCATACGCGGAAAGCTGTGCTGTTGCGGTCGCTGCACACGGGCTCGAGGCCGTCCGGGCCGTCGTAACTGCACATGGCGGTCAACTGGATCAGTATTTCGGTGATAACGGGACAGTTTACTTCAAGATCAGCGGCCTGCGACTTACCGGAGCCAGCCTAGGAAGGTCGAGAAAACGGTTCGCAACCAGTGTTCGCTCCGACCGGAGGACCTCATGACACGCCTTCTCGTGGTATCGCCTGACAACAAGTGGAGCGACTCTCTGCAGCATGAATTTGAGGCTGAGGGTATGGAGATAACTTCCATGCGTACAGAGGAGGATGCTCTCTCTGAGTTAGTCGGTAAATCTGACGGGCACTACGGTGGCATCCTCGTTCACAGCGGCCCAACTTCAGGACGGTCGCAGGAGCAAGCTGTGTTGGAAGCCACTGATCTGCTGACCGCTCTGCGTCTGGACAGAAAACTTGGTACACCGATTGTGCTGTGGGCTGAGAATCCGCCTGAGCACCTTTCGAATATCGCCCGACGTTTTGAGCATACATCGCTGCTCACCACGGATACGCTCGATACGATCAAGGCGGCGCTTCTGGCTGCCTCAGGTGGGACGGGTAAAAAGCCTAGCTTCGCAAGAATTGAAATTGAAATCGGCCGTGCAAGCCTTCGTGTTCTCATCACGGTCGATGGCAGGGGCACTAGTACGGAGCTGTACCGAACCCCGACCTGGAAGGAAAGGCTCCAAGAACTAGAGGATGAGTTCAGGAAATGGGCGCTTTTGCAACGAGATGGCAGCAAACGATTTCGCTATACTGACTACTGGGATAGGACGTTCGAGCGAGTTGGCAAGCAACTGGCCGAGCAGCTAGACAAGGACAAACTACGCAGTTGGATTGCTCAGTGCGTTCAGCAGGTCGACGATCTCAAAAGAGTGCACTTCCGCTTCAGCCTGGTGGCCGACAAGTTCGACGCGCCACATCCTTACGTCCATGTTCCTTTCGAGTTACTCTACGACACAGATAAGAGTGACTTCATACGATCGTTGGCCCCGGTCGCGCGGAGAATGTGCCTGAACGCTGCAAGCATGATTGCTGCTCCTCTCGCGAGCGCGCAGACGTTCACAGGTCCGCTTCTCTTCATCAAGTCGAATGCTCATGGCTCGTATGAGATTCCTGGAACTCGTTTTAAGGGCGATCCAGAACTCGTTCTTTCACCCCTAGAGTCGCTGGATACGGAATTCGAGGAGGTAACGGCAGCACGCGCCCAGGCTAAAACGGCGCGCTCACCGCCGTTACTACTGGAACTCGAGGCGGGTTCCGATTCTCTCTCAGCATTGGAAAAAGCACTCCAGCCCGCAGGGCAGAGCCTTGAGATCGTCCATTTCACGGGACACAGCGTCCAGGCCGACGATGGAAATGTTTATCTGATTTTGCCGGGCCGTAAACCCGGGCAGTTACTTCCGATCGCCATAAGCGAATTCGCAAGTTTGGCGCGGGATGCCGGCGTGCATCTGGTTGTGCTGTCGTCGTGCCAGAGCAGTACGCCCGACGCTGTCTTCCGGCTCGCGCAGGCGGGTATCCCGGCGGTGATTGGCTTTCGGTGGGAAGTCGACGACAGCGAGGCTCCCTGCTTTACCGGTCATCTCCACAGGTCGTTGGCAGATGCAATCCCGTTGGCCCGCGCTTTCCATGGGGCTCTGTGCGAGGTGAGGAGAGCATACCCGGGATCCCCGACCTTTGCATCGCCGATGCTGGTTGTACAGAACGAAGAATGGACCGTCTAATGTGACGACGGAGGTCGTCGTGCAGATACTCACGATGCTCGGTTTCAAGAAAGCGATCGACAAAATCCGCACGGCACCGACGCTTCCTCGCCTGGTCGAGCGGATCGACGCGGCTCAGATCAGGCACGATCCCCAGCCTGATCTGGTCGATGGAAAACCTTTCGTGCCCGGGGAGTGCTATTTCGGATTACGGTTGGCGGGGCTTCACTTGAAGGATGCGCGACGTTTTGCCCAACAAGTCCTGCCACTGTGCATTTGTCTGGCGGAGTTTCAGCAATCAGGCAAGCGCCAGGCCGTGCCTTTTTCTCTCGGTCCGGATACGATTAGACAACGGCTGCAACCCGCATTTTCCGGCGTAGGCGGAGATACCGAGCCGCATCCCGGCTGGGTCGAGTTGCGCGACATCGAAATTGTGCACCCGACTCCCATGTCTTTGGCGAATCTGGAGGCATTCATCGGGTTGTATGCCGTACCGGGTGACGATATCGCGCGCACGCTTCTTAACGTCATGGGATCAATCAGCCAAGCCTTCGCTGGAGGGCTCTCGCCTGCGTTTGGAATAGCGGAAAAAGTATATGACGGATTTACTGCGCTACTCGGGGTAAAAGGGGTCACGCCCGAAGTAGAGGCTCTTCACGGAAATTTACTGACTAAGAGCGGCTACCTGCTGGTTTCAAACGCACCCGACGACTCGCCGTTGAAAGGAAAGATGTTTGTATCTGGCGGTCGGCTGCGACAAGGTGAGGCACCGGAATCGCCCGTGGTCACCGGATTTGATTACTGTCTAATAGCTGTCCAGCGGCGGGAAACAGTAATCGATATCAGCAGCAACGCTCCTGATCTTTTTGGAACGCTTTGGACCCGAGTTGTCGAAGCTTTCGAGGGATCGACGGACGCTGCCCACGATGCGTTCAAACGACTGCAGCGCGTCATCTACGGTTCGCCAGATTTGATCGCTCGCGACCGAGACGCTCTGCTCGCGGGCTACCTGGTAGAGTATCAAAAGGCGGTTCAGATATTGGGACAGCTGGCTCCACCACAACCAAAGGGACGCGGCGCGGCGGGGGAAAACATTACCAAAGCGGTAAGTCGAATTCCGAAATTGTACGCGGCTCTAATGGAAAAGCCCAAAGGCGCCGCCACTGACGAAATACGTAAACGTTGGGCATCTGGATCAGGTGCGTGGATGCGCGCAGGTCAGCTTCGTTATGAACTCAACGACACACCAGCGGGTTTTGTTGGCGATACTATCATTCGCGCCCTTTGATAACTGCTGACCTTGCCCCTTCCGGTTAATCCAGTTTGAAGTTCATTCTGGCCCAGACTAGGACCAGAGCATGAGGGCGATCGGGACCCGGGCGCCGATGACAGTGCCGATGGCACCGAAGGACCGCTGGTCGCTCGACTTCGTCTCGGATCGAGGCCGGGCGCGAACACCGGCGTGGCCTCGGCCAACTGGTCGAATACGGCGGCCGCCTATCAAGGGGCGCGACATGGCTGAAGCCCTCGCGCGCCACACCATGGTGAAGGCCTCTGCGGCGGGATGGGCTGCGGCGATGAACCGCTATCCGGAACTCGCCAGCGAGCCGCTCGTCGCGGGCTGGGCGCATGCGGGACGCCCCCTCGTCGTCCGCCGGCCGGCTCGCAGCGATACCGCAGGCCTCGTTCCGCTCGGACTGCCGCTGCCGCCGAGCCATGGCAAGCGGCGCATCGCAATCTCCCTCGCTGCAGTCGATATCGTCGCGGCCGCGCCGCCGCCGCTATTGGCCGAGGCCGCAGCCGCGGCACCCGCGTCCTGGCGCGCGACGATCGACAGGCTCGTCCAGCTCCTGCCGGAGACCCGCGTCTATGGCAGCGTGGCCTGGCAGCACCTCACCGGCCTGCCCTATCTCTCGGACAGTTCGGATCTCGACCTGCTCGCTCCATTGCGTCCCGCTCACACTCTCCGCCACCTATCATGGCAAGCACCGACACTACATGATCTTGCGGCCCAACTTCTGGCCCTTGGCCCTCGCCACCTCGAGCCAACCGAGCGCGTCCTTAAATCGATTACATTCGGCTTTTCGGACGCGAATCATCTCTTCTACGATTGGGGAACATTCGGAAGCATTTTTGAGGACCGAAAGCTTTCGTTTGGACAGCGTAGGGAAATACTTCGCGGGATGAAGCAGAGGCCGCGCCATCGGAAGCGTGGAGGCTGGCTGCGGCTCTACTACCATTGGGATCGCGGCCCCATCGTGGAAACAAACTGCGGGTTAGGTAAGATCAGCGTCTGGAACGCGACATCGGGAAAATTTCCGTCGCCCAATGGAATCGAGCTGCGCAACAACGTGCGTGTGACTCTGGAATTCGGGTCGCCCGTCGATTTCGACGCAGCCTTGAGGGCCATGTACCAAATGGTTTCACTCTTTGAATTGACGGCACAAGCCCAGCAGGACATCGAAGGGATCAATCTCCAGCATGTGCACGCCGAAGAAACGGAGGTTCCACTTTCGTTGCATGTCATGAATGCCGGGCGTCGCAAGGCTGAGAAGCTGCACCCGACGGACGCGCTTACATCGCGGGCGGCATTGGCTTTCCTTTACGCGTCGTGCGCCCCGCGAACTGGTGGCCAATGCGAAGGCGCAGCGCCAACTCAAGGCATGGGAAAGTTTGAGCGGCGGCAAGTGTTAGGAGATCGTAGGCAAAGTATGAGTAGATATAAGCGTTGCGGATACCGTCGTGACAGCGGCGAACGGATTCGGGGACGTAATCGGGCAAGGCTAAGGCATTCATGTCGCCATGTAGCCCTTCGATCGTACTGCCGACGAAGCCGACTGTGCCGGCGTAGTAAGGGTCCGGCGTGAGAAGATTGCGGCCATCCTTGAGCATGTTTGATTTCCACCTCGGAATCTCGTCAGCCGCAATCTAGCTCCTGACCGAGTGAAATGAATTCGCCGTGAGGCGCTCGACCTCTGCCCGAACGCGCTCCACGGATAGCCCGCTCACGCCAAACCTTTCAAACAACGAAGCAACAAGCGGATGCAGGACTTCGGCAAGCTTTTCCTTGATCTCCTGAACCGTGACGGTCGTTTCGAGCAAGGCTTCGTCGCTTCGTGCCGCCCCACCCTCAAACATCAAGTCGCTGGACGGGTTTCCCCAATTCCGGAGGACGCGCCCCATGAGGCCTAAGTAATGCGCGCGCATGCGGACCTTAATGTCCGCCGCGTCGCGTTTCATGAGCGTTGCGAGGTCGGCTGCATGCAGGAGCAATTCACCCATGCGCCAGACCGGCAGCGTCGTGTCAAAGATTGTTGCCGGCGCAAAAGTGTCCTGCGAATCTTCCTGGTAGCCTCTGACAATAAAGGCGCGGCCAGTTGGAGCGACACGCCAAAAATCGCAATGGGCGGGATCGCCCAGGGGACGGTTCGCGCCCGTCTCATCCGTCGGCTTCAGCCAGCATTCGATTGTGCCGTCTTGCTCGCGAGGCGCGAGTTCGGGCCGGGTAAGAAACAAGAACAGGGGCCAACCCGTGTGCCGAACGACGGCCTTCTCCAGAAGGTCTTTGAATTTGCGTAGCTCGAAGGTCGGAAGATCACCTTCGAGCGCGTAGTCAAATTGATACGAGCCATTGGGAAACCGTCCCGGCGAATTGTCGGGAAGCTTCTTCGTCAACTCGCGCCAACGCGTGAGAGCGTCGGATACAAAGGCTCCCTGAACGCTGTTGGAATCGCGCTCAACGACGAGACCAACGACGCGCAGGATGTCGAACACCTTGGCAAGTGTGAGCGTTTCCTCACCACGATCGAAGGCGACCATGGTCGGAATGGAAACGCCCGCCAATGCGGCGTGCTCCTTTTGCGTGAGCTTTTCGGCGCGCCGGCGGCGGATCGCCTCTGCGACAACCGATTTCCAATTTAGAGCTTCTACTCTTCCAGGATTCGCAGGCATGCGCCCCTCACAATGTCAGAATACCGATGAACGAACCCATCGGGCGGCTCGCCGCGCGGGGGCTCGATGATGGGGGCAGCTTTTTTGACGCGTGCTTTGATATCTGTACGCGTTTGGTCGACCGCAGCCTGAGACAGGCCAATGCTTAGGCCGAATGAAGACAGCAGGGGCCACCCAACCTCGTCCAGGTTGGGTTTCTTACCATCGATCGAAAGCGCGATGTTTTGATCGTAGCCGTCATAGAGGGCGGTGTTGAGGATGTCGTAGGCAGGCGAGAGGCGAAGACCCTGCGGGGTTTCAAGCAACGAGAAATTCTTCAGATGAGCATCACAATTGCCGACCAGGACAAAAACGATCACACGACGGAAGAATTTTGAAAGATCGATTTCAGGTCGGATGGAATGTTTTTTGAGAGCCGTGGCGACCTCCTCATAGGAGGCGTCGTACTTGCCGCTAAAATCGGCTCCTCGCGGCTTGACCAGTATCTGCGCAAAGTCCTCAAGCCGGAGCTTTTGATTATCGTGTGTACGGTCGAAGCGCGTGACGACGAGGCCCACTTCGTCGAGCTTTGAGACTTGCCCTTGTGTAAAGGTGTTCACTTCATCGGCGCCAAGCAAAGCGGCCGCCCATCGCAAACTCAGGGCTTCGTTGCGGACAAGGCTGTCGAGCCGCTCCGAATTGAATTTCGCAATGTAAGGAGCCGGGCCGGTCGCGGCCGCCGGGGCAAAATGATCGCCGTCTCGGACAACAAGCAACTTGCGCTGCACGCCGGAGATCGTGCGGCCTGGATTGGCGGTGGCCTCCTTGACCAGCGGAAGGTTTTGAGCAGCACAGTTCTTGTCGCGCACGCTGACGGCGCCAATACAATCGGCGCCAAACCGTAACAGCAGTCCGAAATCATCCTGTTCCTGAAGATGGGCGACGTGGGTTTGCTTATCGCGAAGCCAGCCCTCGGGGCCGAGATGTTGAAAGAAGGGGTGCAATCCCTGCTTCCATTCGTGCTCGCGGCGGCTGACAGGAAAGCAGCAGCCGATTTCGGTGTTCCAGTCGGCGTTGTAGGTGAAGCGCGAACCTCCGGTGGCGGTTTCCTCCAGGGTTCCGGCAACTTTGTCTTTGAACAGGATCTCTGCGCTTCTGATGGCCATGTTAAGCTTTGCCTTAGTTCAGGGAGATTTTCACCAAGAAGATAAAATATAGCTTCCTTCTTGACCATTTTCCATATATCAATAATCCATAGATTACCTGTCATGGCCTAAGGCTCGATTAAGAAGCTATAGTTTACCAATATCGCTATATTTCTCAAAAACTTACCTGTGGATGAGCGCCCCTTAGGAGAAGACGTTAGCACAAGAAGCGTTGATTGCTGAACAAATACGGAACAGAATGCCATATGGCTAAAAAAACGCACCAATCAGCGAAAATTGCGGCCCCGGCGGCGACGGGCGGGGCCGGCCCTCAGTTTGAGGCCAAGGTTGGTGCGTTCTACGTTCTGCCGCTGCTGTCCGGTGGCGAGCCGCGCGGCCTGCCGGGTACCTCCGTTCGCAGCGTCGCCTTTCAGCAGCGGGTTGCGGAACACCCTCTCGACGATGTGGTGGTTAACGCGGTCAATCGGGACGGCTCCCCGGCCACGTTGGAGATCCAGGTCAAACGCAGCCTGACCTTCACCGCCTCCGATACGGAGTTTCAGGACGTCGTCGGACAAATCTGGGAAGCGGCGCAGAAGCCTGACTTTGCGACCAGCCGATACGAGGTGGCCGCCGCGATCGCGCAAACGACAACACGTATCGAGCACGCCTGCCAGGAAGCCCTGCACTGGGCGCGCCAATTGCCGGACGGCGCGACCTTCGCCGCGCATATCAACCGCCCGAGCTTCGCATCGGCCGCGATGCGCAGTTTCGTCGACGTCTTTCGCACCAACCTTGCGCTGGTCGGCGCGCCGACAGACGACGAGACGGTTTGGCGGTTGCTTTGTCGATTCAAGATTTTGGTTTTTGATTTTGAGTCAATCGGCTCGGACTATGACCATCGGGCGCGCGAACATTTGCGTTGGATACTCGCTCCCGACCAGACTGACCGCGCTAACGACCTCTGGCCGATTCTCATCGATCTTGTTGGCGCAAGCGCTCGCGCGGCCGGCGCAATGGATCGGGTTACGGTCGTCACGACACTCGAGCAGCAGCATGGAGTTCGCTTCACGGCGCATCCTTATGTGCGTCCCGTCTATGAGCGCCTGACGGAAGCCGCTGAGCAGGCTCTCGATGAGATCGACGAAAGTGTTGGTGGCGTGCGCCTTGCGCGAAACCGGCTGATCGATGAAGCGGACAACCTCCTCAGCCAACACCCGGTGATGCTGATCCAGGGTCGGCCCGGTGTCGGCAAATCTGCGGTCATGAAGCATCTTGCCGTGCACCTGCAAGCGGAGGGCTGCGTCCTAGCTCTGCGCCGCGGCCGGATTATTTCCGGCGGCTGGTCGGTGATGGCTCACACGATCGGCTGGGCCGGCTCTCAAGCGGAACTATTCAATGAGCTCGGGGCGGGTGGCGGAGCGACACTGTTCATCGACAACATCGACCAGATCGACGATACTGGCGAATGGGCCACTGTCACCGATCTGCTCTCGCAAGCCACTCGCAGCCAGGGCTGGCGCGTCGTTGCGACCTGCGGCGTCGAAAGTGATGACTGGAAGACGAAACTTCCCGCGCGCGTAAGAGCGGCCGGCATCGGCAGTCTGGTGGTGGCGGCCCTGTCGGATGAGGAAAAAGCCGAGTTATCGTCGCAGAACCAGGCACTAGCCCTGATTTTGGCCGATGGCCATCCGGCCAAGGGAATTGCGGAAAACCTCTTCTATTTGTCGCGCCTGGTCGAACTCGGTGTCGGGCAGGACTCTGGCATTGCAACCGAACTGGACCTTGCGCGTCTGTGGTGGTGCTACGGCGGCGGACGATCGGAGGACGATCGGAGATTTGCACGCTTGAAGCTGTTGCGCGCGATCGGCGCGCAAGCGATCTCGAATCCATCGCAGGCGACATTCAATGTCGACAATCTGGATTCCGCGACCGTCGCCGAATTGTTGCGTCTCGAAAGTCTGCGCGAGGAGATCCAAGGCGCAAGCGTAACGTTCCGCCACGATGTGCTGCGTGACTGGACGATTGGATTTCAGCTCCACGAAGACGCCAACCTGTTGGTAGCGCAACCGATGGAGCGGCCGCTACCGACCGTCTTGGGACGTGGACTGGAGATCGCGGCACGGTTGGCATTGGCCGATGATCCGACCGGACAGCGCTGGCTGGCGTTGCTTGCCATTGCCGAACGCGACGGCTGCCATGGGAGCTGGAAGCGGCCCATATTGCTGGCACTTCCGCGCTCTGAAGATTCTCTGACATTTTTTGTTGCACTGACACCCGTCTTGTTGGAATCGGGTGGGCGCCGTCTGCGCGACATCATTCGACTTATGATCGCGGTCGAGTCTGAACCTCTCGCCGCCTTGATCGCACGGGTAAGGCCAGACATCGCTCTACCTGCGGCAGGCGGTGGAGACTTCATCGCGCCGAAAGGTCCCGGTTGGGCTCCGCTCGTGGTATGGCTTACGATATCCGCCAGGTCTCTGCCGACCGAACTCATCCCAGAGGCCGTCAAGGTATTTCAGGCGTGGCTAATGACCACGCATAGTTACAATCATTCGATCAATGCTCAAATTGTCGAGATTCTTTTCGATTGGCTTGCGCTCGTCGAAGCTCGTGTGACGCATCGCGCCTATCGTGACATCAGCGAGGTTCCACCGAGCCTCAATATCGATCATCTAGACGACGTGCGGAACGACATCCGGATGATCGCGTTCACTTTCGCCAACCTGAATCCGTCTGCCGCCGCACAGTATCTGACCGGCCTCAATTCAGAATCGATCGCCTATCATGATCAGCAAACTCTTCTCAAATCGCCCGGAACATTGCCGGAGGCCGCCCCTGGGCCATTCGCCGATTTCGTACTGGGAACGTTGATCGAGAAGGATGATCCAGACCGTTACTATAGGCGACGCCGTGACTACGGACCGTTTGAGGTTCACGAGCATGTCTTTTTGGATGTGCCACCCGACGGCGGCCTATTCCTCTCGGTTCTCAACGCTTCCCGCGAGGACGGATTGCGGCTCGTTCGCGGAATCGTCGAGCACGCGACGCAATGGCGACGCGAGCAATATCAGGAAGAGAGAACGCCGTTTCCGCAGATCAAGGTCCCTTTTCTCGGCAATGAGAGAACGTTCGAAGGCGATCTCACCGTCTATCGCTGGGCACGGGCCACAGGTCCCTCGTTGATTACAGCCACGGCATCGAGAGCACTTGAAGCCTGGGGTCACCTCCAGATTGAAGCGGGACGACAGTTCAATGATGTCTTGAATGATGTTCTTGGTCCTGACGGCTCAAGCATCGTGTTTCTTGCCGTCGCGATTGACCTTGCACTGTCGCATTGGTCGGCCGCCGTTGATACAGCTTGGCCCTTGTTTGCCAATCCTCGGCTGCTTCAATTCGATGAGGACCGCTTCAGGCATGATATCAGCGGGGTCAATCGCCAGCCGCGTGCCACAGGACAGCAAATTCAACCAACTCTTCGCGTGGATCTTGATGCCCAGCCGTCGCGACGAACGCGCTTGTTCGACATGATCGGGCGGTATGCCTTCCGCGAGGACGCCACAGCTCTCACGCAGCTTCGGACCGCTCTCGCACAAGCCCGCGACGAACTCGACAATCAAGCTAGTGACAATGAAAATCGGATCGCGGAGCTCCGCGCGACGGTTGTGCGCGCTCTTCGCATGTTGGATGTAGCAAATTGGGAGGCCATGACTAGGACTTTGCAGGACGGCACTCAGATCGAAGCCTATCAGTTCAGGGAAATTCCCGAAGAACAACAGACGAGAGATGACCAAGCGTCGCGCGCGAGCGCCGACCTTCAGCGCATGAATATCCGGCTTCGGATACAGTCCGCTCTGCTTGAGCCCGGCTCGACGACACCGGCACTCTTGGAGGAAGCACTCGCGTGGGCGAAGGCTCAGCCCCTGGAAGCTGAACCGAGCTCGGACGAAGATGATCAAAATTACGATGCGGGGTGGAACAGGCGCGCGGTGGTGATGGCTGCGGCGCTCATCGCTCGCGACTATGAAGCCGCAGATCGCGAGGATGCGCTGACTTGGGCTCGACCGATCTTGCTGACGGCATCGGAACAAAATGACCGTGAATATTTCGGCAATGATCAGATCGAATACAACACGACGGCTTCTGCCACCCTTGGGCTTGTCGCTCTCTTTCTTCGAGATCAAGACAAGACGACGCGCAATATGATCCTGGAGCTATCAGGCCACGAACACCCTGCGGTGCTGGAAGCGTTGGCTCAGAACCTGTTGCGTTTGTGTGAAGCGAACGATCGAATTCCGCGGTCCATCGTCCGCATCGTTATGGTCACCGCAGTCCATCCCCGCCGGGCCCTTGATATCGAGCAGCAGAAGGCGAATGACCGCCTTCACCGCGAGTCGATCGATGCTGCGATTGCTGCCGAACGGGGTTGGCTTGATGAAGAAGGTGCGGAGCCGTCATGGCCCGAGCTGGCGTCGTGGCGGTCGAGGCCACGTCGGGGCATTCGTTTGGGCGACGATGGACATATTGAAGACGACAATGACGACGAGCCGCCGAGCCACTATGTCTACGAACAAGCGATCGCCAAGCTTGCCCATCATCTCATCCGCTTCACGATCAACGGCGTTCCCGTGTGGGTCAAGGACCTCTCTGTTCACTTGATGGCGTGGACCGAAGAAGCGAATGGCCCGCATGGCGAGGACGTGCGCGAGCGCGACCATCGCCCGGACACTTGGAATATCGCGTTTTTCGATTTTGTTGGGGTGTTGAGCGTTGCGCTGCCGCATGCGGAAGTCGTTGGCCTATTCTTGAATCGCATCGTGAATTTCAATGAGGAAGCCTTTTATCACGCGATGGCTTCTTTTCTTCGCGGGTATGATCGCGCGACGGTGGCAACGGACACGCGAGATCCTCAGAACCCGGTCCAGGTTCGCGAATTGCTCGCGGATCGCATCAAGCGCGGCTGGAACTATCGGCGGTTGGGGCGTGAAAAGGGATTTACAAGCGAAACCCACGCCGGCGATGCTCTGACCGCAATGTTCTACCAACCTTCGCGCTGGGCCGGCACTGTAGGTCCGACGCTTCCAAGCAATTGGCCCGGCTTGCAGGCAACCATGCCTACCCTCACGGATATCGTCGTCGGAGCGCCGACGTCGGGCTATGTGGCGGACCTATTTCTGAACCTGATTAAATCGTCGCATGACAAAGCACTCGTTCCTTTCGTCGTTCGGGCAATGACGGCTTGGTGCTCGGCCTATGGCGTCGACCGGAATTTCTGGGCGGAGAGGAACATCGGCAGCCGCGTGTGTGTCTGGTTCGATGCGGTTCTCGCGAATGATGCTGCGTGGCATACTATTTTGACCGACCGCGCTGACGAACTCTTCAAGTGCCTCGATATCCTTGTTCAGTCGGGCGTAGCGCAAGCGCGCATTCTTGAGGAAAGGCTCGCGAATCCTGAAGGTGGTCGCCGAGCCGGCTAATTAGGGTGCTGCATGGCAACACCGATCTTCGGCATTTGTCATCTGTGTGGGGTGCACAAGCGACTCTCGTTCGAGCACGTACCGCCGCGGGCGGCGTTCAACACCAACCCGATCCTTCGCAGCAGTTTCGAACGGGTTGTGATGAACGAAGATCTCGATGATCTGCAGGGCAAGATCCAGCAGAGAGGGTCCGGCGCGTATACACTCTGTGGGAAATGCAACAGCGATACCGGCGCATGGTACGCGGACTCGTATGTGAAATGGGCCGAACAGGCGATGCGTCTGCTCATGGCCGCGCGAGGTCAGCCATCACTGGAATATCCATTTCATCTGTATCCGCTAAGAGTTCTGAAGCAAATCGTCTGCATGTTCTTCAGCGTCAACAATCCTCGGTTTCAGCAGGCGCAACCCGACCTCGTGAGGTTTGTGCTCAACCGGGAGGTCCGGCAGATCCCTCCTGACGTACGGATCTACGCTTTCTATATGCTCTCGAACCGGATGCGCTCGTCCGGCGCATCGAGCTCCATCCAGGGATTTGGCACCGGCAACTCGAAGCTCCATGTTTTTTCGGAGATTGCCTTTGCTCCGTTTGGTTTCGTCATGACGCTCGGTGACATGCTACCGCCACAGCCGAACTTGGTCGACATTTCTGGCTTCACTCAATATGGCTATCGCGACTGGCGAACCGGCATCTCCATGAAGCTGCCCGTCATGTCGATTTACACGGCATTTCCTGGCGACTACAGGACACGTTCACAGACCCTTGCCGACCTCGCCGCCAACAAGGCATATGAGGCATCGCTCAAGAGCGGGCTGACTGAATAGTGCGTGCGAGACACATGAAACGTCCTTAGAGCCGCGCGGCGACGACGGCCTGCAAACACAAGACCATTCCTATTTCATGTCGCGTCCATGTCGCGCGGAATCGCCGGGACGGATTGGTAGCCATTGAAAACAAAGGGGAATTTCTGGGAGACCGCATCGCGCCAAAATTGGCGGAGCGGATCGTACTAAGTGCAATTGATACGGGATCTTTTGGACTGATTGGTAGCGATTGAAGCGACAAAAATGGTCGCCTCGAGTGGAATCAAAAGCCGCTGTCGAGCTCGAACATTGCGCCGTGCCGACCACATTTGAGAAAGGAGCGGTTCGGCGCGAAGAACTCCCCGGAACCGATGTTGAGCCACACGCCATCGTGCGGGCAGCGATTGACATAGCCGTAAAAGTGATTGCCGGTGGTCCGCCCCGCGACGATCGGAAATGGCCTGTTTGCGCCGTCGTTCTCAATCCGCGATAGGCTGAAAGCTCTAGCATGCCCCGCTCGATGGCCTCGGCAGGACAGACGACGAAGACCTCGATTTCATGACTGTCACCGATGTTCTCTTCTTTCATGCCCATCCTCACGCTTTCCTTTGAACGCATCGCCTGTGGGTTCGACTTCAGCCGAAACATCAAAGGCCCGAGAACCAGTACTGCCACTCGTCCCTGACCTGATGTTTGAAAGATCAAGCAATAGTCCGGCTTGACGATCGGTCGGCTCGCCGTCCGAACGAGCGCGACATTCGAAACAAGCGGGAAGTGGCCTGCTGCGTCCATGTCCTCGCCGCTTTTTTGGCACCGCTTAGAGAGGCGGGGCGGAGCCCTGGAGGTCGACCACCATGTTTCTTGTTCCGAGCACCCTCGCCTGGCAGGCGAGCCGCGACTTGGGGTCGATGCCGACCATTTTATTGAGCCTCTGATTTTCAGATCGCCTCATCTTCGAAAGTCCGCTGCCGCCGCTCCGGATGAGGATCTGGCATGATCCGCATTCTCCCTTTCCCTCGCATTTGTGAGGAATGACAAGGTCAGCGCCGAGCAGCGCCGCCAAAAGTGAGGTGTGCGCGCTGACCCCAATCATCTTACCCTGCGGAAAGACCGTAACGATCGACATTAACTTTCCTTTTGTTTGGTACTGATAGTTCGCTGGTCCTAGTAGATCGCTGCGCCCGCGCCCACGTTGATGGAGGCATCCTTCATTCTCTCCACGATGAACTCGATCTGTCCGTCAGTGAGATGGGTGTGAAATGGCAGCGCTACGGCGCGATCAGCAATTTTTTCTGTGACCAGAAAATCGCCGCGCCGATACCCAAATTCAGAGTAGTGAGGCTGCAGGTGCAGCGGATGGCAATAGGCGGCGGCCTCGATTTTCTCCATCCTCAAATCATCGAGAATTGCGTCGCGGCTCGACCGGCTGAAACGCGTCCCAAGATGCACGAGATAGAGGAACCAGTTCACCTCGGTCACATCAGGCCCGACATAGGGCGGTTTGATCCCCTCAAAGGATTGCATATGCAGGGCGTAGAGCTGCTCGACAAGCCGACGCCGCTCCA
Organism: Bradyrhizobium sp. ARR65; assembly: GCF_000472385.1. Taxonomy (GTDB): domain Bacteria; phylum Pseudomonadota; class Alphaproteobacteria; order Rhizobiales; family Xanthobacteraceae; genus Bradyrhizobium. The sequence continues at coordinate 32,382 of NZ_AWZU01000050.1, forward strand.
GGATCTGATCAAGCCGATCGAGCTGTGCCAGGCCCAAGGCCGCGGCCAGATCGCTCATCCCCCCTTGAAGGGGCGCTGCACTGCCGACGATTACGGACCCCCGCTCGTCAAGCCCACGCCCGCGATGACGGCGCAGCGCCATGGCCGTATTGAGATCGTCGGTCACCACCATTCCACCTTCTCCACAGGTGAGGGCAGACGGCTGTGCGAAATCGAAGACGGCTATGTCGCCGAAGGTGCCGACAAGCTTTCCCTTGTATCTTGAACCGATAGCTTCGGTGCAGTCCTCAATAAGTGGCAATCGGTGACGCTCCGCCAATGCTCGAAGCTCCGACCACTGGCCTGGATGGCCATTCGGATTCGCGCCGACGATGGCACGCGTACGAGCCGTTATTCGTTCTTCGACACTGGCCGAAAACAACGCCCCCGACCAATAATCGATGTCGGCGAATACCGGCCGCGCACCCGCAAGACTGATGGCGTGCACCGTCTCGCGAAATCCGTATGGCGAAGCAATCACCTCCTGCCCCGGAGTAATGCCGAGCGCTTTTAGCGCGAGCAGAAGGCCGATGGTGCCGCTTCCGACTGCAACGCCATATTTGCGCCCGAGATACGCGGCGAATGAATTTTCGAAGGCTTCGGTCACGGGCCCACCGGAAATCCGTGGCGAGCGAAGCAGGGCATCGACGGCGGAGAGCTCCGCAACGGTAATGTCAGGATCCGAGAGCCGGATGAACGATGGATCCAATTCGGCGGCTTGCACCAGACCTGCCCCAGGGGGCGCGAGCGCAGTCATCGCCTCGCAGCCTTTGCTGCGAGCACGATGCCGGTCGCCCACGCCGGATCAGGTGTGATCTGCACGCAGTGATCGGAGCCGTCAATCAAATGCAGATCGTAGTGCCGAAAGCTTCGGAACGGCGGCTCAATTACATCCGACGCATCGCAACGTGTCAGGGCGAGATGCGGAAAGCGCCGCCGCAGCTCTGTGATCGGGCTTGGGCTGACCTCTGCCGCAAGAAGCTGCTCGATCTGCATCAGTTCATCAGCACCGATTGCCATCCCTGTCCTATCCTTGCACATGGAAACACACGTCATTTCCAGAACACGCGGTCGAGATCGGCATTGAGCTCGTCGAGCGCTGCGTTGAGCCGGGGATGGACACTGTGAAATTTCCAGATTCCGCGCTCGTGGTCTTTGGAAAAGAGCTTCCAGACGGTGCTCACGGCGTCATGATGAATAAGCGCCACGTCAATGGGGCCTCCCTGTTGATCGATGTTGCGCGAACAACAGGGACTCTCGATGAGATACCCTCCTCTCACTGGCTTAACGTCCGGTGATACATAGAGATAGCGTTTGCGCGATCTCAAGGCACGTTCGATCCGCTTGCGATCGAGCTCGTTCGGGTGGGCGATGGTGCGAGCGACCGGTCGTTTTGTGAATGCGGCATTCATCGCCCCTGCGCTCCCTCGACGGGCGTGATCTCTTCTTCCAGGCAGCCGACCACCAGCCGTTCGCCGAACTCAACCAGATAGATCGGCAAGTTCGCCTCGGTCTGTGTTCCGACCCTAACGATCTCGCCGACACCGCCTGCGCCGACCAGCAGTGCGTCCGCTGGGGCGCACGGAAACGATCCGTCATTGACGAGGTCAATGGCTGCCTTCACCCGCTGGCCCCACTGGTACTTCGGCAGCCTCGGTTCAATCATTGTACGGCCTCTTCGGGCAATGGCGGGTCTTCAAGCTCGCCTTCCAGTACGGACTCGAGCTCCTTGCGCTTCATGCCGACCCGATTGCCACTTTCGAAAAATTCGACGCCGTAGATGTAGAACTGCTGCAGAAAGGTCCCGATCGAAACCACGTAACCGACCTCCCCCTTCCTGGCGAGAATTTCACCAATTTCCTTACCGGCATAGGTTCCGTCATTTCGGATGGTGAACTTGGCTCGTACTTTCTCGCCGAAGCTGAAGCATGGTGGAGCGGAGAGCTCGACCAGATCGCTGTCCCGAACGATGTTGCTCATGCGCCACTCTCCCCTGGTCCGTCGATACAGATGGCCAACCGCGCGCTCGCCACTTCCTGGACCACGCGGTGTTCGTCTTCGGCCAAGCCTGCACGCTCGAGCGAGGCAGACTGCCTACTCACGGCGGACCACCCCATCCGCATCATGGCGGAGCGCGATGAGCCAATCCCGGGACACCTCCTGGCGATCTCAAGCCATACGGCCTGATGCCGATCGTCGATGATGGCGGGCTGCCGGTTGTCCGGAATGCGGCACGCAAGCTCGCCGCTCCCGTCGGAGTCGCTGTTACTCGTGATTGCGCCGAGCGGCGGGGCCTTCCGGCCCAGCACCGGTAGCTGGGGGCAAAAGTCATCCTTCATCGTCCCGCCCCTACGCGCCAGCACATCCAGGGATACCTCGGCGCCGACAGTGCGATCAATTTCCATAAGCTTCGCAATGGCGGCGCGGGCTTCCTCCAGCGGCCCAACGGCATTTACAAGTAGGCTTACCCTTTGGGCGAGAACAAGTCGAAGCGCAGCAGGATATTCGTAGATGCTGAATGCGGAGTCACCTGCGCTGGCCACGGGCCAGTCCTTCGAAACGCCTGCTTTGTGCACCGCCCTGGAAATGCAGAGCGTTGCGACTTCCAACGCCTCCGCCAAACGCCCGTTATAGAAATAGAAGCGATAGAGCGCGAGGAGGACGGCAGCATGCGCCGGCGCCAGGGCCAGCAGTGCATCTGGCCGTTTTTCCGCGATCTTCTCCCGATGATAGGAGAGAGCTGGCAGGTGTAACTGCTCCTGGGCCTTCCGAGGCAAGTCTTCGCCGAAGGGGGCGTGCGCTAACGGCGCCCTTTCGCTCCACGAATGCCGATTACCTGTAACATCGGGGTTTATCAGCAGCTTTTCCCGCTCGAGCAAGCGGATTTGAGATTTTGCTGGAGCCGCAGGCCCGCTGGCGGGAAAATAAACTCGGTTCTGGCAGCGACCGCTAGATCGGCTCCGCCAGCTCAGGACCGTGCCCAGCTCTCGGAATTGAGGAGAGGCTTGAGGCGCGCGCGCCAGTTCAGCTGCGGAGCGGTCCGCAAAAGCCGATCCAAAGCGCGAGCGGCTGACAGTCCCGAGCAAGCGCCGGCCGCAGCGGGTACCCCCAATGTGCAGAAAGCGGTTATTGTCCCACATCAAGAGCCTCGTGCCCCTCTCACAGCGGGGCGTCAGGGCAAAGCTCACGGACGCGGCCCGTTCGCTGGAGCGTCATAGCGCGGCAATGAGGCGTCGATGACGCAGGTTTTATCGACAGGGCATACGGCGGCGCATTGTGGCTCATCGAAATAGCCTATGCACTCGGTGCATTTCTTTGGATCGATGACGAAGGTCCCATTCTTCTCCGCGATTGCGTCATTCGGACACTCAGGAGCGCAAGCCGAGCAGCTCGTGCATTGCGAGGCAATAATCTTGAACGGCATCGGCTCCCCCTTAAGCGACCGAACTCAGCGCGCCCTGGCGGATCGCCCCATCGCCCCGCTCGACGTGCTGGATGTCCCCGCTTTGCACCTTCTCGAGGTAGGACTTGAACCACGCGATCACCGATTTCTCGATGAACTCATGGGCATATTCGTCGACTGGCACGATCCCTGCCCGCAATAGTTCGCTTTTAGGGGAGCCGCCGATCTTTGCGACGAACACCGCATGGCAGTCATTGATGGCCCCTATTGTGGTGGTTAGCCTTCCCTCCTCGCCATAACCGGCTTGGCAGTAGAGGTCGACGCGGCGGTGGCCGACGAATTTGGGGCCAGCGGTCGAAAGCTGGTAGATCTGGAACTCCTTGGCGTGACCGAAATGCAGGTTGATGAGTCCATCCCCTTTCGTCGCCACCGCAACCAGGAGCTTAAGTTCGCTCATTTCCGCGGCAAGCTCCGCCAACCCCTCCTGCTTAGCCGCGAGCTTTTGGGCGCGCGCCTGCTCGACCTTGCCCTGATAAGCCAGGCGTGCGTTGACGTCATATCTGACGTCAACGGACATGATCTTCTCGGTCGTGAACTCCGCGCTCCGGTCCTCGCCGAGCAGGCCGACGGCATCCGCCCGGCACTGCCGGCAATGTCGCATCATGTTCATCTCGCTTTCGCAGGCATCCTGCAGAGCCTTTAATTCCCGCGCGCTGGGGCCCCGCTGCCCCTTCAGGCCGAACACGGTGCCGTGCTCAGGCGCGGAGATCAGTGGCATGATGTTGTGCAGGAAGGCGCCACGCGCTTTAACCGCTTTGTTGACCTCGACCAGATGCCGGTCGTTGACGCCCGGGATCATCACCGAATTGATCTTGCAGAGGATGCCGCGCGCGGTCAGCATCTCAAGGCCTTGCAGCTGCCGTTCAGCGAGGATCTTCGCGGCTTCAAGGCCGGTGTACCGCTTATGGCGATAGAAGATCCAGGGATAGATCTGCGCGCCAATTTCGGGATCGATCATGTTGATCGTGATGGTGACATGGTCGATCCCAAGGCGGGCGATCGTGTCGATATGGTCGGGGAGCGCGAGGCCGTTGGTCGAGACACACAATCTAAGATCTGGCGCATTCTTGGTCACAAGCTCAAAGGTTTTGAAAGTCTTTTCCGGATTAGCCAAGGGATCGCCGGGGCCGGCAATGCCGAGGACGGTCATCTGCGGGATGGCGGAGGCGACAGCCAACACCTTTTTTGCCGCCTGCTCAGGTGTCAGCTTCTCGCTTACCACTCCCGGGCGCGATTCATTGGCGCAATCATATTTTCGATTACAGAAATTGCACTGGATGTTGCAGGCGGGCGCGACCGCAACGTGCATCCGGGCATAGTGGTGATGGGCTTCTTCACTGTAGCAGGGGTGATCCTTGATTTTCTCCCAGACACCGGTCGGCAGATCGCCTTGGCCGCCTTGCGAGCCGCAGCTGAGCTTACCCCTGCCCCCGGACGCCCCGCAGCCCTTATGCTCGGCCGTTGGCTGCACTATGCTGCCGATTGCACAACGTTCGGACCTTGCGTTCTTGAGTACTGACACGCCTGTCTTTCCTTTCTCGCTGCAGGCGGAAACTAAAGGAAGTTTTGCAACTCGCGTGCCATATCGGGATCGCAAGTAATCTTCGCCGTTGCATGAATGAGTTGAGTGTTTCCCCGATTTGCCCCGAAATTGACCCCCGTATTTCATGGCACTGGCATTGTCCAAACTGTGACAGACGTTGTCAGCTCGCCAACGGAGCTGAGCGCCGCGGGCGATCTGGCGCAGCCACGCAAACACCTCCCCGCGCTGCCGCGCCGGGATCAGAACAGGGCGATGTGTCAGTGACAGAGCAGGATTTCGATTGCGCGCGGAAGCGCGATTGCGAGCGGGACGATGCTCTGTTCGGCGAGAAATTTTCGCTCATTTCTCGTCATCGAGCTCAGATCCAGGATCGCGTAGTGAACATCGGCGGATCGCTTCAGCAGCTGCCGCGCAAAGGTTCGAAGCAGCTGATCGTTGAAGCGACAACCAATGAAAAGGAAGCTGGACCCAGTTCGTCGCTCTTTCACCGCGGGCGGAATCGGCGTCTGAATGTCGATCTCGGTCAGCACTTCCACATAGTCAGCATCAGAGATAAGACAGTTCCCGGCAGGCGCCACTGCTCCATGTGGCTTATAGAGGACCGTGGTCCAGTTCTGCGCAGCAACCCAATCGACCTCCTTGCCTCGTGCATCGTAGAACCGATACCACTGGCCCTTCCCGGTGCCTGCGCGGGGCACACCCTGGATCTCGCCCCATCGCTCGTACTTGGCAAGCGCCGCACAGGTGGCACCGTCATACCAGGTGTCGACGATAACAGGCAAAGCCAACGCGGCCAGATGACGATGAAGTGGCGTTGGCTCAACCGGTGAAGCGAAGGCCTGCGCCATCAATGTCGTCAGCGCCGAGCGATGCCTGCTGGTTTCGATGTATTGCGCGGCCGCCCAGACATTGCCCTTGGCCCGACGAGGTAGCGCGACGTTGGCAGCGAAGAAGGCTGCCAACGCCTCTGGGGTCATCGGCACATCCGGATTGGACAACTGGGCCAGCCCGGGGCCGAGATAGGGAATGATGCTACGGGTGCGCAGCCTGCGGCCGAGCTCGAAGAGAATGGTCTCTGGATCACCCGCATTGAGCGGGGGCATCTTCATCGCTCATCCCCATCCCCACCACGCTTTCTGGCATTGATCGTGATCGGCAGCGGCGTGTCACTCGCCATCTCAGGCAAATCGAGCACCCAGCCATTGGCTATTCTTATCCATCCGCCCCACAGCGTCTCGTGCTCCGATTCAACGATTGGCTCTTCGAGATCCTTTTTTGGCACATAAATGGACAGGCCAGCATCCGGAGAGCGGCGAATCATGACTTTCATCACTTCAACTCGTCCTTAGAGGGAAATTCGCGGCGAGATCGCGAGGTCTCCCGACATGGGGCGCAAGTGAGCTAAGATGCCCGGTAGCGTGCGCAGGACCTGATCAACCTCTTCGATGGTGGTCTCACGCGAGAGCGAGAACCGAACTGCGCCGTGCAGGCTCGTCGGTGCTACATTCATCGCGCTCAGGACGTGGGAGGGCTCCATTCGCCCGGCACTGCAAGCCGACCCGAGCGAAACGGCAATGCCGGCGCGATTGAGATGATGAGCAATCGCCTCGCCATCGACATGCTCAAATGCGATGTTTGTCGTATTCGGCAACCGGTTCTTGACATCACCAAGCACCGCGCAATTGCCATATTGCAATATCTTTTGCTCGAGATGGTCGCGCAACTTACTGATGCGAATGCGCTCCGGCTCCAGCCGCTCCGTCGCAAGCTCTGCAGCCCTTCCCAGCCCGACGATACCCGGCGTGTTCTCGGTCCCGCCGCGCCTTCGGCGCTCCTGTGGCCCGCCCCAGATCAACGGCGCGAACTTCGTACCCTTGCGCACATAGAGCGCACCGATTCCTTTGGGGCCGTGGAGCTTATGCCCGGACAACGAGAGCATGTCGATCTCACTCTCTTCCAAGCTGATCGGCACCTTACCGACGGCCTGAACCGCATCCGTGTGAAACAGCGCGCCGACTTCGCGGGCCATTCTGGCCAGGGCCTTCACTGGGAAGATGGTTCCGGTTTCGTTGTTGGCCCACATGACCGAGGCGATTGCCGTGCGAGGTCCAAGTGCCCGCCGATAAGCTTCGACTCGGAGCCGGCCCTGTGAATCCACCGGAATCAAATGGAACTTGGTACCCTTTTTCGACAAGTGTTCGAGTAGCGCCAGGACGGCCTGATGCTCGACGGAGCTGGCGACGATCTCGTTGCGTCCATTCTGGGTCGCAAGCGCGGACAATATGGCCGCGTTGTTGGACTCGGTTCCACCGGACGTGAAAACAATCTCATGATCGTAGGCAGTACCCAGCAGAGTCTGCAGACCGTGGCGGGCTTGCTTCACGGCGCCCGCGACCTCGTTCCCGAAGGCGTGGACGGAAGACGGATTACCGAACTGCTTTGTGAAGAACGGCAGCATGGCTTTGACAACAGACGGATCCGTTCGCGTCGTTGCATTGTTGTCGAGATAAACGAGCACAAACCCCTCGTTCGGCTTCAATGTCGCGCTTTGCCAGCGCTGGCGATCGGGATCAGGCGAACGAATTCGCCGAGCCTCTCGATGAGGCGGGCCTGAATTCCTTCGAGGGTGGCGCCAGAGAACTTGCAGAACATGCAGGCTCCCGTCAGCTTGACCATGACGTTGTTACCGTCGATCTCAAACAGCTCGCAGTCGCCGCCATCGCGCCGCAGATTGGGCCGAATCTCCTCGATCACGGCGCGTATGATTTGCTCCCGACCAGCGTCAGTGACTCGCAACTGCTTCGGTTGTTCGCCTTCGACCAGCATGCGTTGAGTTGTCCTGTGATTAGCTGAAGGATTTGCCGCAGGAGCAGTTCGAATTCGCGTTCGGATTGTCGAAGGTGAAGCCGGAACCGTTCGTTCCCACCACGAAATCGATGGTCGTACCGGCGAGGTGCTGCTGACTTTCGTTGTCGACGAACACCCTGACCCCGCCGTGTTCGATCACGATGTCGTCGGGCTTTGCCTCGTCCGTCAAACCCATACTGTATTTCAGCCCAGCGCAGCCGCCCGCCTCGACCATGATTCGCAAGCCGCCTGCCGGCTGCGCCGACGCCGAAATGGCCAACCTGACCGCGTTTACCGCGCTGTCGGTCATATTGATCATAGGTCTTCCTTTTTTCCCGAGCCATTGCAGCTGGTTTGGCAAGTCGTGTGCCACTACGTAGGCGCTTGCGAGTGCTCACAATTTCCAAACTGCGCTCGTGGGCTTCTCGCCCTTTGTCGTGTTCCTGACAACGTTTGCGAGACCGCAGGCCCTTTTGGTGCTCTGGGCTTTATGCTCCCGACCATTACAGGGCGACGGCAAACAATTTGCATTGCCTCTCCGGCTTGCCGGAGCGTCCGGCGATTGTCTTAGATCGAGGAACCATTGTTCATGACTGCAATCGATAACACCGCGCTCGGCCGCCTTGAAAAGGAAGGCCGTCTGCTCAATGCCGTACTCAAAGGCGCGACCACAAAGCCGGGCCGGTTCGGCTTTCGCGGTGACATTGCACTAAAATTCCAGGCGCAGGTCGCAGATGAGAAACGGCCGCCGGACTATTCGATTGAGCAGGTCCTGGCGGTGGCGCAGGAAGGCGAAAGCACCATTCCGGTGCTGGCCGGGTACCTGCACTCATTCGCTTACCTCAGCGATGTGACAGAAGTTCTCGACGGTGCACTCAGTCCCGATGGAACCTACTTCATGTTCTGCAACAACATAGATCTACTCGCGAAATATCGAACCAAGGTCGGCGCCATCCCTTTCTACGTGCTGCCCTGCGATGAATCCACGGTCTGGAAGGAAATGATGGATCTGCTAGGGGTCAACAAGGACGACATCAAAAAGCTCACTGCGCCTGGTAAGCTCGACTACCTGCTCGACGCAGCCAGGACCATCGACGCGTCCTATGACGAGATCACTTATGAAGAAGGGCTAAAGAGGATGGGTCCCGTGAAAAACCGCAACGAGAACCGGCCAGTGTGAGCGCCGGCCTCAGCTGGCATCATCCCCCTCCTCCACAAGTGGCACGCCGGTCACACAGATCTCACCGTCCACCAGCGTCAGCGCGACCGGCGTGAGCTCGCGCCCCTTGCACGGCCCGTCCACGCAACGGCCAGTACTGAGCTCGAACGTCGACCCATGTTTCCCGCACATCAGTCGCGTGCCAGTAGGGTCGAGAAATTGATCATGTTCCCAGTCGAGATGAACCTGATTGTGCGGACATTTGTTTAGATAACCAAACACGCGCCTGCCCCAGCGTACCACGACAATGGGCCATGGTCTGCGCCTGCCATCCTCGTCGATAATCACGAGGACAAAGCCCTTGGCGCGCTGGGTTGGAATATCATTGAAGCCGCAGACGGCATACGCGGTATTCAGCTGAGTGGCATGCTCAGGCATGCGTGCCTCCGTCATTGATCACCCGTGCTCAGCGTTGCAAGAATCGCGCAAGCGGATATCTTCGAGGCTCTTTGGACATACGCTGGTCTGGCCTCGGCGCGAATCCCAGCGTGGCTGAGGCAATCGCAGCAGGACCGACGGATGCACGCCTGTGCTGGCTCTGAATGCCTTCCGCTGGTTTCGCCACAATCACCGGCCCAAGCAGCGCTTGACCGCCGCCGGCCCGTGTTTCTTCCTAACGGCGGCTGAGCCGCCCCGCCCTCCTACGCCATCTCTGGGAGATCTACGATCACCGCGAGGGAAGCAGCCTTTTTAGAAGAACAACAGAGACTGGTCGGAAGCCGCGCCGCCTGAAGAATTTTTGAGCCATTGGGTTGCCGATCGCTGTTTCACAGAAAAGCGTGGCAATTCCGAATTCGCTGATCGATCCCTCAACCCAGGCCAAAGCTTGCGTGCCATATTTGGCAGAACGCTTCGCAGAATGAACGACCAGATCTTCGATCACAGCATAGGGGCCACTTTCGATGAACTCGAATCTAATGAGTCCGACACACACCAATTCGCTATCATCGTAGCCCGCGAAAGCCCGAGTCTGGTGCGGCAACTGCACAGATTGCGGAAAAAGGGCTGCTGAAAACTCGTCCCCGACAACCGATGCGAGCTTGGTGCTCCAAGTTCCATCAGGATGTGCGCGTCCGGACTGGATCTCTTCATGCGAGACATAGTCCGGTCCTACGTGCCGAACAAAGAATTGCGCCAGCAGCTGCGGGCTCACCGAGCTATCGCACCATCGCATTACAAGCGTCATCCGGCGCTCACCATCCGCTTTCAGCACTCTCACAGCTCATAAGACGCCTACCCCCTCATACGCCTCAACCAAACGAACAGTCGCCCTGTCCAATTCGTCACTCGCTGCTAACACGGCTGGTTCCACAAGGAACTACTACAGCTTCCGCTCACTCGAGCAGCAACCTTTTCGACGCTTTCGCATCGGCGGCGACTTCATCATAACAGCAACAGCGAAGATCACATCTCTGGAAATGTATATTGCCCTCCGCTATCGCTCGACCCGCTTGCTGCTCCACCATAAGCTCAACCACAACACGACCGGGTCTGCACGACAAGTCCGCGCTGTGAACCGCGTGTCGTTGCTCCGGCCTCATTTGTACCTGCCCGCGATCCGGGTCGCCTCTGAAAGCCACGCCTCATACCGCAGTCAACTCGTAGAACGCCACGGGCGCGTCATTATCTGATCTTGGGAGATACGCCCTTGAGGCGCGGCCGCGGTGAGGAGGTGTAGACCAATCTAGAGTTTCCCCTTCCCCGCGAATTTCACGTCTGCGCGTCATCAAATCACGAAGGGGCAGAATCACGCCGCTGTCGCTTCAGCGGGCATGTGGGTCTGACAGTTTATGGGACACACTCTGGCGCAGGCGCCACACCCGATGCACGCCCCCTCGTCTTTTATCACCATGACCTTCTTTTCGATTTCATCGTCCCCCTCGTCGTCCAGATCAACAAGCTCCCCCTCCTCGTTGAGGCCCTTGAGCGTCATGATGTCCCGACCGCAGACCTTGAAGCAGCGGCCACACCCGATGCAATGGTTGGGATCGATAGAGATCAAGAACTCTGGCGTCCAGGCGCGACCGTCACGCGTTGCAAATGACATGATCGGCTACCTCTTAGACCTTTTCCATCGCCTTCAGGTCCTGGCGCTTACGCTCGAGTTCGGCAAAAGCATCGTACGCCTTCTGCGCCACCATCATGATTGAGGACCAATTGAGGGGCAGTTCCTCCGACAGATCATGCAGGTCCATCTTGGCTTGCGACGCCTTGGAAGAAAGTTTCTTGATCTCAGCTTTCAGTTGATCGACTTCGGTCATGAGCTATCCTCAATAATTTGCCACGTCAGGATACTTCTGGATCATCTCGATCCCGCCTCTGACATGTTTATCGCCCTCGGCCGCGAGCTTAATGAGGCTCAGGAAGCCGAACCGGTGCACGTCGCGCAGCTGCTTGTTGACCACAATCAGCCGCCCCCCGATCAGCACCATGCGGCCAAACCCTTCATGGTGCATCTTCAGCATCGGCTGGATCATCACACCGGTGGCTTTCTCGATAGACAGCGCGACAGCATCGAAGAACAGCTCGAGCCGCCAAACCGTGTCAGGGTCGGGATCGCCGACGATCGGAAGCGCGCGCCGCTTATTCTCGTCCAGGATATAGGGTTCGAGCAAGTCAAGATCGCTCTTGTTCTCCCAGGCACCATGTGAGTCCTGCGCGCGCCAGATATTGACCAGCTCCCTCACGAAGGGCGCATTGACGGCTGCTTCAGCTCCCGCGATCTCTGTGGCCTCGGCCATGTCGTCCTCACTCCTCGAATTCGACCGCGCGCGCCTGGTCCTTCTTCAGCGCTTTGCGCAACCAGGGCGGCGGCGTACCCTTCAGTACGCGCTCCAGCCTCCCCAAAAGTGCCAAGATGTTCTCGGGCTCGTTCACCTTAATGGGATGAATATTGCTCGCCACAACTCGCGCGGCGGCGGCCCCACCGATGGCAGCGACATAGAGGATGACGCAATCCTTGAGGACCTCGATCTTGGGCGCGAGCTTGTCCTCGTCGCCATCTTCCTTGAGATCGCCGTCGAACTCGATTGCCTTCAAAAAGACGTGCCCGCCTGGCCCAACATCATAGATGACAATGTTTCTGGCCCAGCCGAAATGCGCATCGACGCGCCTCAAATCCTGGGTAGCGAATGCGACCTTCATGCAACCGACCTCTCTGTTGCGTTGGCGATGCGGCGAGACCGTGAGGCCAAGTTGGACGGCCGCCAGCTATCGGGCGTCGGCTGATGATTGACTTCACGATCGGTAATCACGAGATTTGCGATGTTGAAGATGAGGTCGCGCGTACCCCGATAGCCGACCGATACTTGATGTCCCGCGCCGATCCGGTCGAATACTGGAAATCCCGCGCGATGAAACGGAATGTTGAGCCGTCCCGCGGCTTGCCGGCCATGCGAATGCGTAATCAGGAGATCGCATCCCCTTCTTTTGGCTAGCTCTTCCAGATCCTCGAGATCTCCGATCACGACCTCATTCGTCTTGATCCGCTCAAGCACCGGCGAGTGTGTGGTCGTCACTGCAGCGCTAACGTGTGCTCCCATATCATGGAGCATATTGGACAGGTCGAATAAGAGGTCAGGCTCGGCGCCGATCGCAAGCTTGCGGCCGCCGATATGGAAATGCGCGTCCAGCATCGCATCGGCGAGCTGCCCGCGCTGGCGCCGATATTTTGATGGCACGGGTTGCCCGCTGATCTCGCTCAGGAATGCGAGGAATTCATCGTTCGGCATCAGGCCACACATTCGTTCGAATAGGCGAAATGGCACTCCCGTCTTGGAATGCATCGCTTCTGCGGCCTGTCGCATCTGTGCGCCGATGGCAATGGTCCAGCTGGACCGCCCCATGGTCGCGATTTCGTCAACTCCGACGCCACCTATGGTCGTCTGCGTAAACTCGTCGGGGATATGTCCATCCAGTGACCCTGCCAGATCAGGAAGGAATGATGGCGTCAGCCCGAAATCCTCCAAGATGGTCCTGAGTTCATCGAGGTCGCCAGGCGTTAGGTGACATCCCGGAAGGACATTCACTCGCGCGGGGTCGCGCTCGGCCTCGGCCGGCGGCACGTCCACCAGGACCTCGACCAAGCGTGCGACCGTCTTTTCCCAGCCATCCTGGAAAGCGTCCTTGAAATCGGGGGTCGACACATAGACAAGAGGAAAGTCCGCGAGCTGCGGATGCTTTTCGCGAATGAGCTTGATGAAGGCGTCGACGTCCTCGCCATTCGTTTCGGTCACTCCTGTCGAGCAGATCCCGATGATTTCCGGCTTGTTACGATTGTAGATGTTGAGAATGGCCTGTTCGACATTATCATAGCCTCCGAGCACAGTCGCGACCTCACTCATCGCGGTTGTCTGTAGCGGTACCGGCTCTCTGAAATGGCGTACGAATAGTGTGAGCCCGAACGATGTGCAGCCTTGCGAGCCATGCAGAATAGGCATCGCGCCACGCAGGCCCATGAACGCGAATGCACCGCCAATTGGCTGGCTCATTTTCAACGGGTTAACCGCGCAGGCCTTCTTCGACATGGTTACGGTAGCCATGAGAGGCGGCCTTACTCCGCTGCATCGAGCACGGCAGGCGCCGAGGACTCCCGGCTACTTGCCAGAATGTGTCTGATCCGGCTCTTGCACGCGCCGCAGCCGCCGGACGCATTGGTCTTTTGCCTGATCTCGCGCACGGTGGTCAGGCCATGCGAGCGGATCGCATCCTCGAGCGTGCCGAGGTCGACCCTTTTGCAGAAGCAGATCCTTTTTGAGCGACGAGCCCTCTCCGCCGGTGTCGGATGCGAGGCGCTCTCAGCTGCCTGCCCCATCGGGTCGGAGTGCGTGTTCTTGCACACAGTATCCCATGGTGCAGGTTGACGCAGTTGCTCCCAAATCGGGTTAAATAGTGCCTTATCGATCTCCTCGACCAGCTTCACTATGCCGACATAACCCAAATAGGCATGAGATCGCTCCTGGTTGATGTCGAGCCAGGGCATCGCCGCCTTCAGCGCCACGAACTGCGACTTTCCGCCAGACAGCATGATGTCCGCCCGCGCGTCCTTCAGCATTTTGTACATCTCGCGAGCCGAGATATCCTCGATCATGTGGGCATCCAGCCCCATCAGCTCCTTGATGCGCTCCTTATCCTCCTCAGTAGATTTCTTGACGCTGGTGCCAACAAGCTCAAGCCCAGCCTCCTGGAGCGCAGCCACAACAGACCAGGACTTCACCCCGCCGGTGATCAACAACGCCCTCTTCCCGGCAAAGCGGGGCTTGTACTGCCTGATCGCGGCCCAGGCGCGCGCCTCCTCTCGCGCGATCACCGCCTCGGTGCGCCCGATAAGTTCTTCCGGTGCCCCGCGCCGGACCAAAAGTTGCGCAATCTCGCGCAATGATGCGCTAGAGTCCTGGATGCCGTAGAATGAGCCCTCAAAGAAGGGGATGCAGTACCGCTCCTCCATTCTGCGAGCCACATTGATCATCGACTTCGAACATACTAACATCGCTGCGCGAGCCCGATGCGACGAAGCCACCTCGTGATATCTGCCATCCCCCGAGATGCAGGACAGGATTCGGATCCCGAGCTCGTCCAATAATGGCTTGATCTGCCAAAGCTCGCCGGACAGATTGTATTCACCGATCATGTTGATGTCGTACGGCGTGGTGTAGTCCGGCTCTTCCGTTCCGATGACGTGCTCGAGCAAGGCTTCGCCGGCAAGCTTATTGCCAAGATTTTTCGACCCGACGAACCCCGGCGCATTTATGGGAATGACCGGCTTGCGGAACTTCCGCGAAGCCGCCTTGCAGACGATATCGATATCATCGCCAATCATCGCCGGTACGCAGGTCTGATAGACGAAGACCGCGGCCGGCTTGTACTTTCCGATGATCTCCTTGATTGCGTTATAAAGGCGCTTCTCGCCACCGAATACGACGTCGGTTTCGGTCATATCGGTCGTGAAGCTGGTGCGCCAGATGCTGGCGCCAGACGAAGCAGCACCGCGGTTGTCCCATGAATTACCTTCGCAGGCGATCGGACCATGGATCAGATGTGCCACATCAGTAAACGGCTGTAGCGCGATCTTGGCGCCGTCGAAAGCGCAGCCGCCCGCGGCGGCGCCCGGCTGGGGCTGCTTGGTGCAGCCCTTCTTGCGCTCGACATCCGATTTGTTGGCATTCTTCGCGCAACCTGGCTCGTTGAAGATGTCCTGGAGCGTGGCCGATAGCGAACTCATCCGTTTCTTCTCTCAGATGATCTTGGGGCGAAACACGATACCAACTTGCGCGAGCCATCGCCGGTGCTGGCCGGCGACGGCTCACGCGCGTTGCTCAACGAATGATGTCGAAGCTATAGTCGGTCTTACCCGGAATATTGGCGTTCTTGTCGAACTCATCGAAGATCTTGTCGAGGATCTTGATCAACACGTTCAAGCCGCCCTGATAGCCCCATACGGGAGAGCGATGATGATGATGTCTGTCGAACACAGGGAAGCCGATCCGGATTAGCGGCGTGCCGGTGTCACGCTCCAGATATTTCCCATAAGTGTTGCCGATCAGGAAATCGACGGGTTCGGTGAACAGCAGCGAGCGCAGGTGCCAGAGATCTCGGCCCGGATAGGCATGACAGTTCTGCCCAAAAGGCGAGCTCGCAAATAAGGCCTCCATTTTCTCTTGCCAGGCCTTGTTGCCGTTGGTCGAGAGCACATGGGTCGGTTCGGCGCCAAGTTCGAGCAGGAAGGCCGCCAACCCATGGCAGACATCGGGATCGCCATAAATCGCGAATTTTTTGCCGTGAATATGAGCGTTCGAGTCCGCGATCGCGTCTACCAAGCGGCCGCGCTCTCGCGCGAGTTCATCCGGAATCTCCTTGCCCGTGATGCGGGACAAGGCCATGAGGAACTCGTCCGTTGCGGATACGCCCAACGGGTAATTGAATGATACAACTTCCTGACCGTGTTCTGCGATGAACGGCAGGGTCTTCTCGGTGCACCACTGCTGCATGGAGATTGTCGCCTTGGCGTGAATGGCGTTCGCAGCGTCTTCCAGACTGGTGCCCCCGTCATACATCCGGAACTCGCCATCCGTCGGCGTATCGAAGACGTCGGCGTTGTCGGCCAGAACGGTGTACTGAATGCCCATCACTTCGAAGATGCGCTTGATCTCACGGAGATTGCCGACGGCATAGCCGTCGAAGCCGCCAATGAAGTTGACCTTGTCATTGGGCTTGCGCTCGAGCTTTGGAGCGGTACCCGCCTTACCGTCCCAGAAATGCTCCAGGATTCCCTTGATTGCGTTGTCATAGCCCGTGACGTGGCTGCCCACGAAGGCTGGCGTATGCGCGAATGGCACATCGAGGTCCGCCGGAACGGAGCCCTTTTCCTTTGATGTTTTAATGAACGCGTTGAGGTCGTCGCCGATGACCTCCGCCATACAGGTGGTGGAGACCGCAATCATCTTTGGCTTGTACATGTTGTAGCTATTGGCGAGGCCGTCGATCATATTGTTCAGGCCGCCGAATACTGCTGCATCCTCGGTCATCGACGAAGAGACGCACGAGGTCGGCTCCTTAAAATGCCTTGACAGATGACTGCGATAATAGGCGACGCAACCTTGCGAGCCATGCACGAAAGGCAGCGTACCTTCGAACCCAACGGAAGCGAACACCGCGCCGAGTGGCTGGCAGGCCTTGGCTGGATTTATGGTCAGCGCTTCTCGAGCAAAGTTCTTGTCGCGGTATTCGCGCGTCTTCGTCCACTCGCGAATACGCTCGACCTCCGCAGGATCGCGGGGATTTTCGAACATCTTCTTTTTGTTTTCCAGCATCTGCTGGTATTCCGGACCGCGAAATAGCTCAAAGTGATCGAGCACGCGTTCTGCATTCTGCGCCATTGGTTAGCCCTTTCAGATGTCGTGAGATATGTCGGCTCGCCTCTCGGCAGAGCACCGGCGAGTTATTCCGCAGCCAAGAGCCTCGGCTTGGCGACATCCTTCCAGGGCGCCTTGGTCTTTTTCCAGATGGGTGAGTTGATGGCCATGTCCATGTCGCGGGCAAAGATCGCAAAGCCGTCGTAGCCGTGATAAGGCCCCGAATAATCCCAAGAGTGCATCTGCCGGAATGGCACACCCATCTTCTGGAACACGTATTTTTCCTTGATGCCCGAGCCGACCAGGTCCGGCCGGATTTTTTCGACGAAGTGCTCGAACTCGTATCCAGTGACGTCGTCGTAGATCAGCGTGCCATCCTTCACGTAATGTTGTGCGGTTCGTTGATAGTCATCGTTATGCGCGAACTCGTAGCCAGTCCCGACCACCTCCATACCGAGGTCTTCATACGCACCGATCACGTGCCGGGGACGAAGTCCGCCTACGTACAGCATCACACTCTTGCCCTCCAACCGCGGGCGATATTTTGCGATCACCGAGTCCACAAGCGGCTGGTACTTCGCGATTACCCGCTCGGCGCCTTCCTTAATCTTGTCGTCGAAATACCCCGCGATCTTGCGCAGTGATTCCACGATCTTGCTTGGCCCGAAGAAGTTGTATTCGCACCAGGGAATACCGAACTTCTCTTCCATGTGACGCGAAATGTAGTTCATGGAGCGGTAACAGTGCAGCACGTTCAGCTTCGCCTTTGGCGTGGCCTCGAGTTCGGCCAGGGAGCCATCACCCGACCACTGCGCGATTACGCGAAGCCCCATTTCCTCCAGCAAGATTCGGGACGACCATGCGTCGCCGCCGATATTGTAGTCACCGATGATTGCAACGTCGTATGGTGTCGGTTCAAACCTAGGCTTATTCTCTGGCGTGAGCCTGTCGAATATCCAATCGCGCACAGCATCGTTGGCAATGTGGTGGCCTAGCGACTGTGATACGCCGCGGAAGCCCTCGCAGCGGACTGGCACAATGGTCTTGCCGCCATATTCTTTCGATTTTGCTCGAGATACAGCCTCGATGTCGTCGCCGATCAGACCGATCGGGCATTCGGATTGGATAGTAATGCCATTGTTCAGAGGGAACAGCTCCTGGACCTCGTCAATCAGTTTTACGAGCTTCTTGTCGCCGCCGAAAACAATATCCTTTTCCTGAAAGTCGGAGGTGAACTGAAACGTCACGAAGCTATCAATGCCGGTCACGCCCGTGTAGTAATTGCGCCGCGAGCCCCACGAGTACTGTCCACAACCGACCGGGCCATGGCTGATATGGATCATGTCCTTGATTGGTCCCCAGACCACACCCTTGGAGCCGGCGTAGGCACAGCCGCGGATCGTCATCACCCCCGGAATAGATTTGATATTGGACTTCACTCCGCAATCCGACTTGCCGGCCTCGTGAACGTTGAGGTGCTTGGCGCGCCGTTTCGCCGTCTTCTCCGGATAGACCTTTAGCACCTCCTGGATCAGCTCTTTGTTCCGGGCCTTGATTTCCGCGATGCTCTGGGCTTTGGCGAGACTCATTCTCATGTCCTCAAAGGTTTGCCGCTATCGATGACGGCCTTCGCCCGGCAGTTTTGCAACGAGCATGCCAGCAGGGTCAGCGCACAAAAATGAGAGCATTCGGAAGCAGATAGCGCGCCACCGCGGGCCCAGAGGGGCTGTTGTTGCAAACCTGACATCCGACCGCCTCGGGAAAACGTCTCGCCTGGTCTGTCAGCAACTAAACGACGACGCGGCCCGCCCGATCATTTTGCCCTGATGCTAGCGGACATGACCGCGGTGCGAGAACTGGCGCTTACGTTGATCCTCCAGGACCTGTGGCAGCCGACCATACTGCAGATCTTCCTGCAGAACCCGAAGGAGCATGTTCACCTTGCGCGCGGACAAACCTTTTCCGTGCCGCCGGGGCGCCCTCACCTCGTCACCAATGCGGGCAAGACATCGGCTGTGTCTAAATCCGCGTTTCGACCAGGCTGCTACCGTCGAGTGCCAGGAGAGCGTCCTCCGGGGGCTGGGCAAGCGGGAAATAAGAGCTGCGGTACCGAGCGCATTCGACGTCTGGGCGATCGCGATCGGCTCGGTGCGGGCGTCAGAAGATTCTCGAACTCCTCGAGGACGCAATGCTACCACATCGACACCGTTCCTTTGATCATCGCGCCATGGCGCTCCTTACGGAAATGCCACGGCACGATGCTAGAATCGTGCTCCATGATCGAGCGCACGCCCCTCTCGCTCTCGCCGATATTTGGCTCGCGCTCGGAGTCGAGCTTGGTTGGATCGGTGAGGTTGCGGGCGAAGATGATTTCCTGACTGGGCGGGCATTGTACGTGCTGCGCCACCTTCGCCTGCGCGTACCCTCATAGGCCTGGGTCGCGCCATTGGCGAGGGAATGTAGGCTGCGATGCACATTGGTACACTCGCTGGCATAGACCTGCTTTACTCATCGAGCACCGCTCTCGGTTTCTGGGCCTAAGCGGCATTATCAAGATGGACCAGGCAGTGCCGTAGACACGCGGAAACTCCTCGCGCACGCGCATCAGATGGTAAGCACGCTTTAGAACAGGCGGATGTTGCTCATCGCCACACCTCCATTCGCCGCTCGGCCTGACTGGCGAGCAAGCCGCGCAGGTTGTCCCCGGCCATCTGCGCGACGGCTTCCCCAGCCAGGCCTGTATCAGGAGCGCGCCTGCACCTCCTTCTGGAGTAGGCCGCGCGGCCCGCAGAAAGGAGACTGAGACTGCGCTCAACATTGCGGCACAAGGCGCAGCTCAAGATCTCCAGCTCCGGCTTGTTGTCGGCTTCGGTCTGGTCGGACGGCAGCGCCCGCCTGATCATTTTGCCTTTCTCTTCCGCTCTCTCCAGGAAAAATGCTGCTATCTCAGGTCAGGGGCCCCTTGTCTGCTTTCTCGCGAAATGCGAGGGGTCAGCTCGTAAGCTCGGCATCCGACAATCGCCCAAATCACGCGGTGAACTAGAAAGGCGGCGCCGGCAGCAGGTATCTCCTTCAATCCGGCTAGGACCCCTCGCCTTTTTCTTGGCGCTCCTTATGCCTGCACGCACGTGTCCGGCACTGGGCAGACATCGGCGCATCGCGGCGTCTCGGATTGCCCCTCGCATTGGGTACACTTCTTCGGGTCAATTATATAAATGTCGTTCTTGAGGCTGATTGCTGCGTTCGGGCATTCGAATTCACATGCGCCACAGACGGTGCACTGGGACGCAATTATCTTGTAAGCCATACAGTTCACTTCCTTGA
The DNA here is from genome assembly GCF_000472385.1 of Bradyrhizobium sp. ARR65. Classification (GTDB taxonomy): domain Bacteria; phylum Pseudomonadota; class Alphaproteobacteria; order Rhizobiales; family Xanthobacteraceae; genus Bradyrhizobium. Next base: position 52,667 of record NZ_AWZU01000050.1, read on the forward strand.
GAATGATGCGGAACCGCCTCTTCCATTCAAGGCTCGTGCCAGAGGCTGCGCCTGCACAAGCCGGTTGCTTTTTCATCTTGCAAGGTGTCGTCGGCCAACACGTGTCGTGTTCGACACGCTGTCCCGATGTGCCTCACGCCAAAGATAGCCTCATCCGAGCAAGTACCGCTTTCATGTACCCAACCATACAGCGGGATGAAGCACTGCCCCTAGGACCCTCTCAACTTCGTCCCCTGCAGGATCGGGATCGACAACTTGCGCCTTCGGCATCGCAGTGACCACAACGGGCGACAGCACCGCCAATCTGACCGAATCGAAGTGACTGCCCGCCCTGCCGAACGCGCTCATTTGGCCCGTCTCTTGCTGCGATCGCAACCTGACGGGGGAAGGCTTTGCGGGATGTCAAGTACAGCACGCAATTATGAGGCGAGTTGGCTCAAATGTCTTTGGGAATTGATGGCCGAAAAAGGCGCTTCGATATCATTCTCGGCACGAACGAGATTGCGTCCGCTATTGCCGTCCAGCTCGCGCGCGCCGGGGATTGTGTGTTGCTCTCGTATGATCCAGATCGACCCGTGCTTCGTCGAAAGATGGCCTTCCATGACGCGCTCTTTGCCGGCAGCGCCCAGATCGAAGAGATCCTGGGTGAACGAGTTGACGATAGGATCCAAGTCCTGAAAGCGGCTCGCGGGCATTCCAGCAGGAGAGCGTCCGTTCTTGTGTCTCGGCTCGGTCTTCTCGACCTGCTCCCAATTGCTCCTATTGACGTACTCATCGACGCGCGTCTGCACAAGCGCGCTATCAGCCCCGATCTGCGGCGCCTCGCGGCACTGTCAATCGGCGTCGGTCCCGGCTTTTCCGCAAGCTCAAACTGTGATGTGGCGATCGAAACCCGACCGGGCAAGATCGGCCTCGCCGACCAGGACAGTTGGACCGAGGCCCCCGATGGAGTTGCAAGCCGGCTGGGCGACATCGGCGCAGAGCGCTTTGTCTATTCAAACATCGCCGGCCGCTGGCAGACATCGGCCGCAATCGGCACACCGATCTACAAAGGTCTTGTAATCGGTCATTTGTCGGGCGTGCCGGTAGCGGCGCCGCTCGATGGTACGCTGCGCGGCATCGTACGTGATGGCACCGAGGTTCCTTCGGGAGTCAAGCTCTTAGAGGTTGATACGCGCGGCCCGTTGGCGCAATGGACTGGCATCGACAACCGCGGCCGGGCAATCGCCAATGCAACACTAAGCGCAATTTGCCGAGGAGCGGAACGTCTGAAGCTCAATCGGTTGCGTTAAGAACGTTGGCCATGCCGTTCCAGCGCTGCTTAGCATGCACGGTAATCTTCCAAGCAACACTTACAACTTTTCGCTAGCGGACGCGTTCCGTGCCGCATCAACTTGAACGGCTGGGGATTAAGTCAAAATAGTTTACTGCGACGGCTCGGCGTCACATGACCTAAGCACATTTGTTGTATTCGTCGGTGTGATGGTCTGCAACGGTGACTTCCCTGCTCGCGCAACGAAATCGACTGTCGGGATGGCGAGCTTGATCGACTTTTGTTTCCGGATAGACCGGCTGAGCAGGCCGAACGACAAAAGGGTAGGTTCCATCTTTTTCGTGAATTAGCCCACATGATCTCTCGAAAATCCTTGCGCGCCAGTCAATCTGCTTTCTTGAGAGCGGTCCTGGAAGATGCTGTGCAGATGGTACCAGAAGCACGGTGCAGTTCGTCATTGAAGGCGTGCCTTGCTGAAAAGATTCTAACCTTGGCGGCAGCCGGTGAGACGAACCCGACTACCTTAGCGCGTCTCGCCGTCCGGACGATGCTGGAAGCCTGTACGACTTGTTATGGCTGTGGCGGACGGCACGGACCTAGTCGCGTCGAACTGAGGAGTGGATCACTTCTATCGTGAGCTCGGATCATCAACGTGGTGCTTAAGCCAGACGCGAGCTCATGCCGCGTTAACTCATCATGGTGCAGAGGTAAACGCCTGCCCTGGCAGATCTACCTTGATGATGCATCGCTAAGGTATATCGGGAGATTGCCGACGCCCGAGTCATCGGCATGTATCCCTGGGCTCGAATTCTTCTGACGGGGTCGGCGCGATCGGGCATGCCCTGCCCATGCTGTCGCCCGCCGAGATCGCAAGTGACGTCGATTGCGCATACTGCTGGGCTCCTTATCAGATCGTTGAAGCTCGGCCGTGATCGCGCATCCTTTGAGACACTCGTTCCATCATACGGGTGCAGAGCCTTGGATGTCACGCTCAGCTTGGCCGTCTGTGATCTCGGCCCCAAACCTAGATGCACACTACTCAACGTACAACCGAATCATACCTGCGCACGTGCGGCGCTGTATCAGGCTCGGCCGCCTTATCATTCTGCTGCGGATGCTCCCCGAGCTTTGCCCAGTATCAGCGCCGATCAAGCGAGTGCCTAGCTGACAGCATAGAGCGCACAACTTGAGAAGCGCAATCATGCCGCACGAACTCGGCTCCGCGCTATGTCTGCGGGGTCAAGATAGCCCGCAATCGACGGGCGGCGGCAACCATGTTCGCCAGTGCGGGACGCACCTCCTCCCATTGGCGTGTTTTCAGGCCGCAATCGGGTATTTGTATGCTCTGAAAGCATCAAGCAACGCCATCTTCGACCGAGACGTTTCGATCGAGATGACGTCGGCATCCATCGCTGCGATCGCATCGATGATGTCGTTGAACTCGTAATAGCACATGTGGGTGTGAATCTGGGTTTCGTCGGCAACGCCCGACGAGCAAATGCGGAAACTGTCCACCGCCCAATCCAGATAGCCCTTCCACTGCGATTTGCGCAGCGGCAGTCCTTCCCGCAGGGCGGCCTCATCGATCTGGATCATGGCGGCGCCCGCCTTCTCAACGTCGAGCACCTCGTCCCGAATAGCCAGTGCGATCTGCCGGCAGACTTCCTTGCGAGAGATGTCGTCGCGGACGAACGACCAGTTTAGGATCGTCACGGGTCCTGTTAGCATCGCCTCAACCGGCTTTTTGGTCAGCGATTGAGAATAGCGCCACCACTCGACGGTTATCGGCTTCGGCCGAGACACGTCTCCAAACAATATGGGCGGCCGGACGTAGCGCGAGCCATAAGATTGAACCCAACCGCATTTGGTGAACCTGAAGCCGGACAGCTGCTCACCGAAACATTGCACCATGTCGTTGCGTTCAAACTCACCATGCACGAGCACGTCGAGCCCGATCTCTTCTTGCCAGCACACTGCTCGCGCAGTTTCTTCTTTCAAAAGCTCCTCATATTGCGCGTCATTCAATGTTCACTTGGCATGGGCGGCCCGGGCATTGCGAACATGCACTGTCTGCGGGAACGATCCGATCGTCGTCGTTGGAAATATCGCCAGATCGGGCCAAGGTGCAGCCCGGAGAACCACGACGCGCTCGACTATCTGCAAAAGCGCCGCTCCGTCAAGCTCCTCGCATTAGCGGCACGCGCTCTGTGGAATAGCTGGAGAATGCGGTGATCGAGCTCCTCATAATCGCAGCTTGATGATGAGGATTTCATCAAATAGATCCTGGAGCTTGATCCGGTTGGCTGATGAAGGTCATGGCTGCGCGCCCAATGGGTGAACGCCCTCGAACGGCCTCACGATCGCGATCACCTCAGCACGCCGAGAAGCATGATGGTTGACTTTTGAGGTCGAGTCTCCGGAACACCTGAACGAACTCCTCATTTGGCAACCTTCAGGTTCGACGGCCGCTGCACTTCAGCCTCGCCGAGGCGTACGGTCATCCCTAGATTATAGGCCATGATCAGCGCGCCGATCAGGAACAGCGCGCCGCCCGCGGCACGGATGATGTAGAAGGGATGCATCGCCTCGACGGTCTCGATGAATGAGTATTCGAGAAAGCCGAGCGAGGTATAGGCCCGCCACATCAGACCCTGCAGGATCCCCGACACCCACATCGCGGAGATGTAGAGGACGATGCCGAGTGTTGCGGTCCAGAAATGCCAGTTGACGAGCTTGAGGCTATAGAGGCCCTTGCGGTTCCACAACAAAGGCACCAGGCAGTAGATAGCGCCAAAGGAGACGAAGCCGACCCAACCTAGTGCGCCCGAGTGGACGTGACCGATGGTCCAGTCGGTGTAGTGACTGAGCGAGTTCACCGCCTTCACCGACATCATCGGACCCTCGAAAGTCGACATGCCATAGAAGGCGACCGATACGACCAGCATGCGCAACACCGGGTCCGTACGCAGCTTGTCCCAGGCGCCCGAGAGCGTCATCAAGCCGTTGATCATACCGCCCCAGGAGGGCATCCACAGCATGATCGAGAAGGTCATGCCGAGCGTCTGCGCCCAATCGGGCAGCGCCGTGTAGTGCAGGTGATGCGGGCCGGCCCAAATATAAAGGAAGATCAACGCCCAGAAATGCACGATGGAGAGCCGGTAGGAATAGACCGGCCGATCCGCGCGCTTTGGGATGAAGTAGTACATGATGGCGAGGAAGCCTGCGGTCAGGAAGAAGCCGACCGCGTTATGGCCGTACCACCACTGGAACATGGCGTCCTGCACGCCGGCCCAGGCGACATAGGACTTCGAGCCCACGATCGACACCGGCAACGCGAGATTGTTACCGAGATGCAGCGCCGCGATGGTGATGATGAAGGCGAGATAGAACCAGTTGGCAACGTAGATATGCGGCTCCTTGCGCTTGATGACCGTGACCAGGAACACCAGCAGATAGGCGACCCAGACGATGGTCAGCCACAGGTCCGCATACCATTCCGGCTCAGCGTATTCTTTGCTCTGCGTGACGCCGAGCAGATAGCCAGTACCGGCAATCAGAATGAAGAAGTTGTAGCCGAGTACGACGAACCAGGGCGCGAGATCGCCCGCGAGCCGGGCGCGGCAGGTTTTCTGCACCACATAAAAGGAGCTGGCGATCAACACGTTGCCGCCGAAGGCGAAGATCACTGCCGACGTGTGGAGCGGGCGAAGACGGCCAAAGTTCAGCCACGGCTCGAGGTTGAGCGAGGGCCAGGCGAGCTGCGATGCGATGATGAGGCCGACGAGGAAGCCGGCGATGCCCCAGAACATCGCCATGAAGGTTGTGAACTTGATCGGGCCCAGATTGTAGTTCGGACGGCCGTTTATCTCCTGCGGCGGCGGTTCGGCGGGCCGATCAAAATAGCGGTTGAGGATGATGAACACCGCGGTGACGCTCGCGACTGCACCCATTGACGCATGGAAGGCGAAGGGCCCATCGACCGCTTTGGCGGCAGCAATCAGGCACAGAAAAGCCGCTGCAGCAAAGAACAACGTCAATCCGGCTTCGCCGTGGGTCAGGCATTTGGGGGCTCGCGATGAACACATTGTCGGCTTTCCTTACGACGACGCCCTCCTGCAGCGGTTAGCTCCAGCTGCGGGCCGACCAATTCAACGCCCGCAACACGTCGGTGCGGGAGATCATGCCGGCAAGGCGCTGGTCGCGCTCGATCACCGGCATGCTTCTGATCCTATGATTGACCATGAGCTCAAGCACCCGCGTCAACTTCGTCCTTGTACCAACGTAGATAAACTCCGGAGTCATCACGCTCGAAACCCTCAAGTTCATCAGATCGTCATAACGTGGCATGATGTGAGGGGGCGTGAAAACAAAGCTGGCCAAAAAATCCACTTTTGAGACTACGCCGATCACTTGCGACCGGTCCTCAACGGGATAGGCGTTGAAATCATCCTTTGCAAAGAGATCGCCGAGCTGGCGCAGGGTGCAGTCACGCCTCACGGTTTTCGGCGTCCTGGTCATGTATTCTTCGACAGTCTGGTCGGGGAAGCTGTACAAGGCTCACGTCTCTTTTCGGCTGAACACCAAGTCAATCCCATTCCCTTCAAGGACGTTGAAGCAGGATTTAGGCCAACGTGATGCAAGCGATGCGAACGGCCGCTCTGGGCGACGTATCTCAATCTAAACAATACCTTGGCGACTTCCAAACATCAGCTGCGTTCACTTTCAGACGAAAATCGCTTGGCCCACTCTCAAAGGCGATCAACGGTTGTTGGCACCAGCAGCGCACCGCTTTCTTTTTTGGGCATTTTCGTCCCAACGGCCTTAGCTGCATCCCACCACTACTATCCGCTGAGCCCCCACTGGCGTAAAAGGTGAGGTCATATCTATCCACCCTCTTCCAAGCTGCGAGTGGCTTCCAAGTTGAGAGGCTCCGCAAATCCTACGGGTGGTGGGTGATCGGGGTAAATGGCTTTATGGCCATGAACTCACGCTGAGGTGAGCGATTGGCCTCCCTCCATGCGGTGCGCTACTCCGCCATCCAGCTCTTTAATCGTCGCACGGATGCGTCTGCCTGGCGGACAGCTCGCCTTCGGCGCAAGTCAAACAGCGCGCCCCTCACTCGTTTGGCCGCCTCGTGCGGTCTGAATGTTGGTCTCTCAGCTGTAAGGCAGGCGCCAGCACAATTACACCGCGCCAGGCCTGTCCAGAAAACGGCTAGATCATCATTTGCACAAAAACGCCCTGTAGATCGCATATCGCCCTCTGTTAGGCTCGATTGGTATGAAGAAGGGCAAGAGCAGAGCTGGGCTCGCTCGCTTGTCGATCAAAAGCCAAAAGCGCAGCGGCATGTTAGGTTTCACGAGTTATGAGGAGACAACACTCAGTGCGATAACCGTTCTCGAGGACGAGGCCAAAGCCCAAGCGGATGACGCTCTGGGAGCGGGATTCGGCCCGTGAGTAAGGACTGTGGAGTGCTGAGGAACACTGTAATGCCAAATGTCAGTTCACTGATGAAGTTGGCGGACGGTGCGCCCCAGATTTTGCAGGCGCAATCGCAAGACTGGTGCAAGAATCCCCGGAAGAATTGAGACGGCCATGTCACGACTTCAGATTTCCGTTACCGCTCTCGCGGGGTACCTCCAGCTATGCGCAGCGCATGCCGAGCCAATTCTGGTCTCTCAATTCGAAAGCAACGCTTTTCACACTATACAGGCGGCGATCGATGCGCTGCCAATCGGGAGCGGCGATATTCTCGTCGCTCCGGGCATCTATCGCGAGAAGGTCAAAGTCACCAAGGCAGGCATCCATATCAGAGGGGCCGGGAAGAGGCCTGATGATACGGTTGTTGTCTATGGCGACGGCGCGATCAATGTTGGGGGTACCCTTCGTTCTGCGACCCTGACGGCGTCGGGTGATGACTTTCGTCTGGACAATCTGACCATTCAGAACGACTACTCTCAAAATCCGGCTCATCTACCGTCTCAGGCCGTGGCGCTAGCCATTACCGGAGACAAGGACGTGATTACCCGGGTCAGGCTACTCGGCGCGCAGGATACATTGTTTGCCAATAAGGGGCCGAACGGGCGTATGGCGCGTCAATACTTCGCAGACTGCTACATCCAGGGACATGTCGATTTCATTTTCGGCAACGCAAAGGCCTACTTCCATGGCTGCGAGTTGCACGGTATTGCCAACCAATCGGTAGTCTATACCGCACAGAGCAGGGCATCGCAGGATGAGGATAGCGCCTATGTTTTCGATCATTGCATCCTGACCGCCGATCCCGCTGCAGGCGCAATCGCCCTTGGTCGCCCCTGGCGCTCCTATGCGACGGTCGTTTTCTTATCGACCAAGATGGATGCCCCGGTGATTGCGAGCGGGTGGCGCGAGTGGGACCCCCGAAACAGCGAGTCTCTGAAGACGGCCTATTACGCCGAATTTAATTCAACCGGCATTGGAGCCAACCCGAAAGCGCGTGAGCCGTATTCTCATCAGTTGACTCAAATGGAAGCCAAGCAGTGGTCGCTCAACGCCTTCTTTCCTGGTGACACAAACTGGGTGCCCAAGCAGCTATCAAAGTAGAAGGAGCATCCATGTAGTTGGCGCCGCATCCTGGACCGTTGTTTGCAGACGGGATCTGCGAATGAGGCGTCGCAATCAGAGCCGAGAGTTTTTGGCTGGTCGAGCCACCAACGTGAGCCGAGTTCCAGGCATCAGCACTCGAGCGTTTGCAACCGAAATGGCCCTTGATGTCTCTTCGTCGGCCTCAATTTCGATTTCCTGGGACACACACCCACAGACTTGCACGCGGCCAGTCACGGCAACATTTCCCTTTTCAGGGAATTCGAACGAACACTCCGCTAAACGGCAGTGGCAACTGCCACTATCAACTTGATGAGCGAGCGCAATTCGATTTCGCTCGGGCCTGTGCGTCCCAAAATCAGTTTGGCGATCTCTGTTCGACTGGCAGGCGTTTGCATCTCTTCCGGTAGTGCAGCGACTGCTTCATCGAAAATTTGTCCGAGGTCTGAGAGCTGCTCTGGATAGTAAACCGCGCTGCGTTCCCGAACATTCTGCGCTGTTCCGGACCCCATGAGCGCGCCGTTTTGCGCGTCTCGGTTGTGGCAGGCTTCAAGCCGCGCAGTTACCAGTTCTCTTGTAAGCTCACTGAGCAGTTTATTCGTCTGACGAGAGCCCCAGTTTTCACAGGTCAGTCTTGCGACTTCTTCGATTAGCAGTTCGATGCTTTGCTTGAGGTGCCGCACACGGGAATTGCAGCGGTCGCAATCGGCACCGGCTGCAACGGACTCTGCTCTGACAAATTTCCGACGTGGATCAGTCTTTATTCTGAGGAACAAAAAATATCTGACTAAGATGTACAGAGGAACGGCTAAAAATCGAAATGGTTGCGCCAAAAACGTTCGATTGACCCCTCTGGGGGCATTTACCGGCAGCGCTTTCCTAGATCCGTACATTGTCACAGTCATAGCTGCCTCACGCATCGTCCTGGCACGCGGGTTCTGGGTTGATGCATGCCAGCAGCTCGCCGTCATGCAACGTCGGCTTCTCTATTGAGAGGTCAAAGCGCGCAAAGAGCGGAAGCGTCACTAATCGCCCCGGCAATGGACAATCAATTTTCGCGACCCGATATGCCCCAATCTTCAGCCGGCGCCCTGACTAGCAGCGCTCGATGCAATCGGTAAAATAGATTGTTCTGATTGAACGCATTCACGACGTGAATAGCAGGGGCGCACAACGGAAGCTCCCATGCCTAGCACTACTTTGGCAGAATGTGTTTGCGCCACTGTCTTTCAAGGATTTGTTTTCGGCAGTACGGGCACCGTTGAGGCGGCGGCCGAAGCATGAGATCGACGATGGCGTGACGTACGGCGGGCATGGTTGGCTGAGGCGGAGGCCCGTTGATTCTTTTTTTTCCGCCTCGCGTATGCGAGGCGACGATGCTGCAGGAAGGCGTAGGCAATCATTGTCATCAAGGCGTGGCGATGGAGGCCCTGCCATGATCGCCCTTCGAAGTGATCAAGTCCAAGCTCCTCCTTCAACTGCTGATGCGCCTGCTCACAAATCCATCGTGCCTTGATG
>NZ_AWZU01000051.1 GCF_000472385.1 Bradyrhizobium sp. ARR65
GCATCAACAAACATGATCCATTTCCAGCCAGGTGGATAGCAATCTGCAGAAGGTGGTACTCGAAATCCTTGTGCTCCATCACTCGCCTGCCTTGGAAAAGAGGGAGGAATTGCTGTTCCCGGTTTCCACTCCAACTTCACGGATTGTGTTTGTTTTAGGAACGAACCGCGCGTTGGCCACTTGTAGTCAGAACCAGAAGGCCGTCGCCCGCCGTTAGCAAAACGGCGCCTGTCGCGGATAGCCAAAGGCAGAAGTGCCCGCTGTTCAAAAACAAGCGCTCGCGTTGGATAGCCAAAGGCGACGGCCGTTGGCATCTGCGGTATTGTCATGCCTGACTTACTTTCTCCGCACCGAGCGCCTTCTGGCGTCACTCAATGTTCGCGCTGTCCTCGGTGCGGAGCCGTGATGAAAATCCAACACGTAATCCCGGGCAACCAACCCGGCTCCGAGTTCTGGACGGCGCGCTGTCCCGAGTGCGGGACCATCCAAGAAGTTCAGGTTCGCCATCCGATCAAGTCTGACGACGCAGCGCTGGGCTGACAGCGCAACCAACTTGACGATAGGAGCAAGCGTCCCGTTTGTCTGATCAAGCGCTCGGCCGCGTGGAGGCCAAGCCGACGTGGAATGAATGAGGTCCGCAAGCGAACTCGAGACAAATCCCCGGTTGATAAGCGAGTCGGCAGGACGGCAAAAGCGGAAGGCGCCGCCGGCCGGCCAACCATTGAGTGCGCAGGAAGTGCTAAGCGTTAGCTGACGATCCGATATTCTCTTGAGCTTTTTGCATCGCGGTACTCGGGGTCCGACGCTTGCTGCATCCAGTATACACCGCGATCAGCGCAGATCGTCCAGCACTCGCTCCATCGCGGGATGCATCTGGTTCTTCACCTTGATCCGCGCAAACGCGGCTGAGGAGATCGTGCGGGATGCAGCTTGATCGCCATGACGGACTCATTTTACATGGGGTTACATCGAAAGCGGGATTATCCAACGAGCTTATGACTCGAAATCGAAAAGATCTTCCATCGAGCGGCTTCGCGATTGTAGTAGGCGGTCAAATGAAAGCCGAATTCGCGACACGTGAAGGAGTCGCGAAGGCAGCAGCGGAGCTCAAGCGGAGATTTCCGAGCCTGCGGATCGGCATCTACGATGCGCTGGCGGAACAGTTTCAGCCGATGGGCGACGCATTCGAACCAGTCACGTGAATAAAAGTTCGCCACATAATGTCTGCTGGGCTTTGTGGCAGAAGCGTTTGACGGAAGCTAAAATCTGATCCGCGGACTTGGTCCATTTGAAGGGTTTCGGCTTCTTATGGTGCACGCACATAGCTGTGCGTGCGACGTTCCAGCACCCCGGGCATCATCGGCAAGACTGGCTGCTCGCGATCGAGTGCCTGGATCTCGCTTTTCTCATCGATGCTGAGGACAAGAGCTCGGTGCGGCGGGGACATGTAAAGACCGACGATATCGCGCACCTTGTCGACGAAGAGCGGATGGCTCGACAGCTTGAATGTCTGGCTCCGGTGTGGCTGCAGGCCGAACGCCATCCACATTCGGCGGATAGTAGTGTGAGAAAAGCCAGTTTCCGCGGCCATTGAGCGGATCGACGAGTGCGTCGCATCGGCCGGCGTCGTACGCAATGTCCGCTCGATCACGGCAGCAACCTGATCGTCCTTGATGGTTCGGGGGCGGCCAGGGCGGGGCTCGTCAAGCAGGCCATCACAGCGGTTCTTCAAAAATCGGCGGCGCCATTTATCAACAGTATGTTCGTGGATGCCGAGCTCAGCGGCAACGGACTTACTTGCAGCAAGTCATTGACTTCACGCGACCGTGTTGGACTTGCAGAATGAAATTCTTGATCTCTGTCGTAAGGTTAAGCTGCCGATGCCGATCGCGCATCGGCAGCAATTGTTATTTCGGCCGAGGTCGGGAGGGATTTGCGCTCCGCCTCACGCCCGCCGGCGCCGAGTGTCAATCGCTTTTCGAACCGCTGCTCCGGCAGCGGTCGAATGAGCATTAGCAATATGCTTCGACGACCGCCCGGTCGGTTACACAAGCCCGACCATGGGATCACGCCTTTCGCGCCTCTTACTCCTTCTTCAATAGAAGATTGATCGTGTTTGCCGCGATCCTACGGAGTTTCGCGTCATCGCCAAAGGCTCTTTCAAGCACAGCCAATCCACGCGTCACGGTGACGATGTGCAATGCCGCGACCTCGGGAGTTCCGTCAAATTCGCCCCGCTTGATACCGATGGACAATGTTTCCTGGACTAGGCTGGTGATACGACTAATCAGATCCGCAAAGGCTCGTCGCGCGTTTTCATCTGCTCCGAGCTCCATTAACCCTCGCGTAGTAGGACATCCCCGGGGCGGCGAACCCGATCGGAAGTTCTTTATCGTCAGATCAAAAAACGCCGTGAGACGCTGTCGCAACGTCCCCGAGCCCAGTGCTCTCTGCAAAGAGCTCAGATATTCGCTCGCATAGCGCTCGTAGGCGCAGAGGAACAGCGCTTCCTTGCTGCCAAAGGCATTGTAGAGACTGCCCCTTTGGACACCCGCGTCACGCGCGATGTCAGAAAGCGACGCTCCGCGTACTCCCTTGCGCCAGAATTGATCGAACGCGATGCGCAGGACGTCGTCGTGGTCGAATTCTCGTGGTCTCAAGGTTTTCCTCCTCCGAGCATCCGAGAATAGAATTTACTTGACGCGTCGTCAAAAACATACGATTTTGACATGGTGTTAAGAACCTGCGTGACGGTGCCCTTAGCCGATCGCGGCTGTAGGGAGTGGGACCAGCGGTAGGGCAGCGCAAAGGGATTTCGCATGCCTCTTCTTCACATCTCATTGCAAAAGGGAAAGCCGGAAGCCTACCGACAGGCGATCTTCGATGGCCTTTACCGCGCAATGCGAGAAACGCTAAACGTGGTCGAAGACGACCAATTCATGACGATCAGCGAGCACGAGCCCGCGAACTTCCGCTACGGCAACGGCTACGGCATCACCCGGAGCCCGGATACGGTGTACATCCAGATTACGGTATTTAACACGCGCACTGCCGAACAAAAGAAGGCGCTTTTCCGCCGCATCGCGGAATTGCTCGGCGAAAGCCCCGGTATACGTTCCGAAGACGTGTTCGTGAACATTCTCGACGCAGCGAAAGAGAATTGGTCCGTCGGCCAAGGTCTCGCGCAATTCGCCTGAAGAGATGAAGCCATGGCGGCGGAACGAAAAGGCGGCTGCTCTGCGGGGTGCTGCATTACGTCTTGAAAGGCGAGCCGCAGGCCATCGCCGGACGAGGATGCGATAAGCTTCGGGATCGCGTGCGCGTGCGGCGTCGAGACAGCTACCCGTTTTTCAAGGAAATGATCGCCCGGTTCGAGGGCCAGCCCGAAATCAAGGATGGCCAGCCACGAAGCCTGGCCTTCATTTCTAGTGTCAGCCGGTTACGTAGTGCCAATGGGCATAGGACCTAATCTGCCTGGCAGAGTCATCGGTTGGCGCGTCTTCAGCAAATACTTGACATCGAAGGCCTTTTCAGTCCGAAAAAGGGCTGGACATCAGGTCGTGTGGTCCTGGCGCCCCGAGGCTGGCGCCAAGTTGGCGGGATGCACGTTGAGCATCGCGCCGATGACGGTTACAAAGAAAACCTGGCTCACCGAGGAGTACGAAGTAAGTCGTAAACCACTGCGCAGGGAAGGCCGGATTGTCTCCGCCTGGACCTGTGGTCAACGCGCTCTTCGCGCAATTTTTTGCGCGAGGATGCTGATTCCGCTCGATGCCGCCCACCATTCCGGAATGATCTCGCCCAGTATTCCGATTTGATGTCGCCCACCATTCCGAGATGATCTCGCCCGGGGTGACGGAGGCCTCTTCTGGCTCCGATACGGTCGCCTTTCGGGTTTGCGAAGGGGACCTGATGCCGACGGAGTGTGGAATTGGCGCGAACGAAAGCATGAGTACGTTCGGTGTTGCGCGGACTCCTCCAATGTATTGCCTATCCGCGGCGGGAGGGAGACGCTTACCGAGGAAGCAGCATGAGCAAAGAACTCGCCGGCAAGGTTGCCATCGTCACCGGGGCCGGGCGCAACATTGGCCGCGCCATCGCGTTGACACTGGCGGAGGCCGGCGCTGCAATCCTCGTGGGCGCGCGCAGCAATCGCGCTGAGGCCGACGCAGTCGCTCGCGAGATCGAGGCATCCGGCGAGAAGGCGCTGGTCCATACCGGCGATGTCGTCGATCCCAAATCTGTGCAGGCGATGGCGGAAGCGACCCTCAACGCTTTCGGCCGCATCGACATTCTCGTCAACAATGCGGCGCTGCGGCGGGAAAAGTCGTTTGCGGAGATGGACTATGCCGAGTGGCGCGCGATCCTCGATGTGACGCTCGACGGTGCCTTTCACTGCACCAAGGCCTGCCTTGCGGCGCTGCGGCAGAGCGGTTCGGGACGCATCGTCAATATCGGCGGCTTGAGCGCGCATACCGGCGCCGGCAACCGCGCCCACGTGGTCACGGCCAAGGCCGGCATCGTGGGCTTCACCCGCGCGCTCGCAACCGAGCTTGCCGCCGACGGCATCACCGTCAATTGCGTGGTTCCGGGATTGATCAGCACACCGCTACCGAAAGATCAGCCGGAACCGGCGCATCATGTGACCCATCAAACGCGAACGGGCGAGCGTGGCAAGCCGGAAGATGTCGCCGCGGCCGTCCGTTTCCTGTGCGGCCCGGGTGCGCGGTACATCACGGGGCAGGCGATCCATGCCAATGGCGGGGCCTATTTCTCCGGTTAGCGCATGGCTTGCGTGCGAATTTTGCGCGGGGATTGCCGGACAAATGCGCTCGGCTGCTCAGATTTTTGATGCTACTAATTCGCATCATGAATAAGCAGGCCAGTATCGATATTCGCCACTCCACGTGTCCGCATGATTGCCCATCGGCCTGTGCGCTCGATGTCGAGGTGATCGATGGGCAGCGCATCGGACGGGTTCGCGGGTCCAAGCGGCAGACCTACACGGCGGGTGTCGTTTGCGCGAAGGTCGCGCGCTATGCCGAGCGCATCCATCACCCCGAGCGGCTGATGTATCCGCTGCGAAGGACTGGCCCGAAGGGTTCCGGCCAATTCGCGCGGATTTCCTGGGATGAGGCGTTGGACGAAATCGCCGATCGTTTCAACGCGGCCGAGCGCGAGTTCGGCTCGGAGTCCGTCTGGCCCTATTACTATGCGGGCACGATGGGCATCGTGATGAAAAACGGCATCAACCGCCTCACCCATGTGAAGAAGTATTCCCGCTTCTATGCCACGATCTGCTCCAACATCGCCCGCATCGGCTTTGCCATGGGAACCGGTAAAATCGCCGGCGCCGATCCGCGCGAGATGGGCGTGTCGGATCTGATCGTGATCTGGGGCACCAATCCGGTGAACACCCAGGTCAACGTGATGACGCACGCCGCCCGCGCGAAGAAGGAGCGCGGCGCCAAAATCGCGGCGGTCGACATCTACGACAACGAGACCATGAAGCAGGCTGACATCAAGATCATCCTGCGACCGGGAACTGATGCCGCGTTTGCTTGCGGCGTCATGCACGTGCTGTTCCGTGAAGGTCTTGCCGATCGCGACTATCTCGCGCGCTACACCGATTGTCCCGCCGAGCTCGAGGCGCATTTGCGGACGCGGACGCCTGAATGGGCCGCGTCGATTTGCGGTGTACCGGTTGAGGAGATCGAGGCGTTCGCACGCGCCGTCGGCCAAACCAAGCGCACATTCTTCCGCCTTGGCTACGGCTTTACCCGCACCCGAAACGGCGCGACGCAAATGCACGCCGCGCTATGCATCCCGGCGGTGACCGGCGCCTGGCAGTATGAAGGCGGCGGCGCCTTCTTCAACAATGCGGCGCTCTGGCGCTTCAATGAGGCGATCGTCGAGGGACACGATGCGATCGACCCGAACATTCGCCTGCTCGATCAATCCAAGGTCGGGCGCATCCTGACTGGAGACGCGCAAGCGTTGCGCGGCAAAGGCCCGGTCAAGGCGATGCTGATCCAGAACACCAATCCGGTGACGGTCGCGCCCGAGCAGGCGCTGGTCCGCCAAGGTTTTGCGCGCGAGGATCTGTTCGTCGCCGTGCACGAGCAGTTCATGACCGAGACGGCGCAAATGGCCGATATTGTGTTGCCGGCGACGATGTTCATGGAGCACGACGACCTCTATTACGGCGGTGGGCATCAGTACATTTCGGTCGGCCCGAAGCTGATCGATCCGCCCGGCGAATGTCGCAGCAATCATGAGGTGCTTCAGGGCTTGGCCCGGCGGGTCGGCGCAGTCCATCCCGGCTTCGAGATGACGCCGCGCCAATTGATCGATGCCACCCTGAAACTGAGCGGGCACGGCGCTATAGAAAATCTGCAAGCGGACATGTGGCGCGACTTGCAGCCGGATTTCCGCACCTCGCACTATCTCGACGGCTTCGCGCACGCCGACAAGAAATTCCATTTTAGGGTTGACTGGGCGCAGCCGCTGTTCGGGCAGATCATGGGCGAGGTGGACAAGATGCCGTCCTTGCCGGATCACTGGACAGCCATTGAGGAGGCGGACGAGGCGCACCCGTTCCGCCTCGCCACCAGTCCCTCGCGCAGTTTCCTCAACACGACATTCAATGAGACCCCCTCATCGCAGGCACGCGAGGGCAGGGCTTCCGTGATGATTCACCCGCGCGACGCCGCGGCCCTCGGGATCGCCGACGGCGATGCCGTGACGCTCGGCAATACGCGCGGGGAGACCACGCTGATCGCAAAGCTGTTCGAGGGTGTGCATCGCGGCGTCTTGATCGCGGAATCCATTCATCCGAACCGCGACCATATTGGCGGTCGCGGCATCAACACATTGACGGGAGCCGAGGCGGTCGCGCCGATCGGCGGCGCGGCCTTCCACGACAACAAGGTTTGGGTGAAGAAGGCGGCGCTTGCTGCAACCGACGGGAGTTGAGCAAAGGCGGCGGTGGGAGTGGGTGCGGCATTGTTTCAGCCGACAAGCGGCCGCATCATGGTGCGGCGAAGATGCGCACGGCCCATGCGCCACACTTTCGGTCCATAAGCGTCAAAATGGCCGCCTTAATTGCCGACACACTCTCGCTCGTCCGATTCGCTAAACTGTTGCAAACAGGCCTGATTCACGGCCTTTGTCTGAGGGGTACGCCGATTGTTCTTGTCGACGGTCTGGATTACGATGGACTTTTGTTTCCTGCTTGCCTTTTTCTCAGGATCGCATAACCACCCATTTTGACATCGGCGGGAGGAGTAGCTTAAGTAGCAAGGCTTTCTCGCCGGAGACCCGTGAAGATGCTGAAATGTGCTGTCGTTGTGGCCAATCGCCCGACCGCATCTTCGCGTCTCTAACCGAAAGAGGGGTTCGCATGACCGCCTATTTCCGGCATCAGCTCGCCGATTACGTTGAATATCACCGTGATCCCAGGAACTGCGCGGCTCATGTGTTTGGTATCATCTTCCTTTTCCTTGCCGCGGTCCTTCCGCTGACGATGGTGCCCATTCCGGGGTTCGATGGCCATCTCACGCTGGCCACGCTGCTGGCGCTGCCCGTCCTGATTTACTGGTTGGCGCTTGATCCTCCGCTTGGACTGGCCATCGTCGCGGCGGCCGTTCTGTTGTTGTCGACCGCCTCGGCCATTGTGGCCAATGTGGGCGTCGCCGGCGTGTGGACCCTTGCGGTGGTCTTGGCGGTGTGTGGCGTCACGGCTCAAGTCGTCGGCCATAAGGTCTTCGAGCGGCGGAAGCCGTCGATGTCCGATCATCCCGTGCATTTTTTGCTCGGCCCGATGTTTGTTATGGCCAAATTGTTCATTGCGCTGGGTTTCCGACACGATCTCGCAGCCATCATCGGATCGGTGCCTGAGCCGGCTCAGGCCAATCGCTGAGACGCGCCGAATTCTGCTTCATGACACGCATTCTCGTCACTGGCGGTAGCGGCTTTATTGGCCAGCATTTGGTGTCCGAACTTGTCGGTGCTGGTCACTGTGTGCGCGTGCTCGATGTCCGCCTGCCCACCCGCCCGATGCCGGGCGTGGAATATGTCGAGGGCTCGGTGCTCGACCAGGGTCTTGTTCAGGAAGTCATGAGGGACGTCGGCGAGGTCTATCATCTGGCCGGACACCCGGGGATGTGGAAGCGCGATCGGGACGAATTCTACGCCATCAATTTCAAAGGGACCGAAAACGTGCTCGCCGCCGCGCGCAAGCGAGACGTCGCCCGCTTTCTGCACTGCTCGACCGAGTCGATCCTGTTCCGCAGCTCCAAACCCGGTCAGCCCGCAGCGGAGGATGCCGAGCTTTCGGTCGACGAAATGCCGGGCCCTTACACCCGCTCCAAGATGCTCGCGGACAGGTTGGCGCTGCAGGCGGCGGCATCGGGCTTTCCGGTTGTCGTCGGTTGCCCCACCATGCCGATCGGCACGCACGATCACAACCACACGCCGCCAACGGCGATGCTGCGGCATTTCCTCGGCGGCGGGCCGGTGCGAATCTATCTGGATTTTATCGTGAACCTGGTGGATGTGCGCGACGTCGCGCACGGCCTTATTCTCGCGATGGAGAAGGGGCGGGTGGGAAACCGCTACGTCCTCGGCGGCGATTCCATTCCGCTCGGGCAGGTTTTGGCTCTGATGGCGTCCGTCAGCGGCCGTCGTAAGTTGTTTGTTCCTATACCGGGCCGACTCGCGGAGCTGGCGGCATCCGTGATAGAGTTCAACGCAAATTATGTCACCCGCCGTACCCCTGCGGCGACTGTTGAGGGGGTCCGCATCGCGCGGCGGGCGAGTGCGCTGTCGATCGAGAAGGCGCGGCGCGAACTTGGTTATGCGCCCCGTCCGGTCGAGCCGGTCCTGCATGAGACGATCGCTCGCATGATGGCTGCACCCGTTAGCGAGGTCTTGAAGCATGCTTAGCAGTTTGGGCGATATCAGCGGCGCGCTGTTGAGCGGCTGGATCGTCACTTGGCCCACCAAATTGCTGGCGCTGATCTGGCTTGCTTGGGTCGTGAGCTGGGTGGTTGCCTCGTTTTGGTCGGGCCGGACCAAGACACATGTGCGAACCTGGGATTCCTGGGTCTATCGGCTGCCGATCCTGGTCGGCGCGATTTTGCTGATGCCTTTGACCGCGCAGGTCGTCGGAGCGAAGCCGCTCTACAATCCAGGCACTTTTGGCACCTACGTGCTTGCGGTGGTGACCTTGCTCGGCATCTCCTTCACCTGGTGGGCGCGGATCCATCTTGGGCGCTTCTGGTCCAATGCCATCACCCATAAGGAAGGGCATCGGATCATCGATACCGGTCCTTACGGAATGGTGCGTCATCCGATCTATACCGGCCTCATCATCGGCATGCTCGCGACAGGCCTTGCGGTCGCGACTTGGCCCGCGCTGCTCGGCGCGCTGTTCGTCTGTTTCGGCGAATGGCAGAAGGCGCGGATGGAAGAAGGGTTTCTATCCATCGAACTGGGGCAAGAGGCGTACCGAAACTACAGTCGCCGCGTCCCTATGATCGTGCCGTTCCTGCGCCGCTCGTAAGCACCCGCTCGGCACGCCAGTAACACCACTTACCTGCCTGAGGGTATCGGCGCGGCAGCGGTGGTAACTGGCGGTTCGAGATGGCGCGGCACCGTGACACGCTGGCCGGGAACGAGCGGCAGATTAGCCGGCATCGGGTTGACCTGGGTGAGGGCCCACAGCGGCAGGTGATACTGGAGGGCAAGCGCCTGCAGCGTATCGCCCGGACGTGCCGCGACCGCCATGCCGCTGTCCCACAGCTCGATCTCCTCTTTGGGCGGAACGGCATAGCGAAGCGGCAAGATCTCGTCGCCCGTTTTTGCTGGCGTCGCCGTGAGCTGCAAGATCTTGGTCACAAGCTGCTGATGGATCGCATCAACCTTGTCGATCGTGATGTGCGAGATCTCGTCGTGCTGTTCGACGTCGTAGCTCGCATAATGTCCGGGAAAACCCGCGACTGGTTTGATGTCGCCGCCGCCGAGCACGTTCTTGGACAAGTAGATATTGATGAAGCGCTCGACATTGGCGGGCACGTCCGGGCTCAAATGGGCCGGGTCGATGGTGACGACCAGGCTGACCGGAATACCCTCCTCCTGGAGCTTTTCAGAGAACTGCAGCGCGCAGCGTCCGCCCATGGAATGCCCGATCAGGATGATCGGGGCAGGATCCTGTCGGTAGCTCTCGATTGCCTTTGAGGCGATCAGCGGGCACAGCGTGAACTCATAGGTCGTGGCCGGGATGCCGGCGCGTTCGATCTTTTCGCTAAGCCGGTCCATGCCGGTGGAGAAAATCGGCCCCAAGGCGCCGCGAAACACGTAGGCGCGTCCGCGCGGGACGATCGGCAGGGGGTCGCTCGCGGACGGCGCAACCGCTGCCGCCGAAGCCGCGCCTTTCGCCTGCGGCTGTGGCGGACTGTCGGCCCCCCGCGCGACGGCCTGCTTGATCGGGCGGGCGATCACCTCTTGCGCGTGTATGCCCAATATACAGGCAAGCACCGCCACGCCTGCCAGGAGGCTCGCGACCCGCTTTGGGTTTCTCGTTTCAGCTCTCACGGCCCCCACATTCGCGGCTCTTGGCGCCGGCGACGCCGAGGCGCCTCATCGGGCGCATTTTCAATGCATCGCAAACGAATGGGCGGAATTTGAGGCACCTCGCAGACCGGGTCCGCGCCCGCCGGCAATCTCAATCAGTTGGCAGCAGCCGCGCGCCTGGCTCCAGATGCTTGTGGGGCGACGCCGGGCGCCGGCTTCCGCGCCACTGGCCTCGTTGTCGGCGTCACGCTCGGGCCGCTCGCCACCGCCGCGTCGATGGCCGCGATCACCTTCTGCTGAATCAGTTCGTTCTTGTCGATCGTGAGATGGCCGACGCCAGGCACGCGCTCGACGTCGACATTCTCAAGCGTTCCCTGGAAATTCTGAGCTCTTTCCACACGGGTGCCCGCGCCGTTGGCGACGTAGAAGTTGATGTATTTTCCAACCCGCCCGGACAGGCTGGTGTGGAAGACCGAATCCAACCCGATCGCGAGCTTCACCGGCACGCCTTGCGCACTCAGCCGCGCGACCATGTCCGGCAGGCAGGTCGCGCCAGAGGAATGGCCGACCAGGATGATCACCTTCGCGCGCCCGCTGCGATATTCGGCGGCGGCGTCATCGGCGACAGAGGCCCAGAGCATATGATTGTGGACGCTGGCGGGGATGCCCTGCTGCTGCAGCCGGCTGGCGATCTGGTCCATGCCCAGCGAGAAGATATTGAGGACCCCGCGCATCAGGTAGACGTGAGCGCTGGGCGGCGCCGCCGGGGCGGCATGGACAACCCGAGCCGACGCCATCGGCATCGCCACCAGGAGGAGGGCAAGCAGCGCGGCCTTGGACCAGCCGCCCCCCGGCGCACTCAGCGACAGAAAACCGCCGAAACGCGCCACATTGCCGCTATTCGATGTCATGGATGCCTCTGCCGATACGCAATGTTTGTACAGGGTATAGGATTCCCGCATTCGCATCCGCAATAGAGGACGGTCCGGCCGGCTCACTTTCTGGCCAGGCGCGGCTCTCCTGCAACACGCCGGCAGGTTCCAGGGCTGGCCATTCAGCGTCCCGGGCTCGCCAGCCAACCCATTGATGAGTCTGCGAATGTTGGTTTGCCGGGCGGCGCGTCCGCGGCTCTGACGCAAGACTGCGCCCTTGCGGTTGGCTCCGCTGTCGGCGCAAATGGTTGCGCGAGGAAAAAGAAAGCAGGTCGTTCGATGAGCGAAAATGGCAGCATCATCCTGGAAAAGCGCGGACAAGCGTTCTGGATCACCATCAACCGACCGGAGAAGCGCAACGCACTTAACGCAGATGTGATCGCGGGCATCGCGAAGGGCTACCGCGACGCCCATGAGGACAAGAGCGTGCGCGTCATCGTGTTGACCGGCGCCGGAGAAAAAGCCTTTTGCGCCGGCGCCGATCTGCAGAATTCCGGTGCTGCTTTCTCGATGGATTTTTCCAGGCCGAATGTCGATTACGCCGACCTGCTCAGGCTGTCGCAGAACGCGACAAAACCCGCGATTGCGCGTGTCGGCGGCGTGTGCATGGCCGGCGGCATGGGGCTGCTCTGCATGACCGATATGGCGATCGCGGCCGATCACGCGATCTTCGGCTTGCCTGAGGTCAAGGTCGGCGTGTTTCCGATGCAGGTGATGAGTCTGCTGCAGTCGATGGCGCCGCCGCGGCTTGTGAACGAGTGGGCGCTGACCGGTGAGCCGTTCGACGCAAACGCAGCGCAAGGAGCGGGCCTGCTCAACTATGTGGTGCCGGCGGCCGAGCTCGATGCCAAGGTTGAATGGCTGATCGGGCGCATCGTCGACAAGTCGCCGACCGCGATCCGCCGCGGCAAATATGCCATGCGCGCAATCGCCGCGATGTCGTTCGATGAGAGCATCGCCTACACCGAAAGCCAGATCGCGCTCCTTGCGATGACCGAAGACGCCAAGGAAGGGCTGAAAGCCTTCGCGGAAAAGCGCAAGCCGGTGTGGACGGGGAAGTAGTTGGTTTTCCCGACGAAGGCCGGGCGAGGTCACGAAGCACGACATCGCAATGCTGTCGAACGATATCGTCTCCGGCAAGCTCGGCGTTCCCTCGATCGCCAATGCCCGTCACATACGCCGCGCCGCGTCGGGAAGAACTTGTTTAGTCGCAAGTTCCTTCCTGCCCGCTTTTTTAGGCCGGGATGTTGACTCTACTGGCAAAGCAGATTGATGATTTATCGATCGACGGGCGATGGAAATTAAGAACAGCGCCCTTGCCACGGCGTCACTGCCCGCACTTTTTGAGTCAGCGGGCTGCACCAGCAACCCTAAACATTGACGATGGCCCTCGGTGCGTCACTTCCGGGGAAGTTGGTGGCGTCATGAGCAGTACAGAGTTGGCGCAGCGCGTCTGCGTGAAATGCGGTCGTGAAAAGCCGGAGGCAGCAGTTGGAGGAAAAGGCGGAGGCGGCGAAGACCGCCGCAAATCGACAGCAAGCCGAAACGGACGACAGCGCGCCGGATAAACCCGGGCCTCGACGCATGCTCAACGAGGCGCAGGTTTTGGCGTTAATCCCGGTCTCTCGAACCACGTTGCACAGAATGACGAAAACCGGGCGCTTTCCCAAACGGCACATGTGTCAGCGCGAACTGCAGGCTTTGGTTTGCGGACGAAATCGCAGCTTGGCAGGACGATGTTGATGAATTTGACCCGAACCGTGGCAGGGGCAAGGGGGTGTCGCCGCCGTGTTTCGCTTAGTCAATTCCATCAACTCGTCGGCGGGGCTGAGCATGGACGATGACACCTCCGGGTAGTGGTTCGATGTCACCGAACAACTCTGGATCCCCTCAAAGTCCGAGCAATCCATCAAAATGGTAGTTCACGCCGGCTTTAACCTGGTTGACTGAGGTCTCGACGCTCACGCTATTGCCGAACGGGTTCACCAGGGCCAAGGTTTTGCTGCCGAACTCGAGATGATCATACTCGAGCTTTGCCGACCAGCGAGACCCCAGCATGTATTCGAAGCCACCGCCGACGGTCCATCCGGGCCTGGTCGAGCTGGTCAAGGTTGAACCGTCGAGCCCGCTGTTCACGTCCATGCGGTAATCGGCATTCATCCAGGCGGCGCCGCCCTTCACAAAGAGCATCAGCGGTCCGCTGACATAGCCGACCCTGCCGGTCAACGTGTCATACCAGTTGTGGTCGCTGGTAATCGAGATGGCGGCTGTGCCTGCGGGATCAATGAAATTGCTCTTGCCCTGAGCCGTCGTCCAGTCGAGCTCGGCCTCGATCCCGACCAGCGAGGTCGGCGCAACCAGATAATTGTAACCGAACTGCAAACCGCCGAGCACGCCGCTCGGATTGGTCGCGCCCCAGCCAATCGGCGTGAGCACCTGCTCGCCGGCGCTGAACGCGCCGCCGAAGTTGGCGCCGACATAGGGGCCGGCCCAATAATAGGCGGTCGGGGCTGAGGCTTTGGTGTAGACGCCGGGCAGCACGCCGGGAGTCTTCTCCGGAGCCCCGATCTTCTGCGATATGCCGAAGTAGTATGCGCGCCGCGGTCCGTATTGGGGCGCAAACACGCCGATGCCGCTGCCGTTGCGGATCTGGTAGATGTTGTCGGTCAAATTGACCACGTCGAACCGGACCGTAACCGGCAGTCCGTTCCAACCGTTGGCGAACTCATGCGACACGCCGGTATTGAGCTGCCAATAGGATGGGAGATGGTCGCAGTTGGGGCAGACCACCCCCGCCGGTGTCGTCCGCAAGCCGCTACCGTAGATAAAGGTTGCGCTCGCGGTGGTGCCGTCCAACCAACTGTAGTGCGTGTCGGTCCATCGGTATGCGAGTCTTCCCGAACCCGTATAGGTCTGATCGTGGTCGGTGTGGATCCAATGGTTCTGGATGTAAACCAGATCGTCCGGGCTGAACAGAGTCTGGTTTGATGCAACGGTGTGTGCGTGCTGGACGCCCCATGCCCAACTGGTGTCAGCGGAGAAGCCTCCGTACCTGAACCTGAGTTTCAGTTCGGCGCCGTAGTTCTCGCCTTTGTCGTAGTTGAACGCGGTGAGTACATAGGCCTGGCCGAACTGCCCATCGTCAAGCAGGTCCCTGGCGGTCTTGTAATAGATGCTGCCGCCGAGTTCGAGGCTCGGACAATTTGCCGCTGCGACGGGCGCTTTGGTCGGCATTGCGCCTGCTGTCGTCGGACATTGCGGCAGCAGTTGCTGCACGAAGCCGGCGTCGTACACGTTGGCCCGTTCGGGTTGGATCGCACCGACATTCTGCAAAGGCTGGCCAGCCACCTGGCCGGGCAGCACGGCGGCCTGATCGGGGGTGATGGTCGGGGCAGTCGCGGTGGTCCCGTTGAAGATCTGGGTCGGAATTGTTCGGCCAAGCACTTGGAGTGGCGGTTCGAAAGTCCGCATGTAGCCGATGTGCAGGACAGTCGACCACCATGGCCTGTAGGTCAGGCTCGCGCGCGGACTGAGCTGGTTCGCATCGACATATTGGTAGATCTGATCGAACCGCAGGCCGTAATTGAGCGTGAGTTGTTGGGTCAGCCGCCACTCGTCCTGGGCGTAGACCCCGAGCTGCCAGCCAAATAATTTGCTGGCGTCGCCAATGTTGAAGGGCGTGTCGATCGCCGTCAGGCCGCTCGGGTCGTTCGGGTCGAGCGGCTGAACGGTGCTTACGGTTGCTATGCTGGTCTGCTCGCCGTTTGTGTAAAAGCCGGCGCGAACAGTGTGTGCATCGTTCAAGCGGTAGGAGAAGTCGCCCGAAACGCCGTTCAGGAACGAACTGCGGAAAACATCGGATGCGACGTTGTTGATGAAGAGATCGCCCACCGGGTCTGGGACGAAGTGAATATCGCTGTAGCGCGAATAATAGGAAAGCTGCGCATCGAAATTGCCTTCGGATTTCTGCCAGGCAATGACGTTGTAGGCGTTCTTCTCGTATTGGTTTTGATTGAGGGTGGCCGAATCGAATCCGGTCTTGCCGAACGCCGTATAGGCCGGAGCATTCGGATTGGGGGTACCATCCGGGTTGAGGCAGGGGTTCGCGGGATCGAACGGACCACCGCAAAAGCCTCCCACATTGCCGGGCTGCCCGGGATTATTGGGAATCTGGTATCGACTTTCGCCGAAACCCGAAATGGTGACCACCCGCGCCGTTGGATCAAGCACCGTCGAGGTGTAGGCAAAGAACCTGCCCTGTTCCGAGTGATCGTGAATGGCGTTGAGGGAAGATATTGGATTCTCGAGACCGAGGCCGGTGTTGAAATAGCGGCCGGCGACGTAATAGTCGGTACTGCCTTCAACCCCGCCATATTCGAAGCTGGGGGTGATCGTCTGGCGGCTGCCGCCGTAGATGCTGACGCTGCCGCCGGAGAGCGCCGCTCCGGTCTTGGAGGTGATGTCGATGACGCCGGCCGTATGCAGGCCATATTGCGCCGGCAGCGCACCCGTGAGCAGCCCGATGCTGCCAATGAATGACGTCTCCAGAAGCTGCGAGAAGCCGGATACGCCGTCGGGCAGCAGAATTCCGTTGATCCGGTACTGAACGTTGGCGTGCTCGTTACGGACGTGAAAATCGCCCTGGTTCGTCGAATCCTGATAGACCCCCGGAAATTGCAGCACGATATCGCTGAGCTGAGCGGCGCCTCCCTGCGGGATGGTCTCGAGGTCCCTCTGGGAGAGTTCATAGTTCGTTGTGCCGGTCTTCGGCAGCAGGACATTGTCGCGCCGCTGGTCGAAGTTCTGGGTCTGCTGGACGACCTGACGATTGGCCGCGGCCTGGACCTGCTCCGCAGTCGGCGCGGGCGGGGCGGGCGCCGCCGGCGCTGCCGGCGCCGGGGCTGCTTCACGTGTCACCACGGGTGGCTTCCGTTTGGGCTTGGCGGCCTGCTTCGGCGCTGCGACCCTGGTCTCGGGAAGCACATGTGAAGTATTTCCGGCTGGCGCTGTGGGTGCATTGCCGGCCGGCGGGGTCGGCGCGTTTTCTGCAGGGGCCGGCGATTGCGCGGGAGCCGGCTGCGGCGAAGGAGCCGGTGTCTGCGACCGCGCCGGGCCGGGAAGGCCGTAGATCACGAGCGAGGCAACGCTGGTGGCAAAGACTCGTTTTGAGAGCATTAACATCTCTCCCCACCCGAAACGGATTCTGGTCACCAATCAATTGGCAAAGCGCCTGCCGTCGACGTGCGATGCCAATTCCAATTATTTCTTATGTAACTTATTATTTCTTATGTAACATTATAACGTGTGTCGCGCGAGCAACACGGGGCACATTTCTTCTGCAAGAACCGAGGGTCGAGACGGTCAAAGAAGAGCCGAAAACTAGCTCGGGTGCAGCAAAGCTGCCCCAGCAAAATCGCTCAAAGCTGGTCTCTCCATCGACGCGGTGCTCGATCACTCGAGGCCGACGGATTCGATTTCGCTAGACCGCACCCGCACCTAGTTAAGAATCTCAAGGTGCTTGAAAGCAGAAAACGGAATTAAGAGGGTCCTGTTGGTATTGTCTGTTCTTAGAACGATCCAATTTGGCCCGAGCGCGGTTACGATGCCTTGGTCGGCAAGCCAAGTGCCGCCACCCGTAGTCCCTTTATCCCATTGCCACTCGTACCGAACCATTATCCTTGTCACACCTGCCTTCAGAAACTGGCTAACATCCGAGGTAGGAGGCACCGCAGCTGGTTCAGACGTTCGTCCGAAACCAAAACTGGCCGTCCCGCCGATGATGAGCAATGCTAGGCAGAGTAGGCGCATACGCATGACGTTATCTCCCCTCATTTTTGGTAAAACTGGTCTCATCACTTTAGCGCGGCAACCAGCGGTGGGTTAGTTGTCGAGGGCCTTAGCTCATTTCGAAATTCATCGCGCCAGCCCCAAAGACGGTAGCTGGACGAGAGAGCAGTTAGCTACGTTCCGACAAATGACAGGACCGCTTTGGGTCCAAAACCCGAACGGCGCTTCTGGGCTAATTCCGGGTTCACCAGGTGCAGACATGGGTCCGCGAGAGCATTCTGTTGGGCCAACTATGCCAATTGCTTAGTTTCAGCTGAACTAAGGCCTATTGGGCCCGCCTCGCCCAGGCCTTCCACCATATCGGCGAATATCGCCGAAGCTTTTGGCTGCTCTACGTTTTATCGGTTCTCTCGAGGAGCGAAAAAAGGCTTGGCGCCAGGACCACACGACTTCGCCGTTCGCGATGAGCCTCAAGCAAGGACAGTCGACGGCTTGGTACTAGTCCCTCGAATTCTTGCAGCAAGGCGATTGAGCGTCGTTCATCTTTCGACTCCATCGCGTCCACCGCATCCTGTCCCACGTTTCGTGACGATCGGCCGTAACGCCCCTCTTGCCGGGACAGGATGCGGTGGAGGGTGGTGGTGATTTGCCCGACGGTGCAAGCCGACGGGATGCGGCAGATTAACGCGACGGGCGAATCAAGTCGCGTTTATTGGGAGCATGCGGCTGGCCTCGCCAAGAAAGGCATTTCACATACACGACGTAGTTCGGCCTTCCCGTTATCAGTCCAAAAATCTCCGTCTCGAACCTGGCTTCGCCGACAATCCGATTCTTGGAACAGAAGGGCCTGACGATTTGCTTCGCCAACAGAACGCGATCATTCCGCACCTCGGGATTATAGCGGTAATCATATGTGTTCTGAACGTGGATGATATAATCATAAGGCCAGCCCGAGGGCGCGGCCTCGATCGTCGACGCGCCGCGCGGCTGCGCGCACACCGACCACGGGAGCGCGGTCATCGCAAAAATCAGCAGCCCTCTTGCTCGCTTGAGCGCCATCGGCTCTCTCGATATTGAACCGCAGGAAATGCCACGCGCCACGCTACGAGTGCCGTGTCGGAGTTATGGCTAGAGAGAATAACCGATCGAGCCTTTGTAAGTTCGATGTAAGTTTTTGAAAGTGAGAAACATGATCAGAAGAGCTTGCGCGCTTTTCCTTCTCTGCAACTTATGGATCGCGCCGGGCTTCGCGCAAGGCGCTGTTGGCGGGCCGAAGCAGAACCAAAATTACGTCGGGGGCCCCACTGCGCAGAAGAACCCGGTCGTTCCTCCGCGGCGCGGGGAAATGACGCGAAACGCTCAGTCGATACCAAAATCAGCAAAAAAATAACTGATCCGAGGCCCCCGGTACGTTCTCGTTGCAGCGCTTCTTCCGGTCTCTCAGTCCGTTGTCGATGCGACGCTACTTCGACGCCTTCTCGATGACTTGAGCTATTGCGGATACCAGCGCGGCAAGACCTGCGACTGCGGCGACGCGTGATTGTGTGGCCAATTCGGACACGAAACCCTGTCCACCAAAATGCGCGGCGAGACCGAGCCTAAGAGCCACGCGGAGCGCCAGCCCACTTGCCACAAAAGCGGAAACAAAAGCCGTCCAGAAAGCGAGAGTTCTATTCATCGCGCCGCCGTCCAAGAGAAGCTGCCGTCCGTGGCACGAACCTGGAAATTTGAATCTCGCCGCGCCGACTGCGCGGCCATCGTCTTCACCTGGCTTGTCCCACCAGCTTCAATTCTACTCGTCGTGATGAGCCGTGACGCGATCAACGTACTCGCAGAGCTGAATTTGCCACAAGCGGCTTGTCTGCGTGATGCCAGTGGGACGACGAGGGCTCTTGTAAGCTCCGCGTAACGTTCGCGGTGCTTTCGTAAGCCTGGCGTAAGCATCGCTGCTCATTTGAGCATACGATTAAGCGTGTGCTTGCAGGCGACTGAAGAGCAAATTAAGGGAGCAATTGAAACTTGCCGGATCGCCGACCGTGCTGCTGGCCTATTCCTTCTTGTCTACTGCCGCTCCGATGGCCAACGCGGCCGCAGCAACAATCTTGGTCTTGGTTGATCCAGCGATGATGCAGAGATTCGCATGAGCCTCTTTCGAGATTTCCGACGAGCCAAAACCACCCAGGCAATCATGTGTGGGATTGGCGTTGTGACGCTGGTCTGGACAAAGCTCCTTCTTCTTCCTGGCTCATCGCAGACAACGGGCATTGTACAGTCGATCGCCAAAAGCTCCGGGCAATCCGGTCAGGGCGATGAGACCGTCGATCTGTCGGAAAAACAGGCGGCCTCGATCAGGGTTGGCGCGGTCGAGCTGCGCGACTTTGAAGTCTTCAAGACATCGGTCGGCACCATCGACTTCAACGAGAACATGTTGGTCCAGGTCTTCTCGCAATATCCGGGCAAGATCCTGAAGGCCTTTTACAATGTGGGAGATGACGTCAAGCAGGGGGACATTCTCTTTACAATCGATAGCCCCGATCTCCTGCAAGCCGAGTCCACGCTGCTGGCGGCCGCCGGCGTGCTGGAGCTGCAAAAAAAGGTGCTGGCACGGGCGACGGGCTTGTTGAAGCAGGGCGGCATGGCCCAGAAGGATGTCGATCAAGCGACGTCGGACGAGCAGACGGCGGAAGGCAATTTCAAAGCTGCCAAGAATGCGGTGCGCATCTTCGGCAAGACCGATGCGGAGATCGACAAGATTCTGGCCGACCGCAGGATCGACTCGACGCTTGTCGTGGCGAGCCCGATCTCGGGACGGGTCGTCAGCCGCAATGCCGCGCCGGGATTTCTGACCCAGCCCGGCACTGCGCCCGCGCCGTTCTCGGTCGCGGATATCTCGACGATGTGGATGATCGCGAATGTGATCGAGACCGATGCGCCGGCCTACCGGGTCGGCCAACCGGTCGACGTGACGGTGCCGGCCTATCCGGACAAGGTATTCAAAGGACACGTTACGGCGCTTGGCTCGATCATCGACCCGAACACGCGTCGGCAACTGGTTCGCTCCGAGGTCGAGGACCCCGATCATCTCCTACGCTCGGGAATGTACGCAAGCTTCGTCACTCGCGTCGAAGGACCGGTGCGCTCCGCGGCGGTGCCGGCCGACGGCGTAGTGCGGGAGGGGGACGGTACGATGACGGTGTGGGTGACCAGCGATAGCCGCCATTTTACCAAGCGCACGGTCAGCATTGGCCTGCGCGAGAACGGCTGGCTCCAGATTCTCGACGGCTTGCAGCCCGGCGAAATCGTGGTCACCGAAGGCGCGGTATTCCTGAGCAACAAGCTGTTGCTGGGCGCCGCGGACTGACCGCGATCGGCACGACAATATTGAACGGAAATCGGGGCAGGTTCAGTTGATCAAGGCGCTACTCGAATTCGGGCTAACGCGGAAGGCGATCGTTGTTCTGGGCCTATTGGTGTTTTGCGCCGTCGGGCTGATTGCGTTCACGAAGCTGAACATCGAAGCATATCCCAATCCGGCGCCGGTCATCCTCGAGATCACAGCGCAGGCTCCCGGGCTTTCCGCCGAGGAGATGGAAAAGTACTATACGATACCCATGGAAGTCGGACTTTATCCGACACCCGGCGTGGTCAACATCCGCTCGACGTCCTTCTACGGTTTATCGTTCGTCCGCGTTACCTTTGCCTACGGCACCGACTATTACTTCGCGCTGCAGCAGGCCTCGATCAGCCTGCAGCAGAATGTCACCCTGCCCGGAAATCTGGTGCCGACCATCCAGGCGTCGAGCCTCGTTGGAGAAATCTATCGCTACCAGATCGTGGGGCCGCCGCATTTCGGGCTGACCAATCTGCGCACCCTGCAGGACTATGTCGTCACGCGCCGTCTGCTCACGATCCCCGGCGTTGCGCAAATCAACAGCTGGGGCGGCACCACCAAACAGTTCAATGTCGATGCCGATCTCGAGAGGCTGGAAGCTTACAACATCAGCATTCCTCAGCTCATCTCGGCGATCGGCAATGCCAATGTCAATGTAGGCGGCCGCGAGATTTCGGTCGGGCAGCAGTCGGTCAACATCCGCGGCATCGGCTTGATCGACAGCGGTGGCGCCGACGACGTCACCAAAGGCTACCACGTCCAGGACATCGAAAATATCGTCCTGACACAATCCGGCGGTCTGCCCATTCGAATTAAGGATGTCGCCAAGGTCTCGGTCGGTTATGTGCCAAGGCTCGGTATCGCCGGGCGCGACCATGACGATGACGTGGTCGCCGCGATCGTGGTGATGCGGCGGACCGAGCACACCAACGCCATCATCCCGAAAGTGGAGGCCGCGGTCCAGAAGCTCAACACCGACGGCAGCCTGCCGCCGGGCGTGAAGATCGTTCCTTTTTACGACCGTAGTTCGCTGGTGAACGTCACCACCCACACCGTGCTGCACAACCTGATCTTCGGCTGCTTGCTGGTATTTCTGATCCAGTGGTTTTTCCTGGGCGAACTGCGCAGCGCCCTCATCGTCAGCGCGAATATTCCGTTCGCGCTGTTCTTTGCGATCATCATCATGGTCCTGCGCGGAGAGGACGCCAACCTATTGTCGCTTGGCGCCGTTGACTTCGGCATCATTGTCGATTCCGCCGTCATCATGATGGAGAATATCTACCGCAACTTTCAATCACCGGCGGAACATCGGCGGGCTCTTCTCCAGCAGCTATCACAAGGGTTCTGGGGGGCGGATCCGACGTCGACGACCGGACGTGAGGGAAGCAGCACGCGATGGACGGAGCGAATGCGCATCATTTTCGCGAGCGCTCTCCAGGTCGACAGGGCCGTTTTCTTTACCGCCGCGATCACCGTCACCGCTTTCGTCCCATTGTTCACCATGCAGGGCGTCGAGGGGCAGATTTTCGGCCCGATGGCGCGCACCTATGGTTATGCGCTCGCGGGCGCGCTGATCGCGACCTTCACGGTGACGCCGGTCCTGAGCGCCCTATTGCTGCCCGGCGAGATCCGCGAGGTTGAAACCTTTATCGTGCGCGGCCTGCGCGCCGCTTACACTCCGGTGCTGCGCTGGGCACTTCGAAACGTCAGAACCGCGGTCAT
Organism: Bradyrhizobium sp. ARR65; assembly: GCF_000472385.1. Taxonomy (GTDB): domain Bacteria; phylum Pseudomonadota; class Alphaproteobacteria; order Rhizobiales; family Xanthobacteraceae; genus Bradyrhizobium. The sequence continues at coordinate 22,408 of NZ_AWZU01000051.1, forward strand.
CGTCGGCGGCGTCTTTCTCGCGCTGAGTTTTCTGGCTGCGTCGCAACTTGGCAGCGAATTCCTGCCGGCGTTGGAGGAAGGCAACTTCTGGATCAGGGCGGCGCTGCCGCCAACGATCTCGCTCGAGGCCGGCACCGAAGCCACCCGCAAGATGCGCGAAATCCTGCTCCGGCATCCGGAGGTCATCACCGTGGTATCGCAGCATGGCCGGCCCGACAATGGCAGCGACGCCTCGCCATTCTCGAATGTCGAACTGTTTGCCCCGCTCAAGCCATTCGACGAGTGGCCCGCCTATCTCAGCAAGGAAAAGCTCACTGAGGAGCTGCAGAAGGAGTTCGCCGACGAGTTGCCCGGGATCGGCTTCAACTTCTCGCAATATATCCAGGACAATGTCGAAGAAGCGCTTTCCGGCGTTAAGGGAGCGAACTCCGTCAAGATCGTCGGGCCGAACCTGGAAGTGTTGGAAAAGCTCGCCAGCCAGGTCAAGGACGAGATGGCCAAGGTGCGTGGTGTCGAGGACCTCGGCATCTTCCACGTCCTGGGGCAACCGAACCTCGACATCAAGGTCGATCGCGAAAAAGCCGCGCGCTACGGCCTCAACACCGGCGACGTCAACACAGTGGTCCAGGCGGCGTTGAGCGGTACGGTCGCCAGCACTGTTCTGGAGGGCGATCGGCAATTCGGCGTGACGGTCAGGCTCAATCCCAAGTACCGCAGCAGCATCGATGCCATCCGCAAGGTCAAGGTGGCCTACTCGACGCCATCGGGCACGAACGCCTATATCCCGTTGAGTGAAGTTGCCGATATCACGCTCGATACCGGGGCCTCCTTCATCTACCGCGAAACCAGTCAGCGCTACATCCCGATCAAGTTCAGCGTGCGCGGCCGCGACCTCGGTTCGACGGTGGCGGAAGCCCAGGAGCGCATCGCCAAGGCTGTCAAGCTGCCGAACGGCTACCAGATTCTCTGGGCCGGCGAGTTCGAGGACCTGCAGAATGCCAAACAGCGCCTGATGGTGGTCATTCCCATCACGCTGCTGCTGATTCTCGTGCTGCTATACGGGCTATTCAACACGCTGCGCGACAGCCTGTTGGCACTCGCCGGCATTCCCTTCGCGATCGGCGGCGGCCTGATTGCGCTCTACCTGGCCGGCCTTGCCTTCAGCGTTTCGGCGGCCATCGGCTTTATTTCGCTGTTCGGCGTCGCTGTGATGGACGGTATTCTCAACATCACCTACTTCCGCGAATTGCGCGCGCAGGGCATGGATGTTGCCGAAGCGGTGTTCCGCGGCGCCGAGCAGCGCATGCGTCCGATGCTGATGACGGCCCTTTCCGCAGGCGTCGGGCTGTTTCCCGCGGCGATTTCCCACGGCATCGGCAGCCAGGTGCAACGGCCGCTCGCGACTGTGGTCGTCGGCGGCATGTTCATCGGACCGCTGCTACTGCTCGTGGTTGCGCCGGCGCTACGCCGGATCTTTCTGACGCGGGGAACTGCCGAAATCACTGATGGCGGAGATGCGGGCGATGCGGAACCGACCTAGGACGGGGTCGGGACTCCCCGACAAAAAGCGCTTTGAGTGGATCGGACTGATGCGAGGCCCCGCCCATCGACTGCGACGTGCCGTCTCCGGCATGCCGGCGGCAGCCGTGACCTTGGTGCTTGCCTTGGCCACGTCGGGCTGCGTCGGTCCGAATTTCGTGCCGCCGGCGGCGCCTGCGGTCGACGGCTATTTGCCTGGAAAGCTTGCTTCGCCCGGGCCGACGCCAAGCGCGCCGAAGGTCCCGGCCCAGCACTTCGTCACTGGCGAGGCCGTCTCGGCACGCTGGTGGGCGGCTTTCCGCTCGCAGCCGCTCAACGATCTGATCCGGGACGCTGTCAATCACAGCCCGACCCTGCAATCGGCCGAGGCGGCCATCAAAATTGCCCAATTCAATGCGGAGGCACAGCGCGGCCTCTGGTCACCGCAGGTCACCGGCAACTCCATGTCGCAGCAGATCCTGCAATCCAATGCCGGCACCGTGTTCGGCGGCGATATCAGCGCGGTGCCGCAGACCCAATTTTCGCTGATCACCCACCAGCTCACGGTGAGTTTCGTGCCGGATGTCTGGGGCGCCAATTTCCGCCAGGTCGAAAACCTCGACGCCGTCACCGAGCAGCAATTGTTCATGCTCGAGGCCGCCTATCTCACGCTGACTAGCAACGTCGTGACCGCCGCGATCCAGGAAGCTTCGTTCCGCGGCCAGATCACCGAGACCAAGCGCGTCATCGAGATCGAGCGTCATCTGCTCGACATCCTCAAGCGCCAGTTCGATGCGGGGCAGGCGGCAAAGTCGGATGTGCTGGCACAGGAGGCCGCACTGGCCGCGGCCGAGCAGTTGCTGCCGCCGCTGGAAAAGCAGCTCTCTATTCAGCGCGATCTCCTGACCGCCCTTGCCGGGCGATTGTCATCCGACGAGGTCGCGGAGAAATTCGATCTCGCTCATATGAAGCTGCCGGCCAACCTGCCGATCAGCCTGCCCAGCAAGCTCGTCGATCAGCGTCCGGACGTAAGGCAGGCGGAAGCCAACATGCATTCCGCGAGCGCGCTGATCGGGGTCGCGATTGCCGCGCGGCTTCCGAACTTCACGCTCTCGGCCAATGGCGGCACCAGTGCCTATAATTTCGCTCAGAGCTTCGTGCCGGGCACCGGCTTCTACACCCTGACCGCAGGCGTCACAGCGCCGATCTTCGACGGCTTTACGCTCTACAACAAGCAGAAGGCGGCTGAGGCCGGACTCGATCAGGCCGAAGCGCAATACCGCGCTACAGTCATTACGGCGTTCCAGAATGTCGCCGATGCCTTGCGGGCGCTGCAGGCAGATGCGCGCGCCGTGCAAGCGGCCCTGCATGCGGAAGAGACCGCCAAGGCGAGCCTCGACATCGTCGAAAAGCAGCTCCAGGCCGGTCAGGTCAATCAGCTCGCCGTCCTCAATGCGCAGCAGACGTATTTGACTGCCGTGGTGACGCGCGTGCAGGCCCAAGCCACCCGGCTGTCCGATACGGCAGCGCTGTTCATGGCACTCGGCGGCGGCTGGCCGACGACCTGCACCTCCCCGGTCTGGCGCGAATGTGCGGTGGGGCAGGCCGCACCGGCCAGCCCCGATCAGCCCCAGCCCGTCGGCAGGCCGCTCTAAACCGCTGTTCGGGTTGCCTAGTCTAGGCTACCAGGCGACCACGGCGCAGAGAATTGCCAGCGGCAGCAAAATGGGTCCGAGATAGAGCCAGGTTCGATATCCGGCGGTATCCCTCGGGAGGATGAAAAGGTGGACAAGCAGCCAGCTACAGACCGCCACTCCCAGCGCGACGCGTACAGCGTCGCTGGGCGTCTCCCAAATCGACCAGATGTGCTCGAGTTGAGGGCTGGCAATGCGCGCGGTAATGATGATGAGGATGGCGATAAAGGCCGTTCGAACCGCCAATCCTCCGAACCAATCGGCTCTGGATATATCTACGTCCGGTACTTTTGCTTTCGCCGCTTTCACAGGCAACTCGCCTAGGCAAAATTGCGATCGAGCTACATCTAAATGGAGTTTCGTCCAAATGAAGTAGTGAGCCTCATGCGCTTGGGCCAGGCCTACCGAGCGCGTCAAGCGAAATGCATCGTCGCAACAGAGTCCCGCGACCGAGCGCGGCCTCAAGTCGGTTTTGGCGAGACTGAGAGAAATCGATATGACGACGAGGGGCATAGCACTCGCAGCGATGCTGCTGCTCACGAGCTCCGCCGATGCGGCGGCGCAGCAGAAACAGCGGTCATGGTCATGCGTTCTCGAGATTCTATATTCCGAGGAGCTACCGATCGGGCCGCTGTTTCATCACACGATCAAAGCCACATTATTGGTGACCCCTCCCAAGGCTCAACCATTCGAAGCCACTGTTTGGAAGGTGATCCCGTGGCAAGTTCCGCCGCCCCGCCGCGGCCAACACCTGCGGGGCTCATGCGACCCGGCTGCGTCGGTTTTTCGCTGGTTTTGAAGGCAATGACTTCGCGAGCACCCGCTTCGGTGGCGTGGCGGGCAATATTGCGAATGTCACCCTCGGGCCGGCTTTCGGCGACGAATTTCTTGTAGCCCTTTAAGTTGAGATAGCCTTGCATGTCGCCGACCGGAAAACGGGATCCGATCTGCGGGCCGATGCCGGCCACCTGGGATTGGAAGCAGCCGACGCGGCCGCCGCCATCATCGTGCCGTGCCCGATCCCGATGTTGGCAAGGCGCGTCGAGCTATAAGCAGCGCTCAACTGCGAGCGGATGGCATCGCCGGCTGGTTTGGTCCGCAGCCGGCGTGTTCCGGGCAACTGCGGCGCGCTGTGCGCCGCAGCAATTTTTGTTGATATGACGTTTGTATGTCTTGACAGTTTCGAAAAAATTTTTCTGCGAGAGTCGCAAACCGAACGGACGGCAGCAGCCGTCTCCGACATAGTTGCACTCGGGGTTGGCTAGAACTCACCCAAAACTGATCAACGGAAAGGCGGGACAACCCTCCGCCTCCAGGAACTCTCGCGCCGCAATATCGCGTCCCGGGAATAATCACGCTTGAGAAGGAATAGAGTGCTGTGAGTGAAAGTGACCGCAAAATCGAAACGAACGGAACGATTGGTTCGGGCATGCCGCTATTTGGATTCTCCAAAATCGCGCTGGCGGGTCCGCTTGGCGAGCTTGCCGAACGGGGCCTCGCCCGTGCACAGGAAGGCTGTGAGAAGATGAAGACCGCGTCCGAAGAGATGGCGGAAGCGATGCGTGAAATCTACTCGAGCAACGCCAAGACTACGACGGACTACGGGCTCAAGGTCATGGAGATTTCCAGGATCAACACCACCTCCACGCTCGATTTCTTTTCCCAGTTGCTCGGCAGCAAGTCGATGTCGGACGTCGCGGCGCTGTCTGCGACGCAAGCACGCAAGGCATTCGACACCACATCTGCCCAGAACAAGGAACTGTGGGAGCTTGCTCAGAGACTTGCGAAAGACACGGGCGAGCCGATCAGGAAGCACTTCGGCAATATATTTCAGCAGGCAAGCTGAAGGCGGCAGCGGGTCCGCGCTCGAGCTTCGCTCAAGAGGGCGATCTGGCCGGCTGGAATAAGCCAACCCGAGCATCCCACACTGCTCGATAAACAATAACAGGTGCGACCCCCCAATCACCGCACCGAGATAACAGGCGCGTTCCAGCTGGCCAGACCTTTTTGCTTCAGGAAATTCTCAAGGAGGGTGGTATGGGTATGGTCATGATCCAGTGTCCGGAAACGGGGCGTGCAATCCCCACCGGCATCAAGACCGATCGCGACAGCTTCTTACGCAGCCCGGTGTTTTTTGCGCGCACGCGCTGCCCGATCTGCAACACCGATCATACGTGGTTCGCGACGGAGGCCTGGGTCCACGAGCCCGTTGCCGCGGCACAGCTTCGCGACCGGACCGTCTGGCCCGGTCATCGACGCAGCTCACAATAATAATCCCGGCGGAGGGACGTCATGGCGCAAATGCAAAGACTCAGCGAAGCCTCTCCCTTGCTGCTTCAGGCCATGGACTTTCTTCGCGAAGCACGGCGGCTCAAGCCAGGTCCTGAACGCAACGAGCTACGGGAGGTGGCCAGGGAACTGCGCGATCTCGCCAGGTCGGAAGCGCAATCCGCATTGATGCTCGACCAGGCTCTGGACATCCCGCTCGGGGCGGCCGAATCCGCTATGGCCTCTCGGCCCGAGCCGCTTTGACTTCCGGGCGAGTTTCCTCGAACGGCGCGACCGAGCGCGGTGGTTTGGACAACTCTTTGTCGTATGCTGGGCCGATCCTGCTTCGCATCAAAGTATAGCAATCGCAGGTGATGTGCTCCAATTGTGCCCGGTCGATCTCCACCAAGCCGCGCCGGTCGCTTTTCAGGGCGCCCGCCGCCCGAAGCTTGCTCATCGCCAGCGTCACGGTCGTGCGCCGCACCCCCAGCAAATGAGCAAGCGCCTCCTGCGTCACGGGAAGGACATCATCGGCGACGTGGTCGTGAAGTTCGAGCAGCCACCGTGCCATGCGTTGCTCCACCGGATGCAACGCATTGCACGCGGCAACTTGCTGGAGCTGCAGGATCTGTGTGCGGATATGGACATGAACGACGTGTCTGATCGCGGCGCTACGGCGATAAGCAGACTGCAATTTTGCGACCGAGATTTGCGAGGCGGTACCGGCGACACGGGCGATTGCGGTAACAGGGGAGTGCGAGGGGCCCAGCACTGTGAGCGAGCCGACCGCGCCTTCCGGTCCCATGAGCGTGGTCGCGACCGTTTGTCCATTGGGCATTTCTGCCATGAAGGCTATGGCGCCGCTGTCGGGAAAATAGACCTGATTGAGTTCATCTCCCGACTGTACCAGGGCGGCATCGACTTCGAACGCGATGTTCTGAAGGTGTGGGGAGAGCAAATGAAAGTCCGCCGGTGGCAACGCCGCCAAGAGCTTATTCCCAACGTTGCTCGGGCGCCCTGTCACGGACTTTATCCTTCGGCAACGACACGTAAGTTCCTCACCGAACGTGTGGCCGTGGAGCAAGTTCCTAATTTGTCAGGAAGCCGGTGGGCTGACGAATCGCAATCATGCGGATGTATGTCGGTACCGGCTCGGATGGAGACGTTCTCGCCGCGAGTGGCGCGCCGTCTATTGGCCTGGACGTAGGATCTCAGCCGCTCGGGCCGGATCATCATCCCCCGCGGACAAGCTCTTTGCGACAAGCGGCTTCGACGCCGCTGATTGAATAATCGTTTCGGCAAGTCGAGCGCCAGATCAGAGATTTGCGGAATTGCTCGGGAGTGAAGTGCTTGGGAAATAAGAAATCCGAGCGGAATGACGGTGATCATTTTTTGCCACGCTCGCGCTCCACGCGCTCCGTCACGTCGCGCGCGATCGCGGCCGACCCCAGCACCTCGCCCTGGAAGTCCTTCACCAGTGCAAAAGTCATCTCGATGTAGAGCTTGCGGCCGCTCTTGTGCTGCGCCCGGGTGAGGGTGGGCCGACCCTGGAGCTTCATGGCGCCGCTGGCGATCGCCGCGTCAAAACCCTTCCAGTGTGCAGCGCGCAAATGCTCGGGAATGATCAGATCGAGGTTGTGGCCGAGCGCTTCCTGCGCGGAATAGCCGAACAAGGCAGTGGCGGCGCGATTCCAGCGCACGATCGAGCCGGAGCGATCGGCATAAATGAGAGCGTCGGCGATATCGTCGAGAATTCGCGCATTCAGGTCAGTTGGGGCGGTCATCTCTGTGCGTTCGGCGGGTTCGGCGGGGAGGAGGATGAGGCCAACATGGAGGCGGTGTGCTCAGCCAGAAGGTCGCGGAACTGCTCAGGTGGTCCTCTGGCTGCGACAAAAGCCTCCCGAGCATTGCCAAGATACAGTATCCCGCTTGCCCCCTGTTAGCGAGGGTCGCTAGTCCCATCGTCGAATATCGGAACCGGGCGAGAAACGGTGCGTTGCACCTTAGGCGCGCACGAACGACAACGTACTGGTGGGCGCCAGAAGGCAGCTACCCGCCACGGATCACCCGGAGTAGCTCCCCCTGCCGTCCACGACAATCGAGCGACATCGGCGCGCCTCGTAAAGGAGGTTTCCATGTCGACTATGACAACTTCGGAGAGTGGTTTCCAGGAAGCTGCGACTTACGGCGGGTTTGTTGATGCCATTGGCGGGGTGGCGACAATTGTCCTGGCGATCGTCGCGCTATCAGGAATCAACCAGCCTACCTTGGCGGCCATCGCGACCATCGTGTTCGGTGCCGCGCTGCTGATCCAGGGTGGCACGATGCTGACCGAATACACCAAGCTGATGTTTCCGGCCGGCGTAGCCCAGCCAGTCCAGGAAGGCGTGGGCGGCGGTGGTCTTCCGATCCTGTTTCTTGTGGGGGCATCAGGGATCGTGCTTGGCATACTTGCGCTGCTTGGCATCGCTGCGGGAACTCTCGTCTCCTGCGCAGTGATTGCATTCGGAGCGGCGCTGCTCGTGAGCAGCAATTCGGTCTGGCATCTTTACCGGACGAAGCAGCAGGCCTCACAGCAGATGATCAGCAACCGCGTGCTCTCGGGAGGCGAGATTCTTGCCGGCGAAATGGCCTCCGGTTCGGCGGCGGTCCAGTTGGTCTCGGGTGTTGCCGCGATCGTTCTGGGCATTCTCGCGGTGAGCGGCGTCTATACGGCCGTTCTCTCGCTGGTTGCCCTGCTGGTGATGGGTGCCACGGTGCTCCTGACCGGCAGCACATTAAGCGGCGCGGCTATGAGCTTTATGGAGCCCGCCGTGGCGCGTAGAGGCGGAACCTGGGCGCAGTCACCAGGCGTCGGCGAGTAAGCCGAAGCCCTTCTGCGCAAGGAAGCAGCGGCTGGCGCCGCTGCTTCCCTCACGTCTATCCCGCGTTCGCCTTCAGCCCCGCGGCCTCGATCCCCGCGATCGCGCAGATCTCGTCATTGTCCGAGGTGTCGCCGGAGACGCCGACGGCGCCAAGCAGCGTGGTGCTGTCCTGGATCAAGACGCCACCGGGCACCGGCACGAGGCGCCCCTGCGCGAGCGTATTCACCGCGTCGATGAAATAGGCCTGCTCCTGGGCGCGCTGATAGAGCGCGCGCGAGCCCATGCCCATGGCGAGCGCGCCGTAGGCCTTGCCGTGTGCGACCTCGGCACGCATCAGGCTGGTGCCGTCCTGCGCCGCGGTCATTTTGACCGCACCGCGCGCGTCCAAGATTGTGATCACCAGCGGCTTCAACTTTTTCTCGGTCGCCTTGGCGAGCGCGGCATTGAGGATCTTGCGGGCGATATCGAGTGTCAGTTCAGCCATTGAGCACGTCCTTTGCGAGCGGGGAGGGGTTTTGATCGGATTGCGCGCGATCGAGGCTCATCGCCAGCACTTGCGCCGCGTGCAGCGCGTTACGCTGCGCGCCATCCGCGATCTGGTGGCGGCAGGAGGTGCCATCGGCCACAATCAGCGTTGTGCCATCGGCGCGCCGCACGGCAGGTAAAAGCGACAGCTCGGCCATTTCCATCGAGGCCTCGTAGGTCTCAGTGCCGTATCCGAACGCGCCCGCCATGCCGCAGCAGCTCGATTGGATGATCTCGACCTTCAGTTCGGGCACCAGCCTCAGCACCGCTTCGACCGGCTTGAACGCGTCAAAGGATTTCTGATGGCAATGGCCGTGCAGCAGTGCTGTGCCTGCGATCGGGCCGAGCGGCAGGCGCAAGCGGCCGGCCTTGGCCTCGCGAGAGACGAATTCCTCGAAGAGCAGTGCATGCGCGCTGACGGCTTTTGCCGTATCGTCCTGGCGCAGCGACAGCAGCTCGTCGCGCAGCGTCAAGAGGCAGCTTGGTTCGAGCCCGATGATGGGTACGCCGCGCGCGGCGAACGGCGCGTAGGTTGTGACCAGGCGATCGAGCTCGGCACGTGCCTTCTCGACCAGGCCGGCCGACAGGAACGTCCGTCCGCAGCACAGCGGCCGCTTTCCGCTCGCCGGCCTCGGCATGTGGACGCGGTAACCGCCGGCGACCAGCACGCGCAACGCTGCGTCGAGATTTTCTCGTTCGTAGATGCGGTTGAAAGTGTCGGTGAACAGCACGACCTCGCGGCCATCCTGCGGGCCCATCGCATCACTCTCCGGCCGGAACACATCGCGCCGGAACGCAGGCAAGGCGCGCTTGGCGCTGATGCCGGCAAATCTCTCAAACAGCCGACGCAGTACCGGGCTGTCGTTACGCCAGTTGGCCAGCGGCGCGAAGCGCGCGGCGAGATCGGCGTAACGCGGGAGGTAGCCGACCAAGCGGTCGCGCAGCGTGAGCCCGTGTTTTGCGGCGCGCGCGGCCAGGACCTCGATCTTCATCTTGGCCATGTCGACGCCGACAGGGCATTCGCGCCGACACGCCTTGCAGGAGACGCAGAGTTCTAGGGTCTCCATCATTTCGTCGGAGCAAAGCGCATCTGGCCCGAGCTGGCCCGAGATCGCAAGCCGCAAGGTGTTGGCGCGGCCGCGCGTGACATGCATCTCATCGCGCGTCGCGCGATAGGACGGACACATCACGCCGCCCTCGAGCTTGCGGCAGGTACCGTTGTTGTTGCACATCTCCACCGCGCCCTGGAAGCCGCCGCCAGCGCCGGGATAGCCGGACCAGTCGAGCACGGTTTTCAGCTCGGCGACGCGATAATCCGGCGGATAACGGAACAGCGAGCGATCGTCCATTTTCGGCGCGTCGACGATCTTGCCCGGGTTGAGCACGCCCTCGGGATCGAAGCGTTGCTTGACCTCCTTGAAATCGGCCACGATGCGCGCGCCGAACATCGGCTCGTGAAATTCCGAGCGCACGATGCCGTCGCCATGCTCGCCCGAATGCGAGCCCTTGTACTCGCGCACCATGGCAAAGGCTTCCTCGGCGATCGCGCGCATCGCGTGCACGTCTTTCTCGAGCTTGAGGTTCAGCACCGGGCGCACGTGCAGGCAGCCTTCGGAGGCGTGCGCATACATCGTGCCGCTGGTGCCGTGCTTTCTGAACACGGCGTTGAGGCGGTCGGTGTAGTCGGCAAGATGCGGCAGCGGCACCGCGCAATCTTCGACGAAGGAGACGGGCTTGCCGGCCTCCTTCATCGACATCATGACGTTGAGGCCAGCGGCGCGGAACTCGGCAATGCTGGTCTGAAGTGCGGGATCGGTGATCTCGACCACGCCGCCCCATTTGCGCGTTGGATTATTCCAACCAAAGCCGAGATCGCCCATCAGTTCGGAAAGCTGTTTCAGCCGGCGCAGATTCTCGTCCTGGTCTTCTTCGGCAAATTCCACCAGCAGGAGCGCGTCCGGATCGCCGCGGACGGCGGCGCCGATGACCGGGACGAACATCGCGATCTCGCGCCCGAGCGCGATCATGGTGCGATCGACCAGCTCCACCGCGATCGGTTTCAGCTTGACGAGATGCTGGGTCGCATCCATCGCCTCGTAAAAGCTGCCGAAATGGCAGACACCGAGCACCCTGTTGCGGATCACCGGCCACAGTTTCAGCTCCACCTTGGTGGTGAAGGCGAGCGTGCCTTCGGAGCCGACCAAGAGATGCGCCATGTTGTTGGGCGTATTGCGGGGCGTCAGCGCATCGAGATTGTAGCCGCCGACGCGGCGCTGCACCTTGGGGAAGCGCTCGGTGATTTCTTGCGCCTCGCGTTCGCCAAGCGCGAGCATGTCGCGGAAGAGTTGAATTCCTTGCTCCGGCGCTTCCACGCCCGAGAGATCGCGCGGCACCTCACCGAAACGCATCAAGGTGCCGTCGGCGAGCGCCGCCTGCATCGATAACGTGTTGTCGCGCATGGTGCCGTAGCGCAAGCTGCGCCCACCGCAGGAATTGTTGCCGGCCATGCCGCCAATGGTGGCGCGCGAGGCGGTCGAGACGTCGACCGGAAACCACAGCCCGTGTTTTTTGAGCTGGCGGTTGAGGTCGTCGAGCACGATGCCGGGCTCGACGACGCAGGTGCGGCGCTCGAGGTCGAGCGAAATGATGCGATTGAGATACTTCGAGAAATCGATGACGATGCCGTCATTGATGGTCTGGCCGCATTGCGAGGTGCCGCCGCCGCGCGGCGTGACCTTGCGCGCTGCATCGCGCGCAACCGAAAGCGCCCGCAGGGCCTCGTCCATGGTGCGGGGGACGACCACGCCGGCCGGCATGATCTGGTAGAAGGACGCGTCGGTGGCGTAGCGGCCGCGGCTGAACCGGTCGAACAGGACCTCGCCTGATATTTCCGACCGCAAGCGGCGCTCGAGTTGGGACTTGGTTCTCATTTCCATTTCCGGATGCGCGATACCCGCTCGGTTCACCTCTCCCCGGCGGGAAGAGGTCGGCGCGCGGCGCCGGGTGAGGGCCGCGGGTCTCACGAAGGACCGTAAGCCCTCACCCGGATCGCATCATTCGATGTGATCCGACCTCTCCCAAACCGGAGAGGTGAACCGTGCGGCGGCTGCTTATCTCATCTCGCACAATTTCCAGAGTAGATGCAATCCGTCCCTGCCGCTTTCAATTATGCATTCACAATTGGCGGAGATGTGCCGTCTAATGGGGCGGCTGCCGTCCCATTCTCCGTCTCGGCCAGATGCTCGACGGCGGCGGTTCGTTTGTTGCGCAGGTGGTGAAACAGGATGTCGGAAAGCTCGCTGCCAGCGCGGCGGCGCAGCGCGTCCAGGATCGCCTCATGCTCGCGCATGGCCTCCGCCCAGCGCTGCCGCTTGCGCGCGAAATTGGCGGAATAACGCACCCGGCGAATGCGCCCGGCGAAGTTGACATAGGTTGCACGCAGGGTCTCGTTGCGCGAGGCCGCCACGATCTTTTCATGAATGCGCTGGTTGACCAGGAAATAATTGTGCATGTCCCGGTGCAGGTAATAGCCGTACATCTCGTAATGCAGCCGCTCGATGTCGGCGATTTCCTCGTCCGTGATATTTTCGCAGGCGAGCCGTCCGGCAAGACTTTCCAGGCCGCCCATCACCTCGAACAGCTCTTCAAGGTCTCGGCGGCTGAGCTGCCGCACCCGCGCGCCGCGATTGGGCAGCAGCTCGATCAAGCCTTCGGCGGCGAGCACTTTGAGCGCCTCGCGCAGGGGCGTGCGGGAAATGCCAAACAGTTCGCAGAGCTGGCGCTCCGGAACGCGCCCGCCATCCGGGATGTTGCCCTCGACCACGTAGTCGCGCAGCCGTGACAGGATCTCGCCATGCAGCGAGTTCTCCGCACGCTCGGCGCCGCCGGGACCGGTGTCCTTGGTCAGCGGCACGCCGTCTTCGGGAATCGTCGATTTCATGCGCGCAACGATAGTTTATGGAACCGTTAACGTCGATGGGATCAATTTTGAATGTAAAAACAGGATTGCACAGCTCGAAAATGAATGCAAAATTTGATTGACCATCCGCTAGCGCCAAGTTGGGAGATCATTATGGGTCAAGGACGGCACTTTTTGCAGATTCCCGGGCCAAGCCCGGTCCCAGACCGCGTCCTCCGCGCCATGGACATGCCGGTCATCGATCACCGCAGCGCCGAATTCGCCGAACTCGGGCGCACGGTGCTGGAGGGCGCCAAGAAGATCTTCCAGACCTCCGGGCCGGTGGTGATCTTTCCGTCCTCCGGAACGGGCGCGTGGGAAGCCGCGATCGTCAACACGCTCTCGCCCGGCGACAAGGTGCTGATGGTGGAGACCGGCCATTTTGCCACGCTGTGGCGCAACATGGCCAAGCGCTGGGGCATCGAGGTCGATTTCCTCCCCGGCGACTGGCGCCGCGGCGCCGACCCGGGGGCTGTCGAGGGAAAACTTGCCGCCGACACATCGCATGCGATCAAGGCGGTGATGATCGTGCACAACGAGACTTCGACCGGCGCGACCAGCCGGATCGGCGACATTCGCGTCGCGATGGACCGCGTTGGCCATCCGGCGCTCCTGATGGTCGACACCATTTCCTCGCTTGGCTCGGTCGACTACCGGCACGAGGAATGGAAGGTCGATGTCAGCGTGAGCTGCTCGCAAAAGGGATTCATGCTGCCGCCCGGCCTCGGCTTCAACGCGATCTCGCAGAAGGCGCTCGCCGCCTCCAAGACCAACAAGATGCCGCGCTCCTACTGGGATTGGGAAGAGATGCTCAAGCCGAACGCAAAGGGCTTCTTTCCCTACACGCCCGCGACCAATTTGCTTTACGGCCTGCGTGAAGCAATTGCGATGCTGCTTGAGGAGGGGCTGCCTAATGTGTTCGCCCGGCATCAGCGCCTGGCCGCGGCGACGCGCGCCGCCGTCAATCATTGGGGACTGGAGGTGCTTTGCCAAGAGCCGAAGGATTTCTCGCCGGTGCTGACTGCGGTGCTGATGCCGCCGGGCTACGATGCGGATGAATTCCGCAAAGTGGTGCTCGACAATTTCAACATGTCGCTCGGCAGCGGTCTCTCCAAGGTCGCCGGCAAGGTCTTCCGCATCGGCCATCTCGGCGAGTGCAACGAGCTGACCTTGCTGGCCGCGCTTACCGGTGTGGAGATGGGGCTGGCGGTCGCCGGCGTCCCGCATCGCGCCGGCGGAGTCGATGCCGCGATGAAATTTTTGGAGGAGCGTCCCAAAGGCAATGCGCCGGCGCGTCTCAAGGTCGTCGACAGCTAGCCCCACCTCGTGCCCGGCGGGGAGTCGATTGGCTCCTGGCGATGCCAACGGGTCGCGCGAACGCGCGCCCGATGACAGGCTCCGCGTCGTCCAGCGCAAATCAGGTGAGGGACCGCTGCTCTTCCGCAGATTGGTATCGATAAGGGCTGACCGCGGCTGTGCGGTTTGATGCCGTTGTGACGGTTGAAAAGATGAATACAGGGAGGGTTGAGATGGAAGATCAACAATCGCGCCGCAGCGTCGGACGCTGGTACATTCTTGGCTTGATTTGCCTGATGTACCTCATCACCTATCTGGATCGAGTCAATATCTCGACGGCTGCCCCGATCATCAGCAAGGAGTTCGGGTTCGACAAGATCACCATGGGGGTGATCTTCAGCGCCTTTGTGTGGGCCTATGCCCTCTTTCAGGTGCCGGGCGGCTGGCTCAGCGATCGCTTTGGCGCAAGATCGGTGCTGGCGACCATCGTTGCGTACTGGTCTGTGATGACGGCAGCAACGGCGGCGGCAACCGGCGCGGTTTCGTTCATCGTGTTGCGTTTCTTGTTCGGAATTGGAGAGGCTGGCGCCTTTCCGGGTGCCACGCGCTCAATGCAGCTTTGGTATCCACGCGAGGAGCGTGGCTTCGTGCAAGGACTGACGCATAGTGCGAGTCGTCTTGGTGCCGCCATCGCTCCTCCGCTCGTCGTCTTCCTCATGACCAATTGGGGATGGCGAGCGGCCTTCTATGTCTGCGGCGCGGTCGGTCTGGTCTGGTCGATCTGGTGGTATCTCTCTTACCGCAATTTGCCGGAAGAGCATCCTCTCGTAAACCGCGCGGAGCTGAAGCAGATTCGCGGCGTGAACAGCGAGGGCGCAATCAAGGAGGCGGCCATCGAGCGCAAAGCTGCATCCGTGCCTTGGAGCACGCTGCTGCGTTCGCCGAACATGTGGGCGATCATGTGCGCCTATTTCACCTACGTCTACTGCCTCTGGATATTCCTCAGCTGGCTACCATCGTATCTCGTCGAATTCCGGCATTTCACACTGCTCAAGGTTGGCCTGTTCGCCTCACTGCCGCTGTTTGCCGGTGTCCTGGGCGATACACTCGGCGGCGTCGCTACAGACTGGCTGTTGAAGAAGACAGGCAATACCAAACTTGCGCGCCGCTCGGTCGCAATCGTCGGCCTGCTGGGATGCTGTATCTTCATCGTGCCTGCCGCATTGACCAACAACGCCTACACCGCCGTCTATTGCCTGACCGCATCCATGTTCTTTTTGGAATGCACCATCGGTCCGTCGTGGGCGGTCCCCATGGATACGGGCGGCAAATACTCGGGCACGGTCTCCGGCATGATGAACATGGCCGGCAATTTTGGCGGCGCGCTTTCGCCGCTCGTGTTCGGTTTTCTTGTTCAATACGGCAATTGGCAAGCGCCTTTCATCGTTGCGGCTGCTCTCCTTGTCATCGGCGCTGGCGTGTGGGGTTTTTGGCTCGATCCAGACCGATCGGTGCTTGATGCGCCCGGCACCTTGTCGGTTGGGCCAGAGCATGGTTCTCGGCCTTCCTGATGCGCCCCGAGCGGCCATTCGAAGAGGGCGACCGCAGCATGCCTCTCGGAAAGCCGGTCGCCGCGGGGGTAAGCAGCGGGTGGTTTTAGGGCGATATCCCACGTCTTGCGCATTGACGGCGGTCCAAAGGAGAGGGGACAAGCCGGTCGAATAATGTTATTCGGGCCGCCCAAAGTAGGCCAAGACCGGGAAGGACGCCGATGATTCTGCATACTGGAAGGCATTTTCTGCAAATTCCGGGACCGACCAACATCCCCGACCGGGTGCTGCGGGCGATGGACATGCCGGGCCTCGATCATCGTGGTCCGGAGTTTGCCGAGATCGGCTTTGCGGTATTGGCCGGCATGCAGCGGATGTTCCGCACCAAGCAGCCGGTGATCATTTACCCGTCCTCCGGCACCGGTGCCTGGGAGGCCGCGATCGTCAATACCTTGCAGCCGGGCGACAAGGTGGTGATGGCCGAGACCGGGCAGTTCGCCGTGCTCTGGCGCGGCATTGCCGATAAATTCAAGCTGGACGTCGATTTCGTCCCTGGCGATTGGCGCCGCGGCGCCGACATCGCCGCGATCGAGCAGCGGCTCGCCGCCGACAAGGCGCACAAGATCAAGGCCGTCATGGTCGTGCATAACGAGACCTCGACCGGCTGCGTCACGCCGCCGCTCGAGGTCCGCAAAGCCATGGACCGCGCCGGACATCCGGCGCTCTTGATGGTGGACACCATTTCCGGCCTCGGCTCACTGGAATATGAGCACGACGCCTGGGGCATCGACGTCTCCGTCGCCGGCTCGCAGAAGGGACTCATGCTGCCGCCGGGGCTTGGCTTCAATGCCGTCTCGGAGAAGGCGCTGGCGGTGGCCAAGGCCAATCCCGGCATGCGCTCCTACTGGGAGTGGCAGGATGTGATCGCCTTCAACAAGGCCGGCACCTTCCCCTACACGCCCGCGATCAACCTTTTGATGGGCCTGCGCGAGGCCATCAGCATGCTCGAGGAAGAGGGGCTTGCGAACGTCTTCGCCCGGCACAAGCGCCACAGCGCCGCGACCCGCGCCGCCATGAAGGTGTGGGGACTGGAGACCCAGTGCCAGGATCCGCAGGCGCATTCGCCGGCCCTGACCGGCGTGGTCATGCCCGAGGGCCATGACGCCGATCATTTCCGCAAAATCGTGCTGGACAATTTCGACATGTCGCTCGGCACCGGGCTGAACAGGATCAAGGGCAAGGTGTTCCGCATCGGCCACATCGGCCATTTCAACGATCTGATGCTGATGGGAACGCTCTCCGGCGTCGAGATGGGCCTCGAGCTCGCCAGGGTCCCGCACCGCAAGGGCGGCGTGCTGGCGGCGATGGAGGTGCTCACCGCCCGCGAGGCGGCGCCGATGCCGAAAGCTGCGGTGGCCTGAGCGAATTGTTATTTGGTCAAACAAGAAGGACGAGCGCGATGAACGCACCGGTGACTGCCAACGAAGACCTGATCTATTCCGTCCAGGACGGCATCGCGCGCGTGACGTTCAATCGCCCGCAGGCGCGCAACGCCCTGACCTTTGCGATGTACGAGCAGCTCGCCTCGATCTGCGAGAGCATCAATGCCGATCCTTCGATCAAGGCGTTGATCCTCACCGGCGCGGGCGACAAGGCTTTTGCGTCGGGGACCGACATCTCGCAATTCCGCGCCTTCAAAACGGCGCAGGATGCGCTGGACTATGAGGCGCGGATCGACCGCGTGCTGGGCAAGCTCGAACAATGCCGGGTGCCGGTGATCGCCGCGATCGCCGGCGCCTGCACCGGCGGCGGCGCCGGAATTGCCGCCTGCTGCGACATCCGGATCGGCACCGAGAGCACGCGGATCGGCTTTCCAATCGCGCGCACGCTCGGCAACTGCCTGTCGATGTCCAACATCTCGCGCCTCGTCTCGCTGATCGGGCCGGCACGCACCAAGGACCTGATCTTCAAGGCGCGCCTGGTCGAGGCGCCGGAGGCCTTGGCGCTGGGGCTGCTCAACGAGGTGGTGCCCGACATCGAGACGTTGCAGCGCCGCGCCGATGAGACTGCAAAGCTCGTGGCCTCCCATGCCCCGATCACGCTTGAGGTCACCAAGGAGGCGGTGCGCCGTATCCGGCGGACGCTGTCGCGCGACGAAGGCGAGGATTTGATCCTGCGCGCCTATATGAGCGAGGATTTTCGCGAAGGGATGGACGCCTTTCTCAACAAGCGCACCCCGAACTGGAAGGGGAAGTGAAAGCGCAGAGCGGGATGACGGTCCCTCGTCCCGCTCCATTTTTTGTTCAAGCATGATCCTTCGGATCGAGTCCGGCGGAATGTCTTTCGGAAAACTGGTATTCATTTTTTCGGATCATGCTGCGGTCTTTCGCCTCATGCGAAAGTCATACGCGCCGCTCGCGGGAGCCTGCTTGAACTGACAGTCATTCCTTCGCACAATGGCGGCCTTATTCTCTTCTCGGCCATGCCACCCTAACAAGAACGTATAAGCATTCAGGGATTTAGCACGTGCGAAAGATCATTAAAGCCACCGCTGCGCTGGCGGCCGCGTTGACGGCGATGCCGGCGCTTGCCGCCTGGGAGCCCACAAAACCGGTCGAGATCGTGGTTGCGGCGGGCGCCGGCGGTGCCTCCGACCAGATGGCGCGGATGATGCAGGCGGCGATCCAGAAAAACAATCTGATGAAGCAGCCGATGGTGGTGTCGCTGAAAGGCGGGGCCTCGGGCGCGGAAGCCTTGATGTATATGAAATCCAGCGAAGGCGATCCCAACAAGGTGCTGATCGCCTATTCGCTGATCTACATGCTGCCGCTCTCGGCCAAGATTCCCTTCAACTGGCGCGAGCTGACGCCGGTATCCGTGATCGCGCTGGACCAATTCGCACTGTGGGACAATTCGAAGGGGCCCAAGACGGTGAAAGAGTTCATCGATGCAGCCAAGGCCGCAACCTGGCCGTTCAAGATGGGCGGCACCGGGTCAAAACGCGAAGACCACGTGTTGACCGTCTTCATCGAACAGAAGACAGGCGCGAAATTCTCCTATCTGCCCTACAAATCCGGCGGCGAGGCGGCCACCCAGCTTGTCGGCGGTCACATCGATTCCAACGTCAACAATCCTTCCGAAAATCTCGAGGTCTGGCGCGCCGGGCAGGTGCGTCCGCTTTGCGTATTCGACAAGGAGCGGATCTCCTACACGGCTAAAGTGACCGACACTCAATCCTGGCACGATATCCCGACCTGCAAGGAAGAAGGGCTGGACATCCAATATCTGATGCTGCGTGCCATGTTCCTGCCCGGTAAGGTGACCCAGGAACAGCAGGAGTTCTATGTCGATCTGTTCCGGAAGGTGGTCCAGACGCCGGAGTACAAGGACTACATGGAAAAGCAGGCGTTGAAGCCGATCTTTCTCACCGGTAAGGACATGCTGCAGTTCCTGGAAGATGACGACGCGCTGAACAAGTCACTGATGACGGAAGCTGGGTTTGTTGCGAAATAGATTCTCGTCACGCGCCGCGAAGGCGGGGCATCCAGTATTCCGGAAAGTTGCTGAAAACAACGAACTGCGCGGACCAGTGAATCATCCGCTGGAGCCCCTCATTGGGCAGCGCTTCGCGCTGACCCGTTGGCGGAAGATGAGGCCTGCGCAATACGAGAGCCATGTCTGACACCGATATCGAAATCATCGTCGACGACCCGACCGCCCCGGAGGATGATTCTCCGGCCGTGACCAGCGGCCGCGCGGTCGACGCCGTCGTGTCGCTGCTGTTGCTCGCGCTCGCGATGACGCTCGGCTACGACAATTGGCGCACGGGCATCGCGTGGGATGCGACGGGGCCGCAGCCCGGCTATTTTCCCTTCTATCTCTCGGTGGTCCTCGCCGGCGCCAGCCTGTATGGCCTGCTCGCCGCCTTTCTGTCGCGAAAGGCGGCGGAGCCGTTCGTCACCCGTGCGCAGATCCGGCGGGTCATGGCAGTGTTCGTGCCGACCTTGCTGTTCTGCCTGGTGACACAGTTTCTTGGGCTGTATGTGGCGAGTTTTCTCCTGATCGGCGGCTTCATGCGATTTGTCGGAAAGATCGCACTGTGGAAGTCGCTGCTGACCGCATTCGTGTTCACCGCGATCATGTTCGTCACCTTCGATATCATGTTCGACGTCATCATGCCGAAGGGGCCGCTTGAAGCGGCCCTCGGTTACTAGCAGGCCGACATGGCTTTATCCGTCGTTGCGAGCGAAGCGAAGCAATCGCTTCCGCTCCTCGCAATGACGACCAAGATTCGCGAGATAGATTGATGGAAGCCTTCGGTCTGTTGTTGCACGGCTTTGCCGTTCTTTTGACCTGGAAAACGCTCGCGCTGATGATGCTCGGGCTCGTGCTCGGCATCTTCGTCGGCGTGCTGCCGGGGCTCGGGGGACCGAACGGGGTCGCGATCCTGTTGCCGCTCACCTTCACCATGGACCCGACCTCGGCCATCGTGATGCTGTCGTGCATCTATTGGGGCGCACTGTTCGGCGGGGCCATCACCTCGATCCTGTTCAATATCCCCGGCGAAGCCTGGTCGGTGGCGACCACGTTCGATGGCTATCCGATGGCCCAGCAGGGCAGGGCGGCCGAGGCGCTCACCGCGGCGTTCACGTCCTCGTTCATCGGCTCGCTGGCCGCCGTGCTCCTGATCACCTTCCTGGCGCCGCTGATCTCGTCCTTTGCACTCAAATTCGGGCCGCCGGAGTTCTTCGCGGTCTACCTGCTCACCTTCTGCTCCTTCGTCGGGCTCGGGCGCGAGGCCAAGCACAAGACGGTGATCTCGATGACACTTGGGCTGCTTCTTGCCGGTATCGGTATGGATACTGTATCGGGGCAGTTGCGCATGACCTTCGGCTCCAGCGAGCTGCTGCGCGGCATCAACTTCCTGGTCGCGGTGATCGGGCTGTTCGGCATCAGCGAGATCCTGCTGACGATGGAAGAGCGCCTCGCGTTGCGCGGCCATGCCGCAGCGATCAGCCTGCGCGTCGTGCTCTCGGTGTGGAAGGATCTGCCGAAATACTGGATGACGCTGTTGCGCTCCTCGGTCATCGGTTGCTGGCTCGGCATTACGCCGGGCGGCGCGATCGCCGCTTCCTTCATGGGCTATAACCTCGCCAAGCGCTTTGCCAAGGACCAGGACAGTTTTGGCAAGGGTCGCATCGAAGGCGTGTTCGCGCCTGAAACGGCAGCGCATGCCTCCGGCACTTCGGCGCTGTTGCCGATGCTTGCGCTCGGCATTCCCGGCTCTGGCACCGCGGCGATCCTGCTGGGCGGTTTGATGGTCTGGGGCCTGAACCCGGGGCCGCTTCTGTTCGTCGAGCACAAGGACTTTGTCTGGGGCCTGATCGCCTCGATGTATCTCGGCAACGTCGTCGGCCTGGTGCTGGTGCTCACCACCGTGCCCGTGTTCGCCTCCGTGCTGAGGGTGCCCTTTGCGGCCGTGGCGCCGATGATCGTGGTTTCCTGCGCGATCGGCGCCTATGCGATCCAGAATGCCATGTTCGATATCTGGCTGATGCTGGGTTTTGGCGTGGTCGGCTATGTCTTCAAGAAGATCGGCATTCCGCTGGCGCCGCTGACGCTCGCGCTGGTGCTCGGCAGCCGCGCCGAGGACGCGTTTCGACTGTCGATGATCGGCTCTGGCGGCGACATCAAAGTGTTCTGGTCGAACTATCTCGTCGGTTCGATCACCACGCTCGCAATTGCCTTGCTGTTCTGGCCCTTGATCGACAAGGGCTTGGGTGGCGTGCGGCTGCTCTGGCAGCCGGGGAAAGTGTAAGACCCGTCATCCCCGCGCAAACGGCGTCGGCCGTTTGTCACTGGAGACTCGCTGCGCGAGCGCTTCAGGATCACGGTTTGATGTGGGTGACCGCATCAATACGATGCGATCTCGCTTAGAAGCTAAGCTGCGGGGGCTTATACCACCTTTCGCTGCTTTAACTCGGCGATCTCGTCCGCGCCGAAGCCGAACTCGGTGAGCACCTCTTCGGTCTGCTCGCCGAATTCCGGCGGCCGTGCCACCAACTTGCTGGGTGTGCGCGAGAGCGTGACCGGCTGGCTGACGAGGCGAATGTGCCGGCCTTGCTCGTTCGGGACGTCCTGCGCCATACCGAGATGCTGAACTTGCGCATCGGCAAACACCTGGTCGATGGAATAGATGGGACCGCAAGGCACGCCAGCCGCGTTGAGCTCCTTGACCCAGTACTCGGTGGAGTTTGTCTGCGTGCGCTTTTCGATCTCGGCGTTCAGCGCATCGCGATTCTTCGAGCGTGCAGGTGCGGTCGCATAATCGGGATGGCTCACGAGTTCGGGCGCGCCGATCGCCTCAGCACAACGCTCCCAGGTCCGGCCACCGGCGGTCGCGATGTTGATGTAGCCGTCGGAGGTCTTGAACACGCCGGTGGGGATGGAGGTCGGATGGTTGTTGCCGGCCTGTTTTGCCACGTCCTTTTCCATCAGCCAGCGCGCGGCCTGGAAATCCAGCATGAAGATCTGAGCCTGCAACAACGATGTCTGCACCCATTGGCCTTCGCCGGAGACTTCACGCTCCAACAGCGCGGTGAGGATGCCCATGGCGCAGAACAGGCCGGCCGTGAGGTCGGCGACCGGAATGCCGACCCGCATCGGCCCGCCGCCCGGCGCGCCGGTGATCGACATCAGCCCACCCATGCCTTGTGCGATCTGATCGAAGCCGGGACGCTTGTGATAGGGACCGTCCTGGCCGAAGCCGGAGATGCTGCCATAGATGATGCGCGGATTGACCTTGCGCACGCTTTCATAATCGATGCCGAGCTTGTTCTTCACGTCAGGGCGGTAGTTCTCGACCACGACATCGGCCTTCGCGGCGAGCCGCATGAAGACTTCGACGCCCTTGGGGTCCTTGAGGTTGAGCGCCATGGCCCGTTTGTTGCGGTGCAAATTCTGGAAATCCGCGCCGTGGCGCGGGCCGCCCAAGGCTTCGCCGCCGTCCTCCAGCAGCGCGTCGATTTTGATCACGTTGGCGCCCCAATCGGCAAGCTGCCGCACGGAGGTCGGACCGGCACGGACGCGGGTCAGGTCAAGCACGGTGAAGCGGGATAAAGCTTGCGAGGCATGCGGAACGGCCATTGCGGAGGACTCCAGGGACGGGAATTGCAAAGCTGGTATAGGAGGGCTCCGCACTATCGACAATCCCGGCATTGACTGCTAGCCGCTGTGAAGGCAGTGAAGGTTTGCAAATTTGGCACGTTCTGTTCAGGCCGCGGCAGGACCGAGGCGGAGG
Source organism: Bradyrhizobium sp. ARR65 (assembly GCF_000472385.1). Lineage (GTDB taxonomy): Bacteria > Pseudomonadota > Alphaproteobacteria > Rhizobiales > Xanthobacteraceae > Bradyrhizobium. Next base: position 45,381 of record NZ_AWZU01000051.1, read on the forward strand.
CTCTCATGAGCGGCCGCGCGCTTCCTCGCGTGCAAAGACTGCTTAGCGGCTGGTCGGCCAATCTGGTGCAGCTCGGACTCGCCATCACCCAACAGGTCGTGCTTGTTCCCATCTTTCTTCGCTTCCAGTCGAGCGAGGTGCTGGCGGCCTGGCTCGCCATCTATGCGGCCGGCAACCTCGCACTCGTCGCGGACTTCGGTCTGCATTCGCGCGCCATCAACCGTTTTCTGGTGTTCAAATCATGCCGCGATGCGGACGGCCGGACGGCCCGCTACTACGCGGCGATGCAGCGGGTTTATTACGGACTGGCAGGCCTATTGATTGTGTCCGTTCTAATAGGGGCGTTTTTGCTGCGCCCCTCTGCCGTGTTCGGATTTGCCGAGGTTTCCGAATTCGATGTTTCCTTCCTTGTCGCGATTGTATGCATGCTTCTGATCCTGCCCTCTACCTTGGCGGCAGCTCTTTATCGCGCGCGTGGTCACTATGCGCGCGGGGTGTGGATGGCGTGTGCGGCGAGCCTCGTTGGGCAGATCGGCCAGATCATTGCGCTAGCAAAGACAGGAAGCTTGACCGCGGTCACTCTGGCCTACGCGCTGCCGCAGCTTGCGGTTGCGACCTACATCATGCTGGTCGACGTGCGGCGCTTGTTTCCGTTCGTGAGGGCGGTGTCCATAGGCGACCACAAATCGTGGCACTGGATTGCGGGACAGTTTCGGCGTGCCTTTCCCTTTGCGATCGCAAGCACCACCGAAATGGCGCTGCAGAACCTGCCGGTGCTGCTGGTCAGTGCGTTTGTGGCCGATCGCATCGCAGTTGCGCAATGGGGACTGACCCGCGTAGTGGCGGGCTTGGTGCGGGGCCTGAGCATGCAAGCAACAATACCGCTCGCAGCCGAGCTCGGCCACGATCATGCGGTTGGCGCCAAGCTGCAGCTGCGGCGGCTCTACGCGCGCGGTTCGGCCCTTGTTACGGTGCTCGCCAGCCTCGTGGTGTCAGGGATTTTGGCTTTCTGGCCGGATTTTTTTGCACTCTGGACCCACGGCCTCGTTCCTTACGACCCGTTGCTTGCGGTGACCCTCCTGGTCGGCTCTGCTATGGTAGCGCCTGCGATGCTGGCACTTGGCTATGCCTATCACAGCAACCGGGGAGAACTCCTCGCGCGAGCCAAAGGACTGCAACTTGTGGCATTCGTAATCCTAGCGGTCCTGCTGACGCCGTGGCTAGGATCCCTGGGAGCCGCAATTGCCTTGGTTGCGACCGATCTCCTGGTTCAATTCGGTGTGCTGGCACTCAGCATCATCTGGCAGACCCTTAGGCAGCCGCTGCGGCACCTCGCGTTCTTGGTACTGCTCATTCTGTTCGTCACGACCACAGGCTGGGCTTTGGGGCTCGTTATTCGTTCCCTCCTGCCGGGGAACGGAGTTGCGCATTTTGCTGCCGAGTGCGCCCTATGGCTGGCGTTTGTCGCCCTGGCAGCGGGGCCGCTGCTCCACCGACGCTTGCGCGTCTGGTTGTCGGATATGGTTCCAGACTGACGATACGGATTGACTTGACCTGCCCGGGCGCTGAAGGCAACTACCCAATCGACAAGAGAAGGGGAACACCGTGATGTGCCGACCGGCAAAGAAAAGGGCGCCATAGCCGTGTGCGGCATCGCTGGCATTCTTAATCTCCGCGGCGAGCCCGTCGAACCGTCAGAGATCTCACGGTTGACCGAGCTGCTGGCGCATCGCGGACCCTTTGGGGAGGGCCTTTGGTTCAGCGACGATCGAAGTGTGGCCTTCGGCCATCGACGTCTGGCGATCATCGATCCGACGGACGGCGGCTACCAGCCAATGCGATCCGATGACGGCCGTTACATCATCGTGTTCAACGGTGAAATCTACAACTTCCTCGAGCTGCGGCGGGAGCTCGAGGCGCAGGGCGCGATCTTTCGCTCTCAGTCGGATACGGAAGTTGTCCTTGCGGCCTGGCGCCGCTGGCGGGAAGACATGTTGGCGCGCTTCAACGGGATGTGGGCGCTCGCGATCTATGACACCGTTGCCGGGGATTTGTTTCTGGCGCGCGACCGCTTCGGCATCAAGCCGCTGCTTTATTTCAGCTCGCCCAGTCGGTTTGTTTTCGCCTCGGAACAGCGCGCGCTGGTGCGCAGCGGACTATTCGATTCATCGCTCGATCCCGTCGTCGCGCGAAGGCTGATCGTCGATGCGTTTGGGATCGAAGGTAGTGAACGGACGCTCTTTAAGCAGGTTCGACGCCTGCAAAGCGGACATTACATGTGGATGCGGCAGGGCCGAACCGAGATTACGCGCTGGTGGCGCACGCTTGACCATTTGCCGGTAGTTCCTAAGACGGAGTCCGAACGCATAGAGCGCTTTCGCGAACTCTTCATGGATGCCGTCGCGCTGCGAATGCGCAGCGACGTTCCCATCGGCACCTGCCTTTCTGGAGGATTTGATTCCTCGGCCGTCGTTTGCGCGATGGCCGAACATGAGAAAGCAGGCCTCGGCCTCCGCGACAGCGCATCGTGGCGTCACGCCTTCGTCGCGACATTCCCTGGCGCGCGCAATGACGAGCGCCCCCAGGCCGAGCAGGCGGCGGCGTGGGCGAAGGTTGTCCCCACGATCGTTGAGATCGATGAGACCTGCGCGTTGAACGAGATCGATCGCATTCTGGACGACAATGACGATCTCTACATCATGCTGCCGACTGCGGTTTGGCTGACCTACCGAGAGCTGCGGCGGCACAATGTGACGGTCTCGCTGGATGGACATGGCGCGGACGAACTGATGGGAGCCTATCTGCAGGAGGGGGCGGGGGCCGCCTTTCGGATCCGAAATTCGTTGGCCGCGCTCACGTCTCGCTCGCGGCTGGCCGGCCGCAGCCTCGACTTGGTGCGTGCTACGGTACTGAACTTTCGCGGACAGTTCTTCTTGCGAGAGGGGCTTGCGCGCCTGCCGCAACCGCTCGATCTGGTTGCCGCCGACGATCATCTCCCTCCCGATTGGGGCCCTTTAAATCGGCGTCTTTATAAAATGTTTCACAGTACCGTACTGCCTACGATTCTGCGCAATTTCGATCGTCTGTCGATGGCTCACGGGATCGAAGTGAGGATGCCCTTTATGGATTGGCGCCTTGTGACCTATACGATGGCACTTCCCGAAGCGGACAAGTCATCTGCCGGCTATACGAAATTGATTGCGCGACGGGCGATGAAGGACCGGATGCCCGAAGCCATCCGTATGAGCCGGCGGAAGGTGGGTTTCAATTCGCCGATGCCAGAGTGGCTGAACGGGCCGCTTTCAGGCTGGACGATGTCGCTTCTCGATAGCAAGGTCCCTGCGTTTGCCGAGCTGGTCGATGAGGCAAGGCTGCGTCGCGAGATCCAGCGCCTCAATCTATCGAAGGCGTGGAATTGGGAAACGGCCGGGCGAATCTGGCCTTATCTCAATTTGAAATGGGCCATGTCGAGGATGTCCTAGCATGCGCTTGTTTCAGAACTGTGGGTTGATGCCGTCCTATCTATTGCGCCTGCACGAGCTCGCAGCCACGGCGCGGTCCTTCGAAGAGAGGCGCCGAATCTTTCTCGACGATCGCTTCGGAGCGATTCATATCCTCAAGCCCTTGCTGGACAATGAGCCGGATGGCTGTCTCGCCTGCGGTAATGATGAAGCCATGCAGCGACAATGGGCGAAAGAGAACGGCCTATCCGCCAAATCATCTCTGGCCGACATTCTCCTGGCTCAGATCGAGCAGCATCGAACGGAAATTTTCTATAACCTCGATCCCGTACGATTTCCGAGTTCGTTCGTCCGCCGGCTGCCCGGATGTGTCCGAAAGACACTATGCTGGCGAGCCGCGCCGTCCGGGCAGGCCGACCTCACGGCCTACGGTGCGGTTCTGGGCAATTTTCCGTCCATCCTCGAGGGTTGGCGCCGCAAAGGCTGCAGGGCCGAGTGGTTTGCGCCGGCAATCGATCCTGTGATGGCCGCCTATGGGCATGGCGAGCGACCTGTCGATCTGTTGTTTGTCGGCGGATATTCGCGGCACCATTCGGCACGCGCAAAAATTCTCGAACACGTCGCTCGCCTAGCCGGCAACCTGCATATCGTATATTGCCTGGATTCATCCCGGCTGACGCGCCTTGCGGAGAGCGCCCTCGGGCGCCTGGTGCCGCCCCTGAAGAAGCACCGGCGTCCCCACGCCATTTCAAAAATCGCCAGATCGCCAGTGTTTGGACGCCAGCTTTACGACCTGATCGGGCAATCGAAAATCGTCCTGAACGGGGCGATCGACATGGCGGGCGCCGATCGCGGCAATATGCGTTGTTTTGAAGCCTTTGGGTGCGGTGCATTGCTGCTGTCCGACGAGGGCAACTATCCCGACGGAATGCGAAACGAAGAGACCATGCTAACCTACTCGGATGCGGAGAGCTGTATTCGGCAAATTCAGCGCTGTTTGGACCACTGGGACCGTGTCCAGGGGATCGCGGACAATGGGCGAAGGCAGATCGGCAAGACCTATAGCAAAGCGCGCCAATGGTCTGCGTTCGAAGCCCTCGTGGCGCGTCTTTAAGCAATGTCGATACGCTTTGCGGGTAAAGCGGTTATGCTAGCACAGTCGGCTGATAGGTTCTTGCGGCCGATCTGATAGAGGGATGGGAGGTTTATATTGAGCGCAAGCGATTTGACATCGGCGGGTGGAGGGCACTCGACGAGCCGGATTGCTGCATTGAAGCGTTATTGCGCGCACGCGCTTGACGGCGTGAACCTGCATTTCATCATTCAGCGGCTGATTGGGCGAGCAACGTGCCGCCTGGAAGAGGGCGCCTTCATAAGCCATACCGCGCGAATCAGAAATGCCTCGGGCGATAGCAGCCAAATCGTCATCGGTGCCCACTCGCATGTCCGAGGCGAGTTGATGATCTACGCTCACGGCGGACGAATCTCCATCGGCGAATGGTGCTATGTGGGCGTCGGCACGCGCATCTGGTCTGGCGCATCCATCGATATCGGAAACCGCGTCCTGATTTCTCATTCCGTCAATATGTTTGACAATCTGACGCATCCCATTTCGGCATCGGAGCGCCACGCGCACCACAGGCGGATCTCCAGGACGGGTCATCCCAACGACGTTTTCCTCGACGACAAGCCGATCAGGATCGGTGATGACGCCTGGATCGGGGCGTGCGCAATCATCACGCGCGGGATTACTGTTGCCCAGGGAGGGATCGTTGCCGCAGGCGCGGTGGTGACGAAGGATGTGCCACCCTATTCGATCGTCGCCGGCAACCCGGCTGTTGTCGTGAGGGAGCTCGCGCCCGATGAGCGGTGATCGAATTTCACGGTGTGGGAGCAAGCCGTGGTCTGGCTGCGCGACCAGCGGCAGAAGCGGCAACTTGCCCGAGAACGCCTTCTACCGTGATCCCCCGAAGGCTTGAGCCATGAGCGTTTGGATTACCGGCGCGAACGGGTTTATCGGCCGTTATCTGATAAGCGAATTGGCCAGGGCTGGCGATGCGGTTCACGGCCTCGGTCATGGCGCGTTCGCCGAGTCTGATCGGCGTCGTCTTGGTCTAAAAACCTGGATCAATGGGGAGATCGAGGCCGCCAATCTGAATGCGCTCGCCGCCATGCATGGCCTGCCGTCCAAGATCTTCCATCTCGCGGGCGGCTCTTCGGTTGGGCTATCTATCGAACTGCCTCTCGAAGATTTCTCGCGGACTGTGGCGAGCACCGCAAGGCTTCTTGAATGGCTGCGCAATTCCGCCCCGCATTGTCTTTTGGTGGTGGCCTCAAGTGCGGCGGTCTATGGCCCCAATCATGACGGGCCGATTTCCGAAGATGCGGCATTGGCGCCGATGGCGCCTTACGGCCATCACAAGCTGATGATGGAGCAATTGTGCAAGAGCTACGCGCTGAGCTACGGGATATCCAGCGTGGTCGTGCGACTATTTTCGGTCTATGGCGCGAATCTTCGTAAGCAATTGCTCTGGGATGTCTGTTCCCGGCTCAGCCAGGGCGGCCCACGCCTGAACCTGGGTGGCACCGGCAATGAAATGCGGGATTGGACTGACGTGAGAGATGTGGCGCGGCTGCTTGCGATGCTGGGTGCGCTGCCCTGCGATGAGCGCTATCGCGTGATCAATGGCGGATCAGGTAGCGGAACGCGCGTGGCCGATATCGCCGACATGATGGTGCGGAATTTCGGCGGCGAGACGACTGTCAGCTATTCCGGTCTCGCGCGCCCCGGAGATCCGTACAGCCTGGTCGCCGATGACAGCACGTTGCGCCGCATCGGGTTCCAATGGCGGATTCCCCTGGAGCGTGGGATTATGGACTATGTGACCTGGTTCAAGGGGCAGGCGCGTGGATGAGAAAAGTCGAGTTCGCGTCGCGTTCACCCACATTTCGCGCCAGCTTTGGGCAGGCGGCTACAACTATCAAAGCAATCTGTTTGCGGCGCTCAATCGATATTGCCCAGGCCAAATTTCACCAGTTCTTTTTGCCGGAGCTCACGCACCTCCCGATGAAGTCGATGCTCTCGCGGGCATTCCTGGCGTCGAAATCTTAAGATCGGCCGCCTTCGATGGACGGCATGCGGGCCTGATAAGTGCAGTTGCGCTCGGGCTCGACAGTCAGGCGGCCGAGGCGTTTCGAACCGCCAAGGTCGATGTGGTGTTCGAATCGGCGCGCTTCTTCGGACGGCGCCTGCCGCTGCCTGCGATCGCATGGTTTCCTGATTTTCAGCATCGCAGGCTGCCGCATCTGTTTTCGCCAATGGCGCGGTGGCGACGCGATCTCGGCTTTCGCGCGCAAATTGCAGCGCACCGGACGATCCTCTTGAGCAGCAACAGCGCTCTGGCCGACTTGCGGACCCTTTATCCTGGGCTGACGAACAACATTGGTGTAGTGCAATTTGCGAGCGAGCCTGCGTCCAATTTGCTGGCGCTGGATGCTTTGCAGGTTCTGGCACAGTATGCAGTGCCGCCGAAGTTCTTCTTCCTGCCCAATCACCTTTGGGTCCACAAGAATCACCGTCTCGTCATCCGGGCGCTCGCGCTTCTGAAACAACGCGGCGCTGACGTCGTCGTCGTTGCGTCCGGGAGCCGCGAAGAGCCGCGCGAGCCCGGGTATTTCGAAAGCATCACGCGCGACATCAAGGCCCAAGGTCTGGAGACGAACTTCCGCCATCTCGGAATGATTCCGCTTTCCCATGTCTATGCGCTTTTACGCACGGCGATAGCACTGATCAACCCGTCAAGGTTTGAAGGCTGGAGTACCACGGTCGAAGAGGCGAAGTCCTTCGGCGTGCCGATGGTTTTGTCCAACCTTGACGTCCATGTGGAGCAGACGAACGGAACTGCGCGCTATTTCGGCGTCGATGATGCCGAAACCCTGGCGGACCACCTTGCTGACACCTGGGCCGCGAGCGGATCCCCGGTGGTTCGATCCTTGCTGCCGAATGTCGAAGTACGAGCTGCGGCGTTCGCCGAGAATTTTGCTCGGCTGATCCGAAGCGCCCGCGAATGGCATGCGGCAAGGCGCTAGAGCGGCCCATTCCGATCTCGCTTGCGCTGGGAAAACTCGGGAACGAGAGCCGGTCCAAGAAGGGAAGTCTGCTCCGGTAGCATGCCGCGGGGCGTGAGATACCAGAGCAGGAACAGCAACGCTGCGCCGTGGGAAAGCAAGGTCGTTGTCAGCGGAACATTTAAAAGAAGCTGCCCGAGAACCGAACTCGAGATCAAGACAAGGCGCGGGGGCAGGCCTGCGGATAGGCGATTGGCGAAGCCGATCAGCAATCCGCACAGCAAGACCGACAGCGGAGCGAACAGGGGCCCAACCGACGCAATGCCTTCGGTCGAAAATAATGAGGCGTTGAAGTTACCGAAGCCAGGATAGGCCTGGTTCATCACAACCCCTAATTGATCCTGATAGGGGCAGGAAACGATCGTCTTGAGAAGGTTGATTTGACAAAAATAAGTGTAGGGATGATGGAAAAAGAAATCGTTGTAGACGTCCATTGCATTCGACGGCGTCGCGATCGTTCGTAAGTTGATCAGTTCGAAGAAAAACGTGGCTGATTGACCGAGCATCGCATACGCAATCGTCCCGGCTGTGAGCGGCAGCAACAGCGAAATGACGGTTGTTACGCGGCAGCCGAACAGACGCGAGAGGGTCGCTATGCTCAAGAGCCACACAGGCGTGAAGAGGGCGATCTTATTGAGAGTAATCGGATAAAAGAACACCAGAACGGCGAGTGTGAGGCCAGCGCGCCAGTAGCTGCCACGCACGGCAAAGCAGGCGAAAGCGAAAGGCAGCAGCGCGTTCGACACGATTCCGATCGTGTAGTTCAGCATGCCCGGCATACTGAGCTTGCTGCGGAATTCATACATCTGCGCCAGTGAAACGAACTTGAAGCTGTAGCTTGCGCCGACCAGGACGGTGAGGACACCTATCACCACAATGGCGGTCAGGAGGCGGTCGAAGCCCGCTACTCCGATGATGCTGCTGCTACCATGAATCGGCCTTGAGATGGATAGTGCGGGGATGAGGAAGGTGACCATAGCGGCAGCCGCAGAGGCGCCGCTCAACCAGTGATTATAGTTGAAGTCCGAGAAACAGTTCAGCCAGAGATAACCGGTGACCATCGTGAAGAAATAGAAGCTGACGAAATAGCCGAAGCTGAAAGGAAATCGCACAAAGAGAAGCGAGAGGATCGAAAAAGCGGCTACGACTGCAATCGCGCCGCTACGCAGAGCCGGATCAAAATAGATATGATAGCCGGAGTAGTTGCGGCTGAGATAGACCAGCGAAACGCAACAGAGGACGATGTGAACGGCGATCAAGAGGGCCAGAGCAACGCGCTCGGAAAGCGTGCCTGTAACGGGCGAATCCTTGTTAACGATCATGCGGATGGTCCTGTTGCGGGACGGTCGGGCTGGTGCCGTTCACTTCCCTGCCAGTCCGAGTCTTGAGAACTCGACCGGCTTCCAGCCGAGCGCCAGCAGCTTGTTGGGCCGCGCCACCAGCGGGCAGCCGATCCGCTGCCAGATTGGCGTCTGCCCGGCAATTCTGAGCGCCAGCTCGAACAGCACTTCCGGCGCGGGGAACAGCCAGGCGGGCCGGCCAAAGCCCGCACGGTAGCGCGCGATGAGATCGGCGACAGTGACCGGCGTCGGGTCCGAGACGATGAAGGTCTGTCGCCGTGCGCGCGGATCGGTCAGGGCGGTCGTGATCGCGGAACTCAGATTCTGCACCGACAACACCGAGCGCCGCGCGGTCAGGCCCCCGAACGGCAATGGAAGCGGCAGCCGCGCGATTTTCCGGATCGTTGCGAGATTGCCTTTTTCGCCTTGGCCGTAAATCACGACCGGGCGCAGGATCGTGAACGAGCCGCCGGCCTTGCGAATAGCCTCTTCGGCCGCGAGCTTCGATCGGCCGTAGGCGTTGGTCGGTTGCGGCAGGTCTTCCTCCGTCAGTTCCCGGTCGGAGAAAGAGCCCGATTGTGCGGCGATCGAGGAGATGAAGACGAGATGCTTGCCAAGCTCCGCAGCCGTACGGGCGAGTGCCTGGGTGGCGCGGTGATTAACCAGGTCATAGAGGTCCTCGTCGGCATAGGTGTGGGCGATACCGGCCAAATGCACGACGGCGTCGCATTGCTCCAGCAGCGGTGTCCAATCGAACGGCGTGGAGAGATCCGGTAAGCCGACGGCCGTGATATTGTCGCCGCGTGCGGCCGCTGAGCGCGAGGCCGCGATCACATGAAAAGCATGCGAGGCGAGATAGGGAACGAGATGGCGGCCGATAAAGCCGTCCGAGCCGGTGACGAGCACCGTGGTGTTGTCAGTCATCGGATCGCACCAAACCGCCAAACGCCGCGGCTGCGGCCTGAATGACACCGGAACAGGGCGCAGAAGCTAGTGCATCGGTCGGCGGCTTGCAAAGGGGCATTTTGCGTTCCAGCCTCGCCGCACCGCCTGCGCGGGAAACGCCGCCTGCGGCCGGCTGCACATCGTCGCCGGCCGTACAGGGCAGCCCCAATCGCCTTGATTTACCCGGTCTTTTTTGAATATACGGGGCGGGGCGACGCTGTGCCGCGCACTCCTGCCAAGTGCCATCACAAGGGTTTGCCTGCCGCTCGAGAGGCCGCCCGCAAAGGAAGTCTTGATGATCAGATTTGGCCTGCTCGGATGCGGGCGCATTGCCAAGCGCCATTCCGATCTGTTGGGTGGCAATCACATCGAGGGCGCCAAGCTTGTCGCTGTCTGCGATCCGGTGCGCGCGCGGGCAGATGGCATCGCCGCCAAATTCGGCGTGCCGGCGAGTTACGACATCGAGGAATTCCTCGCGCGCAAGGACATCGATGTGGTGTCGGTGCTGACCCCGAGCGGGCTGCATCCCACGCATGTCATCGCCTGCGCCAGGGCCGGCAAGCATGTGGTGGTCGAGAAGCCGATGGCGCTACGGCTGCAGGATGCCGATGATATGATCCGCGCCTGCGACGTGGCCGGCGTCAAGCTGTTTGTCGTCAAGCAGAACCGCTTCAACGTGCCGGTGGTGAAGGCGCGCGAGGCGCTCGATGCGGGGCGGTTCGGAAAGCTCGTGCTGGGCACCGTGCGTGTGCGCTGGTGCCGCGACCAGGCCTATTACGATCAGGATGCCTGGCGCGGAACCTGGGCCTATGACGGCGGCGTGCTCTCCAACCAGGCCAGCCACCACATCGACATGCTGGAGTGGTTTTTCGGCGACGTCATCAGCGTGCATGCCCGCGCCATCTCCGCGCTGGTCAAAATCGAGACGGAGGACACCGCGGTCGCCACGCTGAAATTCCGCAACGGCGCGCTCGGGATCATCGAGGCGACCACTGCGACGCGCCCGGCCGACCTCGAGGGCTCGCTTTCGATCCTGGGCGAGAAAGGCACGGTCGAAATCGCGGGCTTTGCGGTCAACCAGATCAGGCATTGGCGCTTTGTCGAGGAATTGCCCTCGGACAAGGAGGTGACCGAGAAATTCTCGGTCAATCCGCCGAATGTCTACGGCTTCGGCCATCAGGCCTATTACCAGCATGTCGTGGAGTGCCTGGTCAGCCAGCGGGCGGCGCTGGTAGATGGGCTGGAGGGGCGCAAGAGTCTTGAGCTGATCTCGGCGCTTTACGAGTCGATCGAAACCGGCCACGAGGTGGCGCTGCGCTTCGAGCCGCGCTTGAGCCGGCTGGGTATGGTATCGTGAACATACCGCACGTGCATCAGGCGGGCGTGCGCGATGTCGATTTCGGCGCGCGGGTCAAGATCGTCGAGCCCTGCAATCTCTACGGCTGCAGAATAGGCGACGACTGCTTTGTCGGGCCGTTTGTCGAGATCCAGAAGGATGTGAGTCTCGGTGCGCGCACACGCGTGCAGTCGCATGCCTTCATCTGCGAGCTGGTGACGATCGGCGAGGATTGCTTCATTGGCCACGGCGTGATGTTTATCAACGACACGTTTTCGACCGGAGGCCCCGCGCGCGGTCGCAAGGAGCTATGGCGCGAGACCGTGATTGGCAATCGCGTCTCCGTCGGCTCCAACGCGACCATCCTGCCGGTGCGCATCGTCGACGACGTGGTGATCGGGGCGGGGGCGGTGGTGACGAAGGATATCACCACAGCCGGCACCTATGCCGGCAATCCGGCGCGTCTGTTGCGGGCGCGGAAGTGAGAGTGGGATGAAGGTACCTTTCGCCGACCTGCAGTTGCAGTATCAGACGATCAAGGCCGAGATCGACAGCGCGATCGCGAACGTCATCCGCGACAATGCCTTCATCCGCGGCTCCTATGTCGATGCGTTCGAGCGCGAGTTCGCGCGCGCTGTGGAGGCCAGGCACTGCATCTCCTGCGCCAACGGCACCGATGCACTTTACTTGGCGATGTCCGCGCTGAAGGTTGAGCCGGGAGATGAGGTGATCACCACGGCGCATTCCTGGATCTCGACCTCGGCCATGATTACGCACGCCGGCGGAACGGTCGTGTTTTGCGACACCGACGGGGCGACGTTCACGATTGATCCGAAGGCGATCGAAGCCGCGATCACGCCGCGCACCGTCGGCATCATCCCGGTGCATCTCTATGGTCAGGCGGCGGACATGGACGCCATCATGGCGATTGCCCAGAAGCATAAGCTCTGGGTGCTCGAGGATTGCGCGCAGGCGCATCTGGCGCGCCATCAGGGCAGGCCGGTCGGCAGCTTTGGTGTGGCTGCGACCTATTCGTTCTATCCCGGCAAGAATCTCGGCGCGATGGGTGATGCGGGCGCGGTTATCACCAATGACGACAAGCTCGCCGAGCGGATCGCGATGCTGGCGCGCCATGGCGGCCTGATCAAGCACAAGCACGAGATCGAGGGCATCAACAGCCGGCTCGACGGCATGCAGGCCGCGATCCTGTTGGCGAAGCTGCCGCATCTCGCCGCCTGGACGAGGGCGCGGCAGGAAGCCGCCAGGATTTACGATGCCGGGCTAAATCAGATCGAGACCGTCGAGGTGCCGCAGGTCGCGCCCGGCCGCGAGCACGTCTATCACCTCTATACGATCAAGCATCCGCGCCGCGATGCGCTGGCAGCGCATCTCAATGCGAGCGGCGTGCAGACCGCGGTGAATTATCCGACCGCATTGCCGTTTCTGCCGGCCTATGCGCGCTTCGCGCATCGGCCGGAGCAGTTTCCGAATGCCTTTGGGGATCAGGGCAAAATCCTCTCACTGCCGATGTTCGCCGAGATCACGCCCGCGCAGCAGCAGCACGTGATCAAGCTGGTACGGGAGTTCGGTTGATCGGACGTCGACGGACCGGTCACACGAAACGAATTTACGGATCTTTATTCCGGGATCTTGCGTTGGAGGTTTCGACCAAGGTTGGGCCAGGATCGAGCAAGAGGGGCGTGGGGGCGCCGAAGCCGTTGACGGCACTCCTCTCGATCTGTTCGGGCAAGAGCGGCGCGGTGCTGCCGACAACGATGCTGGCCGTGCTGGACGCTGTTCTGTTGGCGAGCGTGTAATTGCCGGCATCCGCGCCGGCGAGTGTCAAGCCCGTGATGGTGACGGGCTTGCGGTATCCCGGCGTGGCGCTATCGAAGACGCCAGCGGCGGACCCGATGCTGAGCTGGTCGCCGGGCATGATGCCGTTGAAGCGTGCGGTGGACGTGTTCAGGGTCGCCGCCGTCGAGCCGTCAAAGATCTTGTCGTTGGCAGTGATTCCCGTAATTGCGCTGATCGCCGCCTTGGCGATATCGGCCGTGGTCGCGGCCGTCCCGGCGAACGTGTAATTGGCGGTGTCGGTGCCTCCGAATGTCACGCCCGAGATCGTCACCGTCTTGGCAGCGCCAGCATTCTTGTCAGTGAAGGCGCCGGTGCCGGACCCTAAACTCAACGCCACGGTATTCCATTTCCAAACCTTAAAAATCTGCATTTGGTAATCGGTGCAAGTAGATCGACACATTATAGCGAAAGCTGCCAGCGCCCATCTCGCCGAACGTGACCTTTTGCAGTCGGGTCATGGCATCCTCAGTCCAAGCAGACTGTCGCTACCGCTAAATTCCTAGTCTTCCGTCGTGTATTGAAAGTGTTCTCGGGCGCAAATGCCGGAAAATACGGTCTGCGCATCAGCGGTTTCAAAGCAAAACGCTGTTCCTAGCTCCCTTCGTTCGGCATACCAATCCACTTTGGCATCGCGAGAAATGCGAGATGCCTCCGCTCGCAAGCGATCTGCTTGCTGACCAACTGCTCGTACCACTACACATCGATAATTCATTTTGAAATTCGTCCTGATCATGAGATCGAGTCACGGGCTTGATCTCAGCTAAACTTACCGCCAATGCGAGGATCGGCAGTGTTCGGTTGTGGACATTGTCAGCCAGAAAAAGAGCGCCCGTTGCAAAATCGCAACACGCCTCACGTCGCACGGACATGACTCGAACGACTACGCCGGATGCCTGCGGCTCTTCACTTTATGGCGCAGGACGGAACGGCGGTGGCCTTGGTGGGGAGGCAAAATTCGAATGTGCTGCGCACGCCGCCTAAAATAGCCGCGCAGAGCAGCAATTGGGAGGGAGGATGTTTAGCAAGCGAACATGCTAATTCGGCACCTCATCCGACGCTCCATCCCCGAACACCTCGGCGATTGTGCCGATGACATCACAGCCGCCGCCTTCCCCCCGCAGCTTCAGCACAGGAGCCAGCCGAGCCCGCGCGACGTTATAGCTCATCGCCTTCTCACCAAGCGTCCCTTGCGGGCGAGCACGATCGAAGGAAGAGCCGGAGACGAAGGCGCTCGGGGGCAGACGTCCTGACGCGGTATGCGAGCTGTCGCCCGGCACAATTAACACCCACTTGCTGATCAACCGTGCCCAGCCACCTTTCGATAATCCCGATCTGCGGCGGGCGATGGCGCTGACGATCGACCGCAAGGCCTATGTCGACACGCTCGGCTAGGGCGAAGGCGAGATCGACGGCATCTTGCAGCCGCCTCCGGCCGGGTTGTGGGGCATGCCCCCGGACCAGATCGCCAAGCTGCCGGGGTACGGCCTCGACGTGCACAAGAACCGGGAAGAGGCCCGCGCCCTGGTGCGAAAGCTCGGCTCCGGCCCCGACAACCGGCTCAAGATCAAGGTGACGACGCGTGGCTGGTCGTTATATCGCGACCAGGCGGTGCTGCTGCTTGATCAGCTGAAGCAGATCTACATCGACGGCGAACTCGACCTCGTCAACACGGCGCAGTACTTCCCGAAGATCATGCGCAAGCAATACACGGTCGCGCTCAACTTGCAGACGGCGGGGCCCGATTCCGACCCGACTGTGCAGCTGTTCTACGGCTGCGGCCGAACGTCAACTGGGACAACTATTGCAATCCCGAGATGGACAAGATGATCGAGGCGCAATCACGCGAGGGTGACGCGGCCAAGCGCAAGCAGATCCTATGGACGATCGAGCGCAAGCTGGCAAACGACGATGTGCGGACGATCATTTTCTACCGCCGCGGCGGCACCTGCGAGCGCCCCTATCTCAAGGGCCTGACGATCATGGTCAACAGCATCTACAACAGCTGGCGCATGGAGGATGTCTGGCTCGACACGTAGATGGATCCGCTCACAAAGAACGCCGGCGCGCTAATCCAGCCAAGACTGCCGAGGTGGCGGCGAGCCGGGTCAGCGTACGTGATTGCGGGCGAGATCGATCGCGCCGTCGCCTCCTTCGTCCGTCGTCTCGCTCGCTATGCCGCCCGGATTTTCCAGGGCGCGAGGGCCGGCGACCTTCCGATCGAGATGCTAGCCCATTTCGAGCTTGCCATCAATTTCGGGACAGTGCCGCCCACGCTCCTCTCGCTCGCGCCGACGAGGTCATCGAATAGCGCTCGCCAATTCCCGGTAGGGGTCACGAGCGTCGCCGTCTGCGATAGATGGCTGGCCATCGACTTCTGCTATGCTCTGTTTGCGGCTGAGGTTGTGCGGCGGTGCAAGATGTCGCGACGGGCCAACAGCGGCCGCTCCTGCAGAATCATAGGGAGTGAAGACTCCCGCGCCCTCGTTTAAGACGGAAGATAGCGTCAAGTGGGATCGCCAAGGTGGCAGCTGACCAAGCGTTTGAGGAGTAACTAGCAAAAATCGACGGCGGTTCTTCAGCCGCCCCTCCTGCAGGGTTACTGGCATGCCGGCAATGGCAGATGTGAAGCCACGCCAATTTGAATTCGAAGCTAGGTTGAATCGGCGGAGTTGCTTCATACGACAATCTGTACCTAACAACGCCGGCTCGTCATCCCGAGGAGAG
>NZ_AWZU01000052.1 GCF_000472385.1 Bradyrhizobium sp. ARR65
GGCGAGGCGGTCAAGTTTCACTGGATCGACGGGGATGGAAGGGTTGCGCTCAAGTGCGGTCATGTACGGTAGGCCTGTTGTGGAGGATAGGTCAGCATATAGTGCGTTTGGTGCGCGATGGAAGCGGAACCGGGGGCGTTCGCCGCTCGAAGCGTTATCGTCTTGGATGAAGCGTGTTCCTCACCATCACCGTCACCCCGCGNAAACGGCGTTCGCCGTTTGNGCGGGGATGACGGGTTAACATGGGCGCTCGCTTCAATTCGATCACGCTCTAGCCACCCGGCTCCGAGAACCAAAGCCTGAACTTCAGACCCGGCGCATTGTCCAGCATTTCGATCTGCGCCCCGTGCAGACGCGCCACCGCGGCGACCAGGCTGAGCCCGAGACCGTTGCCCGGCGTGTAGCGGCTTTGCTCGAGACGGTAGAAGCGCTTGAATACGTGGTCGTATTCGCAAGGAGGAATGCCGGGGCCGTCGTCGGCGATCGTGACGACCGGTTGGCCCTCAATATGTTCGCTTGATACGATGACCTGTCCGCCGGCGCGGCCGTGCTTGATTGCATTGTCGACAAGATTGGCGATGGCATCAAAGATCAGGTCCCGATCGCCGGTGACGAGGACGTCCCGATCGCCGCCGAGCGTCAGGTGGGTGCCATCCTGCTCGGCCGCAGCGTCGTAGAGCTCCACGACTTCGCTTGCGATCTCCGCCAGGTTTACGGTGCGAAAGCCTACTTTTCGCGCTTGCGTCTCGATCTGCGCGATCCGGACGATCGAGGCAAAGATGCGCAGGACGGCGTCAAGATCCGCGATGGTGTCGCCGATCAGCGCCTGATCGGCATCGCCGCTGCGCGGGCGCTGATAGGCCTTCTCCAGCCGCCCGCGCATACGCGTCAGCGGCGTGCGCAGGTCGTGCGCGACATTGTCGCTCACCTGTCTGACCTCGCCCATCAACGTTTCGATGCGATCCAGCATCAAGTTGAGATTCTCAGCAACGCGATCCCATTCGTCATGGCTGCCGCGCAGCGGGATTCGCTTGTCCAGGCCGCTCGCCATGATCGCCCGGCTGGTTGCATTGATCTGTTCGATCCGCCCCACGGTCCGGCGCGTCACCAGGATGCTTGCCATCGCAGCCAGCACGAAGATCAAGATGACGCCCGAGATCAGGGCCATCTTGATTTGAGCGGTAAAGCTGTCGAGATCGCTGATGTCGCGCCCGACCAGCAGGCGATCGCCACCCGCGAAGATCTCCACCATCCCACGCACCAGAGGCGGCCTGGTTGCGTCCGGCGCAGCATCGGCGGCGCGGAATTCGGTCCATCCGTTCGTCGTGGCGGCCTGCGGCCACTGCGCGAAATTCCCGGCCACCACGTTCGACGACGGATCGGCGAGCAGGTAGACGTGATCGGCAAATCCCCTGTCGGCCATGCGCTGGCGGATGAGCTCGATCAGCGCGTCGCGGCCCGAGCGCAAGTAAGCGTCGCGCAGGCTCATGTATTCGGCCAGGATGGTGCGATCCGACCGGCTGCGGACGTAGTGGGCAGTCGACAGATAGACGTAGCTGAAGATCGCGGAGACGATCACGCCGAACGTCCCGATCGCGATCAGCGCCAGCTTGAAGGTCGACGACGTCAGCGTCTTAGCCAGGAGCACGGAGACAATACCCGACGCCGCGAACCGTGTGGATCAGCGGATAGGCCTGCTGGTCGTCGACCTTGCGGCGCACCCGGCCGACATAGACATCGATGATATTGGTCGACGGATCGAAATGCAGGTCCCAGACGTGCTGCAGCAGCATCGCGCGCGACACGACGCGGCCTTCGTTGCGCACCAGATACTCCAAGAGCTGAAATTCCTTGGGCAGAAGCAGAATTTCCTTGCCACGCCGGCTGGCGGTCCGCGAGATCAGGTCGATGGCGAGATCGCCGACGCGCAGGATGGTCTCCTTGGCGACGGTGTCGCTGCGGCGGCCCAGCGCCTCCAGCCGCGCAAGCAGTTCGAGGAAGGAAAACGGCTTGACCAGGTAATCATCGCCGCCGGCGCGCAAGCCGCGTACGCGATCGTCGACTTCGCCGAGCGCACTGATGATCAGGAAGGGCGCGGCGATGCCGTTATTGCGCAACTGGCGCATTACCGTGATGCCATCGATATCCGGCAACATGCGGTCGATCGTGATCACGGCGTAATCGCGAGCCGCGCCGAGCCTCAGCGCCTCGCCGCCGGTAGCGGCGAGATCCACCTGATAGCCGCTGGTCGCGAGCTGCTCCGTCAACTGGCCGGCGGTTTCCGGGTCGTCCTCGACGACGAGGATGCGGCGACGACCTCCCGTCATGGCTTTGCTCCGACGATCGCCACCAGCCTACCAAGGCTGGTGGGACATGCGCCAGTGGCGATCATCACGAGGATGCGCGGCGGTTAGAAGTAGCCGTAATCCACGCAGACATTAACCCACTGCGCACCATACGGCGTCCACGCCCAGCGCCAGCAGCCATCGTAGAAGGCGTAATCAGCATAGAAGAACGGTCCGCCAAAAAAAGCAAAGCGCCGGAAGCGATGGTGGAAGAAGGGGCGATGGAAGCCGAAGCGTGAGAACCCCGGCGTGAAGGCCGCATGAGCGAAGCGCGCGCTTGCGAAACGGCTCCCGGCAAAGCGCGGGCCGCCAGCAAATCCACCGAAGCGCGGACCTGGGCCGATAGCCGCAAATCGCGGGCCTCCGCCCATTCCGCCGAAGCGCGTTCCTCCGCCCATGCCGCCGAAATGCATTCCGCCTCCTCCCATGCCGCGCATGCCACCTCCGAAGCCGCCGGCGTGCATGCCGCCGCCGCCGAAGCCTCCGCCATGCCCGCCACCGCCGAAGCCACCGCCGCCGCCACCACGGCCGAAGGCCGGCGACGCAAGCGCAAGCGCGGTCCCGAGCGCGCCTGCAATGAGAGATTTAGCAAGCTTGTTCATCCCATTCCTCCATTGTCCAGCAGCGATGAAACCAGTCGCAAGAGGAGGTCAGCAGACCCAAGTCATGCCACTTCTTCAACTGACAAATGCGCCAGATTCTGACACCGATGTTAGGCTTCTTCATCCGCGGGAGGTCGTCCGACCGCAACGCTGTCACGCAAGCGTCGTCGTCGAGGGAAATCCGCGCGCTGAGCCGGCGTCAGGATCGGGAAACGCAAAGGATCGGCCGGCAACGGTCTCGGCAGCTGGGTATCGTGGCCGGTTGCAGCTCGGCGATCAAATCAGGTTCAGAGCGGCTTCATCAGTTCGACGCCCGATGCTCCCTTTGGCGCGATATAGATCGCGAGCAAGGTCGCAGTCTCCGTTGTGCTGGCATTGCGCGAGACGCGATGCACCGCGCCGGGCGGCTCCCACCACGCCTCGCCGGCGCGATAGGTTTGCTCACGCCCCTCGCCGACCTGCGAGGCGATTTCGCCCGCGACGACGAAGGCCATCACCCCATTGGCATGCAGATGCGGCGGCGAACCGGCTCCGGGTGGATAGGTCACCTCGACGAGGGTAAGATCCAGATCGGAGTTGCCGGGCAGCGGCTGCTTGATGATTTCGCGCCGGGCCGAGGCACCTCCCGCCGGCTGCGCTTGCGCCGATGAAAGCGGGGCGGAACGCGCCGTCAGGGCCGCCACCAGGGAAAGCAGCGCGCCTTGGTTGAAGGTCCGCCGGTTGCTTGCAGTCTTCATCGCGAGATTCTCCTGTTGACCTTACGCAGCCCTGGGCTCGACCGCGGGTTGGCTGCGCAAGCTGATGGCGATGCGATTCCAGAGATTGATCATGCCGACGAGAATGGTGAGATCGGCGATTTCCTTGTCGGTGAAATGCGGGCGCAGCGCTTCATACGCTTCGTCAGGCGCATGTGTATCGGCGATGCGCGTGACCGCCTCGGTCCAGGCCAATGCGGCACGCTCGCGCGGCGTATATATGGGTGCTTCATGCCAGGCGTCGAGCAGATACAGCCGCTGCTCGCTCTCGCCGGCCCGGCGCGCGTCGCGACTGTGGACCGCAAGGCAATAGGCGCAGCCATTGATCTGCGAAGCGCGCATTTTCACCAAATGAATCAGCCGCTCCTCAAGCCCGCACTGGTGCAGATATTTTTCCACGGCAACCAAGGCGGCATAGCCATCAGGCGCGATCTTCGGGGCGGATACTCTCTGTGCCATTGCTCATTATCCTTCAATGCTTGCTCCGCCGACGGAGCGATCGCCGCGCGAAGCCCGATTGGTCATTTCATCATCGCGCAAGGTAAGGGCGCTTGGCCTATGCGTTAGGGCCAAGATGCGTTAATCTGATTAGGCCATGGCGTATTCCCCTCCGCCCCTGATGCTCGCCGGCGGCAAGACGCCGATACACCGGCAGATCTACGATCATTTCAGGTCGGCCATCACCACGGGCCAGCTTCGGCCGGGTGATCGGCTGCCATCGGCGCGCAGCCTCGCACAGCAACTGAGCGTCGCGCGCGGCACCGTCGACACCGCCTACGCGATGCTGACCGGCGAAGGCTACGTCGTCAGCCGTCGCGCGTTGGGAACGATCGTGTCACCGCACCTGCCGAGCCTGGCGGCGCGAAGAGCGGCAACGGAGAGACGCGATGCGCCGCTCCCGCTGCAACCGGCGCAGCGTGAGCCGAGGCCCTTCCAGCTCGGCCTGCCGGCACTCGACGCATTTCCGCGCAAGCTCTGGTCGCGCCTCGTTGCCCGCGAGGCCCGCGCGTTGTCGGCGGCCGATATGGCCTACCCGGACGGCGCCGGATATTGGCCGCTGCGCGAGGCCATTGCCGCCTATCTCGCGGTCGGTCGCGGCGCGATCTGCAGCGCGCGGCAGGTGGTGATCACGAGCGGGTACCAGGGGGCGCTCGGCCTGATCATCCGGGCGCTATTGAAGCCCAAGGACAAGGTCTGGTTCGAAGATCCATGTTATCACCTGGCGCGCGCGGCGTTCGAGGCTGCGGGCACGAGAATTATACCTGTCCCAGTCGATGCCGAGGGCATGCGGGTCTCGGAAGGCATCGCGCGCGCACCTGACGCGCGGCTCGCGGTCGTGACCCCGTCGCACCAGAGTCCGCTCGGCGTTGCCTTGTCTCTGCCACGCCGACTGTCACTGCTGTCATGGGCGGCGGAGGCGCGCGCCATCATCGTCGAAGACGACTATGACGGCGAGTTCCATTATGCGGGCCGGCCGCTGCCTGCACTGAAGAGCCTCGATCGCGGCGGCTGCGTGATCTATGCGGGCAGCCTGAGCAAGGTGCTCTTTCCAGGCCTGCGCCTTGGTTATCTGGTGCTGCCGGACGATCTTGCCGACGCGTTCGAGCGCACCATCCGGAACAGCGATGCCCGCATCGCGACCTTCGAACAACGCGTCGTCGCCGGCTTCATGACCGAAGGACATTTTGCGCGGCACCTGAAGCGCATGCGCAGCCTCTACGCCGAGCGCCGGCAAGCGCTGGCCGATGCGCTCAAAAATGTGTTCGGCGATCGCGTGATCGTCGATCTGCAGCCCGGCGGCATGCATCTGATCGCGCGCTTTGCGAGCCTCCGGCGCGACAGCGAATTGGCGAGCAAGGCAGAGGCCGCAGGCTTTGCGGTGGAACCACTGTCCCGTCGCGCCATTCGACCTGGCTGCGGGGACGGTCTGCTGCTCGGCTTCACCAATGTCGCCGGGCAGGATGCGCAGCGCCTCTGCCGGCGTCTTGCGAACGCGATCGGAGAGACCTTGCGCGCGGGCGCGTGACACTGAGCCGCGGCGCTAGAGCAAGATGGGGCTTGGTCGGACCGGCAACCGCCGAGGCAGCCAACTGAACCCAATCTCATCACGCGCTAGCGGCGCTGGTTATAGACATCGAGGCAGACGGCGCCCAGCAACACCAGGCCCTTGATCACCTGCTGATAATCGATGCCGATGCCGAGGATCGACATGCCGTTGTTCATCACGCCCATGATCATGGCGCCGACCACCGCGCCGCCGACCCGCCCCACCCCGCCATAAGCCGAGGCGCCGCCGATGAAGCAGGCGGCGATGACGTCGAGCTCGAAACCGGCGCCGGCCTTGGGGGTTGCCGTGTTGAGACGGGCGGCGAAGACGAGGCCCGCGAGCGCGGCCAGCACGCCCATGTTGACGAAGGTCAGGAAGGTCAGCCGCTCGGTCTTGATGCCCGACAGCTTAGCCGCCTTGGCGTTGCCGCCGACGGCGTAGATCTGGCGGCCGATCACGGTCCGCCGCGTCACAAAGCCGTACAGGGCAATCAGCGCCGTCATGATGACGAGCACGTTCGGCAAACCCCGGTGCGAGGCGATCAGATAGGTGAAATAGAGCACCACGCCGGCAAGCACCGCACTCTTGCCGACAAAGAAAGCATAAGGCTCGACCTCGATGCCATGCGAGGCTTCGCGTGCGCGAACCTTGGCGCTGGCATAGACCAGCGCGAGCGCCAGCGCGGCGCCGATCAAAAGCGAGGTCGGGTGAAAAGTGCCCGCGCCTGAAAACAGCTCCGGAATGAAGCCCGACGACAGTTTCTGGAAGGTCGCCGGAAACGGCCCGACCGACTGGCCCTGCAGCACGGCAAGCGCCAGCCCCTTGAACACCAGCATGCCCGCGAGCGTGACGATGAAGGAGGGAATCCCGAAATAGGCGACCCAATAGCCCTGCGCCGCCCCGATCGCTGCACCCACCAGAAGGCAGGCGATGAAGGCGAGCGGGTAGTCGATGTGATAGCGCACCATCAGCACGGCCGCGACCGCGCCGACGAAGCCCGCGACCGAACCGACGGAAAGATCGATATGGCCGGTGACGATCACGAGCAGCATGCCGAGCGCCATGATGACGATGTAGCTGTTCTGCAGCACGAGATTGGTGAGGTTGAGCGGCTGCAGCAGCGTGCCGTCGGTCACCACCTGGAAGAACAGCATGATCACGAACAGCGACAGCAACATGCCGTAGTTGCGCAAATTGTGCTTGATGAAGCTGCCGGCCTTGTGCTCCTCGGGCAGCGAAACCGTCTTGTCGGTCATGGCCGCACTCCTCCCATCTCCATGTCGCTCTCGCGCGCGCCGTTTCCGGTTCTCTTGTTATGCATGATGGCGCGCATGATCTTTTCCTGCGTGGCATCGCCGCTTGCAAATTCGCCGACAAAGGCGCCGTCGTTCATCACGCAGATCCGGTCGCAGATGCCGAGCAATTCCGGCATTTCCGACGAGATCACCACGACGCCTTTGCCGGCCTCAGCGAGCTCGTTGATGATGCAATAGATCTCATATTTCGCGCCGACGTCGATGCCGCGGGTCGGCTCGTCCAGGATCAGCACCTGCGGGTCGGTCATCAGCCATTTCGACAACACGACCTTCTGCTGGTTGCCGCCGGAGAGCTGGCCGGTCTCCTGGTAGACGTCGGAGCAGCGAATGCGCATGCGGGTTCGATAATCGCTGGCGGCCCTCAACTCCGCGACATCGTCGATGACCCAACGCGGCGCCACCTGGGCGAGGCTTGCGAGCGTGACGTTCTTGCGCACGTCGTCGGCGAGGATCAGGCCGAGCTGCTTGCGATCCTCGGTCACGTAAGCGAGGCCGGCGTCGATGGCGGCCGGGACGCTGGAAAGGTCGACCTCGCAGCCCTCGAGTGCAATGCGGCCCGTGATATTGCGGCCCCAGGCGCGACCGAACAGGCTCATGGCGAATTCGGTGCGGCCGGCACCCATCAGGCCGGCGATGCCGACGACCTCGCCGCGCCTGACGTGGAAATCAACGTTCTTGATGACCTGCCGCTCGGGATGCAGCGGATGGTAGACCGACCAGTTTCTGACCTCCAGGACGGGACTGCCGATGTGGGCGTGACGCTCGGGAAAGCGATGCGCGAGGTCGCGATTGACCATGCTGCGAATGATGCGATCTTCCTCCACCGGCTGTGTGCCGCAATCGATGCTGTCGACGGTGCGGCCGTCGCGCAGCACCGTGATGCGGTCGGCGACGCGGGCGACCTCGTTCAATTTGTGGGAAATCAGGATCGAGGCGATCCCCTGCTTGCGGAACGCAAGCAGCCGATCGAGCAGCGCCGCGCTGTCGGCCTCGTTCAAGCTGGCGGTCGGCTCGTCGAGGATCAACAGCCGCACGCGCTTGGACAGCGCCTTTGCGATCTCGACGAGCTGCTGCTTGCCGACGCCGAGATCGGTGATCAGCGTATCGGGATGCTCGCGCAGGCCCACCTGGGCCAATAACTCGCGCGTCTGCCGATACACCGCGTCACGATCGATGATGCCGAGCCGCGCGGGCGGATGCGACAGGAAGATGTTCTCGGCGATCGACAGCAGCGGGATCAGCGCCAGTTCCTGGTGGATGATGATGATGCCGAGCGCCTCGGAATCGTTGATATCGCGAAAGCGCCGCTCCTCGCCCTCGAAGATGATGGCGCCCTCATAGCTGCCGTGGGGGTAGACCCCGCTCAGCACCTTCATCAGCGTCGATTTGCCGGCGCCGTTCTCACCGACGAGGGCGTGGATCTCGCCGGCCCGAACGGTGAAATTGACGTCGCGCAGCGCCTGCACGCCCGCAAAGCTCTTGCTGACGCCGCGCATTTCCAGCATTGCCGTCATCGCATCATGTCCCGCGTCGCCGAACGGTGTTTCCTCGGGGAGTCTCCGGCAGGCGCGGGTTCCACGCCTGCCGGAGATTGCAGTTCAGTCGAATTGCGAGCGCTTGTAGTAGCCGGAGTCAATCAAGACCTTCTCCCAATTGCCTTTGTCGACCACCACGGGCTTGAGCAGATAGGAGGGCACCACCTTGACGCCGTTGTTGTAGGATTTGGTGTCGTTGACGGGAACCTGCTTGCCGCCCAGCGCCGCATCGACCATGTCGGCGGCGACCTTCGCGAGATCCCTCGTATCCTTGAAGATTGTCGAAGACTGGTCGCCGCGCAGAATCGCCTTGATCGAGGGCACCTCCGCGTCCTGGCCGCTGATCACAGGCATCGGCTGGTCGGGGCTGCCATAGCCGACGCCCTTAAGCGAGGAAATGATGCCAATAGAGATGCCGTCGTAAGGCGACAGCACGGCGTCGAGATGCTTGCTGCCATAGAAGGCGCTGAGCAGATTGTCCATGCGCGCCTGCGCGGTGGCGCCGTCCCAGCGTAAGGTCGCCACCTTGTCCATGCCCATCTGGCCAGAGACGACGACGAGCTTCTTGCTGTCGATGTAGGGTTGCAGCACCGACATCGCGCCGTTGTAGAAGAAGTAGGCGTTGTTGTCGTCAGGCGAGCCGCCGAACAGCTCGATGTTGAACGGACCCTTGCCGTCCTTCAAGCCGAGCTTCTGCTCGATCGACTGTGCCTGCAGCACGCCGACCTGGAAATTGTCGAAGGTCGCGTAGTAATCGACATTCGGCGTATCGCGGATCAGGCGGTCATAGGCGATCACGGTGATGCCGTTGGCCTTGGCCTGCTTGAGCACGTCGGAGAGCGTGGTGCCGTCGATCGCCGCGATTACCAACGCCTTGACGCGCTTGGTCACCATGTTCTCGACCTGCGAGAGCTGGTTGGGGATATCGTCCTCGGCATATTGCAAATCGGCATCATAGCCGCGCTCCTTCAACGTCTTGACCATGTTGTTGCCGTCGTCGATCCAGCGCGCGGAGGATTTTGTCGGCATGGCAATGCCGATCGTCCCCTTGCCCTGGGCGAGCGCGCCAGTGCTTGAGGACATCGCTGCGAAACTCGCCAGGGCGAGCGCGGCAAAGGCGGTCTTCAGCTTGAGCATTCTTCCACTCCCTTTCTTCTCTTGGTTTTGACGTTACGATCGAAGATTGACTGTCCCTCGTTCCCTTACGAAGTTCCGAGCTTCACGTCGGGCTCCGGACGCCCGGGCGCAGATGCCTCCAACAGGAAGGTGCGGCCATGCTCGGGATCGGCAGCGCGCGCGGCCTCGTCCATATCCTGCCAGGCGGAGGTGACGAGCAGGCGCGACAGATCGGGGCCGACGAAAGCCGGGCAGCTTGCCTGGCGCGCCGGCACGTGGAGGCAGCGCAGATGCGCGCCTTGCGGGCTGTAGATATCGACACAGCCGCCGCCCCAGCGCGCGTTCCAGATCCGGCCCTCGGCGTCGACCACCGCGCCGTCGAGCCCGCCGACATCGCGATGTCGCAGCAACTCCTCGGGCGGGCCGATAGGCAGGCCGGTCGAGGCATCGAGAGGAATGCGATAGAGCACGTTTTCCGCAGTATCAGCGAAATAGCCGAGCGCACCATCGGGTGAGAAGCAGATCGCGTTCGGAATCGCGATGGCTGAAAACAGCCGCGAGAGCTCGCCGCGGTGGAGCGCATAGATCGCCCCCATACCGCGCTCCGCCTTGCGGCCCATGGTGCCGATCCAGAAGGTGCCGGACGGATGCACCCGCGCGTCATTGGAGCGGGTGCGCGGATTATCGGCCTCAAGCGGGCGATAAAGCCTCATCGCGCCGTCGCCAACGTTACGAATATAAAGACCGTCTTCCGCGACGACGAGCTGGCGAGCGGCATCGATGCGCGCCAACGCGCTCGCCATCCTGCCCAGTGCGTGGCTGCGCACACGGCCGCTGCCAACATGCGCTTCAAAGAGGCGGCCTTCGAGAATATCGAACCACCAGGCGGTGTCGGTCGCCGCGTCATAGGTCGGCCCCTCGCCGAGATGACAGCGCTCCTCGCAAAGAATGGAGGTCCGCAGGCGCTCCATCATGCCCCTCCGCGTCGGCTCGAAAAGCGATAGACAATGTGGTGTCGATAGACTTCGCCGGGCGCCAGCCGCGGGCTCGGAAAATCCAGCCGGTTCGGCGCGTCGGGCCACACTTGCGGCTCGAGACAGATGGCGTCGGACTGTCGATAGAGCCGCCCCTGCTTTCCGGCGATCGACCCGTCGAGATAGTTCCCCGAATAGACCTGCAGGCCTGGCTGGTCGGTGAAGAGCTCGAGGACGCGGCCCGACCGGGGCGCCTCCAGCCGCGCGGCAAATTTCAACTGCCGATCGTCTGCCAGGCAGAAATTGTGGTCATAGCCTCTCCCGTTTCGCAACTGCGCGTTATCCTGGCGGATCCGGGTGCCGATGGCGGTGGGCTTACGGAAATCGAAGGGGGTGCCCGCAACGGAGCGCGGTGTCGTTGGCAGGGGAATTGCCGTCGTATCAATCGCGAGAAAATGCTCGGCCGCGACCGTCAGGCGGTGATCGAGGATATCGGTCCCCGAAGCCGCGCCTTCAAGATTGAAAAAGCTATGATTGGTGAGGTTGACGACGGTCGGGCGGTCCGTGCTTGCCCTGAAGACAAGCGACAATTCGGATGGGCCCGTGAGCTGATACATCACGCTGGCTGCGAGCCGGCCAGGATAGCCTTCCTCGCCATCGGCGCTGACATAGGTCAGCGTGACAGAGGGCTGCTCACCCTCGTCCGTCTCCGTAATCTGCCAGAGCTGCCGGTCGAAACCGTTGGGCCCGCCATGCAGGGCATGCGGGCCATTGTTGGCCGCAAGCCGCACCATCTCGTCATCGAGCTCGAAGCGGGCATTGGCAACGCGGTTGGCGTAGCGGCCGACGGTCGCGCCGAAGAAGCGCCGCTCGCCAACATAACCGGCCAGATCGTCATGGCCGAGCACGATGTCTTCGCAATGCCCGGCCGCATCGGGAGCGATCAGCGCCTGCAGCACCGCGCCGTAGGTGATGACATGGGCTGCGAAACCTTTTGCGCCGTGGAGCACGATGCGTTCCACCGCGCGGCCATCCGGCAGCGCGCCGAAGATATCCCTGACGAGGCGCTGACCGGTCATGGCTCGTCCTTCCAATCCGGCTTGGCTGCCACATTCTCGGCTACTTGCAAGCCCGCCGATCGCTCGTGGCGGTGCATGCCGTTATGAATGACCTCGATCATGGCTCTCGCCGCCATGTCGGCGTCGCGGTCCGCGATGGCGTCGACGATGCGCTGGTGCCAGAGCAGGACAGTCTCGCGGTCCTGCTCCTCAGATGGCGCGCTCAGCAGAAAAGAGGCGCGCAAGGCAGCCTCGATCACATGGCCGATCGAGCGCATGAACAAATTGCCTGACGCATTGGCCACCGCGATGTGCAAAGCGAGATCGGCATCGGCAAAGCCGATGGAATCGGGAGCTTCCTGCCGCATCAGCTCCATGCTGCACTTGAGCGCAACGATGTCGGCCTCGGAGCGGCGCGCCGCAGCCAGCCGCGCCGCGCGGGGTTCGACGGCGAGACGGATCTCGGCAAGATCGCCGAGAAACCGCCGGTCGATGCCGGCGTCGAGATGCCAGGCGAGCACATCGGCGTCGAACATGTTCCAGGCGCCGCGCTCGCGCACGATAGTGCCGACCCGGGCCTTGGTCGAGAGCAGCCCTTTTGCCACGAGCGTCTTGACGGCTTCGCGCAGCACCGGCCGCGATACGCCGAACATCGCGATGAGCTCAGCATCGCCCGGCAACCGCATTCCTTTCGCGTAGCGGCCGGCGATGATGTCGACGCCGATGCTGCGCGCGACCTCCTCGTGGTTGGAATGAGCACGCCGCGTGGGGATAACGACAATGCGCGATGTCATGGCTTTTGCTCCTGCACGAACGCCGCCGAGCGGCGCGTCTATGCACACCGGTCACGAGGCCGGGCGCGTCGACGGATCATGCAATGCGCGAACGGATCGCCAGGAGCGGAGCACCTTCAGTGGACTGCGAGATTATGCGAACGGCCGACGCGGTGGCCGCAACAAGTGCTTTGAGGATCATGAGGCGCGTTCTCCCAAGGTGATTATCCAGGTGCCACTTCTTTGGTGTCGTGGCACCTTCGAGCCGCCCGTTTGGGTGCAGCAACAGGACTATTTCACGGAAAACGTGCGCCGACTAGTCATATTATTTGACTATTTCGCGTCTTTTTTTGCTGGATCCTGTCGCCTCAAAAGACGCTGGTAAGGGGAAGCATCCGGCGCCTCCTGCTTAGAAGTCAAAGGATTCGGCCTGCCGCGCCCGGCCGAGCAGGAAGGCATCGGCCACGAGTTGCAATGGCGACAAGTCGACATCGCTTCGGTTTTCCCGGACGAGTTCGACGAAGCGGCGATAGAGCAGCGGATAGGAGTCTTTCTTGGCGTCGACCAGGATTTCCGCCCCGGCGAGCAAGCGGGCGCCGCCGGCGGAGAGGCTGACAGGCCCTTTGTCGGTTTCGATATGGATTTCCCAGATTTCGCGGTTGCGCTCACGAAAATCAAAGCTCGCCCGGATCGGCAGGCCGGCGCCATCGGACAGTTCGAGTTCGACGGCAATCGGGGCTGCACGGTTTGCGGGAATCTCCAAAGTCGAGGCCGTCACGAATGGGGGCCGCGGCAGGATGCGCGTCAGAATCGAGAGCGCATTGATGCCAGGATCGAACACGCCAAAGCCGCCGGGTGCAAAAATCCACTCCTGACCCGGATGCCATTTGCGGACATCTTCCTTCCAGGTGATGGTTGCGCCCAGCAGCTTGCGCTCCGCAAGCAGGCGCCGCGCCGGCTCCACGGCAGGCGCGAACCGCGCGTGCCAGCTCGCAAACAAACTGCGCCGCGCCTCGCGCGCCGCCGCAATGAGCGGAAGAATCTCGCTGATCGCTCGGCCCGGCGGCTTTTCCAGGAACACATGTTTTTGCGCGGCGAGGGCTAGCGCGGCTTGCGCGCGCCGGATCTGCGGCGGTGTCGCGAGCGCAACCGCATCGATCTCCGGACCCTCGCGCAGCAGCTCTTCTAGTGAGCGAAAATGCGGGACGCTCGCAGTCACGGGATTCGGATCAGCAACGGCCACCAGCGTCACGCCGTCCGTCGTTGCAATGGCCGGGACATGCTGGTCGTGCGCGATCTTGCCGAAGCCGACAATCGCTATCCGAATGTCGCTCAACGTTTGTTCCTTTAGGTGAATAGCCGGAACCGGCGGGGAGGATCGCGGCAGCATAACCGCGGCGATCTTCTCACTCTACCGGAAAGGCGCCCACGTCAACCCGTCATCCTTCGAGGCTATCCTTCGAGGCTCGCTTTCGCTCGCACCTCAGGATGATGAAACCAGATCGGGTGTCCACGGCGAACTGGTCCTAGAGATCCAAGATCAATCGTTCGGACTCCGACCCGGCGACGCAGACCATCAGGAAGCGCTCGCGTTCATACGGCGACAGCACGCGATCACGGTGCAGCGGCTTGCCTTCGAGCCAGCCGACCTTGCAGGCGCCGCAGATGCCGCCGCAGCAGGAGGTCGGCACCTCGATGCCGACATCCTCCAATGCGGACAACATGCTCTGGCCGGCGCGCACCGGAATTTCGGTGCCCGCACGCGCAAGCACGAGCGTGTACGGCTTTGCATGGGGATCGACAGCGAGCGGGGGCGGCACGAAGCGTTCGATATGAACATTGTTGGCAGGCCAGCCTTCGACTGCCTGCTCGAAATCGGAAATCATCGATTCCGGACCGCAACAGGCGATCACCGTATCCAGACGCGTGTCTGGACACACTTGACCAAGCAGGGCGGCGATTTCGGGACGACCATGTCTGGATGTGTCGTGCCACACGACGCGGCCTTCGGCGATCAGGGGCGCAAGCCGATGTTCGAGCGGCATAATCTGGCGTGCGATGACGTGAAGCGTGAAATCGTCGTGCCCGATCCGCCGCAGAGAGCTGGCGACGGACAGGTAGGGTGTGACGCCGATGCCGCCGGCGACAAGGATGTAGCGCGCTGCCGGGGAGTCCAGCACAAGCCCGCCGCGCGGCAGCGAAAGGCCGATGCTGTCGCCGATCCTCACCTCCTCATGCAGTGCGATCGAGCCGCCGCGGCCCTCGGCCTCGCGCCTGACTGCAACCACATAACGCGTGTTGTCGGCGGGATCGTTGCATAGCGAATAGGTCCGCACGAGACCATTCGCCAAATGCAGATCGATATGCGCGCCCGGCTTGAACGGCGGCAGCTCCCATCGATCGGGATCGACCAGGGTGAACACCTTGATGCCATGGCCGTCGTCATCGATGGACTCGACGACGGCCTTAACGGTCGTGATCGGCCGCTTGGTCATGCGGCGTTGCGCACGATGTCGCCGATCTTGACGACGCCGCCCCGAATGATCTTGCAGTTAAGCCCCGAGCGGTTGATCAGCGCATCGAAGATCGCCTTGCCGGTAATCTCCTCGATATGCCGGCAGGGAATCGACAGCCGTGTGGCCTCCAGCAGAGTCTCGCCGAGCCAGAAGCGCTGTCCGACCAGATGATTGAGCGGCACCCCTTCCACCGTCACATTGCGCCGGTGCTCGTGCGCGCCCAACTCGATGTTGGCATCGCGCTTGAGTGCGATCAGTGTCTCCAGTTCGAATAAGGTGACCTGCCGACCCTCTTCCGGCTTGTGCGAATAGAAGCCCTCCTCGCGGCCGATCATGTAACGATCGCCCTCGATGCCCTTGCCTGCGACCAGCGTCACCTCGGGCATCGCGCGCATCGGCAAGAAGGCGCGCGGGGTGATGTGCAGATAACGGACAAAACCCGTCCACGACGGCTTTGCCGCGGTGTCCGCTTGAACAGCGTCGACTTTATCCAGCATGATGAAATATCCCGGTCAGACCGTTGAACCTAGCACAAAACGAGGCCGCGGCATGGATCAAGTCAGCTCCTTGTTCGCCATTTCGGGCGCGACATAGGTGGCAGTCGCCGTGATCATGGCGCACGCGATCAGGAACAGCGAAACCGGCCAGGTTGCGCCACCGCTTACGGCCATCAGAGATGCCGCGATCAGCGGGGTCAGGCCGCCGCTCAAGGCCGCACCGACCTGAAAGCCGAGCGAAGCACCGCTATAGCGCAGGCGCGCGGAAAACAGTTCCGAGTACCAGGGCGCGCCGATGCCGAACATCACCATCTGCCCGAAGCTGATGGCAATGACGATGGTGAGGATGACGATGGCGGGCTCACGCGTGTCAAGCAGCCAGAACAGCGGGAAGGCAAACAGGACGGAAAACGCACAGCTCGCAAAGAACATGGTCTTGCGGCCGACGCGATCCGATATCCAGCCGAACAGCGGAATGGCGAACAGCGCGACCACGGAGGAAGCAAACGCACCGTTCAACACGACACTGCGCGGCAGGCCGAGATGTGCGGTCGCGTAAGCGATCACAAAGACGCCGCCGATGCTGGCCCAGGCGATCTCGGAGATCTTCAGGCACACCGCGGTTAAGAAGGGCCGGCGGTGATGCTTGAAAATCTCGACCAGCGGCAGGCGGGCAACTCCATTCTTGGCCTGCACCTGACGGAATGCTCGAGTCTCATCCATGCTGAGACGGATGTAGAGACCGACACCGACCAGCAGGATCGAGATCAGGAAAGGAATCCGCCAGCCCCAGCTCATGAATTGCGCCTCGGGCAGACCGGCGACGAGAGCGAAGATGCCGACCGCAGCGATATTGCCGATGGGGTTGCCGACCTGCACCATGGCGCCCAGCAGCCCGCGCCGGTCGCTCGGACAATTCTCGACCACCATCAGCACGGCGCCGCCCCACTCGCCGCCGAGGCCGATGCCCTGCAGGAAGCGCAATACGACGAGAAGCAGCGGCGCGGCGATGCCGATCTGCTGATAGGTCGGCAGCAAGCCGATCAGGAAGGTGCCGAGGCCCATGACGATGATCGTGATTGCAAGCATCGCCTTGCGGCCGACGCGATCGCCGTAGTGACCGAAGACGGCGGCGCCGAGCGGACGCGCCAGGAAGCCAACCGCGTAAGTGCCGAACGCGGCGATCGTCGCCAGCGTCCCGTTGCCGGTGGGAAAGAAGATCTTGTTGAAGACGAGGGCCGTCGCGGTGGCGTAAATCAGAAAGTCGTACCACTCGACCGCGGTGCCGATGACGCTCGACCAGACGATCCGCCGCAAGGTCGCGCTATCGTCCTCAACGGTTTTGAAATCAACCTGCTCCGCTACGCTCATCAAGCTCTCCTTGTCGCGCGCACGCCTGCGCGCAGTTGGTCGGATGCCGGCTTGAAAGAGCGACCATGTTTACTAACAGCAATCAATTGCAGAAAAGCGGCAGTTGCCGCCCAAATCGGCACTAACGGCGATTTGCTGTATTTTGCGGCAATTTTGTCGCGTTTGACGCTGCCTTTGCTCATGAAATCCGCGCTGGTGCTTGAAATTTCGGCCATCATGTTTTCTGTGAGATATCAATCGCGGCTCGCCGATTGTGCAGCATTGGCGCCGCCCGCGCTGGCAGATCGCCGCGATCTGCGGCAAAAGGGGCGATCCAAAGATCTCGCGCCCGGAGAAGAGATTGCTCGACATCACCAAAGCCGACGGCGTTGGCGCCAATATCCGCCAACTGCGCATGGCCAAGGGCATGACGCTGGATCGGCTCGCGAGTTTGAGCGAGCTGACCCGCGGCTATATCTCGCTGGTCGAACGGGGGCTGAAGATGCCCTCGATCGCGGCGCTGTTGCGTATCGCGGCCGCGCTTGAGGTGAAGGCCGCCTATTTCTTCGACCCCAACTCCGAACCAGCGCCGCGCTACACGCTGTTTCGCGAGGAGGATCGCAACACGCCTTTACAGGAGGGCGGTTTCGAGCTGTTCGCGCTCGCCGCCGGACGCACGCTGAAAATGATGGAGCCGTTCCTGTTGAGCCCGCCGCTGAAATCGGCGCAGCGGGCCTCCCACGCGGGCGAAGAGATGCTGTTCGTAGTCAACGGCAGGATCGCCATCAAGCTCGACGGCGAGGAGCTTATCTTGTCCAAGGGCGACTGCCTTTATTTCTCCGGCGAGACTCCGCACGAGGTCAGGAGCCTCGGCCGGCAGCGCGCCGAGGTGCTGGTGGTGGTGGCGCAGACCAGCAACAATTGAGACAATTGCTTGCGTCCTGTGGCACCGTGACCGAATCGCTGTCTTGCCGAGGTCTTTAAGAATTTGCGTATCCATGCCGCCGCGCTTTTGTATTTCGACGCGGTGCGCCGCGCCGGCTCGATCCGCGAAGCCGCACGGCGGCTGAACGTCGCCTCTTCCGCGGTCAACCGCCAGATCCTGAAGCTCGAGGGCGAAGTCGGCGCGCCGCTGTTCGATCGCTTTCCCGACGGCATCAAGCTGACCTCGGCGGGCGAAGCGCTCGCGCGGCATGTGCTGGTCGTGCTGCAGGATCTCGATCGGGCGCGCTCGGATATCGAGGGGCTGAAGGGCGCGCGGATCGGCCACATCGCCATTGCAGCCGTCGACGGCGTTTGCGGCGCGCTGCTGCCGGACGTGCTCCGCCGCTTGCGCGAGCGAACGCCGCGCGTCACCGTCTCAGCGGAATCGATGGGATCGCTGGCGATTCCGCGCGCGGTGCTCGAGGGCGAGGTCGATATCGGCATCGCGTTCGCGTTGCCGCGCCACGCTGAATTGCGGCAGGTCGCGGTCGGACGCTTCCGGCTCGGCGCGATCATGGCGCCCGATCATCCGCTGGCCTCGCGGCCCAAGGTCACCCTGTCGATGTGCTTCGATCACCCGGTGATCATGCCGATGGGCGAGCTCTCGATCGGGCAATTGCTGGCGCCGGCCCTGGCGCGGCTGCCGCGCAACGTACAGCCAATCATCCGCTCGTCCTCGATCGAATTGATGCGCGAACTTGCCGAGCGCGGCATCGGCGTCTCATTCCAGACGCGGGTTGGGCTCGAGCGGCACATTGCCGAGGGACGGCTGGTTCACGTGCCGCTGGACGCTAGCGGACCGATCTGGAGCGACCTAGGCGTCTATGTCCGCGCCGGGCGCGCGCTCCCTGCAACCCTCGACCTCGCCTTGCACATCCTCTCCGAGGAGGTGCGCCGGCGCGAGGCGGCCGAGCAGACAAAAGGTTCCTAACCCTCTCTGCTCGCTGCGCTTTTCAGGCGGTGCTGATTTGGCATCACCTTGTGCGAAATTCTCTGCTTTCTCGCTCGCATCGCGCCAGCTAGCATTTTCGTGCGAACCATGGAGACCGCGCGACAATGGCGTTAGCGCTTGAACGACTACCCGTCGCGGCATGACCCGGGCTGCTGCTGATCCCGCCATCCTGATCCATGGCGCCTGGCAAGGCGGCTGGGTGTGGGACCGACTGATCCCGCTGCTGGCCAAGACGGCCGGAATCCTGTCCGTCGCCGTCGACCTGCCGGGCAACGGCAAGGACGATGTCAGGCCCGCCGATGTCTCGCTGGATCTCTACGTCGCGCATATTGGCGGCGTACTGAAACGCCTCGGCGGACGCGCGAGCCTGGTCGCGCATTCCGGCGGCGGCATCGTGGCTTCCGCCGTCGCCGAGCGCTTTCCCGAATGCGTCAGCCGCATTGCCTATGTCGCCGGAATGATGCTGCCGAGCGGCATGGCGTTTGCCGATCTGGTTGCGGAGCTCAAGGGCGATCACCCCGATGCAGTCGGCGTCGCGCCGCACCTCATCTGGTCGCGCGACCGGCTGACGAGCCGCGTCCCCATGCAGGTGGCGCTCGCCTATTTCTTTCACGATTGTCCTGTGGCCGACGCCGCTGCCTGTGCGCAGCGGCTCACGCCGCAGCCCGACCGCGGCCGCGCCGTGCGAGCTCGACTTACGCCGCAACGATTTGGCCGCATTCCGCGGCTCTATGTCGAGGCTGAGGCCGACCGCGCCGTGATTCCCGCATGCCAGCGTCGCATGCAGGCACTCGTTCCCGGCGCCGACGTCGTGACGCTGCCGACCGGGCACGCGCCGCATCTCGCCGCGCCGCGACTGCTCGCCGATGTGCTGATCCCGTTCCTGACGGCGAGCGAAGATGGCCCGGCCTTTGCAACAACTGCTCTCAGACCTGTCATGCAAGATGCGAGCGCGAGCAGTGGGTCGCCGCGGCGGCGCGTCAGCCGCAAATGAGTTTTGTCGAGGCTTGAGGCCACACCCGTCAGGAGCACATCCATGAGACGTTTGCTGCCATTCTGCGCTGCCGTGACGCTTGCGCTGACCTTCGCACAAGCCTGCCGCGCGGCCGAACCCATCACTTTCATGCTCGACTGGTTGCCGGCCGGCGACAAGGCCGCGGTCTATCTCGGCGTCGAAGAGGGCCTGTTCGAAGCGGAGGGTATCAAGGTCAATATCCAGTCGGGCCGCGGCTCGAGCGACGTGGTGACAAAACTGGCAACCGGCGCCGCCGATATCGGAACCGGCGGGCTCGCCGCTCTCTTACAGGCCAAGGCGACCGACGACGTGCCGGTGAAAGCGGTGATGTCGATCTACACGCTGCAGCCCGACGCGATCTTCACCACCAGCGAAAACGGCATCAACGGCCTGAAGGATCTCGAGGGCAAGACGGTTGCGACGGCGACCTTCTCCTCCTCCAACGTCTCCTGGCCACTGGTGTTGAAGGCAAACGGCATCGACGCCGAGAGGATCAAGCTCTTGAAGGTGGATCCCGGCGCACTCGCGCCGATGCTTGCGTCCGGCAAGGTGGACGCGACCATCAACTGGCTCACCGTCGCGCCGGCTTTTGCTGGTCCGCTCAAGGAAGCGGGAAAGTCGTTCAAGGCGCTGCCATGGTCTGCTTACGGCTTTGACGGATATGGTCTATCCGTGTTCGTCTCCGATAAGATGCTCACACAACGGCCCGAGACCGTGCGCAAATTCCTCAAGGCGTATAAGCACGCGAGCGACATGGCGATCGCGGACCCGATGGCCGCGGCGAAAGCGCTGAAGGCCATGGTGCCGGAAGTCGACGTCGATACTGCCGTGGAGCAGTGGAAAGCTTCCATTCCGCTGATGGTCAACGACATCAGCAAAAAGGACGGCGCAGGCGCGTTCGAGCCCAAATTGCTGGCGACGACCTGGAAGTGGGTGGCGGAAGCGCAGAACCTGCCGCTGGACAAGCTCGACCCGGAGAAGGCGGTGAGCCGCGAGTTTTTGAAGTGAGACAACAGCGCGTCATGTCGGCCGACAGCGTTCAGTTTCAAAGCGCGGATGCGACGCGAGCACCTACCTTTCACCGTCATCCTGAAGGCGCGAGCCACCGGGTCCACGCGAAGCGCGGCCCGATGACAGGCTCCGCGAGCCTCGAAGGATGAACGGCCCCGCTGCCACCACTCGGAGTGGCGGTGATAGTTGGGAGCCCGTTTTGCTCTAACACGACGATGCTGCAAGCAAAGGTCAGCCGAATGGCCCTCGACGCGCCCGTGATTCAGTTCACCGATGTCTGCCAGAGTTTTTCCGGGGCTGGGGGAGACGTCGTGAGCGCGCTCGACGGACTTTCCTTTGGTATCGGCCGCCATGAATTCGTCGCCGTGCTCGGCCCGTCCGGCTGCGGAAAATCCACCCTGGTGCGGCTGATCGCCGGGCTCATTCGTGCAAGCACGGGAAAGGTGGAGATCTTCGGCACTGAGGTGACCGAACCGCGCGACGAGATCGGCATCGTGTTCCAGAAGCCGACGCTGTTGCCCTGGTTCGACGTGCTCGGCAACGTCACCTTTCCGATGCGCCACAAATACGGCTACGTCAGCGATGTCGAGCGCCGGCGCGCCCGCGAACTGCTGGCGCTGGTCGGCCTTTCCGATTGCGCGACGCGCCGGGTGGACGAGCTGTCCGGCGGCATGCAGCAGCGCGTGGCGATCGCCCGGGCGCTCTTGCTCGATCCCGATATTCTCCTGATGGACGAGCCCTTCTCCGCGCTCGACGCGCTGACGCGCGACGAGATGAGCTTCGAGCTGCTGCGGATCTGGACCGAGCGCCCGAAGACCGTGCTGTTCATCACCCATTCGATTCCGGAGGCGCTATTGCTGGCCGACCGCATCATCGTCATGACGCCGCGACCTGGACGTGTC
Organism: Bradyrhizobium sp. ARR65; assembly: GCF_000472385.1. Taxonomy (GTDB): domain Bacteria; phylum Pseudomonadota; class Alphaproteobacteria; order Rhizobiales; family Xanthobacteraceae; genus Bradyrhizobium. Next base: position 21,749 of record NZ_AWZU01000052.1, read on the forward strand.
CGCGAAATTCTGGACGTGCCGCTCGCCCGCCCACGCTCGATCAAGACGCTGTCGGAGCCCGCGTTCCATGAACTTGCCAACCACATTCGCGGCCGGCTGTTCAGCCGCCCCGTCGCGGTGTGAGCGGCGCATCGGAGCGGATGACGAGGCCGTGAAGCCCGACCAAGCCAATCGCTTCGGCATACTGCTCGATCGCTTTGCCCCACCGCTCACCTTCATCGCGCTGATCCTCATATGGGAGGGCGCGGCAAGGCTGTTTGCGATTCCCTCTTTTCTGCTGCCGTCGCCCAGCGCGATCCTGCAGGCACTGCTGGCGACGCGGCTCTCCGTATGGGTCGGACATATCTGGGCGACCTTGCGGGTCGCCTTGATGGGCTATGCGCTCGCCATCATCGTATCGGTGCCGCTGGCCGTGGCGCTTGCTTCCTCGCGCTTCCTGTCACGCACGCTCTATCCTTTGCTGGTGGTGGTGCAGTCGACGCCGATCGTCGCCGTGGCCCCGATCATCGTGGTGACGTTGGGAGCCTCCGACCTGCCGCGCGTCGTTATCACCTTCCTGATCGCCTTCTTTCCGGTCGTGGTCTCGACCGTCACCGGCCTGCTCGCCACCCCCGACGAACTGATCGAATTGTCGCGCTCGCTGCGTGCGAGCCGCGCCCGGGAGATCCTGTATGTGCGGCTGCCCTTCGCGCTGCCGCACCTGTTCGCGGCGATGAAGATTTCGACCACCCTCGCGGTCATCGGCGCCGTGGTCGCCGAGTTCGTCGCCGCGGAAAATGGGCTCGGCTTCTTCATCGCGTTCTCGACCTCGTTCTTCAAAATCCCGACCGCTTTTGCCGGGCTCGTGGTGCTGGTGACGATCAGCCTGATCCTATTTCGCCTGGTTGGCCTCGCGCAAAAGCTGCTCGCGCCCTGGTCGCTGCCGAAATCGCAGCGCTGAACTCAAGTCAAATCCGTCACCCTGAGGTGCCGATGACGGTCGGAGATGGTGTTGCCCTGGTCTATTGAATAGTCTCACGGCGCGGATATGAAAGTTTTGGTCGTTCTCGCCCACGGGCGATCGTCATGAATTCGAAGTGCACCACCACGGCAATATTGATCGCAGTGCTGGCCGGCTCCAAAGCCTTCGGCCAACAAGCGGTGGCGCCGGGCGGCATGGCTCGCATTGGCGAGATCGATCCGCGGTTTCAGTCCTACAATATCGAGATGGTGGAGGTGACCGGCGGCCGGTTTTGGAAGCCCTTTGGGCGAAGTCACGCATTGGCCGCTCAGGACCTTTACGAATACCGGCTGCCAATCGAGCTTTCCGACACAAGGCTGCGAAATCTCGCATCCGCATTGGCGCCCGCTTACCTGCGGGTCAGCGGGACCTGGGCCAACGCGACCTATTTTGCGGATTCGGAACCAGCGCCGGCGACACCACCAGCGGGATATAATTCCGTGCTGTCGCGCGCGCAGTGGCGCGGCGTGGTCGACTTCGCGCAAGCGGTTGGTGCGCGGATCGTCACTTCTTTTGCGGTGAGCGCAGGGACACGCGATGCGAGCGGCGCCTGGATGCCGGAGCAGGCTTCCCGCCTGCTCGCCTATACCCACTCCCTGGGTGCGCACATTGCCGCCGCCGAATATATGAACGAACCCACGCTCGCCGCACAGAACGGCGCGCCACCCGGATACGACGCCGCAGCCTATGGACGGGACTTCCGGACCTTTCGGGCCTTCATGCGACAGGCTTCACCGGAGACCCTAATCGCCGGCCCCGGCAGCATCGGCGACTCCGCCGCCGGCACGACATCCAGGATCAGCACGCGCGATCTGCTGGCCAGCTCCGGCGCCGATGTCGACGTGTTCTCCTATCACCATTACGGCGCGCTCTCGCCACGTTGCGGCGGTCGCGAGACGCCGGACCGGGCGCTGTCCGAAGCTTGGCTCGCGCGAACAGATCACGCGCTGGCCTTCTATAAAGCCCTTCGCGACCAGTTCGCGCCGGGCAAGCCGATCTGGCTGACCGAAACCGCCGATGCCGCCTGTGGCGGCAACGCCTGGGATGCGACGTTTCTCGACAGCTTCCGCTATCTCGACCAGCTCGGGCGATTGGCCAAGGCCGGCGTTCAAGCCGTCATGCACAACACGCTCTCGGGAAGCGACTATGGCCTCCTGGCGGAGCGGACGTTTACACCCCGGCCGAACTACTGGGCCGCACTGCTGTGGCGTCGCCTGATGGGACCAGTCGTGCTCGACCCAGGTCCACCGACGCAAGCGGGACTTCATGTCTACGCCCACTGCGCCACCGACAGAGCCGGCGGCGTTTCCATTCTCGCGATCAACACGTCGCGCGATATGCCGCGGGCGCTTGCGATTCCGCTCGCCTCCGAACGGTATGTGCTGAGCGCCTCGCGGCTGCAAAGCGCCTTCGTGCAGCTCAACGGCAGAACGCTGCGCCTGGCCGACGATGCACTGCCCGCCATCACTGCAAAACCAGTGCCCGCCGGCATAGTGACATTGCCGCCGGCCACGATCACCTTTTTGGCAATACCGCTCGCGGCAAATCCCTCCTGCCGCTGACGATACGACCATCAGCCGACACGTGCACAAAATACGGACGTCATAGGCGCTGGACATTATACTCCCGTTGCGCAACCCTCCGGCGAGCCGCCGCGTTATGGTCACGCGGGCTGTTGGGACAACGCCCATCCAAGGGACCCGCATGGCGAGCAACGGCGCAAGTCTCGGAGGCGAACCTCTCGAAGGCAAACCTTGGCCGCTCGGCTGCTCCTGGGACGAATTGCGACAGAGCTATAATTTTGCATTGTATTCGAGGGATGCAAGCTCGGTCACCTTGCTTCTCTATGACGATCGCGATTTTGCGACGCCCTTGCGCGTCCTGCCCTTTGCCTTTCCCATCAACAAGACCGGCCGCGTCTGGCACCAGCGGGTGCCGGCCCCGACCGTCGATGGTGCGAAATACTACGCCTACCAGGTTGACGGCCCTTATCAGCCGAGCCTCGGACTGCGCTTTGATCGCGACAAGATCCTGCTCGATCCTTACGCCACAGGCGTTTTCTTTCCGCCGGCCTTCAGCCGCGAGGCGGCCATTGCGGGAGGATCCAACGCCGGACGGGCGCCGCTTGGCATGCTGCCCGAACGGCAAATCGCGCCGCTGTCCACCCGGCCGCAGGCGCCGCGCCATGGCCACGACCTGATCATTTACGAGATGCATGTGCGCGGCTTCACCCGACGCGCCAATTCAAACGTCCCCGACAACGAACGCGGCACCTATGCGGGCGTGGTGGCCAAGATTCCCTACCTCACATCACTCGGCATCACCGCGGTTGAGCTGCTGCCGGTGCATCAGTTCGAGCCGGGGTTGGGTAATTATTGGGGCTATATGACGCTGAATTTCTTCTCGCCCCATGCGCAATACAGCGTCGACGGCGCACCGCAAGGCGCGCTGCTGGAGTTTCGCTGGATGGTGGACGAGCTGCACAAGGCCGGAATCGAGGTGCTGCTCGACGTCGTCTACAATCACACCTGCGAAATGGGCAATGGCGGTCCGACCTATTCGTTCCGCGGTATCGACAACTCGACCTACTACGCCCTCTCGCCGAGCGATCTCTCCGAGTACGTCAATTACAGCGGCTGCGGCAACGACTTGCGCACCGCCCATCCCGCGGTACGGCTTCTGGTGGTCGACAGCTTGAGATATTGGGCGAGCTCGATCGGCATCGACGGCTTCCGCTTCGATCTCGCCTCGATCTTCGCGCGCAATGAGGACGGGAGCCTAAATTCGGAAGACCCTCCGATCGTCTCCGAGATCAGCAACGATCATAATCTCGCCGAGATGCGGTTGATCGCGGAGCCGTGGGATGCGGCAAGGGGCTACCTTATGGGGCGCGCCTTTCCCGGCAAGTCCTGGAGCCAGTGGAACGATCATTTTCGCGATACCGCGCGCGGCTTCGTCAAGGGCGACGGCGGCCTGGTCGCCGATCTCATGACACGCCTCTACGGCAGCACGGACCTCTTCCCCGACACCGTGATCGATGCCAACCGGCGTTATCAGAGCATCAACTACATCGATTGCCATGACGGCCTTAATCTCTGCGACCTCGTCAGCTACACGAGCGACGCGCAGCGTAGCTGGAATTGCGGCCATGAGGGCGGCCACAACGTGCCGGCCGAGGTGGCGGCACTTCGCAGGCGGCAGGTCAGGAATTTCTGCTGCCTCTTGATGCTTGCGAACGGCGTGCCGATGTTCGTGGCGGGCGATGAGTTCATGCACACGCAGGGTGGCAACGCCAACGCCTATGACCAGGACAACGGGACGACCTGGCTGGACTGGGACCTCACCGCGACCAATGCGGATATCCTGCGCTTCTTCAGTATGATGATCGCCTTTCGCAAGGCGCATCCCATCATCGGCCGCAGCACCGGCTGGGGCAGCGACTGTAGCTGGCACGGCACGGCCGGCAATCCGGATCTCTCGGACGCCTCGCGCGCGATCGCGTTGCACCTGTATGGTACGCATTCAGGCGACCTCGACATTTACGTGATGATGAATGCCTATTGGGAGACGCTCGGCTTCGCCCTGCCCTCGGCTTCGCGCTGGCGGCGGCTGGTCGACACGTCGCTGGCGAGCCCGCTGGACATCGTGGCGGAAACCGATGCCGTGCCGCTCGATGTTGGATCGTATGAGGTCGGACCGCGCTCGACGGTGGTGCTGATTTCAAACGCTGGAGCGGCGGCGTGATGCTCTCTACTGCTCCAAGCCATGATCAAGTTGAGCGGCGAGCGTCCTACTTAGCACCGTCATCCTGGGTGACGGTGATAGTTGAGTTTCTGTTTCGTCTAACAGGATTCGCATAAGCCTCGCCCCTACGTACGCGCCATATCGAGCGGGGGTGCGACATCGTCCGGGATCGGACAGCGATAGGGATGGCGCGCGGTGCGCGCGCCGTGGTCCGCCTTCGCGGCCGCAAGCAGCGCCTCGTCGCCCAAGAGCTTGCACGCGGTCGCCGCCATGACCTTGGCGACATGCACCATGCCCTTGTGCGCGGCCGGCATCTTGCCCTGCGCCACGAGCTGCCAGGAATGCAGGGGCGTGCCGATCGCCATCATCGCACCATGGGCCTGCACCGTCGGCACCGCCCAGCTCACATCGCCGACATCGGTCGAGCCGCGCATGAGCTGGCGTGGCGCCTCGCGCGGGATGATCTTGTCGCACAGCGGCGCGTCGCCACGCATCTCGCCGACCGTGCGATAGACACTCTCGATGTCCTGGTCGGTGAGCGTCGCCTGAATCTTCTTCGCGAAATCGCGGTCGGCCGCATCGAACGGCGGCGGGCCTAGCTGCTGCAGCACGTCGTGCATCGCGCGCTCCAGCGGCTCGTTGCCAAGCAGGTTCGAAACCGCGCTGATGATCTGCGCCTCGACTTTAGTTTCGGTCATCAGCGCCGCGCCTTGCGCCACCTTGCGGACGCGCTCCACCAATTCATGCATGCCGGCAAGATCGCGCGCCCGCACGGAGTAACGGACCTTTGCGCGCGCCTGCACCACGTTGGGCGCGATCCCACCGGTCTCGAGCAAGGCATAGTGGATGCGCGCATCGCTCGGGATATGCTCGCGCATATAGTTGACGCCGACATTCATCAGCTCGACCGCATCGAGCGCGCTGCGGCCGAGATGCGGGGCTGCCGCCGCATGAGCCGCGCGGCCCAAGAAGGTGAAATCGATGCGGGTGTTGGCGAGCGACACCGCCGGCATCACCTCGCAGAAACTCGCAGGATGCCACGAGATCGCGGCATCGACATCGTCGAAAGCGCCGTCGCGCACCATGAAGGTTTTCGCCGCGCCGCCCTCTTCCGCCGGGCAGCCATAATAACGCACGCGGCCCTTGAGCCCGTTCTTCGCCAGCCAGTCCTTCACCGCGACGGCCGCCAGCATGGCGCCGGCGCCGAGCAGATTGTGCCCGCAGCCATGGCCGTTGCCTCCAGCTTGAAGCGGGCGCGGCTCGGCAACACCCGATTCCTGGGACAGGCCTGGCAGCGCATCATACTCGCCGAGAATCGCGATCACAGGACCGCCTTCGCCGGCCTCGCCGATGACAGCGGTCGGAATGCCGGCGACGTTCCTTGTGATGCGAAAGCCGTGGCGTTCGAGCTCAGCCAAGTGCTCGGCGGCGGAACGCGTCTCGGCATAACAGAGCTCGGGCATCTCCCAGACCCGATCGCTGAGTGCAATCAAAGGCTCCTGCTTGGCGTCAACCAGTTGCCAAACGTCGCGGCTATTGTTCATGGGGCTTTACTCTTCTGATGGACCGGCGAACTATCACTAGCACGACGATCGGGACAATTTCACTTTCCCTTGAAGCAGAGCTACGGCGCGCATGGTGCAGGACAGGTTCGAGCCCGTCATTCCGGGGCGATGCGAAGCATCGAACTATGGTGCGCAGTTGCGCACCTGAGAATCTCGAGATTCCGGGTTCGCCTCGGAGCCTGTCATCGGGCCGCGCTTCGCGCGGACCCGTTGGAGGCGCCCCGGAATGACGAATCTCAAGACAAGCGAACGCCTCCTCGCGACGCTCCTCGCCCGAGCTTTTGCATCACCATCACCCTCTTCATAACGTAGAGGGCGCAGGGAAGGCCGGGTGGCCGCTGCACCCGGGGCCCCCGCGCAAAAGAAATTGCGCGAGCGCGCGTTGACCACAGGTACAGGCGGATACACACCGGCCTTCCCCGCGCGAGTGGTTTACGGCTTACTTCGGGCTCTCCCCGGTGAACCAGCTTGATTGCCACCGTCGCCGGCGCGATACGGGCCGCATCGAACNCCAACTTGGCGCCTGCATGGGCGCGCCAGGACCACCCGACTTCGCCGTCCGCGACGACAGCCGTTCGTCTGTCGGCATCATCGCGGCCACCGCATCCCGCCTCGCGTGTCGTGACGATCGCGATACGCCCCTCTTGCCGAGGCGGGATGGCGAAAGGAAACCGCGATTTCTGAAAAAACGAAAGAGAAATATTTCTCGCGCGAGGACTGGACAGCCCAAATCAGCTTGAATCGGTTCAGGAAATTTCTTCCTGCGCGCACGCGATTTGAAGGCGCTTCAAGCCGAGCCGGCGAGGCGGGAACGAGGAGAATCGAACTGATTTGCCCGGCGATCGGAGCACGATACTGTTCGTCGCAGGCGCTCAGCGCGCCACGAACCACCTGACTCACGCATCTTCGAAACGCGGTTGGGCCTGCCCGCGTCGCAGAACTTTCATGCGCAAGGCGCTTGACGAACGTCATCATCCATGTTCTTCATTTGTTCCATTCGTGCTGTAGTTGTACCTGGGGTTCATCATGGATCAAGTTTGCGCCGACGCCGAGCCTGTTCAGCTTGTTATTCACAATGACGACAAGACGCCGTTCGATTTCGTGGTGGAGCTATTCCGCGAGGTGTTCGGCAGACACGAGCGCGATGCCTACGCGCTCACCACGCTGATCAACCGGCAAGGCAAGGTCGCCTGCGGCCCCTTTCCAGCGTCAGTTGCAAAGGCGCTCCTCGATGCCGCCCAGACGCGCATCCGGGCCGATGGACTTCCGCTGCTGATCACCAGCGAGGCCGCCGGCGCAACGGTCGCGGCAGATCCTTCCGACATACAGTTCAATTGGGCCATCGACGCGCTGAATTGGCATTTCGCCGACATCCCGCCGAACAAGCTCGTGACCATGGTGCGACAGTTTCCCGGCCATATGCGCGCGGACGTCCAGGTCGCGATCGACAAGCTGTTCGCCTCGCCGATCCGCTTCTTCGGCGCGCATGAGGAATATCGTTACGAGACGCTGTCATTCGCGCGGCTCAAGCGCGCAGGACGCAATGCGATTCCGCTGGCGCCTCCGCAATATCACGAGATCGACGTCGGCGAGGCCGCGCCGGTCAAATGTCTGCACAATGGGCTGTGGCTGTGCGAGGCGAACGAATTCCGTTATGCCGTCGTGCTCTCCTATGACCGCGAGTACCGCCATGAGGCGATGATGCGCATCGAGATTGCGGTGCCTGGCGGCGTGGCCGGCGAGGCCTTCGCGCAGCGCTGCTTTGTCGAACTGGAGAGGGCCGTACACTCCGCCCGCTCGTACCGCGGCAAAATCCTCTCACTCGACGGCGACCCTGATTACAGCGGCCGGTCGCGCGGCGTCACGGTGCATCGTTTGCCGCCGGTCGACCGCGCCGACGTGATCCTGCCGGAAAAGGCGCTCAAATTGCTCGATCGCAACGTATTGAGCTTTGTCGGAACGCGCGATGCGCTCCGCCGGCTCGGCCAATCCACACGCAAGGGCATTCTGCTCTACGGCCCGCCCGGCACCGGCAAGACCCACACCATCCGCTATCTCGCAACCAACCTGCCTGATCATACCACGCTGATCATCACCGCCGAGCAGGTCGGTTTGCTCGGCGTCTATATGAACCTTGCGCGGCTGTTGCAGCCGGCCCTGGTGGTGATCGAGGACGTCGATCTGATCGCGCGCGACCGCGACGAGATGGGAGGACCTTGCGAGGAATCGCTGCTCAACAAGCTGCTCAACGAAATGGATGGCTTGAAGGAGGACGCCGACATCCTGTTCTTACTCACCACCAACCGGCCGGAAGAACTCGAGGACGCGCTCGCCGGCCGGCCCGGCCGCATCGACCAGGCGATCGAGGTGCCGCTGCCCGACGCGACGGGCCGCGGCAAGCTGGTGCGGCTCTATGGCAAGGGGCTGCCGCTCACCGACGCTGTTGTCGATGATGCCGTGCGGCGCACCGAGGGCGTCAGCGCCGCCTTCATCAAGGAGCTGATGCGGCGCATCGCGCAATCGTCCATCGCGCGCGACGGCGGCGAAACGGTTGCCTCCGCTGATATCGACGAGGCGCTCGACGACATGCTGTTCACGGGCGGGCGGCTCAATGTCAAGCTGCTCGGCGGCGCGCAGGCGATGGCCGAAGCTTGAGGCGAAATGGGAGCGATTTCGATCGCGCCCTATTTCCCAGCGCGAGGGAACCGCCGGCCGCGAAGGGCGTAGATCAGCCTCGACGGTTGCCGAGCATTGAAAGCCGGGTCACTATGTCTGGTGCGGCGCTGTCAGAGGCGATCCGGCCATGACCCAGGACAGGCCTTTCCTGGTCCGCCACGCGGACCTGATTTTTGCGCTCAAGACGTTCGGCGCCGCGATGCTCGCCCTGGTCATCGCGCTGTGGCTCAACCTGCCGCGGCCTTATTGGGCGATGGCCAGCGTCTACATCACCTCCCAACCTCTCGCCGGCGCGACAAGCTCGAAGGCGGTCTATCGATTGATCGGAACCTTCGTCGGGGCCGCCGTCTCCGTCCTCATGGTCCCCAACCTCGTCAACGCGCCGGAATTGCTGTGCCTCGCGGTGGCGGCTTGGGTCAGCCTGTGCCTCTACTTCTCCCTGATGGATGGGACGCCCCGCAGTTATGCGTTCATGCTGTCGGGCTATACGGTCGCTATCATCGGATTTCCCGCCGTCTCCGACCCCGGCAACATTTTTGATGCCGCGGCTGCACGCGTCCAGGAAATATCGCTCGGCATCATCTGTGCGAGCCTGATCTCTTCCACATTCTTTCCGCGCGGCATCGGCGCGGCGGCCTCCGAGCGGCTCGGCTACTGGCTCGCGACCGCCCGCGAATTGTCGCGGGAGGCGCTTGCGGGAGCCGGCACCAGCCGAGAGCAACGCTTGCAGCAACTGCTGAGGGAGGCGGTCGAGCTGGAGACGCTGCAGGTCCATCTCGCCTATGACCGGCTCACCGACGTCAACACCGCGCAGGCACTGCGCATGCTGCGGCCACACATGCTGTTGCTGCCGGCCATCCTTGCTTCGATCAATGACCGGATCACCGCGCTTGGTCCGCGCCTGCGGACGGATTACCCCGGCCTCGCGCGCCTGTTCGACGAGATCTCGGCGTGGATTGTCGACGACAGGGGCGCGCCGCAAGCGGCGCGGGAATTGCAGGAGAAGATCGAAGCACAGCGGCCGCGGCTCGGCACCGGCTCCGGCTGGGATCAGATCCTGATCACCAGCCTTCTGATCCGTCTGCAAGAATTGGTCGATCTCCTGCAGGACTGCCGAGCGCTCGGCCCGGCCGTCGCGCAAGGCACGAATCCCTCGCGCGTCGGCCTTCAGTTCAACCCGGAGAGCGGTGTTGCGGAGACACGTTATCGCGACCGCACGCTCGCGATGTGGTCGGCAGCCGGCGCGGCGGCCGCCATTCTTCTGTGCTGCGCGTTCTGGATCGGCACCGGATGGCCGGATGGCGCATCCGCGCCGATGATGGCCGCTGTCGGCAGCTCGATCTTTGCCTCGCAGGACGATCCCACCGTCGGCATTCGCCGCTTCGGCGTTTGGGCGGCTGTCGCGATCATTATCGTCGCCGTCTATCTGTTCGCCTTGCTGCCGCCGATCTCGACGCTCGAGGCTCTCATCGCGGTGCTGGCGCCGGCTTTCATCCTGTTCGGCTATCTGATGGCGCGCCCCGCCACGACATCGATCGGAACTTCGCTCGGCGTGAACGCCGCAACCCTGATGGCGCTGCAATCCGCCTATGCGGCCGATTTCGTCGCCTTCGCCAATTCGTCAATCGCTTTCATCATCGGCATCGTCGCCGCCATCGTGGTGACGCGGACGGCGCGCTCGGTCGGAGCGGAATGGATCGCGCACCGCGTGCTGCGCGCGGGCTGGGTATCGCTCGCCGTGGCGGCGGAACACCGCGGCAGGCGCGACAGGGCGAGCTTTCTCGGTGCCATGCTGGGCCGCCTCGACCAGTTGGTGCAGCGGCTCGCCGCGATTCCCGAGATCGCTCGTCGCGACGTCGACAACCTCAGCCAGCTCCGTGTCGGCCTCAACATCATCGACCTGCGCCGCGCCCGCCACCACCTCTCGCCGACCAGCTTGCATGCAATTGACCGCATGCTCGATCGCCTGGCCACGGCGTTTCGCTCGCATTCGGAAGGGCCGATGCCTCGGAGTTTGCTGTCCGACATCGACGCCGCGTTGGCCGCGACCGTCGATGATCCCGGTGCGGCTGCGAACGAAGACGCACTGCTCGGTCTCGTCGGGATTCGCCGGGGCTTGTTCCCGGACTCACCAGCCTATGGGACCCATTCTTCCCTATCCGGGCAGCGCGTCGCATGAGGCAGGACCTGAACATCTACGGTATCTATGTCCCCGCCCTGCTGCTGGAGCTCGTGATCACCTATGCGCTGTCCATGCTGGTGTCGCGGCTGTTCGTCCGCCTCGATCTCTATCGGCATGTGTGGCATCGCGCCCTGTTCGATCTCGCCATTTTCGTCTGCCTGCTCGGCGGCGTCGTCTATTTCTCTTCGGAGTTTCTGTCGTGAAGAGCATGCTCGCGTCTTTCCGCCGCTTCGCGATCACCGGCATCGCCGTTGTTGCCGCCGTGGCGGTCGGCTACCGCCTGTGGGTCTATTACATGGAGGAGCCGTGGACGCGGGACGGACGTGTCCGCGCCGATGTCGTCGTGGTGGCGCCGGATGTATCGGGCTTCGTCACCGAGGTGCTTGTCCACGACAACCAGCCGGTCCATCGCGGCGACGTGCTGTTCCGGATCGACCGCGCGCGGTTCGAGCTGGCACTGCGGCAGGCCGAGGCGGTCGTCGCGGGAAAGCGCGCTTCGCTCGACCAGGCGAACCTGGATCTCAAGCGCTATAGCGCGCTGAGCACCGATGCGGTTTCGCAGCAGAAGCAGGAGGAAGTTCGCGCGACGCAGCTTGTCGCACAGGCTTCTTACGACCAGGCCGTCGCCGATCGCGATCTCGCCCAGCTCAACCTCGACCGCAGCGAGGTCCACGCGTCAGTCAACGGCATCATCACCAATATGGATCTGCGTCCGGGCACCTATGTCACCGCCGGCAAGGGCGTGATGGCGCTGGTCGATACCGACACACTGCGCGTCGAAGGCTATTTCGAGGAAACCAAACTGTCCCGCATCCGCGTCGGCGACCCCGCGTCGATCCGCCTGATGGGCGACAACACCCGCCTGGCGGGACGCGTGGAAAGTATCGCGGCCGGCATCGAGGATCGCGACCGCACCGCCGGCAGCAATCTGCTCGCCAACGTCAATCCCACCTTCAACTGGGTGCGGCTGGCACAGCGCGTGCCCGTGCGGATCGCGCTGGAAAACGTGCCGCCCAACACCGTTCTCGTGTCCGGCCGCACCGCCACCGTCGAGATCCGTCCCGCGACGTGACGTCAATCTGCTCGGCGGCGCACAGGCGATGGCCGGGGTTTGAAGCGGAAGAGGCGCGATCTTTGGATCGCGTGCTATCGGCGGCGTCATGCAAAGCAAAGAACGGGCGCCGTCAAGCCCAACGCGCGATTATCCGGCCGCTTTCGGTGCGCTCTCGGCCCAGCGCGCCATCAATGTGTTTGACGGCAAGGACTCCTCGACCAGCTTCTTGGCGGTCTCCACGCCGGCCACGGGCAGTTTTGCCGGATCGAGCAGACCGATCTGCACCAGCACCGAGGCCTGATCCCAATAGATGTGCTCGTTGTAGAGCTTGTCGCCGCGGAAGCGAACGATCGCGACCAACGGTATCTCGACATATTTGCCGGTCGGCGGCACGCCCGGCAGCATCCAGTCGATCTCGATGTCATGAGTGAAGCAGAACAGCATCTCGTCGACGACGCGATCGGCGCCGATGGTGCGCGAGATCGGGATCAACCTGGTGTCTTTCGGCGTCTTCGGGATGAAATGGTGCTTGTAGAAGCGCAAGAGATCGCGGTAGCCGACGCCGCCGGTCATGGTCGGGATGTGATTGACATAGGGCTCCGCCACCATGGTCTCCATGGTTGCTTCGGCTGACCGCGTCGCGAATTCCAATTCGGTATGCTTGTCCCACAACGAGGAGAGGTCGTAATGCGGACCCAGCACCTTGCGGAACAACGCGATCGAGCGCGAATGCGCCATTAAGGTCGCCGGCTTGTTGAAGCTGGCCCGCTCCGGCGCCGCGAAGGCATGATCGCAGCCGGGATAGAGATAAAATTCGATCTCGGGACGGCCGGCGAACGCCGCCATCACTTGTGCCCGCGCTTCGGCCGGCGCGAAGCGGTCGAGCTCGGCAAAGTGAAACACCATCGGGCATTTGATATTGGCAGCGTCCCCGATGTCAGCCTCGATGCCGACACCGTAGTAGCTGACCGCGCAATCCACATCGGTGCGCGCGGCGACGAGATAAGCGAGCTTGCCGCCCAGGCAGAAGCCGAGCGCGCCGACCTTTCCGGTGCATTCGGGACGGTTCCGCAGCGCCTTCAGCGCATCGGCCGCATCCTTGATCGACCGATTGGCATCGAAGCGCTGGTAATAGTCCATTGCCTTGGCGACATCAGCCTCGCTGTAGCCGAGCTCGATCCCCGGCGCCATGCGCCAGAACAGATCCGGCGCCAGCACGACATAACCCTCCTCGGCGTAATAATCCGCCACGCTGCGCATCGAGGCGTTGATGCCGAAAATCTCCTGCAGCAGCAGGATCCCCGGCCCGGACCCCGATGCGGGAATGGCGAGATAGCCTTTGAAGTTGCCGCCATCGGCGGCGTTGATGTCGATCCACTGTCCCGCCATCGCCTCGGCCTCCTTGTCTTGCAGGTAACGTTCGCAACCGCGCCATCACTCCTTTGAGCATGATCCCTCGGGTCAAGCCCGAGGGCAAGCTTTTCGGAAAGCCGCTACGTTGGCAAACTTGTACGGCCAGGCAACGCGGGTCGCGATCGCGTGCCGGCATCAGCCGCGATTGCTGCCCGCGCAATCGCCTTGCGCATCCGGCACGGATGCGCACGAACATCTGCGGACAAGAGCGGCGGCGCTCGCGAAGCCGTGACGGGCAAGTTCGGTTTCCATGATCCGCCACGGCATCGCTCTCACAATCCCTCGGACAGTGCGAAGCGTGCCCGCGCGATCATGGATCGTCTCACGCGCTCTCCTGCACGCCCGCGCGAAGATCGTCCCGAGTGAGCTCGGGACGCGCCTGCCCCTCACTCCGCCTGCTGCATGTGCACATGCCCGCCCGGCGCAATCGGCGCGGTGCTCGCGGCGTGATGCGTCAGCGGCTTCATGCCGGTGACGGTGCGCAGGAGCACGTAGAACACCGGCGTCAGGAACAGGCCGAAGATGGTGACGCCGATCATGCCCGAGAACACGGCCACCCCCATGGCGCGCCGCATCTCGGCGCCGGCGCCGGTCGAGAGCACCAGGGGCAACACGCCCATGATGAAGGCCATCGATGTCATCAGGATCGGGCGCAGCCGCAGGCGGCTCGCCTCGATCGCGGCGCGGACCGGTGAATGCCCGGCAAACTCCAGCTCACGCGCGAACTCCACGATCAGGATCGCGTTCTTCGCGGACAGGCCGACCAGCACGATCAGGCCGATCTGGGTGAAGATGTTGTTGTCGCCCTTGGACAGCCACACGCCGAACATGGCGGCAAACAGCGCCATCGGCACGATCATGATGATCGACAACGGCAGCACGAGGCTTTCATAGAGCGCTGCCAGCACCAGGAACACCAGCAGGACGCAGAGTGGGAAGACCCAGATGCCGGAATTGCCCGCGATGAATTCCTGATAGGTGAGGTCGGTCCATTCGAAGGCAAAGCCGCGCGGCAGCGTTTCGGCCGCGATGCGCGTGGCTGCCGCCTGCGCCTGTCCCGAGGAATAGCCCGGCGCCGCGGCCGCATTGATGTCCGAGGACAAAAAGCCGTTGTAGCGGATGGCGCGTTCAGGTCCCGCGCTCTGCCTGACCTTGAGCAGCGCGGAGAGGGGGATCATGTCGCCGGATGCCGAGCGCACCTTGAGCTGGCGGATGTCGTCGGCCCGCGCGCGGAACGGCGCGTCGGCCTGGACATAGACCGAATAGGTGCGGCCGAACTTGTTGAAGTCGTTGACGTAGTAGGAGCCGAGATAGATCTGCAGCGTGTTGAAGACGTCGGTGACGGGCACCCCGAGCTGCAGCGCCTTGGTGCGGTCGATGTCCGCGAAGAGCTGCGGGACATTGACCTGGTAGCTCGAGAACAAGCCTGCGATCTCAGGGGCTTTCGCCGCCGCCGCCATGAAGGCCTTGGTCGCGTCGTTCAGCGCGTCATAGCCGAGCCCGGCGCGATCCTCGATCTGCAGCTTGAAGCCGCCGATGGTGCCGAGGCCGTTGACCGGCGGCGGCGGGAACATCGCGATGAAGGCTTCCTGGATCTTGGCGTATTTCTTGTTCAGCGCCGCCGCGATCGCGGGGCCGCTGAGCGAAGGATCCTTGCGCTCGTCGAAGGGCTTCAAGGTCGAGAACACGATGCCGGCGTTGGATGAGTTGGTGAAGCCGCTGATCGAGAGGCCGGGGAAGGCCACCGAGCTTTCGACGCCCGGCTGGGTCAGTGCAATCTCGCTCATCTTGCGGATCACTTCCTCGGTGCGATCAAGCGTCGCGCCGTCCGGAAGGCGCGCGAAGCCGACCAGATATTGCTTGTCCTGCGCGGGCACGAAGCCGCCCGGCACCTCTTTGAATAAGAAGCCCGTCGCGGCGGCGAGTACGAGATACACGCCGAGGACGGCGAGCTTGCCGGAAATCACGCCCTTGACGCTGCCGCCGTAATTTTCCGATGCACGGGCAAAGGCGCGATTGAACCGGCGGAAGAACCAGCCCAGCGCGGTGTCGAGCAGCCGGGTCAGCCCGTCCTTCGGATCGTGATGGCCTTTCAAGAGAAGGGCTGCGAGCGCCGGCGACAGCGTCAGCGAGTTGACCGCCGAAATCACCGTCGAGATCGCAATCGTCAGCGCGAACTGCTTGTAGAATTGGCCGGTCAGCCCGCTGATGAAGGCGAGCGGCACGAACACCGCAACCAGCACCAGGGCGATAGCGATGATCGGTCCCGACACTTCCCGCATCGCCTGGTAGGTCGCATCCCGCGGCGAGAGCCCGGATTCGATGTTGCGCTCGACGTTCTCCACCACGACGATGGCGTCGTCGACCACGATGCCGATCGCGAGCACGAGGCCGAACAGGCTCAGCGCGTTGATGGAAAAGCCGAACGCATGCATCACGGCAAAGGTGCCGATGATCGAGACCGGCACCGCAAGCAGCGGAATGATCGAGGCTCGCCAGGTCTGCAGGAACAGGATCACCACCAGCACGACCAGCGCCACCGCCTCCAGCAGCGTATGCACCACCGCCTCGATCGAGGAGCGCACGAACTGGGTGGGGTCGTAGACGATGCGGTAGTCGACCCCTTCCGGCATGTTCTTTTTGATCTCCGCCATGGTGGCGCGGACATTGTCGGAGATCTGCAGCGCGTTGGAACCTGGCGACTGGAAGATCGGGATCGCCACCGCCTGCTTGTTGTCGAGCAGCGAGCGCAGGCCATATTCGGAGGCGCCCAGTTCGATGCGCGCGACGTCGCGCAGGCGCGTCACCTCGCCCTGCGGGCCGCTTTTCACCACAATGTCGCCGAACTGCTCTTCGGTCGAAAGGCGGCCTTCGGCATTGACCGAAAGCTGCAGATCGATGCCCTTGACGCTCGGAGAGCCGCCGACCACGCCGGCGGCGGCCTCGACGTTCTGCGCCTGGATCGCTCTCACAATGTCATTGGCCGCGAGGTCATGTTCGGCGGCCTTCTGCGGATCGACCCACACCCGCATCGAATAATCGCCCGCGCCATAGAGCTGAACGTCGCCGACGCCGTCGATCCGCGCCAGGCGGTCCTTGACGTTGAGGACGGCATAATTGCGCAGGTAGGTCATGTCGTAGCGGCCGTTCGGCGACAGCAGGTGCACCACCATGGTGAGGTCGGGCGAGCTCTTCTTGGTGATGATGCCGAGCTGACGCACGACATTCGGCAGCCGCGGCTCGGCCTGCTGCACGCGGTTCTGCACCAGTTGCTGCGCCTTGTCGGGATCGGTGCCGAGGCGGAACGTCACCGTGAGCGTCATGGCGCCGTCGGTGGTCGCCTGGCTGCTCATGTAGAGCATGTTTTCGACGCCGTTGATCTGCTCCTCGATCGGCGTGGCGACCGTCTCGGCGATCACCTTCGGGTTGGCGCCGGGATAGGTCGCGCGCACCACGACCGACGGCGGCACGACGTCGGGATATTCCGAGATCGGCATCGCCACCAGCGAGATCAGGCCGGCCAGGAAGATGAGGATCGACAGCACGCCCGCAAAGATCGGGCGGTCGATGAAGAATTTGGACAGATTCATGATGCTGGCGCGCGCTCGCGCGAAACCCTGTTGAACGGTTGATTAGCGCCGGACGACCTGCTGGTCGCCATCGGCCGCGGCCTCTCGCAGGCCGCGCGCGCCCATGTCGGCGACTTCGGTCTTCAGAAGCGCGCCGGGACGCACACGCTGCAACCCGTTGACCACGATGCGATCGCCCGGTTGCAGGCCCGAGGTGATGATGCGCAGGCCGTCGGCGCTGCCGCCAAGCGTGACGGAGCGATATTGCGCGCGATTGTCCGCGCCGACCAGCATGACGAATTTCTTGTCCTGATCGGTGCCGATCGCCCGCTCGTCAACCATCACCAGCGTCTGCTGGTGCGGCTGGCCCATGCGCAACCGCGCGAATTGACCCGGGATCAGGCGGCCGTCGTCGTTCCTGAAGACGGCGCGCACGCGGATCGTGCCGCTCTGCGCGTTCACCTGGTTGTCGATGAGCTGGATGTGGCCTTTGGCGGTTACCCCGTCGGAAGTGTTCATCTCGACCGGAATCTGATCGAGATTGCCGCGCTTGCCTGAACCGTCAGCGATCGCGCTCAGCGCGCGTAGCACGACATCCTCATCGGCATCGAAGCTGGCATAGATCGGGTTGATCGACACCAGCGAGGTCAGCACCGGCGAGGTCGGCCCGGCCGCAACGAGGTTGCCGACGGTCACTTCGATCTTGCCGACCCGCCCGTCCACGGGCGCCCGCACCTCGGTGTAGTCGAGATTGAGCTTTGCCGTTTGCAGCGTCGCCTCGGCGGCCTTCACGTTGGCGACCGCTTCGCGATTGGCATTGTCACGCTGATCGAAGTCCCGGCGGGTCACGATGTTGTCGCCGACAAGCTGGCGGCCGCGCTCGACTTCGGATGTGGTGAACACCACGCGCGCCTTTGCCGCCTCGAGCTGAGCCTCGGCCTTCTCCACCTCGGCGAGATAGGGCGCGGGATCGATCTTGAACAGCACGTCGCCGGCCTTCACCAGAGCCCCTTCGGTGAAATTGGTGGACAGGATGGCGCCGGCGACACGCGGGCGGAGCTCGACGCGGTTGATGGCCTCCAGCCGCCCCGAAAAGTCGTCCCACAGCGTGGTCTGACGCGGCTCGACCACCGCGACCGTCACGTCGACGGCCGGCTCGGGTGCGGCCGCGGTCGTCGTGGCTTGCGCTGCGAAGAAATAGCGATTGGCAAGCACCGAGCCGGCGAGGATCACGGCCCCGGCGATGGCCAGCCCTGAGAAAACGCGTCGAAAACGGCTCGGATGGGGGATAACGGCGGCTGGGGGCATTTTCGCTCTCCAATTTGTAATGTTCGCTACAAATGTGGAGCTAGACCCCGCCCGTCAAGGTGCTTATGTAGCAAATATTAAAAAATGGAGGAAGCCCCATGGCCATAGGACGCCCGCGGGCCTTCGATGCCGACAAGGCCTTGGACGAAGCGATGGAAGTGTTCTGGCGGCACGGCTATGAGGGGGCGACCATTGCCGAACTCACCGCCGCGATGGGAATAAATGCTCCGAGCCTTTATGCCGCGTTCGGCAGCAAGGAAGGGCTGCTGAAAGCCGCGCTCGACCGATATAGCGGCAAGCGTGCGGCTTTCATGCAACACGTGCTGGATGCGCCGACCGCGCGCGAAGTCGCCAGACGCCTCTTGTTCGGCACGGCAGACCTGCAGACAGATCCCGCCAATCCGCCCGGCTGCCTCTTGGTGCAGGGCGGTCTCGCCTGCGCCACCGGACACGAGAACGTGCCGTCCGAACTGGCATCGCGTCGCGCCGACAACGAGGAGCTGCTGCGCGAGCGCTTCAAGAAAGCCAAGGCGGATGGCGACCTCCCGGCGACTGCCGATCCCACAGGCCTGGCGCGTTATCTCTCGGCGCAGACGGCGGGAATGGGCGTGCTGGCGGCTTCCGGCGCAGATCGCCGTGCCTTGCGGCAGGTCGCTACGCTGGCCATGAAGGCATTCGACAGCGCGTCCGGCGCTTAAGTTTTACCTCATCTCCGCTCGGGAGAGGGTGAGACCGACCTCGCGGACAGATGATTGGAGCAGTTTGGCGTTCGCGGCCAAGCCACGCACTTGGCTCGAGCAGAGACCGGCGAGCAAAATGCGAAACAATTCGTTTCGTGACGCGAGCTTGCCCGACCGCGAGGCGCCATTAATTGTGGCGTGTTTCAAGCCACAAAGCCTTATCACGCCTGCAGGACCAGGCTCAGTGAGATGCAATGATGACCACACCGCTGGAATTTGGATTAGACACCTTTGGCGACGTCACCAGAGGTGAAGACGGCGCGCTGCTGCCGCATGCGGAAGTCATCCGCAACGTCGTCGAGGAAGCGGTGCTGGCCGACGAGCTTGGCATCCACTTCATCGGCCTCGGTGAGCATCACCGCGCGGATTTTGCGATCTCCGCGCCTGAAGTCGTGCTGGCGGCGATCGCAGCGCGTACCCGGCAGATCCGGCTCGGCTCTTCGGTGACGGTGCTGAGCTCGGATGATCCGATTCGCGTATTTCAGCGCTTTTCCACCATCGATGCGGTCTCGAACGGCCGCGCCGAGGTGATCCTCGGCCGCGGCTCCTTCACCGAATCCTTCCCGCTTTTCGGCTTCGACCTGCGTCAATATGAAGAATTGTTCGAGGAGAAGCTGGACCTGTTCGCCGCGCTGTTGAACCAGGGGCCGGTGACCTGGCAGGGCAAGCTGCGCCCGCCGCTCAAGGATCAGCTCGTGTTTCCGCCGATCCAGCACGGCCGCCTGAAGACCTGGATTGGCGTCGGCGGCAGCCCGCAGTCGGTGGTGCGCGCCGCGCATTATGATCTGCCGCTGATGCTCGCAATCATCGGTGGCGACCCCAAGCGCTTTGCGCCTTTCATCGATCTCTACCACCGTGCCTTGAAGGAGTTCGGCCGCGAGCCGAAGCCGCTCGGGGTGCACTCGCCCGGCTACATCGCCGAGACCGACGAGCAGGCACGCGAAGAATTATGGCCCGACTACAAGATCATGCGCGACCGCATCGGCAAGGAGCGTGGCTGGCCGCCGATGGGGCGTGACGAGTTCACCAATGAAGCCGATCACGGCTCGCTCTATGTCGGCTCGCCGGAAACCGTGGCGCGCAAGATCGCCGCCAGCGTGAAGGCACTCGGGCTGACGCGCTTCCAGCTCAAATATTCGGCAGGGCCGCTTCCGCACCAGAAGCTGATGCGCAGCATCGAGCTTTACGGCCGCAAGGTCGTGCCGCTGGTGCGCGACATGCTGGCATAGCGCCGTTGTAGCAGCCCGTCAGGGAGCGACGCCCAAACCAGCCAAATAAGTGTCGACGAACTGCGCCACCTGCCGGCGCAGTTTTTCCGGCGGCACCGCCACCATTCGTTCCTCCAGGCCGAGCGAGATGATGCCGTGCACGGCGGAGAACATCATGCGCGCCTGAAGCGCGATATCGGCGCCGTCACGATCGGGCATCAGGCGGACGAGCGGGTCATGCATCAGCGCGAAGGCGCGCATCACCATGAGCAGGATGTCTTCCGGGAACGGACAGTCGTCCTCCATGCGGTGCTCGTAGAGGGAGCGCAGCAGATTGGCGTGCTCGGTGAAAAAGGCGAGATAGGTTTCGGCCAGTCCGTGGAGCTGACGAATCGGGTCGTCCTTCGGCACGGCATTCAGCCGCACCGCGAGCGCCTCCACCGTCTCCCGGTTCACGGTGAGGATCAGGCCGTCGAAGTCCCCGAACTCATTATAGACGCTGCCGATCGAGCAGTCGGCGGCTTCGGCCACGTCCCGAACTTTCAATGATCTCAGCCCTTTAGCGGCAATTATGGCGCGGGCGGTCTCGAGCATGAGCGCGCGCCGGCGGCTCTTTTTCTGCTCGCGCAAAGATTCTTCTTGAACATTGTTCATTTTTGTGATATCCATTTTGAACAATGTTCATTTAGTGCGGAGGCACCGAAAATGCAAACCCTCGCTTTGGAGATCGCGACCACCTTTGTGGACGACGCGGCGGCCCTCGTGACCGGTGCTGGCCGCATCATCATCCGCCTTGCGACGGCGCCGATCGAACGCCTCGCCAGTGCCTGCGATGTCGCTGGCGTACTGCCCCGCGCAAAAAGCAAGGATGCCGCATCGATCACATGCCACGAAGGCCTCGCTGCGCGACGCCAGCGTCGCTGGCGCAACTGCCTGTTTCCACTGCGCTCGCTCGGCGACTTGACCTGACGGAGGCGGCGATGCGCAAATTCCTCGAACGCCTGCTTGGCCTGCTCGCTGATCTGCCGGGGCAAGGCCCCTCCGCATTAGCGGGCCTGGAGCGCGCGATCGCGGCCGCGCGGCACGCGCACACCGCCGCCCGGCGCGCGCTCGCCATCGCCATGGCGGAGGAAGCTCGAGAAGCCGAGCGGCGTGCCGCATTGACGGCGAAAGTCAGCGCACTGGAGCAACGCGCCGTGCAGGCGCTGCGTGCCGGCCGCGAGGATCTTGCCACGCAAGCCGCGGAAGCGATCGCCGCGATGACCGCGGACGTCGATGCTTCGAAGCAGGCTTCCCAACGTTTCGCCGCCGAGGTGGCGCTGGCCCGACGTGAGGTCGATGCCCAGCGCAGACGCTTGTCCGATCTCGATCGCGGCCGGCGCCTCGCCAGGATCGGCACCGCATTGAACGCCGCGGCGCCCGCTTCGCGCAGCGGCGTCGACAGCTTTGCAGAGGCGGAGGCGGCGCTGGCCCAGGTCGTTGCCGACAATCAGGACGCCCGCTTCGTGCGCGAAGAAATGGCGCCGCCGGCGGAACAACTCATCGAACGCATGGCAGATGCCGGTCTCGGCGACCCGGTCCAGGTCCGCGCCGCCGACGTTCTGGCGCGACTTCGCAGCGCCGCCGGACTGCCCGTAATCCCTCTCCTCGAATCCACCTCAAACGCTCAATAAGGGAGCAAACCATGTCCCAGCCCCTGACTCATCTGGATCGTCCCACCGGCGCGTGGGTCAATTTCTCCTACATTTCGTTCGCCGCGTCCGTGCTCATGGTCGGCGGCGGCATCTTCGCGCTGCCGCTCGATTGGTGGGTCCGGGCCTATTTCGCGATGGGAATGGCGATGGTGGTACAATCGGCATTCACGCTCGCGAAAACCGTTCGCGACCTTCATGAGACCAACCGCATGATCAACAGGATCGAGGAAGCCAGGACCGAGAAACTGTTGAGCGCCGAAAGAGCCTGAATCGAGCGGCGTTAATGCCTTATTGTTCATCGCGGCTCACGCATCTTGCAACTCGATTAACGCAATGGCAATTCCAAGTTGCTCGGCCGAGAAAAGACAGGACCAGTCATGATCAAGCAGTTGATGTCCTCCCGCCGGTTCGCCCCACTGTTCTGGGCGCAGTTCTTTTCCGCACTCAACGACAACGTCCTCAAGAACGCGCTCGTCATCATCCTGCTTTATAGCGCGACCGTCGGGCACGGGGACGCATTGGTGACGGTTGCGGGCGCGGTCTTCATCTTCCCGTTCTTCATCCTGTCGGGGCTCGGCGGCGAGCTCGCGGATAAATATGTGAAATCGATCGTCGCCAGGCGGTTGAAATTCACCGAGATCTTCGCGGCCTGCTTCGCCGCCGCCGGCTTCTTCCTGCACTCGGTGCCGTTTCTGTTCATCGCGCTCGCGCTGTTCGGGATCATCGCGGCGCTGTTCGGCCCGGTGAAATACGCGATGCTGCCCGACCAGCTCACGGTCGGAGAGCTTGCGACCGGCAATGCGCTGGTCGAAGGCGCGACCTTCCTTGCGATCCTGCTCGGCACCATCGCCGGCGGGCAGTTTGTTGCGGGATCAACGCATATGGGACTGGTGTCGTCCGCCGTCGTGCTGCTGGCGCTGCTCTCCTGGGCCTTCGCGTCCCGCATCCCGGTGACTCAACCCTCCGCCGCCGGACTTGCCATCACCGCCAATCCGTGGACCTCGACCGTCCATTTGCTGAAGACGCTTTATGCCGCGCCGCGGCTGTGGGACGGCATGATCATCGTCTCCTGGTTCTGGCTGGTTGGCGCGGTCGTGCTTTCGCTGCTGCCTGCTCTGGTCAAGGAGACGATCGGCGGTACCGAAGGCGTCGTCACGCTCTGTCTTGCGATCTTCGCCATCGGCATCGCGGCCGGCTCGCTGTTTGCTGCGCATTTGTCTCACGTCCGCCCCAATCTCGCGCTGGTGCCGATCGGCGCCATCATCATGGGGATCGTCGGTCTCGACCTCGCTTGGGCGATCAGGCAGACGACGCGCGGCGCTGAGATCACGCCGGCCGGCTTCGCCACCTCGCTCGGCGGCTTCCGTATGCTGGCCGACTTCGTCATCTTTGCCTTCGGCGGTGGCCTTTTTGTCGTTCCCTCCTTCGCGGCCGTCCAGGCCTGGTCGGAGCCGTCCGAGCGCGCCCGCGTCATCGCTGCCGGCAACGTGCTGCAGGCCGGCTTCATGGTGGTCGGCTCGCTGTTCGTTGCGCTGCTGCAGGCGCAGGGGCTGCCGATCGCCTGGATCTTCTTTGGCCTCGGCATCGCCAGCTTCGGCGCGGTCTGGTTCGTGCTGAGCAAGTGGGGCAAGGAAGGCGTGCGCGATTTCGGCGCGCTGTTATTCCGCGCGCTGTTCCGCACCGAAGTGCGCGGGCTGGAGAACCTGCCGCCCGCGGGCACCCGCATGCTGATCGCGCCCAACCATGTCAGCCTGATCGACGGACCGCTCTTGCACGCGATCTTGCCGATCGATGCGAGTTTTGCGGTCGACAGCGGGATTGCGAAAGCCTGGTGGGCCAAGCCGTTTTTAAAGATGATCCGGCACTACACCATGGATCCGACCAAGCCGCTCGCTGCGCGCGAGCTGATCAAGCTGGTTGCCGCGGGCGAGCCGGTCGTCATCTTTCCGGAAGGCCGCCTCACCGTTTCCGGCTCGCTGATGAAGGTCTACGACGGCACCGCGATGATCGCAGACAAAGCCGATGCGGTGGTCGTTCCCGTGCGCATCGAGGGCGCGCAGCGCTCGCACTTGAGCTACTTGCGAAACGGGGAGATCAAGCGCGCCTGGTTTCCCAAGGTGACGATCTCGATCCTGCCGCCGGTGAAATTGTCGGTGAACGATGCTCTCAAGGGCAAGGCGCGGCGCAACGCCGCCGGTGCCGCCCTGCAGGACGTGATGATCGACGCCATCGTCAAGACCGCGCTGCTGGACCAGACCCTGTTCCAGGCGCTCGCGCATGCCTATCGCGATCGCGACACCGGCAAGGTCGTGATCGAGGATCCGCTTGGCACCAAACTGACTTACCGCAAGCTGATCACCGGCGCGCAGGTGCTGAGCCGCAAGCTGGAGACTGGAACGGCTATCGGGGAGAATGTCGGCGTGCTGCTGCCGAATTCCGCCGGCGTCGCCGTCGTCTTCATGGCACTGCAGACCATCGGCCGCGTGCCGGCGATGCTGAATTTCTCCGCGGGTCCCATCAATGTGCTGGCGGCGATGAAGGCGGCGCAGGTCACGACGGTTTTGACCTCGAAGGGCTTCATCGAGAAGGGCAAGCTGGACAAGCTGATCGCAGCCATCTCGGCGGAAGCGAAGATCATATACCTCGAAGACATCCGCGCGACCGTCGGCCTCGCCGACAGGCTGCGCGGTCTTCTCGACGGCACCAAGCCGCGCGTGGTCCGCGACGCCAACCACCCGGCGGTCGTCCTGTTCACCTCGGGGTCGGAAGGCACGCCGAAAGGCGTGGTGCTCTCTCACCGCAACATTCTCGCCAACGCGGCGCAGGCGCTCGCGCGCGTCGACGCCAATGCCAACGACAGAGTGTTCAACGTGCTGCCCGTGTTCCATTCCTTCGGACTGACGGGCGGCATGATGATGCCCCTGCTCGCGGGCATTCCGATCTACATGTATCCGTCGCCGCTGCATTAC
The DNA here is from genome assembly GCF_000472385.1 of Bradyrhizobium sp. ARR65. Classification (GTDB taxonomy): domain Bacteria; phylum Pseudomonadota; class Alphaproteobacteria; order Rhizobiales; family Xanthobacteraceae; genus Bradyrhizobium. The sequence continues at coordinate 46,871 of NZ_AWZU01000052.1, forward strand.
CGGATCGTGCCGGAATTGATCTATCAGACCGGCGCCACCATCCTGTTCGGCACCGATACGTTCCTCGCCGGCTATGCGCGCTCGGCGCACGCCTATGACTTCCGCACGCTGCGTCTCGTGCTTGCCGGCGCCGAAGCGGTGAAGGATCGCACCCGGCAGATCTATATGGAGCGTTATGGCGTCCGCATCCTCGAGGGCTATGGCGTTACCGAGACCGCGCCCGTGCTCGCCATGAACACGCCCATGGCAAATCGGCCGGGCACTGTGGGGCGCCTGTCGCCGCTGATGGAATATCGCCTCGATCCCGTGCCCGGCATCGACGATGGCGGGCGCCTCTCCGTGCGTGGCCCGAACGTGATGCTGGGCTACCTGCGTGCGGAGAATCCCGGCGTGCTGGAGGCGCTGCCCGATGGCTGGCATGACACCGGCGACATCGTCAGCATCGACGAGGCCGGATTCATCACCATCAAGGGGCGCGCCAAGCGCTTCGCCAAGATCGCCGGCGAGATGGTGTCGCTGTCCGCGGTGGAAGCCATGGCTGCGACATTGTGGCCGCAAGCGATCTCGGTCGCCGTCTCGGTCCCCGACCAGCGCAAGGGCGAGCGCATTGTGCTCCTGACCACGCAGAAGGAGGCGGACCGTGCCGCGATGCAGCGGCAGGCCAAGGCGACAGGCGCATCCGAGCTGGCGGTTCCCGCCGTGATCCAGGTGGTCGACAAGGTGCCGCTGCTCGGCTCCGGCAAGACCGATTACGTCGCCGCCACCGCCCTCGCCCGCGAGATCGCGGCGCCGACGGAACGGGAAGTGGCGTGAGCCGCGGATCACCCGCCCCGCCGCCATCGGCGATCGCGTTCCTGTCGGGCCAACGCCGCGTAAAGAGCCGCAGGCGGCGGCGCATGCCCCCCGAGAACTTGTTTCCGGCCGACGGCGGGAACGCGGGCTGAGCACGCCCCGTTCCTGATCGCTTTTTCGTGAGGTTCGGGCAAATTTGCGACCCATTCCATTGTATCCTAATCGTTAGCATCCTATCTAATTGGCATGGTTCTTTCTCAAACAACGATCCATGCCGAAATGGGTTTGCTGATTGCACGGCTGGCGCGCCTGTGGCGGCGCGAAGCCAATCAGGCGCTCGCCGACCACGGGCTGTCCGAGGCCACCGCGCTTCCGCTCCTGGTGCTATCGCGGCGGGGCAAGCTGGTCCGCCAGGGCGTGCTTGCCGAAGAGATGGGCATTGAGGGGCCGTCGCTGGTCCGGCTGATCGACCTGTTGCAGGCCGAGGGCCTCGTGGAGCGCCGCGAGGACCCGACCGACCGCCGCGCCAAAATCCTGCATCTCACGGCGACGGGCGAGGCCAAGGCCAATGAGGTCAACCGGGTCCTGCGCCGAGTTCGCGCGTATCTCCTGAAGGACATCGGTAGCGACGAGCTTGTGACGACATTCGAAGCCCTGCTGAGCATCGAACAGCGGGCCAACCGGTTGCGCGAAGCCGCAGAGGCCGCGGAGGCTTGAGCCGTGCGTTCCGATCAGTCTTTCCTGGTCCGCCATGCGGACCTTATTTTTGCATTCAAGACCTTCCTGGCGGCGTCTCTGGCGCTCGTCGTCGCGCTTTGGATCGACCTGCCGCGCCCCTATTGGGCGATGGCGACTGTGTACATCGCCTCGCAGCCGCTGGCGGGCGCGACGAGTTCGAAAGCGTTCTACCGCGTGCTCGGGACATTGATCGGCGCGACGGTTACCGTCGCCCTCGTTCCCAACCTGGTCGACGCCCCCGAACTGCTTTGCCTTGCCGTCGCGCTCTGGGTCGGCTTGTGCCTCTATTTGTCGCTGCTCGATCGTAGCCCGCGCAGCTACGCCTTCATGCTGGGCGGATATACGGTCGCCCTGATCGGTTTTCCCGCCGTTTCCGACCCCGGCAGCATCTTCGATACCGCGCTGGCGCGGGTCGAGGAGATCTCGCTCGGCATCATCTGCGCGACCCTGGTGTCGACCATCGTGCTCCCGCGCAGCGTCGCGCCCGCGGTCGCCGGCCGTGTCAACAATTGGCTGTCCGACGCAAGGCGCCTCAGTCAGGACGTGCTCGCCGGCCGCGGCGACGAGCCGGCGCATCGGGCGCAGCGCCTGCGGCTTGCCACCGACGCGGTCGAAATCGACGCGCTTGCCGGTCATCTCGCCTATGATCCGCTCGCGGATGCAAACGCGGTGCGCGGCCTGCAGGCGCTTCGCCTGCACATGCAGATGTTGTTGCCGCTCCTCGCCTCCATCACCGATCGGATCGCCGCGCTTGGCGACCGCCTGCGGACCTGCTCGCCACAATTGCCGCGACTGCTTGATGATCTCCGACGCTGGCTTTCGTTCAGTGCCGGCGAACCGCAACCGGCCGCGACGCTCCGCACCGCGATCGCCTCGCTGCAGCCGAAGCTCGATGCCCAATCCTCCTGGGATCAGATCACGGCGGCAAACCTGCTGATACGATTGCGTGAGCTCCTCGATGTGTCCGAGGATTGCCGCGCGCTCAACCGCGCCATTGCGAATGATGAGGACGTATCCCGCCTGCAACTGGCGTTCCGGCCCGAGGCCGGCGTTGCGCCGGCGCGACATCGCGACCACGCCCTGGCCTTGTGGTCGGGCGCGGGCGCGGCCATCGCCATCCTGATCTGTTGTGCCTTCTGGATCGCGACCGGCTGGGTGGACGGCGCATCGGCGCCAATGATGGCGGCGGTCGGCTGTTCCTTTTACGCCGCGCAGGATGATCCCGCGCCCAGCATCCGCAGCTTCGCCTGGTGGTCGCTGGCTTCGATCGTCGTGGTTGCGATCTATCTGTTCGCTATCATCCCTGGAATTTCCAAGATCGAGGTGCTGATCGCTGCGCTGGCGCCGACCTTCATCCTGTTTGGTTACCTGATCGCCCGGCCGCAGACGGCCTTTGCCGGCATGCCGCTGGCCGTGAACTCGGCGACCCTGCTGGCGCTGCAATCGAACTACGACGCGGATTTTGCGACTTACGCCAATTCGGCGATCGCGTTCCTGCTCGGCATGGCGGCGGCTGCGGTCATCACCAGGCTCGCCCGATCGGTTGGAGCCGAGTGGGTCGCGCGTCGCCTGATGAAGACCAACTGGACGACGCTTGCGCTCACGGCCGAGCGGCGCGGCCAGAACGACCGGGCCCGCTTCTTCGGTGTGATGCTTGATCGCCTCGGCCTCTTGGTCCAGCGCTTCGCCGTCATCCGCGAGGTCGATCGCCGCGATGTCGACAGTCTGACCCAGCTCCGGGTCGGCCTTAACATCATCGATCTGCGCCGCGCCCGCCACGAGCTGACGCCGGCAACACTTGCTGCGATCGACGACATGCTGGATCAGCTTGCGCTCGCCTCTCGCGCGCATGTGTCCGGTCCGCTGCCGGAGGAGCTGCTCGCACGCATCGATCGCGCGCTGGCGGAGGCGCTCAACGAGCCCGAAAGCGAGGCGAGGAAGGACGCGCTGATCGGCCTCATCGGCATCCGGCGCGGACTTTTCCCGCAAGCCTCGGCCTATCGGCCTCAATCGCCCAATCCGTGGAGTCTCGCCGCATGAGATATGAAATCGATATCTATGGCGTGCTCGCGCCCGCGCTCCTGCTGTGGCTGGTCGTCGCCTATGCCTTAAGCGCGCTGCTGCGCCGGAGCGTACGCAAAACGGGTCTCTACTGCCTGGTCTGGCATCCCGCGCTGTTCGATCTGGCGCTGTTCGTCTGCCTCCTCGGAGGCGTTGTCTATCTGTCTTCGGAGTATCTGTCGTGAAGAAGCTTTTCGCCCTGCTTGGCCGCCTTGCCGTCACAGGCATCGCCGTCACAGCGGCTGTCGTGGTCGCGATTCATCTGTGGGGCTACTATGTGGACGCACCCTGGACGCGCGACGGCCGTGTGCGTGCCGATATTGTCCAGATCGCGCCTGACGTATCTGGTCTGGTCACCGACGTGCTGGTGCACGACAACCAGAAGGTCCGTCGCGGCGACGTCATCTTTCGCATCGACCGCGCCCGCTTCGCGCTCGCTTTGCAACAGGCCGATGCCGTCGTCGCGAGCCGCCGCGCGGCGCTGGATCAGGCCAACAGCGATTTGAAGCGCTACCGCGCCTTGACCACCGACGCCGTCTCCCAACAGAAGAAGGAGCAGGTGCTGGCGACGCAGCAGGAAGCCCAGGCCGCCTATGATCAGGCGGTGGCCGACCGCAATCTCGCCCAGCTCAATCTCGATCGCAGCGAGGTGCACGCACCTGTCAACGGCACGATTTCCAACATGGACCTGCGTCCCGGCACCTATGTAACGGCCGGCAAAGGCGTGATGGCCCTGGTCGACAGCGATACGCTGCACGTCGAGGGCTATTTCGAGGAAACCAAGCTGCCGCGTATCCACGTCGGCGACGAGGTCAGAATTCACCTCATGGGCGACAGCGGCCGCTTGACCGGGCATGTGGAGAGCATCGCCGCCGGCATCGAGGACCGCGACCGCGCCGAGGGGACCAGCCTGCTTGCCAACGTCAATCCGACCTTCAACTGGGTGCGCCTGGCGCAACGCGTCCCCGTGCGCATCGCGCTCGATCGTGTTCCCGAGCATACCGAGCTCGTGGCCGGCCGCACTGCGACCGTCGAGGTGGTCGGGTCGCCGGGCAAACAAACGCTCTAAATGCTCAGCCTGCGGCCGCAACATGCTTCTCGATGATGCTGGCGACGCGCACCGGCGTTTCCAGCATCGAATAATGACCGGCATCGTCGATCATCTCGAAGCTCACCTGCGGGTAAGCGGCGGCGAACGCATTGTGCGAGGCCTCGCCGCGATAGAACGGGATGTCCTGCGCCCCGTTCACCACATGCAGGGGCGCGGCGAGCCGCCTCGTGTCGTCGGTGATGGACTCGGTCGTGAACATCTTCAGATAACCGCGCATTGCCTCCACCGTGGCGGCCTCGCGCGCAATTTTGAGCTTGCGCGTGAGCCAGCCGGCGCCATAGCGGTTGGAGGTGCGGGCCGTGATCGCGCGCGCGGCCGCCGCGTCCTCGTCGATCACGGCATTTAACGCCTTCATCGCCGCCTCGTCGGCGTGAAAGCCCGTCGGCGGCACCGGCGAAAACAGCGTCGCACTCTGGACGCGGCCTGCAGCCTGCAGAGCGATCTTCTGCGCGACGAGGCCGGACATCGAATGCCCGATCAGGTGGAAACGGGAGAGCGCGAGCTTATCGGCGGCCCGCAGCACATCGGCGGCGGCTTCATCGAGCGTGTAGCTGCCGCTCATCGCGCGTGACCAGCCATAGCCGCGCAGATCCATGAACACCAGGGTATGACGGGCGAGATCGAAATAGGGCAGCGCCGGCTCCCAATTGACGTGGTCGCCAAGCCATTCGTGCAGTACCACGCAGACCGCAGGACCCTTGCCGATGCGGCAGTAGCCGAGCCTGTCGGCCACTGCCAATTGCGGCTCCGGCCAAGGGGGCGGCGGCACAATCACGCTCGGCTTGGCTGCTTCTTCCGCGCCAGCCGGCGCGCCCACGATAGCGGCAGTGGCACTCCAACCCAGCACCTTCAGGAGATTGCGACGCTTCATGTGATTCCTGCCCTCGATACGGCTTCGATGGCGCTTTCCGCGCCCAATCCGCGTCCATAGCCTGTCGACCTGCGAGCTGAGAAATTGATTTCTGCAATCGTCTCATTGATAAATCTCATTTCGACCGCTCCCTCGCTGGGCTCGTCCGCCAGCACCGCCGTTTCTCGGAGTTTTGCCCATGCCGACGACCCTCGACATCGACACGCTGCGATCCCTGATCGCCATCGTGGACCTCAAGAGTTTCTCGCGCGCCGCCGAGCGGCTCGGCCGCTCGCAATCGGCGATCAGCCTGCAGATCGCCCGGCTCGAAGGCCTGGTCGGACATCCCCTGCTCGAGCGGTCGCGGGGACGGCTCATCGGCCCGACACCGCGGGGCGCGGCGCTGGTCGCGCATGCACGGGAGATCGTCGCGCTCAACGAACGCGCGGTCGCGGCGATGCGCCAGCCGGCCTCGGGCGAGCGGATCCGGCTGGGGCTGCCGGCGGATTTCCTCGAGCGCGATCTTTCGTCTGCCCTTAAGGAGATCCGGCTCCGCTATCCGAAAGCACAGCTCTCGCTGCGGACCGACGTCTCTGCGCGCCTTAAAGAAGACCTCGGCCTCGGCCGGCTGGATCTTGCGTTCTTCAAACGCGCGCCGTCGAATGAAGCCGGGGCTGCGATCGCGTTCGAGCCGATGGCATGGTTCGGCCGTCCGGCGGTGTTCGCGCGAGGCGATGGCGCGGTGCCGCTGGTCGCCTTCGCGGAAGGTTGCGCCTATCGCGACGAGGCGCTGCGCAGCTTGCGGCAGGCCGAGCGCGACTGGACCATCGCCTGCGAGGCGCGCAGCCTGTCGGCGCTGGTTAACGCGGTCAAGGCCGGCCTTGGCTACGCCGCGCTGCCGGAGAGACTCGGCGCCGGCAAGTCGCTCGGCCGCGCCGAAAAGCTGGCGTACGACCTGCCTGAGCTGAACCCGGTCGAGCTCGCCCTCGGCATCGCCGAGCGCTGCGAGATCCCGTTCGCGCGCACTGTCGGCACGATCATCGCGGAGCGCTGCGCGCCGGGTTGATGCGGCATCTCCAGCCCGACCGCCTTCAGCCCGGCGCCTGCGCGTGGACTCTGCGCAACAGCTCGTTGAGGTCTATGACCGTCTCCGACGCGTGCTCGCGCAACTCGCGGAGATCATAGGCGAGATTGGCAATCGTGCCGAGGCCGACTTTGCCCTCGGACAGATCCTTGCGCAGAAGTGCGTTGAGGATGCTCGCCTCCACCGAGCTGTGGCTCTGAACGCCCGTCAGCACGGAATTGCCAAACTGCTCGCCCGCATCCGCGGGGCGCAGGTGGTAATTCGCCAGAACGCGCGGAACGAGCTGGATCTCGAAACACGACAACAGCCGCATGTAGAAATCCCAATCGCCGAGCACCGGCAGATCCTCCCGGTAAACGCCCAATTGCTCATGCACGCTGGCGCGGTAGAGCAAGGAGATCGGCGGAATGAAATTCCGCGAGGCCATCCGGAACAGGGTGACGTTCTGCATCCAGCTATTAAAGGGACGAACGCCCTTGCGGGCGATAGTGCCGTCGAACACGACCTCATCCACATATTGCGTGTGGCAGACCACACCAGCGACCGACGGCGGGTGGCGATCGATCGCAGCGACCATGGTCTCCAGAAAGGCACCGTGCCAGCTATCGTCGTCGTCATGAATGACGACGAGGTCGCCGCGCGCCACCTTCAATCCGGCATTGGCGGCCGCCCAGCGTCCTTGCGATGTGGCATGGTGGACGACCGTGACACGACTGCGAACGACACCGGGCACCTGCGCCAGCAACTGCTCGAGCGCCGGCGCATCGCCGCCATCATTGACGATGATGATTTCCCAATCTCGGAAACCCTGCTGCTGAACGCTGAGAAGGCTGCGCGCAAGGAAGACCAGACGATTCTTGGTGCGGATGATGACGGAAACGCGGGGCATGGTGCCATCTAGCTCGCCGGAATGATCGCCATCTCCCGATCGGTAGCGGCCAGTGGCTTTGCCGCCGCCTTGTCGAGGACAAGCAGCGTTTTCTCCGCCCCGATCTGCTGCAGGCGATAGGTGACGATTTCGGTCAGGCTCAGTTCGAGCGAGATGGCTGCCTTGCGATAGGCATCCAGGGAGCGCCATCGCACATGCTGCGCATCGCTCGGCGCTTCCGGAAAATGCTCGAGCACCAGCAGCCGGCCGCCGGGCTTGAGATTTCTTGCGAGCGCCTTGAGGCCGCGCTGCCATAGACCGTCATCGACGATATGAAAGAGGACATCCAGGCAGATGATGGCATCGACCGGCGACAGCGGCACCTCGTCAAAGGCCCCCGCGATGAAGGTTGCGCCCGGCACGCGGACGCGAGCTTGGGCGATGGCCGTCTTGGAGAAATCGGCACCGATGACCTCAAAGCCGAGATCGGCGCAAACCGCGCTCACCACGCCGGTACCGCAGCCAGCGTCAAACAGAACGCGTCCTTGCGGGTCGGGAAACTTGGCAAGCAGAGCGGAGCGCAGATGATCGGCGTTGACGGCGTAGTCCTGCAAGTTCTGGATCTCGCTCAGTCCGATATGGCCGACGCTGCGGATCGACCCCTTGAGCTGTTCATGCCGGGCCTCCCAATAGCTTTGCGGATCGAACACGGCAAAGTCTTCCGCGAGCAGCCGGCGAACGGCGTCCATTTGGCGGGCGATCGAATAGCGGTCGACGACGAATGCACGATAGCCGTTCGGCCGGACCTGGCGAATGCGCTCGACGGCTTGATCCACGGTCGCGAACAGCGTCTCCGCCGGCCAGGTCTTGGCGGCGCCGGGATAATTATGGACCACCGGCCAGCAGCCGCTGGCCATGGCCTCGCCGATGTTCATGCCGAAGCTCTCATACAGGGTGGTCGAGAGCAGCACGCCCTTGTCGCGATACCAGGCTTCGATATCGGCAATGCGCCCATAGAAGGTGATGGAGCGCCCCAGCTCCATTTCGCCGACCAGATGATCCAGATATCGCGCCGTGCGCGGACAAATCACCTCACCCGCCACATACAGATGATAATCCGCGTCCAGGTCGACCAAGCGCCGCAAGATCTGCAGCGCGAGCATCGGGTTCTTCTTCATCGCGACGTCGCCGACCCAGGCGATGTGGCGAGGATCGCCGGCGCGCGGGCCAGGCGCAAAGCGATCGCAATCGATTCCGTTGGAAATCACGGAATGCCTGACGCGGCGCGGCAGATCCGGAATCTGCTTCAGCAATTCGTCGCGGATATCTTCACTCACGAAGATCAGGTGATCGACCGCTTCCCATTTCACCTGGTGCGGGAAGCGTCCGTCGATGACTTCGGTCGAATGCAGGCGGACGATGACCTTCTTGCCATGGCCGCGCATGTTGAGCCTGTTGGTGGCCCAGACGGCAGGCTCCAGACACCATTCCAGCCAGACGATGTCGACCCAGGCAATGGTCTCGATCAGAACAGCTTCCTGACGTGAGTTCGTGAAACGGATGTCGTAATCCGACTCCAGCGCAGCCATGATGTCGCGCAGAAAGGAGATATCCCGCGCCTTCAGAGCGTCGATGAAGGCGATGCGCGGACGTCGGCGGTTACCGGTTGGACCTGCGGGCGGCCGAGGGACCTGGTGATGCATGGACGAGATTGCCTTTTTCGCGGCCGAAAGCAGCCTCAGGACTGATACGTCGAACCGCTTTGGATCAGGCGGGAAAAATGGGGTTGCGAAATTCACAGCGATGGGCCCGCCGGGCCACCGGTCGATGGCAATCAAAGCTGCAAGTGCACCCATAGCTCGCTGAGAGCTCTTCTGGAGATGTCCTCTCGATCAAAAAATCTGCCGAGCCAGTGATAGGCCGGATCAATCGGCATCAGGCCGGCAGCTCGATAAGAGCGCTCAGCCCACCGCTGTCGCGGCTCTTGAGCGTGACATCACCGCCATGCTCGCGCGCCACCGTTCTGGCAATGCTTAGGCCGAGGCCGACACCTGCGTTGGTCGGATCGCGCGCAGGCTCACGCCTGTAGAACGGCGCAAAAACCTTCTCGTACTCTTCCGGCGGAATGCCCGGCCCATCGTCATCGACGGCGATCACGACCCGATCGTGGTCGTGGACAATCCCCACCCGCGCGCCGCCGCCATATTTGACAGCATTGTCGATGAGATTGGCGACGGCGCGGCGAACAAGGGCGGGCCGGCAGGACACATCGATGCCACGCCGGCCGGTGTAGGAGACCTCGCCACCAGCGTCGGCGAAATCTTCGCAAAGGTCTCCGACGAGGACGCCGAGATCCACGAGCTTCCGCGGCTCCTGGCGAGTGTCATCGCGCACGAAAGTCAAGGTTGATTCGATCATGGCATTCATGGCTTCCAGATCATCGAACATTTTGCGCTGTTGTTCGCTATCCGCCACCAGTTCGGCACGCAGACGCAAGCGCGCCAGCGGCGCCCTCAGATCGTGCGAAATTGCCGCCAGCATCTGCGTCCGGTCTTCCAGGAAACGCTGCAACCGGTGCTGCATGCGGTTGAGCGCCTGGATCGTGACGCGCAACTCTCGCGGTCCACGCTCGGCAAGCGGCTGCATCGTCAAATCGACGCCAAGGCGCTCGGCGGCCCGCGCAAACTCCTTGATCGGAGCGGCAAGCCGACGCGCTGTCCAGACCGAAACCAGCCCCGAGACGATAACAATCGAAATCAGGACGAGGATCAATCCGTTAGGATTTCCCAAGAGATCATAGGGAATGGTGAAGGTGATCCGCCGGCCATCCTGCAAAACTGCTTCAACCACAGCCCTGCCCTTTGGTGTCGAGTTCGAATGGCCGGTATAGCCGTCAACGCTCGCCGGCAGACTGCGAGCGCTGACCGATATCGGTGGCGATGCCATGTCTAGCTGCATTTGGATCAACCGGCGAAGCCGATCGGTGTAGTCATCCGCGTGACCTGCAGGTACGGGAGCCACTGCCGCGTCGAGCGCAACTTGTATTTCCGGGTCCGCGACGGCCGCGACGATCCGCTGCTGCTCGGACGAAGGGGCTGAGGCGACCGAACGTATGATCACGGCAATCCTGCCGGAAAGCATCATTGGATTGCGTCGGGGATTGACGATGCCGAAGCTGGATTTGTTGACTATGAGGTGACTGCGCACACGCCCATCTTCATCGCCCTGTCCGTAGCCGTAGTATTCGAGAAGCTGGCTCAGGCCGATCAGCGTTAGCACCACCAGAAATATGGCAAAAACGATTGCTATCCCGATCCTGACTGCGATGTTGTTGAGTTGCGAGAGCGCCGTCATGAGACCGCCACCGCGACGACGTTCGCCGCCAGCAGATAGCCACCGTTGCGAACAGTCTTGATCAGCGTCGGTTCCTTCGGATCCGGTTCGATCTTGCGGCGAAGCCGGCTGACCTGAACGTCGATGCTTCGGTCAAAAGCGCTGGCCGTGCGCCCACGCGAAAGGTCGAGCAGCTGGTCGCGCGATAGCACGCGATGCGGCCGTTCGACAAATGCAAGAAGCAAGTCGAATTCGCCGGCCCGCAGCGGCACGAGGGCGTTTCTCGCGGAATAGAGTTGACGATGCGTCACATCCAGGCGCCAGCCGGCAAATTCGAGAATGCGCTTTTGATCGGCCGGCGCGCGGGCTTCGGGCGCACCTGCGCGACGAAGCACGGCGCGGACGCGCGCGAGCAATTCACGGGGATTGGCGACCTTTGCAAGATAGTCATCCGCACCCATTTCGAGCCCGATGATCCGGTCCACCTCATCGCCCATCGCCGTCAACATGATGATCGGCAACGTGCTGGTCACGCGTAGCCGCCGGCACAGAGCCAAGCCATCATCGCCCGGCAACATCAGGTCAAGGATCACAAGACTGATGCGTGATGCCTCCAGGATCGACGCCATCTCGCTGCCGCTATGGGCGATAGAGACGCGATAGCCGTGCCGGCTTAGAAATTTCGACAACAGCGAGCAAAGCTCCCTGTCGTCATCAACAATGAGAAGATGTGGCGCAGCGTTCATGACGCTGGAATTCCCTTACAGACCCCGCATTTGGACTTCGATTTGTCGGGCCATTTATACGAACGTCGCGTGCGAGTTGAGCGCCTTTCGCAGGCAATTTCGTAACCTTACGTAACCTGCGGCCCCTGGTGCAACAATCTGCAATAGTTCGGGGCGTTTTTGCGGTTTTGGGGACATCAACGCTCGAAGTTTCCGGGCTAGGAGGAACGCCAACTAATCAGACGCGAGATGCTTACGGCATCTGCGGATTCCATCGCTGACCGTCGAGCGGTCGGATGGGGACGTATTGAGGTCGGCGTTGAAGTTCTGGATCGCAGGCCGCGTTCCGCAGAGGGAGCAGGCCGTACGAAATCCGATCGCTTCCGCGCCCGCTTTCCGGGCCTGGGTGGTCACAGTTGGTCTTATCCTGATGATTGCCGTGACCATCGAAGTCGCGAGCGCCACATCTGCCTCCGCGCAAGGCTTCACCTACAATCCGCGGCCGGCGCGGCCCGTCCCGCCGCGCGTTGCCAACGACAACCAGATGCTGGTCCAGGCCAACGAGGTGGACTACGACTACAACAATTCGCGGGTGTCGGCGGTCGGCAACGTGCAGTTGTTCTACAACGGCACCAGCGTCGAGGCCGACAAGGTCATCTACGATCAGAAGACCAAGCGGCTGCATGCCGAAGGCAACATCCGCATGACGGATGCCGACGGCAAGATCACCTGTGCCAACATCATGGATCTGAGCGACGACTATCGCGACGGCTTTGTCGATTCGCTGCGCGTCGACACCGCGGACCAGACCCGGATGGCGGCGACCCGCGCCGATCGCTCCAGCGGCAACTAC
>NZ_AWZU01000053.1 GCF_000472385.1 Bradyrhizobium sp. ARR65
CGATCCGGCGCAACGGAGACTGCCGCAAAACGGACTTCGTCATCCTGCCCCGGCTTCGGCTCAAGCCCGCAAGCGAGCACGCCTGTGCGCGCCTGCCGCCGCCAAACCGTAACCAGATTGCGGTGAACATCATGGCGTCGCGCAACCTCGACAACACTGGCCCCAGGCGCCCGACTCTCCTCCACGATCCGAAGCTTCTCGGCAGNGGTCCACCGCCGACGCCGCTCCGGACCGGANAGAACCGTAACCGTCGTCACGTTTGCTCATTTGCTTGCAAATTAATCAGCAAACCATCTCACGCCAAAACGCGATCCGGAAGGCGGTGCTCGGCGGAAGCTTACAGAGCACCACCGGCCGCGTACAGCGCAGCGATGCCTGCGCCGTCCTGCTTGTTGAAGTTTTCCGCGACTGCAGAGCCGATCTTTTCCACCTCCTGCTTGAGATCGGTAGCCGCCGCAGGCGCTGAAAACGCTGCGAGCAAGAAGCACAAAACGTAGGACATTCGCATTGTGTGTCCTCCCCGAATAAATTTGCTGTATCGAAAAGATGCTGCCCACATCGTGGGAGCAGTGATGAACTATAGCACGCAATCGTACATTGATTAGAAATGCCAGCTAGGTACGCTGATGCCGCCAAGGCGTAAGAACTCCACTCGGTGCGCTCGTGCACCAATCAGTTCAGCAATGAAACTTTTGCGCTAGTCGGATTGCACCCTCGCGCTAAGGAAACGTGCCGGTCGTTTCCCGTCGCAGAATTTAACTGGCCCTTTCCACTCGACGCCACGGTATTCAATTTCCCAAGGGTTCCTTCACCTTGATCTAGGAATACACCCGAATTGGCTATAGCCGGGGATCGTTTCGCGTTGAACAGTCAGACCGCCGCTGCTGGGGGCCAAACGGAGATGTCCGATGGGTGTGGCAGGCTGGCGCTTCGCGCATATGAAAAGAACACTCCGCGTCCGGGCGGTGGTTGTCGGCGTGCTGGAAGAGTTGCCGTTTATCTGCCCGGTGGCGGTCGCAATCGGCGCGCTGATCATGATCGGAATCACGCTCTGCAAGGATTGGCCGCAGTAAGGAAGATCGCTCAGTCTTGAAGCCTCTCGCAGCGCGCCGCGCTGATCGATATTCCGAGCTTGCCGCTAACCAGACATCGGACCAGCACGCGCTGCGACCTCGTCGAGCGCCTTGATTGCATCATCCGGCAAATCGAGTTCGGCCGCGGCGAGATTCTCGCGCAGGTGCGCGATAGAGGAGGTGCCGGGGATCAGGAGAATGTTGGGCGCGCGACGAAGCAACCAGGCGAGCGCGACCTGCATGGGCGTGGCACCAAGGCGGGCTGCGACATTAGACAAGCTGGACGACTGCAGCCGGTTGAACCCGCCGAGCGGAAAGTATGGCACATAGGCGATGCCATCGCGGGTGAGATCGTCGATCAAGCCGTCGTCGGCCCGATGAGCCAGATTATAGTGGTTCTGCACGCAGACGATCCGGCAGATTCGGCGGCCTTCGGCGATTTGGGCGGGCGTCACGTTGCTCAGCCCGATGTGATGCACCAGACCCTGACGCTGGAGCTCGGCGAGGACGGTGAGCGGCGCCTCGATCGAGCCCTCGGCTGGGCCATGCGCGTCGAACATGGCGCGGAGATTGACCACATCAAGCACATCGAGGCCGAGATTGCGGAGATTGTCGTGCACCGCCTGGGTGAGTTCCTCGCGCGAAAAGGCGGGATTCCACGATCCATCCGCACCGCGCCGGGCGCCGAGCTTGGTGGCAATGACGAGATGGTCCGGATAAGGATGCAGCGCCTCGCGGATGAGTTGGTTGGTGATGTGCGGGCCGTAGAAGTCACTTGTATCGATATGATTGACGCCGGAGGTGACGGCCTCGCGCAGCACGGCCAGTGCCGCATCACGATCCCTGGGCGGGCCGAATACACCGGGCCCAGCGAGCTGCATCGCGCCGTAGCCAAGCCGCTTCACGCTACGGTCGCCGAGGATGAACGTGCCGGACCGGTCGATGCTGGACATGATTGATCTCCCTTCAAGACGGCGCATGGATAGCCGTTGCCCACTTGCTCGATAATAGGGTGAAAACTGAACGGCTTGTTCGGCGGATCGAACAGTGAAGGCCGGCTTGGGTGAGCACGCCGATTTCACGACTTCGGCGGCATATCCCGCGAAAGCGGGGTATCCAGTAAGCCGAGCTCTCTCGATTTGATCGCTGACGTCGCTGGAATACTGGATCATCTGCTTTTCGCGGATGTTGACAAGTGAGAGCGTGGACAGACATAGCTCTGCATTTTCGCGACGCCATTCGCCCGCGTCTTGCCGACGCGTTTCGCCAAATCAAGCAGCTCTGGGCTCTGCGGCTTTGCGCGGCGGAATAGTCATCGCGCCGACCCCCAGCACCACGCAGGCAAGGCCAACCCAGGCCGTCGCGGTAAGCTTTTCGCCGAGCAGGAGCGCACCGATCGCGACCCCGACCGGTACCCGCAGATAGGCCTGTGCCGTCGTGCCGACGGATCCCAGGGTCTGGATCAGGCGGAAATAGATCACAAAGGCGAGCGCGGTGGAAAAGATGGCGAGCGCGAGCAGAGCCAGCAGAGATGCTGTGGACGGGTTCAGCCTCCAGGGCTGCTCGGTCACGAGACCTAACGGAAGAAGGATCGCCGCGCCCGCGATCAGCGATCCGGCCGCCGGGGCAAGCGGATCGAGGCCCGCAAAGTTACGGCCGAAGATCGCCGCGCAGGCATAGCAGACGGTCGCCGCAACAATCGCGAGCTCGGCGACCAGCGCGCGGCCGAGGTCCTGAAATGCTTGCACGCCGACGATCAGGCAAATCCCGGCCATGCCGGCCGCGATGCCGAACAGCTTGCGGGGAGTTGCGGCCTCGTGCCGGGTGATTGCCATGGTGAGCAGGAACGCGAAAATCGGTGAAGCCGAGTTGAGGATGGTGGCAAGGCCCGCATCGACAAACCGTTCGCTCCAGGCGATCAGCGTCCAGGGGATCACACTGTTAAGGAAAGCCTGGAAGACAAAGCGCCGCCAGCTCTCGACATCCGATGGCAGCGACATGCGGCGCGAGCGCATGACGCCGAGTAGCACCAGTGCCGCAATCGAGGTGCGCGCCGCGATCAGCGTGATCGGTGGAATCGTCTCGACGCCGATCTTGATGAAGGAATAGGAAGCACCCCAAAGCGTGGCGAGCACGACCAGCAGGGCGAGCTCGAGCACGATGTTTGGGGTTTGGAAGGCGTGTCGTTCCATGGCAGAGCGTTGCTCTCGGGCACCGATCGAAAGATGCAAGCTACCTCGAATGGCAGCGCAAATATTTCGATGAAGGACGAATTGTATTAGTCGCGCTCGCCGATCTCGAGTCCTGGCGGCCCTTTCGGTCTCGCACGCTTGCGCAGCTCGCCGCCGCCGGCGCGGCACCTTCACCCAAGCGCATCACAGCAAGCGGCGCAGCAATGCTGCAACGGCCCACATAATTTCAATATTTGACAAATATTTCATGTTTGGCTAACTAACAGCATCGCTGCTGCTTGAGGAGGCCTCACATGACTGACCCGTACCGGCCCAAGGGACTTTCAAGCGCCGTCTGCTACCAGGATGCGAAGTCCGCCTATCGCTGGCTCGAAGAGGCTTTCGGGTTCGAGCCGCTCTTTGTCATTCTCGACGCCAAGGGCAATCTCGGTCATTCAGAGATGACCTTCGGAAATTCCGTCGTCATGGTCGGCAATGAGTGGAGCGCCGATCACAAGAGCCCAAAATCCATCGGCGGCAAAAACACGCAGACTGTCCACGTCCAGCTCGCAGAAGGCGAGGACATCGACGCGCATTGCGAGCGCGCGCGTGGAGCGGGCGCGGAGATCGTCCAGGAGCCTGCGAGTCAGTTCTATGGCGACCGCACCTATCGCGCTCGCGACCCGGAAGGCCATATCTGGACCTTCGGCGTCACCGAGAGAAGGATGACGCCGGACGAGTGGGACCGGGCAAGCGGCCTCACCACGAAGAAGCGGCTCGATTGAGCTCCCGTATCGACAAGACTTTCGCGGCGCTCGCCGACCCCCATCGCCGCCGCGCGGTGGAGCTGGTTGGCGAGCGGCCGCGCCGGGCGGGCGAGCTTGCGGACGCGCTGGGCCTGCCGGCGCCGGCGATGAGCCGGCATTTGCGTCAATTGAAGCAGAGTGGGCTGGTCGCGGAGACCCATCCAGAATTTGACGCGCGCGTTCGCATCTATGCGCTGAAAGATGGCGCCATGGCGGAGCTGAAGCGCTGGCTCGCCGACACCGAAGCGATGTGGGCCGCGCAGCTTTCGGGCTTCAAGGCGCATGTCGAGAAGAAGCGAAAATGACCGCGGCAGTCATCGTTTCGATCCGGGTTAGCGCCAGTCCGCTGCGGGCGTTTGAAGCCTTCACCGAAGAAATCGGGGAGTGGTGGCGGCCCAACGTCCTGTTCGCCCTGACGCCGCGCGGCGACGGCCGTCTTCGCTTCGAGCAGGGCGAGGGTGGGCGGCTCGTCGCAACACTGGCGAACGGGAAAGAGTTCGAGGTCGGCCATCACCATTTGGAAGCCCGGCGAACGGCTTGCACTCACATGGCGTCAGGCGACATTCGCGCCGGGCCAGTCGACACAGCTTGACGTGCGCTTCGAGGCGATAGGCGATCAGACCCGGGTGACGGTCGAGCATCGCGGCTGGGACGACATCCCGCAGGAACATGTCGCGCGTCATGGCTTTGAGCTCATGCTGTTCCAGCGGCGGCTGGCTGAACACTGGCGCGTGCTGCTCGCCTCTCTTGACGCGAAGGCGTGTCGCGATGATGCATGACGGGAGGGCGCTGACGCCAATGGAACGCCGGATCATCCGCTCTCGCGAATGATGACAGCTCGAAATGTGGAAGCTGGCTGCTGCGAAACGCTTCACGGTGCTTCCGCGGCACCGCCGATCTCGCCCACATCCACCCCCGCGTTCTTTAGCAACACCTTCGCCGCCGCCTTCGCCGCCCGCGCCATTGCGGGGTCGTCGCGTACGAGATCCTGAGCGATCGAGCCATCGACCAGGAGCACAAGCTGCGTCGCCAAGCCTTCCGCATCGGCGACGCCAAGCTGCGCCAGAAGATCACGAAACCAGACCCTGCGGCTTTCCTTGAAGGCGATCGCGATCTTTTTCACGGCGCGGTCCTCTGGGCCGAGCTCGGCGACTGCGTTGACGAAGGGACAGCCGCGGAAATCCTTAGCTGAGAAGCGGCGCTCGAGCGCATCGAAATAGCCGAGGATCTGCGAGAGCGGAGATTTCTCGGATGGCTTTGCCACTACGAAGCGCCGCTTGAGATAGGCCGAGATCAGCTCGTCCTTCGATGGAAAGTGGTTGTAGAGCGTGCGCTTGCTGATGCCGATCTCGGCGGCGATGGTGTCGACGCCGATAGCGCGAATGCCTTTCAGATAGAACAACCGGTCCGCGGTCTGCAGGATCCGCTCTTTCATGTCTGGTTTGGCGGCGGCGGGCATGTACACAGATCTGTTTACTTTTTGCCTTGACAAGCGGCAGCGCTTCGCATGTTAATTACACAGACCTGTGTAATCAAGCCGCGCTTAAGACAGCGGCCGGAAGAAGGGGAGAAGACAACCGTGACCCTCGCCAAGACCCTGCGTCCCGCGCTTCCGATCCTGATCGGCACCTCGGCGATGTTGAGCTTAAGCATGGGGCTGCGCCAGTCGCTCGGGATCTTTCTGCAACCGCTGACGCACGACATCGGCATTTCGGTCTCGGAGTTCACGCTCGCGATTGCGGTGCAAAATCTCGCCTGGGGATTTTTGCAGCCGCTCGCCGGCGCGCTGACCGTGCGCCACGGTTTTCGGCCCATCATGATCGCGGGCGCGCTGTTCTATATCGCGGGGCTGGTGCTGATGGCGAGCGCGCATGGCTTTGTTGCTGTCATGATCGGTGCGGGCGTCCTGATCGGGATGTCGCTGGCCTGCACGGCGGCGGCGATTGCGATGTCGGTTGCGACGCGCGCGGTGCCTGAAAGCGTGCGCAGCGCCGTGCTGGGTATCGTTTCGGGGGCGGGCTCGCTGGGAGCGCTGTTATCGGCGCCGATCGGGCAGGTGCTCAATGAGAGCTATGGCTGGCGCTTCGGCCTTGGCGGCTTTGTCGTGCTCGCGCTGTTCCTGCTTCCCGCCGCCTGGTTTGCCGGCCGCGCCGACAAGCTACCGCTGCCCGAGCGGTCGTCCGGCCAGATCGGCGGCAACATCTCCGCCGGCGCCGCGGCGAGCATGGCCTTTGCCAACGCGTCCTTCGTGGTGATGACGTTGGCCTATTTCGTCTGCGGCATGCAGCTCGTCTTCATCACCACGCATTTGCCGTCTTATCTCTTGATCTGCGGCATGGACCCGATGCTGAGCGCACAGACGCTTGGTGTGATCGGCGGCTTCAACGTGCTCGGCAGCCTGTTCTTCGGCTGGGCTGGTGGGCGCTGGAACAAGCTCGCGCTGCTCGGCGGCATCTATGTTTGCCGCTCGCTGGTGCTCGCCTGGTACTTCATGCTGCCACCGACGCCGACCACGACGCTGGTGTTCGGGGCGCTGATGGGATTTTTGTGGCTCGGCGTCGGGCCGCTGGTTGCCGGCGCGGTCGCGGAAATGTTCGGACTGCAATGGCAGGCGATGATCCAGGGCCTTGCCTTTATGAGCCATCAGATCGGCAGCTTTGTCGGCGCGTATGGCGGCGGGCTGATCTACGACGCGCTTGGCTCGTACGGCCTGGCCTGGCGGATCGCAGTAGCCGTGGGACTGGCGGCCGGTATTATCCAGGTTGCGTTCGCGCTGCTGCGGCCAACGGCTCCGCCGATGCTGCGTCCCGCCTGAACTGCCGCCTATTCTTTGGGCTGATATTTGCCGAGTAAAGCGGCAGGAGAAAACTGTTCTCCGCCGCAAAGGCGCAAAATCCGCAGGAAGTCAGGTGGTTGCGCCGTTATCGTGAATGGCACGAATCTTGACTGAGGCTGGCTAAGAATTGGAGTCGGGAAACGTCGCTGACGTTTTCCCGACCTTGGGCTTGCCAAGGACAAGGCCGGTCAGCCATGAGGCTCGTCGCCGCCAATCTCCAGCCGGTACGGCTCGACGGCCCCACAGCGGCGCCGGGCAAGGTTTCTGCGCCCGACATTCGGATCGATCCGCCTGCAGCCTCTGCAGGTCGCCCGTCGGGCGATCGCACTTCATTCCAAGCAACGCCAGGACGGCGAAAAGGCGTGCGCAGCACTTCGCGTCGCCTGCCGTTCACCTGCGCCCAGACACCAGGAGCTCCAAGAAGCCTGCACTGCAACACGCCGACAACACTTGCGACAAGCAACACTTGGGACAAGCAACACTTGGGACAAGGAGGACGACAATGGAATCGGGGAAATTCGCGCGCCGGAGGCTCGCGACATTCTTAGTGGCGCTGGCGGGGGTTGCGCTCCTCTGGCTCGCGCTGGGTGACCTTGCGTTTGCCGACGACGCGCCGCCGGCCTGCGGCGGGAAGATATTGGAGAAGTGCACACCGAACTCCGGCGACACCGCCTGGATGCTGACCTCGGTGGCGCTGGTCCTGATGATGACCATTCCGGGCCTGGGCCTGTTCTATGGCGGCATGGTGCGCAAGAAGAACGTCGGCGACACTGTCATGACCAGCTTCGCGGTCACCTGCCTCGTCACCATCCTGTTCGCGATCCTGACCTACAGCATGGCGTTCCGGGCCGGCTCGCCGTTCGTGGGCGGGCTCGACCGCATGTTTCTGAAGGACATCCTGAGCGATATCGGCGCCGGCGGCATCGGCAATCCCAATCCGCTGGCCCCAACGATCCCTGAGAGCGTCTACATCTGCTTCCAGATGACGTTCGCGATCATCACGCCCGCGCTGATCGCCGGCGCGTTTGCCGAGCGCATGAAATTCTCGGCGATGCTCTGGTTCATCGGCCTGTGGGCGATCTTCGTCTACGCACCGATCGCGCACTGGGTCTGGGGTCCCGACGGGATCTTCGCCGCAGGCAACGACGATGCCTGGGTCAAGGTGCTCGACTTCGCCGGCGGGACGGTGGTGCATATCAATGCGGGCGTCGCGGGGCTGATGTGTGCCATCATGCTCGGCAAGCGCGTCGAGACCGGACCGGCGCACAACATGGTGCTCACCTTTATCGGCGCCTCGCTCTTGTGGGTCGGCTGGTTCGGTTTCAACGCTGGCTCCGCGGTGACCGCAGGCATGCAGGCCGGCATGGCCATGCTGGTGACGCAGATCGCGACCGCGGTGGCTGCTTTCACCTGGATGCTGGTGGAATGGGCGCTGAAGGGCAAGCCGACCGTGGTCGGCATCTGCTCCGGTGCGGTGGCGGGCCTCGTCGCCATCACGCCGGCCTCCGGCTTTGTCGGCCCGGTCGGCGCCTTTGCCATCGGCATCGCCGCCGGCGTCGTCTGCTATTGGGGCTGCACCGGGCTGAAACGGATGTTTGCCTATGACGACGCGCTGGATTGTTTCGGCGTCCACGCGCTGGGCGGCATCGTGGGTGCCCTGCTGACGGGCGTCTTCGCGGTGAAGCAATATGGCGGTACCGCCGGCGTGTTGGAAGGCAACCCCGGCCAGTTCGTCAACCAGTGCATCGGCGTGGCGACGGTGTTCATCTATGACGCCGTTGTCAGCCTGATCATCCTGTTCGTCGTCAAGATGTTCGTGGGCTTGCGGGTCTCCGAGGATGCGGAGCGCGATGGGCTCGATCTCGCACTGCACGGAGAAGTCGTGCACTGATCGTGCTATACTGGCCAACATAAAAGATCCTCATGCGGCGCGAACCTCCGCGCCGGATGAGGCTTAAAGACATTAAGACATCGGGTGGAACGAAAGAGCACCCAGCACGCCGCCGGGTGCTCGAAAGCACAAGGAGACGGCGATGAGGGAGATCTTTGCGCAAGGAGACCTGCTGCTTGAGCGCGTTGCCGATACGGCTCCGTCGGGCACGGTGACCGAAAATCTCGACGGCGTGGCCATGGTGCTGGCGGAAGGCGAGGAGAGCGGCCATCGCCACGCGATCGCCGAGCGCGTGACGTTATTCCGGGACGAGAAGCTCGCGGCCGATATCCCCCCAGGCCTCTATCTCGGCCATGTCCAGGTCACGTCCCCTTACGCGCGGGTGACGCATGAGGAACATGCGCCGATCACGCTGCTGCGCGGAACTTACCGCGTCCGCCGGCAGCGCGAGCTCGGGCCCAGGGATGCGCGCGTCCTCGCCGATTGAGGCGCTGACGGCTGAGCAGACGGCCGCGCTCGATCGCTATCGGGTGCGCTGGCTGGCGATCCGCCGCTCGACCGCTCCATGCGATCGCGTGGCGGCTGAACAGGGCGTTCGGCTTGCCTACCAGACCGCGGAGCTGAATCCGCCGAGCCGCATGATCTGGTGCGACAGTCCGGTCGACCTGTCCGATCGCGCGCGCCGGGCATCGCGCACCGAGGGTCCGAACGTGAAATCGGCCGTTATCGACCGGCCGCGCCGGCAGGCCGCAGCGCGCGTGCGGGCACGCCTGCGCGCGCGGATCCGGGCGCAGGTCGAGCGGGCGGTCAATCCCGCCGATGCGCTGATCGCCTCTGTCGTGGACGCCGTCGTGCAGGGGACGGGAGCGGCGCATGACGGCAGATCCTTGCTCGGTCGCCTCCAGGGCTCGCGTCCGCTCTCGTGGCGGGGCACGCTCAATGTGCTGCTGGGGCGCGACGGCTTTCGCTACAGCGCTGCGGGGCCAGCCGAACTGTCCTGGCTCGGGCCTTACGAATATGTCCGCGATGTCCTCGACCTGAGGGAGGAGACCGAGCCGCTGCTCGGGCTTTGGCAGGTGGCGATGAATGTGGGCTGGCTGCAGCCGCACGAGCACACCTGCTGGCTTTCGGAGCGGCCGAACGTGCTGCGCGGCGACGCGGAGGCGCGTCTGCATCATGCGAGCGGCCCGGCGCTGCGCTTTGCCGATGGCTGGTCGGTCTTCGCCTGGAAGGGCGTGGAGGTGCCGCGCTGGATGATCGAACATCCGGGAACGATCACGCTCGCCGCGATCGACGCCGAGACCAACGTCCAGCTCCGCCGCTGCATGATCGAGATCATGACGCCGCAGCGTTTTGTGGCGCTTGGCGGTGCGAGAAAAATAGCCGCGGACGAAACGGGCGTGCTCTGGCGCAGGATCTGGTTCAACTATGACATCTGGTCCGCCGTCGAGGTGATCAACGCGACGCCGGAGCCGGACGGCACGCATAAGCACTTCTTCCTGCAGGTGCCCGCAAATATCCAGACCGCGCGCGAGGCGGTTGCCTGGACCTACGGGATGCGGGCGGATGAGTACGCGAACGTCGTGGTGAGGACGTGAGGAGAGGTCATACTCTCGAGCCGTGATCCTTCGAGACGCCTGCTTGGCAGCCTCTCAGGAACTAACTCCGATAATAGCGCCACATGCGCAGGAACGTGCGGTGGATCGCGTCCGGCGGCTGGTCGAACGGCTCGATATCGATCCGCACCATGTTGCTGTGATTCATCCGCCAGGGCAGGCGCATGAAGCGGCGGTGGAATGGCTGCTTGCGCCAATCGGCGACAAGGGCACTCGAGAGCGGGACGTTGAGCACGATCTGCAATTCATGGACCGTCATGGCGCGCTCGGCGATCTCGACGAGGTCGATGCGTTCGATGGCGCGCCAGCGGATCAGCCCGAAGGCCTGGATGAAGATGCCGTATTGATTGGCGCCGATCGTGGGGCGGCCGGTCTCCAGCAGCGGCATGTTGTAGTAGGTGAAGGCGGCGGCCGCCGCGGCAGGCAGCAACCAATAGAGCGCGCCGGTGATCCAGGTGGCGGTGAGAAAGATCGCCGCGAGCGCAGCCGTGATGTAGACTGGAAAGTAGCTCTCGTCGCGTTCGTAGGTGACCGAATAGCCGCCAACATTGCCTTCGTCCAAGGTTGCGATCATGGCGAACCTTTTGTCCGGACCGGATGAGAGCATGATCCGGCGACAGCGCGAGGCAAGGATCATGCCCGAAGGCTTGAACGGCGAAAGCGTGGCCTTCCGCCGCAAATAAAAACGGGGCCCAAGGCCCCGTCGGAAGTCAGCAGCATTCCCGCGATGTTACTTGATTTTTGCTTCGCGGAACTCGACGTGCTTGCGCGCGACCGGGTCATACTTCTTCTTGACCAGCTTCTCGGTCATGGTGCGCGAGTTTTTCTTGGCGACGTAGTAGTAGCCGGTGTCCGCCGAGGACACGAGCTTGACCTTTATGGTGACCGCTTTGGCCATGTCTTGAAACCTTCGATTCTGGGAGCCTGGGCAGGGCGCCGGCCAAAACCGGACCGCTTGAATTGCCGGCAACCTAGCGAGATACGGCCCAAAGTCAAGGATTTCGGGCCGAAAAAGGCGCCGATTCCGCGCGATTAACCCTCAAAGAACCGGTTTTTCGGCCGCGGCAGGCCCAGATTCTCGCGCAGCGTCTTGCCCTCATATTCCGTGCGGAAGATGCCCCGCCGCTGCAGTTCCGGAATGACCTTGTCGACGAAGTCGGTCAGCCCCTGCGGCAGGTAGGGAAACATGATGTTGAAGCCGTCGCTGCCGCGGCTCTCCAGCCATTCCTGCATCTGATCGGCGATGGTCTGGGGCGTGCCCACGAAGGACAGCCCGCCATAACCGCCGACGCGCTGCGCCAACTGGCGCACGGTCAGCTTTTCGCGGGCGGCGAGGTCGATCAGCCGCTGCCGCCCGCTCTTGGAGGCATTGGTCTCGGGGATTTCCGGCAGCGGCCCGTCGGGATCGAAGCCGGAGGCGTCGGTGCCCAGGATCACCGAGAGCGAGGCGATGGCGCTGTCGTAATGCACCCTGCTGTCGAGCAGTGCGCGCTTCTCCTTGGCTTCTTCCACGCTGTCGCCGACCACGACAAAGGCGCCCGGCAGGATCTTCAGATGCTCTGGATTGCGCCCGATCTTTTCCATGCGGCCCTTGATGTCGGCATAGAGCTTCTGCCCGTCGGGAAGACTCCCGCCGCCGGTGAACACCGCTTCCGCGGTTTCCGCCGCAAGCTGCCTGCCGTCTTCGGATGCGCCGGCCTGCACGATCACCGGCCAGCCCTGCACAGGCCGGGCGATGTTGAGCGGACCGCGTACTTTCAGATATTTGCCCTTGTGGTCGAGCACATGCATTTTTGCGGGATCGAAGTAGAGGCCTTGCTCGACATCGCGGACGAAGGCGTCGTCGGCGAAGGAGTCCCACAATCCCGTCACCACGTCGTAGAACTCGCGCGCGCGGCGATAGCGCTCGGCGTGCTCCATGTGATCGTCGAGGCCGAAGTTCAGGGCGGCATCGGGATTGGAGGTGGTGACGATATTCCATCCGGCACGGCCGCCGGAGATGTGATCGAGCGAGGCGAAACGGCGGGCGATGTGATAGGGCTCGTCAAACGTGGTCGAGCCGGTCGCGATCAGGCCGATATTTTCGGTGACGCTCGAGAGCGCCGAGAGCAGCGTGAACGGCTCGAACGAGGTCACGGTGTGGCTGCGCTTCAAGGCATTGATCGGCATGTTCAGCACGGCCAGGTGATCGGCCATGAAGAAGGCGTCGAATTTGCCCGCCTCCAATTTCCGGATCAGGTCCTTCAGGTGCGGGAAATTGAAGTTGGCGTCAGGCCAGGCGCCGGGATAGCGCCACGCGCCGGTGTGGATTGAGACCGGGCGCATGAAAGCGCCGAGCTTGAGTTGACGTTGTGTCATCGCCCGCTTTCCGCTGATGGGATCGTTGAAAAGAGATAGGGAGGGCGCGGGACGGCGCCAGCGCCGGACGACGGAAGATTATTTTGTTTTTGGATTGCCTTATGGCACGCCCGTCATTCCGGGGTTCGCGAAGCGCGAACCCGTCCCCGATGCGCAATTGCGCATGTGAGATTCGCGACTTCGTTGCGCCCGGAACGACGTCAAGGGGCTACGCCCCCAACACATCCTTCTGCATCTTGCCGCCGTAGAAATGGAAAAACGGCACTGGCGCGTCGTGTCGGAGCGGTCCGGCGGCAAGCCGTCTCTCCAGTTCGCCGAGGACGTTCTTGGTCATCGGGTGCAGGTCGGCCAGCGGCTTCGAGCCGAGCTCGACCCAGACGAGTTCGACCAATTCGGCGTCCGCATGCACCACGCCCTCCACGCGATGAGTGATGGCGGAGGCGTCCGCGGTGAAGAAGCGCGTATCAAAACGGCGCACGCGGCCGGGCGGCGTGATGGCGCGGGCAATCAGGAACAGCCCGGACGGATCCGGCAGCAGGCCTGCTTGCGCGAATGGCGCCCAGGGACCGTCGAGACCTGCGGAGCGATCGGTCTTGCGTCCCAGGCAGAGGCCGGTCTCCTCGCAGGCTTCGCGGATCGCGGCGATCGCAAGCGATTTGGCACGGGAGGCAGTGATCTTCGGCCTGCCTTTCAGGAGATTGGCTTCGAGCTCTTTCGGAATGGGCGCCGCGACCGGCACGCGATGATCCGTCTTATCGACACGGCCGCCCGGGAAGACGAATTTGCCGGGCATGAACACGACCTTGTCGTGGCGCCGGCCGACCAGAACCTTTGGAATGGGACCGGCGCGATCGACCAGGATCAGGGTCGCGGCATCCTTCGGCCGGTAATAGGGATGGTGGTCGGCCTCTTTTTCTTCCCGCTTTTCTTCTTTGGCCGCTGTCGCTGCTTCCGTCATCTCCACCCCGGCGATCTCGTTGTTCCTTTTTCCAAGACTTATCCACCGTCATTGCGAGGAGCGCAAGCGACGACCCACCGTCGCTCGCTGCGCGAGCTATGGCGAGGCGTGAAGTCCCGCCGAAGCGCCTTTGCGCGTAGGCGGAAACAATCCAGGCTGCATCCGCTGAGGATTGCTCCGCTTTGCTGGCGATGACGGCGGTCGAGGATCGGTCTACAGCGGCGGGTCGTCGCTATAGCCGTTTTCGTCGTCAAAGCCATGCATGCGCAGCGCCCATTGCAGGCCGACCACGGTGCCTTTCACCGGCTGCAGCAGGAGCAACGACAGGATCAACGTCAAAGGAAGATAGATCGCAAGCTGCAATGCGATCGGCGGCGCATATTCGGTTTCGATCATCAGCGCGAGCGGCACGACGACATGCCCGACAATGACGATGACAAGGTAGGCCGGCAGGTCGTCGGCGCGATGCGGCGTGAAGTCCAGGCCGCAGACCGAGCAGTTGTTGTCCACCTTCAGGAAGGCGCGAAAGAGCTTGCCTTCGCCGCAGCGCGGGCATCTGCCGCGAAAGCCGCGCTTCATCGCAAGCCAGAGATCGCGCTTTTCACGCGCGGTGGTGTCGCCCGTCTCGCGGGTCCACACCTTGGTGACCGGATTTGCACTGTCCATCACTTGCCTCGCTTGGTCTTGCCCGCCTTTGCCTTGCGGGCCTTTGTCCGGTCCTGCTTGCGGCCCTTCTCACGTGTGGCGCGCCGCAATTGCGCAGCGCGCATCCTGGCGCCGTCCCGCCGGCGCATCGTGGGCGCGAATTCGCCCTCGCTCAAAAGCTCGAACCGCAGCGCACCCGCGACCGGCTGCGCCTCCACCAGCCGCACATCTACCACATCGCCGAGCCGATGGGTGGCTCCGGAGCGTGAACCGACCAGAGCATGGCGGGTTTCGTCGTAATTGTAATACTCGCTCCCCAGCGAGCGCATCGGAATGAAGCCGTCGGCGCCAGTATCGTCGAGCTTGACGAACAGGCCGGCGCGGGTAACCCCGGAAATACGGCCCTGAAACGTCGCACCGATGCGGTCGGCGAGATGGTGCGCGATCAGACGATCGGCGGTCTCGCGCTCCGCCTTCATGGCTCTGCGTTCGGTTGCGGAAATCTGCGCGGCGATCTCGCTCAACGTTTCCAGCGACTCGCCATCCGGCAGAGCTCCCTCGCCAAGCCCCAGCCCGCGGATCAGGGCGCGGTGCACGATCAGATCGGCATAGCGCCGGATCGGCGAGGTGAAATGCGCGTAGCGGCGTAAGTTCAAGCCGAAATGGCCGTAATTCTCGGCCGAATACTCGGCCTGCGCCTGCGAGCGCAGCACCACCTCGTTGACCAGGTGTTCGTAGTCCTGCCCCTGAACCTGCGCCAGCACGCGGTTGAACAAGGAAGGCCGTAGCGGTCCGCCCTTCGCAAACGGCAGGTCGAGCGTGCGCAAGAATTCCTGCAGCGCCTGCAGCTTCTCGAAGCTCGGCTCGTCGTGCACGCGATAGACCAGCGGCAGCGCCTTTTTCTCCAGCATTTCGGCCGCGGCGACATTGGCGAGGATCATGAACTCCTCGATCAATTTATGCGCATCGAGCCTTTGCGGCACGATGACGCGATCGACGGTGCCGTCGGGCTTAAGCAGGATCTTGCGCTCGGGAATGTCGAGATCGAGCGGGTCGCGCTCCTTGCGCGCGTGCTTGATCGCCTCATGCGCCGCATAAAGCGGCTTGAGGATCGGATCGAGCAGAGGGCCAGTGGTGTCGTCGGGATGCCCATCGATCGCCGCCTGCACTTGCGCGTAATGAAGTTTTGCGGCCGAGCGGATCAGCACGCGATGGAAGCTGTGCGAGCGCTTGCGGCCGTCGGCGCCGATCACCATGCGCACGGCGAGCGCGCCGCGCGGCTCACCCGGCACCAGCGAGCAGAGATTGTTGGAGATGCGCTCGGGCAGCATCGGCACCACGCGGTCGGGGAAATAGACCGAGTTGCCGCGCATCAAGGCGTCGTGGTCGAGCGCGGAGTCGGGGCGCACATAGAAGGCGACGTCGGCAATCGCGACGTGGAGGATGAAGCCGCCCTTGTTCCTCGGATCGGGATCGGCTTCCGCATGCACCGCGTCGTCATGGTCCTTGGCGTCCGGCGGATCGATGGTGACGAGCGGCACCTCGCGCCAGTCCTCACGGCCCCGGAGCGTTGCAGGTTGCGCTTCCTCGGCCTCGCGCAGCGCGGCCTTGGAGAACTCCATTGGGATATCGTGGGCGTGGATCGCGATCAGGCTGATCGCCTTTTCCGACGCGATCGTGCCGAGCCGCTCCTTGACCCGCCCGGAGGCGAGGCCGAAGGCGCGGGTGCGGATGAGGTCGACGCTGACGAGGTCGCCGTCCTGCGCGCCCTGGCTGTCGGCTTGCCCGATGTTGAGCTCGCGTCCGGCCTGCTTGCGGTCGACGGGGACCAGCCGTCCGCCGCCGTCGGGAAGCTTGCGGAAGATGCCAAGAATGCGGCTCTTGGCGCGATCGATGATCTTGATGATGCGTCCGCGATAGGCCGCACCGTCGCCCTCGTCGGAGGGCTCGACATGCAGCAGCGCGCGGTCGCCGACACCGGCCGTGGCGGAGGGACGTCCGCGGCGCGGCATATGGATGCGGATCTTTGGCGGCTCGCCGCTTTCGACCTCGTCCCATTCGGTCGGCGCCGCGATCAATTCGCCGTCGCGGTCGCGGCCGGTAATGTCGGCGACGACAGTCGGCGGCAGGGCCTCGGTTTGCTGCAGCTTCCTGCCGCGCTTCTTGATGGTACCTTCGTCGGCGAGCTCGCGCAGGATCCGCTTGAGCTCGGCGCGGTCGGCGTTTTTTAACCCGAACTCGCGGGCGATCTCGCGTGTCCCGACCTTGCCAGGATTTTGGCGGATGAAGGCAACAATGGCCTTACGGTCGGGAAAGCCATTGTCCTTCTGCTTTTTCACCGTCGTCAGCGAGCCTTTCCGGCGCTCTTCTTCGCCGCCGGTTTTGAAGCCGGCGCGGGTTTTGCGGCAGATGTCTTGGCCGCCTTTGCCACCGGTGCACGCGCCTTGCTGGTGGCCTCCGGCTTCGGCTTGACCGCCGCTTTCTTCGCCGCGACTTTTTTCGCGGGCTTCGCGGCTTCGGTCTCATCCCTGGCGGGTTTGGCCGTCCTGGTCTTTGCGGCCTTGGTCTTGGCCTTGCTGCCGCCCTTGGCCGCGCGTTCGTCGATCAGTGCGATCGCCTGTTCGAGCGTGACGCTATCCTTCTCGAACTCGCTCGGGATGGTGGCGTTGACGCCGCCCGCGGTGACATAGGCGCCGTAGCGTCCGCTCTTCACCGCGACGGGCCCGAGGCTTGGATGATCGCCCAACACCTTGCCGGGATCGGCGCCAAAGCGGCGGCTTGGACCTTTGGCCGCCTTTTCCGCGATCAAGGTGACGGCGCGGTTCAAGCCGATGTCAAAGACCTCGTCACCGGCTTCCAGGCTCGCATAGGTCTTGTCATGGCGCACGAACGGTCCGAACCGGCCGATGCCGGCCGTGATCGGAAGGCCCGTCTCCGGGTGCTTGCCGATCTCACGCGGCAGCGACAGCAGCT
Source organism: Bradyrhizobium sp. ARR65 (assembly GCF_000472385.1). Taxonomy (GTDB): domain Bacteria; phylum Pseudomonadota; class Alphaproteobacteria; order Rhizobiales; family Xanthobacteraceae; genus Bradyrhizobium. The sequence goes on from NZ_AWZU01000053.1 coordinate 17,328, forward strand.
TTAGCGCGAGCTCGAGGTCGACGTCCGCAGCATTGGTGCCCTTGGGGATCCCGGCGCGTTTGGGTTTTTCGCCCTCATCATAATCCTTCTGCTCGCCGAGCTGGATGTAGGGACCAAAGCGACCGGCCTTGACGGTGACGTCGAGGCCGGTCTCGGGATCCTGGCCGAGCACGCGGTCGGCGTTGGCTGCCTCGCTGTCGGCGGCGAGCGGACGGGTGTAACGGCACTCCGGATAGTTCGAGCAGCCGACGAAGGCGCCGAACTTGCCGGCCTTCAGATGCAGCTTGCCGGTCCCGCAGGTCGGGCACTGCCTGGGATCGCCGCCATCGGCGCGCGGCGGATAGATGTGTGGGCCGAGCATCTCATCGAGCGCGGACAGGACCTCGGCAACGCGCAGATCCTTGATATCATCGACCGCGCCGATGAAGTCGCGCCAGAAATCCTTCAGCACCTGCTGCCAGGAGATCTCATTGTTGGAGATGCGGTCGAGCTGCTCTTCGAGGTCGGCCGTGAAGTCATATTCGACATAGCGGCGGAAGAAGTTTTCCAGGAACGCGATGACGACGCGGCCCTTGTCGGCGCCATAGAGCCGCTTCTTCTCCAGCCGCACATAACCGCGGTCCTTGAGGACCTGCAGGATCGAGGCATAGGTCGAGGGACGGCCGATGCCGAGCTCTTCCATCCGCTTGACCAGCGAAGCTTCGGAGAAGCGCGGCGGCGGCTCGGTGAAGTGCTGGGTGACGGCAAGGTTTTGCCGCTTCAAGTTTTCGCCTTGGCTCATGGCGGGCAGGCGACGGCCGTCCTCCTCGTCGCCATCGTCGTCGTGGCCTTCCTGATAGAGCGCGAGGAAGCCGTCGAACTTGATGACCTGCCCGGTGGCGCGGAGCTCGAGCACGCGTCCACCCGCCTTCGCCGATATATCGACGGTCGTGCGCTCGAGCTCGGCCGATTCCATCTGGCTGGCGATGGTGCGTTTCCAGATCAGCTCATAAAGCTTGGCTTGATCGGCATCGAGCTTGCGACGCATGGCGTCAGGCCGGCGCGACAAGTCGGTCGGACGGATCGCTTCGTGCGCTTCCTGCGCGTTCTTGGCGCGGGTCTGGTACTGGCGCGGGCTGTCGGGGACATAGGCATTCCCGTAGTCCTCGCCGATCACCTTGCGCGCCTGCGTGATCGCCTCGCCTGCGATCTGCACGCCGTCGGTACGCATATAGGTGATGAGGCCGGTGGTCTCGCCGCCGATATCGATACCTTCATAAAGGCGCTGGGCGATGCGCATGGTGTGCGCCGGGGCAAAGCCGAGCTTGCGGCTCGCTTCCTGCTGCAAGGTCGAGGTGGTGAAGGGCGCCTGCGGATTGCGCCGCGCCGGTTTGGCATCGACCGTTGTGACGGTGAAGGCGGCCGCTTCCAGCGCCTTCTTGAAAGCCTCGGCCTCCGCGCCGGAGCCGATGTCGAGCCTTTGAATTTTCTTGCCGTCGGCGCCGACCAGGCGGGCCTCGAAGGCCTCACCGCGCGGCGTGAGCAGGGTCGCGACCAGCGACCAATATTCCTTCGGCACGAACTTTTCGATCTCGAGCTCGCGATCGCAGACCAGCCGCAGCGCGACCGACTGCACCCGGCCCGCCGAGCGGGCGCCAGGCAGCTTGCGCCAAAGCACAGGGGAGAGGGTGAAGCCGACCAGATAGTCCAGCGCGCGGCGCGCCATATAGGCGTCAACCAACGCGCCGTCGATCTCGCGCGGGTTCTTCATGGCCTCGGAGATCGCCTGCTTGGTGATGGCATTGAAGACCACGCGCTCGATCTTCTGGTCCTTGAGTGCGCGCTTCTCCTTCAACACCTCCAGCACGTGCCAGGAGATGGCCTCGCCCTCGCGATCAGGGTCGGTTGCCAGGATCAGGCGGTCGGCGCCTTTCAAGGATTTGGCAATGTCGTTGAGCCGGCCTGCCGCCTTGGGGTCGACCTCCCAAATCATTCTGAAATTATGGTCCGGATCGACCGATCCGTTCTTCGCCGGGAGGTCGCGGACATGGCCGAAGGAGGCCAGAACCTCGTAGGACGAGCCTAGATATTTGTTGATCGTCTTGGCTTTCGCCGGCGACTCCACAATGACGATATTCATGTAATTCCAGTGACTTACGGGAGAATCTAGGGCGGTTCCGTTAAGACTCGAACCGTCCCCTTTGGGTCCGAACATGGGTGGTGCCAGCCCCTCTGTCAAATCGCCCGGTGTTGAAAGTGGAACGAAGGAAGGGAACTTCACCTCGGAATGGTTGCAAAATACCGCCCTAGGGTTGCGCACCATTTGGGTGTATTTTGATGCAAATACACCGAGCGGGATGCAATTGCGTGGCCGGCACTGGACGCAAGCGGAAGCGGGCGGCGTCGCGCAGAAACCGCCAGTCGGAAAATGATGACCCGCCCGGGGAGGGCGGAGCGGACGAGGCTGCCATTTTTATTGCCGAGACGGTGTCCGAACTCGCCGAACTCGCCCGGCGCCACGAGCTCCATCTGCTCAATCATCTGCTGGCGATGGCGCAGCTTGAAGCCGAAGATCATTTGCGCCGCCGGCGGAAGCTGTCTTGAGCGCGCGGCTTACGCGCTCGCCCGGCGACGCTTTGCCGCGGGGCGAGGCTTTAGCGCGATATCGGCCGGCGTGAGCAAGCGGCCATCTTGGGCGCGCAGCTCGAGCCTTTTCACCGGCCGGCCTTTTTCGCGATCGACCATGATGGTTGCGATGCTTTCGGGGCAGTGGTCGAACTCTTCGCTCCATTGCCGCAACGCGACCAGGATCGGGAACACGCCACGCCCTTTTTCGGTCAGCACATATTCTTGATAGGCGCTGCCGTCGGAGGCGGGCGCCATCCTGAGAATGCCTTCCTCGACCAGCATGCGCAGCCGCGCCGTGAGGATGTTCTTGGCCAGCCCCAGGCTCTTTTGAAACTCGCCGAAGCGACGGCGACCCAAAAAGGCGTCGCGGATGATGAGCAGCGACCACCAGTCGCCGATCACGTCCAGCGATCGCGCGATCGGGCATCCATCTCCTTCCAGGCTCGTGCGTTTCACCATGGCCGCTCGTCCAGATCTTCGTTCGATGACGCATGCATCACCGCTTTGTGTAGTTGCATTATAAAACCAGATGGCCTAGATCGCAAGGATAGTTTAATTATGCAACCAAGCTGGAATGGAGGCACTCGTGAGACTCGCGAACAAGACGGCGTTGATTACCGGCGGAAACAGCGGCATCGGCCTTGCGACCGCAAGGCTGTTCGTGGCCGAAGGCGCCAAAGTGACCATTACCGGCCGCAACAAGGAGACCCTCGACGCGGCGGCCAACCAACTGGGCGCGAGCGCGCTGGCAGTGGCGGCGGATGCGACCGATAACGCAGCCACCGAGGCGGCGATCAGGCGGGCGGTCGAGACATTCGGCAAGCTCGACATCCTCTTTGCCAATGCCGGCATTCCCGGCAGCACGCCACTCGGTTCGACGACCCTGGAAACATTTGAGACGGTGATCAGGACCAACATCACCTCGGTGTTCTTCACCGTGCAATCGGCGCTGCCATATTTGAACGACGGCGCCTCAATCATTCTCAATGGTTCGGTGATCTCCGTGCTTGGCAATCCCGGCTATTCGGCCTACGCCGCGAGCAAGGCGGGTGTGCGCGCGATGGCGCGGGTGATGGCATCAGAACTGTCGCCGCGTGGCATCAGGGTCAACGTAGTGGCACCGGGCGGTGCGCGGACGCCGATCTGGAATGGCGCGGCCCCGACGCCCGAGGCCTTTGCGGCGCTGGAGCAGCGCATTGCGCGCACGACCCCGCTCGGCAGAATGGCCGAAGCCGATCACATCGCCAAAACCGTGCTGTTCCTGGCCTCCGACGATGCCGCACATGTGCAGAGTGCGGAAATCTTTGTCGACGGCGGCGCGACGGGTTCGCCTGCGGGGGCGCCGATCTTCCGCGGTTAAAGGCGGGGTCCGTCCTCCCAAACAAAGCGGCCGGCGCGTTCTCTTAAGGGAAGGCGTTGGCCGCTCGCTTTTTCTTGAACAGTTATTTTAGGCAGCGTTGAACCTTGCGCGCCGCTGCCGATACCTTTGTTGCGAGGCAGGTCATTTCTCAAAAAATAATATTGGAGCGATATTATGCCGAAAGCACTTCGTTTATCGATTCCCGCAGCGCGCGTTTCGGACAAATCCGATAGCTGGCAATCCCAACTCAGCCGTGACGATCTGCGAAAGTCCGTGCAGTCCGCGCGCAAGCCGTCCTGGAGCAGCGAACTCATCGCGATCGCGCTTTTCTCCGGCATCGGCGTATTGGTTTCGCTGGTAGCCCTGCTGTTTGGGCAACAGGGCTACTGGTATTGACGCTCCCTTGCTTTGCGCGCGAGTTGCCGCCGCGTGGCGGCGGCTCGGCCGACAGGCGTTCGCTTACGCGGCGTGAAGCTGGGTCGCCGCCTGCAGCGCGCCTGCCAGCGCCTTTTCGCGATGCTCGGGGCCGACCTGAATGCCATCGGCGGATATGAACTCGGGCTTCGTCACGCCGATGAAGCCGAACACGCCGCGCAAATAGGATTCCAAATGTTCCAATGCCTCGGCCGGTGAGCCCGGACCGTAAAATCCGCCGCGCGAGATGGCGACGATCACGCGCTTGTTGCCTGCCAGTCCTTCCGGCCCCTGCGCGCCATATTTGAAGGTTTTGCCCGCGACCACGATGCGATCGATCCAGGCCTTGAGCTGGCTTGGGATGGTGAAATTGTACATGGGCGCGCCGAGCACGACGATGTCGGCCGCGAGGAACTCCGCCAGCACGGCTGAACTCGTGGCGAGTTCCTGCTGCACGGTCGGATCGGAATTGGGGGCGCCCTGGGCCGCCGCGAGCTGCGCTCCGGACAGGTGGGCAAGCGGCGAGGCGGAGAGATCTCGATAGACAATCTCGACGCCAGGTGTCGCCTGGCGCAGCCGATCGACAATCGCCGCGGTCACTTGGCGGCTGACCGAGTGGGGGCCGAGCACGCTGGAATCGATGTGCAGAAGTTTTGTCATGGAAGTCACCCTTTGGTATAGGTTTGTAACCGGCGCTATATGAGTGACCGTCCACAAACGCCGCAAGAACGCACTTTTTTGAAACCCGGGCACATCTTTGAAACCTGAGCACACCAGAGTTCCTGTTCTCCCGCCCCAACCCGATGCTCACGCCGACTGCCGCGCCGTTGCGCCGATTCTGGCGCGCGTCGGCGACAAATGGAGCGTTCTGGTCATTATGATGCTGCGCGACGGACCAAGGCGCTTCAACGAGATCAAACGCCTGATCGACGGCATTTCGCAGCGGATGCTGACCTTGACTTTGCGTGGACTGGAGCGTGACGGGCTGGTCACCCGTACTGTCTTCCCGAGCATTCCGCCGCGCGTCGACTATGAATTGACCGATCTCGGGCGCGGCTTGAGCAAGCCGGTGATCGCGCTTGGCCAATGGGCGATAGAGCACCGGCGCGAGATCGAAGCGGCCCGCGCGCGTTTCGATGGTCGCAACGACACGGCTTGACTAAAGCAGCGACACCAGCCCGCCGCCGTGACGCTCGAGCTTGCCGGCGAGTTCGAGTTCGAGCAGCACCGTGCGCACCATCGACGCGGGCATGTCGGCCATCCGGATCAGATCGTCGATCGAGACCGGCGTCGGCCCGAGCAGAGTGACGATGCGGTCGCGCTCCGGGCTTGGCAGGTCGCTTTCAAGCGGATCGCTGTCCGGTTCATTCGCCGGCAACACGATCGGCCGCTCCATGATCGGCGCGACGGCCTGGATGACGTCGGCCGCTTCCGTGACCAGCGTTGCGCCTTGCTTGATCAGATCATTGGTGCCGGCGGCGCGCGGGTCGAGCGGGGAGCCTGGTACGGCGAAGACCTCGCGGCCCTGTTCGGCCGCCATGCGTGCGGTGATCAGCGAGCCCGAGCGCTGCGCGGCCTCGACCACGACCACGCCGAGCGCAGCCCCTGAGATCAGCCGGTTGCGGCGAGGAAAGTCCCGCGCCCGCGGCTCGTGTCCGAGCGGCATTTCGGAGATCGCCGCGCCTTCTGATGCGAGAATGGCGGCAAGCAGATCCTCGTGCTCGGCCGGATAGATGCGGTCATGCCCTCCCGCCAGCACCGCCACGGTGCCGCTGGCAATGCTGGCGCGATGCGCGGCCTGGTCGACGCCGCGCGCAAGCCCGGAGATGACGACAAAACCGGCGTCGCCGAGCTCGCGCGCCAGCACCTGCGCGAATTTCAATCCCGCAGCGGAGGCGTTGCGGGAGCCAACAATCGCGATCATCGGCCGCATCAGGCTGCTGCTCGCACCGCGCACAGCCAGGAGCGGCGGCGCATCATCGATCGTCGCAAGCCGCGGCGGATAGCCGGATTCCTCCGGCGCCAGCAGGTCGATGCCGAACTTTCGGCAAGCACCAAGCTCGGCGCGCGCTTCCTCTTCGCCGCAGATCCGCAACCGACCCGCGCCGCCACGGCGTGCAAGCTCCGGCAGCCGCCGCAGCGCCTCGCGCGCATTGCCGCAATGGGCAAGCAGCGAGCGAAACGTGCGCGGCCCGACATTTTCGGAGCGGATCAGCCGCAGGCGGTCAATCCGCTCGGCGTCGGTGAGCTGTAACTGTGAGGTGATGGCGTCCACGCGAAGGTCCCCTGCGTCGCTAACATGAAGCAACCTGCGCGCGTAGGGAAGGGGGCACTTGGTCATTCCGGGGCGCCTCGAAGAGGCGAACCCGAAATCTCGGGATTCCCCGGTGCGCAATTGCGCACCTGAGGTTCGATGCTTCGCATCGCCGCTGAATGACGGTATACGACGCAGAGCACTGCAAGGAACGCCGCCCATGATCTCCCTTTCCGACCTCAAACGCCGCATTGAGAATGGTGAGCTGTCGCCCGATGCCGCGCTGACGCAATCGTTGGAAGCCATCGACGCGCAGGAAAAAGCGATCGGCGCCTTCGTTCACCGCGCCAAGTCCCCGCGCGCCGCGGGCGCGGGACCGCTGCGCGGCATCGCTGTCGGCATCAAGGACATCATCGACACCTCCGATCTGCCGACCGAGATGGGCTCATCCATCTACAAGGGATGGCAGCCGCGTGCCGATGCATCTGTCGTGATGATGCTCAAGCGGGCAGGGGCAACGATCGTCGGCAAGACGACGACCACCACGTTCGCCGCACTCGATCCGACCGCGACCCTCAATCCGCGCAATCACGGCCACACGCCGGGCGGATCGTCCGCGGGCTCGGCGGCGGCGGTGGCGGCAGGCATGATTCCTCTGGCGCTGGGCACGCAGACCGCGGGCTCGGTGATCCGGCCCGCCTCGTTCTGCGGCATCGCCGCGATCAAGCCATCTTATCGGCTGCTGCCGACGGTCGGCGTCAAATGCTACTCTTGGACGCTGGACACGGTCGGGCTGTTCGCGGCCGGCGTTGAGGATCTGGCCGTTGCGTTGTCGGCGATGACCGGCCGCCCGGACCTTGCGAGCGAGCCCCCGGCGAAGCCGCCGCGGATCGGCGTGGTCACCCAGGATTTTGCGGGCAGCGTGGAAGCGGCGAGCGATGCCGCGTTGCGGATCGCGGCTGCCGCCGCCGAGCGCGCGGGTGCGGCCGTTCGCACGCTCAAGCTCGCGGATGTCGTGGCCGAAGCCTGGCAGATCCAGCCGATCATCCAGGATTTCGAGGCGCATCGCGCGCTCGCCTGGGAATACGCCGCGCATCGCGACGAGATCGCGCCGAAGCTGCGGGCCAAGATGGACGAGACCGCCGGGCTCTCGCCAGCCGCCCATGCCGAGGCGCTGGAGATCGGCAATCGCGCACGCGCTGCATTCGCCGACGCACTCTCCGACGTCGATGTCGTGCTGACCTATTCCGCGCCAGGTGCCGCGCCCAAGGGCCTCTCCTCAACCGGCGAGCCGCGCTTCAACCGGCTCTGGACCTTGCTGGGCACGCCTTGCGTGAACGTCCCCGCCGATGTTGCCGACGCTGGTTTGCCCGTGGGCGTGCAGATCGTGGCGCGCGTCGGCGAGGATGCAAAGGCGCTCGCGGCAGCGCGTTTTCTCGAGGACGCGCTGCGGATTTAGACCAGCGCCGGCTCGCGCGAGGGCTGCACCGGAGCCGACTCCGGCTTCGCTGGGACCGGCTTTGTTGCCCCCCGCAGCCAGCGGTCAGCGGCGGTTCGTCCGCTCCGGTGCAAGGCCATCACGAAGGCGCGGCCGAGATCGACCGCACTGCGCTGGGCGAGCCCGTCGATCTCGTCCTCCGCTGCGATCCGCGAGATCCGAGGTGCGCTCGCGCCTGCGCCGCGCGCCCATTCGAGCGCGGCGACTTCCGCGTTCAAACTTGCATTCGCGGTGATTTGGTCGAGGCGGCGATCGATTGCGGCACCCGTGATCGGCACGTAACTGTCGCGCGACGGCGTGACTTGAACGATCAAGAGCTCGGCCGCGGTTGACTCCTGCACCAGGTCGACCAGCGGCGGATTGGTTGCAAAGCCGCCGTCCCAATGCGCATCACCATCGATCTCGACGGCGCAGTGGACGAGCGGAGGACAGGTCGAGGCCAGCACTACATCCGCGGTGATCTCGGAATTGCGGAAAATGCGCGCCGCGCCATCGCGAACGCGCGTTGCTCCCAACAGGAGCTTGGGGCAGGACGGCGCGCGCAGCGCTTCGAAATTGACGTGCCTGGCGAGCACCCTGCGCAGCGGGTCGATGTCGAGCGGATCGAATTGGCCCGAGCGCAATGCTGCGCCAAAAGCGACAGAGCTTCCGGCCGGCGAAAATCCGCCGAGCAGCATCAGCGAGCGGAACGATGCCTCATCCACCATCCGATTCCAGAATTGCGCTAGCCGCGTCCGTGCGCGCTCCCGCCCGCCCTCGACCAGTCCGGACGCCAGCAGCACGGCATTGACGCTGCCTGCGCTGGCGCCGCTGATGGCATCGAAGGCGCAAGCTGGCTCTTCGAGCAGCCGCTCCAGCACGCCCCAGGTGAAGGCCGCAAACGAGCCGCCCCCTTGCAGGGCGAGCGACAGTTTTCGCGGCGGCCAGGCCGCAACGTCGGCCAAGCCCGGCATGGCCTCTGGTGTCGACGGCGCCACGCCGACCATGGCGCTGGCTTGGGATGCAAGTTGAGCTTGTCGCGCCCGCTTTCCGATCGAATTGAAGAAGAAACGCGCTTCCGCCGCAAGCTCGGATGGCCGCGGCCCGCGCACGGTCGCGGGTTTCGCGGTGCCTTGAACGGCCTCAGGCGTTTGGGCCGGCGCAGCTTCCGGCGTTACCGCGACGGCTTCCGTCGGCGCCGTCGGCGCGCTGTTCGTCGACCAGATGTCTGCGGCAGCCAGCAGCGCGCTGGCGCCGCTCCGGAACTCGCGCGCCTCAGATGGCGTAGTGCTCTGCAAAGTCAGCCCCCGCTGTGCGCCTGATGAATCGTTCTCGTTCATCTTCGGCAACCGTTTGACGCGAACTACCCCGCAGCAAAGATGGCAGGCGAAAGAGAGTCTTGCCAGCGTTGCAAACGCGTTGCGAACAGGATTTGCGCGATGTGTTGTAACTTTGCAGCGATGTGGGGTGCGCGATCGTCTTGCTCCGTCATCCCGGGGCGATGCGTAAGCATCGAACGCGGAATCTCGAGATTCCGGGCTCGCGCTACGCGCCCCGGAATGACGAAGGAGAGATTTTACCGCTTCTCTCCGATTCGTCCCTCGGTGCCGGACTGCAACCGCTTGATGTTCTCGCGATGCATGTAGAACAGCAGCAGCGTCAGCACGGCGAACAACGAGGCCAGCGCCGGATGGCCGAACCACCACAGAAACAGCGGCGTGACAACGCTTGCAACCAGCGCAGAGAGCGAGGAGTAGCGGGTGACGAAGGCCGTCGTGAGCCAGATCACGCAGAATACTACCGCCGCCGGCCAGAACAGCGCCAGCACTACGCCGATATAAACGGCGACGCCCTTGCCGCCGCGAAATTTCAGCCAGACCGGAAACAGATGGCCCAGAAATGCGCCGAGCGCCGCCAGCATGGCCGCGTTCGGTCCGCCCAGCGAGCCCGCGATCATGACCGCGGCCGTGCCCTTCAGCGCGTCGAGCAGCAGCGTGGCGGCCGCCAAGCCCTTGCGGCCGGTGCGCAGGACGTTGGTGGCGCCGATATTGCCGGAACCGATCGAGCGCAGGTCCGCCGTGCCCGCAAGCCTGGTCAGGATCAGCCCGAACGGGATCGAGCCGAAGAGATAGCCGATGACAAAGGCGACCGGCAGGAAAGCGTCAGGTCCCATTGGAGCGGCTCCCAGCGGGCCTATGCCGCGCTTTAGACATGCTCATATACGGTGCGGCCGCCGACGATGGTGCGTACCACGCGGCCCGAGAATCGGGCTTCATCGAACGGCGTGTTCTTGCATTGCGACTTCAGGTCGGCGGGATCGAGCACCCAGGGCGTGTCGGGATCGATCACGATCACGTCGGCGGGCGCGCCCGCGCGCAGGGAGCCGCCCGGCAGGCCGAGCAGCTCGGCGGGGCGGGTCGACATGGCGCGGATCAGCGTTTTCCAGTCCATGTCGCCATTGTGGATCAGTCGCAGGGCCGCCGGCAACATGGTCTGCAGGCCGACGGCGCCAAAAGCGGCTTCCGCGAAGGGCAGGCGCTTGACCTCGACATCCTGCGGATTGTGGTCGGACATGATGACGTCAATCAGGCCCGACGATACCGCCTGGACCAGGGCCCGCCGGTCGTCTTCGGTCCGCAGCGGCGGGCACAGCTTGAGGAAGGTGCGGTAGGGGCCGATGTCGTTCTCGTTCAGCGTGACGTGATTGATCGAGACGGAGGCGCTGACCGAGAGCCCAGCATCGCGGGCGCGCTTCAAGATCTCGAGCGAAGCAATGCAGGAGAGCGATGCGGCGTGATAGCGCCCGCCGGTAAGCGCTACCAGCCGCATGTCGCGCTCCAGCATCACGGCCTCGGCCGCGTCGGGAATGCCCATTAAGCCCAGCCTTGCCGCGAACTCGCCTTCGTTCATCACGCCTTCACCGACGAGATCGGGATCCTCGGTGTGATGCACGATCAGCGCGTCGAAATCACGGGCGTAGGTGAGCGCCCGTCGCATCACCTGCGCGTTGGTGACGCTCTTGGCGCCGTCGCTGAAGGCGACCGCGCCGGCCGCTTTCAACAACCCGATCTCGGTCATCTCCTCGCCGTGCAGACCCTTGGTCAGCGCCGCCATCGGCTGGATGTTGACGATGGCGGTGTCGCGGGCGCGGCGCAGCACGAAATCGACCGTCGCCGAATTGTCTATCACCGGTTCGGTGTCGGGCTGGCAGATGATCGTCGTGATGCCACCGCTTGCCGCCGCCTGGCTCGCGGAGGCGAAGGTCTCGCGATGACTGAAGCCGGGCTCGCCGACGAAGGCACGCATATCGATCAGGCCGGGGGCGACGATCTTGCCGGTGCAGTTGATAATGTCGGTGCCCTCGGGCACGCCGGCCGCGCCGATGCCGCGCCGCATCTCGCGAACGACGCCGTCGGCGATCAACACATCGGCAAGCCCATCGAAGTCGCGCGACGGATCGACCACGCGCGCATTGGCGAGCAGGATCGGGCGGCGGTCGGTCAGGATCGGCATTCTCCAGTGTCCCAGTTCTGAACTAGGCGTTCGGCAAGTTGCGGGCGAGCGCTTCCAACACCGCCATGCGCACTGCCACGCCCATTTCGACCTGCTCGCGGATCAACGACTGCGCGCCGTCGGCCACGATGGAGTCGATCTCGACGCCGCGGTTCATCGGCCCCGGATGCATCACCAGAGCGTCGGGCTTGGCGTAGGCGAGCTTCTTCTGGTCGAGCCCGAAATAGTGGAAATATTCGCTCGAGGACGGCACGAAGGAGCCGTTCATGCGCTCGCGCTGCAGGCGCAGCATCATGACGATGTCAGCGCCTTCCAGGCCTGCGCGCATATCGCGCGCGACCTCGACGCCCATCCGCTCGATGCCGACCGGCAGCAGCGTGGAGGGCGCGACCACGCGCACCCGCGCGCCCATGGTGTTGAGCAGCAGGATGTTGGAACGCGCGACGCGCGAGTGCAGGACATCGCCGCAGATCGCGACCACCAGTCCCTCGATCCGGCCCTTGTTGCGGCGGATCGTGAGCGCATCGAGCAGCGCCTGGGTGGGGTGCTCATGCGCGCCGTCGCCGGCATTGACCACGGAGCCGTCGACCTTGCGCGCCAGAAGTTCCACCGCGCCCGAGGCGTGATGCCGCACCACCAGGATGTCGGGGTGCATGGCATTCAGCGTCGCCGCGGTGTCGATCAGGGTTTCGCCTTTGCGCATGGAGGAGGAGGACACCGACATGTTCATCACGTCGGCGCCCAGCCGTTTCCCCGCGATCTCGAAGGAGGATTGGGTGCGGGTCGAGGCCTCGAAGAACAGGTTGATCTGCGTGCGCCCGCGCAAAGATGTGCGCTTCTTGTCGATCTGGCGATTGAGCTCGACATACTCTTCGGAAAGGTCGAGCAGGCCGGTAATATCGGCAGCGGAAAGTCCCTCGATTCCCAGCAAATGCCGGTGGCCGAGGACGAAGGTCGATTTCGATGGCGATGTCATTAAAGCCAGAGCTATAGGCGCGGATGCTTGTGGCCGCAAGTGTGAAAGGTGGCGAGGGGAGTTATCCCCGGGTGAGTCCAGGTCCACTTTCCCGGTCATTCTGGGGCGTCGCGCAGGCGACGAACCCGGAATCTCGGGATTCCGGGGTCTGGTCCTTCGGACCATGCCGGAATGACGGTGCCGCATGAAGGACCAGCCCAAGCCCGGCCATGACGACGTCGAGCCGTGGTGACATGGCGCGGCAAGGCTTTGTGAACTATGCCAGGGAGTGGCGGCACTTTTCGCTGCCGGGCGCGGGCGGGGCGGCCTATGATTTCCCGGTTTCGCCGCGCCGGCCATGATTCCTTGCGGAGGTATCGGCCATGACCAAGCCCTCGTTCGCGACCCACGAGGTTTTCAACCAGTCGCCGCCGTTCGAGAACGTTGATCTTTTCACGGTGGACAAGCCGCTGGTCGACGCGGTTGCGGCCAATGGCGCTGCGGATGCGGCAAAGGAACTGTCCGATTTCGGCCGGCACTGGGGTTCGGCGGCGATGGCCGCGCGCGGCCGGCTTGCCAATGAAAACACGCCCAAGCTCAAGACCTTCGATTCCCGCGGCAACCGCCGCGACGAGGTCGAGTTTCATCCCTCCTATCACGAGTTGATGGCGCATTCGGCCCATGCGGGCCTGCATAATTCGACCTGGACGGCCGACGGCAAGCCGGCGGGCGCGCCCAGCGAGGTCGTGCGCGCCGCGAAATTCTACATGGCTGCGCAAGTGGAGACCGGCCATCTCTGTCCCATCACCATGACGCGCGCCTCGGTCGCCGCGCTCGCCAGCCAGGCGGATCTGCTCGCCAAGACCATGCCTCTCATCGCGCAGCGCGCCTATGATCCGACGTTCGCCCCCTGGTGGACCAAGCGCGGCATGACGCTCGGCATGGGCATGACCGAAAAGCAGGGCGGCACCGACGTGCGCGCCAATATGACGCGCGCGGAGCGTACCGCCGAGGGCTACCGTCTCACCGGGCATAAATGGTTCATGTCGGCGCCGATGTGCGATGCGTTTCTGGTGCTGGCGCAGGCGGGAGGCAGGCTGACCTGCTTCTTCATGCCGCGCTTTGCGCCCGATGGTTCGGTCAACGCAGTGCAGTTCCAGCGGCTGAAGGACAAGCTTGGCAACCGCTCCAACGCCTCGAGCGAGGTCGAGTTCGTCGGTGCCTACGCCCTGCCGGTCGGCGAGGAGGGCAAGGGTATCCGCACCATCATCCAGATGGTGCAGCTCACGCGGCAGGATTGCGCCATCGCCTCCGCAGGCCTGATGCGTTCCGGGCTTGCGCATGCGCTGCATCATGCACGCCATCGCAGCGTGTTCCAAAAGCACCTCGCCGATCAGCCGCTGATGCAGGCGGTGCTGGCGGATATGGCATTGCATGTGGAAGCATCGGTTGCACTGGTGATGCGGCTCTGCCGCGCCTTCGACCGCGCGCCGCAGGAGCCGAGCGAGGCCGCCTACATGCGGCTGCTTACGCCCGCCATCAAATACTGGGTCTGCAAGGGCGCGCCGCCCTTCCTTTACGAGGCGATGGAGTGCCTCGGCGGCAATGGTTATGTCGAGGAAGGGATCCTGGCGCGGCATTACCGGGAGTCGCCGGTCAACGCGATCTGGGAAGGTTCCGGCAATGTGATGTGCCTCGACGTGCTGCGGGCGCTATCGCGGGAGGCCGAGGCCGCGCTCGCCGTGTTGCGTGCACTGTCAGAGGAGACGCAGGGACTATCTGGCGCGGGTGAGGCGGTTGCCTTCATCGGCAAGGCGTTCCGTCGGCCTGACAGTGAGCGCGTCGCGCGGACCGCCGTGGAAAAACTGGCGCTGCTGGCGGCTGCTGCGGCGTTGAACAGAGTGGCCCCGCGTCAGGCCGAGCTGTTCGCGGCAACCCGGCTTGCGGCCAATCACACCGGCATGTATGGCTCGGTGGAGTTCACAAATGATGATATCCGCGCGCTCCTCGAGCGGGCGCTGCCGTGAAAGTGACTTGATGGACTCTCTCAATCCCGAAAACCCGTCCCTCATCGTCGAAGCGCCAAAGAGGCGCCGTGTCTGGCATTTCTGGGGCACCACGTTATGGGGCGTATTCGCCTTCGCCGCATTGTTCGTCGGTCAGATCGCGGTCGTGGGTTATGTGGTCCTGAAAAAGGGTGACGGGATCTCCATTGAGGAGGCGATCCGGGATGCTGCAGGCAGCGGCACGACGATTTCGCTCTCGGTGATCATGGGGCTGCCGGCGGTGGTCGCGGCGCTCTGGCTTGCGATCCGCTTCACGACGAGGCCATTTGCCGACTACCTCGCGCTGCGCTGGACGCCCTGGAAAAACCTCCTGATCGGTGCGATCGGCCTCGTTGCCATACTTGGCCTTTGGGAGCTCTTGTCTCGCCTGGTCGGCCACGAGAGCTCGCCGGACTTCATGGTCAATGTCTTGAAATCGGCGCGCAGCGACGGTGCGCTCTGGCTGTTGATCGTCGCCTTCTGCGTCGCTGCACCGGTCTCGGAAGAACTTTTCGCGCGCGGTTTTCTCTATCGCGGCTGGTCGGAGACGGTTCTTGGCCCGATTGGCGCGATCGTTCTGTCGTCGCTGGTGTGGACGAGCCTGCACCTGCAATATGATTGGTACTTCTTCGCCGAAGTGTTCATGCTGGGTCTCTGGTTCGGATACTTGCGCTACCGCAGTGGCTCGACCTGGCTGACGATCGTCCTGCATGGGCTGAACAATCTCGGAGCTGTGATCCAGACGATCTGGCTGGCGGGGCAGTCGTAGGCACCGTCTTTCCTCTCCGTCACAGCTATGACGAACGGCTGCGGGCTCCTTCCTAGCCTCAGCCCGTCCGCAAATTCGCCAGCCGGTCGAGTGCGCCCTGCAGGATGAAGATCGCGGCGTGCTCGTCGATCACCTCGGCGCGCTTGGCGCGGCTCACGTCCATGCCGATCAATTCGCGCTCGACCGCCGCCGTCGACAATCGCTCGTCCCACAGCGCAATCGGAAGCTCGGTGAGCTGCGACAGGTTGCGGGCAAAGGCGCGGGTCGATTGCGCGCGCGGGCCCTCGCTGCCGTCCATGTTGATGGGCAATCCCAGCACGAAGCCGGCCGCCTTGCGTTCCATGGCGATCGCGAGCAGCCGCGCCGCATCCGCCTTGAACGCTTTGCGCTTGATGGTCTGGACGCCGGTGGCGAGCCTGCGGTCCGGATCGGACACCGCGACGCCGATCGTCTTGGTGCCGAGATCAAGCCCGACCAGCGCGCCGCGCGCCGGCCAATGCGCGGCCGCGTCGATGAGGGGGAGGATAGGGGCAGGCATGCTGCGGCATAACACGCAGGCCGGCGTTCAGGCAAAGCCGATCGCAGGCTCACATTCTGTTTTACGATCGAGACCGACATGTTCTCGATTATTGAATTCTCGCCGCGATCGGAGCGGACTAATGTGCCACGAAAGTCGCCTTCTCAATCGAAAGACCAAACCATGTGGCCGGACCGCCGTTTGCTCAATCTCATCAAGACCGAATTTCCGATCGTGCTGGCGCCGATGGCGGGCGTCATGGATGCCGACCTCGTGATCGCGGTGGCGCAAGGAGGAGGGCTGGGGTCGCTGCCATGCGCGATGCTCTCGGCTGAGAAGGCGCGCGAGCAGGTCAACATCATCCGCCAGCGGGTCACAGCGCCCATCAACATGAACTTTTTCTGCCACCAACCCGTCGCCGCGGACGCCAAGCGCGAATCGGGTTGGCGAGAGCGGCTTGCATCCTATTACGGAGAGTTTGGGTTGGACCCTGCGGCGCCCGTCAACGCCGCCAACCGTGCGCCGTTCGATGCGGCGATGTGCGCGGTTGTCGAGGAGCTGAAGCCCGAGATCGTCAGCTTCCATTTCGGCCTGCCGGAGCCGGCGCTGCTCAAGCGCGTGAAGGCGGCCGGTTGTCTCGTGATGTCGTCGGCGACGATCGTCAAGGAAGCGATCTGGCTGGAGCAGAACGGCGCAGACATCATCATCGCACAAGGTGCCGAGGCCGGCGGCCATCGCGGCATGTTTCTCACCGACAACATCGCCGAACAGCCGGGTACGTTTGCGCTGGTACCGCAGGTGGTGGATGCGGTGAAGGTGCCGGTGATTGCCACCGGCGGCATCGCCGACGGGCGCGGCATCGCGGCGGCGTTCGCGCTCGGTGCTAGCGGGGTGCAGATCGGCAGCGCCTATTTGCGCTGTCCGGAGTCCAAGGTGATCGCGCCTGCGCGGGCGGCGCTCGCCGATGCGCGCGACGATTCCACCGTGATCACCAATGTCATGACCGGGCGTCCCGCGCGCGGCGTCGCCAACCGGGTCATGCGCGAGGTTGGCCCGATTTCGCCTGATGCGCCGTCCTTTCCCCATGCCGCGACCGCGCTGGCGCCGCTGCGCCAGGCCGCGGAGAAGCAGGGGCGGATCGATTTCACCAATCTCTGGGCGGGGCAGGCGGTACGGATGGGACGCGATGTGCCGGCGACCGAACTGACCCGCGCGCTGGCGGGCGAAGCGCTTTCGCGCATGCGTGCGCTTTCTGCGTAGCGTAATACCGAAGCGGGGTCGATGGGTCTCCGGCGCGCTGTCGCCCTCCAGCGCGAAGGCGGCGACAGAATAGCTGATTATTAGGGAGGATCCCTCTCCAGCCCGCCGCGCGGTGCGAGCAAACGCTTTCCACACCGTTGGAGCGATAGGCTTTCCGTCCAACATGCTCACTCGTCTGCGCAAGTCCACGTCGCTGCCTTGCAAGACAGGTCCAAGGTTAGACGATGCGCCCACGATTTGTCTGCGGCCGAAACCCCGGAACTGCCGCTCGCCGCGCTCGAGCGGGCAAACGACGCCATTGTGTTCGTCGATGGCGATTTCCGCGTGAGTTAGTTCGGCGTCGCGATCGAGACGATGAATGCGATCCGCGAGTTGAAGATCGACCGCAGCTTCATGCAGGACGTCGAGAAGGACGGCTGCCAAGGCCATCGTGACCACGGTGGCGCGCGTGGGCCAGAGTTTGCACCTCACCGTCGTCGCGGAAGGTGGTGAGATCGGGGAACAGCCCAATCTGCTCAGCGAACTCGGATGCGACGCCGTTCAGGGTTTTCTCTATGCGCGAGCGCTCTCGCCCTCCGCCTTCGGGCGATGGCTTGAGATGCTCAAGCGCATCGGTCACGGCCTATCTCCGCAGGCCGGCGTTGTTTCGGCGGGGCTCTCCGCGGCAAAACGAGCCGGTTAGCCCCCATCGTCGGCTCCCCCCGACGCCGATCCAGCGAGGAAAAGCGGGCTGACAGGCGTCTGCGGTTGCGGTGCAAAACCGGGCTCTGCTATACGGCAGGGTGAATCTGCCGTTTGAGGCCTTATATAATGTCTGTCGACGCCGATACCGTTCGCCGCATCGCGCATTTGGCGCGGATCAAGGTGACCGCTTCAGAGGTTCCGCACCTGCAGGGCGAGCTGAACGCGATTCTGTCCTTCGTCGAGCAATTGTCGGAGGTCGATGTCGCCGGCGTGGAGCCGATGACATCGGTGATGCCGATGGAGATGAAGAAACGGGTCGACGTGGTCAATGATGGCGAGATCCCCGATGATATCGTCAAGAATGCGCCGGCGACGGACAACCATTTCTTCCTGGTGCCGAAGGTCGTCGAATAGTCTAGTCGCGCCTTCGGATTCGAAGTGCGCAATTACCCGAGACAGGAAGTCCGATGTGTCTGCTCTGCGACGATGAAAAGGCCTATCAGGCCTACATGAATTATCTCGACGCGATGGAGCGGCAGGGCAAGGCCGCCGATCCGGAAACTGCGGTCAATGCCGTGCTCGATCAACTCGAGGCGCAGGCGCAAGCCAACGCGCGTGCCAAGCAAGACGATCCCAAAAACGACAAGACCCTGTCTCCGTTCTTCTGCAGCCCGATCAATAAATGACCGCTCTCACATCGCTGACGCTCGCCGAGGCCCGCGAGGGCCTTGCGAAAAAATCGTTCACGTCGCTGGAACTGACCGACGCCCATCTGAAGGCGATGGAGGAGGCGCGTGCGCTCAACGCCTTCGTGCTGGAGACGCCGGACCAGGCGCGCGCCATGGCGCGCGAGGCGGATAGCCGGATCATCAAGGGCGACGGCGGGCCGCTCGCGGGCATTCCGCTTGGCATCAAGGATCTGTTCGCGACCAAGGGCGTGCGCACCACCGCCTGCTCGAAGATTCTCGGAGACTTCGTGCCGACATATGAGTCCACTGTCACGGCGCAGCTCTGGCGCGACGGCGCGGTCATGCTGGGCAAGCTCAACAATGACGAGTTCGCCATGGGCTCGTCGAACGAGACCTCCTGCTTCGGCCCGGTGGCAAACCCCTGGCGGCGCGAGGGCTCCACTACGACGCTGGTGCCGGGCGGCTCCTCAGGCGGCTCGGCGTCGGCGGTCGCCGCGCTGCTCTGCATGGGCGCCACCGCAACCGATACCGGCGGCTCGATCCGCCAACCTGCGGCCTTCACCGCGACCGTCGGCATCAAGCCGACCTATGGCCGCTGTTCGCGCTGGGGCATTGTCGCCTTTGCATCCTCGCTCGATCAGGCGGGTCCGATCGCGCGCAGCGTGCGCGATGCCGCGCTGCTGTTGCGTTCGATGGCCGGCCACGATCCGAAGGACACGACCTCGGTGGATGCGCCCGTGCCCGACTATGAGGCTGCGGTTGGAAGATCGGTGAAGGGCATGAAGATCGGCATCCCCAAGGAGTATCGCCTCGACGGCATGCCGGCCGAGATCGAAAAGCTCTGGAGCGAGGGCGCTGCCTGGCTGAAGGCGGCCGGCGCCGAGCTGGTCGAAGTGTCGCTGCCGCACACCAAATATGCGCTGCCGGCCTATTACATCGTCGCGCCGGCGGAAGCCTCCTCGAACCTCGCGCGCTATGACGGCGTGCGTTACGGGCTGCGCGTGCCGGGCGGCAGCATCAGCGACATGTATGAGAACACCCGCGCCGCCGGTTTCGGCGCCGAGGTGCGCCGCCGTGTCATGATCGGCACTTATGTGCTCTCAGCCGGTTATTACGACGCCTATTATCTGCGTGCGCAAAAGGTACGTACCCTGATCAAGAAGGACTTTGAGGAGTTGTTTGCGAAGGGCATCAACGCGATCCTCACGCCCGCGACGCCGTCGGCGGCCTTCGGTCTCGGCGAGAAGGGTGGCGGCGATCCGGTCGAGATGTATCTGAACGACATCTTCACGGTGACCGTGAACATGGCGGGCCTGCCCGGCATCGCGGTGCCCGCCGGCAAGGATGCACAGGGTTTGCCGCTGGCGCTGCAGTTGATCGGAAAACCCTTTGACGAGGAGACGCTCTTCTCCCTGGGCGAGGTGATCGAGCAGGCGGCGGGGCGCTTTACGCCCGAGAGGTGGTGGTGAGCACCGCGGCGTTCAAGGCGAGCCTGTCGGGCGCATCGCCCGCGCCTGCGCTGGCGCCGCCGCTCGCGGCGCTCTGGTGGGCGGCTAAGGGCGACTGGGACAAGGCCCACAAGATCGTCCAGGACGAGACGACGCGCGAGGCGGCCTGGGTGCATGCCTATCTGCACCGCGTCGAAGGCGATCTTGGCAACGCCGGCTACTGGTACCGGCAGGCGGGCCAGCCGGTGGCGAAGGATTCTCTGGAGACCGAATGGGAGCGGATCGCTTCCGCCCTCATCGAGGATGGCAAGGCATGACGGCAGCAAGCGGCAAGCTGATCAAGGGCGCAACCGGCGACTGGGAGATCGTAATCGGCATGGAGGTGCATGCCCAAGTCACCTCCAAGTCAAAACTGTTCTCCGGCGCCTCCACCGCCTTTGGCGGCGAGCCGAACAGCCATGTCTCGCTGGTGGATGCCGCGATGCCCGGCATGCTGCCTGTCATCAACGAGGAATGCGTCAAGCAGGCGGTGCGCACGGGGCTGGGTCTGAACGCCAAGATCAACCTGCGTTCGGTGTTCGACCGCAAGAACTATTTCTATCCCGACCTGCCGCAGGGGTACCAGATCAGCCAATACAAATCGCCTATTGTCGGCGAGGGCGAGGTGACGGTCGAACTCGACGGCGGCAAGACCGCGACCATCGGCATCGAGCGGCTGCATCTGGAACAGGACGCCGGCAAGTCGCTGCACGACCAGTCGCCGAGCCTATCCTATGTCGATCTCAACCGCTCGGGCGTCGCGCTGATGGAGATCGTCTCCAAGCCCGATATCCGCGACGCCGAGCAGGCCAAGGCCTATGTGACCAAGCTGCGCTCGATCCTGCGCTATCTCGGTACCTGCGACGGCGACATGGAGAAGGGAAACTTGCGCGCCGACGTCAACGTCTCGGTGCGCAAGGTCGGTGGACCGCTCGGCACCCGCTGCGAAATCAAGAACATGAACTCGATCAACTTCATCGGACAGGCGATCGAGTATGAGGCGCGCCGGCAAGTGGAGATCCTCGAAGATGGCGGCGCGATCGAGCAGGAGACGCGCCTGTTCGACCCCAACAAGGGCGAAACGCGTTCGATGCGCACCAAGGAAGAGGCGCACGACTACCGCTATTTCCCTGATCCCGACCTGCTGCCGCTTGAGTTCAGCCAAGCCTTCGTCGACGAGCTGAAAGCGAAGCTTCCGGAGCTGCCGGACCAGAAGAAGGCGCGCTTCATCGCCGATCTCGGGCTGTCGCCCTATGACGCCGGCGTCCTGGTCGCCGAGCGCGAGAGCGCCGACTTCTACGAAGCGGTGCTCGCCAAGCTCGCCGACGCCAAGCGCGACGGCAAGGTTGCCGCCAACTGGGTGATCAACGAGCTGTTCGGCCGCCTCAACAAGGAGGGGAAGGACATCGCGTCCTCGCCGGTTTCGGCCGCGCAATTGGCTGCCATCATCGATCTGATCGGGGAGGGCACCATCTCCGGCAAGATCGCCAAGGACCTGTTCGAGATCGTCTGGCTGGAGGGCGGTGATCCCAAGCGCCTCGTCGAGGAGCGCGGCATGAAGCAGGTGACCGACGTCGGCGCGATCGAGAGGGTGGTCGACGGTATCATTGCCGCCAACCCCGACAAGGTCGAGCAGGCGCGCGCAAAGCCCGCGGCGATCCAATGGTTCGTCGGCCAGGTCATGAAATCGACCGGCGGCAAGGCCGATCCCAAGGCCGTCAATGCGCTGCTGAAGGAAAAGCTCGGCGTGTAAGTCGTCGGGTTTCGGACGGACTTTCCACACGTCATGCCCCGCGAATGCGGGGCATCCAGCAACCCGTGACGCCCGTTGCGAATTCACGATGCGCGCCGCGGCGTACTGCATCGCCCCGGTCCCGTCTACGCCAAGGCTTCGACGAGGCTCACGAGTCCGGGGCGCGCCGGAGCTTCAGCACAGGCGGCAAGCCGGGCGATCACAGCTTGACGAGCGGCTCGAGGCCATTGCTGCACGCCACTTCGGCGGACGTACCAAGTCGCGCTTCGCCGTCAATCGGCACTCCGCCGATCACGAATCGACCGCCTCGATTCGCCCGTGACGGTGCTCTCTCGCCCCCCGCGAGGCGGCTTTGCAGGGTTACTCCCAAAATTTTTTTCATTGCCGAAAATCGCGACTCGGACTTCGAACAAGCGTCGTCCGCGGGGCTTTCGCTGATCGCAGCAACATCATCGTCGCAAGAAGCGCATCATCGATGAATGCAAAAAACCGCTGCGGCACAGGCACTTCTTGAATTCTCGACAAATGGAAGCGTCGATCTTTGCCGCACTTCTTGCATCGCTGCTCGCAATCTTCGCGTTGTGTTGAGTCGATGCGCACTGCACGCACACGGATCGACGCGTCAACACTTCCTTAAGCGGGACGCTGTTTTTTTCGCCGTGTTGGTGTATTCGGGATGTCGTGCATCTCGATTCCCGGGTGCACGCAGCGAATGATAGCCATCTCACTTAGATCGGAGGGCACTATGGCTAAGAAAGCGAAGAAGGCGAAGAAGGCGAAGAGCGCAGTGAAGAAGACTGCGAAGAAGACCCGCAAGGTCGCCAAGAAGAAGAAGTAAGCCTCGCCTGGCTTACGAATGCCGGCAGGCTTGTTGCCGGCACGTCATTGGAGCCGATGGGAGATCCTGGTAGCTCCGATTGACGAAAGAGGGTGTCGGCGAGACATCAGGTCGAGCGGCCGGACCATCACTTTCGAAGGCTTCGCCTCGCAAAGCCGGTCCGGCAGAAGAAACAAGGTTTCTTCGTTCGATGCGGATCCTCGATTAGAGGACCGCAGTTTCACCGGGGCTCATCTCCGGATGAGATCTGGTCCTGACGTGTTCGCCGACGCCCTCGTTCCCC
Source organism: Bradyrhizobium sp. ARR65 (assembly GCF_000472385.1). Classification (GTDB taxonomy): domain Bacteria; phylum Pseudomonadota; class Alphaproteobacteria; order Rhizobiales; family Xanthobacteraceae; genus Bradyrhizobium. The sequence goes on from NZ_AWZU01000053.1 coordinate 40,233, forward strand.
CGAAGGCGAAAAAACGTCAGCGAGCCTTCCCTTTCTTTCCCCGACATTGATAGCAAGCATTCAAGCGTGGTGGGCGTTTCGTCTTGCCGCCGATATCGCCCGTTGTCCCAGCCAAGCGAACTTCCGGCAACACTCAACGGGTCGCTGCGTCCGATGGCAGGCTACGCGCAGAGCCGGGAGCCATCACAGGCCGGCGTCATTGCGAAGACAGTCAAACGTTGCTCGCCGTGCCCGGGCTTGTCCTGGGTATCCACGTCTTTCTTCGTCGCAACAAAATCGTGGACGGCCAGGACGAGCCCGGACATGACGCGGGCGGCTGGGTGTTGCCTAATGGGTCCCTGCTTTCCGCAAGCTTTCGCGCCGACGAGAAGGGAAGCTCGCGATTGATGCCGCAATGGTTATCGCGAACCGAACCGGCACGGTAAACCGAATCTCTCGAAGCGGCAGGAAGCCTTGCAATTCCGGCACTTCTAGAACTCAGCGGGTAGGCAGGGGCACGCCGCGTTTACGTCCGGTTCATCGCACCTCTTAAACTGCCTTTCAAATTTGATCGGTCATGATCTGCCTCAACAAGCCCGCAGCGGCTTGGGGGATAGTGACAGAAGTGGACAGGGGCCGCGGCTCGCACGAGCTGCGGCAAGAAGAAAAAGGGGAGTGCGTATGTTTCAGGGTTTGATCGATCAGGATGCGGCGACGCCGGTTGCGGCGACTGCGATCCCGGACCTGTTGTTCGAGCGCGGCTTGTACTGGGCGAGCGGCCGCTCTGGCCTCGTCGATCTCGTAGCCGCCCACAAATGGTTCAACCTGGCGGCGCTCAAGGGTCGCGGCGATGGGATCGCGCTTCGCCGCGAGGTCGCCGAGCAGATGTCCGACGAAGAGATTGCTCGCGCCCAGCGCGAAGCCCGCGCCTGGATCAGCGCGCATTGAGCCGCGCGGCTGTAGCGGCTGAGTACGAGAGCGGCGCCTTGCGCCGCGCGTACCGTTACGAGCGTGCTTTCGTTTAAGCTTGGGCCGTCGGGATGAAAGGCCGGACAGCAACGAGAATGAACGCGGCGATCGTTGCATCGATCTCGGGATGACGGCTTTACAATAGAACCGGCGCGCGGCGCGAGGCAGCGCCTCGTTAGCGGTCGGTGCTTGTATGAATGATATTTTCAAACAGCCGTTTCTTGGCAATGCCTTTCCGGAGCCTGACTTGAAATAGCGCTCGAGTTTGCGAGCGGCAACCTCGTCAGCAACTGCGATGTATGAGCGAACGTGTCGGCCGCAACCCCCTCCGCGACGAGCACTAGGCCAAGGCCGTGGCTTCCAGCAAACCTTGAAGGGCGTCGGTGGAGGAGGACATGCCGAGCGTGGACCGGCGGTAGCGGTGACTCGGAGTGTCTCATCCGACTCGCCCGCGTCTAGCGAGCGTGAGATACTCTTCACACTGGCCGGGGAAGCTATGGGCCCGATCTCCCTGGAAAGGCTCGCCGGCTCCATCCCGGCGCCGGTATAGGACTGGCCGCCGCTTTCAAACCCGAAGAGCCAATGGGCGCGCCGATCCAGCCGGCAGCACAGAGTCCAAATGGTCGGTCAGAAGCTCTCGCCTCGCCACCACCGGCCACCTCCGAACCGAGCGGCGTCTCTATGGCCTGCTCAACCACGTTGCAGCGGGTGTCTCACTGTCTCATCTGACTCGCCTGACTCGGCGTCGGTTTGGTACAGCCTCTAATCTAGAACATCAGCATCGGGTTGGTGCAGCGCTTGCCCTCGAAGGGCTGATCTCGTCGCCCCGTTCTCTGGTGTCTCACTGTCTCACTCACTGACTCGCTGTGCCACTTAATCGGTGAGACGCGAGAGGATTAATCACTCCAGTGCCATGTAGCGGCCTGACCGTCCTAACGCCCTATCTAGCAAAAATGTCACAGGCTGCGCCTATAATCTAAAATCGTGTGCGTCGTTCCGAGAAGTACATATGACGCTTTTGCAAGCTGGTACTGACGGCACGGACTGTGGGACGAGGTAATTTCATGAGGGGCTTAGGGACTTGCCCTGATCTTGGCGACCGCGGATCATATGGGGTCCTTGTCATAGCCTATTTGGCTTGTGTGCTTCTCGTGGCCTGTTCTGCAGCGGGGATATTGGCACTGCCGGCCTCTGCGTCGGAACAGGAACGCGTTGAGGGTCGGGCCGACGCGATCACGCTCAACATTCCCGGCCAGCCGTTGGCAAAGGCGCTTGCCGCTTTTGGTGCAGCGACCGGTTTTGAAGTCATCGTCGATGGACGTCAGACGCAAAATCTTGTCTCCTCACCGGTTGCAGGCAACATGTCTCCGGACGAAGCGCTACGAGTGCTGCTCGAAGGAACGGGATTGACGGTGCGCGATTACACGCCGGGTAACGTAAGGCTAGTGGCCGCGCCCGCCTTGACGGGCGACACTGAGTTCTCCCCGGCCAGGTCTCCTCACGCTTCTTATTTTTTATTTTGCGGCAATACAGCAAATGGTTCTGCAAACGATCTGCGGCATCGACGCCGACCTGCCGGATGCTCAGCGGCTCGCGATCACGCTATGGATCACAACTTCGGGCGGGGTTGCTCGCGTCAAGCTGCTTGACAGCTTTGGTGAGCGTCGGCGCGACGCGGCGCTCAGCGCCGCTTTTGAGCGCGGCGATGTCGGTTCGCCTCCGCCGGCGGGCTTGAAGCAGCCAATCACGCTGGTGGTCCGGCCGCTGCCGTCTCGGAACGGCAGTGACTGCAGCAGTGCCGGCTCCGAAACACGCCGCGCGTCGAACTAGCATGGTGGGATGTATCTGATCATGGACGACGATCGTCGCCTGCCGCTGCGCCAACTGCTCACGATCAGGTACGAAGAATTGAGACGCAAGCTGACGCGACGGCTGGGCTCGGCCGAGACCGCGGCCGAAGTGTTGCACGAGACCTATTTGCGTCTGGGCGGTGTGGCTGAACTCGGGCGCGTGCGCAATCCCGGCGGCTTGCTGTATCGCATCGCGCTTAACGTCGCGATGGACGGCTACCGTTCCGATGCCCGCTGGCTGCGGCGCGCGGAACTCGAAGCGCTGACGCATGTGGAGGAAGACCAATTGACGCCGGAGCGGATCGTCCTGACGCGACTTCCTGATCGCAAATGCGGCGCTGTTCGGCGGCGTGCGGCCGCTGCTGCCGGCGGACGGCAAGACGCTGGCGCTGAAGTTCGAGACGCCTTCCGCTTCCACGGCGCAGCTCGGCCAGCCACTGTCCTTCGACGGGACGGCGCTGTTCCAGGCCGCCCAAGGCGGATTTGCCGGCCAGTTGATCATGCAGGGCGTCGGCGAGATCTATGCCGATGCGCCGACCGCGGGCTTCGCCGGCGTGTCGATCCGTGCAGCTGAGATCGATGCCATCGCCGCACCGCGGCTGATGATCAACGGCTACGAAGGCATCATAAACGGCGTGCTGAGCTTCGAGGGCGGCAGCGACCTCTTCATCCGCGACGGCGTGACGCTCAGCGCGAGCGAACTCTTCCTGGTGGGCGGCAACATCACCATCGGCAACAACGTCACGCTCAGCACGGTCGGGCAGGGGCCTGCGCCGTTCGATTCCACCTCCCTTGGCACGAGTTATACCACCGCCTTCGGCACGACAGTGCTGGCGCTGTCCAACGGCGATCTCGAATTCCTCGGCTCGAACGGGGGCTCCGGCTCGATCACCATCGGGGCCGGCTCACAGCTCTTCTCCGAGGGCACGCTGGCCTTCGCCACCAATGGTGCGTCGAGCATCGATCCGACAGCGCATTTCGGGTCGCGCAACATCACCCTTGCGGTCGGCAGCATCAATGTCGGCGACAGCGCCGCGGTTGCGGCGGCCGGCGCGCCGGCCGGCTTCCTGTTCAATCAGGCCCTGTTCATCCTCGTCAACGGCGATCCCAGCCATGCCGCGCCCGCGCTGCAAAAGATCACGCTGAGCGCCGCGAGCTCGATCAACCTGTTCGGCTCGACCGGCCTCGACGCCACCGGCACCGGCATCGACCTCGTGCTGAACACGCCCGCCATTTACGGCTACGGCGCCGCCGGCGACACCGCGACCATTGCCGCCGGCACGATCACCTGGAACGGCATCGCCGGGGCGACGCCGCCGGCGCTCGGGGGCGGCGGTCTCGGGAGCGGCCTGGGTACGCTCGATCTCGTCGCCAGCGAGATCGAGTTCGGCAAGTTCGTCTCGTTGGATACCACCAACCCGAGCCGGGTCATCTACGGCTTCGGCAATGTCGATATCAGCGCCAGCTCGCAAATCGTCTCCGCCGGCAACAGCTCGCTCTATGTTTATCAGGCGCCGAGCGCGGCGGCCGGCGCGGTGTTCGGCCAGAGCGGCAGCGGCGGTGATCTGACGTTATCGACGCCGCTCCTGACCGGCGTGCAAAAATCGATCATGGCCTATGCGGCCGGTGGCGCGCTCAGCGTCACCGTGCCTGCGGGGCTTGCGCCGAGTGCGGCGACCTCGACCGTCTCCGGCGCCGAGATCGACCTGACCGGGGACAGCGTCGCCATCGCGAGCACTATCCTGCTGCCGAGCGGCAAGCTGGTGGTGAACGCGACCAACGACATCACGCTCGGCGGCAGCGGCCGTATCGATCTCTCCGGCCATCCCTCGATGATCCAGAAGGCGACGGTCTATGGCTTCGGCGGCACGGTGATCTTCACCAGCGCGCGGGGAAACGTGACGCAGGCTTCCGGCGCGGTGATCGATGTCTCCGCTACCGATGCCAATGCCGGCTCGATCACCGTCGCCGCGGGCAAGGGCAATGTCTCGCTCGGAGGCAGCCTCGTGGGCAGCGCGACCGGCAACAACACCAGTGGCGACTTCAGCGTCACCGCCGGCGCGCTTGCCGACTTTGCCGGCCTCAACACCATTTTGAGCAACGGCGGCTTCTTCGACGCCCGCAGTTTCGATATCAAGAGCGGGGATCTGACCATCGGCGACGGCGTCAAGGCGCATAGCGTCACCGTCTCCATGGACGGTGGAAGCTTGACGGTCAGCGGCACCATCGATGCCTCGGGCGCGGCGCCGGGCACGATCCGGCTGTCCGCCCTCAACGACCTGATCCTGGATCCCGCCGCCGTGCTCGATGCTCATGGCACGGTGCTGCAGGCCGACTCTTACGGCCAGCCGATCGAGGCCAAGAACCGCGGTCATGTCGAACTCACCACGACGGCGGGAACGCTGACGTTCGGGCCCAACGCGACAATCGATCTGTTGACGCCCGACGGCGTTGCCTATGGCGACATCGTGCTCAACGCGCCGCGGCTCGTCGGCTCGGCGGGAGGGGCCAGCGCCACCGGGGCGGGGGCGCCGGTCAACGCCACCGGCAACGACATCGCGATAGGGGCAGCGGGGCCGCTGACTATTGTCGGCGCGCGAAGCATCGCGCTCAATGGCTTCGCCCGCTATGCCGATGCGCCGTCCGATCCCAACGACCCCAACGGCCAGGTCATCACGCAAGCGTGGCTCGATCTGGTCGACCAGGACAGCACGGGGTTCGTGAACGGCGCGCTCGCCAACAGCAATCTCATGGGACGGCTGGCGGGCTTGACGGCCTTTGGCAGCGCGTTCCATTTGCGCCCGGGCGTCGAGATCGACAGCGCGACCGTGAACGGCAATCTCACCGTGTCGGGCGATATCGACCTTGCTGGCTATCGCTACGGCCCCAATGCCGACCGTACCCTTAATTCGCCCAGCTACGGTGCGGGCGAACCGATCAGCCTTGTGATCCGGGCGGGCGGCAATCTGACGATTCAGGGGAGCATATCGGACGGCTTTCAGACGGCTTTGGCTGCTCCCGCCCTCTATTCGCCGATCGCCAACATCACCTTGAATCCTGTCTTTACTGTTATTGGCGCGACCTATGCGCTGAGCCCTGGTCAGACCGTGCAAACGAGCACCGCCTGGACTGTTCCAACGACCTGGGGGCTGGTCCTCCCCTTGTATCCGAGGGATCCGAGTGGCCATCGCTATGCCCTCGGGCAGACCATTCCGGCCGGAACCATTTTGAGCTTCCTGCGCATTCCGGCTGCCGTGGCATCATCCGTCAACGGCATATTTGCCGCACCGTCAGCTTCCGCCATCCCGGCCGCAACCAGCGGTACGTTGCCCTGGGCCGCCATGTTGGCAAGCGGCTCGCAATCGGCGTCGCTACGACTGACGGCAGGCGCCGATCTTTCCGCCGCAGATCAGCGCGCGATGCAGCCAGTTGGCGCGCTCAATGGCGGTGGAAATCTGAGCCTCAACGATCCCGCCTACAATGCGTCCGTGAATGGCACCTTCTTCAGCGTGGTTCGCACCGGCACCGGCAGCCTCGAACTCCTTGCTGGCGGCAGCTTCAGCGAGGCGACCCCGTACGGCGTCTATACTGCCGGCACGCAATCCGCCCCGGCTCTGGTCAACGGCAGCAATCCCTACGACCTGGTCGGTACGATAAGAAGCGGCCTCACGCATGCTTGGTATCCGGAACATGGCGGCGATTTGCTGCTCGTAGCGCAGCAGGATGTCACGGGCTATATCGCAACTGCGGACAACACTTACCGTTATGTCGACACGGATCGAATCGCCAACTGGCTCCAACGCCAGGGTGGCGGCGGTCTGTCCTCGGATCCCACGGCGTGGTGGATCAATTTCGGCACCTTTGCCAGGGCCAATCCAAATGCGTCGGGCAGTTCGCTCGTTGGCTTCCAGGGGATCGGCACTCTCGGTGGCGGCAATCTGACGGTGATCGCGGGCCGCAACGCGGGCGCATCCGATGGCAGCGACGCAAACACCTCGACCGGGCTCGATATTGCGGTCGCTTCGACCGGGCGCTTGTTGCCGAATGGAGCGCTACTTCAGACCGGCGGCGGCGACCTGACGCTCAGCGTCGGAGGCGTTCTCAATTCCATGAGTCCATTGAGCGCGTCGAGCTTGCCTTCCGATTCCTTCGGTTCAATCGCCGATCTGCGGGGGGATATAACCGTTGCGGCCGGAGCGCTCGGAGTTGTAGCGCAAAATCAGAGGGCCGCGAATTTCAGTTCGCTTGATCCGCGCACGCTTGATCCATCGACGTTCAAGGACTCGATGAAAACGCCCGGTCCGACGTTCGCGCTGGGCGACGGCATCGTCGACATCACGACGCGCGGCGACCTGGTGTTTGGCGGCGCCAGCGATCCCGGCATGGCGGCGCCGGTAAACGTGAACGGCATACCCTACGCACAGCCCAATGCGGACGGACTGCCCATGACCATCACCGGAGGTGGAGTTACCAATTTCACTCTTTGGACTCCATCCACTGCGATCAGCCTGTACGCGGCGGGCGGCGACGTGGCGCCGCTGGCTGGGGATACCACGGGCCAACAGAACGCAAACGGCTTCTACCCGGGGACGCTGATTGCAGCAGCCGCCAACGGCGATATCCGTTTCGGCGGATTCGCCATGGAGATGATACCATCACCGTTCGGCCAGCTCGAGTTGCTGGCGGCAGGGTCGATCTACGGGTCGGGTCAGGTGGTGGCGATGTCGGGTGCGGACATGAGCACGCTCGCGACGCCGTTCCGTCCGGTGTTCTCTCCCAGCGTACAGACCATGAACGCCTCGCCGAACGCCGCCTATCGCGTCAACCCTTTCAATCCGATCGCCTTCGGGGAAGACACGCCCAGCTCCAACCTACATGAAGCGGACACTCAGCCCGCGCTGGTCTATGCCGGCATCGATATCGACGATCTCACGCTCGGGACGACGCAGCTCATGAATCGTAGTGCGTCGAAAGGCTTTGTTCCGACCCACACCAACTGGTACCTCGCAGCGAAGCCGTTCGAGGTGATCGCCGGCCGCGACATCGTCGGCACGGGCGCGGTGCCGGACGTGTTCCTGAACACCAGCGCCAGCGGCATTTCGTTCATGCAAGCCGGCCGCGACATCATCTACCAGTCGGTCGACATCCTCGGTCCGGGCCTGCTTCAGATGCAGGCTGGCCGCAACCTGTACCAGGGCTATTACGGCTCGCTCACCAGCGTGGGTGACGTGGTGAACCCCGGTAACACCGCGGGTGGCGCCGGCATCACCGTGCTGACCGGCGTCGGTGCGAACGGTCCCGACTACACCGATTTCGCCAAGCTGTATTTCGATCCCGCCAATCAGTTGGCGAGCAACGGCACGCCGCTCGCGGGCAGCGGCAAGGTGGCCAAAACCTATGATCAGGAGCTGCGGAACTGGCTGAAGCAGCGCTTCGGCTATGCCGCAACCTCTGCGGCCGATGCGCTCGCCTACTTCCTCGCGCTGCCGAGCGAGCAGCAGGGCGTGTTCGTGCGCGACATCTTCTACAAAGAACTCACCCTCGGCGGCCGCGAGTACAACGATCCCACGAGTTCGCGTTACCGAAGCTATCTGCGCGGCCGCGACGCGATCGCGACGCTGTTCCCGGATCAGGACGCTCAGGGCAAGCCGATCACCTATTCGGGCGGGCTCACGATGTTCAGCGGCTTCGTCAAGAGCAGTTCGGGCGCGACCTATTTGGCTGATGCGGGCATCCATGCCCAGGGAGGCGGCGCGATCCAGATCCTCGATCCGGGCGGGCAGACCATCCTCAGCGTGGAAGGCGTCGCGCCCGGCGCGGCTGCCGGCCTGATCACGCAGCGACAGAACAGCGATATCGACATCTATTCGCTCGGCAGCATCCTGCTCGGCCAAAGCCGCATCATGACCACCTTCGGCGGCAATATTCTCGCTTGGTCTGCGACCGGCGACATCAACGCCGGCAACGGTTCGAAGACGACGACGATCTTCACCCCGCCGCTGCTCAGCTACGACAATTACGGTAATGTCACGCTCTCGCCGCCCACGCCGGCGAGCGGCGCGGGCATCGCCGCGCTCGCGACCATCCCGGGCACACCGTCGAGCAACGTGGACCTGATCGCGCCGCTCGGCACCATCGATGCAGGCGAGGCCGGCATCCGCGTCTCCGGCAACCTCAACCTCGCCGCGCTGCAAGTCGTCAATGCCGCCAACATCCAGGTGCAGGGGACATCGACCGGTCTTCCGACCGTGGCGGCGCCGACCGGCCAGCTGTCGCTCTCCGCCAACACCACTGTGGCAACCCAGCAGGCAACCGCGCCCACGCAGCCGAGCAACAACGGCCAACCTTCAGTCATCATCGTCGAGGTGCTGGGCTATGGCGGGGGTGACACGGGTAACGAGGGCCAACAGCCATCGGATCAAAGACGCAAGGGTGATGGTAGGCAGACCTACAATCTGAACAGCCCGGTGCAGGTTATCGGCAGCGGCGAGCTCACCGTGGGCCAGAAGCGCCAACTCACGCTGCCAGAACAGCAGAAGTATGACGCGCCTTGAGAGCCGCCGGAACGTGCTGGTGCCTGAATTCTCCTGCTGTTTGTCGTAGCATGGCTGCCGTCGGCAATGGCACAGGAGCGAACGGCCGCGCCGAAAGATCGCGAGGCCTATCGGAATCCAGCCGATCTGAGGCTCTTGCCATCTGCTATCGGATTGTGGAGCCGATGCTTCCACCGCCGACGATACAACTGCGCCACGACTGCCACTTGCAGCTCTTGCCATATTTCACCGCGCCACCGCGAAGGATGGCGCGGGGCGAGGCGCGGCTGGCGGTGAAGCATGGTGCGACGGCCGGCTCAGCGCGATTCTGATTCTGAACTGATTTGTCGCGATCGCAACTTCCGCCGCTTCAGTCGCTGGAGCGCCAAAGGGGTTGGTGGCGGGTGTTCGAAGCGCTGTCGGACGATCCCGACTTTGGACACCTGATCGTCGACTCGACCATCGTTCGCGCCCACCAGCACGCGGCTCCTAGGGCGCCGCTTTACCTATAGCAGCCAGTGCACGACTGCGGCGCCGGCGCCAATGACCAGAGGCAATTGCGGCCACCACGATCAGCAGCGCGTAAGCGGGCGCGCTGTCGGACATGCGGAAACGGTCGCTCATACAAGCGTCTCCGCAATTTGATGCCGGTCGTGTTTTTCAGCGCCCTGGACCGCAGCGAGTCGTGTGTCAGTGGGTTCAGGTGTGGGTAGAAAATCGAAAACCTCGATTCTCCGGGGATTTCCGCGAATTTTGGCGGAGACGGAGGGATTCGAACCCTCGATAGGGCTTTACAACCCTATAACGGTTTAGCAAACCGCCGCCTTCAGCCACTCGGCCACGTCTCCGGCAGGGTCGGTATGCCTGACGCTGCTCTGCGCCGCAAGCGGCAGATTGGCATGTCCCGCTTGTAATGTGCAGGGCCCGCCCGGATCGTGAATTCGGTCCATTGCTCCGGCCGGTGGAAACCGATTCTCGCCTCTCGGCCGCGGCTCCGGCGGAGCCGACGAACCGCCCGCGCGCGATCTGTCGGTCAGCGGCAACTCGTCGGCAGTCGGCCTGATCGGCGATGTCATTGCGCTCATTATGACGGAGATCGCAGGGCGCCCTTCGATTCGCCGCTGATGCAATTGCGCCACGGGAGACGGCGCGAATGGCCGTTTGCACGGCGAACCGGCACCGACAAGGGCCGCTTTAAAATCCTTCGAAAAAACAAAGGCTTGCGAAGAGGGCGCGATCACGATTGCGTGTTATTTGTGCAACACCCTTCGGAAAACGCGCTGCAGCACCGCGTTGGACGCGGTTCCTTTGTTGCTTGTGCATGGCCCTTCGGTAATTCTGAGATCGCGACGGAGGGGGGCATCCCGAAGTCGTCCCGTGTTTTCAGCTTGTCGCTTTACGTCCCTCGCGTTTCGCGGGTGTGTCCGAAGGCGCGATGAGACGCATGCGCGGGTCACGGGGACTAAGGGACCTGACTTGGGGTGTTTCACCCAGTGGATCCGGAACCTTCCCTGATAGAGCAACTTGGAGGTTTAACATGAAGTTGGTTAAGAGCCTTATGCTCGGCTCAGCGGCGGGTCTCATCGCCATGAGCGGGGCACAGGCTGCTGATCTTCCCGTCAAGGCCAAAGCGGTCGAGTACGTGAGGATCTGCTCCCTGTATGGTGCCGGATTCTGGTACATCCCTGGCACCGACACCTGCATGAAGATCGGCGGCTATCTGCGCGTCGACACTACGTTCAACGGCGGCATTTACAATCAGCCGGCATGGTCGGGCGACCTTGGTCAGGGTAACCGGTTCGTCGACATGATCCAGAGCCGCTCCCGTATGGCTCTGACTGTCGATACCCGTACGGCCACCGAATACGGCGTCGTCCGCACCTTCATGCAGGGCGACTTCCAGTTCAACAACTTCGGCACCACCAACCCGACGTCGCTTGCGACGTCAGGCACGCCGACGGCACTTGGCGGCATCAGCGGCACCTTGCTGAACAATGACGGCGGCGGTTACGTCGCGGTTGAGTATGTCTTCATCCAGTTCGCCGGCTTCACCTTCGGTAAGTCGTCCTCGGCCTATGCGACGCCCTGGAATGGCTATCCCGGCAACAACAGCTCGTTCTTGCTCGGCGGCCACGATACAGTCACGGGCGTGAACAACATCCAGTACCAGGCGCAGTTCGGCAACGGCGTGTCGGCCACCATCGGCCTCGATGATCCGACGATCTTCAACCGCACCGCCTTGTACAACCTGTCGACGCCGGTCAGTGCGACCGTTCCGACGCCCGTCGGCCCGAATGGTCTCGGCGTCAACGCCTACGGCGGCTTCGTCGTGCCGGATCTGGTCGGCAACGTCCGCATCGATCAGGCCTGGGGTCTGTTCCAGGTGTCGGGTGCCTTGCATGACGTGAGCGCGAGCTACAACACGCTCACCTTTGGCGGCGCGCCGACGACCGCCTCGATCCTGTCGGGTCACCCTGACTCGAAGGTGGGTGGTTCGGTGATGGCTGCGTTGCAGATCAAGAACATCCCGACCGGACCTGGCGACGACATCAAGTTCGATGCGAGCTGGGCGAAGGGTGACACGAAGAATGTCATCGAGACGAGCTCGACTTCGCCGAACTTCCTGATGATCGGCGGCGTTCCGGGTCAGTTCGGATCCAGTGGCACCATCGCCTGGGGCCCGACCACCGATGGTGTCTTCCTGCCGGTCGCTGCCGGTGGCGATGGCCGCATCCACCTGACGGAATCCTTCGGCTTCCGTGGCGCGTTCAACCACAACTGGGATCCTTACTGGTCGACCAGCTTGTTCGGTGCAATGGCGTGGGTACGGTACGACGACACTGCGCGGGCCGAATACTGCGCCGCGATTGCGGGGGCGGTGCCCGGTCAGGGCGTGTCGTATAGCTGCAACCCGAACTACAACGTGTCGCAGCTCGGCGTGGTCACCCGTTGGACCCCCGTCAAGAACCTGACGTTCTCGGCTGAAGCGATGTGGTTCCACCTGCACACCGGCTTCTCAGGGTTCTCGACCTTCTCGCCGGGCGCCCCGCAGCCAGTCCAGGCCTGGACCTTCAAGAACCAGGACACGCTGTCGCTCAACGTTCGCGTTCAGCGCAACTTCTGATCTCATCGTCCTCACGGACGACCTTCAAGGACCCCGGCAGGAAACTGCCGGGGTTTTTGCTTGGGATGACGTCGATCAATGCGAAATGTGAGCATCCATGCTCTCGAAAAGAGCACACGCTCCTGCGGAGTTCTTGTGGAGGATGAGCGCCTTCAACCAAGCCGTCGTTGCGAGGAGCCAACAGGTCCGCGCAAAGCGCGGCCCAATGACAGGCTCCAGCGACGAGGCAATCCAGACTTTCTCCGCGGATGCAGACTGGATTGCTTCGCTCGCGCTCGCAATGACGTTGCTCTCTAGATTTGTCGCGAAGTCAGCTCAGCCAAATGCTTGCGGGCCTTGTCCGTGAGTGAGAGGAAGACAATTTCGTCATCTTCGATTTGCCGAACAAAGCCTCTCCTGCAGAGGAGTCTCGATTGCGTCGTCACGAACGCAGCATCGACGTGAAGCATTTCGGCGACCGCCGCGACCGGAACGGCCTTGCCCCGCTCGAGCTCGTGCAAGGCCATGATGATCATCCATTGCGGCCCTCGCACGCCGAGAGCTCTCGCCCAGAAGTTCTGAACGTCCTCTAACTCCACCCGATCCTCCTCAGACAGCCAGAGTGGTCCCTGGTCTTTTTCTAGGTTATTGGCTTCATGCAAAAGCTGCGCCGATCCAATCCTCCACGCGCAAGTTGACGGTTCCATACTAGGCTAATTTGCTTCGCGTGTCGCGCTGACATTCGTCTAAAGCAATTGGGCAGTTCTGTGAGTGGCCGCTGTGACACGCGCACGCGCCGGTTATCCAGCCGGCCGCGCTATTCGATCGCACCGCGATGCAGGTCGGCCTCGATCTGCAGGTGCGTGCCGCCGCCGAAGCGGGCGCGGTAGACCTGCAGGTTCTCCATCACGCGCTGCACATAATTGCGAGTCTCGGAGAAGGGAATTAGCTCGACCCAGTCGACCGCGTCCACCTTGGGATCGCGCGGATCGCCGTAGCGCTCGATCCATTTCTTCAGGCTGCCGCGGCCGGCGTTGTACGCCGCGAAGGTCATGATGTAGGAGCCGCGATAATCTTCCAGCAGGCCGCCGAGCTCGGCGGCGCCGAGCGCCGTGTTGTAGACCGGATCGCTCTTCATCCGCCTGAGGTCGAAGGCGACGCCGGCGCGCTTGCAGACGTATTGGCCGGCATCTGGCGTCACCTGCATCAGGCCATAGGCCTGCGCCGGCGACACCACGGCCTGATTGAAAGCGCTTTCCTGCCGCGCGATCGCGAAGACGACGCTCTGCTCGACCTCCGGACCGATCGCCCGGTACTGCGGAATGCCGTTGAGGGGATAGGCATAGAAGTCGAACGGCAGCCCGCGATTGAGCGCGGCCTTGCCGACCAGGAGCATGCCGCGCGCATCGCCGTAGCGATGCGCGAGCTCGCCGAGTCCGACCAGTGCTTCGGGATCGCCGTTCTCGCCCGTATCCGCGAAGATCGGCACCGCGATTTCGCGCTCGTCCATCTCGTAGAGCAACTGCACGGCGCGGACGATCTCGAGCCGTTCGGCGCTGCGGCTGCGTGGCGCCGACCGCAAGCCGAGCTGCGGCAGGCCGAGCTTGGCGCGGGCCAATTGCCCATAATAGCTCGTCGATTGCTCGGCGGCGGAGGCGTAGGCTGCGCGCGCCTCCTGCATCCGGCCGGCCGCTTCCGCCGCGCGGCCCTGCCAATATCCGGCGCGGGCGAGCGTGGTCGGGTTGACGCTGCCGACGCCGATTCGTGCGAAATGCTGGGCGGCGGTCGTGGGATCGTTGAGGAAGCGCAGCGCGATCCAGCCCGCGGTGAATTCCTGCTCGGTCTTGTAGATATCGCGGGTCGGCAGCGCAGCATCGCGCGCGATCACATAGGCGGTGCGATATTCGCCGGCGTCGATCATCTTGCGCGCCAGCAGGCGCCGTTCGACCCACCATTCGTCGAGATTATTAAGCCGGGCCGGATCGCGCGGCGCGTTCAGCATGAGCTGCGCGGCTTCCGCGAATTTTTCCTCACGCCGCAGCAATTGGATCTTGGCGAAGAGATAGCCGGTGTCGCTGTGCAGTTCATACGGAACGGCTTCCAGCAGGGCGCGGAGGTTGGGCGCCTTGCGGTAGGCGGCGATCCGCGCTCTGGCCAATGCGACATAGCCGGAGCCGAGACGCTTGGCTGCGCGCATCGCGGCCTCATGCTCGCTGCCATAGAGCAGCGTGTCCATGCGCGCCTTGTGGTCGGATGGCGTGAGCAGCGCGCCGAACAGGTCGAGCGCGGTGCTCTCGGTTTCATCACCCATCGAGTCGTTGCGCCATGCCTCGCGCACCAGCCGCTCGGCATTGGCGCGGTCGCCGCGCGCCAGCAGCACCTTGGCGAGCGCAAAGCGGCCTTTGGCCGACAGTGGTGATTCGTTCTCGAACCACGACCACACTGCGGAGTCTTCGCGCTTGTCGTCCCACAGCGTGGCCTCCAGCCGCCGGCGCAGGAATGTTTGCGATGGCCAGCTCGGATTGGCCTCGATGAAGGCGCGATAGCGTTCGGCGCTCGCGCCATTGTCGTCGCTGCGCAGGATGATCCATTCGGCGAGCTTTTTGGCTACGGGATCGGAGATCGATGCCTCGACCTGGGTCGCCTCGGTCGGGTTGTGCTTGCGGATGAGTTCGATGACGTTTTCCAGCGCGTCGCGATCGCCTTGCGAGGTCGAGGCGGTCGCCGCGACCGCGGCGGGGATGATCGGCTTGCGCGGCAGCGCAGGCATTGCGGCACGCTGTCGCGTCGGCGGTGCGGCGAGCGGTGCCTGGCTGGAAATGCTTGCGGTCACCTTCGGCGCGGTCGCGGGAACGGATACGGAGGCGTGCGCCGAGACCGGGATGGCCTTGGGCACGGCGTTGCGTGCCGTGGGTACCGCATTGCGTGCGATCGGGCGAGGCTTCGGCAGAGGAACCTTGGGACCGATCAGCTCGTTTGCCGCATAGGCGGTCAGCCCGACCGACATGGTCAGGCTGATCGCCAGCACCGAGGATAAGGCAAGCAGGCCCGTCGATCGCAAAACGGCGGCGAGAGGAGAGGGGATCACGGCATTCCTTCGCGGCGAATCATTTGGTCGCCCAAGGGTTAGCGGTATTTGTCTGAATATTTCGAAAAAAACTGGAAAAACGCGCCCCGAAGGCCCGGTTTGTGCGCCTGCACCGCGGCAAAATCGCGGCCAAAGGCCCCCGCGAGGTTACGGTGGACCTCAGAGAGGCAAGCAGCCCTTTCGCCCAGTCGCCGGACCCGATAAGAAGGAGTGTTCAGCCAGATGCTAGCGGCCGCAGCCCGCGTTTTGGGAGAAGTTCCATGGCAGCCAAGACAAAATTCCGGGGTTCCTTCACCGCGCTCCTGACCCCGTTCAAAAATGGCTCAGTGGACGAGGCGGCGTTCCGCTCGCTGGTGAATTGGCAGATCTCCGAGGGCACTCACGGGCTGGTGCCGGTCGGCACAACCGGCGAGAGCCCGACGCTGAGCCATGACGAGCACAAGCGCGTTGTGGAGTGGTGCATCGCGGAAGCGAAGGGCCGCGTGCCGGTCATCGCCGGCGCCGGTTCCAATTCGACCAGGGAAGCCATCGAACTCTGCGAACACGCCGAACAAGCGGGCGCGGACGCCGTGCTTGTGGTGACACCTTATTATAACAAGCCGACGCAGGAGGGCCTTTACCAGCACTTCAAGGCCATCAACGACGCGATCGGGATTCCGATCATCATCTACAACATTCCGCCGCGCTCGGTGATCGACATGTCGGTCGATACCATGAAGAGGCTGTTCGAGCTCAGGAACATCGCGGGCGTCAAGGATGCGACCGCGAGCATGGTGCGGGTGTCGCAGCAGCGTGCAGCCATGGGCGAGGATTTCAACCAGCTCTCGGGCGAAGACGCGACCGTGCTCGGCTATATGGCGCATGGCGGTCACGGCTGCATCTCCGTGACGTCGAATGTGGCGCCAAGGCTCTGCTCGGAGTTTCACGTCGCCTGGCAGCGCGGCGATCACGCCACCGCGCTCAAGCTCCACGACAAGTTGATGCCGCTACACATGAACTTGTTCATCGAAAGCAATCCGGCGCCCGTGAAATATGCGCTCTCGCTGCTCGGCAAGATCGAGGAGAAGCTGCGCCTGCCGATGGTGCCGGTGTCCGAACCCACCCGGATCGCCGTGCGCAACGCCATGGTGCATGCCGGCCTGATCAACTGAGTGGGCCTGCGCTCTTCATGCGTGAAGCGAGGGGACCGATATGCTGAAAGAGTTCCGCGAGTTCGCGATGAAGGGCAACGTCGTCGACCTCGCGGTCGGGATCATCATCGGCGCTGCTTTCGGAGCGATCGTGAACTCGCTGGTTGCCGACGTCATCATGCCGATTGTCGGCGCGGTCACCGGCGGGCTCGACTTCTCGAATTATTTCCTCGCGCTGTCGAAGTCGGTCACTGCAGGCGACCTCGCGGAGGCGAAAAAGCAAGGCGCGGTGCTGGCTTGGGGACACTTCCTGACGCTCACGATCAACTTCTTCATCATCGCCTTTGCAATGTTCCTCGTCGTCCGCGCCATGAACAAGTTGAGGCGCCGTGAAGAGGCCGCACCCGCGGCGCCGGCAAAGCCGACGCCGGAGGTAGAGCTCCTGACCGAAATCCGGGATCTGTTGAAGAAGACTTGAAGTGGCCGAGAAAAACGAACGTGCGATCAAGGTGGTCGCGGAAAACCGGAAAGCGCGGTTCAACTACGCGATCGAGGATACGGTGGAAGCCGGGATTGCGCTGAGCGGTACCGAGGTGAAGTCGATGCGCGGCGGCAAGAGCACGATCGCGGAATCATATGCCGACGCAAGGGGCGGCGAGATCTGGCTGATCAACGCCAACATTCCCGAATATCTGCAGGCCAACCGCTTCAACCATGAGCCGAAACGGCCGCGCAAGCTGTTGTTGCACCGCAAGCAGATCAACAAATTGATCGGCGCGGTCGACCGCGAAGGCATGACGCTGATCCCGCTCAAGCTTTACTTTAACGAGCGCGGCCGGGCCAAGCTGCAGCTCGCCGTCGCCAAGGGCAAGAAGCTGCACGACAAGCGCGAGACCCTGAAGAAACGCGACTGGGGCCGGGAGAAAGGCCGCCTGTTGCGGGCAAGGGGGTAAAGCATACAGGTCGCAGGATGGGTTGAACGCAGTGAAACCCATCGCGGTGGTCGTTGGCCGACCGGTATCGCTTCGCTCGACCCGTGCTACGAGGAAACGAGGACGCAATGAACAACCAGCGAAATCTTCTCGAAGTCGATTGGAGCAAGATCCCCGCGCCGAGCGACGATGGAGGCGCAGCGCATCTGCCCGGCACGGCGATTCCGTCCGTCAGCCTGCGCGCGACGGACGACACCATGGTGACGCTGTCGGCGCTTTCCGGACGCAGCGTTGTATTCGCTTATCCCCGCACTGGCGAGCCGGGCAAGATCGCGCTGGTCGATGACTGGGATATGATCCCGGGGGCGCGCGGCTGTACGCCGCAGACCTGCGCGTTTCGCGATCTGTTCGCCGAGCTGAAGGCTGCAGGCGCCGCCCAAGTATTCGGCCTGTCCGCGCAGGACAACGCCTATCAGACCGAGATGGCCTCGCGGCTGCACCTGCCGTTTCCGGTGCTGTCCGACGAGAAGCTCGAACTAACCAAGGCGCTGCGCCTGCCCACGATGGAGGTGGCGGGATTGACGCTGATCAAACGGCTGACGCTCATCATCGATGACGCCCGCATCACGCATGTGTTCTATCCGGTGTTTCCACCGGACCAGAATGCCGCGGAAGTGCTGGCGTGGTTGAAGGAGAATCCGCGCTAAGGCCCGAGCGCTCCTCTCAACCCGTCATCCTAGGATGACGGGTTGACGTTAGTGTTCAGAATTACCTAAGAAGCTAATCCGTCGTCCGTGAAGAACCTGGATTTCAGCTCGGGACGAACTGAGGTCGAAGGATGAGCTGGGCGAGCCGCAACAAGAGCTCCAGCCAGCGGATGAGACGCCGGAAGTTGTAGCCGGCGGCGGCGAGGACGGCATTGGTGGCATCGCCCTNGCGGTGCCAGAGATAGTTCCGGCCCATCCGATGCTCGGATTTGAGGTGGCCGATGACCGGCTCGATGGCGGAGCGCCTTCGCATCTCGCGTTTGATCTTGGGCGTCACCCGCCGCTTCTGGCCTGAGGTGAACACCCTGAACTTGTAGTCGGGCGGCGCATTGTGGCCGCGATAGCC
>NZ_AWZU01000054.1 GCF_000472385.1 Bradyrhizobium sp. ARR65
TCCGCCGAAAGACGCCGCAGCAGTGCCGAGCCAACCATCCCGCGATGGCCGGCCACGAAAACCGTCTTGCCTTTCAGCTCAAAGGGCGTGTTCAACTCGCGGGCCTGCATCCTTTTCTCCAGTTGAGCCACGGCAGTGCCGCCCTTAGCACCAGCCTTGCGCGGTGTCTAACACCAAGTCGATTCAAATCGGGCGGTTTAAGCCGTGGAATTTGCTCCAGTTTTGATGCCGCGCGTCTGGGAGCAGATCGCCGCCGACGTGCGCGCCCGCATCATGGACACCTCGCCGCTCAAGCAGCGCCTCTATGACCTCGGCATGAAAGCCGGGCTTGCGGCAATCGAGCAAGGCAAGCGCTCCGCCTTCGCCGACATGCTGCTGTTCCGTGCGCTGCGCGACCGCCTCGGCTTCACGCGGCTGCGCTCGGCGGTAACGGGCGGCGCGCCGCGCTCGGGCCCGACACGTTCAAGTTCTTTCAGGCCATGGGCGTCCCCTTGCGTACGCTCTACGGCCAGACCGAGCTGCTGGGTGCCTACACGCTGCACCGAAGTGGCCAGGTCGATCTGGAGCGGCTGCGCCGCTATGGTGATTAGAGCGAATTCGTCGAACCGTCATCGCGTTCCGCCATGTTGTCCGAGCCTGATCTGTACGCAATCCCTGGCATTTGCCGCGATCGGGCTCTTGCTCACGATCCCGATACCACCGGCATCGGCATGGCTGAGGACATCGAAATCCGCATCGAGCAGCCGGACATGCACGGCGTCGGCGAGATCGTGGTGCGGCATCCCAACATGTTCTTAGGGTATTACAAGAATCCGCAAGCCTCCGTTGTCGACATGCGGGACGGCTGGCTGCATTCCGGCGATGCCGGCTATTTCAACGACAGCTCTTTACTCGTCAGCTTTTCCAAAGCCGCCTCTGAAATAGTCAACGAGACCTGAGTCGACCCTCGTTAGGGTGAGGAATGGAATATCAATCAAAGGAATCCCAAGTACTCGATCGAAGGTTACGATCTGCTGCGGCACCAAACATCAGATTCAGCTCTTGCTTTGACAGATCCCGAGATCTGGTCCTCCCCGGCACAACCACGGGCAATCTGAGAGCCCGCGCTATTCCGCAAAGCGAGCGCGGTTCAGCAGCGTTCGGGACACCATGCCTGGTGGGCCGCTTCCGCGCTCGCATAGCCCGCGTTGGACCGCCGAGCAGCGTCCCGTCGGACGCAAGGCCGCGGCCGGCATCGTAGGAATTGCAACAAAATACGCACCGGCGCTATGTCGGCAGGCCCCTCTCCCGCTTATCGGCAGCTCCGACAAGCTCACGTCCGCAAAGCGGCACCTTCGATCAACCGCTCACAAAAGGGTACCCGCGACATTAAGCTGCAATCAGCACCGGGAGAGCCGCAATGCCATGAACAAAGTTCGATTCGACCCGTTCCGGCTCGCCGACAACTCGGACGTCCAGACGCCGATTCAGCATCTCCTCCCAAAGAATCTTAAGCTGCAGCTCCGCAAGGCGCCTACCGACGCAGCGATGGATGCCGAATCCGAACGAGAGATGTTGCCGCACGTTCTTGCGATCGATGATGAAGCTCTTGGCCTGGTCGATAGCCTCATCGTCCCGGTTGCCAGAGATGTACCACATCACGACCTTATCGCCCCGCCTGATGTGCTTCCTGCCTATCATGATATCGGTTGTGGCGGTGCGGCGCATGTGCGCAATGGGCGTCTGGTACCGTATGATCTCGGACACCGCACTGGGCACGAGCCTAGGATCATCGCGCAGCTTTCGCAGCTCGGAGGGATTCTGGTTCATGAACAAGACACCTCCGCTAATCGAATTGCGCGTGGTGTCGTTCCCGCCAACGATCAACAGCATGAGGTTTCCTAGAAACTCACGCGGCTGCATATTTCGCGTAGCCGGTGAATGCGCCATCATTGAAATCAGGTCCACCCGCGGCTCGGCATTTACCCGCTCGTTCCAAAGCCGTGTGAAATAGTCCGAGCACTCGGAAAGCACTGCTCTTCGTTTTTCCCAATTGTCGATCACATGGCCTATTTTTGGAGTCAGCGCGGCCACGTCGGACCAGTACGTCAGCAGTCGCCGATCTTCAAAGGGAAAATCGAATAAGGTTGCCAACATTTGCGTGGTCAACTCGATCGACACCTTGTCGACCCAGTCAAACGTGTCGTTGCGCGGCAAGCTGTCCAGGATCTTGTTGACGCGCAGGCGGATCAAGCCCTCAAGGTGTCTCAGATTTTCGGGTGCCACTATCGGACTGATGGTGTTGCGCTGCTCCTCATGCTTAGCACCTCCCATTTTGATGAAGCTCGGAGTCCTATACTCCTCCGGCGTATCGACGATCGTGATGCCACGCTCTGACGAGAACGCCGTGTGATTCGCGTCCACTTTCATGATGTCGTGGTACTTTGTTATGGACCAATAAGGACCGTAAGGGCTATCTTTACAGTAGTGAACGGGATCTTCTCTTCGCAACCGCTCGAAGCAAGGCCAAATCGTATCATTCTGAAACCGCTTGGGCTCGCTGACATCTAGGTGGCTTAGCGCGAGATCACGATCACCCTCGCATACGCGCTCTCGTGCCATAATCGTCTCCTGCACCTTTAGGCTCCAAAGTTGCGGGCTCGCCCGAGCGCTGTTTTCGAACAAGGGATGCGCCGACCTTGATTCGCCTTAATTCAACGTCGGTCGAATTAAGTTTCTGGAGAGTTCTCACGATCTTTGAATTTCTTGTCGCTCCGCACTTCCGCTCGGCAGTAGTTGCGATTGGTCGGGTGAAGAATATTAGAAAGAAGATCGAAGGTCCCCTACCAGGATTTGGAGCAGGCGTGATGTCGAAGCGAGGGCCGTCCGACGGGTGTCGCAGTTTCAGCGGCCCGAATGCGGGCGGATCCCATGAAGTGTCCTCTTCGCCCCAGGCCGCCGCGGCGACGCGATCTGCACAACAAGGCTACTCCGGGTGACTGTACATCGTTCACAGTCCATAAGAAGGAGGAATTGCCGATAAGTGAAGCAAGTGATGATTACGAGAGAAGAACTCCATCAATTGGTGTGGTCCAAACCGATGACCAAAGTTGCCGAGCAATTCGGCGTCTCCGGCAGCTATCTGGCTCGCGTCTGCACCACGCTCAACGTCCCTCGACCCGAACGAGGCTTCTGGGCGAAATTGGCGGTGGGAAAAGCCCCACCTCCCAAGCCGCTTCCGGACGCGCGACCCGGCGATCAGCTATCCTGGGCGAAGGATGGGGAACTTCGACCTCCGTCGCCGAGAGCCCGGTTAACACCCCAACACACCCCCAAGGCGCAGATCCGTATTCCAAGAACGTATGTTCATCGGCTTATTCATCGCGCCAGAAAGCATGTCGAGAACGGCAGGCCAGTGGATGACCAAGCCTATCTCAAACCTTATAAGTAACGATGCAGCCTTCCAGACTGAGAAGGTCCAGCACCTCCAAGGCGCCCACCGTCTCGTTGCGGCCAGGCGCTTTCTGCTGAGCCAAAGCCATGCGGGTTTCCACTGCAAAGACGTTGACCAGATGCAGCGGCGTGGCTTTGCCGCCTCGCTCGTAGGCGCCACGCACCGCCTTGCCATCGACGGCCACACCCCGGTGAGCTTGAGCGCATTGGCCTTGGCAAAGGCCGACATAAAACGACGGAAAACCTTCTCGAAGGCTTGCGGCTTGAGCAGACGGAATACCGGGCTGAATGTATCGTGGCTCGGGATTCCATGCTCCAGGCGAAGGAAGAGCCGCAACAGCGCCTCCTTCGACCGTGACCCGAACCGAACAGAGTCGCCCAAGCGCCGGCACACTGCCACCCGCGTATGACCAGGGACTTATCATCCTTGTCGCCATTTTCGGTAAAGCCACTGCCGGGGAAGCTTTCGCCGGGCTTCTCCGCGTGACGGATGATCATCAGGGTCAGTGCACTCTTCACCCGATCGCCATGCTCTGCCGCTGCGCTGCGCGCGAGCCCAGTACCGGATGCGTCTACGTTCCGGCCATGGCCTGGCGGGCCTTCGTTTCAGGGGCGCCCGGCGTGAAGTACTTCTTGCTCCAAGCGGAGTTGGGGGTCAGTTTGAAGGTCTTCGGTTCCTTGTCCGACTTGATGCGCGCGCGGTAGTGCTCATAGAGACGCAGGAACTCGGCCATGTACATGCCCGCGATCCTGGGGCATTGCGTTATCTGGAGAAGGTTTTCGTCGTTGCTGTGCAAGGAATTGCCGCTGAAATTGGCGGAGCCCGTAAAGACGACCGGGTTCTCTCCTTCGGCGTCGATGACCACGAACTTGTGGTGCACGCGCACCATGATCTTCGGACTCTCGCCCGGCCACAACACGCGCTCTGGCGCGAAGTCGGTAGGCGCGGCGCCGGCATTGAAAGCCCCGAAGCCCACGATCTCGTCGCTTTTTTCCGCCCTGTCGAGGATCGCGATCTTCGCCGCAACGTCGCCCCGCGACGGATCTCCTTTCGGCTGACCGGAGGGCACCCTGTTGACGAGCGCCAGCATCATTAGCCCGGCGTCCGACGCGGCGAACACCGCATCCAACAGATCCATGTCGGTCGGATCGAAGGCGCAAAGCAGGACCGAGTGCTTGGCAGCCTTGACCGCCTCGACGATGGTGTCGATCGAGACCCGGGTCGCCTTGCCTTCCGGCGGAAAGAAGACCCGGATCGTCGCATCGCCCACTTTCATCTCATCCGACCAGCCTTCTTCATCCTTTTGCGTCGCCGACAAGCCCGGATCGCTGTCCAGCAATCGCTTGCGGTCGAGGTACAGTTTCGCCAGTTGCGGCGACTCGAAGGCATGCAGCACGTTGGCCTGCGCCGACAAGCCTTCGCTCGTGAAATTGGCCGAGCCCGTGAGGACCGCTTCCGCGTGATCCGCCGCCCCCACCCTCACCAGGAACTTGTCGTGCATGATGCTGGCGTGCGTGCGAGGGGCGAAGAGGTTCGCGGGGCGGCCGGCATCCTCCAGCTTCTTTATGGCGGCGTCGGAGGTGTGGTCCTTGCCCGTGTGATTGTACGCCAAGGAAACGGCACCGCCGTAATTTAGAAACGAGGGGATGATCCAGATATCGTCGGTCAAGTGATAGATCGCACCCTCGATGTCCTTGCCCGCAGCGCGGTCGAGAAATTGGGGTACCGCTTGCTCCATACCGTTAGCAAGCCAGGCTCTCGCAGCCTTCTGCTGGGCCGGCGTGCTGATGTTCGGGAACTGCTTCGAGAATGCCTGCGAACTAACGACGGCGCGGTTGAAGTGGGACGTGATGCCTTGCTCTTCGACGTTGGGAACGGTGACGACGATCTCCGCGGCTTGGGCGTCCGACAGTTTCAACGACGACGACTGGCCCGTCACCGGGATGACCCGGTAAGTGAACGAGTGGCCGCGGTCCTTGGTGTCGATACGCGCGTCCCACCAATAGAACTTCTGGATCGGCGCCTCATTGCTTGGGAAGTCGCTTTGGTCAGGCTCGGGTCCGTTGAAACCGATGCGGTTTGGCAACCAGCTGGATTCAGCACCGTCAAACCCCGGCGTTCGCTGGATCGCAAAACCGAGGAAGTCTTCGTGATCGTCGCCGGCGGGCCAGTCATAGGCCAGTAGAACCAGCGTAGGTGACGTATAGGACTTCACCACCACCTTTCCGTCTCCGCCGGCGTTCCTGGACTTCGTCTCGGTGGATTGACCGTGAACCGCCGATTGCCGGTGAGAATGCGTCGCTGTCTTCGTGGTCATTTCGGTTTCCCCTCTTCGTTGTCGCTCTTGCATTTGCCGACGTCGCCGGTGGCGATGGACGTTTCCAGCAGACCGGGCGCGGCCGGCTTGCCGTCGAACCAAACTCCCATCTGTCGAGCGATACCGGCCACTGCATCCGCGAGGCGACGCTTCTCGTTGATCGTCCGCACGATGTCCCACTCGTCGTGCGACCCGAGGCTATAGGCGACCGAAGCACGCAAGCCGTAGTAGTCCCTGAAGGACCGTTTATCCACGTTGAGGCCCAGGCCAGGATCGGTTTTGGCGAGATCGTCATAGGCCACGTCGAGCTTGCCGAGATCGTTCTGGCCGTCGAGACCGAAATGGATGGCAAAGTCGGACCGTCCGGTGAAGTAGACGAAGTCGAATGCGCCGAGCCCGTCTTCTCCTTCGAGTACCTGCGACCACATGAGCATGTAATCGGGGCCACCGGCGCCGCCAGGGAGAGAGAACTCCTTGGCTCCCGGGTTCAGGACCCAAACGTCGCGGACGCCGTACTGGCGCTCGATCCGTTCCTTGATCTCGGCCGCGACCTTCAAGTTCTCGTTTAGATAAGCACCCCCTACCGTCGATAGCGGAATACTGAGATAACCTATCGCCTTGCCGGCCCGCTTCTGCACGTCGATCGCCTTCCGGATATCGGTCAGCTTGCGAGCGACGGCGTCGATCAGACTTTGCTGGACACAGTAGCAAAATCCGTTCTTCGAGCATGACGTCACCCTCGCCAGCGCGGCCGAGGATTGGCCGGCCAGCCCGAGGAGGAGAAGAGCCAGAGATGCCGACAGTCGGTTCATCGGCGAGGCCTCACTGACAGGATGGAGTGGGAGCGAGTGCTTCTTGGAGCAAGCGGGCCAATCTGATTCCCGCAAGCGCAAGCTGCCGGTCGACGACGGGCTGCGCCTTCGTGAAATATCTGGCGCCTATGGCGCCGTCATCTGGTATGTCGTAGGCTACCTCGTGTGCCAATCGATGGGAGTCCGCCGCCCAGTCGGCAGGTGACCCGCCGGAAAGACCCGTCAGGTCCCGTCCAGGAAACCAGGTAGTCTCAAGCCGCACGACGTATGCGCCCCAGTCGTAGACCGTACGCATGATCAACCCGGTGTCCCATACCGCGTGCAGATTGGTCGATTGCCCGAAGAACATCACCGGGATCAGATTGCCACCCTGGTCGTCCTTACCGGTGTAGGCATCCCAGCGATCGGTCGCATGCAGCGGTTGATGCACGTCGCCGACGAAATGGACGAGAAACTTCAAGGCCTCCAGACGGTCCGCCGCTGGCTTCGAGCAGTCGGCCAGGACGGTTCTGAAGCGTGCGATCGCATCGACCACGCATGCGCCGTTCCTGCAATCGGCGTCCGGATCGTAGGTCGAACGATCGTCGGGAATGTTTACGAAATGCCACGCGGCGGTATCGGGATGGCTCGCGCGATAGTCGTCGGCCCAACTCGCGATCGAGGAAAGCGATGCCGCCGGATGATCGACCGATGGTGTTTCGGCGGCGAGAAGGACCTGGATCTTAGCGAGCGACGCCGCATCCAACCGCCGTTGGGCGATCTCGGCCACGATCGAATGGCCCTCTTCTCCCCAGGCGAGAGCTTGCGCCGGCAAGGTCAGGGCGATCAGACAGGCCAATCCAATCGTCTTCACGGGATGCCCCCGATAGATCAAGCCACTCTACTGTAGCGCGGCAACTATCCACAACACAACTGACAAGTTTTCGTGCCAAATGTGAACCAGTTCATATCGCCGACGTACTGCGGCACTCAATGTCGTTCGACGTCGAAGAGCCTGGGGCAAAGCCGATGCGAATAGCACTAGCTGCGATCGGACCGTCGCTCGCAATCGCCGATCCGCGACTTGCGCTCGCCTGGAGCGATGATGGCCATAAGACCATCGCGCTTGTCGCGGAGCAGTGTCTCATGCCTTCGGCAAAGCGCCGGATCATGGCCATGCTCGCTTCGGACACCGGCAATACTCTGACCAAACACGATTTCGCAAGCGAAGCGACGTGGGCCGACAAGTATCGGGACGAGGACGATCGGCGGCTTCATTACGAACAGACGCAAAACTGGCATTTCGTGGACATCGAACTCGACAGTCCCGACATCGCGACGGCATGTTTCGGACGCGAGCCGCTTCAAGTCGGCACGCCGGCCTCGAACGGCCCGGCCAAAGCCTGCGTCGTAGACAAGATTCAGCAGTTCGAAACGGAAATTTCGGCCAACGGCACGGACCCCGGCGAAAGCCTTATGGCGCTGAAATTCATCCTGCATTTCGTGGGTGACATGCATCAACCTCTGCACTCTTCCGACAACCACGACCGCGGCGGCAACGACGTCAAGATAGAGGTGGATGGCTTCCCTCACTCATCTAAAGATGTTCTCCACGGATTTTGGGACACGCAATTTGTCGATGCGCTCGGCTCGCCGCCCGACTCGATCGCTTCGAGCCTTCTGGCGGAAATAACACCGTCGCTCGCGAAGGAATGGACGCAGGGCACCCTCGACGACTGGGCCATGGAGGCATTCAACCTGTCGCGTTCGGATGCCTACGGGAGTCCACCGCTTTCGAAGTCCGCACTTCAACATCTTCGCTCGGAATACGTCGGGCCGGCGTCCGCCTCGCCTTTCTTTTGAATAAGGATCTGGGCCAGGAAGAAACGGATTGGGATGCGTGCCTTCCGGCGGCAGGCAAACGGCAATGAAGGAGCAACCTTTGATAGTGATCAATATGCCCGGTGGGGGAGTTCAAGATATCGACGAATCCGATCTGTTTTGGTTGAGAAAGGCATTTGACAGTGAGTGGAAGGGCGCGACGATGCTGCAGCTCGCAGCCGACCGCATTTATTCAAACGAGCCGATTGACGACCTGTCGAAGAAGTTCGAGCAGGCCAACGTGCCGTTAGCCGAGTTTTCGGCGCCGGAATCCGCCAAGACAAAGCTACTCGTCAGCGCCCAACGTGTTCGACAGGTAATTGACAGCGATCCGGTTATCTATAACGAGAAAGCCGAGTCGGTTCTCATATTTCCTACCAAACTGCGTCTTGCCGTACGCGAGACACCGGACGAGGCGCGGAAGAGGTTGAAAGATGCAGGGACGCACGTCGCCTGATGGCCGGTGCTGGCGACTGAAGACGGAGCACATCACCGCAGGCCCGATGATCGCGGTCGGGGAGACCGACGACCAAATTGCGAATTTCTTGATGATGAGTCGTAATCAAGTCCATGGGCCGAGAGATAGAACGCTAGACCTATGTTCGCGCCCTGAGGTGACGAGCGGCCCGCGCCGCGGCAAGCTACTATCGAGGGTTGCGCCGGATGAGCCGGCGCCGAGCCTCAAGCATGGGGAGCGGGCCTGATGGAGGATAGCATTTTCGTGGGGCTGGAGGTCCATAAGGCGACGACTTCGGTGCCGGTGGCTGAAGGGCTGCTCGGCGGGGAGATTCGTAACTTGGGGATTATCGCCAATCGTGCCGATCAGGTTGCGAAGCGCGACGGCAACGCTCGATACGCTCCTGTCTGGACCCGGCGGTGAAGGCCTCTCGGATTCTCCTCGAGGTTCTCCGCGTAACGGTCGCACGTCACCTGATCGATGCCAGCTACTGCCCGCCTCTTCAACGCGAGGAATGCCGCACGCAAGCAGCCGACGTAGACGTGGCGCAGGAGCGCCGTCAGTTTCTCCTTCCCTGTTCCTGTTGACGGCTTCTCGTATGCGGGCCTGCGCCCGGGACACGGTTTTCCGGCTCTGCGTCCGGACCGTGCTTTGCGGGACCGCATTCCCCTTGGTCCCACCCCTTTTCTCCATCGGCTCCGCTGCAGCATAGGCCGCGTTGTTCGCCGACTTCCTCGGTACTCTGGATGAATCCAACTGCTCCACGTCGTGCATCACGGACTTCGGCCTTCGTGCGGCCCAAGCGGCAACCCAGGCAATGCGGAGACCTCCCGGTTCCCGCGCAGAAGACGTGCGCACATGCCAGGGTCTCAGACGCCGCGAAGCCGATCGGGCACTCGCGATCGCGTGCCCAACCATATTGCCTTCTGCCGGAACGAGGGCATCGGCACTCCGGATGACTGGAATTTCGCCGCTCAATTGCTAGCCTATGCGTTTCCCTGTCAACGCTTCACGCGCCGCCTCGCAGCGACCCGTGAATGCAAGGGGCCGATGTGGATCGCTACTGCTTCACCGTGAAGGGCTTGCACCTTCTGTCTCCTGCCGGTCTCCCGGCGCACCGCTCCAATCCACCATGAGCCAATTTGATCAAGCTCCAGCCAACGCAACGCAATGAGATCAAGCTTCAAGTGTATCCGTTGCCACCTACCAAACGTGACGCCCCGTCGGAATTCTGGTGCCACAGTCGACAGATGCACTTGATAGTCTTGTTAGCCCAGTGAGCTGTCGTCAACGAAATATGATCATTGTCTCCTTCTTCGATTTTGCTGGCAGATAATGGCCCTGCAGGTATTTTAGCTATCCCAAGACGCTCCAAGCCTTCTCTGCTTTCAGTAGAGACACCATTGGCGCTGTGATTGAATAAGTGGATAGAAAAATTGGATTTCGACTTGAGGAGCGTTCGCCCCAGCATTTAAGCGGTGTCCCTAAGCAAGGCCTTGAGCCACATAACCACACGAGGCAAGACAAAGGGAGGCAAGCACAAATGTGTTGGTGGTCTTTCCTTTGTTCGGCTTTCGCATCCGATCGTACGAGGCGCAATTGACGACCGCAGCCGAGAGCAGATTCCATGAGGCCGATGCATTCGCCCTTGTCGGCCAGGCTTCCTGCTGCAAACCCGCGAGTTAGAGCCGTTCTAGCCGTAGCGACCGCCTGGCCATACGGGAGGAGCGATGAAAGGCGCCAAGTGGAACCCGTTCTACTCCGTTGAGGAGGAGACCAATCGTCCCACGATACTTGCTTTCGCCGCCCTCGATACTTCGCTCTTCCACGAACAACAGAGCTGGCTTGATCAAGCGCAGAGGCAGCTGGTTTCTGAGTTCAGCAGCGTGTCAGCTACGTCGAAACCAAATTCAGCGAAGCTGGCGTCAGATCGCGCGAGGCGGTGAGTTGCACAATGTCGCTCCGCACGAGGCCAAAGGACCTCGCGCAAGAGTGTTGGGAGCAGGCCAACGCTAGTACTAGTTCCCATGTCTTAGGAACGAAAAGGTATGAACGAATTCGCTCAGAAGGTAACGGTGCCGCTTGCCGACAGATTTGCGCTGTCGCCCGAAGAGGCTAGCGCGCTCACGGGGATCGGCATGACCTCAATCCGGCAAGCGATCAATGCTGGGAAGCTCATTGCCCACAAGCATGGGACGCGGACCATCATCTTGCCCGACGACCTTCGCGCATGGCTCAAGACGTTGCCGCGAGCCGGGAAGAGCGTCGCCAGCGGAACCAAAGAGGCCGCACGTATGTGACCAAGCACGGCGCGCTCGCGCTCGGCCACAGGACGCCGCGCGCCTTGAACGAGGAATTCTCCCTCGATTGTAAAGTCCCACAACCTGAGAAGCCCGGTGTAGTTCGGATCTTCGGGCTGATGACAGGCAAACTCCTCAAAAAGCGCATGCTTGAATTCCGGGTCGCCCACCGGAACGAAGCCGTGGAACCGCGTCTTCCGAGGCTGAAACAGCTTGCCGTTATGGAAGGTTTTCTGAAGTGCGGCACTATATTGCCCGCCGCAGTCTCAAGGCAATTGGCGAGCTCACCTGCAATAGTAAGCTCGTCGAAATAATCTCCGGCGCGCAATTTGGCGATGAGTTCGATTGCGTCGTCGCCATCGCGCCAGGAACCCAGCCCGTCCACCGGCGCGCGCGCAAGCGCAAGGGCGAGATCGGAAAATCTCTGATCACCGCTGGATTGATGCCAGGCGATCAGCAGCTCTATGCGCTGCGTGTTTGAAAGGCCCGTCGGTTGTAACGAATTCCTGTACTTGCCAGGCGTCTTGACCCATACCGGGAGGTGAAGAAAATCGGCCGCAATCTTGGCAAAGCACCTTGCCACAACTGAAAGGCTATCGGCCGGAAGCCTGATGGTTCTGCAATGCGACCAGACTGCTCTTGCAAACTCGGTTTCGGTGGCACGAGACGATCGATCGACGACCGCTCTCGTTTAATTTCCGATTTGAGCGCAGCGTGAGCGGAGCCCGCATAATGCTTGGCCTGCAAGATGATCCTGGCCCCGCCTTTGGCGTGGCGGCCATCCATACCGCCGTCCGGACCAGCCGCGAAGCCTTCGAAGCGAACGCCGAGTTCGCGCCCGACGAGCTCGCGCACAAGGTCTTCGAAATCGGCCGGCGAGAGGTTTCCAAACCCGTAAGGCATTCTAGCGCTCTTTGTAGATCGGGATGGAGGCCGCATGCGCGTCCACGATTTCGATGACCTTTTTCTCCAACGGGAGTTTTGTCTTCTGTTCGGACCAGACCTGCTTGAACCGCTGGACCGTTTCGGTCGCGGTATCGAGCACCAGCTTTTCGGAAATCTTGGCCTTCGCCGCAAGGTGCTTCAGCTCATCCCTGGAGAACTCGGCCATCTTCTTGGTGCGGGAATAGTTAAGCGCCATCTTGTCATCCGCGATGTACGGAGTGGTCGAAAGCAGATCGTAAGCGGGTGAGAGGATCGGTGTGCGCCGGTCCGGATAGATCAGGGACCAGTTTTTAAGGTGCATGTCGGTATTGCCGATCAGCGTGCTGAACACCAGCCTGCGAATGAATTCGCCGACATCGGCGTCGCCGGTCTCGATGCCGAGTACGTTCGCGATGCCTTTGTAATTGACATGTTCGTATTTCTCGTCGGGAGCGACGCCGAATACTTGCGCAAAATCTTCCATATGGACGGGGCCGTCGGGTGTCCGGTCGAACCGCTTTATGGCGAGCGCCTGGCCTCTGATTTCTCCGATACCGTCCGGCAATCCTTTGATCGCATCGACGTCGATCAATTGAAGGTCCGGCACGTCCATGCCCATCGCCTTTGCGATGGTCATCATCGAGTATTCGTTTTCGGGCACGCCTGGATATTGGGGGGACGGCAATTTGACGATCCACGAGCCGCCTACGCCCTCTGCGGGTATGGTGAGGCCTCCCCTTTTGGAATCGTTCTTGAGCGCCGAGAACTTCAACTGGACGCCCGCCAGCGAAAACCGCAGCATATTTTGTCGCTCATCCGGCGTCAGGTCCTCTTCGACCTGAGGCGGCAAAGCTTCGCCTTCCGCCGGATGGACCGAAAGGGCGCCGGGGAGATCCTGCCCGAGCATCCACAACAGGAAGAACTCGCGTTTTTCTTTGACGCCCGCGCGCTCAGCGAGGTAGCGGCGCAAAGGTCCTTCCGGCAAAAGGTTGGAAAAGAACGGCGGGAGAACCTGCCGGTACGGTTTAAACGCCGTCAGTAGATTGCCGAATTGATCTTTGAAGGAGAGGCTGAGCGTTGGACGGTCGGGATCATCAATGTAGCTTTGATTGAAAGCAAAAAGCGTCCGGTCCCCCTGCACGAGCGTCAGGGTGGCAATGGGCTTGCCATACAGGTGAACGTCGAGGACCGATACGTCAGGCATCGGTGTCCTCTTCATCAAGGGCGTAAGCCGGACGCGGCGCTTCCACGGGATGCGCGATACGGTTGCGCACCGTGCGCAGCATTCCGGCTACGTTTCCAAGCTCGGCGCGCGGGTTCGGACTCTCTTTAAGCTGACTTAGCAGCTTTATGGCCTCGGTGACGGTCGCGAGATCGTCCTTGCGAAGGCGCACCTGCTTCAGTAAACGCAAATACTCCTCAATGCGGTCGAGAGCGACGGAACGGCCCTCCAGCTTCTTCTGTCTGGCGATGAAACGCTCGCCCTTGGTGAACAGAGCGGACTGCCCATCTTCGGGAGACAAGCCGTCAGCACTCGAGCGCAGGACGCCCTGCACGGCGGGAAGAAGCTTTTTGGGCACAAGCACGACCTCTAAGTCGAGTGCCCGCGCCATTTCGATAAAGCTGGACAGGCCCGGTTCGAGACGGCCGGTTTCGATCTGGGAAATGTGGGCCTGGGTCAGTCCTGAGCGGGCGGCCAAAGCGCGCTGGCTCAGGGCCGCTTTGACGCGCTGGCCTTGTACTTCGCGGACAAGTTCCTCACTCTGGTAAGACATGATACAATATCCTGATCAAGTTCGACCTCTGATAAGGATACATATCAAAACCGGAACCATAAATCAAGCCTGTTCGATAATTATCCTTATCAAAAGACGATAATGATAAGGATTCTATGTCAACTTTGGCCTTTAACGTCTCACGACATGAGCAGACAGGAAAGAGCAGCGTTGAGAGGCCGACATCGCTCCACTGCCCTACCCAAAGGTGTGGAGACCTTCGACCTGATCGATGGCGTCTACGTCGCGCACCCGCGCTGTGCGATTCCGGTCGCCCCCCGACTCTTCGTCAAGGTCTTGTGGAGGTCGCCAGCGCGCGCACGACGCAGGCCTGACAGCAGTCCAAGGCTGAACAGGTCTATTGTTATCTTACCGGTTCAAGATTCAAACAGCGGATTGAAGCCATCGTCGAGCGCTTCAAAGACATGCGAGACGACATCGATAAAGAGCGCAAATTCATGCTGAAAGCCTGGGCCAAACGCGAAGCCCAAGTCAGCTCGATGATCGAGTCCACTGTTGGCGTGGTAGGCGACCTGCACGGCATTATGGGGCAAGCATTGCCGGAGATTTCGGCAATCGAAGAGCCGCCGATGCTCGAAGGGAAAGCCGCTTAAACTCTCCTGCGCGCTAGACACGGCCTCGGCCAACAGGGTCGTGACGATAGCGGCATCGCTGGACGGCTCAGTTGATAACACAGACAGCAGGGGCCAACGCAAGCACTGGATCAAGATCAAAAAAGTGCCGTCATCCTCGCGACGAGCTGGGATTTTTGAGATGGCTTGCGACGAAGTGACCGTTTACATGTCGGTTGTATCCGTGACAGATCAACTTTGGAGAAGCATTCCCGGCATTACCCGACGAGAGCAATGATCGATAACAGCGACCGCATCAGCCCGCGCTTCAAGAGCAAGCTACCAAGAATAATGAACGAGATTTGCAACGGTCTCCTTGTGATCGAACCGGCCATCAAGGAAATGGCCGTCCCTTTGAGGGACTTGCTCGATTTCTTGGACTTCGAAATCCAGAAGGTTGAAGTGCAGATTTCTCATGCGCCGCTCAATCGAGCTGACGCTCGCAAGTTGCCTCAGTTGAACGCTTGGCTCTCGGAGCTGACATCCTTACGCAAGGACTTCGATGTCGCGTTAGTGGTTTCTCCAATTCAGTTCGTGCGAGAGATGGTCAAACGTGTAGACCAAACGTTCGGAGTTTAGGTTCTTATGTTCAAAATCAACAAGGAAGAAAATTCGATTGAGCCTCTCAGGTCGCAGACCTTCGCTGACCTTGGGTTCAGAGAACGGCAGCATCTGCAGGAGTGGATTGCAAAGACTCCGGCCTGCCTCGGCGAAGAACTGCTAATCATACAAAAGGAGTTCGCCGGTTTCGCCGACACGCAGGAGCGCCTCGACTTGTTGGCCTTGGATAAACAAGGCTCGTTAGTCCTGATAGAAAATAAGCTTGACGACACCGGACGCGACGTTACGTGGCAGGCCCTGAAATACGCCTCGTACTGCTCTAGCCTGTCTAAGGATAACATACGCAGCATCTTTCAAGAGTATCTCGATAAAAGCGGTTCTGGCGGAGACGCTAAGGGGGCCCTTGTCGAGTTTCTCGACGCTGAGGACTACGACGAGATTGTCCTCAATAAGGGCTCCACCCAGCGGATCATGCTCATTGCGGCAAATTTTCGCAAAGAGGTCACATCGACCATTCTCTGGCTGCTGAACTTCAAGCTGCGTATTCAGTGCTTCCGGGTGAGGCCATGGTGCGCTGGGGATAGCATCTTTCTGGACGTCGACCAGATAATTCCGACGAAGGATGTTGAGGAATTCATGATCGGACTTGCTTCTAAGTCCTTGGATGAGGTTGAAGCAGCAGCCGAAGAGAAGAAACGCTATAAAGTTAGACGACAATTCTGGACCGAACTGCTTCGAGCAGCAGGTCCAAAGATACCGCGCTTCGCGAATATCTCGCCGAATCACTTTCACTACGTATCGGCGGGCTCAGGGCTCCGCGGAGTGCCGTACAACTTTGTTGCAAGTAAATCATTCGGACGAGTCGAGCTCTATATCGACCGGGGTGACAAGGACGAGAATAAATCGATCTTCGACGAGCTATTCTCGCAAAGAACAACAATCGAAAATACCTTTGGAGCAGCCCTTACTTGGGAGCGACTGGAGGATAAGCGCGCGTCTCGGATTAAGTCAGAAGTGGACGGCGATTGTTTTGATGAGTCTGAACGACCAGCGATGATCTCGACCATGGTAGATGCGATGACGCGGTTGGAGGGCAGCCTTAAGGAGCCTCTCGCTCAGATACAGCGGAGGCTCAAGGCCAGGTCACAAGAAGAGTAGTGCCCGCGTATTTTCGAATGAGCGGCAAGCTGCCGCGAATGGACGAAAGCCGATCTAGGAACAAGGACATTCACCAGCACGAATGCCAGTATTGAAGATATCAAAGCTCACCAAGCGCTCTGTCCAGAGCCCTCCCCAGAAAGCGTTGCACCCGGGGACAGGACTCGGCCACGGACGATAGCTACTGATGTACCGCGCGGTATGACGAAAAGAAAATGCGCGCGGCGGGGATGGATTTGCCCCTGATGTGAACTGTCAGCTTTCGGTGAAAAGCTGATCGTAACGAGAGGAGCGATTTGCCGGGCTCATCTAGATCGCTAGCCTGTAGGAGCTTTTGTTTTCAAAAGTTTACCTGGCGGCTTAGACTCTATTCGGCGGACGCGCACGCTTACATTGGCGTTCGGCGAGTTACCGGATCTTGAAGTTCAAGTGACCCGCGAAAAGCTCAATGGTTTCTACGCACCCGATAGTGATTCTGGCCTGAAAGCCACGGGGGTCGGATTCAAAGCGCACCAAAAACGGCCGCAGCTCCCAGGTCCGATTGTGGACGACCGACGGTATGTTCCATCGCACCGTACGTGAAGTCGCATCAATTATCGGCTGAAGTGGCGAGGGCCTCTCCGGCACATGGGCGAGTAGCTCGCCCGGGTCAAAGTGTGTCACAGCCAGATCGATTGGGTGACGGGGCGGTTTGGGCCTCTTTGCCCCGCTCTTCAGTGGAACAACTCCCTCGGGGAAGCTTATGTCCATGGAAACATTCGTCGCTTCAGCACTGCCCGTGTTGCGCAACACTAGTTGGCAAAGGAACTGACGCTGCTCACGTGAACGCCACAGTTGAAATTCTGCGAGATAGGCTTGGTACTCCTTGTCATACTCACTAATCGCCTCCTCCGAGTGACCGAAGTACCATGCAGTTCGGACCTTGGGCGCTGGTTCTTCCTGGATGTCCGGCAGCTCGACAACCAGGAAGTTTGTATGGTCTTCAAAACTCAGTTGCAGATGAGGCAGGCGACTTTGAAGGCGTTGAAGCTCTTTCCGTGTCCTCTCCAGCTCGATTTCCGTTTCGTCCGGCTCGTCTGCAAGCCTATCCTCATCTCGCGGCTTGATGGCTGGAATCGACCGACTGCGCAGCTTCATCCTGAGCCCGGTGTCGTTGGTGAATAGCGTAACGTCTACGTTCATCTGCTCTCGGAATTGCAGAGTCGTCGCAATGAGAATGTCGTCGGGCACGGCATCCGACAGCCGATGGGCAGCGAAATTGATCCTCGGTGATTCATCATAAAAATGTAGACGGACGCGCTCTGAGACGTAAATCGGCTCCGCCTTTTCAAGGTAGCCATTGAGCCATTGGATAATTTCATTCGCTCGCCGTCTTAGCCGCGCTGATCTGTTCGCCAGCTTTTGTTGCTCCAGCTCGTGAATTAGAGGAGGAGTTATGACGAGAATAACCTCCTCACCTGCAAAGTAAGCCCCCCATTCCAGCCTATCGGGCCGCCGGTAATGCAGAAGTGTATTGGTATCGAGAACGACGTACTTTGTCATGGCCGGCTGTACAATCTTGGGGCGCGCTTTCGCCAGCTCTATGCCGGGTCGACTACGTCCCAAATCGTTCCGAATCCGAAACCAATGACAAGACCTATTGGGTAGAACCAAACCCCTTGCAGGTCAGGCGCACCATAGCGCAACAGCGCTAGCACACCTGCGCCCGTTAGTACCGCAACTGAAGAGGTCATTGCTGATCGCGTCCACTCTTCTGCTTCCTGTGCAAAGAACGCGACCAGCATTCCAATGATGAAGCCAAGCAGCGCAGCGCCAACAGGCGCACCGGCGTCCTTGTTCACGGATGCGACGGCTAGGCCGCACAGCCCGATCAACACTAGGCCCAGCCCGAACCAAAGCGGACGCTTTCCCGTTGTTTTCTTCGTCATGCTGCCCCCATGATGCGAACCACCCGCATCAGTCCTGAACCGTAGAACGCTTTCCAGTTTGCTTTTTGCTGCGGCCCGCTCACCGCCGTAGCGGCGCAAAGTGTTTGATACCGCGAGAAGCGCGGTGCTGGCAGCCATTGGATCGATTTTCCACAGGCTGACAAGCCGAACCGCGAACGGTTCATTCAGCGCAAATGCGCGCATCCGGGCTGCAAGATCGCGGAACGTGTCTTCTGCCTCGCCCAATCTGGCTAGCTCTTCGTCGTCTAAGTCCACAGGCTCAAGAGTACCATTGTCCTTCGCGTTCTGCGCTGCTCTGACGTTGTCGTAATGTACACTCTTGTGGATCGCTTCAGTACGCAGGTCAACGAAGCGCCTGAACGGCTGACCGACAAACGACCGTTACGATCCAGCCGCCCCCTAGGGCAAAGGTGCCAATCGCACTCCAAACGTCACTCATCACCTCCTGTCAGACACATGACGGGAGCCGCGGGCGACACGACCACTACGGATTGGCGCTCTCGGCGCAACCGGGCGAGTCGCAGAGGCGGCCAGCTACTAACTCGGGCTCTCGGCTCATCGTGTGTATCGGCCTGCCCGCACTTCGTGCTCCCAGTCCTCTGTCCCGATCGTCGCACCATACGCCACGATGTAGAACACCGCAGCGGAACGTTGGCACCGAGAAATCCCATACCGGTTACCAATCCGATCGAACGCCTCAACGGCGAGATCAAGCGGCGCACTGAGGTGGTCGGCCTCTTCCCCAATGAGGATGCCATCGTTCGCCTCATCGGCGCGATCCTGCTCGAGCAGACGACGAGTGGGCGGTCCAGCGCGGCCGCTACATGACACTGGAAACCATCGCCCCGTTGGGCGATGATCCCGCCGTCAGCTTCCCGGCAATCGCCAGCTGACCAGTCCGGCTCTCGCCGGCGAACGCGGTGTCCCACCGCCAATTACACCATGCTCAGGGACACGATCTGATCAAGCGCAGAGGCAGCTGGCTTCTGAGTTCAGCAGCGTGTCAGCTACGTCGAAACCAGATTCAGCGAAGCTGGCCGTCAGATCGCGCGAGGCGGTGAGCTGCACAATGTCGCTTCGCACGAGGCGAAAGGATCTCGCGCAGACCAACGCTAGTACTAGGCTGGGAGGCTGATTGCCCACAAACATGGGACGCGGACCATCATCTTGCCCGACGACCTTCGCGCATGGCTCAAGACGTTGCCGCGAGCCGGGAAGAGAGTCGCGAGCGGAACCAAAGAGGCCGCACCAGCGTGAGGGCGGATTTTATCCTTCAGCGCCCCACAAAATCGGTAATATTTCGGTAAGCCAAAAGGGATACAGAAACACTAAATCGCTTATTTTATAGGACTTCAACGCAGTCCGTCACGGATCATGTATCCCGCGCCGCGAATGGTGTGGAGCAGCGGCCGGTCGAACCCCTTGTCGATCTTGGAACGCAGCCGCGAAATGTGCACGTCGATCACGTTGGTCTGCGGATCGAAATGATAGTCCCAGACATTTTCCAAGAGCATGGTACGCGTCACCACCTGCCCGGCATGCTTCATCAGATATTCCAACAACCGGAATTCGCGCGGCTGCAGCGTCAATTCGTCCTTGCCGCGGGAGACCCGGTGCGACAGGCGGTCGAGCTCGAGATCGCCGACGCGGTAGGTGGTCTCCTCGGCCGGGCCGACGTTGCGGCGCGACAACACTTCCACTCGCGCCAGGAGCTCGGCGAATGAATAGGGTTTTGGCAGGTAATCGTCGCCGCCGGCGCGCAAGCCCTTGATGCGGTCGTCTACCTGTCCGAGTGCGGAGAGAATCAGGACGGGCGTCCGATTGCCCTTTTCTCGCAAGGCGCCGATCAGCGAGAGGCCGTCGCGCTTGGGCAGCATGCGGTCGACCACCAGGACGTCGTAGTCGCCGTTCTCGGCCATGACCAAGCCCTCCTCGCCGTCGCCTGCGAGATCGGCGATATGACCGACCTCGCGGAACGCTTTGACGAGGTAGTCCGCGGACTCGCGATCGTCTTCGATGATCAACAGGCGCATATGCTTGTCGGACGTACTCAAGTGGATCGACTTTCCTTCAAAATGGCGCGAGCGACAGTTTGATGCAAGGCGCGCTCGCGCCACGAGGTTGATCGAAAAAGTGGGCGGTGAAGCTGGGGGACTTCACCGCCCTGAGACCCTTCCGACGGAGGGGGGCGTTTTCCACCGGAAGGAGGAAGCGGGAGCGGGCTTGCGCCCGCTCCCTGGAAAGAGCCGTCGGCGGGGGCGACAGATGCCGGCGACACCCTCCAACTCGTAAACTCAATCGGGCATGGTCCGGATCATGCCTCCTTGCTTGAGCATGACCTCTCCGGAGAACCGGCTTCCGCTTTGCGCGAATGCGGCCCTCCGGATCGCGATCATGCTCTACCCTTTGGCCAGGGGCACTGCGACAAAGCGCGACTGGCCGCCGGTCTTCACCCGCATCAGAACGCTATTCTTGTTGTCGTTGCGTGCCGCGTTGATCGCCTCGCGCACATCGCCGGCGTTGGCGACCGTCTTGCCCGCGACCTCGAGAATGACATCGCCTTCCTTGAAGCCGCGATCGGCCGCCGCGCTCTTCGGGTCGACGTCGGTGACGACGACACCTTCCTTGCCGGCGCCGGCGACGCTGCCAGCGGGCGCGACCGTCAGACCGAGCTTCGGCACGTCGGTGCCGCGCGGGGAGGTGTTGCCGTTGTCGCTTTCTTCGGCCTTGGCTTCCACCTGGTTAGGAAGCTGACCGAGCGTCAGGTTGACGACCTTGTCCTCACCCTTGTGCAGCACATCGAGCTTGACCGCCGTCCCCGGGGCCAAGCCACCAATCGTGCGCGCAAGCTCGCGGGCATCCTTGACCGTCTCGCCATTGACCTTGGTGATGACGTCACCCGACTCGATGCCGGCCTTGGAGGCCGGGCCGTCCTTCTGGGGTTCGGCCACCAGCGCGCCTTCCGCCTTCTTCAGGCCGAGGCTGTCGGCGATGTCCTGCGTCACCGGCTGAATCTGGACCCCGATCCAGCCGCGGCTGACGGATCCCTTGTCCTTGAGCTGGGCGACCACGCTCTTGACGGTGGCAGACGGGATCGAGAAAGCGATACCGACGCTGCCGCCCGAGGGCGAGTAGATCGCGGTGTTGACGCCGACCACGTCGCCCGCGGTGTTGAAGGCCGGACCGCCCGAATTGCCCTTGTTCACGGGCGCATCGATCTGGATGAAATCATCATAGGGACCGTTGCCGATGTCGCGGCCCATGGCCGAGACGATGCCGGCGGTCACGGTGCCGCCGAGGCCGAAGGGATTGCCGACCGCGAGCACCCAGTCGCCGATGCGCGGCTTGCCGTCGGCAAGCTTGGCGAACGGGAAGTTCGAACCACCCTCCACCTTGATCAGGGCGAGATCGGTGCGTGCGTCGGTTCCGATCACCTTGGCCTTATAAATCTTGCCATCGTCGGCGGTGACCTCGACCTTGCTGGCGCCGTCCACGACGTGGTTGTTGGTGACGGCGTAGCCGTCGGCCGAAATGAAGAAGCCAGAGCCCTGGCCGGTGATCACCCGGTGGCCGCCGCGCGGAAAATCAGGCCCGCCGAAGCGGCGGAAGAACCGCTCCATCGGCGAACCCGGCTGGAACGGAAGATCATCGTCGCCATCATCCTTGGCGACCTTCTCATTGATGTTGACCTTGACCGAAATCACCGAGGGCTTCACGCGCTCGACAATGTCGGCGAAACCGATCGGCTGCTGGACCTTGCTGACCTCGTTATTGACCTGTGCGTGCGCCGGCGTCGAAAACACATTCGCCGGCCCGCCCGAGGGTCCGAAGCCGTAAACGGCCACGCCCAGGCCAGCCACGACCGACGCCATCAGCGCAAATTTGCGCGCAGACAACAGCGAGCGGCGACCCGGCCGGAAGGATGGGAACGACGAGAGATCGGTCGGACGATCGGTCATAAAGCTTTCTCCAGGAACCTGAGCTGAAAATCTTCGGTGCAGATGTAGACACCGCTCGGAGACGAAGATGGGGACGGACGCCTTACAGCGCGCTGGCGGCGGAGTTAAACTTTTGTAATAAAGGCCGTTGCCGAATGCGGCAGTTTATCGCAGGAGGACTTAAGTCCCTGCGGCGGCAAGAAATTACCTCGCCCGCCCCTGCGGCCGTCAGCTCGCCTTGACGCTTAAGATGAAGTCGTCGACTTCGCGTTTCAAGGTCTCGGCCTGTTGCGACAG
This sequence comes from Bradyrhizobium sp. ARR65, assembly GCF_000472385.1. GTDB lineage: Bacteria > Pseudomonadota > Alphaproteobacteria > Rhizobiales > Xanthobacteraceae > Bradyrhizobium. The sequence goes on from NZ_AWZU01000054.1 coordinate 22,414, forward strand.
ATCGGCGGCCGCGTCGCGGGCTTCGCTTGCCATCCGTCCGGTTTCGGCCGAGGTCAGCGTGATCTGGCCGATGTGGTTGGAGACCTCCAGCGTGCCGTGGGCGGCGACCTGGACGCTCCTGGAGATATCCTCGGTCGAGTTCCGCTGCTGGGCGGTATCGACCTCGATGCCCGACATGATCGCGCTGATCTCCGATAGCGTATTCGAGATGTCGTCGATCGCGCTACGCGTCTCGGCGGTGATGCCCTGAATACTGGTGACCTGGGCGGAAATCTCCTCGGTCGCCTTGCTGGTCTGGTGCGCGAGATTCTTGACCTCGGAGGCGACCACCGCAAATCCCTTGCCGGCCTCCCCTGCCCGCGCCGCCTCGATGGTGGCGTTGAGCGCGAGCAGATTGGTCTGCGAAGCGATGGCCTGAACGAGCTGCACCACGGTGCCGATCTTCTCGGCCGCTCCGGAAAGCGTGTGAATGGTATCGCGGCTCTTCTCGGCCTGCGAGGCGGCGCCTTCGGCGCGCTGGGTGGCGTCGCTGACGCGCCGGCTGATGGTGCCGATGGACGTGGTCATCTGCTCGGTCGAGCCTGCCACCGTCTGCACGCTGGCGCTCGCCTGGCTTGCGGCCGTCGCGACCGCATTGGCCTTGCTGCTGGTTTCGTTGGCGACCCGGGAGAGCGTCTCCGCATTGCTCTTGAGGTGGACGGCGGAGGACGCAACGCTCGAGACGACGCTTGCCACCAGGCTGTTGAAGTTTTCGATCCTGCCGTCGAGATATTGGCTGCGCTCGCCCTGGCGCCTCGCTTCCAATAATTTCTGCTCGGTCAGACGCTGTCGCTCGATGCCGTTGGTCTTGAAGACCTCGAGCGCACCCGCCAACAGGCCGACTTCATTGGAGCCGCCCAATCCGGGAATCGGCGTGTCGTATTTCTGGTCGGCCACCTCCCGCATCGCATGCACGATGGCCGCGAGCGGCCGCATGATGCCGTTGCGAATGATGAAATAGGTCGTCAGACACACCGCGCCCGCCACGATCGAGATGGCGACGCAGGCCGTCAGGAAATAGGAAAACGCCGCCTGCGCCTGCTGGTAGATCTGCAGCGCGTGGTCGCGGCCCGGCCCGCTCAGCGCGTTGAATTCCGAAGAAAGCGAGGTGATCTCGTTGTTCAGATAGAGGACGGCAATGAAGCCGGAGCCGCCACCGATCGCGAGCAGGAACAGAAGGGAAGCAACGACCGCGCCGACCAGGAAGCGGATCGTCAACTTGCTATCGGAAGACATGAGGCAGCTCGGCAGGCATTCCAAAAACTGCCGCGAAACCTTTCAGACAGAAGTCAAAATTGCATGAAGGCCACGCCGCGGCGGATCATCCGGTTCAAGCCGCAGGCCTCCGTATGATTACGTAGGTGCCGACATCGAGCCGCGGGCGTGCTTGTTGCGAAGGAAAGCCACTCGCACCGGCTGACTTCACGACTTCTCGGCCGGCGCCTCGCCCGACATCAGCGCCGCAAGTCTCGCCTCTTCTTCCGCCGTCAGCGAAGCATTGGGCTGCGGCGCGGCCTTGGGCCGCCGTCTCGCGTTCATCCATAGTGCGAGACCGCCACCGAGAAACACCAGTGGCGGCACCAGCCAGAGCAGCAGGGTCTGCGGCTCGAAGCGCGGTTTCAAAAGGACGAACTCGCCATAGCGCGCCACCAGAAAATCGATCACCTGCGAATCGCTGTCCCCGGCCGCGATGCGCTCGCGGACCAGCAAACGGAGGTCGCGCGCGAGCGGCGCCTCCGAATCATCGATCGACTGGTTCTGGCAGACCATGCAGCGCAACTCGCGCGATAAGTTGCGCGCGCGCGCCTCCTTGGCCGGATCGGACATGACCTCGTCCGGCAACACCGCGTGCGCCGCCGACAAGCCGATCGCGGCGAACATGCAGAGGATGGCAAGGAGACGTCGCATCCAGTTCACTCCGCGGGCTGCAGGCCGCGCAGCGCCTTGGCCGGTTTGGGCACGCCAACGCGCAGCCGCCGGTCGGACAGCGACAACAGGCCGCCCAAGGCCATCAGCACGGGGCCGAACCAGATCAGAAGCACCAGCGGCTTGTGATAGATGCGTACGACGATGCCGCCGTCGGGCGTGGTGTCCCCGAGCGAGATGTAGAGCTGGCTGAGACCGCGCGAGAGCAGCGCGGCTTCCGTCGTCGACATGCCCCGCGTGGTGAAGTTCCGCTTCGATGGCGCCATCAGGCTGAGCGGCCTGCCGTTCGCGGCCACGCTGAACACGGCCGCCAGCTCGTGGTAGTTCGGCCCCTGCCGCTGCGTCAGGCCGTCGAGCGTGAACTGGTAGCCGGCCAGCGGGATGCTGTCGTGCGGCTTCATCGTGCCGATATATTCGCTGTTCCAGGTGGTCTCGCAGACGATGCCCATCAGGGCGATGCCGATGCCGGCATGGGCAAAGGCCGTGCCCCAGGCCGAGCGCGGCAATCCGCGGGCGCGTCGCACCGCGTTGGCAAGCGGCACGCGAAACAGGCCAATGCGTTCGGCGATATCGCTCGCCGCGCCGGCAATCACGAACACCGCAAGTCCGATCGCAAGCGGCGCCAGCGCACTGCCGCCGCGCGCCCAGGCCCAGGCGAACGCGACGCCCAAGACCGCGACGATGCCGGCGGCCATCAGCCGCTGCATGGCGCCAAACAGATCACCCCGCTTCCAGGCGAGCATTGGCCCGAAGGGCACCGCGATCATCAAGGGCACGAACAACGGCGCGAAGGTCAGGTTGAAAAACGGCGCGCCGACCGAAATCTTGTCGCCGGTCAGAACTTCCAGCGCTAACGGATAGAGCGTGCCGACAAAGACCGTGGCGCAGGCCGTGGTGAGAAACAGGTTGTTGAGGACCAGCGCGCCCTCGCGCGAGATCGGCGCAAACAGGCCGCCCTGCTTCAGCGAAGATGCCCGCCCCGCGAACAGCGTCAGGCTGCCGCCGATGAAGATGCAGAGGATCAGCAGGATGAACACGCCGCGGGTCGGATCGGTGGCAAACGCATGCACCGAGGTGAGCACGCCAGAGCGCACCAGGAAGGTGCCGAGCAGCGACAGCGAGAAGGTGAGGATCGACAGCAGGATCGTCCAGACCTTCAGCGCATTGCGCTTTTCCATCACCAGCGCCGAGTGCAAAAGCGCCGTGCCGGCGAGCCAGGGCATCAGGGAGGCGTTCTCGACCGGGTCCCAGAACCACCAGCCGCCCCAACCTAGCTCGTAGTAGGCCCAGTACGAGCCCATGGCGATGCCGAGCGTCAGGAATATCCAGGCGACCAGCGTCCAAGGCCGCACCCAGCGTGCCCAGGCCGCATCGATGCGACCTTCCAGCAGCGCGGCGATCGCGAACGAAAACGAGATCGAGAAACCGACATAGCCGAGATAGAGCATCGGCGGATGCAGCGCGAGCCCAATGTCCTGCAACACCGGATTGAGATCGCGTCCCTCCATCGGCGGATTGGGGATGCGCAGGAAGGGGTTCGAAGTGGTCAGAATGAACAGATAGAAAGCGCCGGCGATCCAGGCCTGCACGGCCAGCACGTGCGCGCGCAGCGAGAGCGGCAGGTTGTTGCCGAAAGCCGCGACCAGGCCGCCGAACAGCGCCAGAATCGAGACCCACAGCAGCATCGAGCCCTCGTGACTGCCCCACACGCCCGTGATCTTGTAGAGCAGTGGCTTTGCCGAATGCGAATTCTCATACACGTTGAGAACGGAGAAATCCGAGGTGACGTGTAACGTCACCAGCGCCGCGAACGCCAGGCCCGCGAACAGGAGCTGCGCCAGCGCGGTGGAGCGCGCGACGTTCATCAGCGCGGGATCGCGCCAGCGGGCGCCGAGCAGCGGCACGGTGGACTGGATGAGTGCAAGCCCGAGCGCCAGGACCAGCGCGTAATGTCCAGCTTCCGCGATCATCGCGTGGCCCCCTGTCCGGTTTGCACGTTCGCTTCGGAGGCCACCGCGCCCGCGGACTTGCCATAATCGCTATAGTCGTCCTTCCAATGGCCCTGCTTTTTCAGTGCATCCGCGACTTCCTTGGGCATGTATCGCTCGTCGTGCTTGGCAAGCACGGTATCGGCGCGGAAGACCCCGGAGCGATCAAGCGAGCCTTCGGCGACGACGCCCTGCCCCTCGCGGAACAGATCGGGGAGGATTCCCTTATATGTGACCGGCAACTTGTCCTTGCCGTCGGCCACCTCGAAGCGGACCGACAGATTATCACCGCGCATCAGCGAGCCCGGCTGCACCAATCCGCCGAGCCGGAACCGCCGGCCGGGAGCGATATGCTGTTCGGCGACCATGCTTGGCGTCGAGAAGAACACGATGGAGTCGCGCAGCGCATTGAGCACCAGCGCCGCGGCGATGCCGAGCACCGCGAGCGAACATCCGATAATGGTCAAACGCCGTTGCTTGCGCGTCATGCCTGATTTCTTTCACTCAGCGTGATGTTGCCCGAAGCCGGTTGCACATTTTTTCCTTCGGCATCACAGGTCTTTGTTGGCGCATGATGTGTTGGCGCATGATGTTGTCCGAAAACCGTTGCACATTTTTCGGCATCATGCGCTAGCCCTCGAGCCCGAGGTTCTTCAGGCCTTCGTTGAGCTGCCGCAATCTTTCGGCATCCTTGCCAACGGCTTGACGGGCATCCGTGAGCGCGCTTTTCGCCTTCTCGCGATCGCCCATCACCACATAGGCACGCACCAGCCGCAGCCAACCGTCGACGTCCTCGCCATTCTGCTTCAGCCGCGTTGCCAGCCGCTCGACCATGCCGCGGATCATCGTCTCGCGATCGGCTTCGCTCATGTTTTGCCCGGCAGCAGCCGCCTGGTCCGAGAGTGCGGGCGCAACCGGCTGGCCGACGCGCGCCAGCGCCTGCTGCACCAATGGACGCCAGGGGGCGTCGGCGGACGCCTTGTCCAGCATTGCGCGCCAGATCGAGGCGGCATCCGCCTTGCGGCCGTCCTGCTCCGCGGCAAGGCCAAGGAAATAATTCGCCTTCGGCTCGTCGGCATTCAGCGCATGCGCGCGCTCGAACTCGGCTTTTGCCTGGTCGGTGACCACGCCGCTGGCGGCGGCGGTCATTGCCTCGCCGAGATCGGCCCTGCGGTCCGCGCTCTCGCCATTATAGGTGATGGAGTTTCGGAACGCGCGGACCGCATCCTCATAGCGTCCGGTCCGCAACAGCACCGGCGCGAGAACGCTCCAGCCGCGGCCGTCAGTGGGGCTTTTCTCCAGGTGCCGCTCGACTTGCGCGACCAGACCATCAAGCGACTGAGCATCGGGCGCGTGGCTGCGCGCGGCCAACGGAAAATCGGGCAGTCGGGGCGAGCCCAGCGGCAGATAGACCGCGAACGCGACGGCCGGGAGCCCGACCAGGGCCAGCACGGCCGCCGCCCGGCGCAGCTTGTGGCTTGACTGCAGGGGCGCGTGGTCGGCCTGATCGGCGGCCGCCAGCAGGCGCCGTCCTATTTCCGTGCGCGCGGCATCGGCCTCGGCGGCAACGATGAGGCCTGCGGCGAGGTCCCGATCGATCTCGGCAAGCTGGTCCTTGTAAACGAAGGTCTCGCTGCCCTGGACCTGCGCGCGGCTGCGCAGGCCGAGCGGCAACAGCACGGCGAAGATCGCCGCGGCTGTCATGAGCGCGAACACAAACCACAGGGTCATCGAAGCGGGTTCCGGCAGGCGCAGCTCTTCGTGCACCATTGTGCCGCTTTACACCACGCCTCCAGAGGCCCGCAATTGACAATTATCAATTCGGCGTCACCGCGACTGAAGCCAAAAATCCAGCGGCGCTAGACGGTTAGCCAATATGAAACTCGGCGCTCCGGGCCGCGTCCTGACCGTGGGCGTTCAATGCCTTCAGATAATAGGTTCCCGGCCTGATCGTACCAGGCAGCTTGATCCTGAGCGCACCCGCCGGGACCGGCGACGATATCGTGGTCACCGGATAGGCCAACGCCGCCCCGCTTGCCTGCTCGACCAGCACCACTTTCGCTTTGATCATCAGGTTCCGGTAGGTCGCCGAGATCACGCCGTTCTCAAGGGCGACGAAATTGATGACTGGATGCATCTGCAAATTCGGCACTTCGCTTCGCGCGTGGACCGTACGTGTCCTTCCTCGCGCCGTCAACCTGAAATTGTAAATCTCGTTTAATACGACCTTTAGCTCGCCCGCGACGATTTCCGTTCCCCGGTCAGCGCACTTTCCGCCGCCCGGCTCATCAGCGCCGCATAGTCTTGGCCGAACAGGACCTCGCAGAATCTGATCGCCGCCGAAAACTGCATCTGCCGGTAGGCGCGCGCCCTGGCGTCGCCGCCGCGCAGGGATTGCACCAGGGCTCCAGTGGCCTGCTCGACATATTGCTGCAGGTCGGAATAGGTCCGCAACGTGACCTCGTTGATCGCAAGCTCGCTGGCATAGGTGCGGCAGACCGCGACGAAATCAATCAGGGCCGCGACCTCTTCGACCTCGGTGGCGTCGATCCGCGCACCGGCCACGATGTCCTTGTCCGCGCGCTGGCGCAGGATGCGCCGGACGCGGCCCGGCACGCTGTCAATTTCCGATTGCAGTGCGTTGGAAATATCGGTCCGGATCGAAGTGAGCTGTTTGCCCCAATTCGAATCGCTGCGCAGGTCCAGTTCCGTACGCAAGCCCCGCACCCCGTCATGCAGCGTTTTGAGATTCTCCCCCACATTGGCGAAATGGCCGCGCCGGATATCCGCGCGCAAGCCGGCCGCCAGGCAGGACAGATCATGCAGCGCGATGGTGACGGCCACGCCGTAGGGGGTCGCGGCGACCCTGATTTCATCGTCGGAGGCGGCCATCTTGATCGCGAGCCGGATGATCTGCCAGGGCGCGCTCAGGCGCAGCATCACCAGCGACAGCGCGAACGGCAACAGCAGCGGTGTCTGCAGCGAGGGGACATTGAGGGCTGAGGTCACCGCCGCGATTTGGGACTCTCCGAAGGCACGCAAATAGCCGGGCAGCCGTCCGTTGAGCGTATCCAGCGCATCACGGGCCTGCAGCGCCGCAGCCATCGGCAGCAGGTCTTCGATGACATTGGGCGGCCCGACCCGGCTCAACGCGCGTTGCTTGTCCCCGCCGGCCGCGGGTCCCGTGATCTTGAAGATGGCATCCGCGGCGGCAAGCTGAAGCTTGCGGACGGCGGTTTCCATGTGGGGCGAGCTTCGCCCGTCCCCGGTGCGGGCCAGCGCCGCCTCGAGTTCGCGGGCCTGCTCGGGCGCGCCCTCGCGGTGCAACCATTGCCACACCGGCGCAAGCGAGGTGCGGCGAATCTGGCCGGGGCGTACCGGCGCGCTGCCATCGGTCAGAAACGGCTCCAGGCAGCGGAACAGCAGCCGCGCCGGATCGTCGGTGCGGGGCTGCGTATCGTCGCCCTCGCGCACGATCTTGCGCAATTCTCCGAGCACAAAGCTGGCGACGACGGTATCCTCGCCGCGCTCCAGCGCACGCTCGAATTCGCGCATCAGCAGCGCCTGCGACCGCGGCGGAAGCTGCGCGAGATAATCCCTCAACCGTTCGTGTGATGTCTGGCTCATACGGGCGGGTCAGCACGTTCTGTCGCGCGGACGGTACGCGCGTCCGCCGCCCACCATAAGGGTCGCGGTGTTAAGAAGTCCTTTAGGATGAGAATTTGCACGGTGACGAAATCGTCAGAAGTGCTCACAGGCCGGGCAGCAACAGTTCAGCCCGCAAGCCGCCAATTGGCGCGGCGCCGAGGGATAGGCTGCCGCCATAAAGGGCGGCAAGATCCGTCACGATCGACAGCCCCAGTCCGGACCCCGGCTTGGACTCGTCAAGCCGCTGCCCGCGGCGGGAGACCTGGGCGCGCTCCGCGGCCGACAGGCCGCGCCCGTCGTCGTCGACGATGATCCGCAGCATGGGACCTGCGCCGGGCGCGGCCGGCCGCTCGACGATCACCTCGATGAAGACGCGTGAGGATGCCCATTTGCAGGCATTGTCGACGAGGTTGCCGGCCATCTCCTCGAGATCCTGCCGCTCGCCGCGAAACCTGGCTTGCGGATCGGCTTTGACCTCGATCGCAATGTCGCGGTCTCGATGGATCTTCTCCATCGTCCGCCGCAGCGCCTCGATCGTGGGCGCAACCTCGGTGACCGTCCCGACGATGGTGACGCGCGCGGCAATCCGGGCGCGCTCCAGGTGATGGGCGACCTGGTTGCGCATCACCTCGGCCTGCTCCAGGACCTTGCTCGCGAACGGGTCCGAGCCATGCGAGGACGCTTCGTTGACGATCACCGACAGCGGCGTCTTGATCGCGTGCGCGAGATTGCCGACATGGGTGCGGGCGCGTTCGACGATGCCGCGATTGGCGTCGATCAGCGCGTTGGTCTCGCGTGCGAGCGGCGCTATTTCCACCGGAAAATCGCCCTCCAGCCGCTCGGCGCGCCCGGAACGGATAGCGGCAATCGCCTCCGAGATGCGCTTGAGCGGCGCAAGCCCGAAGCGGACCTGGAAGATCGTGGTGAGCAGCAGCACGATGCCAAGCGCCGCGAAGGTGCCGCCGAGATAGTAATCGAAGCTGCGGGTCTCATCGAAAATCTCGCTGGCATCCCCTGCCACCGCAACCAGAAACTTGCCGTCGGCACCGAGATCGACCGGCCGTTCCACGATACGCAGCGTCTGGCCTTCCGGGCCGTCGACATAGCCGATGCGGATTCCGGCCGGTGTCAACTCGATGCCCTGGTCTTCGAGCTTGGGCAGTTTCTTGTCCCAGAGCGAGCGGGAGGCGCGCACCTCGGGCTTTTCGGAATCGGTGCGGGTGATCTGCCAATACCAGCCCGACAGCGGCAATTCGAACAGCGGCTCGCCCAAGGACTGGAACTGATGGTCCGGCGGCTCGTCCGGGGTTGCGACTTCCGCGATCAGCGTACGCAGATAAAGATTGAGCCGGCGGTCGAAGGCGCGCTCGGTGGCGTCTCTGTAGACGGAAGAGAGAATGAATCCGGTGATGATCAGGATCACCACCACCCAGGCGGTCGCGGAAAGAAACAGCCTGGTCGCGAGCGAACTGCGGCGCATGAGTCACAATAGCGAAAAGCGTGCCCGCAGGCCATGGCGGCGGTTGGGGATATCCGGCAGCATAGGACTGCCGCCGGACCTGCGCCACCCCGTCAGGCTCCGTTCGGCGGCGGCGCCAGCAGATAACCCAGCCCGCGGACGGTCTGGATGATGTCGACGTCCAGCTTCTTGCGGATGCGGCCCACGAACACCTCGATGGTGTTGGAGTCGCGATCAAAGTCCTGATCATAGAGATGCTCGACCAGCTCGGTGCGCGACACCACGCGCCCCGCATGGTGCATCAGATATTGCAGCAGGCGGTATTCATGCGAGGTCATCTTCACCGGATTGCCTGACACCGTGACCTTGCCGGTGCGGGTGTCGAGCGTGACCGGGCCGCAGGTGAGTTCGCTCTGCGCATGGCCGGTGGCGCGACGCAGCAGCGCGCGGATCCGTGCCAGCACCTCCTCGAGGTGAAAGGGCTTTGCCACATAGTCGTCAGCGCCCGCGTCGAAACCCTGCACCTTGTCACTCCAGCGGTCGCGGGCGGTCAGGATCAGGACCGGCATCGCGCGTCCGTTGCGGCGCCACGCCTCCAGCACCGAGATGCCATCCATCTTCGGCAAGCCGATGTCGAGCACCACCGCATCGTAGGGTTCGCTATCACCGAGGAAATGTCCCTCCTCGCCATCGAACGCGCGATCGACCACGTAGCCGGCGTCACTCAACGCGGTGGTGAGTTGACGGTTGAGATCCGGATCGTCCTCCACAACGAGCAGGCGCACGCTTGCCTCCAAAGGTGAACTGCACGGTTATGACATCAAGATGAACCTTGATGGCGTGAACCGTCCATGAACAGGCCAAGCCTGGCAACCTTACTTTTTCGTCATGAAAAGGGCGCGTCGGTGAGTTGTTTGACGCGCCCGGCCGCATGCCCTGCCTTCAACGCGGTAGTTAAACCGCGCAAGCGCGCATGGGAAGCCCCTGGTATGGCGGTACGCGTGTCGCGCCGCGACGCCTGCTCGGCCGGAGCACGATCGACTAGGTGCGGAAGAAGACGAACCAGACTACCGCAAGGATCAGAATCGCGAGCCCCAGCGACACCGCAAGCAAGGCGGCAACCGACGGGCCAGGCTCGCCCTGACGTGCCTCCGTCGGCGTTTCGACGATCTGACGTTGGTCTCGTGTCCTTGCCATCGCGCCCTCGATTCCGCGTTTGGGCTTCGCCCAAAGGCAGGATCAGCAATCCTTGCCGCCTGCCATGGGCAACGCCAGATGGCTGACGATGTTCCGCTTCTGCGGCGCGGCGATACGACGCCTGATGGCCCGTGGGCGATATTCCCAAAGCCCGCTGCAACGCACCCCGGGTTAACGTCGTTAGGAGATTGTTGGGTTCATTTGCTTGTTTCCCCGCCCCCCGGTGTTATCCTCACAGGTTGTCGTCCTGTGCGTTTTGGAGTGTGCCATGGCCCCCCGCGCCAACTGGAAGGGTTTTTTGCGGCTTTCTCTGGTGACCTGCCCGGTTGCGCTGTATCCGGCGACGTCGGACGCGGAGAAGGTCTCTTTCAACCAGATCAACAAGAAGACCGGCCACCGCATCAAATACACCAAGGTCGATGCCGATACGGGCGAGGAAGTCGCCAACGAGGACATCGTCAAGGGCTACAAGGTCGACACCGACACCTATATCGAGGTGACCAAGGAAGAGCTCGAGGATATCGCACTGGAATCGACGCACACCATCGAGATCGATGAGTTCGTGCCGAGGGCCGAGATCGACAGCCGCTATTTGATCCGCCCCTACTACCTCGTGCCCGACGGCAAGGTCGGCCATGATGCATTCGCGGTGATCCGCGAAACCGTGCGCAGCATGAACAAGGTAGCGATCGGCCGCGTGGTCCTGACCAACCGCGAGCACATCATCGCGCTGGAGCCGCTCGGCAAGGGCCTGATGGGCACGCTGTTGCGCTATCCTTACGAGGTGCGCGACGAGAAGGAATATTTCGACGACATCCAGGACGTCAAAGTCACCAAGGACATGCTGGATCTCGCCAAGCATATCGTCGAGAAGAAGTCCGCCGCGTTCGAGCCGGAGAATTTCGAGGACCATTACGAGGCGGCGCTGGTCGATCTCATCAACAAGAAACGCGCCGGCGTACGCATCCCGGCCAAGGCCGCGCCGAAGACCGGCGGCAACGTCATCAACCTGATGGACGCGCTCAAACGGAGCCTGGCGAGCACGGGCGAGAGCGCGCCTGCGGCCAAGCCGAAGGGCGGCAAGCGGGCGAAAAAACGCGTCGAAGGCCAGCGCGAAATGCTGCTGCCGATCAGCGGCAAGAAGCCCAAAGAAGAAGCGAAGAAGGAAGAGCCGAGGAAGGCCGAGAAGCCTGCGCGCGCCCCTGCCCGCTCAAGGAAGGCGGGCTGAGCCTTTTGGAACGAGTTCGCGCTCAGCGCCATCGTCGCGCGGCTCGCCGCGACGGGGCTGATCATTGAAGCGCGGTGTTTACATCACCGTATTTGGTGTTGAGCTGGCTACCGATGCCGCTGATGACGACCACAATGACGATGCTGATGCCGGCCGCGATCAGGCAATATTCGATGGCCGTCGCGCCGGATTGATCCGCCAGGAATTTCGCAATCAGCCTTCGCACATGAAACTCCTGCCACGTTTGCTGGCGGGATTCTCCCGCATCGGTCACGGCGGCGCAATCTAGAGTTGGAGAGATTTCCCCGAGGTTGAAAAACAGCCTCAACAGTCCGTTAATCTCGGCATCGGACTTTCGCAGAGGAACCGCATGCCTGGATGCTCCGCGAAACCATCGTTTGCAGCACTACGGGCCGCTTGGCGCTCTTCGGAGCGGATCGTTCCGGATGCAGGAATTACGAGGTCGACCGGCGCACCCGAATTTCCGATCGGCACCCGGGATGCATAGCAGGGCTTCGCAGTGAAAGCGCCGCCGCGCTTTACCGATCGCGAAAATCCTGTTCCTACTAGTCCTTCGAGAGGCCGAGCCGACAATCGGCCAGTTCTGGGAGAGACGGGCATGAAACTTGGCACCGCAATCGCGGAAATCCTCAAGCGCGAAGGCATCGAGATTCTCTGCGGCTATCCGGTCAACCATCTGATCGAATATGCCGCCAATGCCGACATCCGCCCGATCATGGTGCGTCAGGAACGCGTCGGGCTGCATATGGCGGACGCGATCTCGCGCGTTACTTCGGGTGAGAAGATCGGCGCCTTCTGCATGCAGCACGGCCCCGGCGCGGAAAACGCCATGGGCGGCGTCGCGCAATGCTTTGGCGAGTCCGTCCCGGTCCTGGTGCTGCCGATGGGCTATGCGCGCCGGCTTGCGAATGTCGAGCCGAACTTCAACTCCAGCCAGGCCATGAAGGCGTTCTCGAAATCCTCCGAAGCAATCTTCCTGGCGAGCGAAGTCGGCAACATCTTCCGCCGCGCTTTCACGAAGCTGAAGAACGGCCGCGGCGGACCTGTCATCGTCGAAATCCCCTCCGACATGTGGAATGAGGAGGTGCCCGAGCCTTTGAACTACACGCCGGTGCTGCGCACGCGCTACGGCGCCGACCCCGCCCACATCAAGGAGGCCGCCGCGCTGCTGATCAATGCGAAGCGCCCGGTGATCTACGCCGGCCAGGGCGTGCACTACGCGCGCGCCTGGCCGCAGCTCCGCCGGCTCGCCGAGCGGCTCGCCATTCCCGTGACCACGAGCTTGGGCGGGAAATCGTCCTTCCCCGAGACCCATCCGCTCTCGCTCGGCTCCGGCGGACTCGCCGTGCCGCGCGCCGTGCCGAAATTCCTGGGCGAAGCCGACGTGATCTTCGGCATCGGCTGCTCGTTCACCGAAACCAATTTCGGCATCGCCATGCCTAAGGGCAAGACGATCATTCATTCGACGCTCGATCCCAACCATCTCAACAAGGATGTGGAAGCCAAGATCGGCCTGGTCGGCGATGCCGGCCTCGTGCTCGATGCGCTGCTCGACGAGATCGGCAAGACCGTGACCGCAGATCGCGACCCGAGCGGCGTCGCCGCCGAGATCGCCGCCTCGCATCGGGAGTGGCTGGCGAAATGGATGCCCAAGCTCACCTCCAACGACGCGCCGCTCAATCCCTATCGCGTGCTCTGGGATCTGCAGCGCACGGTCGACGTGAAAAACACCATCATCACGCACGACGCCGGCAGTCCGCGCGACCAGCTCTCGCCGTTCTGGAAAGCGGTCGAGCCGCTCTCCTATCTCGGCTGGGGCAAGACCACCCAGCTCGGCTACGGCCTCGGCCTTGCCATGGGCGCCAAGCTGGCAAAACCGGACAAGCTCTGCATCAATATCTGGGGCGATGCCGCGATCGGTTTTACGGGAATGGATTTCGAGACCGCGGTGCGCGAGCGGATCCCGATCATGTCGATCCTGCTGAACAACTTTTCCATGGCGATCGAGCTGAAGGTGATGCCGATCTCGACCGAGAAATACCGCTCGACCGACATCTCCGGCGACTATGCCGCGATGGCGCGCGCCTTCGGCGGCTACGGCGAGCGCGTCACCCGCCCCGAAGAAATCGTCCCCGCGATCAAGCGAGGCATCGAGAAGACGCAAGCCGGCATTCCCGTGCTGCTCGAGTTCATCACCAGCAAGGAGACCGAGGTCGCGCGGCCGGGGACGTGAGGGTCGAGTTCGCCGGTCGAAGACGCGGCGAACTCGCATTCGCACACTTTTCTAGTCCGGTTTTCAAGCAGCCACTCCGCTGTCATCGTCCGGATTGCCGCCTCCGCCAAAGCTCCGGCGCCCCCTGGACTCGTGAGCCTCCTCGAAGCCTTTGGGGAAGACGGGATCGGACGATCCAGCATTCCAGAAACTTCGGTGTTCAACAGAGAAGCCGCAGCGTACTGGATGCCCGCTTTCGCCGGCATGACGAAAGGTATGACTGCGCATCCTCGCGGGGCATTGTCCGCCGAGCTTTGCATCGACCTCTACATGGGTGCCAAATGGAGGCCCGTAGCGAACCGGCGCGCTCGCACTGATCCGCTCTGAGGCCTTTTTCATCACCCGATCGGGTGATGTTTTCTAGACGTAAAAAATTCGTCACGATTGTCGCGTCATGATATGCAGACGCTTGGAGCCGCTCGCGCGACGAGCAATGCCTGGCGTCAGCAAGAATGCGCTCGGGCTGATGTCCGGACCGGCTTCCGCTTGTGATGCTCAGTACAACTCGGCTGCGGCCGATGACGGTCCGCGGCGTGTGATAGGCCGTCGATCCATGCCATGCCCTGGCTATACCGACGTTGTCACTGCCATCTATCAGGCGGCGCTACGGCCGGAACTCTGGGCCGGAGTGCTGGAGCTTGTCGCCGACTACCTTGAGGTTGACAGCGGGATGGTGCTGCACCTCTGCGCATCGCGGAACGGCAACTTCATCGTCCACCGGCGCCTGCGTGAGGACCTGAACGAGCTCTTTCTGCAGCAGCACACCGCGAATGCCTATGGCTTCGCCTTCGCGCGCGCTCCGATCGGCAAGGCGCTCGTGACGGCAGCGCTCATCGACAAAGAGGTCCTGCACCGCAGCGCCTTCTACGCCGACATTCTCGCGCCACAAGGAATCGTGGAGATCATCGCCGCAAGGCATTCCGATCTATCTCGGGAGGGCGCCGGCGGCATCCTGTTCAATGTTTCGAAGCCGCGGGCGGACAACGTCGAGCGCGCGGCGACACGTCTCGACGATCTGATCTCACATCTGTTCCGCGCCATCGATCTCACGCTGCTGACGAGCCGATTGAATGCCAGCCAGTTACAGGTCGATCGCCTGCTCGCCAGCATCGGGAATGCCATCGTTCTTTTGGACGGCGACGGCAGCATTCTGGGGATGACAGCGGCGGCCGAGACGCTGCTCGGTGAGCGCGACGGGCTCGTGATTATCAAGCGTGGCCAGCTCACTCTCGGCGCGCAGTCGCGCCAGCATTCCGCAGCGCTCGCGAGCAGCATCAAGCAGGCGCTTGCGGTGGCCCGCGGCGAGCCGCAGAATCTCGCGGGCATATTGCAGATCAAGCGTCCGTCCGGCCGAAGTGCGCTGCTGGTGCAGGTGACGCCTTTACCGGCTCCGGCCCTGGCGCCATGGAGCGCGATCGACGGCAGCGCGCGCGTGATGGTCCAGATCGTCGACCCGCAGGCCTCTATTCATGCTCAGGCAGAACGGCTGCGCGTGCTGGTGGGACTGACCCCCGCCGAGACGCGCGTTGCCGCGCTGTTAGGGAGCGGCCTCGGCCTCACCGAAACTGCAACCGCGCTCGGCGTGTCATTGAACACAGTGAAAACGCACGCCCGTCAGGTGTTCGCCAAAGCCGGCGTACGCTCCTCCGCCGCCCTGGCAAGGCTCGTGGCATCGATCCCGGTCGGGCCGACGCCCATCTCCAAGAGCTCGTAGCTTCGAAAGCCGGGCTCGGTTCGACTCTTTGCGCTGCGTCGGGAGACGACGCATTCGCCCTCCTCGCCATGAGGGTTTACTGACGCAGTAAGATCAGGACGGCGAATATCCATGTCGTCACCCGTTGGGGTGATGACGGACGGAACGCCTCCGCTCATCCTGGCGACGATTAATCGCCCGCCTTTTCGAACAAGGGACGTCTGCCGTGCGGTGGGTAGATTTCGCCGGTTATTTGCCTCGTCGCTCGTTTTCTTGACCTTTTACATGAAGGACATGGTCGCGCTTCGGTTGATCGCGCTTTGCAGCAACGTCGCGTTCCTTATCTATGCAGGGCTGCTTCATCTGGCGCCGATTTTGATCCTACACAGCCTCTTGATCCCGATCAATGCGCGCAGACTGCTATGCGCGTGGCGGGACCAGCAGGCCGGACCGAGCCAGCGTGCGCGGCGGGTCTAGCTGCCGCCTCTTCGGCTGCAGAAATCAATCCTGGCTGATGGATGCCGATTGACTGTTTGCAAGCCTGAGATCTCTCCAGGCGAAAGCCGAACCACGTCTTGGCCGGAACCGGTTGATCCGCAGGCCGGACGTTACCCCGGCGGCTATCCACCCTGGCCAGCCGGCGCGCGTCGCCGGGCGATCGTTGGCGTGACTTCAGAGTAGCTTCACCAGGAGCGGAGACGCTCCTCTGCGGACCAATCAATCTAGCACAGGGGAATCGGCTTCCGGCACTTTCCCGAACAGTGTACAATCTCTGCACGTATGGCTCATCCGAGCGCAACCGGTCGGCTTCAGACCAGCAGGAGAGAGCAATGACGGATCAGGTCCAATGGCACCTTTCCGGTGACTATTTCGAGAATTGTAGCTGCAGCGTCGTGTGTCCCTGCCTCGTGTCGGCAGCCGCCCCCCTGACCGCGCAACCGACCGAGGGCTTCTGCAATGTGCCGCTGCTTTTCCACATCGACAGCGGCCGCTATGGCGACATCGCGCTCGACGACCTCAATGTGGCGGTCATGCTCCACGCGCCCGGGGTGATGGCGGACGGAAATTGGTCGGTGGCCGCCTATATCGATGAGCGCGCCGACGACAAGCAGACCAAGGCCCTGGGTGCGATCTTTACTGGCGCGGCCGGGGGACCCATGGCTGCGTTCACACCGCTGATCAGCACGAACCTGGGCGTGCGGAAGGTCCCAATCACATTCCGGATCGACGGCAAGACCCGCTCCGCCGAAATCCCGGGCATTTTGCACATGTCCGTCGATCCGCTGCCGACCATGCATCCCAGTGGGGAGATGTGGGCGAACATCGGCCATCCGGTCAGCCCTGATAGGATGGCGATGGCCGTCGGAGCCAGCGGCAACACGTACAACGATCACGGCATGCGCTGGGATAATTCCGGCAAGAACGGCCTCTACGCTTCCATCCGCTGGTCGAACCAGTCGTGAAGCATGTTGCGGCACGGTCCGTCGGCCGGACCGGTGAGATTCACAGCATATGACCGACGGCACCCTGGAAACGGTGCTGCGGCGGGATCGCCTCATCGTTGCGGGCGCCCTCGCGGCGATCGTTGCGCTTGCGTGGACCTATGTGCTCTGGCTCGCCAACGACATGGACATGGGCGGCATGGACATGACCGGGTTCCGCATGATCCCGGCCGGGATTGGCATCATGTTGCCGGCCAACGAGCCATGGCGAGCGATCGAGTTCGGCTATGTGTTTGCCATGTGGGCGGTGATGATGGTCGGCATGATGGCGCCGTCCGCGGCGCCGATGATCCTCATCTACGCCCGCGTCGGCCGGCAGGGAAAGATCGCGGGCAAGCCGCTTGCCGCGACCGGCTGGTTCGCCGCCGGCTACTTCCTGGCCTGGATCGGCTTTTCCCTGGCGGCAACGCTGGTCCAATGGATGCTGGAACGCGAGGCCCTGCTCGATCCCCGCATGGCAAGCGCCAGCAATTGGCTCGGCGCCGTCGTGCTGATCGCGGCGGGCGTCTACCAGTGGACGCCGCTCAAGGACGTTTGCCTCGCCCAATGCCGGACCCCATTCGGATTCCTGATGCGCCACGGCGGCTTTCGCGGCGATGTGCCGGGATGCCTGTGGCTGGGGCTGCGCCACGGAGCCTATTGCGTCGGCTGCTGCTGGGTCCTGATGGCGCTCCTGTTCGTGGTCGGCGTGATGAACGTGCTCTGGATCGCGCTCCTGGCGCTGCTTGTGCTTCTGGAGAAGCTTACGCCATGGGGACGGTGGGTCGCGCGCGCCGCCGGCGTTGCCTGTGTCGCCGCGGGAGTGTGGATGGCGTCTTCGGCGCCGGCAGCAGCGGCCTCCGCAGGCGAACGCGCCTCTGCCCCTACTCTGCCATCTCCACTGGCGCTCGCGTCGCAGGGCCGGCCAGCGGCCGCTCCTCCATAGCGATCATGCAGACCGCCGCGATGGCAAGCATGATGGTGGCCGCGGCGTAGACGTAGCGGAAGGCCATGACCATGTCGCCGGCCGAGATCGAACCGACGAAACCCTGGTGCTCGCCGGCGAGCGAAATATCCGACCCCAGCGCCATCAACAGGATCGCCGAGAACACTGCCACTGTGAAGGACGACATCATGGCGCGGAAGAAGTTCATTGCGCCGGTGATGGTGCCGACCTGCGAGCGCGGCACCGCGTTTTGCAACGCAACCACGGTGATCGGAAACACGGTGCCGAGGCCGACGCCGAAGACCGAGAGCAACACCAAAAGAAGCCACAGCGGGAGCGTGGTCAGCGTCATCACCGCGCCGGCCAAGGTGGCGATGATCGCGCCTGCGATCGCCACCCGCTTGTAGTGCTTGACCCGCGCCATGGTGCGCCCGGCGGTCGCCGCGCCCAATGTCGAGATCGCCGCCAGCGGAATGAGCCCAAGCCCGGCCTCGCTGGCGCTCAAATGATAGACCACCTCGTAATAGAGCGGCAGATGGACGGTCAACCCGATCATCGCACCGAGCGCACAGCCGCTGGTGACCAATCCGTAAGGCACGACCGAGCCGCCGATCAGCGACAACGGCAGGAACGGCTCGTCGGTCCGCCCCGCCTGCCAGACAAAGGCCAGCGCGAGCGCCACCCCCGCCCCGACCATCGCCAGGATCGCCGGGGAGAGCCACTGGTAGCGGTTGCCGCCCCAGGTCAGCACCAGCATGAAGGCCACGGCCGAGGCCATCAGCAGCACGCCGCCGAGCCAGTCGACCTTGCGCAGCCGGTGATAGACCGGAATCTTGCCCATCTTCGGCAACAGCAGCGCAAGGGCGGCAAGCGCCAGCGGCACGTTGATCCAGAAGATCATCGACCAGTGCAGATGGTCGGCGAAAATGCCCCCCAGAACCGGCCCGCTGAGGCCGGCGATCATCCAGACCGCACTGAAATAGGCCTGGTATTGGCCGCGCTCCCTCGGGCTCACCACGTCGGAGATCACCGTCTGCACCACCGGCATGATGCCGCCGCCACCAAGCCCCTGCAGCCCACGGGCGAGGATCAGGATGGGCATGTTCGCCGCCAACGCACACAGCACCGAGCCGGCCACGAACAGGCTCAAGGACACGATGATCATGACGCGCCGGCCATAGATGTCGCTCAGCGTACCGAACACCGGCGCGACCGCGGTCGAGGCCAGAAGATAGGCGGTGATCACCCAGGATAGGCTGGAGACATCCTGGAACTGGCGGCCGATGGTCGGCAGCGCGGTGGCGACGATGGTCTGGTCCAGCGCGGCCAGGAACATCGTCAGCAAGAGGCTCATCAGGATGGTGCGCACCTCGCGCTGCGTCAGCGGGGCGCGCGGCGCGATCGACGGGGCGTCGGCAACAGCCATCACCCGGTGCGGGAGTTCCGGCAGCTCGGCCGCGATGTCGGCAGGCAAGGAAGCGAAGGCGGCAGGTTGATGTCCCCGCCGGTCAAACTTGTTCATCTCGGAATATTTTATTCGGAAGCGCCAGAGGAACGGCGCGGAATCGCTAACTCGCCGCCAATTTAGGAACTAAACCCAGCGCGAGGCAGCGCCTTATGCGCATGGGAGGGTCCCACCTGAAACCCTTCGCGAGCAAGTGATCGCAGGACTGCGGCGGCCGTTCAGCTACGGTTCAGCTCTTGTCAGCTCTTCGGCCGCTTCTTCAGCCGGGCACGCTTGGGCAGCAGCGCCGGCCAGCTCACGATGTGATCTTCGAGATCGGCGTCGGGGATCTCCTCCTCGGTGCCCTCCACCCGTCCGCGCACCGAAACCCCGGCTTCATGCACCGTGTTGGGGTCGCCGGAGATCAGCGGATGCCACCAATAGAGATCGCGCCCCTCGGCCACCAGCCGGTAACCACAGCTCGGCGGCAGCCAATTGAGGGTGCGCACATTCTCAGGCGTTAAGCGAACGCAATCCGGAACCCGTTTGGAACGGTTTGCGTAATCCTTGCAAGTGCATAGGCCGGCATCCAGAAGTTTGCAGGAAACATGCGTGAAATAGATCCGCCCGGTGTCTTCATCCTCCAGTTTCTCCAGGCAGCAGCGCGCGCAGCCGTCGCAGAGGCTTTCCCATTCGGCCGCAGACATCTCCTCCAACGTCTTGGTTTTCCAGAAAAATCCCTCTTGGGCCGAGGAGCGTTTGGGCGGCGCAGTCATGCGAAGCGGTTCCGGCGTAACGTGAAAGAGTTGGCGGCTCACCTGAGGTCGTCAGACCAGGCCGCGGGCGCGGGCTTATCACCCGCACGGCAGCTTGAATGGCATTATCTCTTAAGGAATCAAAATCGTGAGCCGGGCCATTGGTTTATAGTCCACGCTCGGCTAGATAGAGGCGAGTCCCTCAAGGTGCAACAAGCGCCTTGGGTTTGCCGCAACACTGCAGCAAGACGTCTCGTCGGCGCCCGGGTGGGTGCGTGAACGCCTTCGAACCGATAGAAGATCCACGTGCGCCAGATCCTACCGCCCGACTGGAAAACCAAGCTCCGGCACCGGCTGCTGGACCTGGATGCGCGGCTCGATTCGACGCTGTTCTCCTCCGCCAAGGGCTTAAGGGAGCTCTACGAGCGCTACTCGACCTTCATGGACCGCTTCTATGTCGGCCGCTGGCAGCGCTGGGTCTTCATCGAGCCGCTGTCGGAGGCGGCAACGCTCGGACTCGGCGGGCTGATCGTGCTGCTGGCGCTGGCGATCCCCGCCTTCCGCGAAACCTCCGATGAGGATTGGCTGAAGAAGTCCGATCTCGCGGTGACCTTCCTCGACCGCTACGGCAATCCGATCGGCAGCCGCGGCATCAAGCACAACGATTCGATCCCGCTGGAGGACTTTCCGGACAATCTGATCAAGGCGACGCTCGCCACCGAAGACCGCCGCTTCTACGACCATTTCGGCATTGACGTCGCCGGCACGCTGCGCGCGCTCGTCACCAACGCCCAAGCCGGTGGCGTGCGCCAGGGTGGCTCCTCGATCACGCAGCAGCTCGCCAAGAACCTGTTCCTGTCCAACGAGCGCACCATCGAGCGCAAGATCAACGAGGCGTTCCTCGCCATCTGGCTGGAGTGGCGGCTGAGCAAGAACGAGATCCTAAAGCTCTATCTCGACCGCGCCTATATGGGCGGCGGCACTTTCGGCGTCGACGGCGCGGCCCATTTCTATTTCAACAAGTCGGTGCGCGACATCAATCTCGCGGAAGCGGCGATGCTGGCGGGCCTGTTCAAGGCGCCGACCAAGTTCGCGCCGCATATCAACTTGCCGGCCGCGCGTGCCCGCGCCAACGTCGTTCTGGACAATCTGGTCGACGCCGGCTTCATGACCGAAGGCCAGGTGTTCGGCGCCCGGCGCAATCCGGCCTCGGTGGTCGACCGGCGCGAAGAGAATTCGCCGAACTACTATCTCGACTATGCCTTCGACGAGGTTCGCAAGCTGGTCGACACGTTCCCGAAATCCTACAACGAGCGCGTCTTCGTGGTCCGCACCGCGATCGACATGAACGTGCAACACACGGCCGATGAGACCATCGAGAACGAGCTGCGCCAGTTCGGGCGCGATTATCACGCGACCCAGGCGGCCACGGTGGTCGCCGATCTCGACGGCGGCATCCGCGCCATGGTCGGCGGCCGCGACTATGGCGCGAGCCAGTTCAACCGCGCGACCGACGCCTATCGCCAGCCCGGCTCCTCGTTCAAGCCTTATGTCTACACCACCGCCCTGCTCAACGGCTTTACGCCGGATTCGGTCATGGTCGATGGTCCGGTGTGCATCGGTAATTGGTGCCCGCAAAACTATGGCCACTCTTATTCCGGCCGGGTGACATTGACGCAGGCGATCACCCGCTCGATCAACGTCATTCCCGTCAAGCTCTCGATCGCGCTCGGCGGCAAGGGCGGGCCCAAGGCCGGTCGCGCCAAGATCGTGGAAGTGGCGCGCCGCTTCGGCATCACGGCGCCGCTGCCGGACACGCCGTCGCTGCCGATCGGCGCCGACGAGGTCACGGTGCTCGAGCACGCGGTGGCCTACGCCACCTTCCCGAACAAAGGCAGGGCCGTCACGCCGCATGCGGTGCTGGAGATCCGCACCGGCGGCGGCGATCTCGTGTGGCGCTGGGATCGTGACGGCCCGAAGCCGCGGCAGGCTATCCCTCCGAACATTGCCGAGGAGATGGCGGGGATGATGAGCCACGTGGTCAGCGAAGGCACGGCGCGACGCGCGGCGCTCGACGGCATCCCCACCGCCGGCAAGACCGGCACCACCAACAATTACCGCGATGCCTGGTTCGTCGGGTATACCGGCAACTTCGTCTGCGCGGTCTGGTACGGCAACGACGACTACTCGCCGACCAATCGCATGACCGGCGGCTCGCTGCCGGCGCAGACCTGGCACGACATCATGACGGTGGCGCATCAGGGTATCGAGATCAGGGAGCTGCCTGGCGTCAGCACCGCCCAGAAGCTGCCCAAGCAAGCTGAAAAGCTGACCATGACCGAGGCGCGCGCCGCGCCGAAGGCTCCGGAGATCAAGCCGGGACCGCCCCCCGTGCTGACCAGGCGTGGTGCGGATATTCTGGTCCAGGTGGAGAAGATGCTCGACGACGCGGCCAAAGCCGCCGACAAGACCTCGGCGACCGAGCCCTCCAAGCCGGTCAAACCCGTCTCATCGAGCGAACTGCCCTTCCCCGACAGTCTGGCGGCGGCGACGCCGAGCGACCAGGTCGCGCCGGCCTCGCGCAAGAACTGACCCGTGCGGCTGCTCTTCTCGACCCTGCTGGCGTTATGCATTGCCGCCGTCGTCGGCGTCGGCGCCACCTGGATGGCGACGACCCGCGGCACCGAATTCGGTACGCTGACCATCGGCGCCTGGACCGCCCGCCCCAAGATCGGCACCGCCGACATCGACCCCTATTCGCGCGCGACCGTGATCCGCAATGGCGAATTGCCGATCGGCACCGGCGACGGCATCGCCTTCACCGCAAGACGGGACGACCGCAAGAGGCCGCTCGACGGGCGCTGTGACGTGGTGGTGAGCGGCGTCACACCGCCTGCCCGGTTCTGGACACTCACGCTGTATGACAGCAAGGGCCACCTCGTCGCCAACTCGCTGCAACGCTACAGCTTCACCAGCCAGGAGATCGTGCGCAGCGCCGACGGCTCGTTCG
The DNA here is from genome assembly GCF_000472385.1 of Bradyrhizobium sp. ARR65. GTDB lineage: Bacteria > Pseudomonadota > Alphaproteobacteria > Rhizobiales > Xanthobacteraceae > Bradyrhizobium. Next base: position 45,521 of record NZ_AWZU01000054.1, read on the forward strand.
AAATCCACATCGCCTCGCGCTCACGCGCCGGAAACTGGCTGCCCACCGGCGGCATCGAACGCTATACGCTGATGCTCAGGCTTTACGACACACCGGTCGGGGTCGCGACGCGCAGCTCGCGCGATGCGCCGATGCCCGCGATTGCCACAGTGGGGTGCCCGTGATCCGGCTCGTCTTCACCATCCTCGCGGGTGTGCTGCTCGGCGGTGTCGTGCATCTCGTCAGCGTGCTGGCGCTGCCGCGGATCGCGAGCCAGGACGCTTATTCGCGCCTGACGCCTCTCACCAAGCTCAACGCCGTCACGCAGCTTCCGCCGGCCGATCCGGGCAACACGCTGATGCCCTATATGGACCCGGCGTTCGCGGTCGCGGTCTGCCGCTACGATCTGTCGAGCGGGCCGATCAAGCTGAAGGTCCCGGTCAGCCAAGCCTACACCTCCGTGTCGTTCTATACCCGCAACGAGCTCGCCTACTACGCCATCAACGACCGTTCGGCCGGCAAGAAGGTGATCGAGCTCGATCTGATGACGGAAGCGCAGCACAATGACCTGCCGGAGGACGAAGACATCACCGCGGCCGACCGCCTGATCATCGACTCCCCGACCACGACCGGCCTGATCGTGCTGAAGGCATTGGCGCCGGAGCCCGGCCTGATGCCGCAGGCACAGGCCTCGCTCGCCGCCTCAAGCTGCAGTGTGCAGGCCGACCAGCCCGCAAAGCAGGCCGAAGCTCCCCAGGCGCGGCGGTAGAGCGCGATTGCGTTAACTCGAAACGAGCCCCTAACTAGTCCCGTCGTCATGCGGCGCGAGCGAAGGATGAACAGCTCCGCGGCGAAAGTCGGGCCGTCGCCTTCGACGCCGCCGCTTCGCGTCGGCGCCTTGGGAAGGACTCCAGGTGCGCTTGCTCGCGACCGGATTTGAGCATCCATCAAGATCACTGCTCAATGGCCGCCACAGCGGCAATTCTCGTAATGCACGGGATCGTGGCTGTTGATGATCTCGACTTCCGCCCCGTGAGCTGCCTGCAGGGCGCGCAGTCGCTCCTGGTTGGCGACGCGCACCGCCTGGTCCATGTCGACGCGGCGCTGGAAATAGCCGAGCACCAACGGCATCCGAACCCTCTCCCGCAATTGGCCATGAAAGAAATAGGCGTCGCCCGCATGCAATATCCATTTATCCTTGCCGCGGACCGCAACGCCGCAATGACCAAGCGTGTGGCCGGGTAGCGGGATCAACAAAATATCCGCCTCGCGATCGCCGAGCGCGCGAACGGCCTTGAAGCCGAACCAATCTTCCCCGCCCCCGTCATAGAGCGCCCAGTCGGGTCCGTGCTTCCATTGCTCGATCACATAGCGCCCCTTTGGTGCGGCAGGCTTGCCCAGCACCGCCATCTCGTACTCGCGCCGGTGCACATGCACCTTGGCCTTGGGAAAGTCAGGCATTCCGCCGGCATGATCACGGTCCAGATGCGTGAGCAGAAGATGGCGCACGTCGCTCGCCGCATAGCCGAGCGCCTTGACCTGGTGCACGGCCGCCTCGGCCGGATTAAGCCGCGGCGAGGTTTGCCGCACCCACCTTCGCCCGAGCCGCATCGGGTTTGCGATATCGTCAAGCCCGATTCCGGTGTCGACCAGGGCGAGACCGTCCTGCGTTTCGAGCAGCAGGCAATGGCAGACCATCCGAGCTCGCTGAAAGATGCTGCCGGTGCCATTCACCAGGCGTCGACCGATCGGGCACATGGTGCCGGTGTTGAGATGATGGATATGCATGGCAGACCTCGTTCAAAGCCTCCACCTCCTTGCCACCCCCCACATCATAGGTAAAATATTGATATTTGATGCTATCAATAGGAACAGCCTATGGATATCCGCGAGCTCCGCTATTTCGCCGCCGTTTTCGAGGAGCGCAACCTGACGGCTGCCGCCAAGCGCTGTTTCATCTCACAGCCTTCGATCTCCACCGCCATCACCAATCTCGAAGCAGAGCTTGGCACGACGTTGTTCGTCCGGCACAAGAAAGGTGTCGCGCCGACAGCCTCCGCCGAACAATTTCATGCGATTGCCCGGCGCATCATCGATGAGACGGACGCGGCCAAAAATCTGTTCAGGACATCGCCGTCGCGGCATGGCTTGACGCTCGGCCTGATGCGCACGCTTGATCGGCCCCGCATCATCAGCCTGCTGCGGCCGCTCACCGGCGATCCCGACATCGCGCTCCGCCTTGTCGGCGCGGACGAGCAAGCGGACGCGAGGATCATTTCCAAAAGCATGATGGAGGCCGGTGAGCACTTCGTGCCGCTCTGGAGCGAACGCTATGTCGCGGCGCTGCCGCCCTCCCATCCCCTCACTTTGAAGGAGCGGCTGCGGCCAGTGGATTTCGAAGGTGTTGCGATGATCGACCGCTGCCATTGCGAGCAAAACGAATTTTTCCGACGTCACGCCAAACCGCGCAGACCTGCAGCCATTGCGGAATCCGAGGACTGGGCGATGGCGCTGGTGGCCGCCGGCGTCGGTGTAGCGATCGTCCCCGAAGGCGTTGCTCGCGCTCATCCGGATGTCGTCGTCCGCGATATCGAGGTGCGGCTCAAACGCGACGTCGGCCTTGCCTATGATGCTAGGCGGCCCGTATCTGATGTGCTGAAGAGCTTTATTGCGAGGCTGCAGAAGCGAGGCCCTCGAGAGGGCCGCAACAAGGGTGTTGCCGAGCCGACCCGGATCTCAAGACGCTGACGGTCTACCCCCGCGTCGTCAGCGGCCGGCCGATCACCGGCGGACTCGCCGCGACCGGCGGGTTTGCCGTTTGCGCGGCGAGTTCGCCGATCAAGCGATCGGCATCGGCCGCCATGGGGTCCGGGGCCTGCAGTACCAGCCGTTCCAACGCCCAGCGATAGGACGAGACGCGGCGCTCCAGGCACTGTTGCACCCATTGGACGATCAGCGAGTTCTCCTGCATGCGCGCGACCGCATCGGCGCGCTCGCGCGGCGACAGCTCCGACATATGCGCCATGGTGGCGTTGCGCTTGCGATCCATGTCGATGACATGCACGGCCGTCGAATAGAACTGTTCGAAGCGGGTGATGTCGTCGCGCACATCGTCGATCAACTGCGCATAGCGCGAGGAATGCGTACGGTGCGGCTCGTCGATCAGCGTGCGCCCGTAGGCGGTGCGGTCGAAGGGCGGCGCCTGCCGCCAGGGCGATGCGATCGGCGTGTAGTCGCCGAACACGCTCTTCCACGCCGGGCGCGAATGCGGCGGCTCGATCAGCGGATAGGCATAATCGCGGAGCTGGCGCTCGCTTTCGGTGAGCTGGAATTGGGACGGGCGGACGCCGACGCTGGCGGTGGCCTCGCGCCCGATCCAGCTATGCATGTCGTCGTTGCGCATGTCATCGCGCGTGCGCCAGAAGTCGCCGCCGCTGCAACCCGCAAGCGCGAGCGTGGCCAGCAGCATCGATAGCGGCAAAACGAACCTGATCGGCGAAGAGGACTCCGGCATGTCGAGCGATCCGGCCCGCTCAGCGCCGACGGCGCCGTCGACCCGTCGCGGTGCCTTGTTGTGGCCCGCTACCCCCGCTTGTCTCCTCAGTCTGTCGCTCGATGCGAATGACGGGAAGGATCACCACGGTGCCGGCCGTCTCGCGCGGGGCGAATTCCGCAGGCGAGCCCGGCCGCCGCGACGCCGGAAATTCAATGATGGTCCCCATGTCAGCTCTCTCTGACCTCAGCCCCCGGACTTCTTACCCGGCGGTTACCGAGGCCATTAAGATCAGGACGTGGTTAATGGCATCTTAATGGGGCGTCGCGACGATCGGGCGGTAACGGCAAAGAAGGCTCGCGTGGCAACGCCACAACACCGCAAAATGACCGTTTCTTTTCACCGCCCGTCATCCTTAACGAGCTGTTAAAGCAAGCTGCTTAGGCTCTGCACGAAGTTGATACAGTTTCGCGTACAGCCGCCATGACCAGACTTCCGCTATTTCAGGGCTTCGACGGGTTGATGACGCTCTCCCGTCGCGAGGGCGTCGATATCAGGCCCACCCTGCTGCGCGTGCTGACCGATCTCTATGTTCAGACCAGCGCTCACTCCTCCGATGAAGCGCGCCAATTTGTCGAACTGACCTCGCGCCTGATCGATGAAGTCGATGATGCCACGCGCACCGCCGTGCGTGCGCGGCTCGAGGCCTATCCGGGCACGCCGCCGGAAGTCCTGCGCAAGCTCGGCATCAAGTCCGCTCACGCCGACGAATCCATTCCGCTCGTCGCCCAGCTCGCCTCCCTGCCGGATCCGGCGGAGGCGCAGATGCGCAGCCTATCGATGCAGCCGAAGGACGCAGCCGAGCTCTGCGAAATGTTTTTTCAGGCGAACGGCAGCGAGCGCATCTCGATTTTGCATAGCCTCGCCGGCACACCATTGAAGGCCGCGTCACGCGTTCCGGAGGCGCGCGCCAAACGCGCCATCGAAACCCTGGAGATGGCGGCTTTTGCCGCCGACCTCGAAAATTTCACGCTGGAGCTCGGCGAGAGCCTGATGCTGCCGGCGCGGATTGCTTCACAGATTGCCGATGACGCAAGCGGCGAGCCGCTGGCGACCGCGATGCGAGCGCTCGCAATGCCAGGCCCGGTGTTTCAACGCGTGCTGTTGTTTCTCAAGCCGGCGTTCGGCAGCTCCGTGCATTGGGTGTTTCGCCTGTCGCGGCTCTACGACCATCTGAACGAACGATCGGCACTGATCATGCTCGCGGCCTGGCGCGGCGCGACGGCGGCAAGCAGCCGCGCGAAATTCCGCCCGAGCCTCTATGACGACGAACGCCAGCGCGCGCGCTTCGCCGCGGCGACGGCAAAGGAGACGGTACAGCCCGGCTCCAACAGGATCGTGCGCACCGGCACGGATGATTCATAAAGTTGCTGATCACGCCGGCGCGAGATCGAGGAAGTGCCGGCCGGCCTTGTCTTCGGTCTCGACGATCCATGCGTCCGGATCGAAGCGGATCTCCTTGATCAGGCGGTCCTCCACGGCGCGCTCCGGCAACGCCTCCGCAGCGACCGGAACAAAGAAGCGCTCGATCGGCCGGCTGTCGTCATAGACGGCCTGCGGCGCCGGCACATACAGCATGGCATTGCCGTCGAGCGTCGCAACCTTGACGAACACAGCGCCGGCCTCTTCTGCCCCACGCCGTCGCACCGCGCCGAACACGCCCGCGCTCTGGCAGCGGCGCAAATAGGCCGCCACCCAAATACTGGTCTTTAATCGCATGGGCTGGACGATAGGCGAGCGCAGCAGCGGAAGCTAGTTCTACTGAGTCAGAAAGTCACAGTGTTGGCCCGCAATGAATCCGGTATTTGGGGGAGGTTGCGATCAGCGGAAGGGACTGAGGATGGCTCGCGGGGGGTTGAAGAGCAGCGAATCGCGATTTGCCGCTTATGTCGATGGCCTGGTGAGCGTGATTGGGCACAAGGATCGAGCGCAGCCGCTTCGGGACTATTGCGCGGGGCTGATGCTGCCTTGTGAGCGCAAGAGCGTCGAGCCGATTGCAGCCGTGACGGCGCCTGGGCGGGTGGCGGCTCAGCATC